>CAVUGX010000050.1:0-4430 GCA_963741035.1 uncultured delta proteobacterium
TCATGATCTTGCGGGACTGGTCACTCATATTGGCAGTATGAAACCCGAGCAGCAGGATCATTCCCACAAGGGTCCTGCCCTCTTCCCCGAAAGGAACCCCAAGATACCGGATCGAATATCGATCAGGGTCGAAAATCAGCGTGGGCGAACTGTTTACATTGCGCTTCATTGCCTCCGGCCCGTTCAGGTCAAACTCACTCAGCTCGATCTTATTGGAGATTCTACCGAACGCCCTGAGCAGGTCCCGTGCAGCCTTGTTCAAGACATCGTTATTGTCCTTTTCGGAAAAGAGCATAACCGGGACACTGTGAGGCATCGAGTCAAATGCGGCCCTGAGATTCTCTTCGACTTCGCTCCCTAAAAACGAATGTTGCTGACTTTCTGGCTTTTTTTCCGGCATTTTTCCCCCTCGTTTTATTTTGATAAGGCCGAAATTCCAAGTTAATCATTGAATATAAGAAAACACGCCCCGCAGCACCACAGGCTCGGTCCAATTTTTGCCATACCGGGCTCTTGCGGCTGCGAGGCCAGGAAATTCAGCGGTGCTTCATCTGCTCAACAGGTCGAAGAGACCTCGGACCCGGGCGCCTGCCCCCTTGCCCCTGATCCAGTGACCTCCCAGGTGACGGCCAGTGAGAGTTTTTGCAGGTATTATTTGCGCCACATACAAAACGAGGTTCTTCGCCGAGGGATCGAAGTTGCCTCTGTTCGCCAGTCTATTTATCAGAGGAATATTTCATCAAAAAAATCCTTCATGTATTTCCACGAGCGCCCATCGGCCGATTTAGAATAGGCGAGCGCTTCGAGGCCGTACTTTCCGGCCTCCGGATTGGTAAAACCGTGCTTTGCCCCGCCAAAGATCACCATCTGCCAGTCGAGGCCGGCCTGATTCATAACTGCAATATAATCCTGCAACGCCTGCGGGGTTTCGAACTGGTCGGCGCCGCCGTGGCAGATCAGTATTTTTGCAATGACCGCTTTGGCCTCCTCCTGCGAAGGCTTTACCAACCCCCCGTGGAAACTGACGATTCCCCTTAGCGGCGCGCCTGCATAAGCCAACTGCTGAACTGTAGAGCCTCCGAAACAGTATCCAATTGCAGCGATCCGCGTGATGTCCGTTCTGGGGTCTGCTTTGAGGACTTCCAATCCGGCCATTGCCCGCTTTCTCCACAGGTCGATATTGCCCCTTATCTGCTGTGCCCATCCCGCAGCGTCTTCCGGGTGTTCGGTGACTTTTCCTTTGCCGTACATGTCGACCGCGAAAGCCACAAATCCCATACCGGCAAGTTGATCGGCCCTCTTTCGCACGTAATCATTCAATCCCCACCATTCATGCACGATCAGAATCCCGGGCCTTTTCCCCGCAAAGGAATCGTCGTAAGCGAGATATCCCGCTAAATCCACATCCTCATGTTTGTAAGGGACAGTGCCGCCAATCAGCTTCGCCTCAACCGTCGAGGCAAACCCGATCAACAAGAGTGTAAGAAATATCCAAAAACGCATTCCCGCCTCCCTTTTTTGAGAATATACTAAAGATGATAAATCGCGCTCCCTCGATAACAACCCGTGCTTCACACCTTTGATTCACGGCGATTTTTTTTTGCGTATACTGTACAATCAAAACTACCGTCTTGCCCGGGGCCGAATACTCAATCCACTGTATTGCAATCCCGGATCAAAGCGGATGAAATACCGGCAGCACAGGCCACCTTTTCAGAGAGGTTCGAGACGATGCAAAAAACAAGAAAGACCATGGGATTGTGCGCGGTTATTGTTTTCTGGGTTTCGGGCGCCCTGCTTTTGTGGCGAATATGGAATTATCAAAAATCGCTTCCAGATCCAATTGGCTCCTATATCGAATTCACTGTCATGTTTTTGGTTACTTTCTATGTTCTGGCGCTTTTTCCAATCAAGTCCTGCGTGGACTGGCTTTTGAATCGCAGAGACATCTCGGCCTCATCCATCGGGAGTTCCTCATTGGGCTAAGGCCTGCCAGGGACCTGAACGGGGGGCCTGTCCCGGGTAAGCGTGCGCGGCGCACGCCGTGCGGCCTGGAGACATCGTTGCAGGGCCGGGATCGCAACGAAATGGCAACCCTTCATTTAGCTGTTGCCGCGTGTTCGTGGCTGCCCTCGTCATTCCTCATCAAATTTCTTTAAGGATATTAAAGACTTACGGCTTACGGAAATCTCCGCATTTTTGCGTCCGCATCAGGGGCAGGTCAGAATTTTGGGCCTGGACCTTGCCCCTCCGGTAATCTTATGTGATTATTGCTTTTTAGGATGCGTTAACCCGGCCCAGCTTAAACAAAGAACCGCTTTTATGCGGTTTTGATTTATCTTGTGAGGACCCTTTCGTTAATGACTCAGGCACGGACCGACCGGCCCTTCGAAAAAGAAAAACCTGGACAGCTTAAACTCTCGCCGTCGAAGGCTGAGACTAATTCTGCGGACCGGCGGTCAACCGGAGCCCCGGATTGCGGCGCAGTTCGATATAAGCGCCTGGCTTCTCTCGACGCCTTTCGCGGCCTTACAATAGCCCTGATGATAGTGGTAAACTCTCCCGGCGACGCCGTGAACGTTTTTACGCCTTTACGGCATGCGGATTGGAACGGATGGACGTTTGCGGACACCGTTTTTCCGTCTTTCCTTTTCATAGTCGGGGTATCGCTCGTTTATTCATTTGCCAAGCGGCAGGAAGGCCGCATTGTCCTGAGGATTCTAAGGCGAACCATTATTCTGTTCGCGCTTGGACTTTTTGTTAACGCTTATCCGACATTCGAACTCTCAACGCTTCGCATACCGGGAGTTTTGCAAAGAATCGCTCTTTGCTATTTTTTTGCATCGCTGATTGTCCTGCGAACAGGTTTGAGAGGACGCATCCTGTGGCTTATCGGCCTGCTTGCCTCGTATTGGCTGATGATGCGGTTCATACCCGTTCCGGGCATCGGGACAGGCGTTCTCGAACCGGGACGAAATTTTGCCGCCTGGGTGGACTCACATTTACTCAAAGGGTACATGTGGTCGTATTATGACGGGGCATGGGACCCCGAAGGCATCGCGAGCACGATTCCCGCAATCGCCACCACGCTTTTCGGCGTGCTCACGGGACAATGGCTCAGATCTTCTTTTTCAGACCGCAGGAAAGTTGCCGGAATGGTGTGCGCCGGGCTGGTCCTGCTGATCGCAGGTTATATGCTGGATCGCTGGATGCCGATAAACAAGAGCATCTGGACGAGCACTTTCAGCATATTCATGGCGGGGCTGGCTCTTGTCGGCCTGGCGTTCTTTCATTGGTCGATCGATATGTCAGGCTTTCCGCGATGGCCCAAACCGCTTGTCATTCTCGGCTTGAATCCTATCACCATCTACGTGCTCTCCATAGTCCTCGATACCACCCTCAGGTCCATGGACCTGGCCGTATCCAACGGCAAAGATATGTCGTGCCGATTCTACCTGTTCAAAATCTGCCAAGTCCCGACTACCGAATCGGAAGTCGCATCTTTGCTTTACGCGCTCGTGATTCTCTCGTCCATGTTTCTTGTCGCATGGATTATGTGGCGAAAACGGATTTTTATAAGAATCTAGCCTGCATAATAGAAAAGACTCCACCACAGAGACGCAGAGAGCACAGAGAACGCACAGAGACGACCACGGATGCAGACGGATAAATCTAAAGGTACAGGCATGCGTTTGCGCGTTTGCAGCGCCGGGTCTTTTCGTGGTTTCAGGGTGTCCCGAAGGGACATGAAAAGCTGCTTCAATTCCCCGGCATTACCTGTACGTCCAGGTCCTTCGGCAGGATCTTCATATGGTCCGGATCCGAGGCATCCACCAGGTTACAGTCAATTACCAAGTCTGCCTCATTGCCGCATATTACGCATTCACATTCCTCGGTTACGGAACGCATTGTAAACCCCTTCAACATCCGGCTGCTTAATGAAAACACGGGATTCCGGCCCAAAAGCCCTGCCGGAATGACGAAATGTGAGATTTTCCCAAATCCGGAGTTCAAGTCCAAAGTGGGATATCCACGAACAAAAAGTAAGCACCATTCATTCTATAATCAGCAGACGCCAGCAGAGAAACAATGCACAGGGGGGAAGATGGAGCGTTGGAAAGACGCCGCTACGCCTTTAGTCTCCGTCTACGCGGGGGTGACGAGATTATTTACAAGAAATATCGAGTTAATTATGGAAGTAACACCAGTGTCCTGAGTCAAAGCTTCACAACATAATTTGAGTACTGAAAGTTTAAATGCGTACGTCACCCCGGCAGGGCTTCCGAGCCGGGGTCCAGACGAACTTTTGATACCAAGTTGCGTTCAAGTCTGGTGCTTCGGGCGGGGATAAACCCCGCCCCTACGGCATTATCGCACGGTTCTTCTGCAGGGGCGGGGTTTATCCCCGCCCAGTCTTGAACGCAACCCCG
>CAVUGX010000051.1:0-71456 GCA_963741035.1 uncultured delta proteobacterium
GCGCCTCAATGGACCGAGCGCCAAGGAAAACGTTGTCGACCGTCCACCATCCGGGACGCTTATGATAGACTCCCCTGAGATAGGTCGCGCCGCTTTCGTGCAAAAAGGCGGCTGCCTTCTCCGACTCGCGCCTTCGGCCATTCTGTTCTCGAACCTCACCGGCCATCTTGCTTTTCAGTTCATCTTTCATCTTCGACTTTTCATATTTGGACCGGCCCTTATACTATTGCAGCGTCGTATTGATGCGCAACCAATTCTTGTCCTCATCCGTAGGAGAGGCAAGCCCCGCAGGACGTGGAATTTGGTCTCTACGTTCCGCAGGGCGCGGAGCAAACTGAAATGCTATTCGTTGCGTGCAGGGCAAATACTAATGTGCATTTCTTTACCAAGCAAATTTACCATGTGCGAGCGGATTCTTGGTGGCAGAAAAGGTTCTCGGTGAAGGGTTCAGAAAACCCACGTTTTCCTGCCTGTCGATTGCTAAAAGGAGTCAGGTGAACTTTCAGGTCTGAGGACCTGCTGCCTGAGGTGTGCCGAAGCCTTCGGCAGAGGCCCGAACGTTTCCTCAGATATTGGAAGTCAACATATCAGAGTGATATCCGTTGTGCCCCCCGCCCCGAACATAATTACGTACAGTGGCAGAGACTGTCGAAAAACCGCGGCTGGCCGCGTCGATCAAGCAGGGTACCGTCACCGCCTCGCTTATGCTGCGCAAGCTGGGCAGCTATCCGCGCCACAATGGTTTGGCCGTCGCCCTGCGCGAACTGGGGCGCATCGAGCGCACGCTATTCATCCTGGACTGGTTGCAAAGTGTGGAACTGCGCCGCCGTGTTCACGCCGGACTAAACAAAGGCGAGGCCAGAAACGCTCTGGCCCGAGCGGTGTTCTTTAACCGCCTGGGCGAAATCCGCGACCGCAGTTTCGAGCAGCAACGTTATCGCGCCAGCGGCCTTAACCTCGTCACGGCCGCTATCGTACTGTGGAACACCGTCTATGTGGAGCGAGCGACGCGGGCGCTGTGTGAGACGGGCAAGAGCATCGACAGCACGATGCTTCAATACCTGTCGCCGCTGGGCTGGGAGCATATAAACCTAACGGGCGATTATGTCTGGCAGCAGAACCGGAAGGTTGAGGACGGGCAATTCCGGCCGCTACGAATGTTCGAAAAGCCTTAGCGTGCGATTTTTTCCGAATTCCCCGACGCCCCGTTGAAGGTCGATCAGAAAGACCTCAGCGAACTCTCGCCGGGAGAACGAGGAGGCTTGCTGCTGATCTTCTACCTCATGCTGGACCGGCAGGATATCCCGCTAGTAATCGACCAGCCGGAAGACAACCTCGACAACAAGAGCGTTTACGAAATCCTCGTCACGTTCATCAAGCAAGCCAAGAAGCGACGCCAGATCATTCTCGTAACGCACAACCCGAATCTCGCCGTCGTTGCAGATGCAGAGCAAATCATCCATGTCTCGATCGACAAGAAAGACGGCAAGCACGACTTCGATTTCTTTTCAGGGTCCATCGAGGACGCCCGCATTAACCGGGCGGTAGTGGATATCCTCGAAGGAACGCTGCCGGCATTCGATAACCGCCGCCTAAAATACAGAAAGCAGGAACGGGGCGCAGTTTTGGGAGGGGCGTGGGCATGACAGGGTTGCTGAGGCTCCAACAGGATGCCCCCCGCGTTCCCGTGAACTATTGGCTAATGATGAGGAGTCTATGCTGGCGATAATCGCGCGAGCAAGAGCGAGCTACAAATCCCATCAATAGCTGAGGCAAATATTTAGGTATTATTGAAGGCGACTTGCGAGCGTGAACCTGTTAATTATGCTTTACATTAAATGGCAACAAGTCATCAGCAGAGCCAATAGGGGTGGATGCAGAATTCGGAAAAAATCGTACGCCAAGGAAAATATATATCCTAAAATTAAGTAAGTTAGCAGATCGCCAGATTAGAATCTGCTAACCCATAGGGCATTCACTTAACGTATTGAATTTACATCACATGGGCAGCGCTAACGTACTATAAAATCCAAATTCTGTGGTGGCCCCATATAGGCCTTGTCCTCATCATTGGGGAGAGGCAAGCACGCAAGACGTGGAATTTGGTCTCTACGTTCCGCGGGGCGCTGAGCAAACTGAAATACTAAGGTATTCGTTGCCTGCAGGGCAAATACTAACGTAGATTTCTTTAGCGAGCAAATTTACCATGTGCGAGCGGATTCTGGGTGGCAGAAAAGGTTCTCGGTGAAGGGTTAAGAAAACCCACGTTTGTTTTACCAAAGGAAGGTCGAGATGGGGAATATTCGACTGTCGTGATAATTGATAAGGTGGACCGAAAGTTTCATGGGGAAATCTTGAGGAAAGGAGCCGTTTCAGGGGGTGATTTTAGCAGAAAATGAAATAATGTTCCTGTTCTATTCACAAGAAAGGAATTTCTACAGGATGAAAACGCAGCTATGTTTTCATTGGCCCTATAGATGAAAAAAACTGCCTCCTTTTTTCACGCTTAGAAAAAGTAGAGGTGCCCCAATCTGCAATCGAGCTCCAAAAGCTCATCAAGGATCACATGCCGCAAAGGCTTCTCTCAGAGGTGTTGGCGGAAGTTGATCGATTGACGGCATTCTCATCATATTTAACCCGATTGTCTTCCAGAGATCCCATCATCCCGGCGAAACTCTGTTCGGAAGGGCGCTTTACGCCGCCCTTCTTTCCGGAGCATGCAACATCCCCCTGGCCAAATTGGTGGGTCCTGGCCTTACGATCGATCTCCTGGAGACTGCAAAGGAGGAAATCGTTCGTCCGCAGACACTCCATGTGGCGATGATTGCCCTGGTAAACTTCTATTCCCAGCTTCCTCTGGCACAGTGTTGGGGAGAAGGATCTACATCGAGCTCGGATGGACAAGGATTTTTGGCTGAGGGCCGGCCTGTGGGCGCACGATACAACCAGCATAGATTCCCGGGTGCAAGGGGGTTCATCCTCTACACCCATGTTGCGGATAACTATGCTCCCTTTTATGTCCAAGTCATTCCGGCAAATGTCCGCGAAGCCTCATTTGTCTTGGATGGACTGCTCTACCACGGAACGATTTTAGTGCCACGGGAACACTTCACAGATTCACATGGATTCACCGATGTGGTGTTTGCCTTCTTGTGGCTGCTGGGATTCAAGCTTGCTCCAAGGATCGCAAACCTTCCCAATTCTACCCTTTGGTATGGAAAAGGCTTTGATCCGGATCAGAAAGAGATCTTCAAGGGATCCGTATCGATGAAGCATATCGAGGCACAATGGGAGCTCATCCAACATCATGGGAACAATCCTCGAGGGCCGTGTCCCAGCCTCTCAGCTCATTCAAAAGATTAGCGCCTTCAGCCGGAAACACGGCCTATATAAAGCCTATCGCCATATTGGACGAATCGTTCGAACCAGGCATATTCTGGACATGGCCGTTGATCCTGTTTATTGCGGAGGAATCATGCAAGGGTTGAATAAGGGCGAGTCTCGCAACTACCTTGCCGAAGAGCTCGGATATGCGAGACATGGGACCTTTCGCGAAGGGGATCCGGAGATGCGCCTTTCTGCCGCCTCATGTCTCAATCTGGTCATTCTTTGCACTGCCATCTCGAACACCGTGCAAATGCAAAAGAATATCCGTCAGATGATAAAGGGTGGGATGAAGATATCAAAAGAGGATGCCCGCTTCTTATCGCCTTACCTGTTCGGGCATCTGAACTTTTATGGTCAATTCAACTTCCTGCCTGTGCCTGAGTTCGATAGCCAGTTTGTCGAAAGAGAAATTTTACCATTAAAATGGATTTTTTTAGCAAATTGTCTGCCAAAAAAGCTTCGATTTTCTATACCGCGCGAAAAGGTATTGGCGCCGGTCAAAAAGGGAGCCAAAGTGGCCGGTCGCAAAGGGGCCAGACTGGAGTGAATGCATAACTCAGCATCTCCGCTCAAGTGGCTCATGGTGGGGAAAAAATTTGATCAGCAAGGACAGAGGCTAGTCAATAAAGCTCCTCGTTCGGGTTAGTTGAGGCTTTGGTTCTGGACAGACTGGGAGATCGGAAAAATAATTTTGACACCTGGAGCCCAGGAAACCCTCTCTCCAGACAAGGATAGATCCCAAAACCTCAATGGTAGCGATCGTGATCAAGTATAGGAATTAAAGCCATCGAAGTAAAAGGATTTCGCTCACGCGAAAAGGGCAAGAAAAGATGAGGAAGAGAAGCCATTGGTTCCCTCTCTGGCCGGACAAACTGGGTCCCTTTTTCACCGATCAAACTGGTTCCCTTTCTGAGCGGCCCCGATAAAAAGGCACCATTGTCCCCTGACCCCCAAGCAGCAAATTTCTTGAATTCTTCTCTATAATTTTTTCTTGACAGGCACTAAATGGTCAAGTAACTTTTGTTCGCAAATAACAAATGCTATTCTATATTGTAGAACTATGTGAAGTTTTTCGTTTCTCATGGGCCGCCAGGGTTGTGTTGCGAAGATGACCGCGTGATCTGTTTGTGGGATCCGGGAGACATTTCACCCATGGGATCGTACTCAAGCAGGAGGGAGTCGGGTTCCTGGAATTCCTTAATTACGGTATCTTGTCTTGCTCGGTGGAGGATTGAATGGCCGTTTTGGAAAAAGGTTACCCGTTGTTGGAGAGCTTCAGGAAACTGCTCAGAGATACAAATCCTGCAGGAGTAGGCACCGGCCTTGTCGCCACGCTTTTCAGCACCATGGGGCCGGGCTTCATTGTCATGAACTCCGCCAAAGCCGCCGGCCTGAGCGATCCGCAAGCCGTATCATGGCTTCTTGCAATATACGGTTTCGGCGGAGTCGCCACTATGTTCGTATCGCTTCGCTACCGGATTCCTGTCGTGATCGCATACAGCATACCCGGCGCCGTGCTTCTCGGGAAGCTCCTGCCAAACTTCACACTCTCCCAGGCGGTCGGAGCTTACATGGTTGTTGGACTGGTCGCGCTTATCCTTACGGTGACCGGCCTGATTAAAAAGGTTGTCGACAACATTCCCGTGCCCATAATGCTTGGAATGGTCGGGGGAGTGCTCTTCAGCTTCGGGGTGGGGCTTTTCAAAGCCTCCATCGAACAGCCCGGAATCTATGGAATCATGCTCGTGGTCTTCTTCGCGGCAATGGCGTTCAAGCGTTTTGCGCAAAAAGTGCCCCCCATTATTCTTTCCATAATCGTGGGGGTCATTCTCCTGCTCATAAATGGGAAAATAAAGGCTGTCAATCTGAACCTGGAGATCGCGCAGCCGATTCTCGTGATGCCGGAATTGTCCTGGCGCGCGATAGTAACCATTAGTCTGCCGCTCTTTTTCCTGGTGATCGGAGTGCAGAACATCCAGGCCGTCGGGGTCCTTCTTGCCGAAGATTATAAACCGCCGATCAACGCGATGTATCTTGTCCCGAGCATCGGCTCGTTTATCAATGCCTTGATGGGTGGGCACTGCGCGGTGACCGCCGGCCCCAGCACCGCCATCTGCTCGAGCCCCGCCGCTCATGAAAAACGCGAGTTGCGCTACGTAGCCGCGTTCTATGAAGGTTTTTTCTGGTTGGCTTTCGGGCTGCTGGCCAAAGTCGTCGTCGATTCGGTAAACATGGTTCCCAAAGAGTTTACGGCGGTTCTGGCCGGTTTAGCCATGTTTGACGTATTCGGCGGCGCGTTCCGGGGCGCTTTTGGCGCCAAGTTCCGATACGGCGCCCTGGTCGCTTTCTTTGTCACCGTTACCAATGTCTCGATCCTGGACATTGGCTCTCCTTTCTGGGCTATCGTGTTCGGCGTTCTGATCTCTCTGGTTCTCGAATTCCCCGATTTCAAATTTGCAAACGGCGGGGCTTCGTCTACCGGGGCAACAGCCGCGACAAAATGATATCGGCTCTTATCTCGCCATCCGGGAGCAGCCCGGCAGGAGATAGAAGGTCTCGTTAACAGCGTTAGGGGGAAAAATGCCGGTCCGGTTTGCAGGACGCATAGCCGCGGCTCAGACGGCTATGGCCCTTTCGGGTCTGGATATCCTGGTTGTGACCAACAGGGAAAATCTCATCTATTTTACCGGGGTCAGCCAGATTGAGTGTATGGCCGTTCTCATTCCGAAGGAGGGCGAGGCCTGCGCTGTCGCTCTGTGGCTCGATGCCGATTACGTTCGTGAGCATTCGGGACTGACGACCCATGCCTATTTTTTCCCCCGTCAGACCATCGGGCCTGCAATTTGCCAATATGCCCGCTCTTTCGGCTACGAGGACCCACGAATAGGTTTCGAAAGATATTTCGTTGATTTCGCCGTCTATGATGCTTTGCGGGCCGCCTTTTGTGAGCGGAATTTCATCGGGGCGGGCGATCTCTTTTACAGGCTGCGTTCCGTAAAGGAACCGGAAGAGCTGGACATGTTGCGGCGGGCTTCTGCAGCGGTCTGTAAGGGAATGGATGCTGCAATGAAAGCGGTGCGGCCCGGAGCCGCCGAGCTCGATGTGCTTGCCGAAGCCGAATACGCAATGCTTCGGGCCGGCTCCGGAGGTTCGTCCTTTCGTCCCCAGGTGGTTTCGGGAGAGCGGACCTTGCTTGCGCACCCGACCGCAACTTCAAAACGAATCCGGGAAGGCGAAGTGGTTGTAGTCCACCTTGGGGCAACATGCGAAGGATACTGCGCTAAAATGGCGCGTACTGCCGCAGTTGGCGCTATATCCAAAGGGCAGGCCGATGTTCATGCTCTGCTCCTGCGCGCTCTGGAACGGGCCGAAGCAGCTTTGAGACCCGGGGCAACGTCGGGTGAAGTGGATGCCGCTGCCCGCGATGTAATAGAACAAGCGGGATTTGGTAAATCCTATCTCGAGTCGGTAGGCTACGGGGTCGGACTTCGCCAGTCGGAATTCTATCCCGTCATCGGGCGCGGCCGGCCCGAAATCATAGAAACAGACATGGTCATAGATCTGCTCCTTCCGACAATTTATCGCAAAGGCATTGGGGGACCGAGAATTACGGACGTCATTCGCGTGGGCGAGAGCGAGAACGAGCTTTTTACCAACTATCCGCGCGATCTCGTAACTATATGATCTGATCAGATGCCGCCCATGAACATTTCGTCGTACGGGCGTATGATGTCCTTATCCACCAGTTCCTTCAGTTTGAGAGCGCAGGCCGGGTCTTCGCATGCGCTCTCCCACATCTGCGGAACCACTTCCATGATAAGGCGCCTCTGATCGTTTACGTCCATACTCATAATCGCGGCTTTAATCTCGTCGAAGCCCATGTGAAATTCCTTGCTGGAAAGAGTTTTTCTGCCGCGCCCGCCCTCGAAACCGCGGCTGGCGCTTGCTCTCCACCCCGATGGAAGTATTTGCATGCACAACTCAAAAACGCCCGGGCGGCTGGATTGAAAACGGGGAAGCCCCGTTCCCGAACGCGCTAAAAGCCCCATGTCTGCATCAGGCCGATACCGGGGGCCGGGGCGCTTCTTGTTCCCTGGATTTGTTCGTCGATATCGAGATTCCGTCTCGGACTCGGCTCGTAAGGGTCATACCCGGGAGTAGATGTCAATGGTTGAATGGTGCCGCTCCCGAGGGGAGTCGTGTCTGGAGTCTCGCATTGGAACTGCCCTTGGATAGAGCAGACTAACACTGCGACGAATAGTGCCATAACAAAATGGGTAAGTTTTCTATTCATTATTAATTCTCCATGGTTTGTGTGAACTAATAAGTTATTCTTAGGTAAGATAAGGTCTCCGCTAGCTAAATCAACCATGGCTGCTGCGATATGGAAGAGGCCGGAATTTTCCCCGCGCCCGCTCAATTGGGATGTGCCTCGGGAGAAAAGATGAATGTTGCAAGTATCTGAATCTCTGATGGGGGACAAATCGTGCAGTTATGCACAAGGAGCCTTTCCATTGAAGGGAGGCAGCCCTTGGATTTCACTTTTGGAAGTTACCGAAATTCTTAGCATTTTATTATTCGCCGTAATTTGTGAAGGAAAAGGCTTGACTCTTGCCCATTTGCGGAATATGTGACCAAAAATGCACATTGTGCACATATGGGATCGTGAAATCGATGGATGAAGTAGGAAAAGGTGTCGGAGAACCGGATGGGATCTAAGATGAGCACAATTCAGGACCTTTTTACCAAACCTGTTCTCATATTCGGCTGCGGAAACATTCTCATTGGGGACGACGGTTTCGGGCCTGCGGTAATCGACCACTTGCTGGCTAATTTCGAATTGCCGGGTAGTGTGGCCGCCCTCGACGTGGGCACGAGCGCCCGTGAGATTCTTTTCGATCTCGTGCTCATGCCCGACAAGCCCAGGGTGATTTTCATAGTGGACGCGGTTTTCGAATCGGGAAAACGCCCCGGCGAGATATTCGAAATAGATGTCAGCCAGATCCCGTCGAAGAAAGTGAATGATTTTTCGCTGCATATGTTTCCTTCGGTCAACCTGCTAAACGATCTTCAGGATGGGGCAGGGGTCAAGGTGCGGGTGCTGGCCGTGCAGGCGGAGAGAATGCCGGACGAAATCCGTCAGGGTCTTTCGGATTCGGTCAATGCGGCCGTTCCGGTCGCTTGCGAATGGCTGCTTCGTCAAATTGAGGAGTTGTCGTGATAGTCATCCGAATTGGCCAACTGGCAGATCAGCTCGGAGTGCACAGGAACACGATTCGCAACTGGATCAGGAGTGGGAGGCTTCCGGGGCGCAGCATAACCGGAAAGCGATACCTGGTCACAGAGGCTGATTTCAGCAGAATTTGCCGGGAATTTGGGATAGATCGTTCGGCTCTTAAGCTCAAGCATGTCCCGGGGGCTCCGCTCATGAGCAGGGAAATGGGATTGCACGAGCAAAACGTGCGCCAGATCGGAATCCCTTCGGGCAGGCTGCTTGAGGGACCTTCCTGGGGCGATGCCTGCATGACATGCGGGAGCTGCGCCAGCGCGTGCCCTATATCCGGTATTGACGGCATGGACCCCCGTAAGATGGTGCGCATGGCCGTGCTGGGTCTTGAAGAGGACCTCCTTGCCTCGCAATGGCCCTGGAAGTGTACTATGTGCGGTAAATGCGAAAGGGCTTGCCCGCAGAATGTTGAAATAGTCGCGCTGGTTCATCGGATAAGGGGGCTTCGGGAGAGGTCGAAGGTTCCGGGTCCGCTGCACAAGGGCGTTTTGATGTGCCTCGATAGGGGGAACAACCTGGGTATTCCCAGGAATGATTTCATCGGGATTGTCGAAGAGCTGTCGAAAGAAATGACCGAGGAGGGATGTCCGGATTTTACCTCCCCTATAGACAGAAAGGGGGCGAACCTGCTCGTGACGATCAATTCCAAGGAGCCCTTCGCCGAGCCTGATGACATGAAATACTGGTGGAAAATATTTTACGCTGCCGGCGAGTCCTGGACAATTCCCTCGAGGAACTGGGAAGGGGTAAATTGGGCGCTTTTTACCGGCGATGACGATTCTCTGCGGACAATTGTAGGCCGCATAGTGCACAACATGTACGCGCTGGAGTGTAAAACGCTTCTGCTGCCCGATTGAGGGCATTCCTACTATGCAACCCGGTACGGGTTGGACAAGTGGTTTAAAGAGGACACAAAGCATTTCAGAGTGACGACTATTTTCGACCTGCTGACGAGCTATATCAGGGAAAGGCGCATTAATATCGATCCGTCGCGCCACAGAAGGCTTACCACTTATACCGATCCGTGCCACTACGGGCGCAAGTCTCTCAAGATGTTCGGTCACGGTTATTTTGAAGAGCCCCGAACCATCATAAGAAAATGCGTTCCGAACTTCGTCGATATTTATCCGGCCGGCGCCGATAATTTCTGCTGCGGAGCCGGCGGCGGCGGGTGGGCCATGCCCTTCAAGGAAGAACGAGTTTTTCACGGCCGTTTCAAGGCGCGCCAGATCGAGAGTTCCGGGGCTGGCCTCGTGATTACGGCCTGCCACAACTGTAGAGACCAGATAATGAAGAGCCTTAGCAGGGAGTACGACCTCAAGGTGGATGTGAAATACATCTGGGAGTTGGTGGCCGATTGCCTTGTGCTGCCTGGAAACCACGGGAGCGGCACATAGCTTTGGGAGTGTTAACGGATGGTTGACTTCGAAAACAAAATAGGAAGCGTAATGGTCGTTGGGGGCGGTATTGCCGGAATTCAGGCTTCGCTGGATCTGGCAAACAGCGGCTATTACGTCTACCTGGTCGAGCGGACCGGCGCAATAGGCGGCTCCATGGCCCAGGTGGACAAAACTTTTCCGACAACCGACTGCGCGATGTGAATTCTCTCGCCCAAGCTGGTCGAGTGCGGTCGGCACTTGAACATTCAACTGATGACAATGACGCAGCTCGACCGGGTCGAGGGCGAGCTGGGCAATTTCACCGCGCATTTGCGCCAGTATCCCCGGTATGTGGATGTGGAAAAATGCATCGCATGCGGCAAGTGTGCGGAAAGCTGTCCCCGTGAGACCACGGACGAATTCAACCAGAAGATAAATACCCGCAAGGCGATCTTCGTAAAGTATCCTCAGGCTGTGCCGCTCAAGTACCAGATCGATCCGGTGGTCTGCAACAAGATGCGGGGCGGCAGGTGCAGGGAGTGCGAAAAGGCATGTCCGTGCGGCGCCATCCGGTACGATGACTTTGAAAGAGAAATTTCGGTAAAAGTCGGATCGATAATTCTTTCGCCAGGATACCGCCCATTCGATCCTTACGGAATCTCCGCATGGGGGTACGGGCTGTTCCCCAATGTCATTACCGCAATGGAGCTGGAGCGCTATCTTGCGGTGGCCGGCCCGACCGCCGGGAACCTGTTGCGGCCCTCCGATGGTAAGCCGGTGATGAAAATGGCTTTCCTCCAGTGCATCGGCAGCAGGGAGAACAATGAAATTCGCAGGGGCTACTGCTCATCGGTCTGTTGCATGTACGCCATCAAGCAGGCCATACTTGCAACGGATCACAACAGGTCTCTGGAGGTCAGCATCTTCCATATGGACCTGCGGACACATGGAAAAGATTTTGAGCGTTTCCTTGACAGGGCGAAAGCGAGGGGAATCAGTTTCCAGAGGTGCCGTATCCATGGGGTCGAACCCGGGGACTCCGGCCAGGACATCAACCTGCGCTTCATCACTGAAGATGGAAAGCAGTCAAGTGACAATTTCGACCTTGTGGTCCTGTCTGTCGGAATGGACCCACCCCATGAGGCATGCGATCTTGCGAAGAGGGCCGGAGTCGCTCTGAACCCCGAAGGCTTTGCGGAAACCTCCTGTTTTTCGCCCGTTTCTACTTCGAGGCCCGGAATCTTCGCATGCGGGGCATTCACAGGTCCGATGGATATTCCTTTGTCGGTCGTAGAGGCATCGGCCGCGGCGACTGCGGCAGCCGTCGGGCTCTCGGACGTACGGTACAGCCTCACCGAGCAGAAGCGGTTCCCGCCTGAACGATCGACTTTACCTTTAGAAGAGCCTCGGATCGGTGTGTTCGTCTGCAACTGCGGGTCAAACATCGCCGAGGTCGTAAACGTGCACGATGTTGCGCGATATGCTCAATCGCTTGCGAATGTCGTTTTCGTGGAGAAGACACTTTTTGCCTGTTCGCAGGACTCCCAGGATCTGATCCGCAGGCGCATACTGGAAGAAAATCTCAATAGGGTAGTGGTTGCCGCATGTACGCCCCGGACCCATGAACCGCTTTTCCGGGAGACATTGAGGGCATCGGGGCTGAACGAATGCCTCTTCGAGATGGCCAATATCCGCAACCAGCTTGCCTGGGTTCATGCGGCTCAACCCGAGCAGGCCACCCGCAAGGCCAAAGACCTCGTGCGAATGGCTGTGGCGAAGGCGGCTCTGTTAAAGCCGGTGCCGCCGGTCTCAGTGCGGATTACTCCCCAGGCGCTCGTGCTCGGAGGCGGCCTGGCCGGCATGACGGCAGCCCTGGCGCTTGCCGATCAAGGTTTTCCAGTTCATCTGGTGGAAAAGGCCGTTCAACTCGGCGGGATCGCGCGCCATCTCTTCAGGACCTGGAAAGGCGAAGACATCCCCTCCCATATGGAAATGCTCGCCTCCAAGGTGCGGGATCACAGCCTTATAACTGTACATCTCAAATCTGTCGTCACCCATGCGGAAGGATATGTCGGCAGCTTTCGCTCAACGATTCAGAGGCCGACCGGCAGCACAACCGTAGATCACGGAGTGACCATACTCGCAACAGGCGGTCAGCCCTTCAAGCCCGACGAATATGGCTACGGGCTTTCTCCGAATATTTTGACCTCGCTCGAATTCGACAAACTGCATGCGGTCGGAGACGAACGGATAAAAAGAGGCCTCAATTTCGTGTTCATCCAGTGTGTCGGTTCCAGGGAGCCTGAGCGCAATTATTGTTCCCGGGTCTGCTGCACGCATTCGATCCAGTCTGCGATTTCGCTCAAGGAAGAGAACCCGGAAAGGCGGGTTTTCGTTCTTCACAGGGACATAAGGACATACGGACTGAGAGAGAATCTCTATCGCCGGGCGCGTGAACTCGGTGTTATTTTCATCAACTACGACGGACGCCAGAAACCAAACGTGGTGGTGAACGAGGACAAAATCGAGGTGATAGCATGGGACCACGTCCTTCGTGAACCCTTCGCAATCCCTGCGGATGTGGTCACGCTCGCGACCGCTGTTATTCCCAATCCCGACACCAGGGAGCTTGCCAGGCTATACAAGCTTCCGGTCGATATGGACGGCTTCTTGCTGGAGGCGCATGTAAAGTTGCGGCCGGTCGATTTCGCTACCGACGGCATTTTTCTTGCCGGCTTGGCGCACTACCCCAAACCGGTCGAAGAATCCATCGCCCAGGCGCAGGCCGCCGTTGCCCGCGCTGTGACAGTGCTCTCGAGCCGCTGGGTGGACCTCGATCAGGTAAAGGCGAGAATCGATGAACTGAGGTGCGATTCCTGTGCCCTTTGCGTGGATGTGTGTCCGTACGGGGCACTGGCTATAGAATGGGAAGATACGGATGGCGAGGACGAAACCGGCAAACAGAAGGTCGTGGTCAAGCCGGCCAAATGCAAAGGCTGCGGCACCTGTCAGGCCACATGCCCTAAGGATGGAATCAGCGTAACGGGTTTTTCTTTCGCCCAGCTTTCCGCTCAGGTGCGGGCGGCCCTTGATCCGGCGACTCAGGAATTTGGAAATGGTTTACAAAGACCTAAATAGACGTGAAACTCAATTCGAAACGAAGGCGATAAGCTCGTCTGACTCTGACCCGGGATTCGAACCGAAGATTCTGGCCTTCACATGCAACTGGTGTGCATACGCGGCGGCCGATCTTGCGGGCACCGCGCGCGCGCAGTATCCCGCAAATTTGCGAATCATCCGCGTGATGTGCTCCGGCATGGTGCATCCGGGCCTGATTACTGAGGCCTTTGAGTACGGTGCGGATGGTGTTTTGCTGATGGGCTGCCATCTGGGGGAATGTCATTACCAGGACGGCAATGAGAAGGCCCAAATGAGGTCCTTTGTGATTGAAGAGGTAATGTCCTTCATGGGATTGGAGCCGGAACGTTTCAGGCTTGTATGGTGTTCCTCGGCCGAAGCCGAGCGCTTTGCAGCCATTGTGCGGGAAACCGACGAGGCACTGAGGTCGATCGGGCCTTCCCGGTACCGCAAAACCGCTTAGGTTCGTTAGAAAAGCGAGTGATCCAATGTCCTTAAAACTGTGCTCCGAGGCATTAAGCGGCTGTTCGGGATGCGAAATGTCTCTCCTGAATACGGGAGGCGGGTCCCTCAGCCTGCTCAATAAATTCGAAATCCTCCACATGCCTATTCTAATGGACCACAAGTATCTCGGCTGCAATGGAGACGCCGGCGGCATCCGGATTCCTAAAGCCGGCGTGGGGCTCATCAGCGGCGGTATCAGAAATGAGCAACATTTGAGAATTGCCCGGGAGATGCGCCGCCAGTGCGACATCATCATAGCCTTCGGAACATGCGCGGCTTACGGCGGTATCCCTGCCATGATGAATCTTTTCGAAGACAAGGAGCTATTCCGCCGGTATTACCGCACCGCCGAGGCTACTGACTCGTCCCTCAGTCCCTCGCAGGTGATTCCGCCCTTCCTCGAAAGTACATTTGCTCTGGACGAAAAGATTGCCGTGGACTTTATTCTTCCCGGTTGCCCGCCTCATCCCGACAGCATCACCATGGCCCTGGAATCGATCGCCGAAGGTAAATCCTTTCAATTGCCGTTGCTTAGCGTTTGCGATTCCTGTCCGACAAGGCGCGAGGGGAAAGGTTCGGTCCACAAGATTCGAAGGTTCGTTCGAAACGCCCGGTACCTGCCTGACAGGCCGGTCTCCGAGATGCGCTGCCTCCTCGAACAGGGATATCTCTGCATGGGGCCGGTAACTTTGGCCGGATGCGCCGGAATGAATGGAGGCCCGCCACGCTGCATAGACGTGCGGGTGCCGTGCCGGGGCTGCCACGGGCCTGTGCGCAGAGGCGGCAATCAGCTTATGGATATGCTGAATGCGCTTGCCAGCAACGGAATCGATACGAAGAACCTGCCTGACAGGCTTGCGTCGCTTCGGTTCACAGGAGCCCACGGCAGGCTGAACTGGCGCTTCGCCAGAGCCTGATTGAAAAATTTTCGGTGCGGGTCGGGTTTGACCGCATCGGGCAAGGAAAAAGGGTTTTTATGCGCGAAACAATTGCGGAATCCGGGTGCGCTTCCGTAAGGGAGATTACGATCGAGCCGGTGACCAGAATCGAAGGTCACGCCAGGATCGGTATCAGCCTGGACGAGAGCGGCAATGTGGCTGAAGCCCGTGTGCATATAATGTCGATGCGGGGGTTCGAAAAATTTATCGAGGGCCGCGCAGCCGAAGAAGTCCCGGGGATTGTTACCCGCATCTGCGGAATTTGCCCCTGGCAGCACCATCTTGCCGCAAACAAGGCCGTTGACGAGTGCTTCGGGATTGTAGTTCCCCCGGCCGGACGCCTCTTGCGCGAGCTTACACAGGTCCTTGCGCATATCAGCGACAAGGTGCTGCATTTCTTTTTTCTGGCGGGGCCCGATTTTCTTTTAGACTCGCAGCAATACGCCACCCGCAATATAATGGGAATCGCCCGCCAGGCTCCCGAGCTGGCGAAAAGAGTTATTCAGATGCGGTATCGGGCTCAGATGATGCTCGAGAAGTTCGCCGGCAAGTCGATTCATCCCGATGCGATTGTGCCGGGGGGCTTTTCAAAACCGATGAGCCGCCGCGAAAGAGACGAGTTGCACGCCGGCGCCGTCGAGCAGCTCGAATTTGCAAGATTTGCCCTCGATTTTGCCAGGGAGCGCGTTTTTCCCCGGTTCGATGCCGATCTCATACACCTTGGCGAAATCAACACGGGCTTTCTCGGTATGGTCAACTACGATGACGGAGGCTTCCTGTTAAGTGATGGAGTCCTGAGGCTTATGCATCCGGACGGGTCTTTTCAGGAATTTTCGAGCAGGGAATACGCCGACTTCATCGGAGAGCACATCGAACCGTGGACTTACGCGAAATTTCCCTACGCCCGAGGCTGGGGCGAGGGGTTTTCCATGGATCTCGACGCCCCGCGCGGCATCTACAGGACGAATTGCCTGGCCAGGCTCAACGTGGCCGATTTTATTCCGACCCCTTTGGCGCAGGCCGAGTTGCTCGAATTTCGATCGCTCTTCGGGCGGCCCGCGCAGTCAACCATGCTCTACCACTGGGCGCGCCTGATCGAACTCTTGTATGCCTGCGAGAAAGTCATTGAGATCCTCGAAGATCCGCGAATTACCGACCAGTATATTCGTAGCGAAGCGGTGCCCAAAGCGGGCCGCGGAGTGGGCTGTGTCGAAGCCCCGCGCGGAACGCTGATCCACGATTACTCGACCGACGAAAACGGGTTCATTACCCGGGCGAACCTGATCGTTGGGACAACCCACAATCTGGCGCCGATCAATATGAGCGTGACGTCCGTGGCGCGGGACACTATAAGAAACGGCCATGTGACCGAGGAGGCGCTTAACCGTATCGAAATGGCCATGCGCGCCTACGACCCCTGAATCTCCTGTGCTACGCACCGCCTGGATGGCGGCAGGTCAATCGAAGTAATTGTCTCTGACTCAAACGGGAATCTCGTTGCCGGAGCTGCGCGCGAAAATGGTGAATGACAAAAAGAACAACCGGCCCAATGTTCGAGCTGAGCGAATGGATACCAATTGTGGCTATATCGGCCACATGACCGTTGACCAGATAAAGGAACGCGTGTTTGGGGAAACCATAAACGTTGCCTGCCCGGAATGCGGAAAGATACACTTGACAATAGACGACATCGAAGAAGCCGAAGCGCGGAAGCTTAGCAGCACAACCCGGTTTGCCAAAATAAAATCCGATGCGGAAATATGAGGGCACGCCACAGTTATACGAAGTCAATTTTTACAATCGCTAATTTTCTCTCACCCTCCTGCAATGTGGCTTTAATACGACTAAAGGTTGGTGTGTTTAGAGCGCATAAACAGATTGCTCAACTAAAAAATCATAATTACATATAAGAGTGTTCTCATAACTTGAATGAAGGGGATTCTATATGGATGACCAGCGGAAGCTCAGGCAGACGCTGCTTGAGATATTGGGTGAGGAAGGGTGCGGTATCTCATGCGAAGATGATGCCGACATATTTCACGACGACGAAGGCTGGAAACTAATGCTCTGTGGGTTTATGGAGCCATGGAAACTGGGGGCCACGGTCGATGAAGCCGGGGCTGCCCTCAGGAAACTTGGCTCGATGGGCTTCGGTTTGGCCTGAGAACTGTTTCATAACCACCATGGAGCATTTTGCCGGAGGAACTGAGAAATGACTACACCACAACACTGTCCCGGATTCGAGCAGTTCAAGAACCTGCAGTCTTTTTCATGCAGGTGTCCGGACTGCGGCCAGGAGAAAGAAATTTTCTCGGATGAATTCAATGAAAAACATACTTGCAGTAAATGCGGCAGACAGATTGATTTTACCAGGTGTTCGATAGATTCGGCAGGCGCAAATTCCGCTCCCCGTTAAGCTTTCTGAAAAGATCGGGATGGCCTTTATCTGGATTTGGAGGGCTGGCTGAATATTGCAAATCAAAACGAGGAAGACAAAAAATTAAGGCCCCTCAAACCCGTGTCGGCTGAGGGGCCTTGGTAGGTAGTTCCAATTCATACCTCCGAGAAAGTGTTAACGCCACTCCTGTTCCACCGAATATCCGCCGAAAAACCGCCGTCCGGCTCCCGGCGCTTACCCCAACAAACGGAATCCTCTTTAAAGAGGACCGCGCAGGGATCCGGGAGAACAAGGCAATTACACTTTAACACTTCTTAGGAAAGAAATCAAGCTGCTATATAAATTTGTGCTTTCCGGCTTTACAGGTAAAGGGAAAACTCGAGCCCTTTGCGCCTCCTGATCGCTTCGAGCAATCCCGCCGTTCCTGTCATCATATTGTCTCCAATGGGCGCCCCGAATGTGATCGGCAGCTTTGAGTTCGCGACCAGCCGCCGCTTTGGACCGGTCGCGACTATAAGCTCCACGGCATCGAACCCGCAAGCTTTCCTGATATATGCCCCATGACCCCCGTCTGCCAGCACTTGCCGGTGGAGCAGCCTGCCTTCAGCCAGGTCTACCAGAAGTGACTCCAGTTTCTCCGGGCTGAGGTCCCGCGTATGGTACTCGACAAAGCCCGCGATTTCACCGCCGTCAACGGCCGCGCAGACCGTATGCGAAGTGGCGATATCGAGGACGATGAATTTTCTCTTTCCCCTTAACTGAAAATCCATCGATGCGCCGATTATGGCCGCCATGCCGCTGTCCATGACGTAAACTTCTCTGGTGGGAAGAGCTGAGGCTGTTTCGGCAATCGATCTCAGGCGGTTTAAAAAGCCTGGGACGCATCCGCTTTCATAAAGCAATGCATCCGGCCATGGCGCCCGTTCGAGGGCTGTCTTGAATATTTCATGGCGAAAGTCCAGATGGGATTTTCCTGCTGGTGGCACACCATGGTCTTGAGCGCACACGCCAACGACATCAAATTCGAAGGGCACGCCAAAACCCGTTACTATCCCTTCCAGATGTTCACGAGGGAAATCAGATAGTGTCAGGGATGTATACTCGCCTGAACCGGCAACAGTTGCGGCCCGGGAATCTTCGATTATTGCGAGGCCCGCTTTGAGAATGCGATCGGGATTGTGGCTAAGGGTTCGAGCAGCCGAGGAGGTAATCACGACTTCGGCTTTTTGGGCCTGCCGTGAGAGGACCTCCAGAAGAGCGCCGCCTCCCATTTCGACGCCGGTTATGAGAAGGTTGCCGGCGATGCCGGCCGCTCGTTCGGCCAGGTAGAGAACCGGGGACCTCACTGCGGCCTTGTAATGCAGACCTGACAGATCGTCGTAAAAAAGAACATCCAGTGTCCCGGCGCCTACATCCAGAAGCAGGAATCTGCTCATTTTATGGTCTCCAACCTGAAGAAGTGGAATGCTGAAGGAACACCGCAAACGGACGCGGGAGTTGAACCCGCTGCTGGCATAAGTCCAGAGCGAAATTTAAAGGTTCTGGAGCCGAAGTGGAACTTTTCGGTCTTTTGTCCAGTTTTCAGGGTATTTAACAGGGCACAAACCCCGGCCAATCCTCAAGGTGCTTTCGAAATATGGACAAATATGCTCAATTGTCCAGTTATTTACCTTGATCGTCAGGTTTCTTCTCTGTGATCGCGTGGGCGCGGATCGCCTCTTCCTCCGTAACATACCATGGCTCATCTTCCCATCCGGTTGCTAATCCCTGATCGTGAACATGCGGTGAGCCTTTCCGAATAGCCTCATCAACAGCGCGGTTCGCGGCATACCACGCAATAGATGGAAGTGCTACGCACGTGCCGAGGAAGGCCCATTCAAAAAGCCAAAGTCCAAACCTCGCATACCAGTGTGAAGTAGATACGCTAGCCGCTCTGACGGGACGCCCAACATCATCCGTGTCTTCGTAGTATGCAACTCTGTATCCGTCCACAAACCGTTGCCCTGCAGAATCACGAATGTGGTTGTAGTTCGCGAAGGCAACGAATGATAACGACACCACAGCTACAATTAGAAAGCTGCGGACGACTTTCAACGAGGAAATTGAAAACGCGGATTGGATAGGCTGAGTATTTAACCACAAGGCTACAACCGGGAAAAAGAACCATAGAAACAGGAAAAGAGGCGTGTACGCTCGGAAAAGCTCTCCGTAGATGATTATCGCAAAGAATCCGAGAACGATGAGCGTACCGACCATTACCCGATGGAAAACCATGCGCATTTCAATGCCTCCCAACTGGCAATTTACGAACCTAATAAGCGCCGGACATTACCGCGCGTAATTCACCGTCCTCGAAAAATCTTAAATTGGATTTGAGACTTTTCGCGTATCCATCTAAGCCGGGGAATAAGGATGCCGTCGTGATGTTCATTTTCTTTAAATCAAACAGGATTTCTCTATGACATTGTTTTGGGATAACAAGTTTTACTATATTATATTTGTCGAGCCTGAAGACATTTATCCTGTCTTCTATCGTATCCATGTTATTTGCGCCAAAGGTGGTAGATAAATTAGTTTGAAAATCGATAGTTATATTCGATGGAAACAAGAATATCCCTTGTTGAATTGCCATCCGTTCATTAATTTTATACGGTCTAACTGGTACAACAAAATTGTTATCTACATCCTTTTTTCCTATATACTGAGACGCTGTAATTCTACCATCTTCCCACAATATATCCTTATGACGATCAACAGCTGCTATCGCATCTGTCGAAGATTTATATTTGGCTAGGTGTGTATCTAGTAGATATTGTGTCAATGCTTCTTTATTAATGCACCATATACATCCATCATCTATAGATGATTCAATAGCAAAGTACATAGCGATATAAAATGAATATGTAAAGTCGAGTAGGCGCGTTATACCACCATGATGCTGTAGTATAGACAACCATTCAATATCATCGTCATCATCTGGAGTGTATTTCAAATAATGATGACCAGTACGTTTAAAATCATCTAACATTTGGCGTTCTATTATAGGAAGAAAGCCAAGATGTACTAAATAAGTTTCGGCAGTCCGTTGCAAACTTGTACTAAGTGGCTTTTTGGCATCAGGCTGGCCCCGAAAAATCCATTGTGGTGATGAATGGGTAATTGATGAAATAATTTCTTGCACTTCTTGCCATCCTCTAGATCCACCAATCTCATAGCTACCAAACATTTCGACACCTTCCTCAAGAGTAATATTTTTAACCGAATATGGACACTTTACAACACTGTCCAGCTTTGCTCGCCGTTTTTACTGGCTTTTTTGCTCACTGGCAATTTGGGGGCTTTCCGGTTTTCCAGGTGCAGAAGCGGCAAGAAGACAGTATTTGCTCGCACCAAACCAAATATCCGCAATTATTGAGACACTCGCTGCGCCCATCCGTGTAAGTAGTTGAAATTACAGACCTGTATTTCACTTTTCGCTCATTTTGGCCATTTTAATTGAATGCGTCTACACCCCTTCACACCCCAAGGTCCCTCTTAAGCTTCCGCCCATTAGGTCAGGCGGCGGGATGTTCCCTCAGCCACTCGCGCAAAGCATCATTCATGCGCGTCTGCCATCCGCGTCCAGTCGCTTTGAACGCGGCCAGCACGTCCTCATCGAAACGGATAGTCGTGGCGGTCTTCGTTCTCTCCGATTTCGGCCGTCCCCGTTTAAGCGCCTCACGGAAAGCAGCCTTCCCTTCCTCTGCAGTGACATCCTTGTTGCCGATGTGCCACTTGCCGCGATCAAGGTCCTTGTCCGTCAACTCCGGAATTTCGTCGTACTCATCGGGCTGGATAGGATGCGCATCTGCCCTCGCAAGATCACTGCCCAAAGAGTGTTGCATATCGTGCGATTTCTCTTCCATTGGCTTTCCTCAAGGGTCTTAGCCCGTTTCGCTGGCGCGTAGGTTATTTTAACGCTATTTATTGTACTTACAATAATTGGCGGAGTCAATCATACAACTCGCTTCCTAAGCTGAAAATGAAATAGGGTGCCGGGAGAAAAACGCAGGTCAGATTTCCGGGTACTTTTGCAGTACTTTCGAAAAGGTGCAGTAAAACAGCCTCATTCCTTTCGCCAATCGGCTGCTGAAAGCCTGGCGAGAATCAGAGAGGCCTTGTGGGATTAAATAATAGAATTTGCCATTAGAATTTGCCATTAAAAGATGGTGGAGGCGGCGGGAGTTGAAGCCGAGACCCGGCTTAATCGTTTGACCCGCTAAATCCTGTAAAATTACAAATTTACGATAACATAGTCTCACTTTCCGGCTGGTTTAAGTCCGTTAAAATTCGTCATATTTCGCCTGAATTCGTCTCGTTTGGGGAAAGTTTGGGGAAAGTGGTCGGCGAAGATCTCGATGCATAATGACAATAATGCATTACGGAATCCGCCTTGACCATAAATCTCTCAAAGGACTATCATTCCAATCGGCCGGAATGTGGCGCCGAATTCAGAGTTATCGCCTTGACGGCTGAATCGCCGCTAACAGAACAGGAGTATGACAATCTTCCAAGCCCATCGAACCGAGTCGGCAATGATTACTGTAAAGCGAGCGTAACAGGTCAGAAAGTTGGGAAATCGGGAGGAACGACCATGAAACTCAAAGTCATCGTTCATGAAGCGGAAGAAGGTGGTTTTTGGGCTGAAGTGCCGTCCATACCCGGTTGTGTGACCCAAGGCGAAACATTCGAGGAGCTTCTCAAGAATATTTACGAAGCTGTTGAGGGTTGCCTCTCCGTAGATATTAAGCCCTTTGATCCGATCGATACCAAAGCGCGGATCTTAGAAATCGCCGTATGAAGAACCTTTCGGGGAGAGAATTGGCGAAGGTGCTCGAACGGCACGGCTGGAGGTTACTACGAACTCAGGGGAGTCATCACATTTACGGAAAAGAAGGAAGCGTCGTTCGCCTCTCGGTGCCGATCCACAGATGTTTCGTGACATTCCCTCCGGCTTCATGAGCCGGCCGGAAATGAGATGGAACTGAGCCGGAATAGGTGTAAGATACGATCTTGAATCGACTTGGTGATTTCGACCGGCGGAAAGACTCATACCGTGCTTCTCATACTTGAAAGCAAGGACGCAAAATGCAGCAGAGTCAAGAGGACCTAAAGAAACTGATCAAAGAGAGTATCCGAGAGGTGCTTAGGGAAGAGCGACTAGGCTTGTGCGAGATCATGATTCCCTGTGTCTCCAGAAAGGAACTGGATGAGATCCACACCAAATTCGGTTCTCCACCGGATTACAGAGAGGACGACTTCACCGACATGACCGATTGGGTTAAGGAATGAGGATCAGGTTCCATAACCGGGCGGTCAAGTTTCTCGAAAAGCTCGATTCAAAAGACAGGGAGCGGATACGGCTCAAGCTTAAGTCCCTCGTCAGCACTATCGAAGAGCAAGGCATCATCCCTTTCAAAGAACTTGATGTTAAAAGGCTTGAAGGTGAATGGAGGGGCTTTTTGCGGATGCGTTCGGGAAAAATGAGGATCATCTTCCGCATCGACAAGGAACATGATGTCCTTCTGGTTTACGAAGTCGATCACAGAGGGGATGTTTACAAGTAGACGAAGTTCAAACGGCACCGGTTTCGTAGAAATAGTTTACAAAAAAGAAAGCCTCCACTCTCGCCATCATGACCTGCGAAAGTTGAAGGCTCGGTGTTCCCAGATGCCTGACTCTATTTCACAAAGGATGGTGGAGGCGGCGGGAGTTGAACCTTAATCAACGTTCATGCGTCCCATTCGAACATTTCTTTGAAATCCTCAAAGCACTTTTCGCATATCCAGCGATAGTTATCCTCTGTCGCATATCCCTCTTGCAGTGAGTCGGGGCAAGCACTGGCAACGCAGAATTTTGCCCAACAGAACGCGCAGTGATCGTGGTCCCATGTTTCGCTGTATCTGGAATACTCTCTCCAATATGGCGTTACCCCCTTTAGATAGCGTTCTTGCCCTTGGAGACGCCAATCATCATCTTGAATCATGCGCGTGAATCCTGAACGCGAACATAACGCGTTTGGAAATGCCCATGACCGGATAAGTTAAAATACTCTGTCAGCCATGGAAAAAAAGACCTGCGCGCAACTGGTTGTGTGGTGAAGATTTGAAAAACACAAACTACTTTACCACCTCCTCGATATACGAGCGGGACTTCATGCGCAGCCGGAGATTTGAGCGCCCCTCTCGCGTCTCTGGCCCCTCTTCGCGTCTTCGCGTGACCCGTTTCCAAAACTCGCCCACTCCGCGACGCCCCCCCCCGCCCCTTATCCAACCACCGAATAGCAGCGATCGCAAATCTTCGGTTGATCGGGGAACTGTCCCACCTTCTCGGAGCGGACCCAGCACCGTTCGCATTTTTCACCAGTAGCGGTTTCGACCTGGATTTTCAAACCGGGTAGTTCCACTGCCTGCACCGGTGTGCTCAAGGCCGATTCGGGCTCGATTGTCACCTGGGACACTATGAAAACGGTCCTTAAAAGCTCCTCCTGGCCCGCGAACTCTTTTTCGAGTTCGGGTGGAAGGGCCAGGCGCACTCTGGCGTCCAGCGGGTGCCCGATTACCTTGTCGCGCCGGGCCGCCTCCAGGATGCGAAGGACCTCGTTTCTTACCGCCAGGATTTTCTCCCACCGGGCATTTAGCTCTTCGTCCCTGAGGCTGGAATCGATTTTCGGAAAAGTCTCCATATGTACCGATTGTCCGCCGAGGCGGTGTGGAATGTGGAGCCAGACTTCCTCTGCGGTAAATGAGAGGATTGGGGCCATCAACTGGACAATGGACTGGAGGATGGCATGAATCACCGTCTGGGCCGAGCGCCTGCCCGCCCCGGTGGTTGGAGATGTATAGAGGCGGTCTTTGAGTATATCGAGGTAGAACGAGCTCAGGTCCACAACGCAATAGTTGTGCAGGGCGTGGTAGACGCGGTGGAACTCGAACCGGTCATACCCCAGGAGGACTTTCTCTATGAGGTCCTGGAGCTGGTAGAGGGCGAACCGGTCCAGTTCCTCCATTTGCCCGTAGGGGACCGAATCCTTCGCCGGGTTGAAATCGTACAGGTTGCCCAGCAGGAACCTGCATGTGTTTCGGATTCTGCGGTACGCTTCGCTCAACCGCTTCAGGATGTCCTGGGAGATGCGGATGTCGTCCCGGTAGTCTTCGGCGGAGACCCAAAGCCGGAGTATCTCGGCCCCGTACTGGCGGATGATTTCCTCGGGGGCTATGACGTTTCCGAGCGATTTGGACATCTTGAAGCCCTGGCCGTCGACGACGAAGCCGTGAGTGAGCACGGTCTTGTAAGGAGCAGCCCCCCTGGTCCCGACCGCCGCAAGAAGCGAGGAATGAAACCATCCACGGTGTTGGTCGCTGCCCTCCAGGTACAAGTCTGCGGGCAGCCCCAGTTCGGGCCGCCGCTCCAGGACGGCCGCAAAGGACGTCCCTGAATCGAACCAGACGTCCAGGATGTCCATCTCCTTTTCGACTTTTCTGCCGCCGCATCCGGGGCAGGCAAGATCGGCCGGCAAAAGGTCCTCGACCGGATGCGAAAACCAGGCGTCCGCGCCTTCTTTCTCGAACAGGGCCACAACGTGATCGAAGACTTCCTGTGAACTGATATAGGTCCCGCATTCCGCGCATCGGAATACGGTTATCGGCACGCCCCAGGAGCGCTGCCTGGAGATGCACCAGTCAGGCCTGTTTGCAACCATGTTGTGGATACGCTCCCGTCCCCAACCCGGAATCCACTGCACACGGTCGATCGCGTCGAGGGCCTTGCGGCGCAGGTCGGTTTTCTCCATCGAGATGAACCACTGCGGCGTGGCGCGGAAAATGACCGGATTCTTGCAGCGCCAACAGTGGGGATAGCTGTGTACGATGTCGGCTTCCAGCAGCAGTTTGCCTTCCTCTTTGAGCTTGGCGATCACGGATTTGTTCGCGTCGAAGACGAATTGCCCCGCAAAGAACGGTACGTCATTTGTGAACCGTCCCCGGTCGTCCACGGGAGAATAGACGTCGAGCCCGTACTCCAGCGCCGTTTCGTAGTCTTCGCGCCCGTGGCCGGGCGCCGTGTGGACTGCGCCGGTTCCTGCTTCCAGGGTCACATGGGTCCCAAGGACTATGACCGAATCGCGGTCGGCGAAAGGGTGGCGGGCCTTAAGGCCCCTTAGCTCCCCCGCTTCGAAAGTGCGGATTACCTTGTAGTCGCGCACGCCCATGGTTTCCATGACGTTTTCGAGAAGTCCCCGGGCCATGATCCAGACTTCGCCGGCAACGTCGGCCGCGGCGTAAGTAAAATCGGGATGCAGCGCAATGGCCAGGTTCGCCGGAAGGGTCCAGGGAGTCGTCGTCCAGATCAGGACGTACGCCTGCTTTCCCGAAAGCTCCGGAAATTTTGCCTGGCTCTCGGCCGTAAGGGGAAATTTCACGTAGATGGACGGTGACTTGTGGTCGTGGTACTCGACTTCGGCTTCCGCCAGGGCGGTCATGCAGCTTGTGCACCAGTAGATCGGCTTCTTGCTGCGGATCACGCTTCCGTTCTGGAAAAACCGGCCGAGTTCGCGAGCAATGGTCGCCTCATAGTCGTAGGACATCGTCAGGTAGGGATTGCTCCACAGGCCTGTCACTCCAAGCCTTTTGAACTCTTCCCGCTGAATGTCGATGAATTTCTCGGCGTAGCGCCTGCAGTGCCCGCGAATTTCGGTAAGAGACATCGTCTCCTTTTTTTTCCCCAACTCCTTGTCCACCTGGTGCTCGATCGGGAGGCCGTGGCAGTCCCAGCCCGGAACGTAGACGGCATCCATCGTGCTCATCTGCCGCGATTTTACGATCACATCCTTCAGGATCTTATTCAGAGCGGTTCCCAGGTGGATGTGGCCGTTTGCATAGGGTGGTCCGTCATGGAGAATATATCGAGGGCGGCCTTTGCCAATCTCGCGAAGGCGCTCGTAGAGACCCATTTCATCCCACATTTTAAGGATCTCGGGCTCCCTGACCGAAAGGTTTGCCTTCATCGGAAAATCGGTCTGGGGCAGGTTTAGCGTAGCTTTGTAATCCATTTGGGTCTCCGGTGTCTGATTCTATTAAAAATGCAGGGAATCGAGATTTCCCTGCTCATCATGATTCAGGCGGCAAACTATATTGTTATTTGGCCTCCAGGCTGCAAGCAGGCCACCGCTGCTTGCGCAAAAGCCAAACAAATATTCTATCACACCGGATTCTATACCGGAAGTCGCAAATCGGATATCGTATATCTCAACTAAGGATGGATATCACAGATGCTCCCGCTCATCTCATATTTGCAGCCCCTTTTCGCCGGTCCTGTCCTGCCGTCGGCCGCCGCCTCTTCTTCTCCGCTCTTGCTCTTAGTGAACTTTTGTGCCAGTGTGACTACTTCGTGCCCTCATCTAACATGTCCCGGGGAAGCCACCCTCATTCTAAAGCTGGAGGATACCGGTAAAGAATCTGCCGCCATCGACATTAGAATCGAGAATTGGCGGTGAGGGGTATTAGCGGCCATGGTGACAAAAGTGATCCCGAAGGAATGCAATCGCCAGGCAGAAGCGGAAGAGTGATTCTAAGTTAATAGTAGATGTATAAATAACCGGAGCGATTATCGTTGTCGCGGAGGTACTGAAGTGACCATTAACGATCGGGTCGAAATCAATCCCAAAATCATGTTGGGGAAACCGGTGATTACCGGGACTCGCATAACCGTTGAGCTCATTGTAAGGAAGCTCAGTGAGGGAGCGAAGGAAGAAGATCTTCTGAATGCCTATCCCCACCTCAGTGTGGAGGATATTCGGGCCGCTCTCGCTTATGCTGCAGATAGCCTCGCTCACGAAGAAGTGATCCTCCATGAAACCGGCGCGTCAAATGTCGAAGCGGGCGATTCGATTCCTGGCAGATGAGAGCTGCGATTTTGCTGTAGTTCGTGCATTGCGAGCCGCCGGCCACGATGTCAAAGCCATTGTGGAAGTCTGTCCCGGAATTTCCGATGAGGAAGTCATGCTGATCGGCATCCAGGAGGGGCGTGTTCTGCTCACGGAGGACAAGGATTTCGGGTGGCTGGTTTTTGCCGGCGCAATCGGTAGTGCAAGCGTAATCTTCATAAGATTCCCCATGCAAACAAGATCCATTCTTCCTCAGACCATCGTTGAATTCGTGGAGCAGGCGGGTAATAAACTGATAGGATCTTATGCGGTGGTTGAGCCTGGTCGAATGCGATTGACCGGAATCCCAAAGAGATAGTCTCTATGCGCCGAGCGTCGCCTCTATTCACAGGCAACTCCTTGTAATTCCTGATGCTCGCTGCCTTCGCGTCTCCTTCGTACTACTAACGTGCAGTTTCTCGAAATTCCGCAAAGATAAAGATTCTAATCTAAGTGGATGTTTTATCTGCGTAATCTGCGGATAGATCGTTTTTCTGACTGGTTTCGGCTATGCTGCCTTCGTGCTCTTCGCTTCTTCGTGGTGATAAAATCATGCTCATCGGCAGAGCTTCCAGCGAGAGGGGATGGTTACCTGGCATGCGCGTCCTCGGCTTCTATTGACCCGTTCCGGGTCGTATGTTAAATGGCATGGTTACTGACAAAGATTATCTATCCGGACAACAGCACAGCTTCCACAATATAACCGGGAAGGTGCGATTTGCACGAACTCTCCATTGCCGAAAGCCTGCTCGAAATCATCGTCGATGAGTCGAAAAAAAACAGGCTTGAGCGTGTCAAGAAGATTAAACTTCAGATAGGCGAATTTGCAGCAGTGGTTCCGGAGTCCCTCACGTTCTGCTTCGAAATGGTGAGCCGCGATACTGTCGCGTCCGGGGCGCTGATCGAAATCGAAAGCGTTGGCATTGTGGCTCGGTGCGACGTGTGCGATTCTTCTTTTGAGGTTCAAAACCAGGTATTTCTATGCCCCCGGTGCGGTGAGCCGGCTTTGGATCTGCTCAGCGGGCGGGAGCTTTGCGTGATGAGCATAGAAGGGGAAACGGGAGAAGAGGATGGCGGAAATTAAAGTCCCTGTTGTTCGCAACATTCTTCAGGCCAATGAGCGGCTTGCGGCGGAGAACCGGAGGCGGTTCGACGACGCGGGAATTTTCGTGGTGAACCTCATGAGTTCACCGGGCGCGGGGAAAACTTCACTTTTGGAGAAAACCATAGACGCCCTCGCCGCAAACATCGGAATCGCCGTCATCGAAGGCGACCTCCAGTCGTCCTATGACGCCGAACGCATACAGAAAAAAGGCGTCCAGGCCGTCCAGATCAATACCGATGGGGGATGTCATCTCGACGGCAACATGATTCAGATTGCGCTTGAGTCGCTGGACCTCTCCGGGGTCGATCTGCTCATAATCGAAAACGTCGGAAACTTGGTCTGCCCGGCCGAATTCAACCTCGGCGAGCATGAAAAGATCATGATTCTGAGCGTTGCCGAAGGGGACGACAAACCGATTAAATATCCGCTCATGTTCCAGATTTGTTCCGTCCTGCTGGTGAACAAAATCGACCTGCTGCCTTATACCGACTGCGACATGACAAAGATTCGGGAAAGGGTGGGGCAGTTGAACCCCATGGGAAAGATTTTTGAAATTTCATGCAGGACCGGAGAAGGTTTCGCCCCCTGGTTGTCCTGGATCGAGGAGAAGGTGGGCAAGCACCGAAAACTCCGGGCGGGCAAACACTGATTGTGAAATCCTCAGCCGGAGAAACAGGCCTTCTGCAGCCTGAATCGCCCCCGGGAGCGGAGACGGGGCGCCGCGTTCTGGTGAAGGTCCGGGGCATCGTGCAGGGAGTTGGCTTTCGGCCCTTTATCTTCCAGTTGGCAGGGCGTTGCGGGCTGAACGGCTGGGTCCGGAACCAGTCGGACGGAGTGGAAATCGAAGTAGCCGGTCCGGCGGAATCGGTCGGGGATTTTATCAGGTCGATTTCCTGCGAGTCTCCTCCTCTGGCCAGAATAGTCACGATTGAAACTACCGACCTGCCGTATCAGCAACTCGAAGGTTTCAAGATAATAGGCAGCCGGGCCCTTGAGTCGCGCTCAACCCTCATTTCCCCGGACGCCTGCACCTGCGCCGACTGTCTTGGCGAGCTTCTCGATCCACTCGACAGAAGGTTCCGCTATCCTTTTATAAACTGCACCAACTGCGGCCCGCGGTACACAATAATAAAGGACATACCATACGACCGGGACAAGACGACCATGGCGCATTTCAAAATGTGCCCGGAATGCCGCCGGGAGTATGACGACCCCCTTGACAGGCGTTTTCATGCGCAACCCAACGCCTGCTGGGGATGCGGTCCCCGGGTATGGCTCGAAGATCCGCAGGGAAACAGGATCGCCGTCCGCGATGATGCTCTTGTGAAAACGGTGGCGCTGCTCGACGCCGGCTCTATCGTGGCGATCAAGGGACTTGGCGGGTTCCATTTAGCGGTAAAGGCAACCGATGAAGCTGCGGTGAGCCGGCTGAGAAGCCGCAAGATACGAGAGCAAAAGCCCTTTGCGGTAATGTTCCCGGAACTCGACGACATGAGGCGGTATTGCTGCCTGAACGGCGAGGAAGAAAACCTGCTGAAAAGCCCGGCCCGGCCCATCGTGCTCCTGGCGAGGCGCTCGACTGAAAATGGCCCCGCAATCGCCGGGAGCGTTGCGCCGAAAAACAGGTACCTGGGCGTTTTTTTACCTTATACGCCTCTGCATTTTCTCCTTTTCGAAAACGCTCCATACCGTGCGCTCGTGATGACCAGCGGCAACCGGAGCGATGAGCCTATAGTAATGGCCAACGCGGACGCCCGGTCACGCCTGAGCGGAATTGCCGATTACTTCCTCTTCCACGACCGCGAGATTTACATGCGGTGCGACGATTCGGTGAGCAGAATACTCGGAGGCAGCTCCCGCCCGATGCGCCGGGCCAGAGGATATGCGCCTCTGCCGGTTTTCCTGCGCGACTCGGTTCCCCCGGTCCTCGGCGCCGGAGCGGAACTCAAGAACACCGTGTGCCTTACGCGCGGCAATGAAGCTTTTGTCAGCCAGCATATCGGGGACCTGGAAAATCTGGAGACACTGCGCTCATTCGAGCATGCCATCGCCCACCTGGAGCGCATCCTTGCGATCAAGCCCCAACTTATCGTTCACGACTTGCATCCTGACTACCTCAACACCCAATGGGCGATCACACGGGTGGATCTGCCCAGAGAGGCCGTCCAGCACCATCACGCGCACATCGCGGCGGTAATGGCGGAGCGCGGGCTCGATGGGGCCGTGATCGGCCTTGCGATGGACGGAACCGGTTTTGGCACAGACGAAACCATATGGGGCGGCGAAATCCTTCGGGTGGATAATCTTGGATTTGAGAGGCTTGGCCATTTCAGGCAGGTCCTTCTGCCAGGGGGCGCCAAGGCCATAAAAGAACCCTGGCGTACGGCCCTGAGTTACCTGTGGAGCATCGACCCGGAGGGTGTAGGGCACAGATTTGCGGACTTTTTGGCTGCCTGGCCGAACCGGGACGCAAAAATAGTTTTGCAGATGCTTTCACGGCGATTCAATTGTCCGCTCACCTCCTCGTGCGGCCGGCTTTTCGACGCGGCAGCCGCTCTTTGCGGTATACGCCAATTGGTTAATTACGAAGGGCAGGCGGCAATCGAATTCGAACAGGCGATTGAGCCCGATGACGGATATTACGAAGGCAGATTGGATAGCGGTTCCGGTTCGATCCTGATCGACCAGTTCCCGATAATAGAGGCGTTGATCGAAGATGTTGGACGCGGGGTCCCGGCAGGCAGGATCGCCGCTCGCTTCCATAATGGCGTAATTCGCACTCTGAGCGAAGCGGCAATGATCGCGGCCGCCAAAACCGGCCTCGATCGTGTCGCCCTTAGCGGTGGAGTTTTTCAAAACGCGTATCTTTCGGAGCGGTTGGAAAGAGATCTCTCCAGGATGGGGCTCGAGGTTTACAGCCATATCGAAGTTCCGGCGAACGATGCGTGCATTTCCCTTGGCCAGGCGTGGATCGGCGCTCACAAGATCCTTGCGGGGGCAGGACGCTGAGAACGATGTGGTTTGAAAATATTGGTTATTACCCCTTCCCATATCTTTTCTCACGGGATATGAGGCCGTGAATCGTTCGAGGAGCCGTGGCAGATGAAATACCTTGATGAGTACAGGGACCCTGAGCTTGCAAAAAGCCTTATCGAAGGCCTTCGGCACAGATCTTTCTCGAAGGGGGAGATTCGGCTCATGGAGATCTGCGGCACGCACACGGTCTCCATTTTCAGGTCCGGCCTGCGGGAGCTTCTGCCTCCTCAGATCAAGCTTATAAGCGGTCCCGGCTGCCCTGTTTGCGTTACGGCAAACGAAGATATAGACAGAGCAATATGGCTCGCCGGGCAACCCGGGGTCATTACGACGACTTTCGGGGACCTGGTGCGGGTGCCCGGTTCGTACTCCTCGCTTAATTTCGAGAGGAGCAAGGGGGCCGACGTACGGATCGTTTATGCCACCCTGGACGCGCTTCAGATCGCCCGGGAAAACCCGGACCGCCAGGTCGTATTCATAGGCATAGGGTTTGAAACCACCTCGCCGACCATCGCCGCTGCGGTCCAGCAGGCTTCGAAGCTGGGAGTGAATAATTTTTCGGTCTTCTCTGCCCACAAGCTGCTTCCACCCGCTATGAGAGCGCTGCTCGATGCGCAGGAGGTTAACCTGGACGGGTTTTTATGCCCGGGTCATGTCAGTATCATAATCGGCGCCGGCGCGTATCAGGAAGTCGTGGACAAATACAGGGTGCCGTGCGTTATCACGGGCTTCGAACCCCTGGACATTCTGCAGGGCGTTTCGATGCTTGTCGATCAGGTCGAAAGCGGGCGGGCTGCTGTTGAAAACCCGTACCGCCGTGCTGTTACATGGGAAGGAAACTCTGCGGCGCTTAGACTCATAGACGAGTTTTTTGAACCAGTGGACTCGACGTGGCGCGGAATCGGGGTTATCGCGAAAAGCGGACTCGGGTTTCGTCCACAGTGGAAAAAGTTCGACGCGACCCACCGGTTCTCGATGCCTGAGATCAAGGTTAAAGAGCATCCGGGGTGCAAGTGCGGAGAGGTCCTTCGTGGAATCATGACTCCGCCCGAATGCGGCCTTTTCCGGAAAGTATGCACGCCGCAGGACCCCAAAGGGCCTTGCATGGTATCCGGCGAGGGTACCTGCGGGGCTTATTACAGATATCAAAGATGATAATCGGAAATCGATCGGCAATATCGAAATACACCAGGGGATAACAGCAATGGACCCGGGACTCATCCAACTCGACCAGGGAAGCGGCGGGCGCGCGATGCACGAGCTTATCGAGACCCTTTTCATGAGCGCCTTTAATAACCCGCTGCTCGCCGAAAGAAACGACAGCGCCGTTTTCAAAACCCTGGACGGCCGCATGGCCATGACCACGGATTCCTACGTGGTCGATCCCATTTTTTTCCCCGGAGGCAACATAGGGAGCCTTGCCGTACATGGGACCGTTAACGATCTCGCCATGCGTGGCGCTGTTCCGCTCTACATTACAGCCGGCTTCATCCTGGAAGAAGGGCTTGCCTTCGACGATCTGAAAAAAATTGTCGCTTCGATGGCCGAAGCGGCCCGCGAGGCGGGCGTGCAGGTGATTGCGGGTGATACAAAGGTGGTCCCGAGAGGAAAAGCCGACAAGCTCTTCATCAATACGTCCGGAATCGGGATCGTTCCACCCGGAATCGACATCGGCGGCCAATACGCCCGGCCGGGCGACATCGTGCTCATCAACGGCACGATAGGCGACCACGGCATGGCGGTGCTTTGCAAACGGGAAGGCCTGGCATTCGAAAACGAAATCAAAAGTGACGCAGCGGCCCTTAACGGTTTGGTTGGCCTCATGCTGGGCGCCTTTGCCGGAATTCACGTCCTTCGCGATCCGACCAGGGGCGGCGTGGCTACGACCCTGAACGAAATAGCCGAGCAGTCCGGCGTGGGTATCAGGCTGTTCGAGGAGGCGCTTCCCATTCGGGAGGACGTCCTGGGCGCCTGTGAAGTGCTGGGACTCGATCCGCTTTATGTGGCCAATGAGGGAAAGGTGCTCGCCATTGTCCCCGCGCAGGGAGAAGACGCCGTACTGTCGGCAATGAAGTCCCATCCGCTTGGGCGAGGTTCATGCCGCATAGGGGAGATCGTCTCGGATGATCCGGGGAGGGTTTTTCTCCGGACCCGGATCGGAGGGCACCGCATAGTGGACATGCTTCGGGGCGAACAGCTCCCGCGTATCTGCTGACCCGGGCGGGCTAAGCGGAGCGAAGCCCACCGGAACCTTTCTTTTTCGCGGCTTCGCGGCTTCGCGTGAAAGAACTTTTCGTGACACTTATTCACGTCCCTTTGGGACTTCTTTCCGTCTTCGCGTGAAAGACTGTATCTTCGGAACATTTAATGCTCATAAGACCAAAATCCATATCACCCAAAAAAGGGGCTAAATGCCTCCTGTGCGGTAACGTCCTGGACGGCATTGCCACCTGCATAGGCATTTGCCCATCCTGCGTCCGGGATGATCCGGACAAGGGCAGAGACCGAATCGAACTGGTTCACGCCGAATCCAGAGAGATATTCGGTCTGCCTACCCGTGCCCCAGCCAATCCGGACGGAATCGAATGCAAACTTTGTTTTCTGCGATGCAGGCCGGGACAGAACCAGAAAGGGTACTGCGGGGTAAGGAGCGGGAGTAAATCGAGCATGCGAACCGATGGCCGCTCACGCGCTCTTGTTTCCTATTACTACGATCCGCTGCCGACGAACTGTGTTGCCGACTGGGTCTGCGCCGGCGGCACAGGCGCGGGCCATCCCCGTTTCGCCCACGATTGCGGTCCTGAAGTCGGTTTCTACAATCTGGCCGTTTTCTTTGAAGCCTGCAACCTCAATTGCCTCTATTGCCAAAACTGGTCCATAAGAAAATCCAGTCTGTCACCCAGGTGGTCGAATATCGAGACCCTGGAAAAGGCAGTAACGGATACTACAAGCTGCATATGTTTTTTCGGCGGTGACCCCGGCCCCCAGCTCCCATTTGCGATTCGCCTCTCCCGGGAGCTTCGAAAGAAAAACCCTGACAGAATTCTTCGAATCTGCTGGGAGACCAACGGCACTGCGGACCCTTCCGGGTTGAAGCAGATGACCGGGCTATCCCTGCAGTCCGGAGGGTGCGTCAAAATCGATCTGAAAGCCTGGAGCCCCGGAACTCACCGCGCTCTTTGCGGATGGGATAACTCGAAGATACTGGACAATTTCGCCAGGGTCGCCGAGTGGTCTTCAGAGCGACTGTCTCCGCCGGTGCTGATAGCCAGCACCCCTCTGATTCCGGGATATATCGACGAGGATCAGGTGTACGGGCTGGCCCGCTTTATTGCCGGAATAAATCCCGATATACCTTATGCGCTCCTCGCTTTCGCGCCGCAATTCCTTATGGACGACTCGCTGACTACGTCCACCGCTCAGGCAAATGCCTGCCTGGAAGCCGCAAAACATGCCGGCCTCACCCGCGTTCGCCTCGGCAACGAGCACTTGCTCTGTTGAAATTCTTCCCGATGAAATGGTCTGAAATGGTCTGATTTGGTCGGGTTTTCGGATTTTTTTGTTGTCACGCGTCTTCTGTCGTCGAAAAACGCGAAGCCGCGGAGCGCACGAACCCCGGCGTATGTTTCAGCCGGTTTAGGCGGGGCCGGGTTGGAGTGGATGCAAAATTCGGAAAAAATCGTACGTCAAGGAAAATACATATCATAAAATTCGGTGAGTTAGCAGATCGCCAGATCAGAATTTGCTATCCCACGGGGCGTTCACTTAACGTATTGAATTTACATCACGTGGGCGGCGCTAACGTACTATAAAATCCAAATTCTGTGGTGGCCCCCAATATTATTGGTCCATCCGGCAAACGTGTACCTCCAATATTATTCACGCGAAGACGCGTTTTTTGACGTAGAAGAACGCGAAAAAGAGATGGAGGATAGAACGGTAGCGAGCAAGGGAGCTGGTAAACGAAGTTTGAAGTGCGAAGAGCGAACGGTGAAATTTTCACCTTTCTAACCTCACCCTTCACATCTGGAGCCAGGCGACCTCCCGCTACTACCTACGCAACTTCGCTGTAATGCATTTAACCCGCTTCCTCTTCTTCGCGACTTCGCGGCTTCGCGTGCAAATTGTCTAGGTACGCTTTTGCCGGAAGACCCAGATTATTCCCGTGCGCGCCCCTCTTGGCAATTTTGCTCGTGCTTGGCGTGGACAACGTGAAAGCCGGCCTGTCCGGCCGCGAGCCCTTGAATGGCGCGGCCGAACCTGGACGCGATTTCCTGGTAATTGATGTCTTCGATGTCACAAAATCCATGTGAGCGAAGAATCGCCGCAATGCCGGCCGGCTCGAAACGGCTGGCCCAGCGTTCACCGATTTTCTCAAGCTGTGCGGCCCGTTCCGTCGCTAACTCCCTTATCTCTTCGGGGAATGCCTCGGGAGGTTCTACGTAGTCGAACACCACCTCCGAGTCCGGGATTGACGCCATGTAGTCCAGAGTGCTGCCGATAGCGTCCTGTGTCAGATATGGCACAACGCCGAGCCAAGTGAAAAATGCGGTCGAGTTCTGCTGAAAGCCTGCGCCGACGAGCTTCTTCCCCAAATCGTCCTGCTCGAAATCGACTGGTACGAAAATAAGCCACGGCGGAAGCGCGAGGTGAGCTTCAGCCAGGCGCCGGCGTTTCCATGCCTGCGTCGCGGGGTGGTCCACCTCATAGATGCGGATCTGTCGTGCGGCGTGGGGATTCCGGAGAGCGAAAGTATCGAGTCCGGCGCCAAGAACGATGATCTGCCGAATCCCTCTTTCGACAGCTCCTGACAAAGCATCTTCCGCAATCCGGCTTCGTGCGGTGCTGACCAGGCGTCCGATGCTGACCAGGGGATGTTCGCTCGCAAATTGAAGCACGTCCCTTTCGTCTTCGCCCAGAATCTGCATGGCAAATGGGTCGTAGAGGATTGATCCATGATCGAGCACCTGATGGGCCGCTCGATGTCGGGCGGGTATCAGGGCCGTGCGGCTGGACTCATTAGGCTTCATGTTCGAGGTCTCCATTCTCATCAATAGCCGATCGCACGAACGTCGCGTGCGACTGGCGCCCGGCACACCGATATCTTCCGTTCGATTCGATATCTTCCGCTCAATCAGTTCGGACCAGAGGGAGAAAAATCCCATCGATGATCTCTTCAATGTCCTGCGCCGACAACGGCTGCTGCAGGAGCACGAGCTGATGGCGCACGAGGTCGAAGGGCAGCGCAACCAAACGAGGCGTAAACTTCTCAGCGGCAATTTCGCCGCGTCCGGCCCCGCCGGTTAGAATTTCCATCATTATTTTGGCGCCGCGTTCATGCACTTCCGCAAAGAGCGATGAATCGCTCTCGTGCAGAAGCTCTGCAATCAGGCCAAAGACTACTTCTGGATGTAACTCGTCCACCATTTCTGAAACGCGGTGCAGGATGACCATGATATCGCCCCGGACGGTTCCGGTGTCCGGCGCCTCGAATGAAAGACCGAGTCGGTTGGCTCTCAATGCAGTATATACAAGCCGGGCGCGCGTGGGCCATCGCCGGTAGATCACCGGCTTGCTGGTGCCCGCTCCGGCTGCGACCCTCTCGATCGAGAAGTTGACGTAACCCGCGTCAGCAAGTTCTTGAAACACGGCCTCGAAGATCGCCGCCTCCAAGACCTTACCTCGTCTACGGCTGCTCACTGCCCTTGCCCCTTTGGTCAACCCGTTACTGATTACAAACTTCACCCCAATTAAGCACGTTGCGTACTCTATGTCAATAGGATACGGTGAGTATCTTATCGGCGAGGGAAGCCGAATGCAGTGTGCTTGACAAAATAGAAAAAGCGGCTGGCGTAGCGTTCGTAGGCGAGCAGGAATAGCCGCTCCTCGTCGTCATGGGCGTTGCAAGGGCTGCCGTGCTGATTGTGAATTGCCGAAGGCAAGAGGGGCGAAGCCCCTATCAATGTTTGTGAGCGTAGCGACTCCGATTAAGGGTGCGCTTCGCGCCGGTATTTTAAGATTAAAAAGGGGTGGACGCAGAATTCGGAAAAAATCGTACGCCAAGGAAAAGTTATATCTCAGAATTCAGTAAGTTAGCAGATCGCCAGATTAGAATCTGCTACCCCATGGGGCATTCACTTAACGTATTAAATTTACATCTCATGGGCGGCGCTAACGTACTATAAAATCCAAATTCTGTGGTGGCTCCGGGTTTGAGGTCACCTTTCGAACCGGCGCCGGTCCCGGAAAAGCAAAAGTCCCTGCGCATGCGCGGGGACTTTGTAAGCAATCCGGAGGTAAACCTGCGGCTTTTTATCAAATTGCCCTGACAGGATGTCAAGACATTCCCTGATTATCGCAACCTCCCGTGAGAAGATCGATGATCTCATCGGGCGTCAATTCTACTTCCTGTTGCTTTCCACGCTCATTTTTCCTGATTGTTTTACGGACCATGACACATCCTCCTTTGTGTTGAGAACAGCTACTTGTTAAGTGCCATTCTCTGTTGGTCCGCAAGATAACAATCTACTTCGCTTTGTCAATCCCAACCGCACGAGTAATCGTTAGATTTTCGCCTGCCGGTAGAAATTTGCGTTCTAACGTCCGTGTCCGCCACCACCTCCACCATGAGAACCGCCCCCGCTCGCACTGCCGCCTTCACGCGAGCCGCCGCCGCCGAAATCTCTATCGCGGTCCCGGTCCCTGTAGCCGCCTCCGAAACCGAATCCCAGTCCAAAACCAGGGTCGTAGTAGTCGTAGTAGGGGTAATCGTAGTCGTAGTCGTAAGAGTTATCGCACGGCGTAGAGGACTCAAAATAGGTGCCGTCCGGGGCATAACAGGTATAGTTATCAAGCTGGGAGTAAGCGGTTCCGGGGAACCAGTAAACACCCGCAAACAACGTAAATACAACTGCAAGTCCAACCTTTGCGTTCATGTCAATTCTCCAGTAATGAAAATATGCTCGTATTATCAATATCTTAAGCATTGGGCGGCCCGTGCGCAAAAAGCGGAAAAAAAGGGTTCATCCGGCAACCGAGTACCTGCAGACGAGAAAGGGCAGCATCTGTCTTGCTGTGAACTCGCCCTGTGGGGGATTTTGAGTTTCTTGCCCTGAAAGGGCTGCATAGGGTAGCCCAGGGTCAGCACCGCGCCACCCTGGGGAGAACAGGGCCGCAAATTAGTCGTAATACCCTGAAAGGGTTACATAAAAAGAGTATTCATGATTAAATCACAGGGTGCTCGAACATCAAAGGATCGGCTATGCAACCCCTACAGGGTAGGAACTGGTTCTTGTTGGCGTCACAATCCCAGGGTGGCGCTCCTCTGACCCTGGGCTAATTTATATGCAGCCCCGGGGCAAAAACCCGAACCGCGGGTACTCATTTGCCGGATGAACCAAAAAAAGGGGATCATGCGGAACCCTGGGTTAATCAACCCTACGAATTGGTTCGTCGATATGGTAGCGCCGCCTTCCACGGCGGCATTCACCCTAAACCGTGATCTACCGTGCCCGGAGCTTTTGAGAGACTCCGGGCCGGAGATATAGGAGCGAATTATGAGGATAACCGGTAGGTGCGTCAGTTGAGAGAGAGGTTACAGCAGTTCGAGTTCTGAGGGGTCCGGGGTTTCCTTGTATGTACCGCAGCAGATGATCATGTCGTCGACTTTTTCGAAATAGACCGTCTTGGGCAGAGATTTCTTGGCGCGAGGATCGGACCAGTTATATTCTGTCCAGCCGGCCCCTTTTTCCCTGGCTATATCGATGATTTCCCGGATAAACCTCTTACCTGCGATGTCCTTGACCTCGATGAAATTCTTGCCGACGAACAACTGGTTCATACCGTGCGCCAGCATCAGTCCATTCAGGTCCAGAACGAAGATATACTGCTGATTCTGAATAAACTGTCCTCTTGGGTTCGTAAACTCGGCCAGAGCGATTTCTTTGCCGGTTGCGGCATAAAACGCCTTGGCCCTCTCTACCCAGTCCACCGCTTTTTGGGGCTGCTTCGTCATGTTTCACTCCTGATAAGGTTTGAGGGAATGGAGCAGAACAGCGATTAGAAAGATCGAAGCTACTTTGGCACAGTTTCGTTCGGATTTCATCTCCAAAGTTGTTCCGGGAGCCGCTTGACCTGAAATCACAGCGTGCTCCCGCCTAATTGAGCCGGTTTTCCCGCCGGGCTTTAGAACTCCGCATGCCCCGGTGTTCTGGGAAAGGGGATGACCTCGCGGATATTGGGGATCCCGGTAACGAACTGGACCAACCGCTCGAGTCCCAGGCCGAATCCGGAATGCGGGACCGACCCGAACTCCCTGAGTTCGATGTACCATCGGTAGTCCTCGGTAGAAATCCCCTTGAGGCGCATCTGGTCCAGCAGAATTTCAAACCGCTCCTCCCTTTGTGCCCCGCCGATTATCTCGCCGATTCCCGGGACCAGTATGTCCATGGCCGCCACGGTTTTTTCGTCGTCGTTGACGCGCATGTAGAAAGGTTTGAGCGACCTCGGGAAGTTTATGATTCCAACCGGCTTTTTAAAAACTTTCTCGGTAAGATAGCGCTCGTGCTCTGCCTGGAGGTCGTTTCCCCACTCGACGGGGAAGGAGAATTGCTCTCCCGATCTCAAAAGGATATCTATTGCTTCGGTATAGGTAATCACCTCGAAGGCAGATTCGGCAACAGTCTGTAGGCGGCCCATCAATTCCGGTTCTATGAATCGAGCGAAAAATTCCAGGTCCTCCGAACAGTCGTTGAGGGCCACGGTGACCAGTTGCCTGATGAAAGCCTGGGCAAGCTCCAGGTCGTCCTCCATGTCGTGGAAAGCCATCTCGGGCTCCACCATCCAGAACTCGGCAAGGTGCCGGCTGGTATTGGAATTCTCCGCCCTGAAAGTGGGGCCGAATGTGTATACTTTACCGAGTGCCAGGGCATAAATCTCGGCCTGGAGTTGACCGCTCACGGTGAGATAGGCGGGCTTGGCGAAAAAGTCGTTTCGATACGGGTCGTCTGGTTGCGCCGGGCCGGGGTGAGCCGGGTCGAGCGTGGTTACACGAAAGATTTCCCCCGCTCCTTCACAGTCGCTCGCGGTAATTATAGGCGTATGAATATAGTGAAAACCGCGGTCCTGGAAGAATTGGTGAATTGCGTAGCTCAGCCGGTTTCGCACCCTTGCCGCAGCCCCTATCGTGTTTGTCCTGGGCCTGAGGTGGGCAATCTGTCGGAGGTACTCAAAGGAGTGCCGCTTTTTCTGGAGAGGATACTTTGCCGGGTCGGCCCAGCCGTAGAGCTGGATTCGTTCGGCCTTTAGTTCGACGCTCTGCCCTTTCCCCGGCGAAGCCGACACAATGCCTTCCGCCAGGATGGCGCTCCCGGTCGTGATCGTCTGAAGCACTTCGCTGTAAGCCGGCGAATCCAGTTCCGCCACCACCTGGAGGCTTTTCAAGCAGGAACCGTCGTTTAGTTCGATAAAACTGATGCCGGCCTTGGAGTCGCGTTTCGTCCTGACCCAACCCTGTACAAGAGTCTCTTTGCCGATGTATTCCTGTTCGTTTCCAAACAGGTCGGCAATGCGTATACCTTTTTCCATAATTTGGACCCTGAAGTGATATTGTGAGTGCGAAATTTTGAATTCTCCATTACTTCCGCCCCCATTATAATGATCTTTGCTCCGTCATGCATTGGGTGTTTAGTAATGATTCAAAACCGGGGCCTGGGATCTAACCGACACGGAGTCAAACCATGAGTCTGAATTCGAAGAAATCGGTATTTGTCATTCTGGTTGTGATTGCGGCAATTGCGGGATGTGCCGGCAGGACCGCCAAAACCGCCGCGCCGATGAGCAGCGGAGGGAGCATGATCGCCATCGAAGCCCGCGGCTTTAAATTCTCGCCGAATGAAATCCGGGTGGAAAAACCGGGTCTGCTGGCCATCGAAATAAAGAATGCCTCAGGCTCGGCGCACAACTTTACGTTGAAGGACCCTCGCGGCAATGTCCTTAAGAACAGAGACATCAGTCCGGGCGGCACTGTCATTGTCAACGTCGAACTGCCTGACCCGGGAGTCTACAAATTTTACTGCAACAAGCATTTTCACACGACCCTGGGGATGAAGGGACGTATCGTCGTAGGGCGCCAGGCCTCGAAATAGCGGTCTGGTACTCCGTGTCGAGGGGCAGGATCTCAGCCCCTCGACGTGCACCCCCTGCGTGCTTACCTTCTTGAAGTTAAACGAATAGTTCTTTGCGGCTAGCCGGCAGTGCTTCTTGGCTAGCCTCCTGATTAAACTAAACCTTTTGTTTGTCATAACAAGAAAGACTATGGGGACTTCACAATGCAAATTGACCTTAAAGAGCAAGAGTTAAATATAACCGAGCTCAGAAGGCAGAAAAGACCGTTGTGGATGAGCGACCTTGACATCGAAAATTACGCCGATTTCCTTGGCGGCGGTGGCGATATATACCTGGACAGGCTGCCGCCTGCTTTTGCCCGGCATGCAGGGATGGAGTTGACTGAGGAAGAAGAAAGGGAACTCGGCCCGGTGAAACTTGAGAAGTGAGTGAAACGAAGTTGCACTCGGTAATTCTCAAACTCGATGCCACGCGGGGTGGGAAATGATTTCCATCCCGCGCCTCGCCGGGCTTAGGACAAGCGTGGGCCATAATGGAATTGAATAAAGTACCCTTGGGCTATCCGGATTTTTGGGTTGCCAACTCTTCCCGCCGGGTTTATAAGTAACGTTTGAATATTAGAAAATTCAGGCTGTCCGGCCGGTTACTTCTTCCCATTGCGGCTTCGGATGGCCTCTCTTTTTGTTTTTACTGTTTCCGGAAGGCCAAAAAAGAGGGGAGTTTGCTCATGGCTCGAGTGACGGTGGAGGATTGTCTCAAAAATGTGGACAACCGCTTTGCTCTGGTGCACCTTGCAGTCCGTCGCGTGCTGCAGTTGCGCCACGGTGCGCCCGCGGTGCTGGAAAACGTAAAGAGTAACAAGGAAGTCGTCCTGGCCCTGCGGGAGATTGCGTCAAATAGAATAAATACGGAGAACATCGGTCGTATTGAAGAACCTGTGCCTGTTGCGGCCGAGCCTGCACTGCCGGAGGCGGAAATAGCGAGGGCGGAAATCCGGGATATTTTGGAGGAAGCCACTTCATTCGGACCGGCTATCGAATTAGAAGGCACAGATCGGTTATTCGAGGAAGAGCAGCCGCCTGAGGGTCCTCAGGAAGAGTCGTGAGAATCCCGACGGGGGAGTGTTGATTTGGGAAAAACGGGTTTGCTTACTTGTCTTGAAAAACGCGACTTGCTCAACCGTTCAGCGGTCTCTGTCGACCAGCTTCTCAAGTGGGGAAGGCTGTATGAAGAGGAAGGGCTGATAAACGACGCAATTGATTTCTATGAAAAGGCTAATTCCACAGAATCCCTGGAAAATCTGCTCTCCTTGTCGCTTAGTGAAGGTGACACCTTTAATTACGCGAGGGTATTGAAGGCGCTTGGTCGCCAGGCGCCGGCCGATGAATGGATCTCTATTGGGAAAAGGGCCGCCGAACTGGGTAAAGATGCTTTTGCCCGTGAGGCGTTTAAGAGAGGCGGCTTGGAACCGGCCGAAATGGCCGAGTCCCAAGAGAGACAAGCGCCCTGAGGGGCTGCAGGATGTTTCCCGCGAGTCGCTTCGAGGTCCCCGTCCAAAACCCGTTTGCTTGACAAGGGCGGATTTCGTGTTTACGAATAAATCGCCAGCCACAATAATGTGTTCCCAGTATAAAGTCGTTAAGGACTTCAGGAGGAAGCCGGTCTAGATGGGGAAAAGAGATTATTACGATATTTTGGGTGTGCCGCGGCAATCGGGTGAAGAAGAGATCAAGAAATCTTACCGGCAGCTCGCGCTCAAATTCCATCCCGACCGGAATCCGGGGAATAAAGAAGCCGAGGAAATGTTCAAGGAAGCCGCTGAGGCTTACGAGGTTTTGCACGACCCTCAAAAAAGGCGCCTCTATGACGCATACGGTCATGAGGGGTTGAGGGGGACCGGCTTCAGCGGGTTTAGCGGTTTTGAGGACATTTTCAGTTCGTTTGGAGATATTTTCCAGGATTTCTTCTCATTTGGCGGCTTTAGCGGTCAGACACGCCAGCGGACAGCAGCAAGGCCGGGTGACGATCTGCTCTTTGCTCTCGATCTCAGCTTTGAAGAGGCTATCTCCGGAACTGAAAAAGAAGCGGAAATAGAAACCTTCGCCGGTTGCTCCCATTGCAGCGGCAGCGGGGCCGAGCCAGGGACCCGGGACACCACGTGCCCCGCCTGTCAGGGTGCGGGACAGGTGGTTCAGGCACAGGGATTTTTCCGGATCAGCACGAGTTGCGCGCGGTGCCAGGGTACTGGAAAGGTGCTGGTCTCTCCTTGCAAGCAATGCCAGGGACAGGGGCGAATTAAAAACAGGAAGCGTGTTCTGGTCAAAGTGCCTGCGGGAGTCGATTCGGGGACGCGGCTAAGGTTGAGGGGAGAAGGTGAAAGCGGCTATCGCGGAGGCCCCGCCGGCGACCTTTACGTCAGGATCGAAGTAACACCGCATCCACATATCGAGCGCGACGGCGACAATCTCTACACCAAGATTCCCATCTCTTTCATGCAGGCCATCCTCGGAGACACCGTCGAGATGCCCACTTTGAATGGGTCGATGAAACCCATCCCGATTGTGCCCGGAACCCAGCCGGGGGCTGTTGTGCGTTTCCCCGGGGAAGGGGTCCCCAAATTGAGGGGATACGGCCGAGGTGACCTTTTTGTCGAGATCGAGGTAAGAATCCCGAAGGACATTACGCCGCGCCAGGAAGAACTTTTGCATGAGTTTATGGAGTTAGAGAAAGACAAAGCCGAGCACAAGGGTAAGAAGTGGCCCTGGAACAGGCGTAAACAAAATACTAAGGACTCGATGCCGGACGTTCGGCCCGGAGTTGGTTCTTCTTAGCACGGGTTTGGGAGTTCGAGCGTGACGCCTGCGGCCACTCAAAAACAGTTTGAAGAATTCAGGGCATCGGCTCTTTATTGCCCCAGGTGCAAAAGAGCTATGCCGGTTCGAAGCAGACTTTTACTCGTCCTTCCAAGCGGCGAGTTGCATGAGTATTTATGCCAGGCCTGCGCAGCCTCCCTGGGAACCAGAACGGTCCGGGACATTCAGCCACGGATTGTCATTCCATAACCCGGTAAAACCCTGAAAAAAAATCCAGTCGACATAAGCAAAAGAGATGGCGGGACCGAATCCGGAGCTTGCCGAGCCAGCCCCAGACTCGATCCGGGGGATAGGTGTTGCTCCGTACCCGTTCCATGGCTGTAAAATTCAGGTCTTTTTCTTCGCGGCTTCGCGTCTTCGCGTGAAAATATTGAAAGTACTCGTTTGCCGGATGGACCTAAAATTAGTTGACGAAACACCAGCCAAGAGTTGAAATAGGGGAAAAAGCCGGCCTGCGTATTTTCGGGCCGGCGCTGTTTTTGAATTATTGCTGCAAAGCGAGGACCTGATATGATCGAAGCCGAAGGACTGACAAAATTTTATGGCCCTATCGGGGCCGTAAGAAATGTTTCATTTCAAATCGAAAAAGGTGAAGTAGTCGGCTTCCTGGGGCCCAACGGGGCCGGCAAATCGACCACCATTCGCATTCTCACCTGCTATATGCCTCCATCGTCGGGGACGGCCACGGTAGAGGGCCTCGACGTGATCGAGAATTCTCTCCAGATAAGGCAAAAAATCGGCTACCTGCCCGAGAATGTTCCTCTTTACAAAGACCTTACCGTGAGACGGTTTCTTCGCTTTGCGGCAAGTTGTAAGGGAGTTGAGGCAAAAAGGGTAAGCGCGGAAATCAGCCGTGTCATTTCGGCGTGCGGACTCGAAAAGAATGCGAACAGAATTATCGGCAATCTCTCAAAGGGCTATCGCCAGCGGGTCGGACTCGCGCAGGCGCTTTTGAACAACCCCAGCGTGCTGATTCTCGACGAGCCTACGATTGGGCTCGATCCGTCGCAGATAATCGAAATAAGGCGCCTTATACAGGACCTGCGCGAAGAGCGAACCATCCTTTTGAGCAGCCACATTCTGCCCGAAGTCGCCCAGCTTTGCCAGCGGGTGATAATTATCAACAAAGGCGAGATCGTGGCTACCGACAGCACGGCCAACCTGACAAGCCAGCTTCAGAAAACCGTAAAAATTGTTCTGGAAGTAAGCGGTCCGAGCCAGGCGCTTGCGCAGGAAATTGAAAATATGGCCGGCGTGGAGAAAGTCACGGTCGAAAGCAACGGGACCAGCAAGTTTGTGATAGAGACAGACCCGTCCGTGGACATGCGCCCTCGGATCGCCTCGATGGCGGTCGAGAAGGGATGCGGCCTGCTTGAGTTGAGCAAGATCCAACTCAGCCTTGAGGATATATTCATGCAGCTTGTAACCGAAGAGCCTTCCGGGGAGGGAACCGAACAATGAAAGGTTTTTGGCCTGTTTTTCGAAAAGAGCTTTACGGGATGTTCATGTCCCCCATTTTTTATGTAGTGGGTTTTATTTTCCTCGTGATTTCGGCTATTTTTTTTGAGCTCCTTTTGGCCCAGTTGGTGATGGTAAGCTTTCAGGTGGCGGAACATCCCGAGTTGATGGGAGAGTTCAGCATGATGGAGTTGCTCTTGCGCTACTTTTTGGGCAACCTCAGTGTAGTCATGCTTTTTATTGCTCCTCTTTTAACGATGAGGCTGTACGCGGAGGAACGCAAAAGCGGCACAATCGAACTGCTCTTCACCTACCCTGTGACCGATGCTGCGGCCGTAGCCGGCAAATTTGCCGCCTGCCTGACCGCATTGTCCGTTTTGATCGCCGCGACTCTTCCAGGTGTCATCGCTGTGGCGCTGATTTCAACACCGGCCTGGAAGGTCATTTTGTCCGGATACGCGGGAATGTTTCTGCTCGGAGCCGCCTTCCTCTCGCTGGGCACTTTCGCCTCGACTCTTACGCGCAACCAGATTATCGCGGCCGTCATCTCGTTTGGCGTGCTGCTGGTGCTCTGGTTTACTGGTGGGGCAAAGGCATGGGCGGGCCCGACGTGGGGAAGCGTTCTGGAATATGTGTCGGTATCCAAACATTTCGAGGGTCTGTCCAAGGGCTTGATCGATTCCAGGGATATCCTTTTCTACCTGGTTTTTACGGCCTTTTTTCTTTTCCTGACCCTTAGGCAGATGAGTTCTTACCGCTGGAGAGGTTAGCCCGGTTCAAAGGATGGGCTAAACGGCGCACACTGCGAACTTTAAACAGCGTGTAGGGTGGGCTAAGTGACGAAGCCCACCGAAACTTTTCGTAAAAGTCAAGAACAACGGAGGCATGAAAATGCCGGAAAAAAAGAAGCGCAGCCCCAAATGGGCTTACGGTGCAAATTCCATAGTTTCAACCATCATCTTTTTGGCCATCCTTGTACTGATCGTTCTTATTGCCGAACAGAAGCCCTTACGGATGGACCTTACCGAGACCGGGTCTTTCAGCCTTTCGGGACAGACCCGCAATATTCTCGACCAGATAGACAAGCCGATAGCGGTCAAGGTCTTCATTTCGGCCGCCGGTCCCAGCGCTCAAAGCAAGGACAAGATAAAGGACCTTCTGGATACTTACTGCTACTACAACAAGAACATCAAATACGAGTTCATAGATCCCGACACGCAACCGGAAATCACACGCCGGTACGAAATAAAGACTTACGGGACCATTGTTCTGGAAGGATATGACAAAAAACAGCAAGTGCAGACCTCAGATGAAGAAAACATCACCAACGCGCTCCTGAAACTAACCCACAAGGAGCAAAAAAAGGTTTACTTCCTTACCGGCCATGGAGAGCATTCTTTTTCGGCCGATGCGAGGGACAGCTATTCCAACGCGAAAGCCGCCCTCGAAAAAAATTCTTATGCGATAGCAGAGTTTAATCTGCTCCAGCAGGAAGATATACCGGCTGACGCCGCTGCAGTGATAATCGCGGGACCCCAAAAGCCAATTCCCGAAAGGGAACAGCAGGTGCTCAAAAACTTCCTGGCCCGTGGCGGCAAGGTAATGCTGATGATCGATCCCCTGACGAATACGGGGATGCAGGATTTTCTTAAAGGCTACGGGATTGAAATCGGCCAGGACGTTGTAATCGACCGCCTCAGCCGTTTGTTTGGAGCCAGCGAACGAGTGCCTGTCATAATGGAATATGGAAACCACAAGATTACTGAGAATTTCAGCCAGCCCACCTTCTTCCCGGACGCCAGGTCTGTGGTGCCATCGGAGAAGCCTCCCGAAGGGATCGATTTGCTGGTGCTTGCGTCAACTTCTCCAAACGCCTGGGCTGAGCGCAACCTGGCAATGCTCCAGGAGGGCAAGGCTGTCTTCGACAAAAATATGGACATACCCGGGCCGGTTCCTCTGATGGTGCTCGCTACGATATCGCAACAGCAGAAAAAGCCTGACGCGGGACAAAAAGAGGAAAACGCCCACGGAAAAGACGGCATACTTGTTGTTGCGGGCAACTCCCAGTTTGTCTCCAATCCGTACTTTAATCAGTATGGAAATGGGGACCTTTTTCTCAACACGATCAACTTCCTCGCCGACGAAGCAAACCTGATAACCTTTGAGAGGCCAAACACCCACAAACCCCTGCTGCTCAGCGGCAGCCAGAGGATGACGATCCTCTGGATCGTTATAATAGTTCCGCTTGCGGTCCTGATTTCCGGGATCGCTGCCTACAGGGTCAGGAGGTCGCAGAGATGAAATGGCGGAATACTGCCATATACTTCCTGGTTCTGCTGCTGATCGGCGGGATATACCTGGTGATGGAAAAGAAACAAAAAGAAGCCGCTAGGGAGGAAAAGGAATCCAAGCGTGTTTTTACCTTCGACGCGCAGGGGGTTAAGGAAATTGAACTGAGGTTTCCGGACGCCAGGGCGATTCACCTTGAAAAAGGGGAGAAGTGGAAAATTTCTCAGCCGATTTCCTCGGATGTCGACATGTCGAAGTTTTCCGACTTCTTTGCGGCGCTTCAAAATATTGAGCAGGAGCGCAAAATCGGGAAGTCCTCCGGTAACCTGGAAGCATTCGGGCTTGATAGACCCTCTTTGGCGGTTCGCCTGCTGGCGGGCAGCGGCTGGCTCGAACTCAAGGTGGGAGGGAAAAACCCTGCTGAGACTTCGCGATACGCCACGACAGGGGAGGGCGGGGACGTTTTCATGATCTCCAGTGCAACTTATGACACTCTGAACACGAGCCTGAAAGATCTGCGGAAGAAGGAACTTTTCGCATGGCAGCCTGACCAGGTCAACACAGTGGACGTGAAGTGGCGGAGCGGAGAAGAATTGAGCCTCGAACGGCAGGGTGGGGCAGAGGAGTGGAAATCCGCAAACCAGCCCGATGTCAAGATCAAGGCCAAAAAGGTCCGCAATTTGCTCGAGGAACTGCATTGGTTGCGGGCTGTCGATTTCGAGGAAAAAGCCGAAAAAGACGCGATGCCATCCGGTGCGCTGGTCGATGTCAAGCTGAAATTAAAGGACGGGCAAACATCCGAGTTGAAGGTTGCCGATCCCGATCAGGCAAAAAAACAGGCAGTTGCCGCCTCATCCGAAATCGAAGGCCCGGTGCGCATCGGCTCCCATATCCTTAGCTCCATTCCGAAGTCGGCCGCTTCACTTGCCGACCGTTCCCTTATCTCGGCGGATGCTGCGGACATAAGGGGGATTACGTGGCAAACGGAGAGTGGGAGCGGAAACCTGGTCTGGATGGACCAGAACAGATGGGGGACAAAGGAAGGCGATGCCGGTCCCAAGGCTATTGAAAATCCCAGGCAGCTCATGATCTTCCTGTCGGAGATCGAAAATGCCGAATACATCGAGGCGATGGAACCTGCTTCCAATCCGCCCGAAGGAGCGCCCAACCGGGTTCAGTTCGTGGATGCCGTCGGAGAAAAAAGTTCGCTTACCTGGGATAAACTCCCCGCCGGCACGGCAAACCCTGTCACGGTCTGGATGGAAAAAAACGGCGCGACTCGCCCGGTGACGGTACGATACGAAGGCGTTAAACGCCTGAATCAGTCACTGGATGAAATGACCGCAGGCGCGAAGGGAAAGTAAAGCGGGGAACAGTGAGCAGGGACCAAGATCTTCCCGCTTCACCATTCACTACTCACTATTCACTATTCACTGGGAGTATTATGACGGGCGTGATCCTCGAAAACCTTGTCGCTCAGCAGAAAAATCTTCTAAACGTGCTGGATAACATGATGGAGGGCATAATTGCCCACGATCTCAACCGGCGGATTCTGTTTTTTAACCGGGCGGCTGAAAAGATCACAGGGTATTCGCGTGAAGAAGTGCTGGGTAAAGATTGTCACCTCGTCTTCGGATCTCCTTTCTGCGGCAACAAGTGTTCCTTTTGCGGCCAGTCCCCGGGCGGACTGGGACATCACACTTACACTATAAACGCTGCCACCCGGAGCGGCGATACACGCCAGATCGAAATGTCGGTAACCGGCATGTACGATGAAGCGGAGGCTTTTGTTGGCGTTCTAGCCTCTTTCCGCGATGTAACCGAGATGATCAACCTCCGGCTCCGGCTTGGCGAGCTGACGAGTTTTTCGGGAATCGTCGGCACGGACCGCAAAATGCTCGATGTCTACGAGCAGATCAGAAATCTTGCCGTGGCTGATTATCCCGTGCACATAACCGGGGAAACAGGGACCGGAAAAGAACTGGTTGCCGCCGCCATTCACAACGAAAGCCCCAGGGCGGGCGGTCCGTTCGTGCCGGTAAATTGCGGGGCGCTGCCCGAGGGGCTGCTCGAAAGCGAAATTTTCGGCCATGTGAAAGGCGCCTTTTCGGGGGCGATTCGGGACAAAAAAGGCCGATTCGAACTGGCTGACGGAGGAACCCTTTTTCTCGATGAGGTGTCCGAGCTTCCGAGGCACATGCAGGTGAAGCTCCTTCGCGTGCTCCAGTCGGGCGCCTTCGAAAGGGTTGGCGGAGAGAGGACGATTTCCGTTAATGTCCGCATAATCAGTGCCACCAACAAGGACCTCAGGCGGGAGATGGAACGGCAGAATTTCCGGGAAGACCTTTATTACCGCCTGAGCGTAGTCCCAATTCGTATCCCGGCCCTTCGCGAGCGCAAAAACGACATCCCGCTCCTCTGCTCCCATTGCCTCAAGAAGGCCGCCGAACAGGGACACAAGGCCGTCCGGCTTTCGGACGACGCCCTTTCGGTGATGATGGACTACAGTTGGCCGGGAAACGTGCGCGAATTGCAAAACGCCATCCACTTTGGCCTGGTCAAGTCACGCGGCCTCAATATCGAAGTTGAGCACCTTCCTCTGGAAATCCGGCAGATGACATGCACGAGTCTGAAGCCGGGGCCGGAGTGCCGGCTCACGCCCGAGTCGGTCGCATCGGCCATGCGGCGGGCCGGAGGCAACAGGTCTAAAGCGGCGAAGCTGCTCGGAGTAGGCCGCGCGACTCTTTACCGGTTTTTCGAAAAACAATCTGGTAATGGGTCTTTTTGAGTTGCCGCTCTGGCCGGATTCCGGCTCTTCCGCTTTGAGGCTACACTCAGCGAATCTCGGCGCGGCCTTCGTGCGCCGAAACGCACGCTCAACCGCAACCCGAGGAAAATAACGAATGTCGAATGACGACGGCGCCAGGATAATTCACATGGGAACGCCGGAGGCGGATGCCTTCTTTGCGAATACCAGGCGGGCGATGGCGATCACCACCGCTATCAACCGATTGACGTTCGACGATGCAGATGAAATCCGAGCCTTATTTAGCGAGCTGACTGGCAGGAAGGTCGATGACCGCTTTCGGCTCATTCCGCCATTCTACACGGCCTATGGTCTCGAAATCCGCGTCGGCCATCGCGTCTTCATCAATCAGAACTGCACTCTATATGATCTTGCCGGGATTAGCATTGGCGATGACGTAATGATCGGGCCGAACGTGAGTATCATTACGGAAGGCCATCCGGTCGCGCCATCCCGGCGGCGCGCCTGCGTAGTCGGAAAACCCATCGTGATTGAGAGGAACGTATGGATCGCAGCCGGCGCGACCATCGTCGGTGGCGTAACCGTGGGTGAGAATTCGGTCGTCGCGGCGGGTTCGGTAGTCACCAGGGACGTTCCCCCGAATACTCTTGTCGGAGGAAATCCGGCGAGAGTTATTCGTTCGATTGGCGACTGAGGGAACGTCCGCAAGGGGTCGAAACTGGAACTTCAACCCGGCCCACTACCAACAATCTCAAGAACCTGTCTCATGATACAAATGTGTCTCATGTTGTCTCTTGAGACACTCGCACAGCCCACCCGCAGTCTGTTTCCCTTTATTCCCCTGGTTCTCAGATAAAATTGCCCTCGCAGTCAATGTCTCACAAGTGTCTCATATTTCATCGCGGCCCTTTGCCCGGTAAATTCCTGGCGCAGTAAGTTCGCGAACTTACACAATAATTCTATTTTTCTCGCAACCCCTGAGAGTTGGTACGCTCGTTGCCATAACAGAATACCAACATGGCTTTCGGGAGATAATGATGAAGACATGCAATGAAATGCTGAGAAGGACACTCCAGTTGACCGAAACGATGGTCGAACTTGCCGACCTGGGCGACGGGGCAAGGCAGGACGTCGGTTGCGGGGTGCTGTACGGGTTTTTGAGGGACGCGGCATACAAGATTAGGAAAGTTGCCGAACAGGAAAAGGAAGCACATATCAGGAAGGGCATGTGGCCGGAAGAAAAAAGATCTGCAAAAGGCAAAGCTGCCGAGGCGAAGTCCGGCCGATCTTGAATCGAAACGAATTTTAATCAGGAGATCGAAATGCAGCCGAAGAACACCCAAACAGAAATGAATCTGCTCCAGGCCTTTGCTGGCGAGTCACAGGCGAACCGCAAATATCTTGCCTTCGCAAAACAGGCGGAAAAGGAAGGGTACTCCCAGGTAGCCAGGCTCTTTCGGGCCGCCGCCGAGGCTGAAACCGTTCATGCCATCGCTCACCTCCGGGCTTTGGGCAATATCGGCACCACGGTGGAGAACCTCACCGCGGCCATTGCGGGTGAGAGATATCGAATTCACGGAGATGTATCCTCCGATGATTCAAAAAGCGGCGGAAGAAGAGCACAAGGCAGCTCTTAGGAGCTTCACTTACGCCAATGCCGTGGAAATCGAGCATGCGTCGCTTTATCAGCAGGCGCTCGCCCAGATGGAAGCCCTCAAAGAGACTGATTATTACGTCTGTTCGGTTTGCGGGTATACCTGTTCCGATGCGGCGCCTTCGGACTGCCCGGTTTGTGGATCGGCCGCCAAGGCTTTCTCCAGGGTGGACTGATGTTGAGGTTGCGTTCAAAATCTGCCTTGCCATAACCTTCGCGTGCCTGGACAGTATTGCGCGCGAAGCCGTCGAAGAGGAGGGCTTAAGCCCTCCAGGTTGAATGCGATTTAACGATAAGTTGCGCGGGCAGGTAGCCGGAACCGGGGAGACGGAAGCTCGAAGAAAGCCGTCTCCCTGCTGCTCGCTACCGCTGTTCTCCGCCTACACTTTTTTCGCGTCTTCGCGATGAAAAGTATCGGAGGCAGTCATTTACGCGGAGTGAATGCTATTCTCACAACAAAAGAGGAGGGAAACAAATGGCTCAAAAGGCCGAAGTTTTTGTATGTGAAGCCTGCGGAAATATTGTCGAAGTAGTTCACGCCGGGCCGGGAGCGCTCGCTTGCTGCAGCCGGACAATGCAGTTGCTCATGGAGAATACGACCGATGCGGCCAGGGAAAAACATGTACCCGTTATAGAAAAACTCGGTGAAGGAATAAAAGTTAGCGTGGGAAGTATTGCGCATCCCATGGAGGATAAGCATTTTATCGAGTGGATCGAGATTTTCGATGGGGACTCCGTCCATCGGCGTTATCTGGTCCCGGGCACAAAGCCCGAAGCCCTGTTTCCGGTCAACTCGCAGCCGGTCAAAGTAAGAGAGTACTGCACACTCCATGGCCTCTGGGAAAGTAATACCAGGTTGCGTTCAACTCCCCCCGTGCCCCCCTTTAGAAAAGGAGGGCAGGGGGGTGAGCATCGCTAACGTTAGCAACATCTTGAAGGCAATGTAGTAAAACTCTTAAATGGAAGACTTTTCTTCTTCCAGGATAGTTATTGGTGTCCCTCCGGGACAGCAACTTTTCATTACAGGATTAACAACGCGATTAACGCCGGGGATTAGCTCCTGTTTTCTCTTCGGCCTGCTGTTTTCCTGCTAATCCTGTTAATCCCGTCAAAGGTCTTTGTTTTTAGTCCAATTTGTAAAAGCGAACGCTATTTTATCGGAACAGCATTTATCAGCGCCCGGACGTGCGCGCGTCCACCGGTTTCGGTGGGCGGTTTGCGCAGGCCCGCAAGAAACCTTTCATCCTGTAAGGAGTAAGCGTATGGACGTCCTTATGCTATCCAGACTCCAGTTTGCTGCGGCGACACTTTTCCATTTTCTGTTCGTTCCGCTTACGCTAGGGCTTTCCGTCCTGCTCGCAATAATGGAGACCACCTACGTGAGGACCGGAAACGAAGAGTACAAAAAAATGGTCCGTTTCTGGGGCAGGATATTTTTAATCAATTTCGCCATCGGAGTGGTTACGGGTATAACTCTCGAGTTCCAGTTCGGGACAAACTGGTCGCGCTACTCGCAATACGTTGGCGATATTTTCGGCTCGCTGCTGGCAATTGAAGCAACTGTCGCCTTCTTTCTGGAGTCCACTTTCATCGCGGTATGGGCTTTCGGCTGGAAACGACTCTCGCCTAAGGCGCACGCAGTAACCATGTGGCTGGTGGCGCTGGCTTCGAACCTTTCGGCGCTCTGGATTCTGATCGCCAACGCGTGGATGCAGCACCCGGTGGGCTATGTCATTCGAAATGGCCGGGCCGAATTGGACAATTTCATCGATATCATTACCCAGTCCTTTGCATGGCATACTATCGTACACACACTTTCAGCCGCCTACATCGTTTCAGCCTTTTTAGTTATGGGCATCAGCGCCTGGCATTTACTCAGGAAACAGCACATTTCGTTTTTCAAAAAATCGTTCAGCCTGGCGGTTACATTCGCCCTGATATTTACGATCGTCGAGGTGGTGCAGGGCCATATGCACGGCGGTGAGGTCGCTAAGGCGCAACCGGCCAAGCTCGCGGCCATGGAGTCGCTCTGGGAGACCAGGAAAGCCGCCCCGCAGTATCTTTTCGTTATTCCGGACCCGGATAACGAGCGCAACACGGTCGAATTTGGCGCAATGCCCGGCGCTCTGAGCATGCTGGCTTACCATGATTTCTCGGCGGAAGTGAAGGGCCTGAAATCCTTTCCCCCTGCGGATAGGCCCCCGGTAATGATCTCCTTTATTTCCTTCAGGGTCATGTTGACGCTCGGGTTCTTTTTCCTCTTGATGGCGATCATCGGCTATCTCAGGCGCAACACGATCGAGAATCACCCGGCGCTGCTCAAAGCCTTTATTTATTCTGTTCCACTGCCCTACGTGGCAAGTGAATTGGGATGGATGCTCACCGAAGTCGGGCGGCAGCCCTGGGTGGTATACGGGGTTATGAAGACCTCGGCTGCGGTATCTCCGATTGCCGCATCGCAGGTTGGCATATCGTTAGTCGCATTCGTGCTCGTCTATTCTTTTCTGGGAATTGTGGCCTATTACCTGATGTTGAGCCATGCGGGGAAAGGGCCGGTAGATGAGACCCTGCCTGGTGCGGACGATGAGGAGGTGGGATATGCTTGAGACGATCTGGTTTGCTCTCTGGGGAATTTTGTGGGCCGTCTATTTCGTCCTCGATGGCTTCGATTTCGGGATTGGAACTCTGGCGCCCTTTATCGCAAAGAACGAAAAGGAGAAACGCGCCGTCTACAACAGCATGGCACCTTTCTGGAACGGAAACGAGGTCTGGCTGATAACTGCAGGCGGAGTCACTTTCGCCGCATTCCCGAAAACTTACGCGGTTATGTTCAGCAGCCTCTATTCGGCCCTGCTCCTGATCCTTTTCTGCCTCATAGTGCGCGGAGTGGCGATGGAGTTCAGGTCAAAGTTCTTGTCGGGCGGCTGGAAAAGCTTCTGGGACGCGCTCTTATGGATAGGGAACTTCGGTCCGGCGTTGCTGTTCGGCGTGGCTTTCGCCAATCTGTTTCGCGGCATTTTGATCGATCAGGCCGGAGTCTATCAGGGGACGCTTTTCTCCCTGCTGAACCCCTACGGACTTGCGGGGGGCATTTTCTTCGTGCTGATCTTTCTGGTGCATGGGTCTCTCTGGCTTGCGATCAAGTCTGAAGGAGATATCAGGCAGAGGGCCGGGCAGCTTGCGGGCAAAATCTGGTTTGCGCTTGCCGTGGTGGCCGTCGTGTTCCTGGTGGCTACCTACATATCGACCGATCTGTACGGCAATTACATTAAAGCGCCGGTCCTGTTCATTCTTCCGCTTCTGGCCGTCGTCGCGCTGTTCGCAATAGTATTTTTTATCCGGCAGGCGCAATGGCTCAAAGCCTGGTTCTCCTCTGCGGTTTTCATCGTGCTGGTCACCCTTTTCGGGGTAACCGGAATGTATCCGAACCTGCTTATATCGAGCATCGATCCGGCATTCAGCCTGAGCGCGTTCAACTCCTCGTCGAGTCCCCTGACGTTGAAGATCATGCTCGCAGTGGCCCTGGTCTTTGTGCCCACAGTAATTGCCTACCAGATCTGGGTGTACTGGCTTTTCGGCAAGGGCGGCCAGGCCGCGGCGCCGAAAGCAAAAACGGCATGAAAAATCTGTAAGTAGTCAGAACACAGGGGCGGGACGTCGATTCAATCCCGTCCTGAGTAATCCCAAACCCAAAGGCGGAGTCAAACAGGCTCCGCCTTTACCGCCGCCACACCTGGATGCCCACGCCGGCAGGACGAACCGGAATCTTTGACAGGATTGACAGGAAAAATGGAAAAGGGGCTTGAGAGCCTTTACAGCGGGGTAGCCTCCCTGAGCACTCTATCCCTGATGCAGTGATGCAGGGCCTTCTCATTGACGACACCCACTTTTAGGGAAAGGAAGTCTTCTAAATCCTGGAGCAGTGCAACATGGTCGAGGAGACTCCTGCCCGGTTCAAGCTCGATGAGCAAATCCACATCACTCTCCGGCCCCGCCTCTCCGCGCGCCACCGAGCCAAACACCCGTACATTGTTTGCCCCGTACTTGGCAGCAATGCGAAGGATATCTTCTCGTTTGGATTTTAAGATCTCTTTTGCGCCCAAGGCACAGCTCCCTCTGCCTTAAACTCAATTTCGTCTCTCACCGTAGCTCATGCTTTCATCATACCATAATCTCGAGAGCAGTTGATATCGGGAATATAGCGGTCACGAGCGCCACGACCTTCGTCGAGCCCCGTAGAAGGGTGGGGGAGCGCAGCGGGGTCGCCTTACCGTGCCCACCGTTTTTCATTCTCCAAATTGATGTCCGGAGGATTCAACGGTTCCGCCACCCCGGTGCTCATTGTAAATACCCAATCTGACATAACGATGAAAAGTCGAATAAGGCCAATCACAGACCCTCTCAACCAGCCCGTGTTTTACCGGATTGTAATGTATGTAATCCATATACGCCTGGTACTACTCCTCGGTGCGAATCTGGTGTTCCCGGAATCGTCTCTGCCAGATCTAGACTCTCTGTGCAACCGCGCTACGCTCATTTATCCGTGGTTCAGTTCATTTTGAGGGGCGCAGCGGGGTGGACAAACACGGAAGGAAGGCGGATCAATTGGTTATTCATGAGTTTCTATCCGTGCTCATCCGTGTTCATCCGTGGTTCAATTGCCCCTTTTCCTTCCTGCCTGTCCACCTTCACATTTCACCTCTACACCTCGATCACAAAACTCTCCCTCTCATGAAAATCCGGCTTTGCCCCGCAATGCTTTAAACCCCAGAAAGATTTTCCACCGTCTTTCCCTCTTATTACAGCGCACACTCCCACAACAACTTGCTGCTCATCCTCGATAATCCTTGCCGGTTCTATCTCCAGGGACAGAGAAAAGGAACCATCCATACAACTCGTTAAAAACGGAAGCGATTCAAAACCGGTCTCTTCTCTCATATCTTCCCTGTACGCGCTGAACCGGTAAACATTCCAGTGGCCGGAAGGTGACATGTTGAATTCCCAGTATTCACTCGAACCTTTCGCGGCAACGAACATCTCGAAACAAGTCTCTTCCCAGAGCGATTTTTTCCTCACCGGCAGGTCGGCAGGCGCAGAAATGTCGATTTTCGCAACCTCGCCCGCCACAAGAAAATCAAGGCTTAGCCGTCTGTCCCGCCGGTCGATTTTCCCCGTTATCTCCAGGGCAAATGACGCTCGGCCGTCTCCGAAGGGTTCCCGGGCAAAAGGCTGAAGACGAAAATCCACGCAGCTCATTTCGCAACCCTTATAACGGCGCGTAAATCCCCGGCCTGCGACTCGATGCTTTCGACAAGGCGGAACTGGACCAGCGCTCTTCTGAGGTTTTGCTCGCGGTCCTTCACCTTGAAATAAACATCTCCTTCCAGGTAGTCGGAAAAAAACCTGACCCCCAGCTCGAAAGCTATCAGGCGAATCGAATCGTATATGAATTCGAAATCGTTTTCGGTGAGAAAGCCTTTGGCCGCTGAAAAATAGCCCCGCAGAAGGGCTCGGCAGAGTTCAGGGTCAAACCTCACTTCATCGGGTGCGCCGGGGTCTTCTCCAAGCGGATTGCAGCATGAGCGGAGGCAGTCGCCGATATCATAATGCAGAAGGCCCGGCTTTACGGTATCCAGGTCCACGATGCTTACGGCCAGCCCTGTCCTGGTATCGATCATTACATTGCCCACTTTAGGATCGCCGTGTATTGTCCGGAGTGGCAGCTTCCCCTCCGACCTGGCATCTTCCAGAACGGACGCGAAACCCTTTCGCCGGTCTATGAAATCCATGCAATAAGTGGTATGAGGGGATGCCGGTGCGCCGTTTTTTTCGAGGACCTCCCGGTAGCGCCGCACATAGAGCGGGGTGACGTGGAAGCCCTCGAGCGTGTCTGTAAGCTTCTCCACGGGCAGGTCGCTTACAAGGGTGTGGAAAATCCCGAGTGCAACCCCGACCTCGGTTGCATGGCTGAGGCTGACGACCGAATCGAAGGATTCGGAGTCCTCTATGAAACTTATGGAGCGCCAGAAGGAACCGCCCGGGTCGATCCAATGATCGTTGGAATCGGATGTGAGAAGAACGCGCGGCGTTTCCCATCGGCGCCCGGGGATCGGATTGCGCGCAAGGCGCTTTGAGACGTGTTCGGAAAAAACGCGCAGGTTTTGCATAATTAATTCCGGCCGGCAAAAGACTCGGCCGTTTATGCGCTGCAGGATGAAGTGTTTTTCCCGATTGGAGCTGCTGGACACAAGGAACGTATCGTTTACGTTGCCTGATCCGAATTGCCGGATTTCGGCAATCCGGTCAACGGGGTAGAATCGCTTCGCGGCGGCCGTGAGATAATCGGTATCCCTGCCTCTTGTGCTCCGGTCTTTTGTCATTAGATTCATCCGGCTTGATCGTCTCAATTTCTTTCCCTGTCAGAATTTGAATATGCAGGAGTGTGGCTTTAATGTCAATTTCCGCCGCCTGGATGAAATGGGGCGTGGCGGGAGGCCCGTTCGCGGGGTGGACACACCGGTTGGGACCTCGGACCCAGAGCCGGTCGATGATTAACATTTATCTGAAGGAGTTAGAAAATGGTTCACTTTAATAACGCTTTGTTGATTGTACTGATTTCGTGCAGTGTGCTCATGCTTTATGGTTTTTCCCTGGCGGCAGGCACAGCAGACAAGCCGCAGTCTGCAAATCCCGTAGTTTTGATGACGACCTCCGAGGGCGTGATTAAGATCGAACTCTGGCCCGATAAAGCCCCTGAAACGGTGAAAAACTTCCTTTCGTATGTGGATGAGGGATTCTACGACGGTACGATCTTCCATCGGGTTATTGGCAATTTCATGATCCAGGGAGGCGGGTTTACGACTGATATGAAACAGAAGCCAACCCATGCCCCTGTCAAAAATGAAGCGGCCGCAGATGTTAAAAACGATCGTGGGACCGTTGCAATGGCCAGAACGGGGGTCGTTGACAGCGCGACCGCGCAGTTTTTCATAAATGTCGTGGACAACGCGTTTCTTAACCACAAGGATAATACACCCAACGGTTTCGGGTACGCGGTGTTCGGCAAGGTCACAGACGGTATGGACGTTGTGGATAAAATAAAGGGCGTTAAGACCGGGGCTCAGGATGTGCCTGTAAAACAGGTGATTATTGAGAGCGTCAAACGGGAAAAATAGCCTCAGCCTGAAGTGTCAAGGGTGAAGATGGAAGCGTGAACTCTTCTCTCTTCACCCCCTCACCCATTCACCTATTCACCCTTCCCTTCGGGCAGTTGCCGGACAAAAGCTACTATGGCTGCTATTTCCTCTTTCTCGTAATTCGAGCCGAAGGCGGGCATTCCGGTCAGTTTGAGGCCGTTTTCCACAATCCAGTACAGTTGCGGGCCTTTCCATTCGTCTTGTATAGACCCGGAAAGCAGGTCCGCCGGGGCCGGGTAGAGGCCCTGGGCAAAAGGATCGGCCGGGCTCCCCGGGGCCCCGTGGCAATGGAGGCATGCTTCGCGGTATAAGGCCATCCCTTTCGGTATCAGCGCAGGGTCTCCCATGGGAGGCGCCTTGACGTCCCGGCTGTGTACGATAATCGACCGGTCCCGCAGAACTTCAATTGCTTCGACCGTGATGTCCCAGTGTGGTACGCGGGCTGAGATGTCAAAGAACCCGAACCAGACAAAAACGGCGCCTGCGCCTGCGACCACGGCCAGGAATACGATAATCGTGAAAAGAGCCTTCATGATGTCCCCTTTTCGGTTTCGACAGCCCGCACATCCGCGAGGCATGAAAACGGCCTTTGCAAGGTAACGTAGTATCAGATGATTCCTGCTAAATGCCATAAATAAAGAGAGCCAGGTGGGGGGCCTGGCTCTCAGGTAAAAAAAGAGGAGACGTAAGGGGCCATTAAGGCGAGACACTCGCCTATAACTTTAAGCGGCGGAGCCGATTTTTTAAATCAGGTATAAACTGTAATTGGTGGGAGGAAAGACTGTATTTAGTAACAGCGATCTTACAAAATAGAGCGGGAGCCTTCCGATTCCATGGTATCGCAACCGGAAAACTCCCGCTCCAGGAATATTTCTAGCTTTTTCCCAGCTTCTCTACTTCTTTTTCATCAATCACGAACCCATGCTCGGGTCCGGGGAAAATCCCCTGCTCCACCTCTTCTTTGTATTTGACCAGGGCTTCTATAATGATCTCGTCAAGTTTGGCGTACCGCTTTACGAAGCGGGGCACAAACCTGTCGAAAAGGCCCAAAACATCATGGATGACAAGCACCTGCCCATCGCAGGACGCTCCTGCTCCGATGCCTATGGTGGGTACCGGCACGGCTTCGGTGATCATTTCTGCGATCGAGGAAGGAACGGCCTCGAGGACTATGCTGAAGCATCCGGCGTCGGCAAGCGCCTGAGCGTCTTCGATCAGGACCTTGGCTGCTTCGGCCGTTTTCCCCTGCACCTTGAAACCTCCAAATTGAGCAGCGCTCTGAGGAGTAAGACCAAGATGCCCCTGAACCGGAATCCCGGCCTCCACCATTGCCCTGACCTGCGGGACGACCCTTGCTCCCCCTTCCAGTTTTACCGCGCTCGCCCTGGCTTCCTTCATAAAACGGCCCGCATTGATGAGCGCCTGTTCCACACTCGCCTGATAGGACATGAAGGGCATATCGCCGATTACCAGTGCCCGTTTTGCCCCCCTGCTGACCGCAAGGGTGTGATGGAGCATCTCGGTCATGCCCACTGAAAGAGTGTCCTCCATGCCCAAAACGACCATTGCAAGAGAATCGCCGACGAGCAGCATATCGACTCCACTCTTGTCCGCCCACAATGCGGTAGGGTAGTCGTACGCAGTCAGCTCGCTCACTCTGCGCTTGCCCTTGGAAGCCATGATCTCGGGAACGGTTACTTTCTTGCTCATTTTGGCTCTCTCCTTTTGACTCGGGCGGCATAGCGCCTGCCCGGTAGATTGATGCCGGAAAAGTCCGGCCAAAAAGCCGAATTCATACGTAAGGTTAACACAATTATATATTATCGGGAGTTCAGCGCAAGTGATAATGGCCCCGAAGGGCGGGCGAATAGGTGAATGGGTGAATAGGTGAGTGGGTAAATAGGTGAATAGGCGAGCGAAAGCAGGTTAAACACATTACCGGCAAGTTGCGCAGCCGCTGACGGGAGGTCGCTTCGCTCCAAGCATATCAGGCCGAAGTTACAAGTGCGAAAATTTCACTCTTCACCCTTCACTCTTCACTCTTCACTCTTCACTACTCACTATTCACTATTCACTATTACATTTTGCGCTTCGAGCACCTTGATCAGCGATGTGAGCGTTTGGTTGATCGGTGTAGCAATTCCCGCTTCCTTCCCGAAGCGGACCACTGCGCCGTTTATTGCGTCGATCTCGGTCCTCTTTTTCTTATCGACGTCCTGCCCCATCGACGAACGGTTTCGGGCCGTAGCTTTTGCGACTTCGATTACGCGCCGGACCATGTCTGAACCGATCGGGAAACCTTTCGCCCTGGCGACGGCTATGGCTTCCTCGACGGCGGCGCTGCACAGCTCGGTTGCTTCCTGCATCTCTGCAATGAAGCCGTTGCGGATGCCGGTCAGTCCGGTGATTGCGTTTATTCCGACGTTTACGATGAGTTTTTCCCAGATGAGCCGCTCAACGTTGTCGCTCGGCTCGGTTTTCAGTCCGGATTCCCGGAATATTTCAACTATTCTCCCGACCCTTTCGGATACGGGACCGTCAGGCTCCCCGATGTAGGTGGGGCCGTTGCCGCCGTGGCGTATCATGCCGGGCCCGAGAAGGGTTGCACCCTGCGCGGTGCTGCCTGCGAGTACGGTCTCCCGTCCTGAAATCTGGGCTATGCGTTCCCAGTTTCCGATTCCGTTCTGGAGAGTGAGAAAAACCGTTGAGGGCGAACAGTGGCCATGGACGTTCGACACGGCGTTCTGTGTTGCATATGTCTTTACCATGACGAGCGCGAGGTCGGGGTTCCGGGGTAGTTCATCAGGGTCGTAATAAGCCGAAAGCTGATAATTCCGGGCTGTCCCGTCAAGTTCCTCGATGGTAAGTCCGTCCCGCCGGATGGCTTCCATGTGTTGTCGATCGGTGCTGAAAAGCGAAATGGATGCGCTCGACTTCGAAAACCGCGCTCCGAGCAGGCTGCCCATCGCCCCTGCTCCAACTATAAGAATGTTCATGGCCTGCCCCTTTATCCTGTTCTTGATCCGACAGCACCTCACGTCACCACGGGACACCCGGAAACCATGAAAAGATCCGTGGGCTAACGCATTACGAAGGTTCTTTCATCTCCCCCCGGTAGCGCCGCCTTCCACGGCGGCGTTCTTCATATCGTCTCTTTGCGTCTTCGCGTCTTCGCGTGAAACACCCTCTTTTCGATGCGCCCCCCTAGAAATAAAAAGCAAAAAAGATAAATGCCGACGCTACCATAAGCAGGACCGAACTCAACAGGAAGGCGTCCGGCACAACTGAAAAGGCAGTATCTCCACTGTTTATATGCTTACGGATGTAGTAGAAGCGCCAGCCCGCAAGGACTATGATCACCACACCCAGCCCCAGGGCAAGCATTCCCATATAGCGGGTGCTGGGCACAAGTTTCAGATGTTCCTGCAGGCCGGGGATCGCAAGAAATCTCATTTCACGGATTAGAATGTCGAAACGCTCGATAATAAAACCGAATCCGATCAGTGAAATCCCGGTTCGGCACCATGAGAGAAACGTCCGCTCGTTTGCCATATGATTGCGCTGCCAGGCGAAAAATGTTTTCGCGTCCGACAGGTCATGATCGATGTCGTTAAATGAAGCGTTTGTCTTGTCTGGATCGAAGCGCAAACGGGTAAACAGGTATGACTTGAGACCCGAACAGCAGTTCCTCAGAGCGTCACTTACGATGCGAAAAGCAGTTGTGCTCATTTTTCAGTCTTCTCCAGGCAGTCGTAATCTAATCAGGCCGGGTATATGGTTTATTTTAATGATTCTCCGGGAGAAAGGCTGCATGGCGCAAGAATCCAATAGAAATTATCGCAGCTTGAGAGTGGCGAGGGAAAGGAGAGCAAGAATACCCGCAACGATCCACAGGCGGATGACGACCTTGGTTTCGGCAATGCCCTTGTGCTGCAAGTTATGGTGCAGAGGAGCGCGGAAAAAAATCCGCCGTCCGATCCACTTCACGCCTATTTTGTCCTGGATCTGGCTGCTTATGGCTTCGGTGATGAAAAGGGCGCCCAGCAGGGGAAAGAGCATTTCCTGCTTCAGCAGGACCGACAATACAGCCATCGTGCCGCCTATCGCAAGCGATCCGGTATCTCCCATAAAGATCTGCGCTGGGTAGGCATTATACCATAAAAAGCCGAGGCCCGCCCCGATGAATGCGGCGCCGAAGATCGTGAGTTCGCCGGCCCCGCGCAAAAACGGATAGTAGAGATAGCTTGAATAAATCCGGTTGCCCTCCACATAGGCGAAGATGCCAAGGACTACCACTACGAAAATCGAGGGCGTAATGGCGAGCCCGTCGAGCCCGTCGGTTATATTCACGGCGTTTGAAACAAAGATCACGAACAGGAATATAAACAGCCCGTAGAGCCACGGTCCAACGTCGATGAGCGGATATTTGTAAAATGGAATAAAGACTTTGGTGGCAAGCGCGCTCCCGAGGGGTGCATAAGGCCCGACGCAAATCCAGGCGAAAACAAGGCTGAAAAGACCCTGCAGAAATAACTTGGCGCGTTCTGAAAGCCCCCTGTCTCCGCTTTTCAACCGTACCTTGGTCACGTCGTCCCATAGTCCGAGCAGTCCGAACCAAACCATCCCGGTAACCGAGCAGAGCATAAAGGGGCTGCGCCAGTTTCCCCAGAGAGCCATCGAAATAAATACGGCGCCGATTATGAGAACTCCGCCCATCGTCGGAGTGCCGCTCTTGTCGAATGCCGAATGGACCCCGGTTTCGCGGACCTGGTCCAGAAAGCAGTGTCTATGGACGAATAGAATAAAGCGGCTGCTGAAAAGGAAGACCAGGATGACAGCCGTAAGCGCCGACATTATGGCCCTGAAGCTGATGTAGTTCACCAGCCGGAAGAATGGAAGACCGTCGGAGAGCGAGAGGAAAAAGTTGCAGAGTTCGTATATCATGTGGTTTTCCTGGCGGCCTTATGTGAAGAAACGGGCGCGTCCGGTGGATCGCCCCCGGATTCGCCGTTGTCATTTGATCGGTTCCGGAGCGCCGTGTATGTTTCCTTTATCTGGAAATGGGGCCGGAAGTCCGTTGAGGTCAGGATGAATGTAGACGTCAGAGCGATCAGCTCTGCGCTGGGTTCGAGCACCCCGCGTTCGATCATTCGCTTCAATCCATGCAGGGCCGCGTTGCGCACCTGCCAGTAATGCGATTCATTCCTGGAAAGTAGCGTCTCGGCAGCCTTCCAGTTTGTCCCTGTCTCGCCCAGGGCCTTTGCAGCCTCGATCAATACCTCGAAGCAATCATCTTCAAGGAGACGGAGAATCCGATTTACACATTCCGGCTTTCCCGCCAGAAATGGCCCAAAATGAGCGGCGGTGCGGCAGGCCTGAGTGCGCACTTCAAAATAAGGGTCATCCATGGCCGCAAGCAGATGCTGCTCTACGTCAGGGTCGAAATAGTCCATAATTTCGATGGCATGGATGATGTTTCTGCGTATGAACCCGACCTGCTCGAAATCTCCTCCGAAAAATCTTCTCACCCGGCTGACCGGGGTCCTGTCGGAGAGCATTTTAAGCAGCGTCGGAATTTTTTCCGTGTACCTGGTAAGGCCGATCAGCTTAACGCCCAGGTTGCGGTCCTGCCAGGGCCTATGGCTGAGTAGCCCCGCCGCCCTGTGACGATAGTACGTCAAATCGTCCCGGTCGCCCACCTCGGCAGCGGGGTCGAAGTTGTGCCCGGAACGGCTATAGGCTTTGGAAAGCATCTGCAGGAGCCCGGCGTTTCCCACCAGGTCCCTGTAGGGCGCCTCCTGGCGGCCGTTGCCGTCCGAGAAACGCTTATCACCGTAGATTTCGCTGATTATCCGCTCGATGGATTTTCGCCTGAGAAAGTCCCTGCTATTCTCAGCCATCTGCTGCAGCCGGTCCGGATCTTCGATCAGGGCTAATATTTTTTCAGCCAGGACTTGTCCGTCCAGCTTCTCCAGCAGCCCTGAGTTCTCCATGACCGTATCTTCAAAAAGTATCTCGGCGGCGCCGGCGCTCTTCATGGCCCTGGCGTTCATAACCTGGTGGTCGCCCGGCAGATTGACCTTCGGGATCAAAAGAACCGGTTTGCCGATGCGGGAGATCTCGTTCAGGCTTCCGGCCCCGCTTCTGCAGACTATCAGCGAACTTACCGAGTAAATCTCGGCGATATGGTGAAAGTAATCCTGCCGGTAATAGAACTCGTCCAGCAAAGCCCGTTGCTCGGGAGTTAGAGCTTTTTCAACCCGCTTTTCGGTATCCGCCGCCGCATCGTAGTCGGAAGAGCTGGCGAGGCCGCTGCCGTGTATTATGAACAGCTTGTGCCTGTGCGGGAAAAGGAAAGGAAGCGCATCGATAATCGCCCGGTTTATCGTGCGCGCTCCCTGGGAGCCTCCAAAGGCGAATATGACCTGCCGGTCCTGTGGGATTTTGAAGGAAAGTCTTTCCCTTGCCTGCTCCGGAGGCATCGGGACTATCGAGTGGCGAATTGGATAGCCCACGACCGTTGCGTTCGGGAAAAAAGACAGGGTCTGCGGGAATGTGAGCAGGACCTTGTCAACCCACCTTCCCATGAGTCCGTTCAATTGGCCCGGAATGCTGTTCTGCTCGTGTAGAAAAATCTGTATCCGCGCAATTTTCAGCTTTTTCAATAAAACGGCAGCGATGATTACGGGCGCGCTGACATATCCGCCCGTCGCAATTATCCACTTTGGAGCAAAGGAGGTCAGAAGAACGATGGATTGAGCGATTCCCAGGCTGAGCTTGAAAAGAAATCGGAAAGTCCGGAAAGAGAGACTTATGCCGGGATATCCCTCGGAGGAGACAAAACGAAGCTCATATCCCGCTTTGTTCACGATAACGCTTTCGGCCCTGTTTTTGACGCCGATGTAAAGAAAGCGGGTTTCGGGCTCACGAGACTTCAAGCCTTCGGCTATGGCCAGTGCCGGGTTGACATGGCCGCCCGTTCCACCGCCTGAAAGCACGACGCGCTTGTTGCCCTCCTCCAGCCTTTTCCAGCGGTGGGAGGCCGCGAAAGCGCAGATCAGAACCAGAAATAATAGCGAAACTAGAATTAAAATGTGCACTCCTCGATTCTTCCCATCACAACGGTATCCCCGCCTTCCCGGGCGGAGACAAACTCCACCCAGCAGCATCTACGCGCGGCCCATTCGCAGGGGAGGGCTTTACGCCCTCCCCATCGACAACTCGCAAAATCCTGTAATATGTTCAGGGGGCCAAGTTCATCATCAGCACCCACTATTCACTATTCACCACTCACTATTCACCACTCACTATTCACCACTCACCACTCACTATTCACCACTCACTATTCACTATCCTCAAGCGCCCGTTGAATCTCCTCCCAACCAATTTTGCCCGCCCTTATCAGCGCCGCCGGGCCAACGGTAACATCTACTATAGTTGAAGGCAAACCGCCCGGCAAATCTCCAGCGTCGAGGAAAGCGTCAACGGAATGGAGCAATTCTCGATCGACAGCGCCGGGACTGCTCGGGGGAAGTTCTCCCGCCCTGTTTGCGCTGGTTGAAATGATGAGACCTCCCGTTGCCCGGGCAAGGAATGATGCAACGGGATGAGAAGAAACGCGGATGGCGATTTTGCCCGTTCCCGCATGCAAAACAGGGGGAAGAGACGCAGACGCCTCGATGACGATGCTCAGCGGACCGGGCCAGAAAATGCGCGACAGTGCCTCCGCCGATTCGGGCCACACGGCCGCGGCGCTCACAACGGCCTCCCGGTCGGCCGCGATAAGCGGAAGGGGTTTTCTAAAATCCCTGCCTTTTTTTTCAAAAACTTTTTCGACCGCCTCGGCACTCGCCAGTATGGCCCCTAACGCGTAAAATGTCTCGGTTGGATAAATAACCAGGCCCCCCGACCTTAAAATGGACGCAATATCCCGAAGCGCCGCCGGTTCATTCCAATCGTCGGTCGCGTTATTCTCCCCCGGCCTTAGAACAGCCTCCGGCAATGTTTGAGCCGGCTTGAGTTTCACGATTATCGGTTTTGGATCACGTGCGGCATGCATGCTCAGGCGGCCCCCCGCTTGCGGCTGGTCTAAAGCGAGCTGGAACAGCCCGTCGTCGGTGAACATACATACACTAAATAAAGGGGGATTTCTATCGGGATACCTCAAGAATAGCGCCAATGCCGGTGAATAGGTGAGTGGGCGAGTGGGTGGATGGGTGAATGGGATAAGTGCGGGTGAGTGGGTGAGTTGGATAAGGGCGGGTGAATGGGTGGATGGGTCAGAGAAAGCAGGTAAAATGCATTACCGGGAAGTTGCGCAGGCGCCGGCGGGAGCCCGCTTCGCTCCAGACGTGAAGGCTGAAGTTACAATTGCGAAAATTTCACCCCTTCACCACTCACTATTCACTATTCACCACTCACTATTCACCACTCACTATTCACTATTCACCATTCACTATTCACTACTACCACTCACTATTCACTATTCATCATCGTGCCCCGCCGGCCAAACTGAAAATGAGCACTGCCAGGACGATAAGGGTCACCCCGACATAAACCCGGTCTCTTTGAATCAAGAAGGAAATCACCGTAAAAAAAACCCTCATGACCGGGGTTGCAATCAGCACGAGCAGGCCGAATTGAATCACTCCACGGCTTGAAAACGTGGCTAGGTCCTTCATGATTCCCATAACGTTGCGCAGATCCGAAGGTTCGCCATGGAAAATATGATAGTTGGGCGCTTCCGTTCCATGCCTGGTAAGATAAAGACCGCCGCCGATCAAGACGATCAAAGAGGCAACGATCACTCCGGCCCGGAGCAGGTTTCCGATGATTTCATCAATCCTTGCATCCGAAATCACGATTCTTTTAAGATTCATCTCTAAAGCCATCCCATTATACCGTTATAGATCATTTCCAAACCAAGGATCAGAATGACCCATGCAAAAACGATTCGCAGCAGTCGAGTCCCGGAAGTGACAAGGACCCGCGTGCCTAAAAGCGATCCCAGAACGACTCCGAGCATGACCGGCATGGCCAGTCCCGGATCGATGTAACCGCGATTGAGATAGATCCCGGCGCTTGCAGCGGCTGTTACACCAATCATAAAGTTGCTGGTGGTAGTGGAAACCTTGAAGGGAACGTGCATCGCCTGGTCCATCGCCAACACCTTCACGGAACCCGACCCGATTCCGAGTAGTCCGGATAAAGCCCCGGCTAAAAACATCAGGCTGAATCCGGTCGGTATGGCATGCACATGATACGGAACGATCCCGTGCAGACTGGGATAGGAGCTGTCAAGGTGCAGAGAATTTGCAATAAAGTCGGGAGTGTCCGCAGCCGCATCGGAGGGGTGCCCGCGAACCGAGAGGAAGGCGGAATACAGAAGTACGATTCCGAATATCACCGCTATGATCTGGGTGGATATCATGCCGGCAACCGCTGCGCCGAGGAGCGCTCCGAAAGTGGTGGCCATCTCCAGAAACATTCCGAGCCGAATGTTTGAGAAGCCCTCTTTGACATAGGCGGCGGCTGCGCTCGACGATGTCGCTATGACCGAAACAAGCGAAGCCCCGATTGCATAACGGATATCCACCCCGAAAACCAGGGTGAGCAGCGGGACGATCACGACCCCGCCGCCAAGTCCGGTTAGCGCCCCCAGGAAGCCGGCGGTCAGGGAACCACCAAAGATTAGAATAGAGAATAAATCGATGTTCATGGTCTTCTCTTTAGTTAAAATAACTACCGGTAGCGCCGCCTTCCACGGCCGCGTTATTCGTGCTATTTTCTCTTCTAATGCCGGACGCTGAAAAGTAAAGGACATATCCGGTGAAACGCCAACATTGCAAAGTGGATAACCATGCCGGTCCAGTTAATCCTGTAAATCCTGTCCAAGGTCTTTTTCGAAATAATCCTGAAAGACGAAAAGCGATTCACCACAGAGACACAGAGAACTGTAACAACACGATCAACGCCCGGGATTAGCCCCTGCTTAGCCTTCGGCCTGCTGCTTTCCCGTTAATCCTGTAAATCCTGTCCAAGGTCTTTTTCGAAACGGTTCTCCAAAGATCGACCTTGGCCCCTCGAACCAGGCAACCGGATTTTTGGAATTATCGAACGGTTTTTCTCTATGTTCTCTGTGTTCTCTGTGTCTCTGTGGTGAATCGCTTTTGGTTTGGCCGTCAGGCCTGTGCTATCTGGAGATCTGGAGATGGGGAACATCTGGCGGGTGTTTTTAGGGTTCCAACCCCGGCTTGCGCTCATCACGCGCGGCGTTGGCGGATGGACCTGCAACTCCGGGCACGGCGAACCGGCGACTCTTTTTACCATCGCCGCCGCCACAATCCCGCTTTCCTACCTAACCGCGCTTTTTCGATCGGTTTTCCGGGAGTACCTCATGTCCCATTGGGACTCCCTGAAACCATGAAAAGGCGCCTGAACGATCGACAACTCGCACAACCCTGGAGTGTAGATTGGGGGGCTTCAGTTGATCTCTACCGTAGTCTAGCCTCTTGTGGGCGTTATTTTCGCGACAAACAGGATTATCAACACGCTTTGTTCCTGCTTTTTCTATTCACTATTCACTGCCCACTGCTCGCCGGGGGTAATTCTCGCCGGTACTACAACCGGGAAACGGCAAATCTATTTCCTTTTGAGAACGAAAACCTGCTTTACAGGCAATGCTCCCAGCACCTCGTGAGCGCTGGCAAGCTTGGAGGGCTCTGATTCCAGTTCGTCCCAGGAATTCAAAAGCACGCATTCTCCGTCTTTTTGGACAAGAATCGGCACGGTTTTTCGGGACGGCTTTTTGCCTTCGAAAACCATGCTCCCCGGCTCCTCGGGCCGAACCAGCCTGCACTCGACACTGAAGGAATCGACGGCCTGGTAAAGGGTGGAGGCCGTATATTCATCAGATGAAAATGGCGCGATCCTGCCGTTTTCCAGGAGAAAGACGTTGTTGCCGTTTTCGTGTTCGGCTTTGCCGTTTTCGTGTTCGGCTTTTTCCATGGTCTCCTCTTTTCCCTCGTTCCGTTCGAAAAAAGAAAGCTGGCTCTGTATCGCTTCGGCGTTGTCTTTGCGCTTCATGACAAAAAGCTCCTTGAATCTTCCGGAATTTTTCAATACATCAAAGACTTGGTTTATTTCACCATCTCTGGCGCGACCGCGTACTTCATAGCAGTCCAACCGGCACAGGATGCATCGGAATGCAGGGATCCTGCACTCGTCATTTTTGCACCAGACGTATTCGGGCATTGAATTCGCTCAGTGTGGGAAATGGTTTCAGGTGTCTCTATTCTAACCGATTAGGGGACCGAATAACACATAAATGAACCCGTGAGGCGTGATTTTTGACTCGAAAAAAGAAAAAGTGAATTAGCTTGATCGCAGGAATTTTCTGTATGACAATACCGTAATATAGCGATGGCTTTGCAGCTTTTGATTATTCATGGAGAGATTATGGCACAATCCGGAAAGATAGCCCCGAGAAAACTTTGGATCGTTTTTATCCTGTTTTTGACGCTGCTCCCTGCATCCTGTGCTTCGACAGGGGGGGTGCGCGACGAGAAAAAATTGATGGAAGCGCTGAAGGCCTCGGTTGAAGCCTACAACAGCGCTATCAGGTGGGAGGATTACACGGAGGCGGCCGCTTTCGTGCCTGCCGATAAAAAAGAGCAGTTCTGGGCCGAGACGGACAGGTTTAAAGGCAAGGTCCGGATCGTCGATTTCCAGGTAAGGGAAGTGACGCCGGGAGAAAAGGGCCATAAGGGCACTGCGATTATCTATTTCCAATACTGGCGCCTCGCATCGCCGACCGTACAGACCCTCACGATCTCCCAAAAATGGTTCTTTATCGACAAAGAAAAGGCGTGGAAGGTGGCTGAGAGCGGGTTTGGCCCACTTACCAGGGCGCGTGCGGAATACTAGCAAACAGTAAAGCGTCATTTTAGCCCGGATAGGTAC
>CAVUGX010000052.1:0-42022 GCA_963741035.1 uncultured delta proteobacterium
TTTATTGTTATTATTCTGCTGCCAGTCATCGAGGGCCTGACCGTATTTGCCCACAAATCCAATCCATTTTTGCTGCTCGGGCAGGAAGGGTGAAGTGAGGTCCATTTTGTAGAACGAGGATTCGATTGAAGCGGCGGCCTGGATTGTCAGGTCCTTAACCGCGGAGATCGAGGAAATAAGATCCGTGTGTTTTGCGGCCTCGGTTGGATCGTTCTTACGAATCCTGTCCTGTGCGTCCCTCAGGCTGTTCAACTGCGCGGCAGGCATTCCGCCGTAATATGACATGAGATTCAGATCGGAGAATCGGGGGCGGTCCGTGTCCTTCATGCCGTTCAGATTGTCGTAGAGCCGACTCGTCTGCACTGTTGCCGGTGGGTCCCACACGGCGGAAGCGTTGGCGTTGATAGCGTTATTCACCACCCTGTAAGCGGAAGGATCGGTTTTTAGAATGGCGTTGTAGGCATCCACCAGCCGAGGATTGGTCATCAGGTCCTGCTCGGATTTAATGGCGTTTGGACCGTTTAATGCCGCATTAAGGATATTCCAGTTCGCTTGATTGGTCATGTTTTCGGCGTGAAGCTGCTGCCCCGCTTGCTGGATGTAGTGGCTGCGATATCGCTGCTCTGCTGCAGGGTCTCCGGGGTGCTCCTGCCGCGCAAGATCGGTTACCGCCTGTAGACCGGCTTCGTAGTTCTCTTTGAGGTTTTGCGCGGTCGGGACCCCGTTTGCGGCGTACATCATCGAATGCCGGTCGACGTAGCCTTTGATGGTATTGATGAACTCGCCGGCGCTCATGTCGGGAGTGCCGCCGTTTAGGGTGATCGCTTCCGGATTTCCGACGACTTCTGCTGCGTTGGAGTTGGGGTCTGCGTGAAGAAGCGCTGTGGCCCCGCCGATTCCCTGCTGGTGGGCAAGATAAACTTCCCATGGTTGCGGCCGGCGGCCTAAATCTTTGGTAAGGGCCGCGCTGTTTTGCTTCGTTAAGGCAACGCCGAGTTCTACCTGTTTTTTGCCATCCGTCCTGTTCTGGTCAGTGCCGCCCAAATCCCCCCAAGTTGCAGCCGTATGCTGGGATATTCCCGTTGCGGAGGAATCGGGGTTCTGCGCGGCCGGGTTCGTTACGCCGCCTTCCGCGCTCCAGATGGTCAGGGCCGTGCTCGGGTCAACTCCCTGGCGTGCTTTCGAAAAAAAAAAAAAAAAAAAAAAAAAAAAAAAAAAAAAAAAAAAAAAAAAAAAAAAAAAAAAAAAAAAAACTGCGCTTCTCCGGCTAGCCTCTTTAAAGAAGACGCGTCGCGATATGACGCCAAGGCCCCCTCGGGGTCCGTCAGCGCCTGGCGCTTGATTACGGCGCTCCATAGCCTGTCGTTGTTTTTGTGTATCTGATATGCGTATACTTCATTGCTCCAACCGTGGCTGTTCGCGTAGTTCACAGTCTCTTTGTCGAGGCGGTCCGATATTTCTCTTAGCCGGTGAGGATCGTTATAATTAGCCTCCGCATCATCGGTGAGGGTTCCCGATCATGGCCGTGTGGGTATTCCATTGCCATGCCTTTGTCTGAGCGGCGGCATAGCGCGCCATGCCGTCGAGGTCCATTTCGACTCGCCTTGTGCTTATCGCATCAAATGCCTTTTGTTGCATCGGATTGGGCAGGTTTGCGCGCGTTTGGGTCCGCAAATCGTTCATTTGCTGCTGGAATTCGGGATAGCGCGCTTCCGCTTCCCTGCCTTCGAGCTTCATATAGTTTTGGTAGATATCGCGGGCAGTCGGTGCGAACTGGTTGGTGTAAACGTCGTTTACGTTCGTCTCGTTTGCAAGCTGTTGTCTTTGAACCGCATGCTGAGCAAGCATATCCCCGGCCTGGCTAAGTGTCTGCCCGACCTGGCCGCCGAAAGCCTCGGGGGTTGCGCGATCGATGGTATTGTAGATCGTCTGGTCCTGCGGCATGACCGATGGAACGAATGGGTCTCCCGGAACTATAGGCATCGGCTAAACTCCTTTGAAGCGGGAAGTGGGAAGCGGGAAGCTCTGCCTTCCCATGATCAGCGCTTTCCTGTTGATCTCGGCCTGTACGAATGACCTTCCGCAATTGACTCAAGAAATTCCCCATGTGCGGCGAATATGATACGGGGAACGATTCTTTTCCCCAAAACGGCAACCAGAAGCGGCAAAAAGCAGCGATGAAAAATATTTTCCATGCAGGGGTTAATGAGTGAACATGGAGAGAACAGGGTCAGGTCCGGGTCAAACCCCATGCATGTTCAATTGAACGGGGGGTCGGTTTGAGCAGTTCTATCTTTCTCGTCCTGAATTATTTTTTGAATCTGTCCGAGTACTCTGGTGGGTGGGCCGGCAAAATCCGGAGCTGCCTGCCTATCAATTAGCTCCGGCCCGCCAGGATGAACGAAAATGATGTGATGGGTGTCCCGTGGGGACATGAGACACTAATTCAACTCGTATGAGAGACTATATGCAACACTAAGCAGAAGAATATCATTCTATTGCGTACCCCCTGGCGATGTATCCCGCCTAGCGCGGAAGGCGACCGCACGATGTGTGTCCGTGTCGGGCGTTCGGGGGAGGCCTTCTTTGGCCAGCTTTGGCAAGGCCCGGGGAAAAGCGACTTCTAATTCATCAAGCCCTTGTCAGCTTTTCAATAATTTCCAGGTGTTGTGGATACCGCGCCTTCAGCTCATCCTGCCTGGCAATCTCCATGTCCTCCCGCTCAAAACCGGGCGCCATTGTGCACCCGACCAGAGTGAATTCTCCCGGGCTTTGGTGTTCAGGGGCAAACCAGTTCCCCGGCTCTATGGCGGCCTGCAAAGATTCTCCCATGTTGAAATTGGGCCCCGGCCTTTTTTCAACCAGAGCGCCAACGGTTTCCGCAGTGTTCCCCGTCAACGTATTTCAAATTAAATCATGCGCTTGCCGCCTATCCCCTTTAGACTGATTTTGATGAATTTGTCTGATTTCTTTGTATCCGTGCACGCAATATGCGCAAGAATCAGGCCCCATACGCAGCAAAAATGGGACTTCAGCATCATCACAAATCCTAAGATCGGACAAGAATAGGTTTATGATATTTTACGAATATACCGATTTCACTCACGTTGTCATGATCGAAGCGAGAGGCTTTGAATCTCACTGACTGGAATATTGTATGACTGTTCCTGTATTTTGAGTAGTAAACGATCTTATGTGGAGCTTTCTCTTATAGTCGTTTCTCATTCCTATAGGCCGCCATTTTTTGTAGTTGAGCAGGAAGCAGCTCAAGGAGGACATCAGTGAGAAAATTTGTTTGGATTACGTTCGGAGTTCTTTTCCTCATCGTTGCATCAGCCGCTGGAACCTGGGCCACAGAGGCGATTTCCACCTACGACATTTCCGAAGACCAGAGCGCGGCCGCAGCCAAGTATTGGACCGCAGAGAGAATGCAGAAAGCGATACCCCATCCCACTCCCAAAATAAGCGCCACTGTGCAGCAAACTGTGACCGGAACCATCGAAGAACCCCCCGGTTTACCCGGCTATTACCCTGGTTACGACCCTAAACAGAAACCAGGCCCAACTGCCGATATTCTCCTCGATGCCGAGGCCGACGCTCTGAGCCCGTTAACAGGCGGCACGTCCAACGGATACGCATACCCTCCACCCCACAGCACTTTCTACGTATTGGCTTCTATTTACGGATCAACTTCTACGCCCTACCCGTACAAGACTATCGGAAAGGTTTTCTTCACGGATGGCCAAGGCAGTGATTTTGTGTGTTCGGGCGCCTCCATCGGTGGGCGAGCCGTTTTGACGGCTGGACATTGCGTATGTGACGGGAAGGGAACCTACTACACCCACTGGATCTTCGTTCCGGCCTATCGCAATGGGTTAGAGCCATTCGGCAAGTGGACGGCATCCTCGGTTTTGACTTTTTCCGGCTACCTTAATGGCGGAAATATGGGGCGCGACATCGCTTTTGCAGTAGTCAAGAATCTGTCGCGGGCAGGGGAGAAACTCTCCGAGGAGGTTGGACATCTGGGCTTCGCTTACAATCAATCGAGAGTATTGCACTGGAGCATGTTCGGATACCCGGCCGTTTCACCCTGGGATGGGAAGTTTATGGTGGACACGGAAGCATCCTACGCGGCACTGGATACCACCGAGACCCCCAACCCCACGGGGATCGGCACCACTCAGCTTGGGGGATGCAGCGGCGGTCCTTGGATAATTAATTTCGCTCCAGGACGCACAGGTAACGTTAACATGGCCAATGGAGTGAACAGTTACAGTCTCTCAGGCCAAGATCTATGTATATATACGTCCTTTTTTGACGACAGCGTCAACGCACTCTATGGAGAGGCCATCGCCAAATAGCGCACGCGTTCCTCACAGTTTCCAATCCCGGCAGGGCGATTGGCAGCTTCAAAGAATGTGGGTTGACTGTGCTTGCGCCCTTGTCAACCGCTCTATGATCTCGGCATGTTGCGGATATCTTGCCTGCAGCTCAGCCCGCCCGGCAATCTCCAGGTCCTCCCATTCAAAACCGGGCGCCACCGTGCACCCTGCAAGGGTGAATTCTCCCGGGCCATGGTGTTCGGCCGCAAACCAGTTCCCCGGCTCTATGGCGGCCTGGAAAGACTCTCCTTTATTGAAATTTGGCCCCAGCTTTTTTTCGGTTAGAGCGCCGAGTGGATCTAGGATGTGGATCGTCAGAGGATCGCCTTCGAAGAAGTTCCAGATCTCGACGGACTTCAATTTGTGGAAGGTGGAAAACCGGCCCTTTTCGAGCAAATAGTAAATGGAAGACACCATCGCGCGATTCCCGGCGAAACGGTCCGGGAGACCATCCTTCTTGATTTGCTCCGATGCGCGGAAAGCCGGGGCGAAAAACCCGCCCTCCGGGTGTTTGGTCATATTAAGCTTTTCAATCCAGTATTGCGCATGGCGTTTCGATTTCAATCCAGCCCCCCCCCAAAAAAAACGAGCCGCATTTTCATTTTATCAAAATGCGGCCCATCTGCCAGGAGGTAATCGGAACACTGATCTCCCCCCTTATATGTTCGGGACTATGCCCGGTTTTTTCCAATCCTCAAGGATGAACTCAGTTCTGGCTCGCCATCATCTTTTGGGCTCGTGTGATTGCGTGGCCCTGGAACTCGGCGTCGCTCATCCTGCCATCGACATATTCGCTCCAATCTCCGAAATTGTTGAAAAAGCATGCACTCAACTGGAGGTCTTCGCAGACTTGCTTGTAAATCCTGTTCGCCTTCTTGGCGCGTTCTCTCCTTTGCCTTTCTTCTTCAGTAAATTTCTTCTCCCCATCCTTCTCCGAGAGGTATTTTCCGAAGGTTTGCGAGTACTGCTCCAAACTTCCTTTGGCCTGTTCATCCATAGGATTTCGACCCATGCCGTCGCCGGCGAGGAACGGAGAACAAGCCACCGTCAATTCGTCTTTTTCGAGTTTTTTAGCCATGTCACTCTCCCGGACCTCAGCTTTAAACGCTGCCGGTGGAGCCGTTCAGACAATCTGAGCAGACCTACCGGATATATCTTGTCAGAAAGTAACCATTCTTGAATTTATATAAAGGGCGGACGGGGCAAAAACACAACAAGGGACAGAGGAACCGGGCATCTTTGGCTAACCGTGAGGATTCAGGCCGCGGTACATTCGCATGACCTCATCGCGAGTGAACAGAGCTTTGAAGTTCGGGATTTGCTTTTCGATATTTTCCCGGCCGTTCATTTCCTGCCGGTCGATGAGTGTGAGGACGCCCACGATATCGAGTCCCGCCTGTCTGCACGCGGAAATGGCCTGAAGCGTCGAACCGCCGGTCGTAACAACGTCGTCGACGACTACCACGCGATCTCCGGCCGTTACCTTTCCTTCTATGGCGGCGATGATTCCATGGTCTTTGCTGGTTTTTCTCACAATGAACGACTGGATAGGCCGGCCCTTCAGCCATGAACTGTAGGCGGTTGCGTTCGCAATCGGGTCGGCGCCCAGCGTGAGGCCCCCGATGGCGCTTATTCCGAAATCCTTGACCGCCTCGAAAACCAGGTTTCCGACCAGGTATTGTCCTTCCGGATCCAGAGTGATTCGCTTGCAGTTGAAGTAAAACCGGCTCGTTCCGCCGTGCGCCAGCTTGAATGCGGGAGTTTCCGAAAACTGAAAGGCATACTCCAGGATAAGTTCCAGCAACCGATTGCGCATTTTTTCAATATCGGGAATCTCAGGCTCCATTCAATTTTCCTGCTTTGGGGTCTTTCCCGCCTGCCGGTGATATTCCGGCTGCGGGTTCAGCTCCGGGCGCCGACACCCATTTGGTATCCAACGTCGATCGAAAAATCGCTTGTCGATTCAATATAGAAGAGTCTTTACACGATGAAAAGCGGATTTTAGCCGTAATACTTCCCCTGATACAGCCCGTTTGTCTCCATATATGTTTGAACAGCTTTAATATTACGCGCCTTCTCAAGCGCCCACAGCGGCGCCACAAGCTCTTCCGGGTGCGGGTCTCCCGTGAGTCTCTGAATAATCATCTGCGGATGCAGCAGCGCAATAAATTCTCCGGCAACGGCGGCGTACGCGTCGCGGGACAGACACGAATACGCCCCGGCCCTGTACATCCGTTCGAGCCCCGTTCCCCTGATAACGTAGAGCAAATGTATTTTCACAGCCTGAACGCCATGGCGGGCAACAAACCTCGCCGTATCGAGCATATCTTCAGTGTTTTCGCCGGGCAGCCCGAGTATTACATGCGCGCAGACGGGGATTTTTCTCGCACGGCTTCGTTCGACTGCGTCGATGAAAGCCGCCACCGAATGCCCTCGGCCGATGCGCTCCAAGGTCTCATCTTTTGCAGACTGGAGGCCATATTCCATGCAGATGAGGTGGCTTTGAGCAAGCCGTGCCAGGTAATCGAGCGTTTCATCGGAAACGCAGTCCGGACGTGTGCCTATACTCAGGCCCACAATGTCGGGATCTGCGAGGGCTTCGCCGTAGAGGGCCTCGAGCCTGGAAAGAGGCGCATAGGTGTTGGAAAATGACTGGAAATAAGCGATGAATTTTCCGGCTTTATATTTTCGAGCCAGCTTTTCCTTGCCTGTCCTGATCTGCTCGGAGATGCTCGCAAAGCGCGCGGCCCCCGTTCCCGAACCCTTCTCGTTGCAGTATATGCAGCCCTCGCGCCCCAGGGTCCCGTCGCGGTTCGGACAGTTGAGGCCGGCATCCAGCGTAATCTTCTGAACTCGGCAGCCGAAGGTTTCCCGTAAATAAGAGTTATAGTCGCGGTAGAGTTTGCCTGCCATTTTGGCCGCGCCAAGGATAAGGTTAGCGAAAAACATATGATGTCTATGTCGAAGCATAAAAATAACACTTTTTACCTGATTTGATCCATAAAGATCCACAATTTCAGAACGATTGCGCCACCTTGCGAGACATTCCGCGCCGCTTGCTTTGACTCTACGATTCTGTTATTGGATTGGGTAGCGGGAGAAAAGGTTTTTTTGCGGCGCAAAATCTCGACAAGAGGAACGGCATGAGACGGGGATGGTCTCTTTTGGTGATCTTCTGCTCTCTTACCATGGCCGCGTGCGCGGGCACGTCAAACCGCGGCGAACCGCCTGTTCCCGTAGCCTCCGAGCTCGACTATCTGGACAGGCAAAAAGTCGAGCTTCAAGCATGCCTGGGACGTTTTGACGGAACGGCAATCGAGAGGCGCGAAAGCGCTGTATTCATAACGATCCTATCCGACACACTCTTCGAATCCGGTTCGGACAGCATAAAACCGGCCACATGCAAGGAGATCGACATCGTGGCCGACGTCGCCAACAAATACCCGAAAACCGACATAGTGGTGGACGCACATACGGACTGCATCCGCTCAGAAGAGGAAAACCTCGTGTTATCGGAGTTGCAGGCGTGGATCTTAAAAAAGGCCCTGGTTGCAAGAGGCGTGGCGTCCTCCCGAGTTAAGGCCCGGGGCTGGGGGGAGGCGAAGCCCGTAGCCTCGAACGCTACTGAGGCGGGCAGGCACGCGAACCGGCGCGTCACGATAAAGCTGGCGCCCGCTCAGTCCTGACTTCCCGCCCACACAAACAGCGCGATTGCCGTGGCGGCCACCGCGTTGAGCGATTCCACCTCTTGAGAAATTGGAATCGAAACTCCTGCTTTTCGAAACCTGTCCGGCAGCCCCGGCCCTTCGATCCCGGGGAGCAGCGCGAATTTTACGGGAAATTCGAAATCCGAAATTTTCTTGCCCTCCTTTGAGAGCGGCACAATCGGCAAGTCCTCCGGCAAATGGTGTATCGAAGGTCCCTGCAGCAGGTTGGCCCGGAAGACCACTCCTCCGGATGCTCTTACAGACTTTGGATGATAGGGGTTCGCCGCCTCGGCAAGCATTACGATCCCGGCAGCGCCGAACGCTACGGCTGACCGGATTACGGCCCCGACATTCTCTGGGTCCTGAAACCCGACGAGAAGCGTACACCCTTGAGGCAAGCCATCCGACGGCGCCCACTTGGGGATTTCTTCTATCTTCACGAGTACTATCGGGTAGGAGGTCCCGAAAATATCAAGGGTTTCATAAAGGGCAGGATCGAGTTGATACCACATCAGATGCTGCGGAGCGTCGTCAGGGGGCGGGTTGCGGTCCCCTCGGCTGATCCATGCGACGCACTTTTCGGGAAGCCCGGCCAGCGTCTCCGACACCTGCTTCTGGCCGAAAACGAGTGCGTGCAACTGTTTGCGTATGCCGCGGGGAGCAAGAAGTTTCTTGAGATTTTTAAAGGTTTCGTTGTTTTCGCTCTCGATGATTCTCACAAGGTTTTCCTTTGCAAGCTCAATCTTTCTGGCCCAGGGCGGTGAATCCAACCGCTCGAATACAACGAGCCTGCGCTCGTCATGTGAATTCGGTATGCGGTAATGATGGTCCCTGATTAACCGGAAACGGCGGCCAAAACGATCAACTGCCTCTTCTATTTCCTCTTCGCACTTCGGACCTTTCATAAATATTGCCAACCCGCCTTTGGCAAGCGATCCGGCGATTCTGTCCAGGGTCTTGCCGATGGTCTCCACGGCACGGGTTATGACCCCGTTTACGGGCGCCTCAGTCGAAGCGTTTATGCTGTGCCCCAGGATTCCTATCTTCTTGAGGTCAAGCTCCCGGAGGACTGTTTCGATGAACTCGACCCTGTTGCGCCTGCTCTCGGCCAGGATGATCTCGGTTTTGGGATTTGCAATTTTAAGAAGTATCCCGGGCATTCCCGCTCCACTCCCAAGGTCCATCAAAGGTGAGGGCAAATCGACGATTCGGCCGGGCAGGATCGAATCTATATAGAGCTTCCGAACCATGCTCTCGAAGTTGTATATCCGGGTGAGGTTCAGTTCCTGGTTGTATTGTCTCAGCAACTGGTGATATTTCCAAAGCTGCCCTGTCTGGGCCGGCGACAACGCAATACCCGATGCGCGCAGAATTCTCGAAAGCTGCCCGATGTCGGGTTCAACGCCGTGTCTGTGTGGAGGTGCTGGTGACAAAATACCCTCTATGGATAGTCTGGTGTCTGTCCGGCTTTTCGGCGTCAAATTTTTCTATGCCAAATATTTTGGCGTCAAATTCTTCTGCGCCAAAAAACTCCGGATAAGTTTATGCCGCTATGTATAACATCTCCACCCACCCGGGCCGGCCATAAAACGCGCGAGCCGAAACAGTTATGAACGAAGACTTTTTCTTTCATCCACTCTGGCCGGTTTTCTACCGGGATAATCACCTGCTGGTTCTCTATAAGCCGGCCGGTCTTCTGGTGCAATCCGACGAGACACGGGAAGTCTCGCTTCTCGAACTTGGCAAGCTCTGGCTCAAGCACGTCTATGAAAAGCCCGGCCGGGTTTTTCTCGGCATGGTTCACAGGCTTGACAGACCGGTTGCCGGGGTCGTGCTTTTTTGCCGCACTTCCAAAGCGGCCGCAAGGATCAGCGAGCAATTCCGCATGGGAACAGCAGATAAGTACTATTTAGCTGTATTGGAGGGGGAATTGAAGAAGAAATCGGGCCGCCTGGTCAATTTCATCGAAAGGCGCGAAAACCGGTCCAGCGTGGTGGTATCCGAGAAAACCCCCGGGGCTCAGGAGGCGAGACTTTCATTTACCGCGCTCGATTTCTCGCAAGGCCGCACTCTTGTTCGAATAAAGCTCGAGACGGGCCGGCGGCACCAGATACGCGCTCAGTTTGCATACGCCGGTCATCCCGTTGCCGGCGACTTGCGCTACGGAGCACCCGCTCCGCTTCCTCAAAAACAGATCGCGCTCTTCGCCAAAGAGTTGATTGTCAATCACCCTGTGCGCAACGAGAAAATCCGGTTCGAGTCGCCACTTCCCTGTGATTGGCCATGGCCGGCGTTACAGGAAAAAACCTGTCTTCCATGGGACTGGAGGGAACTCGAAAAATACCTGCCTTGCGATTAATGCCTGAAATTTCGCGGCGCACCTTAACCACCAGGTTGATTACATTCTATCTAAGGAGGTGGTTTTCTACTCCTCAACGATCACTTGTGTCTTGACCGCGTTGGTCACTCGCACCTGTCCGCCGGAAATATACTCGACTCTTCCCTCGAGCTTGTTGTAGCTGGCACTGAGACCGACCGGACGGACCTTGACATAGAGCCTACCGGGGACGTCGGTCCTGATATTTGAGGCATCGACGCAAAATGAAGAGGAACCGGGGGTTACCTCGGCGGTCGAATTGACACACTGGCCACCAGGCCCGAAGGTCCCGTTGTTCGCATAGCAGGAAAGGGATGGCGAGTTGGAAGAAAGCTCCTCCGACAACCAGCGGAAACAGGCCCTCGTGATTTGCGGCGTCGATTCGGAGTCGATTCTCAGAATTATGTCATAGGTCAGATTTTCGCGGACGTATTCCGGCATTTCGATTCCAGTCAGCCTCGCCTCGCCCTCCGAAAGCGGCTTTAACTGGGAGAGCTGCGGGATAGATGCACAGGAGGCGAGAAGAAGAAAGATTGCGGCCACGGTCACATGAAATGGTGCCCTTTTCATCGTCATGCCCTTTCTCACAATTGGACGTCGGATATCTAAACCTCAAACAGGACGCTGGAGCGGCTCTCAGGTCGTACGGCAGATAAATCTATAACTCACGAACTACTCAAAGCCGGGTCGGAATATTAACCCGGCGCCCCTTTTCAACAGTATGCAAAATAGACCTCCCAAAGGCAGAAGTCAAACATCAGACATCCTGTTTCAACATCCATTTTCGGGTTTAGAAATCTTTTATTCTGGTTCTTTTATGTCGAAAAATTATGTCGAAAAACATTGATTTGCTCCACCCTTCCCCCCTCTGTTCAAAACCGCGGTTTTCGTTTATAGATACAAACTGTCACAAATATTTTTCATACCGAGGACCTATGGAAAGCGATCGACAGGCGGGCAAAGGAGCTCAACGGCGCAAGGGCAGGAGCGCGAGCCAATCCGAAAAAGAAGAACAGGCTACAGCCGGTGATGCGCCAAAAAACAAGAGATGTTTCGAGATAGATATTTTCCGGGACTGGTGCAAATCCTGCGGCATCTGTGCGGCTTTTTGCCCTCGGGAATGCATCCATCTGGACGAAGATGGCGCCCCGACCAAGATCGATTCACACCGGTGCACCGGGTGCGGCTGGTGTGAGCTCCATTGCCCGGATTTTGCCATACGGGTCCATGAAAAAGATCTGCTGAAGGGAGACCCGTCTTGACAGCAAAAAGACCTCCCGGGCGCCAGCTTCTTCTCCAGGGCAACGAGGCCATAGTTGAGGGTGCGCTTGCCGCGGGCTGCCGTTTCTTTGCCGGCTACCCCATAACCCCGGCCACCGAAATCAGCGAGGTGATGTCATACAGGCTGCCCGCTGTCGATGGCACCTTCATCCAGATGGAGGATGAGATCGCAAGCCTTGGCGCGGTTATCGGGGCTTCCCTTGCCGGGGTGAAGTCGATGACGGCTACCAGCGGCCCCGGGTTTTCTCTTATGCAGGAAAACCTCGGTTTTGCCTGCACTGCCGAGGTCCCATGCGTAATTGTCAACGTCATGCGGGGAGGTCCAAGCACGGGGCTGCCCACTAAAGTCAGCCAGGGCGATGTGATGCAGGCGCGGTGGGGAACTCACGGAGACCACCCGATAATCGTTCTGGCCGTATCCACGACCCGTGATTGCTTTACTACCACGGTCCGGGCGTTCAACCTGTCCGAAAAATACCGCACCCCCGTAATCGTGTTGGCCGATGAGGTCGTCGCTCACACGCGGGAAAAGATCTATTTGCCCCGTCCCGAAGAGGTGGATGTAATCGACCGCATAAGGCCAAATATGCCTCCCGATTGGTACATACCTTACGAGGACAATAGCCGGGGAGTCCCGCCGATGAGCGTGTTCGGAGACGGGTACCGGTATCATGTAACCGGGCTGATTCACGATGTGCGTGGATTTCCAACCGAGCGCCAGGACGAGATCACCGCATTCTCGAACCGCATTTTCAGAAAGATCACTCAGCACTTCTCCGACATTATGCAAATAGAGGAAGAAATGACCGAGGATGCGGAGGTGCTGGTGGTTGCCTATGGTTCTGTGGCCCGTTCGGCGCACCGGGCGGTAAGAGAAGCGCGCGAACGAGGAGTTAAGGCAGGACTTATACAGCTCGTTACGCTTTGGCCTTTTCCGAGACACGCCATTGAACCGGTTCTGCGGCGGGTCAGGGCTGTGCTCGTCCCGGAACTGAACATGGGGCAGATGTCTCGAGAGGTCAAGAGAATAAACGAGGGAGCGACCCGGGTTGAAACCCTGAACCGCATAGACGGCAACCTTATAACGCCGAACGAAATCCTGATTCGCCTGCTCAGGATGTGAAAATGACTGAAGTTACAAGACTAGTCCACAAATACCTGCGCCATGATAAGAGGTTTCCTCACGTCTGGTGCCCCGGATGCGGAAACGGCATCCTGCTCGGATCGCTCATCCGGGCAATCGACGCTACGGGACTGGAGAAAGACGAGATCGTCATAGTCTCCGGTATAGGGTGTTCGGGAAGGATATCCGTTTACGTAGACTTCAACACCCTGCACACGACACACGGACGCGCTCTTACATTCGCCACCGGAATAAAGCTCGGCAATCCCAAGCTCAACGTCATCGTGATAATGGGTGACGGCGACGCCACGGCAATCGGAGGCAACCACTTCATCCATGCCGCCCGGCGCAATCTGGACCTTACCGCCATCGTGGTCAACAATAGCATCTACGGAATGACAGGCGGGCAATATTCGCCTACAACCCCGTATGGGGCTATTGCCGCAACCGCGCTTTACGGAAACGTCGAACATGCCTTTTCGATAGCGGAACTGGCCGTTACGGCCGGGGCAAGCATGGTGTCCAGGGGCACGGTCTATCATGCTTCCCTGCTCGATGAGCTTATCGCCAAGGCCATTGTCAAGCGAGGGTTCGCCGTGGTCGAAGCCGTCACCCACTGCCATACGCAGTACGGAAGAAAAAACCGCATGGGCACAGCGGTGGAGATGCTTCACTGGCAGAAGGAATCAGCCGTTCGGGTGGAAAAAGCCAAAGAGATGACGGAAGAGCAACTCCGGGGAAAATTCACGATAGGCATTCTGGCCGACCGGGACCTGCCCGTCTATACCCAGGAATACGAAAAGGTGCGGCAGGCGGCCCGGGCCATGGTGTCAGGACGGGAGAAACCCGATGGAAAGATATGAAATACGACTGAGCGGCACCGGGGGGCAGGGCCTGATTTTCGCCGGGGTCATTCTCGCTGAGGCGGCGGGGATATATGACGGGAAGTACGTTTGTCAGACCCAGAGCTACGGCCCCGAGGCACGGGGAGGGGCGAGCAAGGCGGAGGTTGTGATAAGCGACCAGGAAATAGACTATCCAAAGGCCATAAAACCTGACCTGCTGCTGGCCATGAGCCAGAAATCATGCGACGCTTATTTTTTTGACCTCAAACCGGCAGGAATGCTAATAGTTGATTCGACTCTGGTCAGCCAGCTTCCCACTTCGCGGGCCGTTGCAATCCCGTTTACACAGATAGCCCGCGAAAAGCTGGGAAAAGAAATAGCCGCGAACATCGTCGCGCTTGGTGCTCTTGCGACCCTGTCCGGGGCTGTCTCGCTGAGCAGCCTGAAGGCGGCCGTAATGAGCCGGATTGAACGCGGGACCGAAGACTTTTACAGGAAAGCCCTGGAGCTTGGCATCGAAGCGGCAAGAAACGCACTGAAATTAAAGGCTGAACTCGAATATTATGAAGATTCTTCTGACTAATGACGATGGGATTTTTTCAAAAGGGATAGAGACTCTCTACCAGGCGCTGTCCCTGGACCACGAGGTCACCGTCGTCGCCCCTGAAACCGAACAAAGCGCCGTCGGGCATGCGATTACCTGGCTGGATCCCCTGCGCGTCAACCAGGTAAACCGTAACGGCCATTTTTTTGGGCACGCCCTGAAGGGGACCCCGGCCGACTGTGTAAAAATCGCGGTAAGCGAACTGATGAACCCGCCTCCCGAGATTGTCGTGTCAGGCATCAACCTCGGGGCCAATGTGGGAGTAAACGTAATCTACTCGGGCACGGTTTCCGCTGCAACAGAGGCGGCTGTTCTAGGCATTCCGGCAATAGCCGTCTCAATCGATTCTTTTATGCCTGTTAACTTCAGCGCCGCAACCGAATTCATTCCAAAACTTGTCGCCAAAGTTGGGAAAGAGGGGCTGCCGCCCGGCGTATGCCTCAATGTCAACATCCCGAACCTGCCCGCAGACAAAATCCTCGGAGTCCGCGTAACCCGGCAGGGCAATCTCAAGTGCCTCGAAAGATACGATCGCCGGATAGACCCGCGAAGTCACGTCTACTACTGGCTGACAAACGCATCTATCCAGCAGGACGAAAACCGCGATGCGGACTCCCATGCGCTGGCCATGGGGTACATCTCGGTAACTCCCATCCACCACGACCTCACCAATTATCCGATGATCGACAAACTGCGGCAGTGGTGTCTCTAGGCAGATTATCAGTACCTGAATATAGCGGCAACCCCGCTATCGCACGGCATTCGCGCCGATTCGAGCGCGTAAACGTTTCCACCGTTTAGATACGTTTGGGCGAAGGCCACATCGAGCAGCTCTTCATCCCCGTTTTGTTGCCCTAAGTGAACCTCGACCTGCCCCGTAACGGAGTCGTATTTTCCCCATTTCTGTACGCCGATGTCCTCAAAAAGCGTGTCAATTCTTCCCGTAGCGGCGCTCGTCAAAATTTCCTCGATACTCTCAGATGCACGCGATCCTCCCAAAAGATCCTCGTAACGCTCGATTGCCTGCTCCTGCTCCACGCGGAAATACGGCGATACTGCCGGCAAGCCTCGCTTGAGAAGCTCCTGCGAATCCAGGCCGTCGGGGTTTCCCTCGATAATTCCCACGGTATTCTTATATACGTCCACCAGCTTGAACATTGGATAAAGATAATCCACGCCCGCAAATACAAGTGGTAAATTCTCTTCTCTCAGATACGGATGGAGACTGTCCTTCAAAATCTGAAAATAGTTCCAGAGGTGCTCCTTTTCAGGTTCCGCGCCGCCACCGCGGCCGTGGATCATGGAGACAGCCCCGGAGCTGGAAGCCTGGGTCGCCATCCGGAAAAGAGGAGCTGACTCGGGATCGTAACCGAGTGCTTCGCGCATGCTCTGCGGGACATTTTTCAGCTCGATTTGATTCACCCCGAATTCAGTGCACTCCAGGAGCCGAACGCTCTTGCGGCTCACCGCAAGGATGAGAAACCTCTTGCAGCAGTGCAGCATCGGCACGAGCGGCCTGAGATAGAATTGCCGACCCACCGAGACCCGTTCATCGAAATGGATCGGCAGCCGAAAGCTTTTGAACAGGTCTTTGGAGATGAGAATACTCAGACCGTCGGCGAGGCGCCGGTTAAAAAAGCCTTCTTTCATAAGATTGAAAGCAGGTTCGAGAAGGTTCCTGGCGTCTGCAGAGCGCATTCCCCTCGCTGCCAGTTCCTTTTCGGCGCCTCGAAGAAGGTTATCCAGCCGGATGGGGTCCTGTTCGGTTTCCCGCCCGGCGTGATGAGTCGGCAGGTAAACCGAGACACAGTAATCGTCCCTTATTTGCATGAGTTCCCTGATCTCGTCTTTCAAGACAAAATCCATATACGACCTCCTTACTGCCAGATGGAGATGGTTATTCATTTAAGCTGCAAATCGAAAGCCTGACATTTTCCTAAAGATAAGCATACTTTAAGCGGGGTGGGCGTTTCGTGTATCGGGAGCAGCACGTACGCTGAAGTGGCAAGCATTCACCACGAAGAATCAGGAGTTTGAGTATACGCCTCGCAAAGCGTCGATATATCCTTCTCGGCTCTCGCCGCTGGATGGCGGCACAACTGGGCAAAGCAGGGGGGAAGGCCACCTCAGACGCAAAATCCGCCGCCTTGCGGGCTAATGGTAAACTCGGCGGGCGACCGCAGAAGGAAATTACAAGAGGCGGAAACACTAAGAGGTGACACTATGGGCGATCCGGGCCAAGGCATCGCCTTGGGCGGTTTTTTCTGTCATTCCTGCGTGAGCGATTTATTGTGTGCGGATATCCCTCTTTTTTTCATTTCTTCAGCGATCTTTGCGGGAATGGGGCGACACCCACAGTGTTGGACATGATCGAGGTGCCATTCCAGCCTTTGTTCCATTGTTGCGCCGGCAGGCATCCGGTGCTCGTGATGCCAGTCCCTATTTATCTTTGACTCCTTCATGGGCAGACCTTGTGTGTGAGTCGTAAGCTTGAACAGCAACGGGCAAAGCCCGCATAACGACATTACCCGCCGCTGGTAAGCCGACCAGTATCGCACTGATCACCTCTTCGCGCGACGCGCCGGCCTCTTTTGCAATCGCTGTATGGAACGGAATGCCGCTTTCGAGACACAGGGCCGACAAAACCGCCAGGTATGCGAGGCTTTCCGTTTTCTTATCCAGGGCGCTTGCGTTGCCGAGATTCCGGACTGCGGCCATCCATGCCTTGGCGTGCTGTGGCGCTTCCTGCATGAACACTTGAAAGGCGTCACTCATCAGATTCTCTTTATCGCCCATTTCATTGCCCCTTTGCCTATGGATATGATTGTGACCTCTATGCAGGTGGCGGGAAAATACCGGTTCACCACAGAGGCGTTCGATAATTCCAAAAACCCGGTGGCCCGCTTCGAGGGCTAGGGTCGATCTTTAGAGGACACAGAGCAGACTGATGGCCGCAACCAAAGGGTAAAACCATATCACGCGGAGATGCGGAGTCGCAGAGAAAAGGACAACTCACATGAAAATATTGACAAAATTTCAAGAAACTCGATGTTAGTGACACAGAGGAAACCAAAATTCAACAAGCTCGACAAAGGGTCTTTTCATGGTTTCAGGGTGTCCCGAAAGGACATGAGATGCAGCGATAGATGGTTTCCGCGGCTGGGTGGCGGAGTCCTATCCGGGAACACGGGACCGGACACAGGAAGTTTCCGATTCGAATGGAGCCCTAACTAAAAACTAAAAATTAATTAGTAACTAATCCCCGATTTTATCATTCACCATGCAAATTTCCGGGTCGTATTCAAGTTCGTGCTTGAGGCCCCGTTCCATAAGCTCGCTCACTACCAGCAGCGGGTCCTTTCCCTCGTAGAGCACGCTATAGACCTGCTGGCAAATGGGCATCTCCACTTCCATTTTTTTGGCGAGGAAATGAATCGATTTGGCGGTGCTGACTCCCTCGGCCACCTGACGCATTCCGCCAAGGATTTCATCGAGCTTTTTGCCCTGCCCGAGCTGCATTCCAACCGTACGGTTTCGACTCAGATCGCCGGTGCAGGTAAGCAGCAGGTCTCCTATCCCGGCAAGGCCGGAGAAAGTGAGGGGGTGAGCGCCCATTTTGACGCCAAGCCTCGATATTTCCGCCAGGCCTCGCGTGATCAAGGCCGCCCGGGTATTGTATCCGAAAGAGAGTCCGTCGCAGGCGCCTGCCGCAAGGGCAATGACGTTTTTGGAGGCCCCGGCGATTTCAACGCCCGTAACATCGAGGCTCGTGTAAATGCGGAACCTGCCCGTCGAGAGCACCCCCTGGACTTGCCGGGTGATTTCCAGGTTTTGACCGGCAAGCGTTACGGCCGTAGGAATGTCCCGCATTACTTCCTTGGCGAAGGAGGGGCCTGAGAGGCAGAGCGTCTGCACTCGGCTTTGCTTTGGCAGCACTTCTTTCCAGATGCCGGACATGGTCAGCAGGGTGTCATTCTCGATGCCCTTGGTCGCGTTCACGATTACGGCGTCTTCGTGCAGGTGCGGAAGCATCCGCATGACGACCCCGCGATATACGTGGGAAGGAATGACCATAACAAGCAAACGGCTTGCCCTTGCCACTTCTTCGAGCGAATTTCGGGGGCAAACCCCTTCATGGAGGCGGTGTCCGGGAAGATAAATGCTGTTTTCGCCCGTCTTGCGGATTGTCTCGCACAGGTCTTGTTCAAACACCCAGAGATTGACTTTCAAACCTTTGGATGCAAGCAGATGGGCAAGGGTAGTCCCCCAGCTTCCAGCCCCGATTACGCCTACCGGCCTGTTATTGCTAAGCAATTCTAATCTTCCTCTCTTGTATCTTCAGTTGTATCTTCAGTCGTATCGTCTCTTATATCTTCTCTCGTATCTTCAGTTTCGTCGAGCACGGTCAGGTCCACCACTTTCTCGCCTTCGGGAAGGTCGATCAGTTTGACTCCCTGGGTTACCCGACCGATTATGCTTACCTGGGAAACGGGCATTCTTATGAGGCGGCCCCTGTCCGTAATCAGCATGATTCCGTTTTCTTCTCCAACCTGCCGGAAGCCGATCACCTGCCCGTTTCGTTCGGTTACCCTTATATTGAGCACTCCCTGGCCTCCGCGGCCCTGAGGCCGGTAGCTTTCTTCGGGTGTGCGCTTTCCGAATCCCTTTTCCGTCACCACGAGAATGTACTTTTGGGGATCGATTACATCCATTCCGACCAGTTCGGTGCCTTGAACGTTCATTCCCCGGATGCCGCGGCTGACGCGTCCGAGAGGACGAAACTCATCTTCCTTTACCCGGATACACTTGCCTTTACGGCTCATGAGGAAAAGATCGCGTTGACCGTCGGTGATCACCACCGAGATAAGCTCGTCATCGTCGTCCATATTGATCGCCCGGATACCGCTTGAACGAGGGTTGGAATAGGCGGAGAGATCGCTTTTCTTGACGACGCCGTTCTTTGTCGCCATTACTGCAAAGTGGCCGGGTGAGAACTCACTCACCGGCAGGATAGTTTGTATCTTTTCGCCCTGCTGGAGGGGAAGAAGATTCACCACGGCTTTCCCCAGAGCCGAGGGCCCTACTTCGGGTATTTCATAAACTTTGAGCCAGAATACCTGTCCCCGGTTGGTGAATATGAGAAGGTAGTTGTGCGCCATCGCTGTAAAGAGGCAGGTCACGACGTCCTCTTCTCGGGTGCTCATCCCGGTTCGCCCCTTGCCGCCACGCCTCTGGTAGCGGTAGATCGAAAGCGGGGTCCTCTTTATGTAGCCCGCCCTGGAGATGGTCACCACCATCTCGTCATTGGGAATGAGGTCCTCGATGCAGATATTCCCCGCATCGGGAATGATTTCCGTCTTGCGCAGGTCGCCGAATTCGTCCATCAGCTCCCGTATTTCTTCGCGGATAACCTGGTCGACGGCAGCGGCGGAGGAAAGTATCGCCTTCAGACGTTCGATCTCCCGGATAATATCCTGGTAGTCCTGCATGATCTTTTCGCGCTCGAGACCCGTCAGGCGCTGGAGTCTCATGTTCAGGATTTCCTGCGCCTGGACGTCCGAGAAGTCGAACTGCTCGATGAGGCCCCGCTTGGCTTCAGCCGGATTTTGCGCCGCACGGATGAGTTTGATCACGGCGTCGAGATTATCGAGCGCTTTTTTCAATCCTTCCAAAATATGCGCGCGCTTTTCGGCCTGCCTAAGTTCGAACTGGGTGCGCTTTACTACGACCTCACGACGAAAATCGATAAAATGCTGCAGGATTTCCTTGAGGCTCATGACCTCGGGCCGATTATCCACCACGGCGAGCATTATGATGCCGAAAGAGGTCTCGAGCGCCGTGTTTTTGTAGAGCTGATTTTCTACCACTTTGGGCTCTTCGCCTTGGCGCAGGGTTAGAACGACCCGCATCCCTTGGCGGTCGGATTCGTCGCGAACGTCCGTGATTCCCTCTATTCTCTTCAGCTTTACCAGTTCGGCTATGCGTTCGAGCAGCCTTGCCTTGTTCACCTGGAAGGGAAGCTCGGTGATGATGAGGTGCTGCTTTCTGCCCGACTCCTCGACATCCACCCGGCCGCGCATCTTGACCGTGCCCTTGCCGGTCTCGTAGGCCTCCACGATCCCCTCGCATCCGTGAAGAAATCCGGCAGTCGGAAAGTCGGGGCCCGGAATGAAGCGCATGAGATCCTTCACCGTGGTTTCGGGGTTATCGAGGAGCGCGAGGAGTCCGCTGCATAGTTCGCTCAGGTTGTGCGGAGGGATGTTTGTCGCCATTCCGACAGCTATGCCCGACGAGCCGTTGAGGAGCAGACTGGGCACCCGGGTCGGGAGCACTACCGGCTCAAGGATTGTGTTGTCGTAGTTCGGCTGGAACGGGACCGTTTCCTTCTCTATGTCCCGCATGAACTCCATGCCCAGTTTCGACATTCGGATTTCGGTGTAACGCATGGCAGCCGCCGGGTCTCCGTCCACAGATCCGAAGTTGCCCTGGCCGTCTATGAGCGGATGGCGCATGGAAAAATCCTGCGCCATGCGAACGGTCGCATCGTAGATTGCCGCGTCTCCGTGCGGGTGATACTTACCCATGACGTCGCCGACGATGCGCGCCGACTTCTTGTAGGGCTTGTTGTAGTCGTTGTTGACTTCGTGCATCGAAAAGAGAATGCGCCGGTGGACGGGCTTGAGGCCGTCGCGCACGTCGGGTATGGCGCGCCCGATTATGACGCTCATAGCGTAGTCGAGATAAGAAAGCTTTATTTCGTCGGCAATGTTTATGGGCCTGAGATCCATACTTTAGTTCCTCAATTCCTCAAAAAGAATTTAGGAATTCAGGATTCTTCAATCCTTCAATCCCTCAATTCCCAAATTCCTAAATATCCAGCTCGCGAAAATCGAGAGCGTTTACCTGGATGAACTCGCGCCTCGGCTCCACCGGGTCCCCCATAAGGGTTGTAAAAAGCTCATCGGCGAGCACCTGGTCATCGACCCTCACCTGAAGCAACGTCCTTTTCTCCGGGTCCATGGTGGTATGCCAGAGCTGCTCGGGGTTCATTTCACCGAGGCCTTTATACCTCTGGATCGTGGTGCCTTTCCTGGCCTCATCCATGAGGTGTTGAAAAAAGACCCTGGGATCGTCGAAGTTCGTCCGGCCCTGGCTATCCTGCACGACATAAGGGACAGCGTGCAGAAGAGAGAGTGTCCTGTAAAGTGAGAGCAGTTTGCGGAATTCGACGGACACCAGAAAATCATAGCCGATCCGCTGTTTCTTGTGGCCATTGGCGAGTTCCATAACATCCAGGTCATAGCCGCGAGACTCCTCCTCGACTTCAATGGAAACCACCTCGTATCCGGACTCTTCGAGTTTTGCCTTGAGAACGGAGGTCGAGTGCTCCTGGTCCGAGTCCTCCAGACCGTTTTCGTCGAAGATGCGGATGATCTTCTCGAGCAGCTTCTTGGACATTCCTCTCTTTGATTGCCGGTCGAGCCATTCATCATACCGGGAGAATGTCTTGAGAAGGCCTATGAGCTGCTCCGGGGCAAGCGGCTGATCGCTGCCAGGCAAAAAAACCTGTTTCTTCTCGGATGCGCGCTTGAGTAGAAAAGCATTGAGGCTGTCTTCGTCCTTGAGGTAGTGCTCGGATTTTCCAACCGCCAGCCGGTAGAGCGGCGGCTGCGCTATATAGAGGTAGCCGAGCGCGATCAGTTCGGGCATCTGGCGGAAGAAAAACGTCAGCAGGAGGGTCCGGATATGCGCTCCGTCCACGTCAGCGTCCGTCATTATGACTATATAATGATAGCGCACCTTATCGGGATTGAATTCGTCCTTGCCTATGCCTGTGCCCAGGGCGGAAATCATGTTCCGGATTTCCTGGTTTTCCAGCATCTTGTCGAAGCGCGACTTCTCGACGTTCAATATCTTGCCCCGCAGCGGCAGTATGGCCTGAAAAGCCCTGTTTCTGCCCTGTTTTGCGGAACCTCCGGCCGAATCGCCCTCCACTATGAAGATTTCGCTCTTCGAGGGATCGCGCTCCTGGCAGTCGGCCAGTTTTCCGGGAAGAGAGTGGTCGCCGAGCACGCCCTTTCTTCGGGTAAGCTCTTTTGCGCGCCGGGCGGCCTCGCGCGCTCTCGCCGCGTCCAGGACCTTTTCGAGGATGGCGCGGATTATTTTCGGATTTTCTTCAAAAAAGATGGAAAGTTTCTCGTAGACGAGATTTTCGACCAGCCCCTTCACCTCACTGTTTCCAAGCTTGGTCTTGGTCTGGCCTTCAAACTGCGGCTGAGAAATCTTTACGCTGACCACGGCCGTCATGCCTTCGCGCACATCATCGCCAATCAGTTTCTCCAGGTCCGGCTGCTTGATCGTTTTGTTCTGGGTCGCATACTGCTTGATCGACCTGGTAAGTCCCGCCTTGAAGCCGACCAGGTGAGTCCCGCCCTCTTTGGTGTTGATGTTGTTGGCAAAGGTGAAGATCTTCTCGTTATATGTGCCGTTATATTGGAGGGCGACCGCGGCCGAGATCCCCTGCTTCTCACCCGATATGGAAATGACTTCGGGGAAAATCGGCTCCTTATTCCTGTTCAGGTATTCCACAAACGAGACAAGACCGCCTTCATAATAGAAAAGCTTCTCCTTTGGAACGCGCTCGTCGATGAGCTCGATTCGAACCCCGCTGTTAAGGAAGGCAAGCTCCCTCATACGCTCCGCAATTATGTCGAAACTTATTTCGGTTTCTTCGAAAATTAACGGGTCTGCCTTGAATGTTACACGGGTCCCCCGCTTCTGGGTCTCGCCCCTTACCAGAAGCCCCGTTTTCGGCTCGCCGCGCTCGAAGCGCTGAAAGTAAACCTTGCCGTCGCGCCGGACTTCGACTTCCAGGTACTCGCTCAGGGCGTTTACCACCGATACGCCCACACCGTGAAGACCGCCGGAGACCTTGTAGCTCGAATCGTCGAATTTCCCGCCCGCGTGGAGCTTTGTCATTACGACAGTTAGAGCCGGGAGGTTTTCTTTTTCGTGAAGGTCCACCGGAATGCCTCGGCCGTTGTCGTCCACGGTAACCGAGCTGTCCAGGTGAATCTGTACTCGAATGTGGTTGCAATGGCCTGCGAGAGCCTCGTCTATACTGTTGTCGACAACTTCGTAGACGAGATGATGAAGACCTTCGGTGGAGACATTGCCGATGTACATCGAGGGGCGCACGCGCACCGCGCTCAGGCCTTCCAGCACAGTTATCTGTTGTGCGTTGTAATCGTCCTGAGGGAAACTTGGCTGCACGTTCATATCCTGCATAAACTGAAATCCTCTGTTCGCTATAAGTCCAGGCAATTTGGGTTCAAATAAATAAGCCATTGAAACTGCGTACAAAAACAAGTGATTATATAGCTTTTCAGCGCATCTTTCAATGCAAATCGGGCGGGACGCTCTTTTGCCGGCCAAGGCTGGGAAAGGCTTCGACAAGGATGGATGAAGTTTTTTGTAAAGCAGAATTATAACCTCGCCCAAAGGGAGTTATTGGGCAGGATTAACAGAATTTATGAGATTAACAGAAAAAGATTTTTTTGACAGGATCCACAGGATTAACAGGAAAACAACAGGCCAAAAGCAAGACAGGCACTAATCCTCGGCGTTGATCGTGTTGTTAATCCTGTTCCGAAAAGTTTTGGTGGGCTTCGCTGCCACTTAGCCCACCCTTCTACACGCCTTTTCATGGTACGGGTGTCCCAGAGGGACATGAGTTAGCACGCTGAACGCTTTCTCTCCGAAATTATCTTTCAATCCCTTTAATCCTGTTAATCCTGTCTAAAAAGCTTTTTCTCCGCGCCCTCTAAAGATCGACCCTGACCCCTCGAAGCAGTCAACCGGATTTTTGGAATTATCGAACGCCTCTGTGGTGAATTTTGCGCTATGCCAAGAACTCCTCTATTCCCAGCTCTTTTGCCCGCTCTGTGACCCTGCCTGCTACTTCCGGGGTCATTTCGATGTCTTCGGGCCAAGGGCGGGTATGGCCGTCTTCGGCGCCCTTTCTGGTGGCGTCGATGACAATTCGTCCGCCTTGCCTCAGGATGTCCCTTTTGGGATCGACGTTGTTAAACACCTTCCAGAGCACGAGCGAATAATCGCGAAGGTCGATTCCGGAGTCCAGCAGAACCAGTATCGAGAAAGCCTTTAGCGCCCTTTTTCGCAGCAGCTTCTCGGACAGGCTCCTGCCCGGAGTGGTCCCGTCTTTGGCGAAATTAATAAGCAGCGGGCGGTTTCGAACATCGATCGGGGGGCAGTGAAATGCGATCAGCAGGCCGGATGTATCCTTTATGCTTTTTTCTATAGCCTCCCCGGCCGGGATCTCGACAGTCCGCCCGCCCGCCCGCGAGGCGGGCATTGGCCGTGACTTTTCATCCGGTAGCCTGCCGGTTGCGTCGATACCTATCTTGGCGCCAAAAAGCGGTTCCGGGGCGCTATGGTCCAGCACGTCCAGAACGCCTTCGGTGATGTAGATATCGCTTTCCAGGTCTATGTTATTCAAAATCGTCTCAAAGACCTTGCGGGGGGTTTTCAGCGAAACTCCGCCGTCCACGAGTACGACGGCCTTGGAGAAGCTCATCTGCCCCTGCCCCCAGACCGCGCTCATGACCCTTCGGGCGTGCCCCGGATATTCCTTCTCGATCGCCATTACCACGATGTTGTGAAACACCCCTTCCCAGGGCATCCAGAAATCGCGCACCTCGGGATGGATTGCTCCAAGCAGCGGGAGGAATATGCGCTCGGTCGCTTTGGCAAGCCAGCAGTCTTCCATTGGAGGCCGCCCTACGATGGTCGCGGAGTAAACGGGATTTCTGCGATGAGTAAGCGCCGTCAGGTGAAAGACCGGATACCGGCCAACCAGCGAGTAGTACCCGGTGTGGTCGCCAAATGGTCCCTCCATCCGGAGTTCTTCCGGGTCCACGTATCCTTCGAGCACGAATTCAGCCTCAGCCGGAACTTCCAGGTCAACGGAGACGCAGCGCGCCAGTTGAACCGGACTTTTCCGGATAAAACCGGCCAGGATCATCTCGTCTATTCCCCGGGGAAGAGGGGCGGTCGCGGCATACGTCACCGCGGGATCGGTCCCGATCGCGACAGCAACCGGCATGCGTTTTCGGGCCTTGCGGTACTCCTGGAAATAGTTCGAACCGTCCTTGTGGATGTGCCAGTGCATCCCCGTGGTATTGCGGTCAAAAACCTGGAGGCGGTACATGCCTGCGTTTCGCCTGCCCGTTTCCATACTTCGCGTAATTACGACCGGAAGCGTGACGAAGGGGCCGCCGTCCCCGGGCCAGCACTTGAGCACCGGAAGCATGGAGAGGTCGATTTCATCTCCCCGGTATATTACCTCCTGGCAGGGAGCCTTTTGGGTCTTTCGCGGGAAAAACCTGACCAGGTCGATCCCCATCGGAAGAAGCTGCGCCAGTTGCCTCAGTGATTTAGGAGGCTCTATACGCACGAACCGCTCGATCCTGCGGGCAAGCCCGTCCAGAGAGTCAGTGCCAAGGGCCATGCAGATCCGGCGCTCGCTCCCGAATGCGTTGGTCAGGACGGGAAAGCGCGATTCCCTCACATTTTCGAACAGCAGGGCTTTGCCGCCTCGCGGAGCCTTGGACGCAAGGTCGGTAATGTGCGTAATCTCGAGATCGCAGGAAACAGGGGCCTTTATGCGGAGCAACTCCCCCGCTCTTTCCAGCTCCGATATGAATTCACCCAGGTTCTGGTATGCTCTTTTCATCTAAAATACCTATTTACCGCAATTTGCATGGTGAATAGGTGAGTGGGTGAATGGGCCACCAATTCAACTACTATTCACCTACTCACCCGTTTACCTACTCACCTGCCCTCATATTCCGGCCAGGACCCCCAGGAAGAGCAAGATGGATATTGCGCTGTTTACGTGGAAAAAGGCGACGTTCACCTTGTCCAGGCAATCGGGCCGGACGAGCTTGTGTTCGGTGAAGATCAGGGCGCCGATGAGCAGAAGGAAGAGAAGATAAATCTTTCCGAGATCGAAGGCGAAATAGACCAGAAGCAGAAAGACAACAGTGAGCGCATGCAGCCAGGTGGAGAAAAGAAGCGCTTTTGACGCCCCCCAGCAGGCGGGCATGGAAAACAGGTCCTGCTCCCGGTCGAATTCGATGTCCTGGCACGAATACAGGATATCAAAGCCCGCGATGTAAGTCATAAGCGCGACGGAGAGCAAAAGTATCTTCCACTCCAAATGACCACTGACAGCTACCCAGACGCCGGCGGGGGCAAGCCCGATGCCGAAACCCAGGACCAGATGGCAAAGCGACGTGAACCTTTTTGTAAATGAATAAAAAAAGAGGATTACCAGCACCGGCACGGACAAAATCAGGCAAAGACGTCCGAGCAGGGCCGCGGACGCGATGAAAACAGCCGCCGAAAGGGAAATCAAAAAGAGCACCGAAAGCAGGTCGACCTGGCCCGTCACATGGGGGCGGTTGGCCGTGCGCGAGTTCAGGCAGTCATAGCGATAATCGGCGAACCGGTTGAACCCCATGGCCGCGGACCTGGCCGAGGCCATTGCGACCATGATGAGCGCAAAGGTGCTAAAGCTCACCGTGTAATACCTGCTTGCGAGCAGCACGGCCGCCAGGGCGAACGGTAGGGCAAAAACCGTATGGCTGAACTTTATGAGCCTGCCGTACGTATGGATTTTAGATATCCACATCATCTTGCGAAAACCATATCACGCGGAGACGCGGAGACGCAGAGAAAACAACAACTTTAGATAAAAATCTTTACAGAATTTCAAGAAACTCGATGTTAGTTACGCAGAGCAAGGCACCAACCACAGATAAACAGGGAACCACGGATGAACGCGGATTCACACAGATGAGATCACGAATAAAAGATTCCCATTTCTGCCCTCTTTAAAACCATAAAGTTTTCGCTCCATGGGGCTGTTTTGAGAGCATTTCTACCGCGTTGCGCTCCTCTATCCGTGGTTCATTGTTTTTGTCCGCGCCCTCCGCGTCTGGTGATGCTTATGTAATTCAAGCCGCGGTAAGCCGATACGACTCGCGAGGGCTTTGCCGGCATCGACTATACTATTTTCGGAAAACTTTTTCCACACTCTCCGGACGCAGGACCGGATCGCGGCAAGACACTGCCATGGTCCGGACTCGCACCTCGCATGGCAAAAACTCGATCTGGCCGTGATACCAGCAGGCAGGGGGTCCAATTCGAGCCAGGCTAAATCAAGCTACGGCGAACCTATACGAACTCGCGAGGGCTTTACAGTTGAGCAACCACACTGTTGAATGGTTCTTCGATTTCGCAGCGAGAAAGGTAGCTGACAAAGTTTCTTCCACCAGGTTTTATGCAAGCTCCGCAGACCCTTTTTTGCCCGATCATCCAAACGTTTTTGAACCGGCACTCCTTCAAAAAAGCAAAAAATAATTTGACACCGGATAACATTCACCATATATTCACCTTGCGGCGAAAGAGGCGGAAATCGCGTCCTCTTTCAAAAGCGGGCAGGGGCAAGAGTGGCTGAAGACATGGATTTCAAGCACAAACAGAGAAGTCTTGAGGGGGAAAGATGGGCGTCGACCTTTACGCATTGAGGAAAAGGGCTGTGATGGTACTTGCACCAAGCGGGATTCGGGAAACCGTCTACTTTCTCCAGCTTGCCGTTGAGCACGCGCTCTCGCCGGATTCGCAAAACATGGTAGACGCGGCCGTCAAGTACGCTTACAAGGAATGGGAAGACCATAGCGAGTTTCCCAAGCTATGTCGTCCAGGTTGGGAGAGACGGCCTCCCGCAGTCCGGATCTGCGATCTTCAAGTGGCCGTTTTTCAAACGGTCATACTGCTTCGACCATGAACTCCCTGCTCCTTTTGGTTATCTCGGCGAGAGGGAAATCTGGGGGTATCTCTTCCGAACCGCCAGAGAACAGGCCTGCCTCAATATTGTCGAGACGGCACGGCGCATCGATGAAGGATCGACAGAAGTCTATAAGGACTTCTGGCATGGAAAGATGTTCGAGTCCGGCGAAGAGTTTCTCAGATTCCAGGGCCGGTCCATGCAATCCGGTGGCGGGAATGGAAAATCCGGGGAGAGCGGCTATAATGCAGTGTCTCCGAGGGTTTCAAAGATCCTTGGCCTGATCAGGTTCATCAGGGAAAAAGGACAGAGCGCCTCACCGGCAGACCTGAATTTCCTGGGGTCCTTGAGGGAGAAAGCAGTGCAGCTCGGGCACTCGTGCTAAGGGATAGTGAATGGTGAGCGATCCGGAGGGCTAAAGCCCTCCGAATGGGCCAGGCGACAATGCTGTTGGGCGGGGTTCTTTTGTCGTCGAAGAATCTCCGCACGGTCTTGAACGCAACCGGGTGTCATACGTCAGGAGGATATTCCATGGGACTCACCCCGGCACAGGAACGGGTATACCGGTTTGTGCGAGGCTATATCGATCAGCACGGCTATGCGCCATCCTACGAGGAGATCCGGAGCAATCTCGGGTTCCAGTCCTTGAACGCCGTGTTCAAGCATCTCAAGCAGATAGAGGAAAGAGGGTATCTCAAGATTCCATGGAAAAACAAGAAGCGTGCCGTGGAACTGGTTCCTCTGCAAACCGGAAGCGGGTCCATTCCATTTCTCGGAGTCGTGGCGGCGGGAACTCCCATCGAGGCCGTCGAGATTGCTGAATCCATTGAAGTACCGGAGAATTTCCTTGGCAATGGAAGTAATTTTGCCCTGCGTGTCAAAGGGGATTCCATGATTGACGAGGGAATCCGGGATGGAGACATCCTGATCATTACCAAGCAGCCTCATGCGGAAAACGGGCAAAGTGTGGTAGCCCTTGTGAACGGGGAGTCAACGGTCAAAAAATTCTACCACCACGGAGATGAGATAGAACTTCGCCCTGCAAATGAAAGCATGAAGCCTGTCCGGTTAGCTGCCGAGGAGGTGGAGGTTGTGGGGGTGGTGACGGGACTTTTAAGAAACTACCGTCAGAGATAACGTTCCACAGTAAGCGGCCCGAGCGCCGATGGCGTTTGCTTGAGCGCCTCACCATTGCGTACGCAAAATTCTGTAAATAAAATAACCCCAGGTTGTCAGGGGCGAGGAGTTGCGCCACACAGGCGCTCAAGCCTTTCAAAACCAGCCAAAGAAGGCCTTCCGCGAACACCCGACACGGACGATAGACACGTCGTGCGGTCGCCTCCCGCGCTACGCGGGATACATCGCCAGGGGGGTGCGCAAGAGAATGATATTGTTCTGCTCAGTGTTGCGTATAGTCTCTCATACGAGTTGAATTAGTGTCTCATGTCCCCATGGGACACCCATCACATTATTTTCGTTCATCCTGGCGAGCCGGAGCTAATTGATAGAGATCTCCGGATTTTGCCGGCCCACCCGCCAGGGTATTCAGACAGATCCAAAAAATAATTCAGGACGAGAAAGATAGAGCTGCTCAAACCGCCCCGCCCTTTCAATTGCAACATGCATGGGGTTTGACCCGGACCTGACCCTGTTCCCTCCATGTTCACCCATTTAACCCAGGCGCGGAAAAATTTTTCATCTCTGCTTTTTGCCGCTTCTGGTTGCCGTTTGGCAAACTAGAATCCTAAGGTGATAAAATATTGCCCGATTAAATTCCATACCCGTAATGGTTAGAAAGGAGAACGAGATGTGTTATGGTGGTCCAGGACGGATACAGCAGGCTGAAGGAGCGGGCATTCCCCCTGTGATCGCGACGAACAGCCAAGAGTCAGGCCCTGCCCCTGAGTCGACTTTGGGGACAGCGCAGGGGCCCGACGCTCCACGGGTCGATATATTAGCTACTCCCCGCAGCGATAAAGGTTATGACTTTGTAGCTATGGGCAATGGCGACAATCCGAATACTGTTCGGGGTCAATTCAATGTAACGACTTGGAACGACACCAGCAAAATTCGTCCCGGTAGTTATACACTCTCTTTTCGCCCTCACATCGAGGAGAAAAGCGGTATTGCCGGTGTGAAGCAAGAGGTTGGCACAATTCTCTCAGGCAATTTCTCTGGAAAAGCTAACAAGAATGAAGGCTACCCGACCCTGTCAAATACCGATGACTGGAACACCATCATGTACAAGGATGGTACGAAATTCGGCGGAGTAATGATCCATCCCGGCCGCGACCCAGTCACAGGCGAAGGCGGCGGTACTGAAGGATGCTTCGTTACCAATAAGCCGACGTATGAACAGTTGCACCAGATGCTCATTGGGAACAGCAATAACAACGGGAAGGCTTATTTTCATTTGCTGCCTCGAAAGGTATCCCAATGAATGCACGGCGTTATCTTCTTCTGTTGGTAATTGTGTCTGTCATAATCTTAGCCCCGCAGCTTGCATTGAGCAAAGTCCCTACGCTTTGGTCAAAATGTCTTGCAGCCGCATCTCAGGTTTTTCCGATGTACGCCTGGCATTCGGTCGAGGAGATGCTTGCGAAGGCCTCCAGGCAGGAAATAGAGGAGTTCGCAATGTGGACTCCAGAACCAGCGGTGATTGACGGAGACATTGAAGATACCTTTTTATTCCTATGGGCCAGGATCGACGATAAAGGGGAGGCCGATATTCGGGAACTCGACTCCAAAAGACTCCCTTGGCCTGACACCGCTTCTCCTGGTTTAATAGAGCTCAGAACAACCTGTGACCATGACCTGCTCCTCCGTTTTTTCCGGAGCATCGAGTCCGATGGCCGGCCCGATCCGTTCGACATTGGCGTCATCCGCTGTTTGGGGCTGGTCCCCTTCAAGTATATCGACGAAACAATTGCCGAGTTAAGGAAATACTGTCATGAAACCAACCCGGAGTTGAAAAAGTACTGCGATCCCTCCTCACAAAAGCCGGAAGCAACCGGCATCTACGGAGAAGAGATGTTTGAAGTCCTGGACATGCTGGAGTACAGGACCTACAGGGCCCCTTCTTCAGTGAGTCAATAAGTTCCTGAGATATTTTTCAGAAATACTATACAGGATCAACAATACACAAGTTCATAGCTTTTTGGCGATTGCTTATGATTTCAGCGGGCGCGGGTAGGTTCGCAGGCAGGTAGTTTGCACTTTTGCGGTCTTACCATTCTAACGGATTTGGAACTACATTCATCTTTGTGGTCCTGGCCTTGGTGACTTTGCCGGCGATTCGGTCCGCCTTTGACGGGGAATACCGAGGCGGAGGTTATAGAGTGACTATTGAAGGATGGGGCGGGGATGCCGAGTACACAGATTGCGACCCGAAAGGACGGTGCCTGACCATCGAACAGGCGTCTTGGTGCGAACGAGGCGCCTATATATGGGAAAACGACGGGTATACATACTGTATGACTCCCACGAGAAAACGAGATGGGAGCTACTGGTTAAAGATCTACGACCCTGGAGGGAAGGCAATCCTGAAGCAGCATATGAGGCCTGTATCGGGCGCATCAGGTCAAGACGACTAGAAAGAGCCAGATTAGACCTTCCCGGAACCCAACGGTACTTTCTGCCTGGAAACGCCCGGCGCATTACTCACCGATGTCACCGGTTCTAACAACTTACGGGCGCGCCGATGCCAACGGAGTGAAATTCTTTATTCCCTGAGCAAACCCGATGATTTCATTTCCACGCTATTGTAGAATTCCTCGACGGCGACTCCAACTAAGTCCACTATGTTCGATAGCCTTTCCGTCGAGAGCAGGATTTCGGGGTAGCAAGCGCGAACTATTATTTTGCCGAACTGCTGGCACCTGCAGAGGTTGCCAGATGATCGCCCGTGACACGAAGGAGGATATTACATGCCCGCACTGAACTGGGGAATGATCCAAGACGGCGGAGTTTTCGAGTCACTCATGCATTCTATTTTGAGTTCCGAGGATGCTGGGATAATCCTTTTTGGTAGACCAGGAAAAGATGCAGGCCAGGATGCGCGTTCGGCTGATGGCACTGCAGTGTACCAAGCTAAGTACAGGCAGGCATTCACGATGGATATGGCTCTGGGTCTGGCGAAAGAGGAATTAGCAAAGATAAGGAAGTATCGCAAGCCCGATCACCCAAACTATCAACACTGGAGAAACGCCCGCCAGTGGACTCTCGTTGCAAACTTATTCTCAAATCCCAACGATGCTGCGAAATGGCAGACCCAAGTGGTTCCAATTTTCCAAAGAGAGGGCATGGCAGCTGAGTATTGGGGGATTGAGAAGATTGAGAATAAGCTGGCTGAACACCCTCACATCAGCGATGTGTTTTTTGCTGGTGAAAACCGAGTGTTGGTTGGATTGAAAGAAGCGCATGTTTTGCTCAGTGCCGAATCGACTAATGCGTCTCTTGAGATATCTATGGTCGGGCGTGAACGCGAGATGCGTGAAATCGAGGCTTTTGCGGAATCCGCTGATAAACGTGTACTCCCTGTGATTGGACTCGCTGGAGTCGGGAAATCGCGATTGCTTTATGAAGGGCTGGTGGCACTGAGCCAAAAAGGTTGGCGCGTCCTATGGGCTTTGCCCGGAACAATGGCGCGCTCATCCCGCTGGTTTCATCTCCTTAACGGTTCACAGAAGACCTGCATCGCTATCGACAATCCTGATGATCCAGAATTGCTCAGAGCCGTCATAGAGCAGTTGTGTACTGTCGAACGCCGCAACTGGAAAATCATCATTTCCCTCCGCCCAGAGGACGCAGAAGTCCTCCGCCGATTCAAGAATAATACTGAATTGGCAGGTATTCTGAATCTCGAGCCGCTTACCGAAGCTGATTCAAAAAATCTGTTGCGGACCTTATTGAGAGTCTCTCGTGAAGAGCCATGGCTGCACAATGTGTATTCGTATACGAGTGGTATGCCCGGTTGGCTCACGCTGATTGCGACTTTAGCTAACAAAATGTCTTTGCAGGCATTGCCTGAGACAGTCGATGAGATTGCGGCAGTTTATATAGATTCATGCATTAATTCAATATCTTCCCACCAGTTTGAAGAAGTAAGGACCCTGGTCCGAAGGATCGCTCTTTGGGGCACCATGAATGTAAATACCGCCGGCGAAGAGCAGCCTGAACTTCGGTTTCTTGAAAGCATTGGCCTACCACCATCTAAGGTGCGAGATTTGCTCTGTGATCTCGTCCGTATCGGGTTAGTTCGTAATTGGGGCGTGGAAAAGCGCCTTTACGCAGTGGAGCCAATGATCATCCGAGAGTACATCCTGAGTGACTGGTTGCTCATTAAAGATCGCAACGGCTACAGGGTTAGCCCAGAAGGGATGGCAATAATACGGACTCTTATAAATAATGAGATTCCAGCAGCCGCAAAGATTTTCAGTTCTCTTTCTCATCTAACTTTATCACGTCTTGAAGCCCTTGCTGGCTTCAGTTTCTTACGGCCCATATTTGCCGCCATGGCGGAGATTGCACTAGACGGGAACGTTTTGGAGCAGTTTCATATCGTCGATCTGGTTGAAAATGCCGGGGCAGCCGATCCAGAGAGTGCACTGGATGTACTCGCGACTATTAGGCAGAACCCCAAAGACGATCTCGAGGTGGAGGTCCCCATTGGGGTCCGCAGACATTTACCAGTATTCAATTAATTTCGAAATTGCCGTGGTGTGTTTATCAAATCGCAGAACATGTATATGAGGAAACGGTGGCCCGGCTGTATTTGGCGGAATTCCGCGAATTGATCACTTACGAGGATACAGTTGCCACTCGCCCGCCGCGAGGCAAAGAAGCTAGGGAACTGCTTAAACGCCTTCTGTGCCAGTCCAGAAACTCTGTAGTCTTTGCTGGACCCGCTGCTCAAATTGTGGAAAGCGAAATCGAGGATTTAGCTTCGTGGCCTTTCGTTGGCCTGCTGACTGAAAGTCTGCTTAATCCAGAGCGTGAAATAACGGAATATGTTGCAAAGTGGACGCTCCAGATTTCAATCCGAGGATTCGCGCCGGGCAGTCCGGAATGGGACATAGCTGCACGAATTAGGACCAGGATACTTACTCTACTGCTAGAGTGCACGGACACAATCACCCGATCTCGACTCTGGCATATTCTAGCCGAGTCGCACCAGCAATTTCACCGGATGATAATGCACGGCTATGTCAAAGGAGCTCTGGTCCAACCGTACCAGGACGTGCTCACCACTGACCTTTCCACGACCGCGGATATCCTTAAGTGCACTCCAGTTCCGCTGACGATTGATGAAGCCACCCATGCGAGAGAAATGTGGTCATGGTATTTGGAGTATGGAAGCAAGCCCGACCTTATTAGACTCGCCCGGCGATGTGAGAATATTTACGAGAGCCTTTCCAAATGGAAGTTGCACGAGTTTTTTAGTTTCGATACTGATGATGAGGTACTGCTCGCCCGAACCGATAGAATTGCAAAAATTCTCAGGGAAGCTCCTGACATCCGTGAGTTCATCGATTTTTTTGAACAGGCCGATCGCTACCTCGCTGCCACAGTGCAGGGGATCGAACAATATGCGTTCCGGATTGCTGCTCTGGCCGATGCGCTTTTCAATCAGTTCGAGCTCAATTTGGCTAATCCCGAAAATACCCTATCCTCTCTGGTGATAGATTTATTGGGGAGAGTGGATGCCCAACGGGACGCCCCGTGGTATTTCGTGGTTTTCATCTGTCAGAAGTATCTAGTCCAAATAAAGAGTAAGAATGGGGAGGCTGAAGTTGACAGTGAACTCAGGAGGGTTATCGGCCTCACTCCCGCTAAGGCCCGTTTGGTGTTTGATCTGTATTCAAATGCCCATCCTGCGTCGATAGGGCAGCTAACGGAATCAGAGTTTGCCTGCATGATGGAGTTGAAAAATGATTTCTCTAGTGGAGAGTTTTTCATCCTGCTCGGTGTGTTCTCGTTCGTCGACTGGGAGACGACAAAAGCTCATATTCTCGGTCAACTTGAAGAGATAGGTGATCAACTGGGCGAGGCGAGTAAAGCATTTGGTTTTTTCATCAGAAATCTGAGAACAGCAACCCTGCGGTACAGCTATCCTCTAAATCAAATTCCCCTTGGATGGATACTTGAAGTCATAAACGATTTTAGTCTGGACGGTGCTTTGCTGGAAATGCACGAATTCAAGACCCTCCGGAAGAAATCTGGATTTCATTTCAGCATGCAAGAAATGGTAGCTTTTTTGCGCGTCCGGATGGCACTGGAAGCGCAATCACCAAGGCCAAGCAGGTCATTCAAGATCATGCCTTACGATTTTCCTATCGACGAGTGGTGTCAACTCAGTGAGACCGACCCAGCCGAATTGAGTGCCTTCAGCGACTTTTGCCGTCTTGCGCTGGAGCGCAATTTCACTGCGGTTTACTGGATGCCGAAATACCTCGCAAAGATCAATCCATCCGGTAATTTAGTGCGAGAGTTTGTTGATCAATATTTACATGAAAGTCCTTCTCTTGACCCCGACTCGTTGTCGCGTTTGGCTTATTTAGCTTCAGCATACCCGAACAGCTCCGAAGCCTGGGCGTTGATCGCAATCCCGATCTGCTCCAGAGCTCAAAACATGGGACGTGAATCCAGAGAGCGCATTTACTTCTCTTTGTCTCAGAAAGAGACAGGTGTCATCACAAGCGCCCCAGGGCAGGTTGCTGACTACTATATCAAGTCTAAGGAAGACTCTGCTCGAATGCTCGATTCTGAATCCAGGGGTTCTCCTCTTGTCGAATATCGCGAATGGGCTTTTCGTCGAGCGGAAGCGGTACTTAAGCACGCTGAGGAAAGAGCTGAGGAGGATGCCCGTGGCTGATCTCAAAGCGCAAATTGAAAGGAGTGCTGAGGACCTTCGGAATATTTGGACTTCAATGCAGGCGGCCTCGGGCTTGACACTGCCACGCGGCATCTACGAGCACTGGATTAATAAAGCTAGACTTCATAACGTGCTTTCCGCAACGACCGGCATCTTTCCCCATCGAGAGAAAGCTTGGGAGGCAGTCACGGCCTTAAACTCAAAGGCTAGCATCAAAGATGAAAGCCGAAACCTCGTTACCTATGGTTCACTCGTAACTGATTTTTCGGTTGCCAGGCACTTAGTACTGACTGCCTACATTGCAGTAACTTGGTCCATTTATGACCGCCTGTCGAACGTATGCGGAAGGCTTGCGGCTGCGGCTGAGTTAGCTGAAGATCCAAAGAACAACCCAAAGATATGTGAGGATTTTCTTGAGAGGAAGAAGGCGATTCTGGGGTACTCTGCAAACATTTGCCTTCAGCAGGCCTATAGATGGCCACTGAAGGTTTCATACAAAATCCGGAACTGGCTTGTTCACGAAGGATATGAGGAGGGCAGCATACCTCTTTTCAAGGGGGACGAAATTACAGATGGATTCACCCTGCATGAACAAGCTGCCCAGAATCTCCAGCGGCTTTGCCAGTACAAGGACAGAGATGATGGTGGCATTGAGGCCTGCTGCCTGAGTGGGGCAGAAGAATGCTGGCCTTCCAGGGACATTTTTGAAATTCTCGGAAGGTATCATACCGAGTTGGATACCATGTTTACTAGCATGGTAAAGTGGTCAGTGGCTTCGTTCATCGGGCAGATCACTGCTTTCGCCGAACGGGACAAAACAGCACTGGCTTCCGCGGCCGCCAAATAGCAGATGCTTCGTCTTGGAGCATATGCCTCGGCTCTTGTTCAGTAGGCAGAAGGCGGGAGCGGCTACGAGCGCGTCGGAATAACGAGTTTTAAATTCAACTTAAGAGCTGGAGCGCGCATGTTGGGCACAGCCTCTCACCCTCGCGTCTGGCGAGGGTGAGAGGTGTACCGGCGAACAGGTTTTCAAAAGGCCCCCTTCGCGGTTCGATGGGGGATGGTGCGAGCCACTGACGCCTGTTAGAAGGAATGGACGCCCGCCCTTCCGAATGTGCGGGCACCCCTCCCTGCCAGGGCGCCGGGCATTAAGCCTTCTTGCTGAGCAGCGCCTTAGTGTCGATCGTGAAGTACATGGTCGCTGCGCCGATCACAAGCGTAAGCGCGCAGAAGGCGAATGCCATCCGATAGGCCTCGACCGGGAACTTGCCGTTTACTTTCCCGTATGCGTCCAGAATGACGCCCATCACCGCCTGATAGAACGCGCCGCCGACAAAGTACCAGATATTGATCATTCCATTGGCGGTAGCGATGAAGCTGTGGGGCTGCCCTTCGGCAATGTGGGCGTAGTTTGGTACATATGCGCCGCAGAAAAATCCCATTACGAACAGCAGCGGATAGAAGACCTGGACTGGAATCGAACCGGGCCAGACCACGACGGGGACCCAGGCCAGCACATAAAGAATCATTCCGTAGAGCGATGCCTTCCGGCGGGACTTGAGGAGCCGGTCGGAAGCCCACCCTATGCTGAAGCAGCCGAGAGCCATTCCTATCGGCCAGAACATGAGCATATTGGCAGCTTCCTGTTTGGGCAGCCCGTATATATGTTGTACGTAGGGAATAAACCACAGCCCCTGAAATCCCATAACCGTTCCGTAAATCACGAAGGCATAGATTGCGATGAGCCAGTAATTCCTCATTGCGAACAACTTCTTCACATTTTCGATAAAGGATATTTTGGCGGCTGCTTTGGTTGCATAGTAGTCCACACCATCGATCTCCGAGACGGTCGGATATCCCTTGTCCTGAGGCTTGTTCCTCAAGACGACGAAATTCAGGGCTGCGATGACCAGCATGAACCCGCCGAGCCAGAAAAAGGATGGACGCCATCCGACCTGGCCCACGAGGAAGGCCAGGGGAGCTGAGGCAAGAATGGCTCCGGCATTGCCGACGGTGAGCATCGTGCCGGTGAGAGTTGAGAACTCGTTTGGCCGGAACCAGTTTGCCAGGATCCTCATACACGGATCCAGACGACGGCCACGCCCACGCCCATCAGGAAGCGGCCGGCAATGATGATGCCGAAGGTGTGCGCGAGACCGAACAGGGCTGTACCGATTGCCGCGACTATGAAGAAGGTGCCGACTGAAAACCTCGGGCCGAGGTAGTCGGAAAGTATCCCTGACGGTATCTGCATCGCAGCGTACGGATAAAAATACATCGAGGAGAGGACGCCGAGACTTGTTGCCGAGAGGCCAAATTCCTTCATGAGTTCCGGGGCGACCACTGCCGGCGCGACCCTGTCGAAGTAAACGAAAATGTAGGTTAAAAGAAGCATCCCATAACAAAGCCATCGGTAGCGGAGCATCCTTTTCGCCAGGTCCGAGACTTGCGCCATGCTAATGGAAATTTCACCTGTAATTTGGCTCATTTAATGTTGTCCTCCGTGAATTGGGTGTTCACTGGCGGTTCAACCCTTGCCGAGAGGCCCCCCCGGCCCCTCGCGCAAGATGGGATTCCCCGTAGAATATCTGGGGGCCAAAGAGTTTTCCTGTGCGCCTCCTCTTCATCTCTGGTTAACAATGGGCGAAACAAAACATTCAGCCCCTTTCATCTCCATCCGGTATCAGCGGAGCAGGCTGCCGGCGATAACCATTCTCATTACTTCCGAAGTGCCTTCATAGATTTCGGTTATCTTGGCGTCCCGGTAGAGCCGCTCGACCTTGGTTCCCTTGATGTAGCCGATGCCGCCATGCAACTGTATGGCGCGGTCCGTCTGCCTCGATGCCGTTTCCGAAGCGAAGAGCTTCGCCATGGCGGCTTCCTTGCTGTAAGAACTACCCTGGTCGTAGCACCATGCGGCATGGTAAGTCAGAAACCGGGAGGCCTCGATATCGGTAGCCATGTTGGCGAGCATCCATTGAATCGCCTGAAACGTCCCGATGGGTTTGCCGAACTGGACCCTCTCCTTCGCGTACTTGATCGACTCGTCGAGCGCGGACTGGGCGATGCCAAGCGCCTGCGCGGCGATTCCGATTCTACCGCCGTCCAGGGTCATCATGGCGATCTTGAATCCCTGGCCTTCTCCGCCGAGCAGATTTTCCTTTGGAATGCGGCATTCTTTGAGGAGGACTTCGGAAGTGAGAGCTCCACGAATGCCCATTTTGTTCAAGTGCTTGCCGATTATGAGCCCGGGAGTACCGGCAGGAACGATGAACGCGCTGATGCCCTTGGTCCCCTTCGACTGGTCGGTCATGGCGAAAACAATGATGACTCCGGCGACCGGGGCGTTTGAGATGAATATCTTGCTTCCATTAAGGACATAGTGATCGCCGTCGCTTACCGCCGTGGTGGTGGACGCAGCGGCGTCCGTGCCCGCGCCGGGTTCGGTGAGGGCAAAGGCCCCGAGCATTTCTCCCTTGCAGAGCGGAACGAGGTATTTCTTCTTCTGTGCTTCGGAGCCGAACTTGAAAAGCGGGAAGCAGGAGAGCGAAGTATGGACCTCGAGGGTGAAGCCGGTTGCGGCGCATGAACGGGAAAGCTCTTCTACTACGATCGCGTAGCTGAGATAATCCGATCCGGCGCCGCCGTACTCAACCGGATAGGGGATGCCCATCCAGTCCTGCTCGGCCAGCTTCTTTATGTTCTCTGCCGGAAACTTTGCTTCATTGTCCGTCATCTCTGCGATGGGGTCGACATACTTCTCACAAAACTCACGTACGCTGGAGCGGATAAGCTGGTGTTCTTCGGTCAGATTGAAATTCATAAGTTCGTCTCCTGGTGTTGTTCTCGGAAGAGACTCCGGAACAGGTCTGTTAATGGTTAAATCTATTTTTTCTTCTTTTCGGGCTCCGGGATTTCTTCCTTTATGCCTGCGATTTTTCTTGCAAACTCGGCAAACTGGTCGACGGGGGTGAGCGAGCGCACAACCAGTTTAGCTCCATCGGGGGAACCGCCGCCGTGCATACATCCGGGGACACCTGCGCCCAGGGTCAGCCATTCCGAGAGCCTGGCGGCGCGAGCCCTGGATTCCGCGGTGTACTTGTCGCTGGCCTTGACCGCCCGGGCTATGATTGGACCATATTCCGGGTTCTGGAAATCTTTATAGGACGGGAAGCAGCCCGTCTCGACTATCCCTCCGCCGATGTCCTGGCAGATGCGCTTGGTTACGTAGGGAAGAGTCGCCACATGAACCTTATTGGCGTGGGCCTGAAGGGAATCGGACACCCACATTCCGCCCGGCCCCTTCCTGCCGAGGGCCATGGCGCCGATACCCATGGCGTAGGTGGTTTCATTGTTGACCGCCATGTCCACCATCTTGTTGGCAAAGGTGCCGGCGGCAAGTCCGTTTATCCTGGCCATCAGCGCGCCGGCGCCGATCATCACGTCTCCCTGTCCGGCCACGCATGCGCCGATGCACGCGCGGTAATTGGCCGTGAAGAATTCGATGATCTTGCTGGAGTATTTGAATTCCTTGCACATGAAAACACGGTCGTTGGGCACGAAGCAGTCCTGGAACAGCAGGTAGGCCTGGGTGATACCGGTGTCGGGAATGTCCCAGCCTTCTTCGAGTTCCCTGGAATCGCTCGGACGGCGTGTTTCCACTATGGTAAGGCCTTGTATGTCGCGGGGAACCACGCATACCGCAGCGTAATCCTGGTCCTCTTCCCTGTAGCCGCTGCCGGGCAGGATGAATATCTCGTTGGACGCCGCGACGCCGCATATCATGGTCTTGACTCCGCTGAGCACGATACCGTCTGGACGGACTTCTTTGATATGCACATTGCTGTCCGGGTTGGACTGCTGAAAAGGCCTCAGGCTGCGGTCACCCTTGGCGTCGGTAAGCGCGCCCGCTACGACCAGGCCCTTTGCCTGGGCGGACAAGATCCAATTTTTCAGCCGTTCCTGGTAGTTGGTGCCGTATTCCTTGTCCATGAGAGCGGTTACATTCCACATCACGTTCTGGGCATTCCAGCCCACGCAGAGCCCCCCCGTGCAACTGCCCGTGAAGCGGTACATCCACCTCTTGAGCTTGGAATTGGCCATTACTTGTTCCAGGTTCTCCATCATTGCATTCCACCGATGGATCTTTTCCCCCGTGAAAGAGGAAACAGCGGTGAAATCCTCCGCGTATTGCGGATCGTGGGAAGCGTCGAAAGCCTTGGCGTGACTTTCCACAACTCGTTTGGTCGCCGGGTTGGTGGTGACGTCCTCGATCAATTCGCCAAATTTGTAGACGTTCGGATGCATTGCCTTGAGAGAGGCCAGATAATCTTTTCTCGTTTTCAAAGCCATGTCGGCTACCTCCTCGAATGTTGTTCAAAGTTTAGCGGCTGTAAAAGTTGCGGGTTCGGCATCAGGCCGGCCGTTCCTGCTCACTACGTCGCTTTTAATGCCCATGGGGGTCCTGGCGTCGAAGATTCTCGCATCCATCAGAGTCAGTTCGGGGGCGATAAGCGGCTTGAAATCCATCTGGGTGAGAATGTCCTTTTCGAGGTCGACCCCGGGGGCTATTTCAACGAGGGTTACCCCTTCCGGCCGAAGTTCGAAAACCGCGCGCTTGGTGACGTAAAGGATCTTCTGACCGCTGGTGCGGCCGTACTCGCCGCTGAAGGCGAGATGTTCGACTTTCCGGACCAGTTTGCGAATCCGGCCTTCTTTAGTGATTTTTAACTGGCCGCCGCCGATCTTGAACTGAATCGCCGGCGGTAAAGGTGCCGCAGAAAACGACCTTTTTGGTGCTCTGAGTTATATCGATAAAACCGCCTGCGCCGGCGATGCGCGGTCCGAACTTGCTGACGTTGACGTTTCCGAACTGGTCCATTTTGGCCTATCCCGAGGACCGCGAGGTCGAGTCCACCGCCGTCGTAGAAGTCGAACATGTTGGGATGGTCGATCAA
>CAVUGX010000053.1:0-79261 GCA_963741035.1 uncultured delta proteobacterium
TTGATGATCTTGGATGTTTCTTCACTTGCCTTGGAAATCTCAACCATTGATGTCGTCAATTGTGACATCGACTGATTGGCTTTCGACAATATCTGGTTAGTCTCCACCATGAGACTGTTTGCCTCGTTTGCATGCTCGGCATTCTGTCTTGTCATCGATGACATCTCCTCCAGAGAGGAAGAAGTTTCCTCAATTGAAGCAGCCTGCTCAGACGCCTGCTCTGAAAGCAGAGTGCTGGCCGATGCAATCTCGCCCGAGGCCGCTTTCAAATTATCAGCGGCGTCCCTGAGACCCTTAACAGCCCGGTTAATCGAACCCGTTATCGAGCGGGAGACGAGCAGAGATATCGCAATTGTCAAACCGAGCAACGACGCCAACACAACGAAAGCATACATCGTGTACCGGGAGGTACTTTCTTTTACCCTTTGAGCAAGGCCAACCCTTTCCGATTCGACATTGTCTATATAGACTCCCGTGCCCACAAGGAAATCCGTCCCCGGCACAGTCTTGACGTAGCTGAGTTTTGGCTGGATTCCCTTTCCCGGCTTTTCGAAGTGATATTCAACAAAGCCGCCTCCCTGTTTGGCGGCTTTAACGAATGCATCAACGTACAGGTAGCCCTTGCTGTCTTTGAGGTCGATGAGGTTCTGCCCGTTTTGTGCTTTGTTTATCGGAACATTGATCCGGACCCCCTTCAGGTCGTACGTGAAAAAATATCCCGAACCATCATCCAAAAACCTGACCGGGTCGGTTTCGGATATGACCGCCTTCGCCTTGTCTTCACTTGCAGAGAGGTTTTTGATTTTCTCCGCCAGAGTCGACGCCTCTGCATCGACCAACGCCTTTAGATTGTTCTTATGGCTGCTCATCATCTGCTCCTCGAAATTGGGATAGACGACGTTTTCCATAATCTTATTGTTGAAGTACAGGTTAAAGGCTCCGGCACTCAAGAGCACTATCAGGAACAGAGCCGGGAGAAGAAGGATTTTGAACTTCAGATTGGCATTTTTGAAAATACTGAACACGGTGTTCTCCTAATTCCACGTAGAAGGAAAGTGATAATGCAGTCGGCAAATATTGGCGACCTCACGCCCAGAACATTTCTTATTTGCTGAGTCCTCTTCTGTTATCGGAATGTAGACCAGATGACATGAAATATTTTACGGGAATGATTATCCGTTCAGACCTGCCGATGGTAGAAATTTCTGATGTTAACAACATCAAAATCAATGTAGAATACGGCAGAACGCACGGAATTAAAATGACCGGCGCAGTTCCACAACGAGATCCAACCAGGGAAAAAGCACCTTGATTTCCGAAGGGGCTTTTTCAAGGCATTATTTCAATATCGATCTTTTCTGAGGGGGTAAGCATGGGGAGAGGTTTGTTTCGATCAGCCCGGTGCTTAATTCCGGGTTCACTGTGCCTGTTGCTGGCGATCGGAATGGGATTACAGGGTTGCGCCAGTCAAGACCATGCCTTTGCGACGGAAAAAGATCCCCTGCCCACCAAGCTCATCGTGAAACAAATAGAGGAGTCACCCCCCGAACCCGCCGGTATTCGAACCGGACCTCTCACGGTAGATCTGGCCATTGAGGAAGCCCTGAGAGTCAGCCCCGAACTGGAGCAAATTCAACAGCGAATCGGTGCGGCGGGAGAGCAGGTGAAACAGGCCGAGGCATCTTTCTATCCAAGACTGGTCCTTTCCGAGGATTTCAACGTCACTGACAATCCGGTTTATGCCCTCATGGATATCATCAATCAACGGCGCTTCACTCCCACCATCAATTTCAACGATCCAGGCCAGCAACAGGATGCGGCATCGAGGATTCAGGCGGAATGGGTTCTTTACCAGGGAGGAAGCCGGTGGTACGACAGAAAGGCGGCACTGGGACAGCACAGTTCCATCGAGGCTGAACTAAAGGCAGGCCGCAATCGTCTGGTGGCTAAAGTGTCTGAAATTTACTATCGCTGGCTGAATGGACTTTGCTTTATCGGGGTAGCCGAGCGAGCCCTCGATGCAGCCAAAACAGATGAACGATTGGGCGAAGCGCGCATTCATGCTGAAATGGCTTTGCCAAGCGAGATGCTTCGCCTCAAGGTGCGCACCGCTGAAGCCCGTGACCATCTGGTGGCTGCCCGTACAGGGGCGCGCAAGATCCAGGCCGGGCTCGAGCGCCTTCTGGCCAGGTCCATTAGCTCCGAAGAGATTCCCGATCCGGCGCTGGTTATCTCATCGCCTTCAACCTTCGCAAAGGACCCGGAAGACACGAATTCCCTGGTCAAAAAGGCATTGGACAACCGTCCCGAGATGGCGGCTGTTCGATCCCTGATCCAATCCGCCGGAGAAAGGGTTAAGTCCGCCCGGGGGGGGCTGTTGCCCAAAGTGGCTGCGAGCGCCTGGTCACAATGGGATTCAGAGGATCTCAGCAAAAGCGCTGAGAGCTGGATGGTGGGCATTCAAGCCACCTGGCCGATCTTTGAAGGGGGAGCGACCGTTTCAAAAATCCGCGAGGCGCGCAATCACCTGAAGGAAATCGAGGCCCGAGGCAAAGAAGTAGCTCTGGATATTGCCCTCGAGGTCAACCAGGCAGCCCTGGCGGTTCAGGAGGCGACAGAAAAGATGAAGGTGGCGGAAGAAAGAAAGCAATGGGCTGAAAAGGCCCTGGAAGAAGTGAGGAATCTATACCGCAATCAGGTTGTCGCGGTGGATTCCCTGCTACAGGCGGAGCTGGCCTGGAACCAGGCCGAGGTCTCCTACACGGCCGCCCTCTTCGAAGTAAAAATCTCTCAGGCTCTCCTCAAGCAATCGCTGGGTGACTATGCCGAAGGGATATTGACGGAGGCTCGCGATGAGTGAACCACCTGGAAGGTATGTGGACCGCGCTATTCTGCGTGAAGCAGGTAAGGGGCTGGGCGTTCTGGTATTGCTGATTGTCATGATGATGTGGCTTGCGGGAGCTTTTGTTCAAAAGGTCGCTTCGGGACCACCGGCGCCCAAGCCTCAACAGGGTAAGTTGAATACCGTGAAAGTCGAACGGAGAGTCTATCCTCTCATAATTGACCAGGTAGGGACGCTTAGATCTCAAAACGAGGCGCAGGTTTCGAGCCGTATTATGGCTCAGGTCAAAGAAATTCTCGTCCGTGAAGGGGACAGCGTCGTCGGAAGCGATGGGAACGGCGCCCCGACCATCATGGCTCGTCTTGACGACCGGGATATACAGGCAAAGCTTCGGCAGGCTCAATCGCAGTCCATGGCCATGGATCGGGCTGTGGAGGTGGCCCGGGCGAAAGTAGCGGCAGCCAGGGCGCAAGTGGAATCCACGCGCGCCAGTAAGGAAAAGGATCTCTCCGATTATCGCCGCTACCAGGACCTGCAGCGCAATCAGGCCGCAACCGGCCAGCAACTCGAGCATGCGCGCGCCGGTAAGGACATAGCCGAAGCCCAGGCGGCGGCTGCGCTCCAGGAGCTGCAGGCGGCCCAGGGCGAAATCGCAAGAGCCCAGGCCCAAAAGGAACAGGCGGAAGCTGCCATTACCGAGGCCAGGGCCATGCTGAGCTATACCGTGATTCAGGCTCCCTTCACCGGCCAACTCGTCCGAAAAATGGTCAATGCGGGCGATATGGCCTCACCCGGTCAGCCGCTCTTTTTCCTGGAGACCCCTTCCCGCCCCGAACTGCATGCCGCCCTTTCCGAATCCCTCATCAAATATATGAAAACAGGGCAGGAAATCGAAGTTCGCATCGACGCCCTGGATCTGACTTCAGAGGGAAAAATCCGGGAAATCGTTCCACAGTCAGATCCCAGTACACGGACGGTTCTCGTAAAGGTAAGCCTGCCGGCCGAGCAGCGGCTGGTAAACGGCCTCTTCGGACGTCTCCGAATTCCTTACAGCCAGTATGACGCACTCGTGATTCCCTCTAAAGCCGTGAGTGAGGTCGGCCAGCTTCCCCTTGTGGAAGTGATCGACATGGACGGATATCCTCAGCGCCGCTTCGTTACGCTCGGGGAACGCCACGGAGACCTCATCGAGGTGCTATCGGGACTCGGGGAAAACGAGGAGGTCGTTATCCAGTGAGCGATCCCCGACTCGACAGTGGAAATTCGGAAACCGGGCCTCAAAGCCGGCAGCCCCCCTCGCAACACCACTGGATGACCAGTATCGTCGTGGCCTTTTTGCAGGGCAACCTCTCGGTAATCCTTATTCTCATCAGCCTGATTGCAGGCGCCGTAGCCTTGTGGATTACCCCGAGGGAAGAAGACCCTCAGATAGTAGTTCCCATTGCCGACGTAATGGTAAACATGCCGGGGGCTTCCGCCCGCGAAGTCGAACGGCAAGTTTCCACCCGCCTTGAAAAGCTTCTCTACCAAATCGACGGCGTGGAATATGTGTACTCCACGAGCTTCCCATCCCAGGCCATCATCACTGTACGCTTCTATGTCGGTCAAGACCGGGAGAGAAGCTGGGTAAAGTTATTCAACAAAATCCAGTCCAATATCGACCAGGTTCCCCCCGGAGTGACCGGATGGGTCGTCAAGCCCGTTGAGATCGATGATGTGCCCATTGTAAATCTAACGCTCTACAGCGACCGCTACAGCGACTATCATTTGCGCCGCATGGCCGAAGAGCTCGAAATCCAGCTCCAGGCGGTGAAAAACGCCGGGCGCACTTTTATCGTCGGAGGCCGCCCCCGGCAGATCACGGTCGAGCTTTCGCCCCAGCGCATGGCCAGCCGTGGAATTACGCTCCCGGATATTCAACAGGCCATACGGGGAGCGAACGTGGCGCTCCCCTCGGGAAATCTGGTCTCCAATAACGAGGAGGTACGGCTGGATTCAGGGCGCTTTCTGGCTTCGGTCCGTGAGGTCGAGAGCCTGATCGTCGGGGTGCGGGAGATGCGCCCCGTTTATCTAAGCGAGGTTGCTACGGTCCGCGATGGTCCTGCAGAACCGGAAACCTATTCGACCATTGCTTTTGGCGGAAAAGCCTACTCCTCCATCGATCCGGCACAGGAAGGCGGACATTCTGTTCTGCCTTCCGGGATCGAGTCGTTCAAGGACTACCCTTCGGTGACTGTTGCGGTGGGCAAGCGGAAGGGCACCAATGCAGTCTGGGTCTCGGAGGAGATAAGAAAAGAAGCCGAACGCTTCTCCCGCGAGGTGCTGCCCCAGGGAGTTCATCTGCGTATCACGAGGGATTACGGAAGAACCGCCGATGAGAAGGTAAACGATCTGGTGGAAGCGCTCCTGATGGCTATTGCCATCGTGGTCCTGCTTTTGGCTTACTCTCTGGGGTGGCGCGAGGGAATTATCATCGCTCTCGCGGTGCCGGTCACTTTCAGTTTCACTCTGCTTATCAACTATTTCCTCGGCTACACCATCAACCGTGTGACCCTGTTTGCTCTCATTCTGTCCCTCGGCCTGGTAGTGGACGATCCCATCGTGGACGTGGAAAACATTCATCGCCATTTTTCCATGCGAAAGGAGCCGCCGTTTCAAGCAGTCGTGAGCGCCGTCAACGAAGTGCGCCCTCCCATTATCCTGGCAACCATGGCTGTGATCATTTCTTTCATCCCAATGTTTTTCATTACGGGGATGATGGGACCCTATATGGCGCCCATGGCTCTCAATGTGCCTGTCGCGATGCTCATCAGTCTGCTCGTTGCCTTCACCATCACCCCATGGCTCTCGCTCCATATGCTTGGCGGAGTCTACGACAGGCCGCATGAAAAACCCTTTTCCCTTGAAGACAGCACTCTTTTCAAGATCTACGACCGCGTGATGGAATCCATCATACGCCACAGGCGACTTCGGCTGGGAATTTTAGGGACTGTCGCCGTTCTTTTGGGTTTCGCCGTCTGGCTGGTCCTATCTCAGCGTGTACCGCTCAAAATGCTTCCCTTTGACAATAAAAACGAGCTGCAGGTGGTTGTCGATATGCCCAGAGGGACGACTCTCGAAACCACTCAGGCTGCTGCGCATGCCCTTTCCGACTATCTGGTGCGCGTTCCGGAGGTCACCGATGTAGGCCTTTATGCAGGAACTTCGAGCCCTATCGACTTCAACGGCATGGTGCGCCACTACTACCTGAGACAAGGGGCCAACGTGGGGGACCTGCGCATCAATTTTATCGCCAAGAAACGCAGGACCGAACAAAGCCATGCCCTTGGCCTGAGACTGAGAAACGATCTCAAACGCATCGCAGACCATTTCGGCGCCAATATCAAGATCGTTGAAAGCCCGCCGGGTCCTCCGGTCATTTCAACTCTGGTTGCCGAAGTGTACGGCCGGACCGGTCAGCCTTACGAAGATCTTTGCTTAGCCGCTAAAGGAGTCAGGGGTATCATGGAGTCCACTCAAGGGGTTGTGGATGTGGACGATATTCTGGTGGCTCCGGAGCGAAAGGCCGTTTTTCGGGTTGACAGGACCAAGGCTGCCCTTCACGCGATAAGCGACCGGCAGATCGCCGAGGCTCTCCAGGGAACGGTGATGGGAACGGCTCCGAGCTCACTTCGACTGGGTAATGAGGTCAATCCTACCCTCATCAAATTGCAGTTCGAGAAACGGGATCGGGCGCTCGAGGCGAGCCTCAATCAACTCATGATCCAGGGTATGACCGGAGAGAGAGTGTTTCTCACAGAGCTTGGCGCCTTCGAAGATGAAACCATCGACCAGCCCGTTTATCACAAGAACCTGCACCCGGTGGTCTACGTTTTTGGAGAAACGGCCGGACTGCCGCCTCCCAATGCGGTGCTTACCCTCGAAGACAAGGTTGGAAAGGATGAGCAGCTCAAAAGCTTCAACATCGTCTGGTCCGGTGAAGGGGAATGGGATATCACACTGAGCGTCTTTCGGGACCTGGGTATTGCCTTCGGGGTTGCAGTGCTCGGAATTTACCTTTTGCTTCTCTACCAGACCGGGAGCTATCTTCTTCCGGCGATCCAGCTTATTGCACTTCCCCTTTCGGTGATCGGCATTCTGCCGGGCTTTTGGCTCTTGAACCTATTCACAAGCCATTCGGTGGGAGGCTGGGGAAATCCGGTCTACTTTACGGCTACGGCCATGATAGGCATGATCGCCCTGTCAGGGATCGCCACCCGCAATTCGATCCTGCTCATCGAATTCGTCGAGGAACGAAAAAAGGAGGGTAAACCTCTGGTTCGCTCTCTCATAGAGGCCGGCGCGCTGAGAACCCGGCCAATCTTCCTCACGTCGCTCGCCGCCATGCTCGCCGCCTGGCCCATCACCCTCGATCCCATCTTTTCCGGCCTGGCCTGGGCATTGATCTTCGGCATAGCGGTTTCGACCTTCTTCACGCTTATCGTTGTGCCCTTGGTCTATTACATGGCGTATGGCGGAAAGACAAATGAACCGCAACAAGAGGTGATTCCGGAAGGTCAAAGGCAGTAGCTTAACGCAGCGCCGGTTCAGCGGTTTTTTCCAAAACTTTTCGACCGCGCGGGAACTACTTCCGTACGTGGCATTCACCGCAGGTAACCGGCCCCTTTTTCAGGGTCTCATGGCAGGTTATGCACTGAAAATGGAAAGCATCCTTGAGCGAAGGCAGACCATGATCGGCTTTCCTTTTGTGGCACGAATCACAGGTCTGCCCCTCTCCGCCCCGGTTATTCAGGAATGCATCGAAATCGTGATGACACCGAACGCAGTCGAGCTTTTCCGCATGGAGCTTGTGATTGAACACGACCGGAGGCCGCTGGAGTGTTCCGAGCCCGGAACTGTTAAGCAGGATGGTATCTTCCTGGGAGTGAGCCGGCGGGATGAAAGCGGCAAGAACCAGGACAACCAGCAAAAGTTTTATGTATGTCATCGGAATTCCTATCATTCCTGTTCTGTAACGAAAATTCTCTTCCGCCGAGTTAATCCGGCACTTCCTCATCGTCGGTGCCAAAAGGTCTGAATTTCTCGAGGATGATGATCGCCTCGGTGATCGATGCCTTGAATTGAACCAGCTTGATCCCGAGCATACTCCCCGGTGAGGTCTCGATCTGATCGAAACGGTTGCGGCGTGGACGATAACCAGGTCCGAATCATACTTACATTCAAAGCAGAAGCCGTTTCGAGTGGCCCCGGCATGGCTCGGGCGCCTGTTTTATCCCGCTTTCAACCGGGGTTTCGAAGGCATAGCTTGAACGCTTTACTGTCCTGGTACATGCTTCAAGGAAGACGCCAAATGAAAATAATTAAACTCATTACCCCCGATCGTCTTTCTTCTCGACGGGTGATCTTTGATGCAGAAGGTCCTGATACTCGTTGGCGCTCTTGTTTTTGTGATCGGTCTGCTCTGGCCCTGTCTTGGGTAATTGCCTTCAGGCCTGTTTCCCGGAGATATAGTAATCAGCAGACCTAATCTCAAGATCTATATTCCGATCACAACCATGATTCTAATCAGCAAGAGTTTATTTTTATGGGAAATGTCTTATATTTAGTAATGATATCAAGTATATAATCGCTGAAAGGAGGAATACTGAAAGGAGAATAAGAGATGAATAAGGGTAATATTCTCACCCACGCTCTGATAGGGGTCCTTGTAGTGCTTTTGGCGGCCCCGATCGGAGTGTTCGCACAGACGAATGAAGGAAACCAAAATCATACGTACAGCAAGGCAGAGTTGGATCAGATGCTTGCAAATATTGCATTGTACCCTGATTCACTCCTGGCTCAAGTCCTCGTGGCGGCGACGTACCCGGAGCAGGTTGTGGAAGCCGACCGCTGGGTGAAAGCAAATAAGGATTTGAGCAAAGATAAGCTGAGCGCGGAGCTGGATAAAGAGGATTGGGACCTGAGCGTGAAGGCGCTTGTGCCTTTTCCGCAGGTGCTCGCCATGATGGATGAACATCTTGATTGGACAACGAAACTGGGCGAGGCGTTCCTGGCTCAGCAAAAAGATGTTATGGCCTCCATCCAGGGAATGCGTGAAAAAGCCTACGCCAAGGGTAATCTCAAGACGACCGAACAGCAGAAGGTGGAGGTTAAAGGAGAAGATATCGAGATTGAGCCTGCCAACCCTGAAGTTGTCTATGTGCCGTATTATGACCCGATGACAGTTTACGGAGACTGGTGGTGGCCTGGATATCTTCCATACGCCTTCTTCCCCTTTTGGGGTCCATTTTTTGCCTGGGGTCCGTTCGGATTTGGATTCGGCATCGGAGTAGGACCCTACTGGGGCGGCGGCTGGGGGTCCTGGAATTGGGGCCACGGTTATGCTAATCTGAATAGGAATCGAAATGTCAATATCAATCGAAACGATCCCAGTATCACCAGGAATATGAGGACCGTTAATTCGAGTCGGTTCGCGAGCCAGCGAGCAGCGGGCCTTGGAAGGACCACCGGAGCGTTGGGCGCCGGACGGACTGGTGTTAATGGCCGTCCGTCGGTTGCCTCAGTCCAAAGGTCGTTAAGACAGGGCCGTGCCGGGTTATCGCATGGCGGTTTTGCACACAACGGCGTATCGCATGCCGGTAACGCAGCCCGTGGCAACTTCGCGCACAACGGCGCATCGCATGCGGCGGGTAGCGTGGCCCGTGGCAGCTTTGGCCATGGCAGCAGCTTTGCCCGTGGCGGCCACTTTGGCGGTGGTTCCGCTCGTGGTAGCTTCTCGCACTTCGGTGGCGGCGGAGGCGGCGCTCACTTCGGCGGCTTCGGCGGTGGTCACTTCGGCGGCGGTTTCGGTGGCGGTCACTTCGGTGGCGGCTTCGGTGGAGGCGGTCACGGAGGCGGCGGACGCCGATAGACGACATTATTGAATGCCGGAAAGAGGGGCACTCTACCCGGGCAGGGTAGTTTGCCCCTTTGCTTTTCGGTGCGCCTGACAGCGCCGCCTTTCAGGAGGTGAAGGCCGCCCCGTGCTCACAATGCCTGATCGAGCCAAACGAAGCGAGTTCCTAAATCTCATGGATTATAGTACATTCAAAAGGCTTTACTGATCGGGGGATATTTCAACCGGTATCTGACTGACGAGGAGTTCCGTAATGGCTAAAAAGAAACTGATGATCAATGATTTCTACCGGATGAAACAAGAAGGCCTCAAGATTACCTGGCTCACCTCTTATGACTTCCCGACCGCCCAATTCGCTGAAGCTGCAGGACTCGATATGCTTCTGGTCGGCGATTCACTCGGGATGTGCGTCTATGGGTACCAGGGAACCGTTCCGGTTACTATGGACCAGTGCATTATGCACTGCGAGGCTGTCCGGCGTGGGGCTCCAAACACTTTCGTAATAGGGGATATGCCGTTTCTTTCATACCAGACGTGCAACGAAAAGGCCGTCGATAATGCCGGCCGTTTTCTCAAAGAAGCCAATGTCGATGCAATCAAGCTGGAGGGGGGCGTAAGGGTTGCTCCCCGGATCAGAGCCATTGTGGAGGCGGGAATCCTGGTGGTGGGTCATGTGGGCCTTACCCCCCAGAGTTCAGGGGTCCTCGGAGGCCATAAGGCCCAGGGCAGAACGGCCCAGGCGGCCAGGCTGGTGGTGGAAGATGCTCTCGCGGTGCAGGAGGCCGGAGCTCAGATGATCCTGGTCGAAGCCGTACCGCCCGAGGTCACGAGCTACATACATCAGGCGCTCACGATTCCCGTGCTCTCGATCGGCGCCGGTCCTCATTGCGACGGGCAGTTGCTCATAGTGAGCGACATGATAGGCCAGTTCCAGGCTTTCACTGCAAAGTTTGTGAAGAAGTATTGCAACGTGGCGGAAATCATTATCAAGGCCATGTCCGAATACTGTGAAGAGGTTCGTTCCGGAAACTTCCCCGGCGACGAGCACTGCTATCATATGATTGAAGGCGAAGAATCCAAGTTCCTGGAAATCATGAGTGAAGTGAACCCCTAACCCACAAGGTAAGCTCGGAGACCGGGCCTTTCGCCCGGTTGAGATTGCCGGTTATGAACGGTAGATGATTATGGGCGTGGCAGGAGTGTGATTAGAGTGGGGCTTGTTTAGAGAAAAACGGCCTGATCTGAATATTCGAGGGCAGGGTCATCACTGACCCTGCCCATTTTCTGAAAGCGAAATCAGAGTAAGTTCAACACGCCGGTAGAATTTCTCAGCAGGCCTTATCGATTTCGAGAAAGACCATCGTTTGGTTGAGTAGTTGGTAGGCGATCTCCCCGAAAGTCATTGGACCGGTAATGGTGCCGGTCTTCTTTCCTTCCAGCTCCCCGTAGAGGAAATTCAAAATGCAATTGCACGCAAAAACGGGATTGACAGCTTTGCTCGGAACGGCAACATGGAACCTGGCCGCATAATCCTCAACCGGCTTGGCTACTCTGTAACTGACTCCCTCAAAGACAGGAGCGTACAACTGAACGGCCTTCTCTTTTGCGAGCAAACCCTGGATGCTGACATTGACCATGGTGCCGCAGAAATCCGATACCAGAGGGAGCCGCGTATCGATTTTTTTCTCAAGAACGTAATCGTGGAAATTTTTCTTCTCACCGTTGATGAAGCAGTCCGAAACTTGAAAGCCGCCCGCAGGAAAGGAAATCTCGTCTCCCTTACCCGGCTCGAATATGTTCACGACACTTATGTTGTTCCGATATTCAGCAGGCAGTTCCACGTGCATTACGACGCCCTTGCTGCCAGTGGATTCTCCGGTCGGCCCTGCAAAGACCCGGGGAGAAGCCGTGCCGAGGTCGCTCAAATGAATGCCGGAGACCCAACCTGCTATGGATTTAAGAAAAATCCCGTCGTAAGATGCGGCATTCAAAGCGTAATCCTGATGGACCTTGCTGAACGCCGGCAAAATCACGATGGAAAACCCGTTATTGGGACTGTCCGCCGCAATCTGCGGCAATTCCAGTTCACCGTAAAGAGCGATATGGCATGAGCGCAGAAAGGAAGGCATTTCGTTGACAAAAAGCTTATCCCGGGTCACCTTCCCGCCCTCGTCCGTCATGAAGTATGGAATCGTTCCGCCGATCCAGTCCCCTTTCGGCAGGGAGAGAAGCAGTTTTTCGTCTGCGGCTAAAATGAGCTTCTTTCCTTCGGAAAGCAGCCTTTTGACATCTTCGACTGTGGCAAGCATGGAGATCTCCTTCGTCTATTTGAAAAGTACTTTAATATCATCAGCTAAAATGCTCTGGTATTTGTCAAAGAACGTGCGCGCATCCCGGACGCATTCTTTCAATGAAGATGGATCTTTTTTGTATTTGAGCCGCAAGTTGAAAAAGAGCATACCTGCCGAGGCCGTACCGAATTTGTGATCGATTTCCCCCTTCACCAACCTTGCCCAAGAGGGGTGTGAATCAGATGGAATCATTGCGTGCCTCCCTAGATGAATAAGTGTCCCTGGCTCGTTCCAATGCTGTACCTCCTGATGAACCCATACCGAAGACCACCTCCAGCCGTGCAGACTATCCTGCTACCGGATCGATGCCGCTGGCCCCGGAGATTCAACCGTAAGATTCTTCGTTCCGCTGTCTGTATTTTTCTCAATGTCAGCAGATTACTGCAAATCGGCGAACTGAGTGGGCGACTTTAGCGAATAATGCCGCTGCAATCATCGATAGGAAAGCGCCTGAATTGTCTCAAAACTGAGAGGCGTTAAATCGGTTCTTTCCCAAAACCTTGTCGGCGTTGTGAACGCAAATAAGTTAATCACCCTCCATGGTCCTCAGTCCGGCCCGAGCGCCGTGGGCACAATAGCGTGGGACAGACGTTTTCGAGAAAGAACATTATTCTGGAACATAAATGTCCCATTTCTCAAGATTAAATACACAAAAATGTTCTAATTTTTGAAGCTCTATGGGAAATTCGAAGCGGCTGCGCCTAAAATGGTATGACTCTGCTTTCTACTTCACACTCAATTTCCAGGCCACTCGGCGAACGAGAAACACTGCCTGGGGCCTCGAAATATTCTCCGGCGCCTGACTTGGCATAATTGTTGACTGTGTCATACTTAATTATGGAAAAAAGAATAAGGGAAACCGAACTGAATGTCATATTCGAAACGTGCCGTGTTATCGGGCAGGCACTGAAACTCGACCAGGCCCTCGATACTATTCTTGCTATCCTTTCGTCATCACTGGCCATGAAGCGCGCAACCGTCACTCTCAAAGATGAAGAATCCGGTTATCTCATAATCCGGGCTTCTCACGGCCTCACGGAAGCAGAGAGAAAGCGGGGCGTCTATCGCGAGGACGAAGGGATAACCGGCCTTATCTTTCGGACCGCCCAGGCGTACATAGTACCTGACATAAGCAGAGAGCCGCTGTTTTTGAACAAGACACGCTCAAGGCATATTCAGAAGGAGTCCATAAGCTTTCTTGGCGTGCCCATCCTGCTGCACGGAAAATCGATAGGGGTGCTCAATGTGGACAGGCTTTTCGGGGATGAAGTACCTTTCGATGAAGACATCCGGCTCCTGTCCATCATTGCGACCCTCATAGCGCAATTTGTAAGCCTGAACCTCCAGGTCAGGCTGCGCGAAGCGAAGCTTCTGAAGGACTGTTCTTATCCGGGCAAAAGCTCCTCAGAGGCTCAGAGCCGCTTCTTCATGGTCGGCAAAAGCCCGTCTATGGAGGTGGTGCAGCATCAGATGGAAAAGGTTGCTCCGAGCAAGGCGGCAGTTCTTCTGCTCGGAGAGTCCGGAACGGGCAAAACCCTAGTTGCCAAAATCCTGCATGAATTGAGCACGAGGTCCGGGTCTCCTTTCGTGAAAATCAACTGCGCGTCCCTGCCCGAGAACCTGCTCGAGTCGGAACTCTTCGGTTACGAAAAAGGGGCCTTCACAGGAGCGGTCAGATCGAAGGCGGGCAGAGTTGAAGAAGCCGATGGCGGGACCATCTTTCTCGATGAAATCGGCGAACTCACTCTGCCGCTCCAGTCTAAACTGCTCCGCTTCCTGCAGGAAAAAGAGTTCGAAAGGCTGGGCAGCACGACTACCAGGAAGGTCGACGTGCGGGTTCTGGCCGCCACGAACAGGGACCTTGCCGCCGGGGTGGCTGAAGGCACTTTCCGGGAGGACCTCTACTACAGGTTGAACGTCTTCCCCATTCATGTCCCTCCCCTGAGGGAGCGAAAGGATGACATCCCGGACCTCCTGCGCCATTTCGTCGAGAAGATATCTCAGGAATATGGCCGCAACGTTGACATATCCAAGACTGCCATGGCCGTTCTCACTAAATACGATTGGCCCGGAAACGTGCGGGAGATGGAAAACCTGATCGAGCGTCTGGTCATCATGGCCGATGGTGATGAGATCGATGCGAGTCTGCTGCCTTCATTCCTGAGCGAACAGGGTAACGCTCAGAGCGCGGAACAGCCTCTCTCGCGAATCGAGGAGATCGAACGCAAGGAAGTCCTGGCGGCCCTGGAACGCAACAGATGGAATCAGACGCGCACGGCAAGAGAACTGGGTATTACACTCAGGCAGATTTCGTACCGGATCAGGAAATTCGGATTGGACAGGCTGCTGGAAAAGCACAGAAAAGGAGCCTGAGATGGAGCGTTTAACTATCAGCGATCCACCCGGTCCGAATTTGTTTCGCGATATTTTTCCATACTCGGAACCTCCGCGGATCAAGCTCGGGAACCTGCAGCTCGCGCCCTCACCTGCCCGGGACATGTTCATCACGGATTCCACATTCCGTGAAGGGCGCCAGGCCAGGCTTCCTTTCGAACCCGACGAGTCTGTCGAACTGTTCGACAGACTTCACCATCTATCCGGACCCGAGGGAGTGATCCGGCATTCCGAATTTTTTATCTATTCCGCCCGGGACATGCAACTGCTGGATTTGTGCCGCTCCAGAGGTTACCGGTTCCCTGCCATCACAGGATGGATTCGCGCGTCCGAAAAAGATATCGGACTGGTGGTCGATGCCGGGCTGAAAGAGACCGGAATCCTCACATCCGCCTCGGACTACCATATCTACCTCAAACTTGGCTCGACGCGAAAACAGGCGGCCGAGCGGTACCTGCGGGTGGCACGGATGGCCATCGACAAGGGGATTGTTCCCAGGTGCGGCTTTGAAGATATCACCAGGGCAGACACATACGGCTTCTGCGTCCCGTTGGCCGCAGAGCTTATGAAACTGCGCGAAGAAAGCGGTATGGACGTCAAGATAAGACTCTCGGATACCCTCGGCCTGGGAGTTACATACCCCGGCGCCGCGCTGCCCAGGGGGGTGCCCGCATTAGTGAGGGCATTCATTGAAGATGCGGGCGTGCCGGAGCATTTGCTGGAATGGCACGGACACAATGATTTCCATCATGCCCTCATCAATTCCTCGATCGCATGGCTATACGGCTGTGGCGGCGTCTCAGGCACTCTGCAGGGGCTGGGCGAAAGAACGGGTACCGCTTCAATCGAGGCTTTACTGGTTGAACGCTCAGCTCTTATTGCGAGTTGCCCTCAGAGCCGTGGTTCTTAGGGCTTGCGTAGATAAGCCTTATTCCCGGGGTCCGGACGGCGAGCGTTGCGGTTCAGACCGGGGTGCTGTTCAGACTTCGCCTTTTCCGTCACAGACCGGGCATTTGACTTCCTTTTTGCCTCCGCATACCGAACACTTCTCTTTCGCCTGCCCGGAAAGCCATGGCGGGGTTATGTTCCCTTTTTTACAAGTAATACAATAAATAATCCCTTTGCCCTTACACATCTCGCACAACACAACGCCGCCTTTCCGGAGCATTTGGAATCGTTCCCCGATGGATTTGACCGCTGCCGGATTATAGCAACTCCTGTTGCAATCGTCATCTTCAGCATATCTGCCGTGATTGACAGGGGCTGAGTGAAGTACCGGGTGTCTCAGGATTTTGAAGTCGCTTATTCTGTGCTATAAATGCTCCCGAGGTTTATCTAAAAATTTAAAGAGGCATCCCGGGTTCTGCCAACGAGCTGAAGATTGGCGATTTCGTCATTCCGGCTGACTCAATAGCCATTTCATAAATTCGGCGACGTATTTGTCTCGCAGATTATGCGATCAAATAGCTAAACGCGCAGGGTGGGCACAGCCTTATCGTGCCCACCATTCAGGGAACCGAAGAGTGCAACCTGTGTTTTTGAAAACGGTGGGCACGTAAAGCTGTGCCCACCCTACGCCGGTTCATTGCTATTTTTCGCTGTCAAGCTTGTCAACCGTATTATATGAAGACGTGTACTTAGCATGGCCGTAGGTACTTTTCCCCATGGGAGGGTTGTTATGTACCAATTGGAGAAGCTCATAGATCGCATTATAGATCGAGTGAACATCAACCTGAGAAAGCCGGCGTTCGACGTGGCCCCTTATATTCGTCATTTGATTCCAATCGATCAGTTTGTTCGCTTCTATGCCTCTTACGGCCTCACGCTGCATCACCCGATTCATTTTCACTTCAAGCAATCGAGCGTTGCAGGAAGTTATTTCCTTGGCAAATGCATGGTTGATCATTCCGTCCTGTACAAAACCGACGTGCGCGGGGATGAGTTGAAAGCAAAAGGGGACGTTTTCAAGTGCGATAATCTTGATATTCCCCTTCACGACGATGAAGTCATTCGAATCAGGGACAGCTATCTGATCCAGAACCTGGTACACAATCACTCCCACGATCCCGAGAGCCCCGAGGAGTTTTTCATCAAAAATACCGCTTCCATGCAATATGCCAATATTCACGGCTCCCCGGTTGAAGGCAGCTTCCTTGGCCCTTTTTCAACGGTCGACTTCACAAGGCTGCATGACTGTGTGATCGGGGCCTATGCTTACGTTCAGGCCGGCGAACTGGCTCACAGGCACATTGATACCGGGACGATATTGATTAATTCGGGCGATGCTTTCAACTTCAGTTACAGTTTTCCCCGGGATGTCCTGAAAAGATACATTCATTTTGAAGCAGGCAAAAAGCCGGCCGGCATATTCATGGATTTCGTCGAAGGCCGTAAAGCCGATTTTGAGAAAGTATTCGAGGTGGTCCATTCGGTTCTGCCCATTCCAGTCCCCGAAGGGGCATCGCTCAGCCGGTATGCAGTCGTCAGGGGTGATACCCGGATCAGTGAAAACGTGCTTGTGGCTCAGAGGTCCTATCTTGAAGACTCCTGGCTCGGCAAGGGTTCCAACGCCCAGGAAAACTGCTATGTCATTGGTTCGCGGCTCGAGGGCCGCAACATCACGGCCCACGGCGCAAAAGTGATCCATGCAAAACTTGGGGAGAAAGTCTTCGTGGGCTTCAATTCCTTTCTGCGCGGGAGCCCGAAATCCGAGCTCATTATCGGGGCCGCCGGCATCGTAATGCCGCATACGATCATCGATTTGGAAGAGCCGCTGGAAATTGCCGAAGGGAGTCTTGTCTGGGGTTATATAAGAAACCGAAAGGATCTGCAGGAGCACAGTCTGCCGCTAGAAAAGCTAGCCGGGACCAAAGACAAGATCGAACTGGGCGCGATGAGCTTTGATGGAAGCGGATTCCGTTTTGTGGAAGCCTTTGCCGACCGTATCGAGCACATCCTTCAAGCCAACGGGGCCTACTTTGACGGATCGGAGAACCGGGGTCACGCTCAAAACGCGCTGCATATCTCGTTCAACACGATCCAGCCGTATCCTGAAGGCGTTTTGAAGGGGATCTACCCGACGATGGACATTTGCCCGTAATTGAATGCTTTAACCTTGCCCAGGCAAAAACGTCCCTGCGCTCAGATAATTGTGCTGTTGAAGTTTAAAAATACTGGCCACTTAAATGCGTGATCGGTTATAACACGATTACACATTAACTCGATTGCGATATATGCACTCGGTTTTACACTGCGGTGCACGCCATTGCTTGATCTGACTGGGTCAGGGATTGTGTGCGCAAAGTGCTATAAACAAACACCTCCAGGCTCTGCTAGGTGTGGGGAGTTGCGCCCCCCACGCCCCCTCACCGCTAAGCGGTCCAGTGTGGCGCTGCGACGGGGAAAACCTTCCCCTACTCTCTTAAGTTTTTCGAAATTTGCAGAACTTTCGGCACAGTGCCAGGTCGGGCCGTCTTAGCCTCCCTTTGCAGGACACGACAATCGGTTTTTCAGAAGTTCTCATTAGCTGACTCTAAAGGAATGAACAGCACGATGGACAAAAAATCCCCGCAAATTGCAACAGACGACAGACTTGCCACGTGCTCCGCTGCCTGTCCGGTACACACGGACACCCGCGAATATGTGCAGCGTTTGAGCCGGGGAGATTATGAGGGCGCCCTCGACATATTGCTCGAGGTGAACCCGTTTCCTTCCGTATGTGGCCGCATCTGTCACCATCCGTGCGAATCCGAGTGCCGCAGAAAGGCAATCGATTCGGCGGTAAGCCTCAGGATGCTCAAACGTTTCCTGGTGGAGAATACAAAAGAGTACCGCATCGCAAGGCGAAAGAAACCGGCGGAAAGCAGAGAGGGTTCCGTGGCCGTCATAGGTTCCGGCCCCGGAGGCCTGACCGCCGCTCTTGACCTTGCTCTTCTCGGTTACCGGGTCACGGTCTATGAAAAGGACACGAGGCTCGGCGGCATGCTCGCACATGCTATTCCACGGTACAGACTTCCAGTTGAGGCACTTGCGGAAGATATCGAGGACATATTGGCTGCCGGCGTCGAGGTCCGGACCAATTGCGAAGTGGGCAGGGATATTTCTCTCGATGAGCTGCGAAAAGAAAATGATGCCGTTCTTATCGCAATAGGTCTTTCCGAAAGCCACTCGCTGCCAATCCCCGGGGTTGAGAGTCAGGGAGTGTTTCTGGGCACTACGTTCCTATGGGACATCGCAAATGGAATGTACCCCGAACTCGGAGACCGCGTGCTTGTAATAGGCGGCGGAAATGTGGCTATCGATATCGCCAGGGCCGCCAAACGCCTTGGGCCGTCAAAAGTCTACATGGCCTGCCTTGAGAAGCTTGAAGAAATGCCTGCCTGGAAATGGGAAATAGAGGAGGCCGAGCAAGAGGGCATAGAAATTCTCAATTCCTGGGGACCCAAGTCGATTCTTGAGGAAAAGGGCAAAGTGACAGGAATCGAGTTTAGACGCTGCGCCAGCGTTTTTGACGATCAGCGCAGGTTCAGTCCCAGCTACGATGAATCGGTGACCACCAGCGTCGAAGTTGACAGCGTCATTATCGCAATCGGCCAGAAGGCCGACCTGGGATTTCTGGCGAAAACACCCGTTGTCGCCGAGCGTGGCCGGCTTATGTGCAGCCGGAGCTCGATGACCACATCCGAACGTGACGTATTCGCCTGCGGAGAAGTCATGACAGGCCCGGGATCAGCCATCCAGGCCATTGCCACCGGCCATGACGCCGCCAAGGTAATATCTCATTTTTTGGAGACGGGAGAGACGCTGGAGCTGCCTCAGCGAACGGTCACAACTATTGGCGAACTCCCGGCGGCAACGGCTGCCCTCGCCAAACGGTTCGAACGCGTCGAGGTAAGTCTTACGGACCCTGCCGAACGAATCAAGGATTTTTCTCCCATCGAGCCGGGATACACTGAGGCAGAGGCGCTCGCCGAATCCAGACGGTGTCTTGCCTGCGCCACCGGCGCCGTTCTCAAGTCAGCGTCCCACTGCGCCGGGTGCCTTACCTGCGTGCGGATCTGTCCCTTCGGGGTGGCGCGGGTGGAAAAGACGGCGGTTATGCCTGCTCAAGAGTGCCAGACCTGCGGGCTGTGCGCCGCCGAATGTCCCGCCGCCGGGATCGCTTTGTCACGTTTTGCCACAAACGGCATGAAAAATACTCTGGGAGCGATTCTGGCCAAATCGGATGCGGCTCAGATCGCCAGACCCTTTTTGGTTTCCTATTGTTGTCTCAACGAGACTACCAGCAGGAAATTCCTGAGAGAGCAAAGCGAAGAGGAAATCCGGCAATCGGGCATCTTGCGCGTGATGATACCATGCGTCAGCCGGCTCAGTACCATTGATCTGCTCAGCCCTTTCGAGCTGGGCGCAGATAAGGTCTGCGTGATCGCCTGCAGAGAAAACGGCTGCTTCTATCCCGGGGCTGAAGAATTGCTCGCGAAGCGCGTCAACCGGGTCGGGAAGTTTCTGGACCAGATAGGAGTGGGGAAGGACAATTTGCAGCTTTTTAAAACAGAAGGCAGTGCCGAGGAATACTGGCCTCGGATATGGGAAGAATTCCGCTCGGCTTCGGCGAAAACTATTGACCGCAGCGAGCTGGCAACATAAAGGAGATTCACGATGATTATTGCCGATCCTAAACCGTTTGGACAGGTTAAGGGCTATCTTGAAAATTTCGAAAAAATCCTGATTGTCGGCTGTGGCACATGCACAACCGTCTGCCTGGCTGGAGGAGAAGCCGAGGCGCAGATCCTCGCATCCGGCTTGCGGATCGCGTTCGGCAAAGACGGCCGGAGCAAGACAGTCCTGGAAGACTGTGTACAGCGGCAATGCGACGAGGAGTTTATTCTGCCCATCCTCAGCCGCGTAGAGAATGAAAAAATCGACGCGGTCGTGACGCTTGCCTGCGGCGTGGGGCTGAATTTTCTGGCCGACAAGCTCGGGAAGGTGCCAATCTTTCCGGGACTGGATACTACTTTTTACGGCGCAGCGGTTGGGCTGGGGCATTGGGGTGAGATGTGCGCCGGTTGTGGAGACTGCATTACGGCTCATACCGGCGGAATATGTCCTATCGCGCGCTGCTCGAAACACCTTTTGAACGGACCGTGCGGCGGATCTGAAAAAGGCAAGTGCGAAGTTGCAAATGTCGACTGTGTTTGGCAGCTCATCTATGACCGGCTGAAAATGCTCGGGAAACTTGAGGATCTTCAGAATCTCCTTCCCGCAAAAGACTGGAGAACTGCTTCAGATGGTGGGGTCCGCCGCACCATTCGGGAACATGTCTACAGTCCGAAATAACGGAAGGGATTTTTCGTTATTAACTGGTCTGTCGCGTGAGCGCGCACTGATCGTTGAATCAAACCAATTCAAACCGGAAAATGACGCTTATGATGGATGAGAACGCTATGAAATCGGGAAGTAACCTTGAGAGTGTACTCAGGGCAGGTCATTTTGCGGTGACCTGCGAGTGCGGCCCGCCCAAGGGCGCAGACATGGAGCATCTTCAACAAAAAATAGAGCTCATCAGGGGCTGTGTGGACGCGGCAAACGTAACCGACAACCAGACGGCGGTAGTGCGCATGTCGAGCATCGCGGCCAGCTCGATCCTGGTGAAAAGCGGTGTGGAACCGGTAATGCAGATGGTTACCAGAGATCGCAACCGAATCGCCGCCCAGAGCGACATTTTCGGCGCGTACGCTCTTGGGATCAGGAATATGCTGTGCCTTACCGGCGACCATCAGAGCTTTGGCAATCATCCCATGGCGAAAAACGTCTTCGACCTGGACTCCATCCAGCTTCTGGATGTAGTGCGCACGATCAGGGATGAGGGTAAGGTAAACAGCGGCGACCCGGTCGAAGGGGGGATCAGGATGTTTCTGGGAGCAGCGGCCAATCCTTTTGCCGATCCGTTCGAGTTTCGAGTGATCAGGCTGGGGAAAAAAATCCGGGCCGGCGCTGATTTTGTCCAGACCCAATGCATCTACGATATGGATCGATTCCGGGAGTTCATGAAGATGGCCTGCGATATGGGGCTGGACAAGCAATGCTTCATCCTGGCAGGTCTTACCCCGCTCAAATCTGCCGGTATGGCGGCCTACATGAACAGGAATGTGTCTGGAATCACTATCCCCGATAAGATCATTCAACGCATCAAAGGTGTTCCCAAGGGAAACCAGTCCGAAGAAGGAATCAAGCTTCTGCTTGAGCAGATCCAGGAAGTGCGCGAAATCCCCGGTGTTGCGGGCGTGCATATAATGGCCATCGAGTGGGAGGAAAGAATAAAAGAGATTACAGAGAGGGCCGGTCTTCTTCCACGGCCGAAGATTTAACCCTCCTTCCGATATTTTCGGAAAGGTCATGTCTTACCGCCTTGCCGGGGGATTACCCCCACCGCGGCAAAGAAACGGACCGCACATCCTGCAACCGTGAAGATGGCGGCAATCAGGTGCGGTCCGTGGTCTCGCCGTCCCATATCCATCAGCTTACAATTGCTCACCCCGCCTTGACCCTTCATTTTCTGAAAACCCCGTGATAGTAAGCGAATTCGTGTTTGTTTTTTAAGGCTTTACTCATATGGAGTCTCTTTTATGGGGATCATGGCTCTGAGCTATCAGGCTTACCGGCGGGCAATGAGCGATGTGCAAGAGCGCTTGCTGGCCGGCAGTAAGATTTTGACAACGGATAAAGGAGACATTGAGTATGCAGTCCGGGGAGAGGGTACTCCGGTTTTGCTGCTGCACGGCGCAGGAGGCGGTTACGACCAGGGCCTTTGGCTTGGCAAAATGAGTCTCGGCGACGGTTATAAATTTATATCGGTTTCGCGTTTTGGTTATCTCCGCTTGCCAATTCCCGAAAACGCATCTATTAAAGCCCAGGCTGCTCTATATAAAGTTCTCTTAGATCACTTGGATCTAAAAAGGGTTACTGTCGTAGGCGGTTCTGCCGGAGGTCCCTCGGCAACGCAATTTGCTAATGATTATCCGGAGCGAACTTCGGCATTGATACTGTTATCTGCGGTCAGTATGTCCCGAGCAAAGGGCGACAAAAATCCATTTTATGTAAATATCATTCATCTCATCCAGCAATCTGATTATGCGTATTGGCTCATCTCGAAATTTATGAGACCCATGATGTTTAACCTCATGGGGATCCCGTCACAGGTATACAATGGTTTTAATGCCGAACAAAAAGAACTGGCCCGGGAAATGCTGGATATAATGCATCCCATGAGCCGGAGGTATAAAGGCACGATAAACGATGGCAAAATGATGGAACATTATGACATACCCACGGACGGCCTTTGTGCGCCCACGCTGATCATCCATGCCAGAGACGACGCATTGGTAAGCTACGAACATGCAGAAAGCGCGCACAAGAAGATAGAGCAATCGCGACTCGTATCTTTTGACACAGGCGGACACGGAATGCTGTCGCAAATGGATAAGGTCAGGAGATATGTCGAGGAATTTTTGAAACCTTGAAGCCTCCCGGCAAAGAGTAGTCCACGGCAGCAGTCGCCTCGAATAGAAGCGACGGCGTCGCCCGGGAGCCGGGAGGGCTACACCATAGGTGAGTGTTCCGGACAGCGAACCCAGTGAATAAGTGGGAGTAGAATCGTGAATGGCTTATTCTGTGCCGAATCAATCGTGGTGATTGGAGTTTCCGAATCCGAGGACAATCTCGGGAAAAACATTGTGGCAAATCTTGTTAACTTCGGATACCAGGGAAAAATCTACGCTGTCGGCCCTCGCGGTGGAGAGGTTCTTGGACACCCGGTTTATCGCTCAATCGCAGAATTGCCCGGGACCCCGGATCTGGCAGTTATCCTGACGCCCGCGCGGATCGTTCACGATATGCTCGCTCAGTGTGGCGAGAAAGGGACACGTTGGGCTGTTATTGAGTCAGCGGGCTTTCGAGAACTCGGAACCAGGGGAGAAATGCTCGAACGGGAAATCCTGGAAGCGAGCAAAAGGTTTGGCCTCCGTTTTGTAGGCCCAAATTGCGTGGGCACGGCGAACACCGCTAACGGGCTCTACACCGTATTCGTTGCTTTCGGAACCCCATTCAGAAGAGGTAAAATCGGTGTGTTTGCTCAAAGCGGCGGAGTCGGTCTTTGCCTTGTCGAGAGGCTCTGCACCTCCGGAGCCGGCATCAGCAAGTTTGTAAGCATGGGAAATAAACTGGACCTCGATGAAGCCGACTACCTCGCCTATCTCATGGATGACCCGGAGACCGCCGTCATATACTTCTACCTCGAAGGTTTCAAAAGCGGCCGCTCCTTTGCCGACCTGGCAAGACGATGTCCCAAGCCTGTCATCCTGCACAAATCCAACACCGGTGCTATGAGTCTCACAATTGCCCAGTCTCACACGGCCGTCCTGGCCGCAGATGACCAGGTGGTTGATGCCGTCTGCCGTGAGAGCGGCATCCTGAGGGTTCATTCCATCTCAGAAGCGGTAACCGCTGCGAAAGGTTTGTGCCTTCCGCCGCTCAAGGGGAAAAATCTCGCCATTTTATCACGGTCCGGTGGGCATGCCGTCTTAGCCGCCGATCTTTGCGCAGGTTACGGCTTTCGCCTTCCTCCTTTGGAGCGCGACATTCTCGATGAAGCTCAAAGCCGCAGCCGCGCCGGCGTCATCCGGTTGGGAAATCCGCTGGACCTCGGGGATATCTACGATTTCCCTTTCTATATCAGCGTAGTGGAAAAGGTCCTCAGGCAGAATGATATCGACGGCGTCGTGTTCATCTTCGTGGCCCAAATGGTAATTGAGCGGGAGGCAACACGGCGTTTTGTGGAAAACATGGCCGCACTCTCCTCGCAATCCGGAAAACCTGTCGCAACGGTTATGGATATCCCGTTTGAAGACCGGGTGCACCTGGAAAAAAGCTCAAATTTCCCTTTTTTTCTCGAACCTGCTGAAGCCGTGCGGGCCCTTGCGGTTCAGTCGGAGAGGAGCAAAACCGGCGCCTCAGACCCTCTTGAGCACGAATCCGATACCGCCGCGCCGTTTCACGACAACTTGACCATACCTGTTAAAAAGATCGAGAAGTGGTTCGGTGACATCGAAGGACAAAATCGACAGCCTCTACTTCATGAGACGCTCGATCTGCTGGATCTTACAGGCATACCGACCGTACCCTGGCGCATGGCAAGGAGCCTGGATATGGCTCTTGAAGCGGCTGAAAATCTTGGTTTTCCCGTGGCGCTCAAAGCAGTCGCACCTTCGCTTCTGCACAAGAGCGACAGGGGCGGCCTGGCATTGGATGTACGGAATGCCGAATCTCTCAGGAGTGAATGGCATCGGGTGCAGAAGGTTTCAGATGACATTGTGGGCATCGTGGTGCAGAAGATGGCCTCAGCCTCACGGGAACTGGTGGCCGGGGGTAAAAGGGACCCGTCCTTTGGCCCCGTAGTGCTCACCGGCCTGGGAGGAATTATGGTTGAGGTCATGAAAGATGTAAGTATACGTCTTGCCCCGATCGATACCGATGCGGCCATGGAAATGCTCGGAGAGCTTTCGGGAAAGCGCATTCTGGGCCGATTCCGGGGCATGCGCGAGGCAGACCTCAAAGCGGCGGCCCGCATCCTCGCGCAGGTCTCCCTGCTTATGCACCACTTCCCGCAAATCCGCGAGATGGATTTGAACCCGGTGAGCCTTGACGATGAGGGGAGGGGCGCCGTGGCTTTGGACGCGCGGCTGCTGATCGCAGAGTAAGACCTGTTGCACAACGCCGCCGGCCAATTGCCCGATCTTCCTCAAATGATTATCTCCCGGACATAGCCTGCCCCATGGGGCATTTTATGAAGATCAAATAGAGGTTCTGATGAACGCCGAATAATTGAAAGAAGCGAAGTCAAGGCTTCGATGACATATCTGGTACGCTTTCATACAGATGCAGAAGCGGAGATGAACGACTGCAGACTACCTGAATGACCCCGGCACGCCGCATGGGCAAACTTGATTGATCCCGCCTCTTATGCAGATCATTCTAATTATTGTTTGGCACCTGCAAATTGACGACAACCCGAGAGGTTGATACTATCTTACCATGGCGAGTATCCATAAAATCCGTGTCAAACTTGAGAGTCGGCAGTATGAGTTTTCCAAACATGCTGTTGATCAAAGCATCATCCGAGACATAAGTGTGAGGGAGGTGGAGGAGGCCATCGCCAGCCGAAGCGAAGTGATTGAAGACTACCCGAATGACAAGTATGGTCCCAGTTGTCTCGTCCTCGGTTACACGAAAGCAGGCCGGCCGCTGCATGTCCAGTGCAGCTACCCGAGCAGACCACTTGTCAAGATCATCACCTTGTACGAGCCTGACCCCGATCTGTGGATCGATTTTCGGGTCAGAAGGTGAGATGAAAGGACATTCGGAATGAAAGAGACAATGGTAGATACCAAAGTAACGTATACACTCGAACATGGTGGTAAGTTTTTCATTGTTGAAAATGTACCTGCACGCGTGTGCAAGGAGACCGGCGAGCAGTTTTTCTCCCCTGAGACGGTAGAGCATGTCCAAGGCATTATCAAGAGTAGGAAAAGGCCGGACAGAGTGATCGAGACTCCCGTGTATAATTATGCGTGAGAGCGCTGCCCAACGTAGTGTTGAATACATCTTACAATGGCTTCGACACTGATTGAACCAGGAGCTTCCAGTGGTGTGGTTTTTAACACACTTCATCATTTCATTGAGCTACTAATGAACCTCGAAGAATTGAAAGCTGAGGCATTGAGACTGGCGCCGGAAGATCGAGCAAAGCTCGCTCACGCTCTGCTGGAAAGCCTGGAGGATTTGTCGGAAGCTGAAATAGAGAGCCTATGGGTTGACGAGGCTCTTCGCCGGGATACGGAAGTTGATAGCCGCAGAGTCCGTTGAGGCGCGAGAGATGTATGAAAGAAGCGAAGTCAAGGCTTCGATGACATATCTGGTACGCTTTCATACAGATGCAGAAGCGGAGATGAACGACTGCAGACTACCTGAATCGTGAGAGCACAGGCCTTGGAGAAGTCTTTCTGGATGATCTACGGCATGCAATCGATCTCGTTGCATCTCACCCGGAAATTGCACCGATTGAAAAGGGACGTGTTCGAAGAAAACCTCTGCGCAAATTCCCTTATATACTCCGTTGTCGGAGGAGAGATCCGCATTCTTGCAATAATGCATCAACATCGGCGTCCATTCTATTGGCGGCACCGAAACTAATCCTGCTGGAACAAATTGGATTGAGGCTGTACAAAATCCTGGAGTTCACGCCTACCGAGTTTGTTTGCTTCACCTATCTAATCTATCGGCTCGTTCTCCACCAGGTCCCAGACGCCGCAGGGGCACGCGCCTGCGCAGAACCCGCAGCCGATGCACTTTTCCGGATCTGCGACCATCTCGAATCCTGCGCCGTTTGCGCGTTCTTGCCGTGAAATGGCCGACTCCGGGCAGATCGTTGCGCATATTCCGCAGTCGCGGCAGGTTCCGCACGAGGAGCACTGTGAAGCGCACGACTCGACTCCGTTGAAGCTCGCAAGGCGTGGATCGAAATACTCGAGCTTCACGCGCTTGTAGTCGATCCTCGATCTCGAAGCGCAAACGTGCGAGTCCTTACCGGAGAGGATTGCGCCTATTTTCTCCGCAGCCTTTCGTCCTTGCCCGATTGAGTCCGTAAGAAGGCCGAGCTTTACCGTGTCGCCTATCGCGAAGATCTTTGGGTCGCTCGTCCGATAATGCTCGTTGACCTTTATGAACCCGCGCTCCGTCTCGACGCTTTCCGGAAGGAAATCGAGGTCGGGGACATCGCCCACCGAGATGATTACCGTATCGGCGGGGATGACTTCACCGGTAGTAAGCTCCAGCCCTTCGTCGATCACCGCTTTGCTGAAACAGGGCCATCTGAATTTCGCGCCGACGGCTTCGGCTTCCTTGCGTTCTTTCCCGAATGAGAGTGGTTCCTGTACATCTATCAGGGTGATTTCTTCGGCCCCGAACCTGTGCGCTTCGGCCGCCGCATCGCAGCCGACGTTTCCGGCCCCGATAATCACCACGCGTTTTCCCACCCTCGCCTGGCCCGCCTTGCTCATTCGGAGGAATTCCAGGGCCGGGATCATTTTTTCTTTCCCGGGGATGGGTATCAGTCTGGGCCTTTGCGCGCCCGAGGCGACCACGATGAAGTCGAAATCCTCCCGGAGTTCCTCTATATCGGACCTTTCGAGCCGCTGGCGCAGGTTCAAGTGAGGAAGTGCTTCCTTCACGCGGGCCAGTTCCGCTTCCACTACGTCATTGGGAATGCGGGAGCTCGGGATCATTGCGTAAATTTTCCCGCCCAGTTCCGGACTCATATCGTAGATAACCGCCTCATGTCCCTGCCTTCGCAATTGCCAGGCGACAGATATACCGGAGGGACCGCCGCCTATTACCGCAATTCGCCTCCCGGTCAGGGGCGGCAGTTCGGGAAGTTTTGCCCGCAGACTCGCCTTTCCCAACTGGGTGACGTCCACCGGGAGCATTCGCGCCGTTTGCCTCGTACAGCCCTGCATGCACAGGTTCGGGCACAGATACCCGCAGACTGAAGCTGGAAATGGCGTGTAAGCCAGCGCCAGGTCAACGGCCTCGTCAATTCGTCCCTCACGGATGAGCCGCCACCGGTCGTGGACGGGCATCCCGGTAGGACAGCTCGTCTCGCAGGGCGCGGCGAACTTCTTGTTTTCCCAGACCGGGATATAGCGCCTGAGAGAGCCGGTGGTAATGAGTGGAATCTGACTCCTGTCGAAATCTACGAGGTCTCCGATAAGACCTCCGCGGCCCAGTTCGGAGTCCCAGACTTCTTTGTGGAACGCCTCCATGGAGCGCCTGGGTCTAGCCTTCTTCTCATGCGGGCCTCGAGCCTGCAGGATCTGCCACTCGTCCCGATTGGCAAGAAGGGCGTAGAGATCGTTTTTCCCGATCGCCGCAAGGTATGTTTTAAGATTGGCGGTGAGCCACTCCCAGTCGCCGTCTTCAATCGGGATCAGCTTGGCGTCCGGCTTGTGGTACCCTTTCTGGGGTCCACGAAAATAGATCCTGCCGCCTACCATTCCGACGCACGGACGAAAGCCCAGGACATTTTCAGGGTCCTGAGGAATGTACCCGCAGACTACCGCGATGCCGCCCGCCATGAATTCAGCGAAGTAGTCGCCGGCCGAGCCGAGCACCCACAACTCAGGGGGCGCAAAGCGCGGGTTGTGCTTGGTCATGGTCATGCCGCGCGCGCCAATATTTCCGGCCACATAGACCTTGCCCTGCGCCATTGCGTTTGCGACGCCATTGGTAGCATGTCCGTGGATAACGATCTCCGCTCCGCCGTTCAGCCAGCCCACATCGTCTGAAGACGGGCCAAGGACCTCGATCAGCGTATTGGGAAAGCCCATGGAGCCCACGCGCTGGCCGGGCGAGCCGGATATTCTGATATGAATCCTGTCGTTTCCGGCCTTCCAGAGTCTGCCTCCGAGACCATGCTGACCGAAAGCCTCGATCTCGAGGGAGCGACAGCCGTTCTCTACGGCCTGCTGTATCCTTTCTTCCAGGATGCGCGATTCAATGCGATGGCCGTTTTCAAATCCAGAGAGGCGAATCACCTGTTGTTGTTCCATGCTCAATACTCCACTAGGGTCGCGGCCTTTTCAGGTCACGTCCGACCCATTTCTCTGCGCTAGACGACGTATTTTATCTGAAGGCGCTCGGCCGCATTTCGATCATCTATGGCCAGAGCGTCCGACATGCCGATTGGAAGAGAAGTCGAACGTCCGAGAGGAGCGACGATCTTCTTCAGCTCAGTATCGAAAGAGAGAAATACGTCAACGACCCTCTCGGCAACCTTTTCGGGATCGAGCCGCCTGTAGAGGCGCGGGTCCTGGGACGTGATCCCTTTCGGACACAACCCGATATTGCAGATGTTGCACCGGTCCGACTCCGAGCCGAGGCAACCGGCCGCTGCCTGCATCATGTACTTTCCGACCTGTACGCCGCTTGCGCCGAGCATTATGAGCGCGGCGGCGTTTGCCGCGAGTTTTCCGTTCTTTCCGATACCCCCTCCGGCAAAAAGCGGCACTTCGTTCTGCTTGCCAAGCTTTACCAGGTTCAGGTAGCAGTCCCGGATATTGCTGGCGATCGGATGCCCCATATGGTCCATCGATACCGAGTAGGCCGCGCCCGTTCCGCCGTCTTCGCCGTCAATCGAAAGCCCGCCGGCGTACGCATTCCGGGTGAGGTTATTCAGAACGGCGAGTGCGGTCGAAGTTCCCGAAATCTTCGGATAGACTGGGACCCTGAACCCCCACGCCATGTACATGGACTGGATCATCTTGGCAACTGCTTCTTCAATCGAGTACTTCGTCTGATGCGTGGGCGGGCTGGGCAGGCTTACCCCGGCCGGGACTCCGCGAATCGCCGCAATAAGCTTGTTTACCTTGTACCACATCAGTAAACCGCCGTCGCCGGGCTTGGCCCCCTGTCCGTACTTGATCTCGATCGCGCAGGGATCCTCTTTCATCTCGGGCAGGGCATGGATTATTTCGTCCCAGCCGAAGTAACCGCTCGCGATCTGGAGGATAGTGTATTTGAGAAACCGGGAACGCAAGAGCCTGGGCGGGCAACCGCCCTCGCCGGTACATATCCGCACGGGCATTCCGAGTTCTTCGTTGAGGTATCCCACCCCCATCTGAAGCCCTTCCCACATGCTGGGGGAAAGCGCGCCGAACGACATGCTGCCGATGATAAGGGGATAAATCTCCCGCACGGGCGGAATCCAGCCGTTCTCACGGTAGAGCTTGAGATTTTCCTCCGGAGGCAGAACACGGCCGAGCAGGGTCCGCAGCTCGAACTCGTGGCGGCCCGCATCGAGCGCCGGGTCAGTGAGCATCGAGATTCGAGTGAACTTTATCCGGTCGAGGGTCCCGACGTTGAGAGAATCAGGCACATTTCTCCTGCCGCCGCGGCTCCTTGCCGCTCCACCCCGATTAATGTGGTAGCGCTGCTTGTCGATTTCGTCAGACCTGTGCGGAACTATGGCCCCGTTCGGACAAATCAGGTTGCACATGGCGCACCCGACGCAAGCGTAGGCTGGATCGGTTTTCTGCCGAACCCCGTGATAGACCTGATTGACAGTGGACGAGGAGGTCGACGGACCGATCTCGGCCAGTGACGGGATCTGAACGATCCTCTTTCTGTGGACGCCAAGCTCTATTGCATGAACTGGGCAGACTGCGCAGCACTTGCCGCACAGCGTACATTTTTCTTTGTCCCATTGAACCTGCCAGAGCAGGTCCTTCACGCTCAGTGAAGAAGGGATAATGGTTCCATTTGAGAGCATACCCGGACCTCCGAGCGGTCAGAAGGAATTATGACCGTATCAAGATGCATCGGCTGAAAATCTTTGCTTTTGTCCCGGTCGGGAATGGCGGCGTCAAGACCGCACATTTCCGAGGAGAACGCGTACAAGCCTTTCCTGCCCCCTGCGACGGCGGGCCGCAGTTTCTTCCGGTCCTGGACGAGGAAAAGGGAATTATCGGGCAGGCGTCCCATGACGCAGTTCGGGCCGTCGATAATGAGCCGGCGGCACGAGCGTTTCAGTTGCGTGAGAAATCCCGCGTCCGGGTGAGATTGCATATCTTCATCCTGGAGCGGAGTGATTATATGTTTATACGCCTCGATCCCCAGTCCGAGGCTGTTAACCGTATAGTGGGCGATATGAGTGAAAACCTCGGAGTCGGACTGATATCCCACATAGCCGGGGAAGCCGCGTGACATCAAAAACTCACGGATAGGGACGAACGCCGTGTTTTCCCCATTGGTCATCGAAGCCAGACCCTGGATGAAAAACGGATGGCAGGCGTAGAGGTTTATCGCGTAGTTGGTATTCTGCCTGCCCTGGGCGAGAATGACCCTGGCCCTAAGTTCTTCGTTGTCGAGTTGGAGGTATTCGGCCACCTGGAGCGGGTCGCCGATTTCTTTTACCATGATCACATCCGGCCAGAAGCTGTAGATGATCATGTCCTCCTGCTCCTCGCCCATTTGCCGCAACTGGAGGCGCGTAAGCATAAGGCGCTGCTCAACCTCCTCCCGATCGAGGCCTTCCCACGATTGGGGATACTCGTAGGCGCGGATCACATAAGCGTCCCGCTTGGGAGTGCCCGGAGGCGGCGTTTTTTTGAGGGCCCGCATGGAAACCTTGTGCTTAGTCATGAACCCAAGGTTCATCATGTAATGATCGAGGCGCTTAACACCTTCACCGGTAAATATACCGGACAGGATCGGCAATCCCTTCAGCTCTTCGAACGGCCCGCTGAGATCGCTCATAAAAAGGCCGACCCCCGAGCCGTCATGCCCCTCCCTCATCACATCGAGGGCGCGTATAGCAAGCATGGGAGACCGCGGCTCTTCACTCGTCAATGAGAACAAACGGCACATTGGGCTTTTTTCTCCTTAATAAGATATGCTCCCCCGTTCCGAGCGAGCACAATCGCAGGTTGCTTCGGACGGGGATTGTAACTTATGGAAACCCAGGGGGAAACTGTATTCAACTGGTTTTGCCGAGGCATTCCGGGATACCGGCCCAAGCCGGAATTAGTTTCACTTTAAGGTTTCACGTCCGGTTTGAGTTATACCAGGCTATCCGAATTTAATAGATTAGCTGAATAATCCACCTCTTAGCAAGCAAATTTCATTCATTTTCTGAGGAAATCGCTGAGCTGTATGGGTAGATAACAATATTGACCGGAAAAGTATAGTACGAGTTTAGGGGGTTGAGGTATAAAAATGGTGCGCCTGGTGCGCCGAATGCCTATTTTCGCGTGAAATCAAATTCAAGAGGTGAGTGCAAGACTTCCCACACCCCTTTTTCCTGGTTCAGGCCCCGCGAGAACGCAAGGTAGCTGTACTTCCCGTAATGGGTGATCTTGCGGGCCGCCGTCAGGACCGAGGTGGCATCTGTTCCTGAAACCGGCAGAAAAAGGGCCGTGATTCCGCCTCCCCGGCCCGGGTCGGTAAAAACCAGAAAAAGGCAGTCAGCTCCTGAGATACCTTTCACCGAAAATTTTTCCGAAGAAAGTGTCACACCCTCCGGAGAGGATGAGAGAAGGGATTTGAGCTTCTCTGACCGAGGAAGCCCAAAAAACAGGAAGTCCCTTTCTTCACTCATTTTCATCTCCGCCTCTTTTTCGCTCATTATCGGGGTGTCTGCCTGGTCGAGGCCCGCAAGCAAAAGCTCAAAAGCTTTTACCGCCTCAGGAGGGCTATCGCCGCTCAGCACCGCAGCCAGACTTTTTGACCCTTTGACGCTATTTACAACTGCGGGAATTTCCTCGGGGTAGAGAAGGCGGAAGACGTTTACGTCCGGGTCCACGATCAGCTTTTCAGGCGCTGCGGGCGATTGAATTGAAAAAGATGCTGCGCCGTCTTTTATCCCGATCTTTGTATCGAGCCTTTCAGTTGGGGAAATCTTGAGGCCGACAATTATGTCGAGAGCATACCAGGGAGGGTCCTGGAGAAGAGAGCCCGTTACATGCCAGCCGGAGGCATCCGATTTTAGCTGCACATCCTGAAGCTTCAACACGGGGGCGCCGCTTTTCGCGATCCACTGATCGAAAAATACCCTGGCATCTTCGGGATTCCAGCCCCCAGTCCCCACAAAAACATTGCGAAAATCCTCCCATGAAGTCCTGACAAACAGTCGTTCTTTATATATCTGCCGCAGGCATTTCCAGAAGGGCTCATCTCCCCCCTTTAAACTAAAAAACTTTTGCCGGATCATGTGAAAAACGAACGCGGCCTTCCCATACCCTACGGCTCTGGTGGCAGGACTTACGCGGCTCTCGAAGAGCCTGAGCGGGAAATCGGCCCCCGATGCGACAAGCGTCGCGTAGTCCTGGAGAATCTGCTGCCGGTAGAGCCTTGCGTCTGCGGCAGATTCGATTTCTTGGGAGAGGTAGTCCGCGACGTAGGTGGTCAAACCCTCGCACCAGTTTCCGGAGGCGTAATCCACCAGCACGCCGTTGCCCCACCATGAGTGTGCGATTTCGTGCCTGAGACTGGTTTTGGGAATAAAGGGAAGTTGGAGAACCGATGCGCCCAGAAGTGTGTAAGAAGGAAATCCGAATCCGGTCGGGAAGAAATTTTCGACAATTGCGAACTTGGGAAAAGGATACGGTCCGTGCAGATGTTCATAGAATTGGATGTGTGAGGCCGCTGCATCGAGGTAGGTTTGCGAAAGGGGATCTGTTTCCGAGGTGAAGTATGTGTAAACCGGGATTCTGCCGTCCTTTTTCGACCGAACGATATACTTCCCCGCCGAGAGCGACAGGCCCTGCCCGATCGAGCCTGTTTTCCAGATCGATATGCTGTTTGTGTCCCGGTCCTCATGTCCTACCAACTCCCCGGCCGCAACTGCATAGATGCCCCGCGGAGCGGTAACCCTGAGTTTAAAATCCTGCCCGTATCCCGTAAGAGTTGGGTACCAGCCTGAATCCGCCAGCAGAAAAGTACCCCTGTCGCTTATCGACCCCGTCACCCCGAACCCGGGATTATCAAAGCTTGCAGGTTCTGAAGCTATTGTATCGTCAAATACTGCATCAAATGAGATTGAAACGCAAAGAGGCCTGTCCGTAGCTGAGGCGGTGGTCAAGGTCAGCTTGCCTGACCGAAAGGAATACGCCGAGGGGTTCCCATCGACCAGAACAGATTTGATGTTGCCCTTATCGGAGAGCAAAAAGTTCAGGTCTCCGCCTTTCCACCGGTCGACGCATATATCGTCCTGGACGAGCGCCCGGTGTCTTTCAGGCTGTAGTTCAACCTTTAGATCGTGACGGCAAACCTCGGCGCCCGGATTAGCGCTAAAGCCCGGCGCAGCAAAAATCAGGGCGGCCGCCAGACACAACAAAATCTTGCCTCTTATGCGCCCCACTCTACTGACCGGAGTCTTTCGTGGAGAGTTGTGAGATCGCCGACCAGTCGAGCGCGCCGCCGCCGTGAGCAAGCAGCGTCAAGAACCGGTCATGCAACAGGCTCGCCAAGGGCATTGGAACACAAAGGGTATCAGCCGCGGCGAGGGTCAGACGGATATCCTTATGTCCCAATGGCGCTGCGAACCCGGCAGGCTCGAACTTTTGCTCGGCGATCAGCCGGCCGTAAATCTGATAAACAGGCGCGGAGAAAAGCGTCGAGGTCAGAAGATCGAGATACTGACTTCGATTGATGCCGGCCTTGCCGACGAGCGCCATGGCCTCGCCCAGCGCCTCTATCACGGAGGCGATCAGGAAATTACCGCTGAGCTTGACCAGGTTAGCGGCTTGGGGATTATTGCCAAAGGTAAAAGTCTTTTGCCCCAGCGCGTCGAAGAGAGGCAGGCAGGCGTCAACGGCATCCGGCGCACCGGCGGCAACTATGAACAGCTTGGCTGCAGCCGCGGCTTCCGGTCGCCCGAAGACGGGTGCGGCGACGAAACGCTGGCCGGCTTCTGCGTGCGCAGCGGCCAGCCTTTCCGATAAAGCGATGCTTATCGTGCTCATTGAAATGTGGATTGCCCCACTGCCCAGGTTGCTTATCACGCCTTCAGCGCCGAACGCGATGCTTTCAAGGGCTTCGTCATTGGCCAGCATCGTTATGACGGCATCGCCACGGCAGGCGTCCGCTACCCGAGCGGCCGGGAGCGCACCTTGCTCTAATAGCGCTTTCATTTTGCCTGTCGTTCGATTGAAGACGGTGACCTCATTGCCGCTCTTAAGCAGGTTCGCCGCCATGCCTGATCCCATCTGACCAAGCCCTATAAATCCGACTTTCATGACCTCACTCCTTGCAATGGTTAGCTGCGCGGTAAGAGATGAAAATTTCAGCCGCCGGGGATTTCGAAAGGTCCCGCCGATAAATCGCCACCGCTTTATTCGAGTATGTTGGGCGCCGGTTCGGCAAGTAATCTAAGCTACGGGCGGCTGGATTACAAGATTGCTTCCATGCTGATTGCGGCTGGCTGATTGAAAGATCCGAAAGCTTTCTTGCGCAGATGCCTGCTTAGTTGTGGCATTGCAGGACATTAAGCTTCCGGTTTCCCAGGGAAGGACCTAAACACGTGTATGTCAAAACCGACATGAAATTTGCAGCACTTCACCATCGAAATCTGAGCAGAACGAATTCCGAGGCTGGAAAAACAACCATCAAACCTGGAGGATGCCCGCCACATAGGAGAGAGATCGCATCATTTGTCCGCTACCCGGCAGAAGCCAGGGCAATTTTCTTCCTCCGGCAATCAACGGCGCTCAAGGGCTTTCACGGCAAATGAGATTCGAGTGCAGCCCACCCTACCTGCCGTCCCGCCGCGCAGGCAATTCCCATTGCTCCGGGAGGGGCTGTGGCCCTGGTTTGATTCCGGCAATATCCGGGTCTTCATTACTGATGATTGGTTCGCGTTCCGCCTTGATCTTCTTGGTTTCCAGGCGGCGAGCTTCCTTGTCCCTTTTTTTCTGTTGCTTGTCCTTTTCCCTTTCCCGTTTCTGAAAGGTGGCTTTTGACCTTTGAGCCATTATTTAACTCCACAAAACTTGGCCTGCCGCCAATGGTTAAAGTATCCCAAACACTAATATCTTGCCCCACGCTGCGGTCGTTTGGCAGGTGGTTTTGCCTGACTTAGCTTTATAAGCTGGTCTTTTAGCCTTGTCCCGTTCAAGGCTTTCATAGCTTTGTCCGCTTCCGAATTGTTGAGCATTTCCACGAATCCAAACCCTTTTGACTGCCCAGACGACCTTTCCTTTATAATGTTCACGGCAGATACTTCTCCAAAACCGGCGAAAAGGGCTCTCAAATCATCTTCAGTGACATTGTAGGCCAGGTTGCCGACATGAATATTCATAATTCGCGCTCCTCTGTTTCCGCTTGAGCAGCAGTATTCCGCTAATCTGCGGCTTGCAAATTTACTTCCTCTTATAAAGACAAAAGCCGGAGATTTACTCCGGCTCTTTCTTCCATCGTAGAATAGACGACAATTTCTCTACTGAGGCTAAAGCTTTCTCACTTTAGTCGCCTGGGGGCCTTTTGTGCCTTTTTCCTCGACAAAACTGACCAGATCGCCTTCGCTCAGAGACTTAAATCCGCTGCCTTCAATAGCAGAGAAATGAACAAATAAGTCACTCCCGCCGTCTCTTTCAATAAATCCAAAACCCTTGCTTTCGTTGAACCACTTTACTTTACCTTCTGCCATCTTTGATCCTTTTCTGATTTTTTCTTTTTTGGTGCGGCTTAGGAGCTACTTCAGAATCGTTCCAATCCAAGCGAAAGATCGACTCCCCAGACAACTCAAGTCAACAACACTGTTCGTAAACTTTAACATCGTAACGCCTCTTCGCGAAAAGAGCAAGGCATGTTGCACTTTTTTCTCTCAGATGCCTTCCCTTCCCGTTCGCGGACCCCGCTGTCAATCGCGGGAAGGCATCTTTAATTGCCTGCCGGCTCCAAAATTTCCCAACTCTGGGTTATGGCGTCACCAACCGGGTTCTCCACCCCGTCGGCTTTTCTCTGCTTAGCATTCGGTTCAGCCAGTCGGAACAACTTAATGATGTTCACGAGTAACTTCACCAGGAATTCCGCCGACTCCATCCTCTGACGAATCGCCAAAGACTCGGATTTATCCAACTGCTCCTGAACAACAGCCTTACTTGTTTCGCCGATTTCAGATTCAGCTACTTTCTTGAGCCCAAAAATGGAGTCCACTACTTCGCACTCGTTTGGATCTGATAAATGTTTGACTGCAAGCCTCAAAATTCTACTTCTAACCGGCCGGCCGGATCTGTCGTAGGATTCGGATAGTTTGACCAGGTATGGAGCGGCGAAATCGTTGCAGTAAGTCGTAATGAGCATTTCCGGAGATTGAGAGTAATTCTTCAGTTCTTCAAAAAAGTACCCGGTGGAACGCAAATCCTTCACCAGGGCATGCGGAATCTCCATAATAAATCTCCCCATGTATGCATTTTTTGATACCTCTATCGTGGGCTCTTTATTCACCTGGAAAGGGAGCCGGTCCGGATTGAACCTTATCCGGCGCCCAAAGTATATTCATGCTATTTTGGAAGTTTGATGGAGGTCAGCCGCTCCCACACTTTTGCAAGCTGGTTCTCCAGATCGATTAAATACATGTCCCCCGATATTTCCACCACGATCCCGACCCCGTTGGGTATCTGCACTCTATCATTGAGCTTGGGTCTCCAGACCTCTGTGGAACTCTTGGTGGTTCGAGGCAATGCACCTACCTGCCTCACGGGCTTGCGAAATGAATTGGGCACACCACGAGGGGGATTTGTCATTATTTTGCTGCTCTCTAGCTTTTCGCTGATAACCTGGCGCGAACCGCCGTAGGGTCGATGATCGTTGCAAAACCGGAAACAGACATCGTGGGACTATCGGAAGCGCCTCACCAACCCTCACGCTCACGATCAACTCCGCAGAAATATTCTTGCGGAGAACACTTTAGACTATGTCTTATATTGTCGCCTGAAGAGGCCGAATTGTCAATCCCAGGGTTAGGCCTGCATGTAGTGAAAGCATCTCCGTAAATACATTCAGCCGGATTTGTCTTCTATACTTCATTGAGATTCAACTCCTATAACGAGTAACGAGCAAAAGATAACCGTGAAAACCTGTGAATCACTCCTGTTTCTCACCAATTTCCAATCCCGGAGAGGGCGGTTTTTCGCCTCTCCATCTAATCCGGAATTAATCCTCGAATACTGCGACATAAGCGGGAACATTACCTTTTTACACGTGCACCGGCAGAAAAGTGTGCTTAAAGTGCTCATATTGGACGGAAGGAATCGAAGGCTTTCCGAAATCGCTCCCGACTAATGCCTCAGTGGCAACTGCACATGGTTCAGAGTTGCCTTTAATTTCTGCATTGAGGTTGCCGTTTGAATCTCAATCTGGCCAAGACGGCCAACCAGGGCGATGCCGAGTTTATGTGCGGGTTTATTGGTTTTGATCCAAGGGAAAGGAACAAAGAAGCGATGAACCGGGAATTACCATGAAACTGCCTCCCATACATCGCATGCTCGCCGTCGGCCTTCTCACCGCTTTGTTCTTGTTGTGGCCCGTTCGAAGCGATGCATTGGACCAGAAAACGGTCGAGCCCCGGGATAGTATTTCAGCGCCGCCCTCAGAAGTGATCCCTCTGGGGGAAGTACCAATGCTTGCGGCTGACGCATTGGATTTCCTCCACTCCTTAAAAACGTTTAAGCTCCCCGACCCCGAAATCGAAGCTATCGAGCGCGCTCTTCCAGAGGCAATTGCGCAGATAGGACTGGAACTCTCGCGAACAGCGGCCATGCTTCAGGACCATCCTACGCTTTTTGCGCTGCAGGCCAGGCAGGAACACTGGCGACAGTTGCAGATGCAGACAGCCGGCTGGCTTAAAGTGACTATGGAACGGGCAACACAGTTCAGGGGAGCGCTCCACCGCGTCGAGGACCTCCGGAACATGTGGACCCGGACTCTCGCCTCCGTCCAGGCAGCGAATGCATCCGGTCCGATTGTTCAGCAGATTGAGTCCACCCTCGCTGCCATAGAGGACGTACAGCGAGTCATGCAGCCGCAGCGCGACGCGATTCTCGAGCTCGAGAGCCGCATTTCCCGGGAAAAGGTCCGCTGTGACAACACAATCGCGGAGATCGCCGAAGCCCAACGCGAAGCGGTGGGCGGGATTATGACCAGGGGCCTGCCAATCTGGAGCCCCGATCTGTGGGCGCCCGCACGCGGTACGTTGCTTGCGCGCGCTGGTGAAATTGCCAGTGACCGTTGGGCTGATATATCACAGTATATCCGCGACCCATCAAAAGGGATGCCATTCCACGCCGGCCTGTTCGTGGTATTGGCTGCTCTGTTCAGCGCCGCCGGACGCCAGGTCCGTCGCCGGTCAATAGAGGGAAGGAACTTGCCGCCCGCCGCAAATGTGTTCGACCGGCCCTATGCAACCGCGCTGCTCATCCCCATGGGAATTGCCGCCTCAGTAGTCTTTTCACCGGCGACTCAAACTGTTCGGGTGCTGTTCCCGGTCTTGTTGCTCGTGCCCGTGCTCCGGCTTGTGCAGCCGGAGGTTGATTCGAGGGTGTTGCGTTTGTTTTGGGCGCTGGGGGGCCTTTTTGCTCTCGATACCATTCTGCAGCTTTTCGGTGTCGCGAGATCGGTCAATCATGTATTCCTTCTGCTGGAGATTCTTGGTGCATCGATTGTGCTCTGGAAGCTGGATGTTGTGTGGGGTCAGCTTCACCCTCGCTCGAAAGCGACCGTTGATGTCCGCTTCCGCGCGCTCCATATTATTGTTATGATCTACCGTGTTGGCCTTGCCATCGGATTGTTGGCAGGGCTCATTGGCTATCCTTTTCTAGCGTGGCTTTTGACTTCAGGCATTCTTGCAGCCTGCGTTTTTGCTTTTGGACTCTATGCATTTGTCCGGGTCCTTGACGGGGTTGTCGCGCTGGCCCTTAACTGTTGGCCGCTGGGATCGCTACAGATCGTCCGCAGCTTCCACGAGTTATTCGAACGCCGCACACATCTCGTGTTGGTATGGTTGGCTATCGGCGCATGGGTTAATCGTTCGCTGGACTTCGTTGGCCTCCGTGAACCGGTGCTTGATCTTGGACGAGCCATATTCGGGGCGAGGCTTCGCATCGGGTCGATCAGCATCTCAGTCGAAAACGTCCTCGCCTTTATCTTTACATTGGTAGTCGCCTACCTGTTGTCCGCCTTCATCCGCTTCGTGCTCCGAGAGGACCTTTACCAACGGATCGGGGTCGAGAGAGGCTCGTCCTACGCTGTCTCGAAGCTGCTGCACTACACTATTCTAGGTCTGGGGTTTGTTTTGGGCGTGGCTGCGCTCGGGGTAAACTTCACCCAGGTGAGCATTTTGGTAGGGGCGTTCGGCGTTGGCATCGGGTTCGGGCTCCAGAGTGTGGTGAACAATTTTGTCTCCGGCCTTATCCTGCTTTTCGAGCGCCCGATCCACGTGGGTGACACCATACAGGTAGGCGATATTCTGGCCGAGGTCCGCCGGATCGGCATCCGCGCCAGCACTGTGCGTACCAGACAAGGGGCTGATATCATCGTCCCCAACGCGCAACTGATTACGGAAAAGGTGACAAATTGGACGCTTAGCGATCGGTTAAAGCGGATTGATTTGCCCGTAGGCCTCAACTATGGCGTCGATCCGCGACAAGCGATCCAACTGCTCGAGGCAGTAGCGCACCGGCAGCCGAACGTGTTGCAGCAACCGGCCCCTCGATGCCTCCTGATCGGTTACGGAGATAGCTCGATGAATTTCCAACTTCGGGCCTGGACCGACCAGTTCGATGACTGGCAGATTATCAGCAGTAACTTAGCCTCCGCCGTCTACGATGCTGTGGTCGAGGCAGGTTTTCAGTTCCCCTTTCCTCAGCGCGAAGTCCGCCTGATTCGCGATGCTGACGCCGGCTCCATTTCGAAAACAAAACCGGACAACTCAAGCCCATAAGCGGGAACTTACGCCCGGATGCAAGGCCGGCATTATAAATCTGCTGGTGAGCAGGTAATACGTTCCCTCCGGTCCCAGTGGGCTGGACTACGAGAGGGGGCTGAAGCTCCGATGGGATTCTTCGGACCGTTTTTTGCTGACACGCGGCGCAGAGAAGCCTTATACTTCGATTTGAAGCTTTAAAACTTTACGCACGGGGAGGTTTTTAATGCGAGCAAACAGAATCTGGAGGGTTGCCGTCCTGAGCCTTTTTCTGATAACAAGCGCGGCTCCGGCCGTCGCGCAACAGGAGGCCACGGCGAAAGAGCCTGACCCGTTCGTAGTCTTGCGGCAAATGTGTGACTACCTGAAGTCACTCCAACAGTTTTCTTTTCATAGCGAGGTAACCGACGACCAGGTCTACCTCGACGGGAAAAAACTCCAGTACGGTATCGATATGGAAACGTACGTGAAGCGACCCGATATGCTTCGTGTCAATGCCGATGGGGATCTGGTGAACAAGCAGTTCTTTTTCGACGGCAAGACCATCACCCTGTATGACAAGGATGAAAAAGTCTACGGCGCCATCGATGTTCCCCCCAGCATAGAGGAAGCCCTTGATAAAGCGCACAAAGACTTCGGTCTTCGGGTGGCGCTGACCGACCTGGCCAGCCCTCAGCTTTGGGATCACATTTCCAGGAAAATAGAGCACTCGCTCTATGTAGGCGTACACAAAGTGCGGGGGGTCCCCTGCCATCATCTGGCGTTTGACGGGGGGGATGTTCACCTCCAGGTCTGGATCGACGCCGGCAAAAACCCGCTGCCGCGAAAAGTAATCTTTCTACAAAAGAGACTGGAAGGCTCTCCTCAATGGACCGCCTATCTGAGTGATTGGAAAACAGCTCCACATCTGGCGGATGCTCTGTTCAAATTTGCTCCGCCCAAGGGGGTCCAGAAGATCAAGTTCGTCCCTGCGAAGCAACAGCCTGCTCCCGGGGAAGAGAAAGGAGACAAGCCATGAAACAGTCCGGTTTCAAGTTCCTTATAACGGCCGTTTTGGCCGCAGCATTGGTGGGGTCCCCGTTCCTGCTCGACCGAACTGACGCCCGGGGGGGCTTCGGTGGCGGTGGAGGCTTCCATAGTGCCGGTGGGTTTGGCGGCGGGAGCTTTCGTGGGGCCGGAGGCGGGAGCTTCTACCATGGAGGCGGAGGCGAAGGCGAAGGCTACCGTGGAGGCGGTGCGAACTACTACCATACAGGCGGAGACGAAAACTACCATGGGGGCTGGGGTGAAAACTACCATGGGGGCGGAGTCAGCAATAGCAACTATTACCACACAAACGTCAACGTCAATCAAAATATAAATGTGAATCATGGTTGGGGCGCCTATTACGGACCCGGTTGGGGCGCTGTAGCCGCCGGGGCCGCAGCCGGGCTTGCTGTGGGCGCAGTGGTGGCAGCCCTGCCGTCCGCTGCTCAACCGGTGGTGGTGAACAATCAAAACTATTACTTCGCAGGCGGTGCTTACTATCAACCCTGTTACCAGGGGGCTGAGCTTAGCTACTGCGTGGTTGACAATCCGAATTATTAGGGCCTGCTCCGAGCGTGATCGAGGCTCTTCTTTCATCGAGGACGCGAGACGCGAGGTCGAGTAAAGCGTGTCAGCATCAGGGGCCGTTAAGTCCCTGGACGAGGCGCCCGGTTGCTTAAAATTTTGATGCCCAGGCCCTCATTGAAGCGTTTCATCTATGCTTTTTCCTTTTTGTGTATGACTATGCCGGACTTTCTCCCTTTCCAGGATTACACTTCCTAACGGCCTCAAATGGGGATTTCACCCTATTGCGCGACATTGGTGAATTCCTTATCTGTAATCGATTAGCTCAAGATCCCTGCCATGACTTGTGACGCCACGATCACGAGATGGTTCGGCCCGGCTTCAGCGGTCGTTTAAGCACTGCCCGTTGGTTTATCTCTCCATGGAAAAACGTAGCGACTCTTAAAGAAGCCAGCGCTCGGGAGTGTCCGCAACGTCCTTCCGAGATATTCCCTGAGCGACTTTCCCGAAGATATCGCTCTTAGTTGGGACGATCAGGTCGACAAGACGGTGGACTGCTTCAACGCTCAGGGTGTTTGCGCACACTGTCCAGGCGTGTCGATCCTGGCCGAATAACTGGAAATGCCGGGCCGCCGAACAAATTCGGACGAACGCGACACGGCTCAAAAGCGGAAAGGATTTGGATAGACAATGAACGAAGCGAACACGAACAGAGCCGGCTGGAAGTCCAAAGCTATCCACGAAATGGTCGAGTATTACATCATCTTCATGTACCTGGCCGTTTTTTTCGGTTTATTTACATGGTATCGCAGATTGGTACTGGCCGAGTATCAAATCAGCTATTTGCATTACGGGATTAGCGTAATCCAGGCGCTGGTTTTAGCCAAAGTCATCCTGGTGGGGCGCGCTTTGCACCTGGGCCGGCGGCTAAAAGACCATCCGTTGATCGTGCCAACCGTATACCAGGCTATTGTCTTCAGCATATTTGTGGCGATCTTCGGTGTTGTCGAACACACCACAATCGGATTACTGCACGGGGAAGGCATTGCGGGAGGCTTTGAAGAGCTTATGAGAGCAGGCAAGGACGAATTGCTCGCCAGATGTATGATCATGTTTGTCGCTTTCATACCCTTTTTCGCCTTCGAGGAATTAGAGCGAGTGCTGGGTGAAGGGAAATTAAGCAAACTGTTTTTCAGGAGAAGATCGGCATCGGAATCCAACCTGTCCCCGGATGAAATGCCTTAAGACTGGGTGACCTCGAGGGAAATTCATGGCGACTAGTGATATTCCCAAAGCCTTTCATATCATGGCCAAGCCTACGGGTTCGGCATGCAATCTCCGATGCGGCTACTGTTTTTTCCTGAAGAAGGAGAGCCTCTATCCTGGAAGCAATTTCAGGATGTCGGCGCAGGTCCACGAGGCCTATGTCCGCCAACTCCTGGAATTTCACCGGGCTCCCCGGGTCACCGTTGCCTGGCAGGGGGGCGAGCCCACGCTTATGGGACTCGATTTTTTCAGGTATTCCGTGGAGCTTCAGAAAAAGCACCGGAAACCCGGGACCCACATCGAAAACACATTCCAAACCAACGGCATCCTGCTTAACGACGAGTGGTGCCGGTTCTTCCGCGAGAACAACTTCCTCGTCGGACTCAGCATGGATGGTCCCGGGGAACTTCATGACTTCTACCGCAAAGACAGGGCAGGCAGGGAAACCTTCGACCGGGTCTTGCGGGCCGCCCGGCTTCTCCAGAAACACAAAGTAGAGTGCAACATCCTCTGTACGGTCAATTCGAAAAACGCCGCCCGCCCTCTGGAGGTATACCGGTTCTTCCGGGATGAGCTCGGGTTCCCTTACATCCAGTTCATTCCGATTGTGGAGCGCAAGGACGAGAGCGGTTTCCGGGAAGGGGAGACTGTCACGGAGAGATCGGTGCAACCGGGACAATTCGGCCGATTTCTGATCGAGATCTTCGACGAGTGGGTCAGATGGGACGTAGGGAAGACGTTTGTCCTTAATTTCGACGGAGCGTTGGCCGGCTGGCTCGGAATGGCCGGGACCCTCTGTATATTCGGCCCAACCTGCGGCCTCGGAATGGCGCTGGAGCACAACGGAGACCTTTATTCCTGCGACCACTTCGTTGAACCGAGCCACTACCTGGGAAACATCCTGAAGACGCCAATGATCGACCTGGTGGCTTCAGCGCAACAAAGAAAGTTCGGAAGCGACAAGAAAGACACGCTGCCTCGGTATTGCCGGGAATGCGCGGTCTTATCCATTTGCAATGGAGAATGTCCCAAAAACCGTTTCAATAAAACTCCCGACGGCGAGCCCGGGCTGAACTACCTCTGCGCAGGATATAAGGCTTTCTTCAAACATGCGGACAAACCCATGCGGATCATGGCTGAGCTTATCCGGACGAACCGGCCTGCTTCTGAGGTCATGGCCGTTTTGGCAAGGGATGAGGGAGATCTCAAGGCGAAGTTCGCAAGTGCAGGGAGAAACGATCTCTGCCCGTGCGGGAGTGGAGTGAAATTCAAAAAGTGTCACGGGAATCAGGCTGGGCATTGATGACAGGTGATCCGTAGAGTCAAAAACATTGCGGAAGGAGACTCAATCATGGCAGACAAAAAACCTAACATCCTCATCATCTGGGGAGACGACATCGGGACCTGGAATATCAGCTACAACAACCGGGGCATGATGGGCTACCGAACCCCGAACATCGACCGGATCGGCAGCGAAGGCGCGGCGTTTACCGACTATTACGGGCAGCAGAGCTGCACGGCAGGCCGCGCTGCCTTCATCACCGGCCAGAATCCCCTGCGCACCGGCCTGACTAAGGTGGGCCTGCCGGGAGCAGACCTGGGGCTGCGGCCGGAAGACCCGACCATCGCGGAGATGCTCAAACCCCTGGGCTATGCTACCGGCCAGTTCGGAAAAAATCATCTGGGGGACAAGGACGAGTTCCTGCCTAGTAACCACGGCTTCGATGAATTCTTCGGCAACCTCTACCATCTCAACGCCGAGGAGGAACCCGAGCTGCCGGACTACCCGAAAGATCCCGCATTCAGGAAGAAGTTCGGTCCCAGGGGCGTCATCCACAGCTTCGCCGACGGCCGCATCGAAGACACGGGGCCGCTTACGAAGAAGCGAATGGAAACCATCGACGAAGAAATTACCGGCAAAACACTCGATTTCATCGACCGGGCCCACAAGGAAGGGAAGCCCTTTTTCGTCTGGTGGAACTCCACACACATGCATTTCCGCACCCACGTCAAGAAGGAGTACGAGGGCAGAAGCGGACAGGGGTTTTACAACGACGCCATGATCTATCATGACGATCAGGTCGGGGTCCTCCTTAAAAAACTCGACGACCTCGGCATTGCAGACAACACCATTGTCATGTACAGCACCGACAACGGCCCTCACTACAATACCTGGCCCGATGGCGGAATCACTCCCTTCCGAAGCGAGAAGAACACGAACTGGGAGGGTGCGTTCCGCGTGCCGGCGTTTGTCCGCTGGCCCGGCAAGATTTCGGCCGGCACGGTGCTGAACGGCATCGTCTCCCACCAGGACTGGCTGCCGACGCTTCTGGCGGCCGCCGGGGAACCTGCGATCAAAGAGAAACTCCTGGTGGGCCACAAGGCCGGGGCCAGGACCTTCAAGGTCTGCATCGACGGCTTCAACATGCTTCCCTACCTGACCGGCGAAGTTAAGGAGAGCCCTCGCGAGTCCTTCTTCTATGTAAATGACGATGCTCAGCTCGTCGCGCTGCGGTTTGACGATTGGAAGCTGGTGTTTATGGAACAGCGGGCCAAAACCATGGCATTATGGCAGGAGCCTTTCGTTTCGCTTCGTTTCCCCAAGATATTCAATTTGCGCCGCGATCCCTTCGAGCGCGCGGATGAGAACTCGAACACCTACTGGGACTGGGTAATGGACCACGCCTTCATGATGGTGCCGGCGCAGGCGTATGTGGCGCAGCAGATCCAGTCGTTAATGGAGTTCCCGCCCAGGCAGAAGCCGGCGTCATTCAACCTGGACCGTGTGCTGGAGCAGCTCCAAGATGCTTCAGGCGAAGGCATGCACTGAACCGTTCGGGAATTGTTCTGCTTATAAACCCTGTAAGTAGTGCCCGGCATACCCTGCCGGGCCTTCTATTCATAATGCCACAGACCAAACCGCAGACATTCAAAAAAGGAGGATACGACCGTGGGACTTAAGGAATACAAACCAGGGACAGCTTTTCCGGGCATCATCGGCCGCACGTTTGACGTATCCTCGCCCGCCTGGCCCGAACCGCTTCGCGCCAGAGAGGGGACACCCAACGTGTTGTTCATCATTCTTGACGACACCGGCTATGGGCAGTTGGGATGCTACGGGAGTTCCATCGAGACGCCCAACATCGACGCGCTCGCAAAGAACGGCCTGAGCTACAACAACATGCACACCACCGCACTGTGCTCACCCACCCGCTCCTGCGTCCTGACCGGGCGCAACCATCACTCGAACGCGATGTCGTGCATAACCGAAGGCTCGACGGGTTATCCCGGCAGCAACGGCTACATCCCGTTCGAAAACGGTTTCCTTTCGGAGATGCTCCTCCAGCGTGGATACAATACGTATGCCGTGGGCAAGTGGCATCTGACACCCTCAGACCAGCTCTCGGCCGCAGGCCCCTATGACCGCTGGCCGCTGGGACGCGGGTTTGAACGATTCTACGGCTTTATGGGCGGCGAGACACACCAGTACTATCCTGAGCTGGTATACGACAACCACACGGTCGAGGCTGAAAAGACCCCGGAAGAAGGCTACCACTTTACCGAGGACATAGTGGATAAGGCCATCAGCTTCATCGCGGACTCCAAGCAGGTCGCCCCTGACAAGCCGTTCTTCCTGTATTTCTGCCCTGGCGCGATGCATGCGCCCCATCACGTGCCGAAAGAATGGGCGGACAAGTATAAAGGAAAGTTCGACGCAGGCTGGGAAGCACTCCGGGAGCAGATATTCAAGCGCCAGAAGGAAATTGGAATCGTACCTGCGGATGCCGAACTCTCCCGTCATGACCCGGACGTCCCGAGGTGGGATCCATTGTCCGCCGAGGAGAAAAAGCTTTATGCGCGTATGATGGAAGTCTTTGCCGGTTTTCTCACCCATACCGATTACCACATCGGCCGGTTGATCGAGTTTCTGAAAAAGCTCGGCGAGTTCGACAATACTTTGGTCATGGTGCTCTCGGACAACGGCGCCAGCTCCGAGGGAGGGCCGCAGGGGATGGTGAACGAAGCGCTGTTCTTCAACAATGTGCAGGGCTCGCTGGAAGAGAACCTGGCTGCCATGGACAAGCTTGGCGGCCCGGAGTTGTGTAACCACTACCCGTGGGGCTGGACGTGGGCAGGAGACACTCCGTTCCGTCGCTGGAAACGCGAGACCTACCGCGGCGGCGTGAGTGACCCGTTCATCGTGCACTGGCCCAAAGGATTCGAAGCGAAAGGAGAGGTACGCACTCAATACGCCCATGCCATCGACATGGTGCCTACGGTACTGGAGGCGGCCGGCATGGAAGCGCCTACGTCTATCAGGGGCGTCACGCAATCACCCATTGAAGGAGTGAGCCTGGCTCATACTTTTGACAACGCCCAGGCGCCCACCAGGCACCTCACCCAGTACTTCGAGATGATGGGCCACCGGTCCATTTACCACGACGGCTGGCGGGCGGTATGCCCATGGCCGGGGACGTCGTTCGCGGAAGCCGGCAAATTCTTCGGTGCGCCGATCGACAAGGACAAGTTGACCGAACTCGACTCGACAGCCTGGGAACTTTACCACGTTGCCGAAGATTTCGCGGAAAATCACAACGTAGCCTCGCAGAATACCGCGAAACTGATCGAGATGATTGCCATGTGGTACGTCGAGGCGGGCAAGTACAAGGTCATGCCAATCGATTCGCGCGGCACTCTGCGATTTGCCGACGAGCGCCCGAAGATCGCGGTCGACCGCACATCGTACGTATTTTACCCCCACACCCAAGGAGTTCCGCAAAACGCCACCGTCAACATACTGAACCGCCATCACAGTATCATCGCTGACGTGGAGATCCCCAAGGAAGGCGCGGAAGGCGTGCTGCTATCCCAGGGCGGCAACGACGGCGGCTACTCCTTTTATATTCAGGACGGCAAACTCCGCTATGCCTACAACTACGTCGGCCGGAACCTCTATTACGTAGAATCTGTCGAGGCCGTTCCGGCAGGACGTCACGAATTGCGCTTTGAGTTCGAAGTGACGGGGAAACCCGACATCGCCAACGGCAAAGGCGCGCCCGGCAAGGGCCAGCTCTACTTCGACGCAAGGCTTGTCGGAGAAAGCAACATCGAGCTGACCAACCCGCTCGCTATCGGCTTGCTCAGCAGCATAGTCTGTGGTGTGGACCTCGGCGCTCCGGTGACTCCTGCATACAAGCCGCCCTTTCCGTTCACCGGCACAATCCACAGCGTCACGGTGGATGTCAGCGGCGAGTTGATCAGAGACACCGAAGCGGAAGTGCGGATGATCCTGGCGCGGCAGTAGGTAGTGACTTGTGAATAGTGAATGGTGACTTGGAAAATAGTCGCTAGCCCAAGTGGAACCTGGAGATCGGAGTGGCGACCACCGGTGAAGCCAAAACGATGGAACTATTAAAGGGAGGGGTGATTGAGGCCGCAGGAACCAACAGCACCAGGAGGGCGACGGCCGTGGAGGATTTATTGACGCGCGTCGTTGAGAATCTAATCGGCCGGGTGAGCGGCCCCATGAAATTCAGACTGCTCATCCAACCGCTCATGTCTGCCGTCTTCGCCGTGAGGGACGGGCTAAGAGATGCTCGTGAGGAACGGCCTCCCTTCTTCCAGGCCATTTTCATACATCCGGATCAGCGGTCGGACATGTTGAAGGATGGCTGGAAATCCGTGGGTAAGATCTTCATTCTCGCGATTATTATCGACCTGGTTGAGCAGCTCATCTTCTTTCGGTCGTTTTATCCCGGAGAGGCGCTCCTTGTTGCATTTATTCTTGCTTTCATCCCGTATCTCTTGATCAGGGGCATTGTGAACAGGATAGCGAGGGGTAAACGGAGCGGCGCATCAGGCGTCAAGGGACCGTGAAAGGACGGATGACTCGGATGGCAGAGATAGATAAGGAAACCATAGAAGAGCCTTCCAGCACTCAACTCGCCATGGAGCGTACAAACCTCGCACACGAACGAACGCTGATGTCCTGGATCAGGACAGCGACCTCGTTGATCACTTTCGGCTTCACCATTTACAAATTTTTTCAGTTGGAACTCGAGGGTCGCCCTCCGCTTCAAGGTGTTATCGGACCACGCCAGTTCGCGGTGTTGATGATCTCTATCGGACTGATCGCGCTCATCGCGGCGACAATCGAGTATCGGGTGTACAGAAACAGTCTGCGAAGACGGTACCCGGGGACGCACCCCTTATCGTTGGCGGGAGTGGTCGCTGGATTGGTATCATTACTCGGGCTTCTGGCTCTCGCTGCAGTTCTCTTCAGGATGTAACGTCAGAAAGGATACGTTACCCGCCGCAGTCATGGAAATATAAGAATTTCGGTGCCTATTCCGGCACCCCGTCGCCCTTTCGGTCCTTCGAGATTTATTCGCGGTGTGGGCCAAACTATGCCGGGCTGACCCGAATGGCGCTTAGCTCACTGTTGGCGGTCCGGCGGTTTCAAAAGCTCAACCCTGCCATGCTTTGCAGAAAAGCGCCAGTGCTTGCCAACCTTTTCAATCGGAATAGGAAAAGGCTGGTCATCATTGCCTATTTCGAGAACCGCCCTCTTACTGCTGACCCTTATTATCCGGTTTTTTTCCCGATAAGACTGGAGAAAACGCCCGCAAGCGGCTCTTTTGTCAGCTTCATTGCCCGGGAAGACGAGTTTTGTCCCCTTAGGTCCGAGGACGGCCGGCAGATCGTTCTCGTCATTCGAACTCAGAGCTTCAACCAGGGCCTTAACCGCACCTTCCGGGGACTTGAAGGTCTTCTGCTCTTTCTTGTACGCATCGCTCGGCCATATCGTAGCGCCATAGAATCCCCCAACCCTTGCTGATACGCTGCCGCAAAACCAAACGGATACCAGAAAAGCAGTCAGACCAGCGGCTAACCCAAAAAGAAACACACAAGGCCTTTCCCTCTTTTTTCTTGATAAAAGCATTGTCCAATCTCCCTAAAGACGGGATGTGTCATAAATGCTGTGCCCTCGACGCCATTGACTATGAACATCCGCGGGGTTTCACCTTGGTCCGCGCGAGTTACTCAGCAGCCCCGGTCGCATTGCCGCCGATGCGTCGGCACGAAGACATCTCATAATTTTTATAAGGATGGTCCCGGTCGTCTGCCATTCCAAAAACGGCGCCATACGAGATAATGTTCTTCATCTTGCGTAGGAAATGTCTATGAATGAAGGTAGACGAGCGTTGCCTGCTCGGCACTCATCTTTGGCTCCATTCCTTTATTGGAAATTGGCCAATTGCCGATCAGCGCGCGCGCAGGGATTCAGCGAGACTTACCAGATTTTGTGGATTCACGCGAATGACGCCCCCGCGAGGGCTGTCAATGTCAGCGATGAGAAAGAACGCGATAGCTACAACAAGCGGTAGAATCAGAAGCAAGATACCTTCCACTTTAACCATTCGCGCGCCATAGCCGACCAACACATTGCTGAAGATAGCGATCGCTGCCATCAGAGCCCATGCCGCAATAGGGATTCGGTTCCACCAGGCAGCCTGCGTGTATGCCTGCGAGTTCAATACATCGTTCATGCCCTCAACGGCCAGGGCGACAGTGGGCGTCGGCTGCGCTGCAGCCGGAGCCAGGACAGCGGACCACAGCTCTGTCTGCAATTGAGCAGTGCGGGCGTTGATCTGCCGAATCTGTTGCTCGTCGCTGGTCAAGAAGAACAATACACGCTGATCCAGGTAGTCCTTTAGCAGCGCGCGTACCTTCGCCGCATCTGAGGCAGGCAGCAGGTCGGCCCGCACGTATTCGGTGCCGATCTGGTTGGCTTCTGTCGCCTCGTAGTTTTTGCGCTGATCATACCGGCTCATGGCCATCGAAAAACTAAATCCTATGATGAGTCCGAGCAGTGTCAGCGTAGCTGCCAGGATAACGCCCAAGTCTTGACGTTTGTCCTCGTCGAGTTTACGCCGCCTCCTGAGAAAGGACGCCCCGCTCAGCACCGAGAGCGACAGCACAAAGAATGAGAGCACGAAGACAAACAGTGGAAAGTCCGTTGCGATCTCCATTTGCTATGGTTCCTCTCTTTAAATATCAATATACCGCGCAACTGTTCGATATTCTGTTCGACGCACCTGACGCGAGTTCATGAAACATGACCACCATACTGTTCAGCCCGCCTTACTATTAGGGTAATGGTCTTCTTCCGAGGCATGAGTTCTAACCGAGTCCAAAGTTGAATTCAGCACACCGCCAAGAATAATTAGGAGAGCTACGACATAGAACCAGACCATCAACACGATTATACCTCCAAGGCTTCCATAAATAGCCGAGTAATTTCCAATGTGACTGACATAGTAGGAAAAACACCATGAGACAACATGCCAAACGACGGTAGCGAAGAGAGCTCCCGCCAGTACGCCTTTGAATCTTATCCGTTTATTGGGGGCAACGTAGTAGATGCCTGCAAGCACCCCTATCATGATGCAGAAGCTGAGGACCCACCTGGCAATGTTCCAAAGCGTGAGAAATACCGACGATAACCCCATATATGAAAAGATGAGACGTCCAATTTTCTCTCCGAACACAGGAAGGAGAAGCGACACGACTATGGCGGGAATCATCATAAATGTCAAAGCGATTGCCACTGCCCTTGATCTAAAGAATGATCTGCCTTCAGTCACCTCATAGGATTTGTCGAGAACGTTTATTATGGAATTCAGCGCACTCGACGCGGACCAGATTGCAGCAATGGCCCCGAAAGACAAAAGTCCTGTTTTTCTGCCCGCCAACACGCTTCGAACATTATCGGCGATAATGCTCGCGGTTTCGAAAGGCACTGACCTTTTCACCAGATCTATTACATCGTCCGCCTTAATGGATGTATAGCCGAGCAACGTGATCGAAAAAATCAGAAACGGGAAAAGAGACAAAAGGAAAAGATAGGCAAGCTGGGCGGCAAGTCCGGAGGGATTGATGTTTGCTAACCTTGCAAGATACTCGTCTTTGAATTTGATCATGTCTCTCTGGTTCATGAATCCGCTCCACTCCTCCGGATTGCTTCCATCTCCAAATCACAGCAGGTGGTTCTCAAGATTCATCGTATGAATCAACATTCTCTTCGGTTGGTATTGTGACTAAGGCTGGATGCATTCTCCCGGCCATACATGGTCGCCGTTGAGCGTCTTGGCGGTATCTATTTGAGGCAGCCGCTTCACCTCGGCCACAATGGTATGGCCGCAAATCGGGGGGAAGTATCTGAGAGTACCGGCCCGACGCCGGCCATTTCAGTTTCGAAGGGGCCAAGCCTCGCGCCAGAGCCCAGTGAGTTCATCCAGTACCACTCCGGCCTATCGCCTCAATCAGGAAGCGAGCGCCTGGCAAGGCGAGGAACGGTTTGTCCCCCATCCCCTTCTCTTCCATACCTGCCCGTTCTTCACCTAGAACTCAACACCCACTCCAACAAATGGTCCGTAATTCCACATATTGTATGCGAACTTTTGATTGCCGCTTCCTGTTGCGTAGTCGGTGTAAAGGATACTGTAGCCGAAATTTGCGAAGTACCATTTATTGATCTTGTACTTTGCCTCCATGTCGAGGTTGAACAAGAAATCCGAATTGACGGTAAAGCCTCCGAATTCGGTTTTAATGGAGGTGGTCCATTTTTCTCCGGGTCGCCACAAGACGCGCCAACCAACAAAGGGGTCAACCCAGTCTGTGGACTTGTCGGACGCGAAGGTTCTGGTCCTCCCCAGCGCGCTTATCTCAAGGTCCACTCTTGTCCGTAAATAAGTGTCGCGGGCGCCGCCGAGCACCGCCACGGTCAGTTCAGGCATGTTCGCGACCAGGCAGCGGGAGGCATAGACGTCATAGGACAGCGCCGTCTCTCCCACGGAATACGCGCTCGTAACGTCGGCACCGCCCCGGATCGTAAATTGAGGTGGATCAAGAATGGGAATCTGTATATCTTTTTGACTCGATACGCTCTGGTTCGCTTTCAAATAGAACCCATCAATGAGAAATCCCCATGGTCCCTTGCTCACCTCGAAGCGTCCACCGAGTACAAACACCAGAGTATTAAGCAGTGAAAGTTCATCTATAAGTGTGAGATCGACCGGGGAAGTCTTCCCTCTGGCAGTAACGCTTCCTGTGAATGCAGGGAGCCATTCACCGAGCTCGAAGGAGAAATGCCAATCGTCATATCCTTTGAGATGCTCGCCCGACTTGTCGGACCCGGGAGCCTCCTGGGCGATAACCGGGAACACAGTGGCCACCAGTAGGCCAATGCAAAGCAGTGCTATGATCGTCGTGACTTGCAGTATTCTCATCTTTACCTCCTCCTTCGCAAAAAGGGCCCATTGTCTCTTCCTCTCTGTGGAGTGACGCCCTACGCCACACATGGGGCGCTGCTATGCCTGTCAGTATGGTCGTCGGATCGGTGAGCAGCAAATTAATTAATCTACCCATCAACAGTGAAGGGTTGAAGCCACCCTTCTTGAGTAGCTCCCGGAGCCACTCGAACCTCCGCTAATTTTTAAAGAGTAGGCTGCGATGGGTTGAAGATTCATCTGGTCGTGTAGGGCCGGCCGGCATAGTCCGCAAAGGACGTCCAATTCCGGAAAAACGCCCCGAGAATCCATATCTGAGATATGGCAGCCCACAATAGCCGCAGTACCTACCAGCCACTTTCCCTGCCCGGTGAGGTCAGTGTAAAAAGGTAGGTCCGCTTGCGAGCCAATACCCAGCAGCCCGCCGGACAACAGCAATCCATAGATCAACCGCCGTTTACAGCGGATTCTCCTGCAGATCACTGACCAACCGTTGAAACTCTTTGGACTTTGCCAGGATGCGCCGTGCTGCATCCCGGAGCTTGTCCACTTCGTCAGGTTTCAGCGCAAATGAGGTGGGAAGTTGTTTGAAGTAATGGCGTTCGGCCTCATCGTCCAATGCATCAAACTTCACTTCCACCAGATAGAAGTCAATATCGCCGCAGGAGCCTGGTTCGGTGTTGATTTTCGACGATCCGCAGCGTCCCCTGCGAATTTCATCGGCCCAGCGATTGAAGCTTTCGCTCAGGAGCGCCATTGTGTCCGTGTTGTAGCGGGCAATGGCTATGGAGGAGTACGAGTCAAGCTTTACGGCGAAGGGGGGATTCGTCTCGAAACGATCCCATTTGGTGTCGATTTCGGTTTCTGCATTCACCACCACGAAGACAATTTTGTGCACCCTTTCCATATTGGCATATTTCAAAGTGGTCCAGGGGTCGCCCATCAACGTTACGCGTTCGAGAACGGCCCTTAGGCCGAGATTGTCCGCAACCCCTCCGTCAACGAGGTGGAAGTACGGTTTCTTTTGCGAATCCAGGAATGGAAGCATGTTATTGGCAAGATCAAATCGGCGCGAGGTAACGTCCCTTGGGGGCTGCATGGCCTCCGCGAGTACCGTGGGCACCTGAAAACCACACTTGCCGGCATAGTTCCGCAAGGTCACCGGGCTAAGCAGTACGGGTACTGCAGAGGAAGCGGCGCACGCACGGGCCACGGAGAAAGAGCAAAGGTCCGAGCAGATCGCATCGAAGGGATCTTGAATAAAGGAAAACCGTGTTCCAAGTGTCATATCCGTCGCGTTGATCACGATCATTGTTTCCCCACGGGCGAGGATGTCACCAAAAGTTCCGTGATCGAACACATTGTTGTCATAGTAGTCCGCTGCAAGATCGCTGCGACTATAGTAGGGGGAAGAGAGCTTCGCCCAATTGACAGGGTTGAAGAGTATCCCGCGGATGATCTCACCCTGAATGTTCTTCTTCAAAAAACGGGACTCGAAATCCTCAAAGATGCGATCTCCGAAAAGCCCGTAGTAGGCCGCCGTAAAACTTCCGCCGGAAACGCCCGAGATAAAGTCCACTTCGTCGAGCATACGCTTCTTGCTGCCGTGGATGGAGATCTCCGTGTCCCTCAGAGCTTCAAGCACACCGTAGGAAAAAGCGGCGGCCCGTGTCCCTCCGCCGGAAAAGGTGAGCATGACCAACGTGTGGTCATCAATCCCCACATGTTTGAAGTTCTTGGCGCGATATCCCCCCTGGGGGTCCGATTGCCTCAAGGGTTGGTTGATCGGATAATGAGCGCAGCCGGTCGTGACCATGCAGAAGACTATTCCGCAGATCCAGGGCAGGAACCGAACGCGAACCCAAAGTGGAAAACTCATAGACGTTTGATGAGCCGCAGTCCAATACATTAGAAACCTCCTCGTGCCGCTTCTGCACGTCGTAGAATATCGCTCCACCGCTTGCGCTGCCGGGCGCCTCGACCTTCGATGCACAGAGGCACATCGCCACGCCAGGCATCCCCTTGCTGGAGGCGCGGGCCTGTTGGACTTTTTGTCCGCGCTGGTACTCTAGATACATGTCGTTGTATTTCAGTCCCGGCCGTTCGCCTGTGGCGAACGGCCGGGAACGGATTTGCAACCTGGAATCGGTCCTTGTCATACACTGTGACCGACCGGAAGACATCGACGGGCGGCAGTTCTTTCTTCGTGGAATGCATAACGCGGGTGAATGGGCCATCTGTGTACACTTGCAGAGCTAATCATAATTGATCCCGGCCGCAAGAACCGCTTGCCAAAAACTGGATCGGCCCGCCGCACCGTATGTATTTTTATTTATGAGGATGGACTCTGATTTCGAAAGGCTCTTCGGGATCGTGGTTGAGTTTCCGAGCCCCGTCGTCATCCGCCGGCGAAAGCCGGGACGACGACGGCAGCCAGTGACTTTTTTTCTAAACTTTATCAGAAATATGCGACGTTATTACATGGTACCGGGGTCGACCTCCTATCGAGGCATTTGACAGAGGCTACACTAGTTCCATGCAGTTGTGGGTTTCTCTTCATAACCGGCCAAGAGAAGATGCAGGTCATCGGCACTGAGTTGTCGCACCTGCTCAGGCTGCCATCCGTACTTGTCAATAAGATACCTATGAACAGCCTGCATTCCCTTCAAACCCACATAGCCTTCTTTTTTTGCCATATGATCGCCTATTTTTTCAAATAGCGTTTGCTCCATATCCGGCTCCTCTCAACTATGATCATGGATTTTCGTTCATAGCGAACATCATCCTTTTTTCAGAAGTTAATCACTCGAATGGTGTGTGCGGAAACCCTTGCAAATTTTGGAATTGAAATCTGAACTTGCGGATCGAAATTGTCCGCCACGATCCCACCGAAGCGAACCGGAGACATCACCGGTAAGGCATTGGAATGAACCCGCCCGGACGCTTTTGCTTATTGCCGCTATTGCCGGCGAATAGTTTTCAGAGGCAATACGGGTGAGCAATATCGATATCCGGCATCCTTTCTCCGATTTCCGTTGGACATCCATGCCCGCTGTGATGTAAACCAGTGGCGGTTAATTCATTCAAAGAGTCAGTCGGATTTATAAAGGAGGCTTAATGGAAAAGACGCTTTCGATAATCAAGCCGGACGGGGTGGCCAAAGGAGTGACTGGAGAGGTTGTGAGGCGATTGGAACAGGCCGGTATAAGAATTTGCGCGATGAAAATGATCCGGCTCACCCTGGACCAGGCCAGGATGTTCTACGCAGTCCACAAGGATCGCCCCTTTTACGGCTCGCTAACAGAGTTCATGACATCCGGACCGATCGTTGCGATGGTACTCACGGGTGAAAACGTCATTCTGAGGTACCGGGAATTGATGGGGGCCACAAACCCGAAAGATGCCGCACCGGGTACGATCAGGCACGACTTTGCGAGCGATGTCGAAAAAAACATCGTCCATGGTTCGGACGGCCCGGAGACGGCTGCTCAAGAAATAAAGTTTTTCTTCAACGATCTCGAAATTCAGTACTAGAAAAAGCCATTAGAAACACGCAAAGAGAGGTTTACCGATGAAAGACCGGGGTCAAAGAAAGAGGCTGGCAGCCGCTGCTGCCGTGGCAGGAGTTCTTTTAGGGGTATGTAGCTGCGCTTCATTGCAAACTACCGATACGGTACAAAAGCCTGTAGCCGCCACGACTCAGGAAAAGCAGCAGACGCCCGCTTTGACCGCGACTCCGAGCGCGTCTGTAAGTGTTCCCTACATCCCTGCGCCAAACAGCATCGACCTGTGCGGCGAACCCGTCCCCCTTCAAAGGCAGGATGTATATGAGCGTTTCGACAAGGAATTCACGCTGGTCGTCTATAATCATGCCCAGGTCTATCTCTGGCTAAAAAGGATGGAACGTTATTTTCCGGCAATCGAGGAGCGGCTGCGCTACTATAATTTGCCTGACGACTTGAAGTACGTGGCTATCGTGGAAAGCGACCTGCTTCCGAATGCGTGCTCGCCCAAGGGAGCGGCCGGGCCGTGGCAGTTCATGCCGAGCACGGGATCGGCTTATGGGCTTGACCAAAGAGGATCGGTCGATAAACGGTATGATTTTGAACGCTCGACCGACAGTGCATTCCTCCTGTTAAACGACCTCTATAGAAAATACAATAGCTGGTCTCTTGCCATTGCGGCCTATAACTGCGGGGATAAGCGAATCCTTGAGCAATCGCGCGTGCAGGGAGTACGGGACTACTATGATATGAAGCTTCCGCAGGAAACCGAGCGCTACGTATTGCGAATCATTGCGGTAAAGGCTGTGCTGAGCAACCCCAACCGGTACGGCTACGACCTGCCCAAAGGATGGGGATACCAGGAACTCAAGCTCGACCGTGTGAGCGTCTCGCTGTCCAGGCCGGTCCCAATTCAAACGATCGCCAGCGCGGCAGGTACGACATACCGGGAAATCAAGGACCTAAACCCGATTTTTCGCTCAGACGATATCCCCGCCGGCAATCATGAAATCAAGCTGCCGTCGGGGACCGGCAAAACGTTCGAACTGAACTTCAGATACGCTAACTCCGCGCCTGCCGGTACCGCAAGTCCGGAAAGCTCGACGGCAGAGAGGCCGGATGATACGCCGATTCCTGCTGCCCCGGCCGTGAAGGCCGCACCGGCCGCGAAGACAGGGTCCGCCAGGCCGCCGCAGAAAACCCGGGAGAAGATCTATCAGGTAAAGAAGGGCGATACCCTTTCCGCCATTGCCCGGGATCACAACTTAAGTGCGCATGAGTTGAAAGTAGCCAATAAGCTGAAATCAGACGACCTGACCGCGGGACAGAAATTGCGGATTCCTTGAGCCGGCGAGTTCCAGGAACAGGGAACCAAGACCGCTGCCGCTCCCGCGATCGCTGCTTGCTGCTTCGCAGGGGTGGGGTTACCCCCCGATGCCTCAGACTTGAGAACGTTTTAAGTACAAACTGAATTACACGTGGGGCGGGCTGGAAAGCACGCCCCACAAAACCTTGAACCACCTTGAGTCAGGAGCGCTGAGGTCGATCCCGGCCGCTCTGTGTTCATCCTTCCCATTTCAACATTCGTGGGTTAGAAACAGGCGGGAACCGGCTTCAAACCACATCGCGGAGCGTATAGGCGGCGGGGAGAGCCTTTTCATCTCTTGCGGACGGCAACCGGTGGGCCCGTTCAGCAACATTTGAATTAGGGGAACAGGATGAGACGAACCGGTTTGGTTTATGACGAAAGATTCCTGCTGCACAAAACCGGGCCGGGACACCCGGAAGCTCCCGATAGGCTGATAGTTATGCGGCGCGCTCTCGTAGAGGCCGGGTTACTCTCGAAACTCATACCCATTCCAGCCACTCCCTCCAAAATGGAATGGGTCGAGAAGGTTCATGCGCCTAAATACATATACAGGTTGGAGGAAGCCTGTATTCTCGATCTTGGCGAACTGGACAGCGCCGACAACCAGATATGCCCCCAAACCTACGAGACGGCCCTGCTCGCTGTCGGCGGCATCCTCAACGCGGTCGATATGCTGATGGACGGTAAGATCGATAACGCCTTCTGCGCGGTGCGTCCTCCCGGCCACCACGCCGAATCTAATAAGGCGCTCGGCTTTTGCTATTTCAATAATGTCGCGATCGCGGCCAGGTATCTGCAAATCAGGTGGAACCTGGGGCGAATAGGGATCATCGATTTCGACGTTCACCACGGCAACGGAACGCAGCACATATTCGAGCAGGACACGGAAGTTTTCTATTACTCAATCCACGAACATCCGTCATTCGCATATCCGGGCACGGGCCGCGAATTCGAAAAGGGTTCGGGGCCCGGTCTGGGAACGACCCTGAATTCTACTGTCCTTCCCGGGCAGGGGGATGAAGTATACAAGCAGAAGATAATGCAGGACCTGATGCCGGCCTTCGATGAATTCAAGCCCGAAGTGATTCTTGTTTCCGCTGGTTTTGACGCACACGCCGAAGATGACATGTCTGACATCAAGCTCTCGACCGAAGGGTTTTCCTGGATGATGCAGCGGATTTTTCAAATGGCCGACAAGTATTCCGACGGCCGTCTTATTTCCGTCCTCGAAGGGGGGTATTCCATCGCAACCCTTCCAGAATTGATCAAAGACCATGTGCGGATACTTCTGGACTTAGAGCATTCAGACTAACTTTGAAGGGGGGGCCCATGTTCATCGACAAGTCCATGACCAAGGATGTTGTAACTGTTAGTCCGGAGACAGGAATACTTGCTGCGCAGACCCTGATGGCTCAGAAAAACATCAGGCACCTTCCGGTAGTTGTCGAAAATGACATCCTGGTCGGGATTGTTTCCGACCGGGACATAAGAAGCGCCATGCCTTCGACGGTTCTGTGCGAAACCGAAAAAGCGGCCGAAGAAAAAGGGCTGGCCGCCATGAAGGTCCGAGACATAATGACCGCCAATCCTATAACTGTATCTCCCACCCAGACGCTGGAAGATGCGCTCATTATGATGCAGAACTTTAAAGTGGGCGCCTTCCCGGTTGTCGATCAGGTTGGAAAGCTCAAGGGAATGATATCCGTGCGCGACCTGATGCGGGCGTTCGTAAACGTGCTCGGGCTGGAGGAGCCCGGCGCTCTTCTCGGAATAGTTGTCGAAGATAAACCCGGGCAGATGAAAATGGTCGTCGACGCCATAACAGAAACGCGCGTTTCGTTCGGCAGCATCCTGGTGGCACGGGTGTGGGAGGAGGGCAAAAGGGCCGTTTTTCCCTATCTTCTGACGAACAACCCTTCAAAAGTAAAAAACCGGCTGAGGGAACTGGGTTTCACGCTGATCGACCCGATGGAATGGTACCTGGACCAACTGCCGAAGAAGTAAAGACCATCCGACCCCCGAAATGATCTCTTTTTCTCCGGTCCGCGCTGTGCGGTTAACTCCGCGCCCGCCAGGGGGCTCAAGCAAGGTTCGACACTACCACAGGTTAAATCCCCAACGCGGCTTCTTCCTGCCGGATTCTTTTTTTGAGGACGAAGATATTTGAAAGGCCAAAGACGAGGGCAGTTATCCAGCACCCGAAAATGGCCGGATAGATGAAGATTTCCAGCGAAACGACTGCATAATTGGGGTGTTTGAAAAAGAGGTATGGGCCCGCGCGAACAAGTTCGGCCCCGGGGACCGCAATTATCTTTGTGTTCCAGAATCGTCCGAGGCTGACGATGCACCAATAACGCCAGGCTTGAAAAAACAGAAACACCAAAAAGGCCGATGCCGGAGATACGAGGAGCGTTGCATCCTTTGCGGCCGCTTCCAGGCCGAAGGAAAAAAGCCAGCACACATGAAAGCCGAAAAGGACCCTCGTAAATGCCGCGCCGTGTTCCTCGCCTCCGAGTTTCTTAATACGGATTTCGTTTCGCCTAGAGATAACCTGTTCGATGCCCCGCTCGGCGGCCAAAATGATCAGGAATACATGGGCCGAGCTAAATGCCATTTGGACTCCTGTCAGTTGTCGGCTATCGCCTGCTTCAGCGCCGGCGGGTGTATAGCAGCCTCGTGGGCACAGCGCATGGATCGTAGCTTAGCCCCTTGCGGGCGGTTTTTCGGAAATACTGCCTGCAGCCCGGCCACCGTTCTCACATCTGCCCAGAAAAACCTCGGAAGAAAACCCCGGGCCAAGCGCAGTGCTCAGTATCAAGTCACCCGTTCGGAACCGGTTCGAATCGAGAAAATGCCTCAAAACGAAATAGACGGTGGCGCTTGACATGTTTCCGAACTTCGCGAGCACCTCGTGCATGCTCTCGAGCTTGTCCTCTTCCATTCCGAGGGAGTCACGATAAGCCTCTATGACTTTCTGCCCTCCGGGATGGGCCAGAAAGTGAGCGATATCGGCGGACTCCAGGCCCTGTTTTTGCAAAAAAGCCAGGATTGCCGGCCGTGCCGCACTGGAGACAACCGCCGGAATGGAGCGCGAAAAAACTACTTTCAGTCCTTTTTCAACTATTTTCCAGCCCATGATGTCCAGGGTGTCCGGCCAGGTCACAGACGAAGAGGATTCAACGGAAATCCTGCGCGTCCAATTGTCCTTAATGGAATCTCCAGCCAGGATTACGGCGCCGCAGCCGTCGGCAAAGAGTGAGGATGCGACGAAATTGCTTTTGGACATATCCCCGCGGATAAAAGTCAGGCCGCACAGCTCCAGGGCCACCACGAGCGCAATCCTGTCCGGATAGGCCCTGAGCCAGTCGGCCGCCCTGACAATACCCGCGACTCCTCCGGAACAGCCCAGGCCCCAGATGGGCGTTCTCAGCACCGATGGGCTTAAGCCTATCCTGTTGAACAGATGAGCGTCGATGGTGGGGGTAGAAATCCCTGTTGAAGAAATGAAGAAAATATGCCCGATTCGGTCTGCCGATACATTTGTCCGCGACAGGACGTCCAGGATGGCCTTTCCGGCAAGCTCGACGCCCTGCTGAAGATAGACCTGGTTTTTCTCCGGAAAGGCCCTTTCGGTTTCAAACCAGTCCTCCCCGAAACAAAAATGGCGCTCTAAGATCCTGGTGTTCTTAAAGATGGGAAGGAGCCGGTCAAGTTGGAAGGAGGCTTTCCTGAATATCCGGCCTACAAACTGCCTGACGTCGTCCTGGCTTACTTTATTACCTGGGACGGCGGTCCCGACGTCGATGATGTAAGGCATTTTTTATTTCCGCTTTAGAATTCAGGAAAAGCTGAAAAAGGGTTTAAGCTGAGAAAAGGGTTTTAAAAGAAAGCAGGGATTCCCAGACGATGCATATCCGAAATCCTTCGCAGCAACGCATGACATACATCTACACTCTATAAAGTAAGAAGAAGCCGTATTTGGGTCAAGGCACAGCTTTCTGCCCGCTTGGTCGAATTGGAAGCTGGACAAATAGGAAACTCGTTGCCACAATGTCGAATCAAATGATTTGAGGAGGAGAGACAAATGAGGCTGATATTGTCCATACTGGTCACGGTGTGTGTGCTCGCATCCGCCGAAGGGGCGGCCGCGGCGGACGGCGCAAAGGTATTCGAAACGCTCAAATGCGGCATGTGCCACAAACCTGACAAGAAGGCCGCTGCGATATCACTTGCAGAGATTGTCCACGCCTATTCCGACAGGGACAAACTTATCAAATTCTTCAAAGGGGAACTGAAGCCGCTCATCGAGAGCGACAAGTGGGGAATGATGCGCGGCCAGCTCGATAAGATCAAGGCCCTGCCCGAAGAGGATAAGGAAGCGCTTGCCGACTACATCATGAGTTTCAAGTGATTTCCTGGAATCATACCGTGCAGAGTGTGGAAGGATTGACGACCTAATGGAAATCCGCGACTTCTATACGGATCTGATCGGGCTTGCTTCGCCATGGTGCGTGAAATCGGTTGCTGCAAATGAGGGACCGGACAGTGTAGACGTATACCTTGAGTGCGCGGAGGCCGCTCAGTTCCCCTGCCCCCACTGCAACCGCGCCTGCCCTGTGTGTGGTTATTCGCCTTCAAAGAGCTGGCGGCATCTCGATACATGCCGGAAAATGACCTTTTTGCACGCCAGGCTTCCGATCGTGGATTGTCCGGAACATGGGGAACAGCATCCGCCCATTCCATGGGCGGATGGGGATTCTCCCTTCACCGCCGCGTTCGAGAAATGGATCGGCGCACTGGCCGCAAGCTTCGGTGACCCGAAGAAAGCAGCTCATTTCGCCGGGGTTGAGTACGTTCTCGTTCGCCGCTTTCTGCGGCGCGCCGTCGAGGAGGTTGGGAAAGCGAAGGGCCGCCCGGCGGGCGGTAATGAGGCGATCTCCCGGACCAGTCCCGAATTGCAGCCAGGGCAGATTTCCCTCTTCGCGCAGAACATGAGTTTCGTAAACCAGGGCACCAGGGCGTACAACGGCATGGAACTGGAGAAAGCTGTCGATCTTTTTCAAAAACACCGCAGCCTGTTTCCCAAGGGCTACGACATATCCTCCAGGCTGAAAGCCGCCGAATTCCTGATCCATGGTATGAACGAGGCGCCTGCCGAACCCGGCGAGCGTCCGGGTTACCTGTGCCGGCTCTGGGATTCCTTCGAAGACTATGTAAGATCCGAAGGCACGGATGAGAATGTTTTAGCTGCGAAGGCAAAAGCCGCATACTTTGCCCGCGTGCTGCAGGAAGTTGAACGAGCAGGGTTGGCTGGGTCAACGATGCTCCCGGAAGATATCCCCCTCGGGTATATCCTGCTGCAAGCCGGTCGCTATGACGAAGCGATCCGGAGCCTTCAGGCCCGTATTCCGAAGATGCCTGAAAACACTGCTCTCTATGGCTACCTGGGAGACGCTTACCGGCTGCGCGGCGACCATGAGGTCGCAAGACGGTGCTACCGGGAAGCCTGCTTTATCGATCCTGCCGCGATCGATTGGCGCCACATCGAGGACGCAGAACTGAAGGAATTGAAACAGGATATTTTGTTCGAATATGACTTTGACGCCGAACTTGCCCTGGAGTGGCTGCCCACCCATGCCCGCCTCGATGGGCTGTTCGAGCGCAAACCGGTCCGCATCAACGACGGCCTGAAGGAAATGGTGGATGACTACCTGGCCATGGAGAAGGCATGGTCGAAGGATAAATCATCCCGGCTGGCGGCAAAGCTTTTCCTCAGGGGCATGGTCCTTTGCGAGAACCGTGAAAACCTCAAGTTTATAAAGAAAATCGACCTGATCCAGGTCCGAAGAGCCATGAAGCAGGCCAATGCGGACCTGTTCGAGGAGTTTTTGGAAAAGATAGTGGAGGGGTAAGACCTAACAGAGAGCAGAAATAACATGGAAGTAAAGCTCACAGCCGTCTTTCAGAAGGTGTCTGAGGGTTACATCGGATTCGTACAGGAATTACCGGGAGCAAATACCCGGGGTGCGACACTCGATGAAGCGCGCGAGAACCTCCTTGAGGATGTCCGGTTGGCGCTTGAGGCCAATCGGTTGCTTTCCGAAGAGTCTCTAGAAGGACAAGGGGTAATTCGCGAACCGTTACTTATCTGTGCATGATAGGGCGTTACTGGTGGGAGAAACATCTGATTTTATTTCTGCCTCGACCGTGGTAGAGTGATTCGTACTATTCAATAGTCCCAGTTTCACATCCAAGATTTTCCGGCCTCAAATTAAACAGCTCAAAAGCAGGTATCCGTCACGGAGCCTGCATCATTATAGATCTCACTTTCTATTGATTATTCCTCCGCCCTGGCGGGTCTAAGGGGATAGTCCCGCGCAAGTCAATCCACAAGAAGTTCAAACCATAAGAAAGGAGGTTAACCATGGCTAACCCTTACGAAGTCCAATTTGAGGTTGAGGGGGCAGGAGCGATGTTTTCTCGACCGGACACAGGAGGAACTCCAACGAGCTATCCGGTGCCGACCTGGTCGGCTGTCAAAGGTTTGTTCGAGTCGATTGCTTTTTTTGCCAACGGGGCAGCATGGGTTTGCCCGACGAAGGTTGAGGTCTGTCGCAGTGTAGGCGTATCCGGCGGACGTGTGCATTTTCAGCGATATACAACCAATTATGGAGGACCACTGCGCAAGGATTCCCTGTTCAATAAAGGGACCTCTTCGGGCGGCAGCAGCATGCAGCTTTTCGCCACGGTCCTGAGGGACGTTTGCTATCGCTTGCATGGTATCGTCGTCGGACCTCGATGGCAGGGCCGCATAAATCCCCGACACTACCTGCAGGACTTATTCGACCGTCGACTAAAGCGAGGCCAATGCTTTCGCACCCTTGTCTCGGCTGGAGTGAGTTCACCTGTTCCTACTGGGGAGCGTTTCGTGATGGTATGACGGAAGTAGATACCAATCTTGCATTGGAAATTCCGTCGATGCTCTTAGGCGTGTGGAGCAGCCCATCGTGCGGCCGGTACCAACCGAAATTCCACCAGAATGTGAAGATTGTCAACGGGCTTCTGAGATACGAGATCCCTGACGAGTGGCTGTCTCAAACTGATCGGGAGGTGACGGCAAATGCTCAATGAACTGGTGATCGTTGAACGTGTGACGCGGGACGCAGGAATTAAAACGGTTCAGCGTCATCCAGACGTTATGGAAGCCCGGCCGATGCCGACGCTCTTAGTACAGCTTGACGACAACGGGCAGGTCGCATCCGTCCGACCGGTTCCACGTCAAATAACGCCATGGACACTACGAAATGGTCAACATAATAGCTTCCCTTTCGTTCAACCCAAGTATCCTTTATGGAGCGTTCCACAAAATCCTGAGAATGATGCAAACCGAGAAGCGGCCCTTGATAAAAAGAAAACTGATCGGCGGAAAGCGCTGCTTGATCTCGCAGATAATGCGTCATTCGATGTCGAGGCTTTCGACAGTTGGCCAGGTACAGGGCTAATCAATCGTTTGCGAGAAAGACGGCAGCAGCTCGTGAAGCTTCGGGGTACGGAATCCGATGTAGTTTTGGCCACAATCGATTGTTTTCTGCTGGCTTCCGACCGAAACAGAGGTGGTGGCCCGGAACAGCTCCTGCAGCAAGTGACAGAAAGAATTTTGAAAGAACTCCCACGATCTCCGCAAAACGATTGGTTAGAAATTGCCATCGCGTTGTTGATTGGTTCTTTCGACAATGAAACAAAGGAGTGGTTATGCAGCGGAGCATTGCTGTTTGAGGCATCAGGGAAGAACCTATGGATTGATCTCCGGTGGCTTCCGCAGTCTGGGGATGCCTTAAGGCATTTCATCCCTGAGGTTGGAGACTCGGATGGTCAAACAATGGGGACTTGTGCCCTCACAGGAACCGAAGAACTGCTTTTGAACGGCAATTTTCCCCAACCTTAACTGCCAACACTAGGTCAAACATATCTATTCGCCAAAAATAGAGATATCCAACCAATGATCGCTACGGCCGTTTTTCCGTCGACGCTATGCCCGTGGGACAAGATACGGTAATCCGCCTCGCGGCAGCGTAAGAAAACTACCTCTAATAATCGAAAAAGACCTGACGTGGCGGGCAATCCCCGGCGAGGCCCCGAAGCAAAGTGATCTGCTCTTGGCTTTCTGGGAGCTGTTCCAGATGCCCCGGTGGCCGAATCCTTAGCAGAAGAGGAGTTCCTAGAAGAGGTATCCGATGCGTCATCCAACACCCGTCGACTCGGTCAGGCATCGGAAACACACGAGGCGAATGATTGAGCTTGTGAAGGCAAAAGTCGGCAACGAGGTAGCCAAAGTTCAACTTGCAGTGTTTGGGAGAAAGTCGACCCTGCTAACCGCAAGGTCGTCTATGCAGATACACTAACGGCAGGCGACCTGTATCAGAGCGGCGACAACCTGGGTGGCAGGTGAGCGAAACGTAGCCCCATGGGTAACGCTGCCAGTGTTAAAAAAGGTGAATCCAAGCCACGACCGATGCTGGGCCCACATGTCGCGCCGCTGGGATTAAATTTATCAGCAAACAGATCTTCTTACGGAATGGGAAGCGCCCGGATGGCAAGAAGAAAGATCAATTCGGGCTACCCGCTGGCGAAACGTTAAGATTTTTCTAGACCCGGTCGGTAACACCAATTTTTCAGCACGGCGTCGGGCGAAACGCGTATTGCGGCTTATGCTGACCCGGCGGGCGCCCCTTGCGTCACTGGCACAGCCCATGCGTTGCGACGAGGGTTTGAATTTCGCAAAGGGTTTCGATGTCTACGAGGCACTGCGCACAGTCACATTGCTGGGCACACTGCTGCATAAGCTCAGTCGAAAAAGGGAGGTTTATATGCACGAAACAGCATTCAAGCTCGGGCAACTGTTGGCTGCAGCAGACGTGGTCCATGCTGGCTACTGCGCCGACGTCCGAGGCGGCGCTGTGCCGCCAGCACTTCTGGGCAACCAAGTCTTTGCCATGGCACAAAGCGCACCTGCCAAAGCGCTGGCAACACTCTGCCGCCGGTGGAAGCCCTACGACGGCTGGGCGAAGAAAGCATCACGCGAACCAAATCGTGCTGGATCGCTTATCGCGGGTAATAAGAAAGATGAACAGCAGCGCGGCTGGGACATCAAAAAGGCCTTGCGTCATGTGCGGGAGATGGGACCTCTCGCCGCCGAACTCGCCTCAGAGCTGGGTGACTGCCGTGTCGACGATGTTTTCAGGGCCGAATTGCTTCTGGGATATATCGCCGGTTTGCCGAAGTCTCAAAAAGAAGAATTGGGTGTGCAAGAAGGAAATATAAAACAGGAGGAGTAAGCAATGGAATCCGGATACAAAAACGATGGCGCTTCATTCAACCGAGGTACCGGTTTGCCTGATCATTGAGGTTCGCCACAGCAACCCCAACGGAGACCCCGACGCCGAAAGCGATCCGCGCACCATTGATGCCGACGGCCTCGGATTGATCTCGCCAGTCTCTTTCAAGCGCAAACTCAGGGATCTAGTGGCCGATCATGATGGCCCAGCTTGGCAGGTGGCGAAAAAAGCATTGAATCTTGACGATGCCCGCTTCGATATCCTCGAAAAGCGTGGCCGCGACCGGGGAAAGATTTCTAAGATGGAAGCCAAGACCTTTAAGGACACATTCTGGGATGCCCGTTTGTTCGGCAACACGTTCCTCGAAGACATGAAGAGCAATGAGTCCGGCGAAAAAGACCACTTCATAACTACTGGAGTCGTGCAGTTTGGTCTAGGTGTCAGTATTGCTCCAATCGAGATCGAGAGATTCGCGACTACAAACAGATCAGGCGTGCAAGAGGGCAAAAACCGTGGCATGGCCCCGCTTAGGTACCCCGTTGTGCGCCTGGTTCTAAAACGATGCGTTATTTATAAATCCCCATAATATAATTACAAGAGCATGTGAAGGGCAGGATTCAAATTGATGAATTTTCTGATTCCTCATGATATCAAGACCGCCCTCAGCGATCCGTCCATTCGTCGAGGTTCGGCACGCTCGTTACGCCAAGTACAAAACACCGCTTGGTTCCTGCCCCGATTGCTGATTCTTGATACTTTCACTCCCACGAAAACCAAGGGTGGCGCCGACGAACCGTCCACATCGATCGACGAATATGAAATTCCGAAAGAATTGTCGAAAGACATTCGAGCCCGATTGGCAAAAGACCTAGAGGATTTGTGCGTGAAGCGATGGGGTTGAGACATGAAGCTCGATCCTAACAATCAGGAGCCATTAGCGCATTCACCACCTCAAGACGGCATGCCAGGAGATCCATACGCCAGGCATGTCGAGGCGGTGCAGCAAGGCGCGCGGCAACGGGCGGAAGCGATGCTGCACTATTCGACAAATCCACCCCCGGGCCTGCTGACGGATATCGATACCGCAGGAATATTTCACGATCTGGGTAAGCTTGACCCTGACATCCAAACTGTGTTCCAGAAAGGCCGGGGAAGCAAGCTCAAGTGGGACCACATTGATGCTGGGGTAAGCTACCTAGCAGGCAGGCAGGATTGGATGGCGGCTTGGTTGGTCCGGGCGCACCACGCGCCCGGCCTCCCGCAAAAGCACGCGCATTTCACAGACGGACGGCGGCTACGAGGACGCCGTCGAGATGATGACACTAAAGAGAGACACGACCAACAAATTGCGCGCACTAATTTAATGATCAAGCAATATCTTAGCGAGCACGAAGCCGTTGTTGGACTTCACGATGTTGAGCAACGACGTCCCATCCATGGGTTGACGATGCGACTTGCGTTATCGTGTCTTGTTGATGCAGACCATACAGATACCGCATTTTTCGATGCTGGTCGCCACCTGCCTGCCGCTCCGAAAACACGATGGGGCGAACGCCTGAACGCTCTACGTGAATATGTTCGATCTCTGCCCATCGGAGAAAGCGATGCCGAACACACCCGCAACCAACGTCGAAGCGAGTTTTTCGAAGCTAGTTTGAATTGTAGCATCATAGATCCCCTCGTGGCATGTGAAGGGCCTGTCGGTCTTGGCAAGACGACGGCAGTGGCGGCTTATCTCATCCGACGGGCGCAGGACGAGGGACTTCGGCATATCTTCATTGTAGCCCCTTTCACGAACATTCTTTCCCAAACGGCAGAGCGGTTGCGCAAAGCTCTTGTTTTGCCGGATGAACAACCTGATCAAATTATTGTCGAGCACCATCACAGAGCCGACTTTTTTCATCGGGAACATCGTGAACTGGCGGTTCTTTGGCGGGCTCCTATCGTACTCACGACGGCGGTAAGCTTTTTTGAGGCACTCGCTGCGTGCCACCCGGCGACGTTGCGCAAATTCCATGAGGTACCTGGCAGTGCAATTTTTCTGGATGAAGCCCATGCTCCCTGCCTACGAGACTCTGGCCACAACATTGGAAGTGGGTGAACGAACTCGCTGATAATTGGGGTTGCCGATTTGTCTTCGCAAGTGGTTCGCTTGCTCGATTTTGGGAACACAAGGAAATCATCGACAAACCTGTTAGGCTACCCGAGTTGTTGCCGGTGGATCAGGCTACACAAGTTATGAAGGAGGAAAGAAAAAGGGTTGAATTCGGCCAAGCTGAGGGCGGTCGAGCCTTAAGTGTAAGTGAGTTGATTGGCCTTGCGAAAAAGCAAGCGGGGCCGCGACTTGTCATCCTAAATACCGTACAGAACGCCGCTGTGGTTGCCGATGCGATGTTAAATTCCGGGATGGAGGTTCTCCATCTTTCGACAGCCTTAACTCCATACGACAGGGAGATCATTCTTAAGCGTGTCGAGCGCAAACTCAAGTTTCGTGAATTGGCAGATTGGACCCTTGTGGCTACAAGTTGCGTTGAGGCGGGGGTTGATTTTTCATTTCGGTGCGCCTTCCGCGAGAGATTTTCCGCCGCTTCTATTATCCAGGTTGGCGGAAGAGTTAATCGCCATGGAGAATACGATAATTGCGGCGGCGGGGCTGTATACGATGTCGCTCTCTCTGACAAAAGAATAACGGAGCACCCTGCGGCCAGCGTTTCTGCCGATGTGTTAAAAAGCCTTATGGATGATGGTAAGCTCAGCCTTTCTAGCCCGGCGGATGCAGTCACGGAGGCAATGCGTGATGAGCTTAGAATCTGTGGAGGCCTCCCTTCAGACCTATTATCCAAAGCGGAGTCTGAAAGAAATTATCCGAAGGTGAAAGAACTCAGCCGAGTTATAGATACCGATACCCGCTTCGTAGTCGTTGACCCGGACCTCAAAGCCAGTCTTAAGGCATTTAAGGCCGTGGATTTTAAGACGCTACTTCAAGGCAGCGTGCAGATTTGGGCAAAGAAGATTGAGAAGCTCGGCTTAAGTCCACTCAATCGCGGCAGCCGGTTCTCTGAATTTGACATTTATGAGTGGGGATATGACTATGATCCTGATTTTCTCGGCTACATGAAGGGCGTGCTGAAACTGGAGGAATTCATTTCGGCTGGAGGGGCCGTCATTTGATGATCCTGAATCCAAAGTCATCTCAATCGCGGCAGGTATATGGGTTTGCAGATGTTTGAATTCCCGTGAAAACGCATTTGCAGGGGCGCAATGACCACTGATACGACGGCGGAAGCACAGAAACGGCAGCATCAAATATTCGCTCGGCTCAGCGGCGATCAAAAGGTCCGGCTGGCCATGGAACTCAGCGATGCTGCGCGGGATATCGGGTGGGAGGGGTTTTGCCGGAGACACCCTTTAGTTTCGGAAGAAAGGCTGCGCGCGATGTTTTTCACAGAAATACATGGGATCGAATCACGGAAGAGATCGGAAGGCCAAGGCGATGAGTGATCTGCAGGCATCGAGCGAAATTCCCTTAAGCTTATTGTAGATTGGATGGTCATGAATCACAACGACAATACCGGCGGCCCCAAAATCATCCCGCCCCACGGCGGGTACCAGGACCTCAAATCCTATCAAATGTCAGAGATCGTCCATGACGCTACCGTGGTGTTTTGCGACCGCTTTATCGACCGGCGCTCCCGCACTAATGACCAGATGGTGCAGGCGGCGCGAAGCGGAAAGCAAAATATCGCGGAGGGCAGCATGGCTTCCGGCACATCCAAAAAAACCGAACTGAAGCTGGTGGGGGTGGCGCGGGCAAGCTTGGAAGAGCTGCTGCTCGACTACCAGGACTATCTCCGGCAGCACGGACTGCCCCTGTGGGGTAAAGACCACCCCCAGGCCAGGCAGGTCCGGGGGCTGTGTTATGGGTCAGATAGGTCCTATTTGACTTATAAGCCATATATTGAAGCTCCGGCCTCCGCCGAGACTGCCGCAAATACCATGGTGTGCATCATCCACCAAGCCAACTACCTTCTTGACCAGCAGTTGCGCGCCCTTGAGCAGGAATTCCTAAAGGAGGGCGGTTTCACCGAAAAGCTTTATCATGCCCGACAGCAAATGCGTAACAGCGGCAGGAAGCCATGAGCTACTCCGAAGACGATCTTCTGCCCCTTTCGGCGCTGCAGCACCTTATCTTCTGCGATCGGCAGTGCGGTCTGATCCATATCGAGCAGGCGTGGGACGAGAACCGTTTCACGGCTGAAGGCCGGATCATGCACGAACGGGTGCATGAAGAGGGTGAAGAGTCACGAGGGAAGGTGAGGATCGCCCGGGGGGTGTCTTTACGTTCGCTTCGATTGGGCTTGATAGGGAAAGCCGACGTGGTGGAATTCCACCGGATGGAAGGTGGTGTGTGGCGGCCTTTCCCGGTTGAGCACAAACGCGGAAAGCCGAAACCCGATGACAGCGACAAGGTCCAGTTGTGCGCCCAGGCGCTCTGCCTGGAAGAGATGCTCGGGACCGAGGTCCCTTCCGGGGCTATATTTTATGGAAGGACGAGGCATCGGCTGGACGTCGAATTTGATGAGGCCCTCCGCGAGGAGACGGAAAGAGCCGCCGGGCAACTCCATGAATTGATCGGGTCCGGGATTACGCCGAAACCGGTCTACAACCCGGAGAAGTGCAGGAGCTGCTCTCTCATGGACCGATGTCTGCCTCAGGTGCTTCGGAAGAAGAAGTCCGTCCGGGGCTATCTGACTCAAATGCTGGAAGAAGACACCTTCTCGCCATGAAAAATTCCGTCCCGGTTGCGGGTCGCCACCCGCGCAGGGGCATGGATGAAACGAAAATGAAAAAACATCTCAACACGCTTTTTGTCACGACTCAAGGCGCTTACCTCGGGAAGGAAGGGGAGACCGTTGTCGTCAAGGTGCAAAATGAAATTCGTCTCCGCATTCCGGTTCATACCATCGGCGGCGTCGTTTGCTTCGGCAACGTCCTGTGCAGCCCGTTTCTATTGGGCTTTTGCGCCGAAAACGGCGTGGCCGTAAGTTTCCTGACCGAGCACGGAAAGTTTCTTGCAAGGGTCCAGGGGCCGGTGTCGGGAAATGTGCTCCTGAGGCGCGGTCAGTATCGCAAAGCCGACGACCGGGAGGCCACTGTAGAGGTCGTGAGAAGCGTGCTCACCGGGAAGCTGGCAAATTGCCGGACCGTGCTCCAGAGGGTCTTGAGGGACCACGGGGAAAAAGTGAACGCTTCGGCCATTAAAGAAGTGTCTTCCAGGATGACTCACTACCTGGAACGGCTCGGCAGGGAGACGGACCTGGACGCTTTGCGCGGGATCGAAGGCAATGCCGCCAACCTGTATTTCGGTGTGTTCAACGAACTCATCACCGCTCAGAAGGAGGATTTTAAATTTGGGCAGAGGAACCGGCGGCCACCCCTGGACAATGTCAATGCTCTTCTTTCTTTTGTGTATACCCTGACCATGCACGACGTCCGCTCCGCCCTGGAGTCGGCGGGCCTCGACCCAGCCGTGGGGTTTCTCCACAGAGACCGGCCGGGCCGGCCCGGGCTGGCCCTGGATCTCATGGAGGAGTTTCGGCCTTTTCTCGCCGACAGGCTCGTGCTTTCCCTTATCAACTTGAAGAAGGTCCGCAAGAACGGCTTCACGAAGACCGATTCCGGGGCCGTGGTCATGTCCGATGAAACCAGAAAGGAGGTGCTCGTCACGTACCAGAACCGAAAACAGGAAGAAATATTGCATCCGTTCCTTGAAGAAAAAGTCCAGGTCGGCATGCTTTTCCATGTCCAGGCGCTCCTTTTTGCCCGGGCGCTCCGGGGCGATCTGGACGCATATCCTCCATTTATCTGGAAATAGGTGCGACATGATGGTTGTAGTAAGCTACGACGTATCCACAATCGACCCCGGCGGGCAAACCCGGCTTCGGCGTGTCGCAAAGGTTTGCAAGGACTATGGGCAAAGAGTGCAATACTCTGTTTTCGAGTGTTCCGTCGATCCTGCGCAGTGGGCCTTTTTGCGCGCTAAACTGATCAAGGAAGTCAACGAGGACCAGGACAGCTTGAGATTTTATTTCCTGGGCTCAAACTGGAGGCGCAGGGTTGAACATGTCGGGGCCAATAAGCCCATGGACCCTGATGAACCTTTAGTCGTTTAAGACAAGTGCGCGAACCCCATGTTAACATTTATGGATATCGCCGTTACGTCATGCTGCGCCCGGATTTGCGGCCTTTTTCCGATGATGAGGTTCGCAGGCCCAATACTGTTAACCATTTCAGCTAGTTACCAAATCAGGTCTTTGTCGATTGAATGTGCTGAACGGCCAAACAAGGACCTTCGCGGAACGCTCAACTTAAAGCCTTTGCCGGCAGGCATTTAGAAGCCGGCAGTCGCTCCCCGCGCGGGAGCGTGGATTGAAACTGATATGCTAGATCGGCAGTAGCTATCGAGCTGCAGTCGCTCCCCGCGCGGGAGCGTGGATTGAAACCATCGATGCGTCGGCAGTCGCAGTCGACGCAGTCAGTCGCTCCCCGCGCGGGAGCGTGGATTGAAACACCGTATCGTGCGCAGCCTCTGACTGAAGCTCATCCGGTCGCTCCCCGCGCGGGAGCGTGGATTGAAACCCGATCACTCGATCGCATGTGCATCGATCGTCGAGTCGCTCCCCGCGCGGGAGCGTGGATTGAAACACATGCCTCGCAGCGTACCGCTGGCATGTCACTCATGTCGCTCCCCGCGCGGGAGCGTGGATTGAAACATCGCAGGATCGCATGAGCAGCTTGACTCGGCGTAGTCGCTCCCCGCGCGGGAGCGTGGATTGAAACAGTCGTCATGCATCGAGCCTGCATCCAGCGCTTGCAGTCGCTCCCCGCGCGGGAGCGTGGATTGAAACTCGATGCGTCGGCTTGGCCAGTGCGTCCTGCAGCGCGTCGCTCCCCGCGCGGGAGCGTGGATTGAAACCACGATCCAGGCGGCTTGATCTGCGATCCGTGCAGTCGCTCCCCGCGCGGGAGCGTGGATTGAAACATGCGCAGCACTGCCGATCGCATGCCAGCTGTCTGGTCGCTCCCCGCGCGGGAGCGTGGATTGAAACCATGCCGATCGCTTGGCCACGTCCAGACGTCGACCGTCGCTCCCCGCGCGGGAGCGTGGATTGAAACATGATGCGACCGGCGTGCTCAACCAGTCGCCCTGACGGTCGCTCCCCGCGCGGGAGCGTGGATTGAAACCAAGCTCCGTGCTGCTGAGTCTCACGGCCATCGAGTCGCTCCCCGCGCGGGAGCGTGGATTGAAACTATCAGCTGGCGCAGCCTGATCCGACGCTCTCGGTCGCTCCCCGCGCGGGAGCGTGGATTGAAACACGGCTGTCGATTCGACGATACCTCCGAGTCTGGTCGCTCCCCGCGCGGGAGCGTGGATTGAAACCTGTCGAGAGTCTCGATGAAGCCGGCTTGACGGCCTGTCGCTCCCCGCGCGGGAGCGTGGATTGAAACACTGCAGTGACGGAGCGTCGCGATCGAGCTACGAAGTCGCTCCCCGCGCGGGAGCGTGGATTGAAACACTAGTAGCTGTCGGGATAGGCATGCCACGATCGGTCGCTCCCCGCGCGGGAGCGTGGATTGAAACCATGCGCAGCTCTGCGCCTCGTGCAGGCTCTGCTGTCGCTCCCCGCGCGGGAGCGTGGATTGAAACCAGGCCTCCGGCAGCGCGTGAAGATTGTCGGACGGGTCGCTCCCCGCGCGGGAGCGTGGATTGAAACTTGATCGCGCATGATGCAGCTCGGCCGAGTGCGAGTCGCTCCCCGCGCGGGAGCGTGGATTGAAACATGGATGCTCCGGGTTGACGAGCTCGCGCTCTCGAGTCGCTCCCCGCGCGGGAGCGTGGATTGAAACAGTATCGATGCGTCAGCATGCCGCAGATACTCGCGCGTCGCTCCCCGCGCGGGAGCGTGGATTGAAACACGCACATGCCGACAGGCCTCTGATGAAGCCCAGGGTCGCTCCCCGCGCGGGAGCGTGGATTGAAACATCGACGGCGCGTCGCGCATGCCGGTCGAGCTGGTCGCTCCCCGCGCGGGAGCGTGGATTGAAACCGTAACGCGGCCGCTCACCGGCGCCCAGCGCGTAGTCGCTCCCCGCGCGGGAGCGTGGATTGAAACAAGTCCATGCAGGACCAGGTGATGGGCGCCTTTGGTCGCTCCCCGCGCGGGAGCGTGGATTGAAACCGAACGCACGGCGTGGCGCGGCAGGCGGCTTGGTCGCTCCCCGCGCGGGAGCGTGGATTGAAACGCGTGCACAGGCGCGGATCGTGCCTGGCGCTCGCCGGTCGCTCCCCGCGCGGGAGCGTGGATTGAAACCTTATGGCCGCACCGTCATACCTTTTAGTCTTCTGTGTCGCTCCCCGCGCGGGAGCGTGGATTGAAACTACAATTCCAGTGCGACTCAGCATGACCTATTACTGGTCGCTCCCCGCGCGGGAGCGTGGATTGAAACCTATTCACGCTGGCAGTTGCGGTCCATTCGCTGCATGGTCGCTCCCCGCGCGGGAGCGTGGATTGAAACAATCGCACATGGTAATCGAATTCGTACGTTATCCGACGGTCGCTCCCCGCGCGGGAGCGTGGATTGAAACTGATAACGCCGCCTGCTGTGGGCACGATTGCACGGTCGCTCCCCGCGCGGGAGCGTGGATTGAAACTTGAGCTCGGCCAGGTGCTCATCGTCGGACTGCCAGTCGCTCCCCGCGCGGGAGCGTGGATTGAAACACAGTGCATACCGGGTCAAGCAGGATCGCCTGCCCCTGTCGCTCCCCGCGCGGGAGCGTGGATTGAAACCCGATCAGCATATCCGCGAAGCGCTGAGTCGAAGAGGTCGCTCCCCGCGCGGGAGCGTGGATTGAAACGAGTTCGACTACGTGCTCGGTGAATGCGATCGAGTACAGTCGCTCCCCGCGCGGGAGCGTGGATTGAAACAATGCCACTGGGCATGAGTCATACCGTGCAAAGGCAGGTCGCTCCCCGCGCGGGAGCGTGGATTGAAACTAGCATGCAGCACACCCGATCGGTACTCTATGCCGGTCGCTCCCCGCGCGGGAGCGTGGATTGAAACCTGTCATTCAGGATGCGCCTCGACTGGTCAGCTGCTGGTCGCTCCCCGCGCGGGAGCGTGGATTGAAACTCTCAAGGCTCGCGATCGCGTCTGTAGATTCAGCCTGTCGCTCCCCGCGCGGGAGCGTGGATTGAAACATCTCTTAGCCGCATGTGCTGGCTACGCCGATGCGCGTCGCTCCCCGCGCGGGAGCGTGGATTGAAACATGTAACGCAGTACGCACGATAAGCTGCTCAACTGGTCGCTCCCCGCGCGGGAGCGTGGATTGAAACCAGTCACCTGCAGGTCCTCTGTGACGTGCGACGTCGCTCCCCGCGCGGGAGCGTGGATTGAAACATCATGACCGCCTGCCGGGGGGACCTGGGAGTCGCTCCCCGCGCGGGAGCGTGGATTGAAACCGCGATCCTCGCGGCGAGCATGGCTTTGACCGGGTCGCTCCCCGCGCGGGAGCGTGGATTGAAACCTCTCTTAACACATGCGTCAGGGGACTGGACTAGGTCGCTCCCCGCGCGGGAGCGTGGATTGAAACCAGGCCGTCCATAATGGAGCTGCGAAAGAATGTTGTCGCTCCCCGCGCGGGAGCGTGGATTGAAACGTGATCGTGTTCGCGCTGCTCGGTTCGCCCTTCGGTCGCTCCCCGCGCGGGAGCGTGGATTGAAACCAGATCACCCATCTTAGCTCCCTGCTAGTTTCGGGTCGCTCCCCGCGCGGGAGCGTGGATTGAAACTCTCCGGATTGTACGCATTTCAGCCGGGCGAAGTCGCTCCCCGCGCGGGAGCGTGGATTGAAACCTATTGTATGGCCCGCACCGACGCACGGGGACCGTCGCTCCCCGCGCGGGAGCGTGGATTGAAACATGATTAGGCAGGGTGACTCCCAAACACATTGGCTTGTCGCTCCCCGCGCGGGAGCGTGGATTGAAACCCGAGCAACAGCGCCGAAAGTTTACACGGGATTTAGTCGCTCCCCGCGCGGGAGCGTGGATTGAAACACATCAGCCATTTCGTAGTGCTCCATGAATAGCGGTCGCTCCCCGCGCGGGAGCGTGGATTGAAACTCCAGGAAGGCGCTTCGCATCGCGTTCGGGCTCGGTCGCTCCCCGCGCGGGAGCGTGGATTGAAACCTGGCCGCCGCCGCCGAAAAGACCGCCCTTGCCGGTCGCTCCCCGCGCGGGAGCGTGGATTGAAACGTTGCCATGTCAACCGGCATACCCGAACTCACACGTCGCTCCCCGCGCGGGAGCGTGGATTGAAACCGACTATTCGCTGTCAGGATATATGATGAGGCCTGTCGCTCCCCGCGCGGGAGCGTGGATTGAAACTGCTGTGGTTCAACATGAGGATGGGCAAGCTCAAGTCGCTCCCCGCGCGGGAGCGTGGATTGAAACACGCTCGGCCGGCCTGGACGTTCGGCGCTGGTCGAGTCGCTCCCCGCGCGGGAGCGTGGATTGAAACTACCCCACCAAGACGCGCCCCCCAGCACGCCTGGGTCGCTCCCCGCGCGGGAGCGTGGATTGAAACATGCTCGCGCCGATCCGCGCGAACCGGTATTAAAGTCGCTCCCCGCGCGGGAGCGTGGATTGAAACTGGTAATAAGTGAGAGCGGCGGTGACCTTCCAGAGTCGCTCCCCGCGCGGGAGCGTGGATTGAAACTACTTCTGCTGGACCTGTGACTATCGAGGAAGGAGCTCTTTTGCGCCGCCGTGGAAGACGGCGCTACCTACCTGCCTTATCCGCGAATACGGAAACTGCCGAGGCGATGGCTCGCGCCATACGTTGCCGGTATGCGCGGCTGCGAAGAAGGGTCTCCTCGC
>CAVUGX010000054.1:0-59692 GCA_963741035.1 uncultured delta proteobacterium
TTAATTATCTTGGAGGTCTCTTCGCTGGCCCTTGAAATATCTCCCATCGATTTTATCAGGTCTCCCATGGACCCGTTAGCTCTCGCTATCACGTCTTTGGCCTCATTCATGAGTTGATTCGCATGGCTGGCGTTGCCGGCGTTCTGTTTGATCATGGAGGCCATTTCTTCCAGTGAGGAAGATATCTCTTCGATTGAAGCCGCCTGTTCCGAAGCCCCTTCAGCAAGCTGCTGGCTTGAAGACGACACCGAGTTCGACCCCTGCGTTACTTGATCGGCAGCTCCCATCAGCGTTAAAGTGGTTTTGCCGATTGGGTTCGTGATCGATTTGGCGATCAGGAGAACTATGAGACCGGTGAAAAACACCATGGATACGGAAAGGACAATGTTGATCGAGCGAATGTTATGAACAGGCGCAAAGACCTCCCCGGCATCTGCTACGACACAGATCGTAACACCGAGTTGCTCGGGCTGTGTGTAGGCGGCTATTTTTTCTTCCCCCTTATCTTTGTAAACGACCAGCCCCTGCTTGCCGGCAAGCATCTGCCTGCCGAACTCGGTTTCATTCAGGTTAAACTTGTTGTTGAGCGATCGGTCCGGATTGGCCAGCATGAGGCCGTCCCGGCCGAACATAAAAGCATAGCCCTTCTCGCCTATTTTTACCGTGTCGATATAATCGTCACCAAAGTGCTTGATATCGAGTACAGCCGTCAATACACCGACTATGCTTTCATGAAATTTTAACGGGGCGGATATCATGGCCACAGGGTTGCCAGTGGTTTTTCCGATCATGACTTCCGAGACATTGAACTTCCCATTGAGAGCTTCCTTAAAATAGGTTCTATCGGCAAAATCTATATTGAGTGCCCTCTGATCGCTTGAGGCAACCGCATTCCCCAGTCTGTTGACAATATTGACCCTTTCAAATTGAGGGAAGTTCTTGATTATGGCAGCGAGCCTGTCGCAGGCGGATTTGGCCGCCGGTTCCTCGGGCTTTCCTTGAACGGCCGCTCTAAATACCTCATCGTCTTTCCAGTCGTTGACCAACTGTTTAAAACCGCTCATTGCCCCATTAATATTTTTTCGAGTAGAATCAAGAACCAGGGTGAGTTGGCCTTGAGTGCTCTTTTCTATCGCGGAGCTCGATTTCAAATAAGAAACCGTGGTCAGGATGCAGGTTCCCAATATGACCGCCAAGACCGTAGGGATGAGAAACCTGTTGCGCAGGCTAAGTTTCATTGCCTCTAATCCTCCTGGATTCCTCGCTCGGCCACTGGCCGGCGCAAACATCTTACGTTACCCCGTCTATACCTGCTTCCCCGGTCAGCGGCGTGGCCTGCAAAACCGGACCCTGCCATTTTGAGTATGGACCGCCCATACCGGTAAATCTCCCAAAAGCGTTTGGGGCATCACATGGATTATCGTTTAAGTACGGGAAATAGTTGACGGTGCAAAATCAGTGAGGAATCAGTTATGTTTTGTAACTGAATTTTGATGGAACTGAGGCAGGGCCTGAGGTTTACCCTCCCGCCTTTTACGTTGGGTTTCGTTGGGACGGGAAATTTTCCGGTGCGCGGTCGGCTAAGAATCATGCCGGCTGGTCGAGTTCCTTCCTGACGGCCAATCCCAGTTTCTCGAGCACATAGGGTTTTTTCACGTAGGCCCCGGCGCCCAATGCCTGAGCCCTGCTCACCCGTTCCGTCTCGGAAAAACCACTGACAATGACCGCCCTCTGATGAGGATTGATTCCAAGTATTTTGATATAAGTGTCGAGACCGTCCATGCCGGGGTCCATGATCATATCCAAAACAACTAGGTCGACCGCGTTTTGCTTGAGATACGTCACCGCTTCTTCACCGCCGGAAACACTGACGACGGAGTAATTGAGCTTCTCGAGCATCGCGCCGGCAAGCTCTCGCTGCTCTTTAACGTCATCCACGATCAGGATGGATTCACCGTTCCCCATGTACTCAGCAATGGACAGGGACAACTGCTCCGGGGATATTTCCTCTCTTGTTACGGGAAAATAGAGGGTGAACGTGGTTCCTTTGCCTTCTTGACTTTCCACGTTAATATATCCCAGATGGTCCTTTACCGTACCCCAGATCACAGCCAGTCCAAGACCTGTCCCGCTGCGGCCCATAACCTTTTTGGTATAGAACGGCTCGAATATGCGCTTGAGATCGGCGGATGGGATCCCTTCGCCCGTGTCCGATACGGACAGAACGGCATAGTCCCCATCCCGGACCTCATAGTATCCGGAAACGGGTTTATCCAGGTACTGATTCTCGGTTTTAATAGTGATTACGCCGCCGTCAGGCATGGCCTCGGCGGCATTGGTCACCAGGTTTATCAGCGCTTTGCCGATATGAACCGCAGAACCTGATACATTAAGAAGGTGCGCCTCCAAATCGGTCTTGATACCGATGTTGGCATGATAGGACAAGACATTGGCGGACTCGGGGGAGTTCTGGCATTCCAGCACGATGTTATTCAAATTCAACACCGTTCTGTTGGATACCCCCCGCCTCGCCAGGGTCAGAAGATCCTGAACAATCGTGGCCGCCCTCTGTCCACCCTTCAAAATCTCCCTGGCTTTCGATCTTGCCGGACTGGACTCCTCCAAATCACCCTGGAGCAGTTCAGCATAGCCCACGACAATACCTAGAACATTGTTCAGATCGTGAGCCACTCCACCAGCCAAAGTACCCAGGGCCTCCATCTTTTCTGCGCGCTGCAAACGCTCTTCCAGCTTCTTTTGCTCTTCCTCGGCCTGCTTGCGCGAGGTGATGTCGCGGATAATGGCCATCATTCGCATCGGACTGCCGTCAGGTGAATGAATGACCGCAGCGTTGACCTCTCCGACAAAGCGGGTCCCATCCTTCTTGACCAATGTGTATTCAGTAGCTGTCAGCCTTCCTTCTGTCCGAAGATTCATCATATTCGAAAACACCTTCCCCTGCTCTTCCGGGACAACCCAGTTCAATATACTGCGTCCTAGAACATCGTCATCAGGCGAATGTCCAAACATCTCCAGGTTCCTGGCCGATGTGAAGGTGAGCAAGCCATTCAGGTCCACGACCGAATAGGCATCGGGCGATAAGCTGACAAGCGTGTGATACAGCTCTTCGCTCTCCCGAAGAGCAATTTCCGCCCGCTTGCGTTCCGTGATATCGCGGGTTATCGACAGGACAACATCCTCCCGGTTGATGCGTAACACACGAGCGGACATAAGGCCGATTCTGATGCTGCCGTCTTTTCTTCGGAACCTGGCTTCCATATTTTCGACAAAACCTTCGCGCTCTAGAGTAGTGACCAGCCGTTCTCTATCTTTAGGATCGTCCCAGATGTCGAGTTCAAGGGAAGTCTTTCCGATAGCCTCCTCGCGCGAATAACCCATTATTTTTGTAAAACCTTCATTTATATCCAGATACATACCGTCGTGAAATCGATTTAGATTGATCGAATCGGGGCTGGTTAGAAAAGCCCGCCGAAACTTCTTCTCGCTCGCTCGCAGCCCCTCTTCGGCTTTTCTCCGCTCATCGAATACCCCATTTGCCAATTGCCCCAGCAGTTGGAATTCACGCAAAAAGATCTGCTCGGTGGCGATCGGCTTTCCACCGGCTTGGGCCACCCTGAAAAAATGGAAAAAAAGATCGACCTGCCTTTTGAAATAGTGAGAAAGCAGGAGGCATACAAGCATCGCTGCCGAAAGTATTGCAGCCAGCGTAAAGCCGAGCCGACGCAAATCCTGCCGCATCACCTTTCCGGCAGCGGCGTCCATGGCTTTGATGACAGGCTCGATATCATCCACATAGATCCCTGCCCCAACCATCCAGCGCCATTGAGGGAATCCCTTCACAAAGGAGATCTTCGGGCGTACTTCCTTTGTAGAGGGTTTCTCCCAAAGATACTCGATAAAACCGCCCTCTGCCATGTCAGCGGCTCTGCGCTCCTCCTGGATCACTTTCAGGCCGTTGGGATCGGTCATCTCCCACATATTCTTCCCGATGAGTTCCGGTTGAGTGCCGTTCATCAGGGTGGTGCCGTCGTAGTTGACTACAAAGACATACCCCTCCTTGCCGAACCGAATCTTGCCTATTCGATCGAGAACCTCCTTCTGGATATCCTGCTCCACATCATCCAGGTATTCGCCGGTGCCGATAAAGCCGTCAAAGGGGGCAAAATACTTGACATAGGCAATCTTGGGGAAATCCACTCCTTGAGCGTTCGGTTTGGTCCACGTATACTCGTAATAGCCTTCACCATGCAGGCGAACAAGCTCGACCATGTCGCGTATGACGTATGCGCCGCGCGTATCCCGGGTGTTAAGCATCGACTGCCCTTCCAGCTCGGGCCGATCTGCAAAGAGAATCTCTACCCCATCGAGCCCGGTTGCAAAATAGTACCCGAGACCATGATTGAAGCTGATCGAACGAAGGGCCTCCACGACCATATTTCGTATTTCCTTATCGCTTGCTCTCCCCTGGTTCACACGGTAGAGACTGGTCGCGATGGCAAAGGCTTCATTGGTTCGGACCTTGAGATCTTTCCTCAGCCGTTTCACCGTATTTGCACGGTTGTATTGAATGAAATCCAGGGCCTCTTCCACTTCGTTCTTGATCTGTTGCCGTTGGCCTGCAAAATATTCCTCGCGAAGATGCAGGGCCTCCGTTTTGGAACGCTGGTAATCACGCGATATCACGAAGTATCCGATTCCGGACACGATTAAGATTATCGACACGGCAAATCCGGTAAACAGAAGCCAAACTGCGCCGCACTTTCTTAGCATATCTCTCATCGTCGTCTCTGAATCAGTCCCCGTTTTGAAGATCATCTACACCCGAACCATAGATGGATAACCATCTATTTGTACCAGGAATTCGTGGAGAAAAAAAGTTCCTCCCACGGACCGTTTCAACGGAACTCAAAAACTTCGCGTTTCAGCCGACAAAGATGGGCAATTCGCTTCCTCGATTCCATTTGACCGCAACAATCTGAGACGGTGCCTCATGACCCCCCGGGACACCCTGAAACCATCAAAAGACCCGTAAACCCGTAGGGTGGGCTAAGCGGCAGCCCAACCCACCAGAACTCTTCGAAACAGTCCCGGCCAACGTCGAAAGTGAAAATAAGTCACCCACCAAAAGGCTCGGGTCAAGAAGAAAAATCCTCAAATTCTCCACGCAGGAAACAGCTTTTCGCGATATGCTTCTTGACCGCAAGCCCGCCGGGCGCCTCACAGGCTAGTAATTTTGAGGGAATGGGAACAACTGGTTGGAATCAGTTAAGCTTCAAGGCTGGTCGGGGTCGCTTCTTCATTGAAAAAACCGATTAAACTCGTTGATCTATACCCTCGAAAAGGGTATTTCTACAGCGTTAAGCCGTCCTTTGAGGTATCGGCGTTCAAAGCCGCCCGCTCGCGCTCTGCAAAACACATGAACGGCGTTTTAAATGCCCGTCGGCCTAGATGTCTGTGGAGCTTCAAGGCAACTGGAGTGTGGGCGCGCAAATAAAACGGTTGGAAATAACTTGTGGACCGATTCATCGGATAACCGGCACTGTTGCAGCGGAACGCGGGGCTAATCCCTGTGCCTTCCGCCGGCATGGAGTGCAATGTCCTGATCGTGCCCCATTGCATTGGATTGACCATTGGATACCAAATACAATTTCATTAAGTCTCTCGGCCGTGCATTCTCTATCCTCGAACAGTTTTCCAGCGGTGAGCGCGCTTTGGGTGTGACCACCATCGCCAAGCGGGTTGGACTCCACAAAAGCACATGTTTCGGCCTGCTTCATACTTTGCAGCGATTGGGATATATCCAGCATGACGCAGAAAACGGGCAGTACAGCCTGGGGCTCAAAACATTCGAGCTTGGGCAGGCTTACATCGCCGGCATGGATCTGCGCAACGTGACCCACCCCATCCTGCTGGACATAGTTGCAAAAACTAATGAAACCGCCTATCTGGTGGTGCCGGAGAGACACCGGGCGGTCTATATCGACAAGGTGGAAGCGCCCCACGCCATGATCATTTCCCCACGCATCGGCCAGGAGGCAAGTATTCATAGCACCGCCGCCGGCAAGGTGCTGCTGGCCCACATGAGTGAGGAAGACCGGGCAAAGGTGATGAGTGGGGGACTGCAACGTTTCACCCTTCAGACCATTACCGACGTAGATCAACTGCGAGAACATTTGCAGCGGATCCGCGAATGCGGTTATGCCATCGACGATGAGGAGCAGGAAATCGGCCTGCGTTGCGTTGCCGCGCCTATTTTCAACGCCAGCAAGCAGGCTGTCGCCGCTGTCGCCATTTCCGGCACGAGTCCCCGCATCTCCCGCGCAAGGCTGGACCAACTCAGCCCGATTATCAAACAGTCCACCCAGGAAATCTCGCGCCTGCTGGGCTACCGCCCGTAGCCCAGGTGCGTCTTCCAGTAAGAGTCTTGGATCCTTCAGTCTTGCCGGGCTCCGGCCTTGCTTCTGGCGAAGATGGTGAAGGACCTGAGCCCAAATCTTCTTCCGCTCAGAGGTCACGGCCCGCGTTTGTTGTCGCCCTATATGAGTATGGCCGCACTTCCTGACATGCCGGACCGCTTCGGCACTGACAATCGAGGTGGACAGCGTTTCCTTCAGGCATCGGTGCCCTCCCCGATCCCTCAATCCCACAGCATCCAGGTGCAGCGAAAAATCCGCGCAAACCTTTCAAGCGATTCTCCTGCCAAGGTTAGCTCCTTGGTGCTGACGAGCGCGAGCAAAACCGGTCCCCAAAAGGCATATCAGGTGTGTGACATAAATTTGTCCTCAAAAATACAAAGCTGGAACTGAATAGAAATGTGTACTACAATATAGAACTGACGCCTTCAAGCCGGAGCGGACGAAAGCCTGCCAAGCCCAAATCGAATACGCCCTCTTATCCCTGGCAAGGTCGCCTTTTGGCGCTGGGCATCAGTTCAGGATGAGGGCGAGCGAAACCGATCCTCGAACGCCATATCAGGTGCATAAAATAAATTTCTCTTGACAACCCCCCCGGGTTGAATAATAATAGAAAGCGATTCTACAATATAGAACACCCTTCTTCGCTCGGATCTGCCTCTGACGATCGGTCGGATGGCGCGTGCCTTTGAAGAAATCATGGAGTAATGCATGATTGAGGACCAAAGAGCTGACTTCTCATCGTGCCTTGCGCATACTACCCAAGTATGACGCGATCTTCAGAAATTTTGTCAGATGAACTAACTTTCTTCTAAACCTTCTACAAAAGCCTTAAAAGGCGCGTGTGCAGTTCAGAGATTTTGCTGTTGCATAGAGACATCAGAACCTGACAATTACTCAGCGCATCATTGTTGGTGCCATTTCTTTAAGTAGAGGTGTGTGTGCTCGCATGGGCCGGCTGCGCGTATACTGTAAATTGTGGTTCTTTTGCAAAGTCCTTCCCTGTGGGTGGAGAGAAAGGAGGTGCGAGCAGTCTTTTGAGTAAAACACCCACAGGAGGGCAACGTGGATAAGTCAAAATCTTTGTTCACCTTTTCCAATCGAAAAGAAAATTCGGAGGTTTTGTATGAAGACTTTGGTTGCCAAAAAGACAGCTCTCATTATCCTGGATTTGCAAAATGATGTGATCTCTGATGGCGGTGCTTGGGCCGATTCCGGAGCGCCGGCTCATGCCAGGAAACAAAATATCGTCGCCAATGTAAAAATGCTGGCCGAGACGGCGCGCAAGACTGGTATTCCCGTCATTCACATCCATTACATCGTTGAACCGGGAGCCCCCGGTGTCAAACAAAATGCGCCCATTTTCTGGGGCGTGCGCGGCGCCAATGCTGTAGTGCGAGGCTCCTGGGGAGCAGCGCCGGTGGAAGGACTCGAGCCCAAGAAAGGCGACCTCCTGATCGAAAAAACGCGCATGAACGGTTTTACTGCTAATCTCGACAATCTTCTGCGCGGATTCGGGACGGAGACCATCATCATCACCGGAGCCTGGACCAATATGTCGGTTGAACACTCGGCACGGCACGGCGCCGATGCCGGGTATCAGATTGTAGTGGCCAGCGACGGGACCTCCACCATTGACGACGAGTGGCAGCATGCCGCCCTCAACTATGCGCTGAAAAACATCGCAGCAGTGGCCACCTCTTCCGAGATTGCCGGAGCGATGCAAGCCGGTGCGGGCGATTTTCTGGGTGGCGTGCATCCCATGTCCCCCAAGATCTTTGATCTGGTCAACTCCCTCGAAAAGCTCGGCTCGGGTTTCTGGTTTACCGAAGGGCCGGTTTGGAACCAAAAGGGCAAATTCCTTTTGTTCAGCGACATGCCTGGGGATGTGCGGCGCCGCTGGAGCGCAGCCGACGGTGTGACCGAAGTGATGCGGCCCAGCAATAAATGCAACGGCTTGACCTACGACGCCAAGGGCAACCTCATTGTATGCGAGCATGCCACCAGCACACTGGTGAGGGAAACCCCCGATGGCAAACGCGAAACCATCGCCTCCCATTACCAGGGCAAAGAACTCAACTCGCCTAACGATGTCTTGGTCGGCAAAGACGGCTCCATCTATTTCACAGATCCGCCTTTTGGACGCGTCCCGGTGTTTGGCGTGCCTCGCGACCGCCAACTGGACTTTCAGGGTGTATTTCGAGTACCACCGGGTGGCGGAGAGGTCGAGCTTCTGGTCAAAGACTTCGAAATTCCCAACGGCCTGTGTTTCTCTCCCGATGGATCGAAACTGTTTATCAATGACAGCACCCGGGCCCACATCCGTGTTTTTGACGTACAAAAAGACGGGACACTGGCCAATGGCAAGATGTTCTTCGAAAATATCGGTCGAGGTGTGCTGGAAGAGGGCATTCCGGACGGCATGAAAATCGATGTACTCGGCAATATCTATGTCTCAGGCCCCGGCGGCGTCTGGGTGATCGGTCCCGAGGGCAAACATCTCGGGACCATTAGTATTCCTGAAAATGTCGGCAACATCGGCTGGGGGGAAGCTGATTGGAAAACGCTCTTCATCGCCGCCTCCACTTCTCTCTACAGACTGAGAATGAATGTGGAGGGAGCTCCGGGAGTCTTTAAGAGTTGAAAAGATGAATTGTCTAAGGGTTGACTGGAGGCGGCGGCCCGGAACCGTCCTGCCTCGCTGAAAACTCATGTAAATCCAATGTATCGCAATGGCCGGGCATAAAGCCCGCCGAATCTTCATCTCTATGCCACACCAGATTTACATGGCAGGCTGTGGGGCGATCTCTCGTCCCACAGCTCGATTCCGGCTTCTGTGCCGTGCGCTCTTGTCTCTATCCGGCCTTCCTGGGGATCGTAAGGGACCTTTCGAGGTCAAGGGAACCTCGCCTCGTCTGGTTTACCTGCCCAAAGGCCGCGGAAAACGGCAGGATCTCCGCATAATTCCGGCCTCCAGGCGAGGCCGTTTGGAAAAAGGAGAAAGGTGAGATGGCAGAACAAATAGAGGTTGCTCCTTTACGTCTATCCACAACCATCAAAGGCTGGATCGTTATCTATGGATTGACCATAATCACCAATTTTATACTCAACGCGTGGATGAAAGCGGCGCCCATAGGCCCGTGGACCGGCGCGGAAATTTTGAAATGGTACTGGTTCGACAACGTCTGCTATATGCTTCTTTCGCTTTGGTGGTGCTTTTTATTCGTTGCTGTGGGGATGTGGCCCTTTAGCAAGATTCAAAATGCGTTCTCTCGGGGACTTGTCGCGACAATAGTATGTTGGGTCTTAGGCTGGTTTTCGTACAAGTCCATATACTGGCTCGGCTTGGATGCCGGGTGGGTCTTTCCCATTATCGGCAGCCTGTTCTTTGCTCTGGTTTTCCTGTCATATACCGGGGAAAATTGGCTTGTTGCAGGATTCGCCGCTCCGCGTCAGTTTGGCATAGTCCTTTTCATTAGTGTAGCTGTAACCTGGCTTTTAACTATGTCCGGTTTTCGTTGGATTCCGCCCTGGTGGTTCACCTTCTGTCAGATGGGTCTGGCTACGGGTCTGTTTGCGTACCTGTTTAGAAAAATGCGCCAACCCTCGAAGGGAATCTCGATGTGGCTGCTCATGTTCCTGGCCGTGGGCGCCTGGATCATAGTTTCAGCTAAAATGGGAATTTGGGATTTCAAACTGGCGGATGTGTCCCCCTTCTGGAAAATCGGTTCTTACGACGAAACCAAAGTTTGGCTGCTCCTGTTTTTTGCCAGTTGTTCCTTCATTTGGGGAGTGTTGGTGCCCTTGCACAACTGGCCTTTCACTAAGATCCCCATGCCTTGGGGCGGCATTATTGCCAGTGCGTTTACCGCCGTGCTTATTATCATCTTGACTCTCGTTATCAAGGGCCTCATAGGTCCCGTCTTCGCCGACATGAATTCGGCCCTTACCTACGCGTATATGGGCGTAGCCTGGTCCTTTATGATTACGCTCTTTTTCGGTATCGGCTTCGAAAAGCCATACCTGTGGGTGGGACAGAAGACCCCCGGGACTTGGGAAGATGTGGAATAAGGGCAAGTAACAATTCGGGTCTGGCTTCCGGCTGCCGGAAAACCGGCAAACATGCCGTTTGAGGTTGCAGACCGTTCCTTGGCGCAACGGAGTCAGCCACATGCTCTGTATCTTGATGGCGCTCCAGACCAGTGTCCCGCCTGGCTGGCGCTGTTGAGTCGTGACTGGCTCCCGCGCCTCAAATTCATTACTAAGTACACTTGGCGCAATGAGTACGGAAACAGGAAAGGGTTGCAATGGGAAAAAAGAAGCTCATGGTTCACGATTTTTACCGTATGAAAGAAGCGGGGGAAAAGATCTGCTGGCTGACCTCCTATGACTACCCCACGGCCCAGTTTGCAGAAGCCGCCGGCATGGATATGATTCTTGTCGGCGACTCCATGGGCATGTGCGTCTATGGGTATTCGAGCACCGTGCCGGTGACGATGGATCAGTGCATAGTGCACTGCGAGGCGGTGCGTCGCGGCGCCCCGAACACCTTTGTCGTTGGGGACATGCCCTTTCTCAGCTACCAGACTTCTCCCGGGGAGGCAGTGTTGAACGCCGGGCGCTTTCTCAAGGAAGCTTCCATGGATGCAGTCAAGCTGGAAGGCGGCATCCATGTATCCGGTCAGATCCAGGCTATTACCAATGCGGGCATGGTGGTGATCGGTCACATCGGGCTTACTCCGCAGAGCTCAGGCCAACTGGGTGGGCACAAGGCACAGGGCCGCACCGCTAAAAACGCTAAACTGTTGATGGAAGACGCCCTTGCCGTTGAAGAGGCTGGAGCCAGGATGCTGCTGGTAGAGGCTGTGCCCCCTGAGGTCACCCGCTATATTGTTGAAAAGCTCACCATTCCCGTGCTTTCCATCGGGGCCGGCCCGCACTGCGACGGGCAGCTCTTGATCGTGAGTGATATGATCGGGCAATTCCAGGCATTCACGCCCAAGTTCGTCAAACGATACTGCAACGTAGCCGAGATGGTCACCAGGGCCATGAAAGATTATTGCGATGATGTCCGCGCCGGAAGGTTCCCGGGAGAACAGCACTGTTACCCGATGATCGAAGGCGAGCACGACAAGTTACTGGACCTCATGAAAAAATAGAAGGAGGAGCTATCCATACTATCCTGTTGTCGCATTGAAATGAATTCCCCGGCACGGTTCAACTATTCGTTAGACCGGTCCTAAGCCGGTACCTGCAGCCAGTCGCGCAGCGCGTCGGCGACCGCCTGCGGCTCTTCGAGCGGGGTGAAATGGCCGGAGCGCTCGATCACCCTGAGCCTGGCGCCCGGGATTAGCCGGGCCAACTCTTCGTGGGCCGCTACGGGGGTGCGCCGGTCCTCTCGCCCGCAGATCACGACCGTAGGACAGGCGATTCGTCCGAGATCGCCGCCAAATCCCGGATACTCCAGTAGCGCCCGCATCTGCCGGACGGCGACGGCCGGGCCGAGGCTTTTGCCCATAGCGGCGAAGGTTCCCCACAGCGCACGGTCATGTCTCCGTTCAGGGGCCACGTAGAGGGGGAAGGCATCCGCAAGGTAGGCGTCGAACCCGCCGGCCTCGATCCCGGCGATCGATTCCCGGAGATGCCTGCGAACCGGGGGCAACAGTCCGCTCGCGCTGGTGCTCAGCAACGCCAGTCGGCTAACGCGCTCGGGTGCTCGGGCAACGACCTCCAGCGCGACGCACCCGCCCATCGAGAATCCGGCCATGGCAAACCGCTCCGGCGCCTGGTCAAGCACTGCATCCGCGATCGCTGCGATGGACTCGTACGCGGCGAGGTCGCAAGTTCGACTGCGCGCCAGGCCCTCTAACGCCTCAGTTTGCGCCGCCCATAACCGCTCGTCGCAAAGCAAACCCGGAAGTAAAAACAGGTCGGGAAGCACGCCGCCGTATTTCACTCGTTAACCCTCCGCCCGACAAGTATTGCCATGGTTTCTCTATGTCTCCGCCGCCTCGGAAGGGTTTCCTCTCTTAGGTCCAATACGATATCAGATATGGTAACACTTCGAACTCTTAACATAATCACGGTCTAAGCCCGGCAAGTATTATCCCTTCTTGTATTTTTGCCATAACGCATGCGAAATATCAGTGATTCTCCGGCATGATCCCGGGCTCGGCTCGAACTACCTGTCAGCTTTACAACTATCTCTTGTGTTTTATCTTGCAAGTAATATTGGAAAAAGAAAGGGGAAAAATGAAATCATCAGTGGTAAAGATTTTAGTCGCAGGTTTTGTTGTTATTTGCCTTGTGTCCGCAGGTATTGCGGTTGATGCCGTTGATGTGGGCCCTCGTCACGGGAATCTTAGGGCAGCCCAGAGACTCATAGAAAAAGCGATCAATAAGGTAACTGCGGCCCAGGTGGCCAATGAATACGACATGGAAGGCCATGCCGCAAGGGCAAAAGCGCTCCTTGACCAGGCTTACGATGAAATCAAACTCTCGGCGCTGGCGGCCAATAAGCGCTGAATTATGATCGACATGGAGTTTTTCCACGTGGGCACTGGTGAGCACGCGCCACGGGCGCGAAGCCTCCAGCTCAAGATCCGGAAGGCCCGCCTTGCTCTGTGTTCTCTAAAGATCGACCCTAGCCCCTCGAAGCAGGCCAACGGGTTTTTTGAAATTATCGAACGTCTCTGTGGTGAACCATTGCGGGCCCTGGAGTCTTCCCCCTACGCCTCAATCGGCTTGATGATCAAAACCAGGCCCAACACCACGAATACCATGGTATCGGCTGCAGGTCCCCAGAACCTGCCGGTGATGGACATGACCATCCCCAGGGCGAAGGCAGCCACAAAAGTGCCCCTGATGCTTCCCATTCCTCCGACTACGACCACCGCAAAGCAGATCAACAGCACCTGGAATCCCATGTAGGGATTTATCGCGGTTATAGGCGCATACAATACGCCCCCGAGCGCCGCCAGGCAGCTACCCAGGGTGAAGGCGACCGCAAAATACTTGTCTACGTTGATTCCCAGGCTTGCTAACGCCTCCTTGTCTTCCAGGCCGGCAACGATAATCTTGCCAACCACGGTGCGGCCGAAGAAAAGTTCCAATCCGGCAAAAATAAGCAGCGAAATCAGAATAATGATGAACCGGTAGACCGGAAGCTCCACGCCCAGCAGGGAAAATGAGGCGCCGACTGGATCGGATAACGGAATGGGGATGGCCCCCCAGATCCACTTGATGGCGTCCACCCCGATGAGCAGGACGGCAAAGGTGGCGATGATGGCGTAATCGATAGATTGTCCGTAGAGTCTCCGGATGACGAAACGCTCGATCACGTAGGATAATGGGATGACGGCGGCTACGGCGATAATGGCCGAGACGAAAAATCCCACCCCCAATACATGCATGGAAGTCACCAGGATATAGGCGGCAAGGGTATACACCAGGGCATGCGCAAAGTTGACGATCCGCATGGTTCCGAAGGTCAGAGACAGTCCGATCGAAATAATGTAGAGGATTCCCCCAACGGTCAACCCGTAGGCCAGCGTGCTGATCATCGGCTCACCTCCGGGTGAGATTTCGACTCTGCCGCCGGCCTGTCGTAGCGCTTGACAAAGGCCGCCACATAACCCCACACCCCGCTTCTAAACTTGAACACCAAAAGGAGCAGCACCACCCCCAAAAACATCTCCCAGCGTTGGATGTAGTTTGGCAGATAATTGCTGATCAGCTTGTAGCCCACCCCGCCTGCCAGCGCGCCGTAAACGCTGCCCGCCCCGCCAATGAGGCATGCAAAGATAACCTCTACGCTCCTTAAGGGATCGATGAAGCTCGTGGTCACATAGCTGTAGTTGATGATAAACAGTGCCCCGGCAAAAGCGGAAAGAGTGGTCGAGACGATAAAGGCCGCCATCTTGATGGCAAACGTGTCATAGCCCAGGAACTTCACCCGGGTTTCGTTTTCCTTGATACCCCGCAGGAGAATGCCGAAGAGGGAGTTCGTCAGTCTCCGGACCAAAAATACAACAAGGAGTAGACACGCGAAGGTGAAGCAGAAGACTATCGTGCGGTTGGAGAAGTTGAATATCCATATTCTCTTGAAGGAGGCGGACATGCCGTCTTCGCCCCCGGTCCAGCGCGAAAATGCCACCAGGACAAGAAAATATCCCAGTTGATTGAGGGCCAGGTTAATGAGCGCAAAACATGCGCCGGTGGTGCGCACTACGATGGGTCCCAGAATAAGGCCGGTCGCAGCCCCTGAACCCACTGCGATCAGCAGCGCCAGAAAAACGTTAGCCGACAGGTACTCCCCCGACAGGGCAAAGGCATACGCCCCCACTCCCAGGTAGAGCATATGACCGAACGACAGCCTGCCCATATAGCCGTACAATAGATCATAGGCCAGCACGAAGATGCAGAAGATCATAAAGTCAATGCTTCGGTCCATCGAGATAATGGGCGCCAGCAGCAAAAAGAGAACTGCGATGACGAGCACGTCGAATTTCTGCAAAATTCTAAGGGTGGCATTGAGCATCTATTTTCCGCCAGTCAGAAAGTAAGGAGCGGCAGTTGCCCGTTACAAATAAGTCTCCAGATAAGCTTGATCTTGGACGTCTGCCGGATCGGAAAGCTCAGTGGCAATGTGTCCTTCCTTCATGCAATAGATCCGGTCGGCGAATCTGGAAACCACGGAAAGATTCTGTTCCACGATGACCATAGACACTTCGGCCCTCAAAAGTTCAAGGGCTATCAAAACCTCTTCGATGGCCCCTGCCGCCAGGCCTTCCGTGGGCTCGTCGACAAGGAGCAGACGGGGAGAGCCCACTATCGCCCGGCCGATGAGCAGCAGTTGCCTCTGGCCGCCCGAAAGGCCTCCGGCCTTGCTTGACAGGAACATGGATATCTTGGGGTAGACCTGCGTTACCCGGTCTATGGCATCGATGAGCTTCACTTTGGCGGCGTAAGCGGCCAGTTCGATATTCTCTCTGACCGTGAGTTTGGTGAATACCCGTTTGTCCTGAAACACGTACCGGACGCCCAGGCGAGCAACCTGATCGGGAGGCCTTCCGGATATCTCCTCCCCGTCAAATTTAACGGCGCCGCTTAAAGGACGCAGAAAACCGGCAATCGTCTTCAACATGGTGCTCTTGCCGGCTCCGTTGCGGCCGACGATAGACACGACTTCCCCATGTTCGGCGTGCAGGGATGCATCCGAGAGGACCCGGGCGCTCCCGTAAAAAACATTGATCCGGTCCACCGACAATAGCATTCTACGATCCTTGAACCATATTCGGGGGGCGGCAGGTCCGGTCGCCCCAATAAACCAGCCGTACCGCCTCGTCGCACAGGACTGATTCGGGAAGGCCGTGAGCGATAAACCGGCCCTCGTGCATGACGCTCAAACGCGTAATGAGGCCCATGATGCGGGTAATCTTGTGCTCGATGATCATGAGCGTGAACTCATCTTTTATCTGGTGGATCAGATCGAGCACATCGGTAATCTCCACCTCGCTCAGGCCGGCAAACGGTTCATCCAGTAAAAGCACCTGAGGTCTCAGGGCCAGCGCCATGGCGATTTCGAGTTTACGTTTATCGCCATAGGAAAGTTGCGAGGTGGGCAGGTTCATCTTCTCGGCGATACCTACTCTCTCAAGGGCATAATTGCACTTATCTACGATGCGGGCAGGATGGGGATTGCCCAGCAGACGCCACAACAGTCCTTTGGATTCCGCCTGGGAGTGAACGACCGATATGACGAGATTGTCGAGAACCGGCAAAGAGTCAAAAACAGAGACCAGTTGAAACGTTCGTATCAATCCGAGGGCAACCCTCTTATGGGCGCTCTTGTTGGTTATATCGGCGCCGAGGTAAGTAACGGTCCCTGCAGAAGGAGAGAAAAGGCCGGTGAGGAGATTGAAAAAAGTTGACTTGCCGGCGCCGTTGGGTCCGATAATGCCAGCGACCTCTCCTTTTTGGAGCCTGTAGTCCACGCCGTCAACCGCGGTGAAGTCGCCAAAACGCTTAGTAATTCCGTGACTTTCGAGAAGGACCTCTTCTGGCATCAGGGGTTCCCTTGTAGTATCTGGCGACGGCGTGTCATGTAGAGAGAGGTCAGGACAGGACCACGGGGGCACTTTTCCTGACCTCGGGGTAAGACTGGATATCAACGGTCTACGAGACCGGTTGTCGGGGTTAGTATCCCAACGACTTCAAGGACGGCAGGTAATCTTCACCCGTATAGGCGCCGATAACCTTCACCAGATCCCATTTGGGGTCTTTGCGTTCTGCCGCGCCTTTGCCCACCACTACAAAGGCGTTGTATTTGAAAATTGGCTGGTGGTCCTCCCGCCAGGTCCCTTTGCCCTTCATCGATTCGAAGGTGGGATTTGCCATGATGGCCTTGGCGATGGCCGTGCCTTCGCCGCTCTGGGCAATGGACAGGCCCCGCATGGCTTCCTTGGTGCCGATGTAAGCCATGGCCGAATAAGGATCGGGAGGATACCCGTATGCCTTGGTAAACTTGTCGGAAAAGGCGCTCGCCTGCTTCACGATTGCTTCATCCGGAAAGCCGCTCAAATCATAATACCAGCTCATGAGCGAGTAGACGCCTTCAATAGCCTCGGGAGGCACGCCGCTGCCAAACACATTCGTCATCCAGTCGAACCAGATCTTGGTCTTCTTCTTCAGGCCGGTCTCGGAGGCTTGCTTGAGCACGTTGATCGCGTCGGTGCCCCAGTGCGCCAGCATGACGATCTCAGGATTCATCTCCATGATTTTCGTCATGTAAGGCGTGAAGTCGCTCGTTCCCACCGGCGACTCAAGGTACTCTACCTGAATACCCATTTTGTCGAAGGCATCCTTGGCGCCGCGCCACTGGTCCTGGCCGAAAGCGTACGCCGGACCGAAGAAGACGATTTTCTTCAATCCTAACTTGTTGACAATATAAGAAGCCCCGGCGTAACCGACGGAATAGGCGCAGCCGTGCACGGCAAAGGTCGTGGGCGCCATCTCCCCTTTCTCGAACATCTTCAGGGCCACCACATTAACCGGGAAATAGCCTACGGGGTTCCGTTGAACTTCTTTATTGAGCGCCCCGCTGATAGGAGCAAAGGTCTGCCCGATTACGACATCGACCTTGTCCTCGTCTACCAGTTCGCGGAAACGGCGGATAGCCACGTCCGATTTGGTCTCGTCATCTTTGATGACGTACTTGACCGGGACCTTTTTGCCTCCCCAATCGAGGCCGCCGGCCGCGTTAATCTCGTCAATGGCCAGCTTGGAGCCGTCCAACTGCACCGGACCTACCGGGGACGCTGCTCCGGTAAGACCGTATATCAGCCCTACTTTAACTTCTTTGGGCGGCGGCGCTGCCATGGCTGCAACCCCGAGTGTAAATAACAGGCCGATCGACGCCGCTACAGCTATTAAACCCATCTTGCCGGATTTGTTTGTCTGCATGGATGCAGCCCTCCTGATTTCCGCTACGTTAATTCACTTGCCGGGTAGCCCTACAACGACATAAAAGCTTTTCGACAGGATTAACAGGATTCGGGCGTGTTAATCCTGTCTAAGCCGTTAAAAGTCCTTCCAGGAGCAGAAAAGCAGCCTAAGAAATGGCCGAGAGGAACTCCCCGCTCGTCATTACACTACCGATTCGGGGAAAGATCACCTCTTCCGAATAGAGTTGCTCACGGTCGGTATCCGTCGCGGTGCAATCCTTGATCAAGATCACCCGGTACCCCAGGTCATAGGCCGAACGGGCCGAAGATTCCACGCACCAGTTGGTATGGAATCCGGTGAACGCGACGTGCTCTATCTCGTTTGCGCGAAGGAGGTAGTTCAAGGCGGTGGAGTGAAAGGCATCCAGGGTCAGCTTGCCGCGAACCACGATGTCTCCTTGTTTCGGTGTCAGCGGCTCGATGATCTCAGGGCCGGGGGTCCCCTCCAACCAGGCGCCGGTACCCCAATCGGCTTTCATCTCCATTTCTATGCCGCGCAGACCCGCGGTCCCGGGTCCTCCCGGCTTCAATTCCGGAAAGCCGGGCTTGAAAGCTTGAAAGGGGACATAGATGATCTTCACCTTGCCGCGCGCGCCGTCCAGGAGGGACTTCAAGTTATTGATAACGCCCCTCTTGGCTAACTGGTCGGCAATGTACTGATACATCGTGCCCCCTGGACTCAGAAAGTCGTTTTGGGCCTCGATAAGAACAATGGCTGTTTTGTCGCGCGGCAACTTCATGGCTTCATCCCTTCTGCGTGTGTAGATGTGTATGAATAGGCGGGTAGCTGGGCGGGACCCTGTGTCACCGCCTCCCGAGTTGCTTCCAGCGGCCTGCGTTCACGTCTTCACGAATTTGGGCCATCATATATTGGTTATGCTTGCGGAATTCACGTTCAGCCTTTTCAGGGTCCCGTCCCCGCAGGGCTCGGACAAGTTCGGCATGATGATCGATAAGCTTCAGGAAATCGGGCTGCATATGCAGGGTCAAGGGGCGCATCTTATTCTTGATGGTATCGAGGAGTTCCTTGAGCCACTCGTTGCCGCAGGCATCATATACGACGGCATGAAATTCAAAATCCAGCTTTGAATAAGCCAGGACATCCCCGTTCTCGATCGCTTCTCTCTGCCTTTGGAGGCATTCGGACATTTTTTGGAGGGAGCCGTCGTCAATGCGGCCAGCCGCCAGCCGGGCCGCCATGCCCTCCAGCACCTCTCTTACCGCATAAAGATCCAGGGCCTTCTCAGCAGTCAGATAGGACATGAACACGCCTCTGTTGTGAATATCCTCAACGAGGCCCTCCTGCTCCAATCGCCTCACTGCTTCCCAGACTGGAGTGCGGCTCACATCGAGCTCTCTGGCGATGCTTTCGATGTTGAGGCGGGCCCCCGGAAGGAACCGGTGATCGGCTATCATTTCCTTCAAGACGGCGTAGATCTGGTTACTGAGCTTTTCCCTTTGTAGCTTTGCCACTCATTCCTCCTATGCCTCTCAATATAGAAAACCGCCACTGAATTGGCAAGCGTTTTTTCATATTTCATGAAGATTGAAACATGAACCAATCCATGAGAATTCGGATCATATGACTTGACACGGTTCACGAACCCCGGCTCCGGATACATTGGACTCCATACGCTATTCGATAGAGATATTGAGGCCCCGCCCGCAACGGCAATGATAGAAAGCTGTTGACCGGGGGTGAAGCTACGGTGTAGCTATGTGAGGCCCTCAGGCAAGCCTGTGATACAAAGTGGAAAAAACAAATGAAAATTCCTCCTTCCCGAATGTTTATATGCAACGCCGAAGAAAGGGCCGCATTGATGCGGACCGCCCTTGGCTTAGAGCCTGCCGATATGGTGATCCTCAACGGTTCGGTGGTCAATGTCTACTCCGGCGAAATCATCGAAAACTGCCCGGTCAGCATCAAGGGAAAGTGGATCGCCGCGGTGGGGTCCGATGCCGCATCGGCGGCGGGTCCATCTACGCTGGTTCTTGATGCTGCCGGAAAGACCCTTATACCGGGTCTGATAGAGGGCCATACTCACATGTGGTTCCAATCTATTGAGGAATTCCTGCCCTATGCCATAAGAGGAGGAACCACCACCATTATTGTCGAAACCTTGGAGTACTTTCCACCGGCCGGCTGCGAGGGGGTTGTCGAGTTCCTCGATTCCGCAAAGGATCAGCCGATCAAAATCCTGGGTACCGCACCGCCCATGATATCCACCAGTAAAGCTGTCAACGGCGCCTCCAGGGACGCCCTTGAGAGTCTGCTCGACAGGGACGACATTGTCGGGCTGGGAGAATCTTTCTGGCAGACGGTGCTGCAATCGCCTGAAGATATGGTCCCGATGCTTCAGAGCGCCCTTGATCGGGGCAAGAGCCTGGAAGGACACTCGGCAGGGGCAAAGGGAAAGAAATTGGCTGCCTATGCCGCTGCCGGAATCTCCTCCTGCCATGAACCGATTAATGCCGAGGAAGCCCTGGAGCGGTTGCGGCTCGGTTTTTACGTGATGGTGCGGGAAGGAAGCATCCGAAAAGATCTCGAAGAAATTTCGATGATCATGCGGGCCGGTGTGGATTTGAGAAGACTCATTTTAGTCACCGACGCTGTCGAGCCGAAAGAACTGGTCGAGAAGGGCTATCTGGAAATTGTCGTCCAAAAGGCCATTGACTGCGGGTTCGATCCGGTGAGCGCCATTCAGATGACCACCCTGAACGTGGCGGAACATTTTGGCCTGGACAGCGCCATCGGCGGCATTGCGCCCGGAAGGTGCGCCGATATCCTGGTGCTTCCCGATGTGATGACCATTGCGCCCGAGATCGTCATCGGCAACGGCCGAGTTCTTTTTAAGGACGGAAAGCTCCTGGCGCCGCCTCGAAAACATCATTATTCCGATAGCTGCCTGCGAACCATTCGGCTCCCGAAGGCCATGAAAGCTTCGGATTTTGACATTCATGCCGATGGCGCCTCTTCGAGCGGTTCGGTCAAGCTGCGGATTATCGAAATGGTAACCGATCTGGTGACCGGGGAATTGCATGCCGATCTCTTTCCCGTAGCGGGAAAGATCGCGGTGGACTTGCAGCGGGATATCGTGAAAGTGGCGGCAATCGACTACAAAAACAATCCCGGCCGCTCATTTGTAGGCCTGATAAAGGGGTTCCGGATTGAAAAGGGCTCGATTGCGTGCAGCGTGGCCTGGGACACCTCAGACATTATCGTGGTGGGCGCCGATGAAGAAGATATGGCGCTGGCCGTCAATCGAATCCGCGAATTGCAGGGCGGCGTAACCGTCTGTAGGGATGGCAAGATAATAGCTGAGCTGCCGCTTCCGATTTTCGGGATTATATCGGATCTGAACATGGACCGGCTTGCAGAAAAGCTCGATTCGGTGAGGCGCGCCGCGCACGCCCTCGGCATTCCCTTTGCGGACCCGGTGCTGACACTGTCCACCCTGACGGGAGCGGCGATTCCCTACCTTAAGATCTGCGAGGAAGGCCTGGTAAACCTGAAGGACGGCAAAACCCTCCCCCTCGAGGTGAAGCAACCCATCCACTATTCGGGGTAGTTCCCGTAACGGACAATTCACGGAATCTTCACCGATTATGGGAAAAAGAGTTGCCGGGGCAATGACATTTGATCTGTTGCCGCAGCCAACCGCGAAAACAAAATAACAGCAAAGGGGCGGCAGGCGGTGAAAGATGAAGAGAAGAAACACCCCATTAACCCCGCCCCGGCAACAATCATCTTATTCACTAACCATTGGTTCTTCTGGCCGTGAGCGCATCGGACTTGAAGTCAGGCTGTGCTCGTCTTAACGGTTCGGCGAATGCCCGCAGGCGATTCCTCCGATGATGAGCTTCTGGATATTCGTGGTCCCCTCGACCATCTGGAACGACTTCACGTCCCGGTAAAAGCGCTCTATGGGGTATTCTGTGGAGAAGCCATAGGCGCCGTAAATCTTCATGGCTTCATTGGCGGCCCTCACCGCCGACTCCGTGGCGAAGTACTTGGCGATGGAGGTCTGAAGCTGGCTGGGCAGCCCCTTGTCTTTGAGGAACGCCGCGTTGTAGACCAGAAGCTGGGAAGCCTCGTGCTCGGCCACCATCTCGGCAATCTGGCCCTGAACGAGCTGGAATTTGGAGACGGGCTGTCCAAACTGGGACCTTTCGTTGGCGTACTTGATCGCCAGATCGACGCAGGCCCCATCAACGCCAAGGGCGCCCGCTGCGCAACTGATGCGGGTATTGCCCAGCATCCACATGCAGATGGCAAACCCGTCGCCGGGCTTGCCCAGGATGCAGTCTTTGGGTATCCGCGCGTCCTCGAAAACAATCTCGCCGGTGGGCGACGAATAGAGCCCCAGCTTGGTCTCGATGGCCGTTGTGGTGAGTCCCGGAGTGTTCTTGATATCGACTACGAAGCAGCTTATACCCTTGTTCCGGGCTTCGCGGTCAGTACGAGCGTAGACCAGGCCGTAATCGCCGACCGGGGCGTTGCTGATCCACATTTTCTGGCCGTTGAGCACCCAGTGGTCTCCTGCGTCTTTGGCGGAGAGCCTGATGCTGGAGACATCGGAGCCGACATTAGGCTCGGTAATCGCGAAAAATCCGATTTTCTCGCCGGAAACCCACCCCGGGATGTACTTCTCTTTCTGCTCCCTGGTCCCGAACTGATTCACCGTTACGGCCGGTCCTATATTCTGAAGATTGAAAGGAAGCCGCCAGGACGGGGAGACCATGGCAGCTTGCTCGGTCATCAGGACTGACTCTAAAAACCCCATCCCGTTACCGCCATATTCTTCGGGAATGCAACACCCGAAAAAACCCAGGTCTCCCATCTTTTTCACCAGTTCCGGCCGGAAAGTGTGGTTCTTTTCGTCTTCCTCCATGATAGGCCGGATTTCCTTTTCGCAAAACCGCCTGGCCTGTTCTTGAACTATTCGCTGTTCCTCGTTTAAACTGAAGTCCATCTGAGTTTTCCTCGCAAAAATGAGTCGTCCAATTGAGTGTCCGGTCGCCAATTATGCTGGTGCAAGTTCAATACTGAGGTATGCATTAGCACAACACCTTGATAAATTTCCGAAACGATACGACGTCAGGCAGCCTTCTGCGGATCGTACATTTTCTCCTTTATGAAAAGTGCCGGAATGATTCCCGTCAAAAAGTATGCCCCCCCCATCACGACCAGCCCGGCGCCAATGGAATAGTGCATCGCGATCATGCCTATAGCCGTGGGCGCGATCGCCGCTCCCACGCGGCCTATATTGTATGAGCCTCCAACTGCGGTTCCCCTTATCGAGGTCGCAAAGCTTTCAGTCATGTAGGTGGCGGCTACACCGTACGGCACACCGTAGAGAAAGCCAAAAAAGACAAGCAGGGCGACGATGTTTCCCGGGCTGTGATAATTAACGATAATGGGCAGAAAAAGAGCCGTTGCCACGCCGCCGAAAGCATATATCCATCGGCGTCCGAAAATATCGGCTGTGTACCCCGCTACGATTTTGCCCAGAATCATGGCAACGTAGGTACCTACAAGGTAACCCGTCATTTTGTCGGAAGTCGAAGTGAAGTTCGTTCACAATATAGGTCGGAAGCCAGTTATTCACCCCGTAGTAGCCGAACTGCAGGAACCCGGATACCAACGTCCATAAAATGAAGTTCTTCCGATAACCCCGGTCTGCGAAAATGACCTTCCACTGATTTGTTTTCGCAGTTTTTTGCTCTTTTGCAGCCGCGGCCTGAATTTTCGAAGCTTCGACCCAGCTTACAGGCTCGGGAACGATGCGCTTCATCAGCAGAGCGAAAATCACCGGCACGATACCCGTGGCAAAAAGAAAGCGCCAGCCATATACCGGGATTATGAGTCCCGCCAGTACGGTTGAGACCACATAACCGACCGACCAGCCGGCCTGGAGGGCCCCAAGAACAGTGGTGCGCCTGCTGGTAGGGACGTACTCGGACATAAGGGTATTACAGACGACATACACCGCTCCGAGCCCAATGGATGAAATGAATCTGAGCACGGCAAACTGCCAATAGTTTTGGGTCAGGCCAAGGAAGGCTGTTCCGATTGAAAAAATAGCGATTGTCCAGACAACAGTGCGAACCCGCCCGTACCGGTCGGCGCACCAGCCGCCCATAAGGCCCCCGATTGCCATTCCTAAAAGCGAGTAACTGGCCAGCGCTCCGGCTTCCACCTTCGAGAAACCAAGGTCCGGCATCAGGCTCGGCAGGCTGTAAGATAAAAACATCAGCGCCATGCCGTCGGCCACCATAGCCAGGAAACCGAAAATGAATACTGCTATCCAAATGTGCTCACCCGGCTGAGCAACAGATCCGGGCGCTCCTGCAGAGGACGTTACAGACCCATTAGCCGTCTGGCCGCTTTTCTCGCTCATTTTTTAAACCTCCACCTCTTCTGATGCCATTAAGTGATTTTTTCCCCGGCTGTTGCCTCCTGCTTGAATCAGGAGATCCCTTCCAGGACCATGGCCACCCCCTGACCTCCACCCCCGCAGATTGTCTCAAGCCCGAAAGTTGCCCCCCGCCGTTTCATTTCATTCACAAGAGTCACCATGCGCATTGTGCCGGTGGCGCCAATAGGGTGCCCAAGCGAAATTCCCGAACCATTCACATTTACCTTGAGATCACGGTCCCGCTCGGTAAGACCCATGATCTTGGCGTCCGCAAGCATCTGAGCGGCAAACGCCTCCTGAATCTCGATCAACGCGCAATCGTTCAACGCCAGTCCTGCTTTAACAAGCGCCTTATCGACGGCCGTTTTGACAGCCGGATAGGTCAATGTTGGATCGCAAGCCGCGTTCGCGCCGGCTACGAACCGGGCAATGGGTTTGAGTCCCATTTCGCGGGCCAGACTCTCGGAGGCAAGCACCACCGCCGCAGCTCCGTCGTTTTCCGAAGAAGAATTCCCTGCCGTGCATATGCCGCCGGGATAGACCGCTTTGAGCTTGGCCAGTCTCTCGAGGCTGGTGTCCGGGCGAGGGGTTTCGTCTTCGCTGAAATAGCCCTTCTGACCTTTTTCCAATGAGATCGGGACCGGGACGATTTCTTCGCCGAACTTACCCTCTTTAATGGCGGCACACGCCCGCTGATGGCTTCTAAGAGACCACTCGTCGGCAGATTGCCTGGTAATGCCCTCTGCTTTCGCCGCCGCTTCCGCCCACGTCATCATCGAATTGAGCTCGCCGTAGCGTTCGATCGGCTGAGACATCGGGCGCGCGCGCTGAATGCGGTCGAAAAACGGGAGCCCCCACATCGGAAGCGCTCCGTGGCCCCTCGGCATGAAGCCCCATTTGGGGTCCATGCGGCCTCCCAATCCCCACCGAATATCCCCCGGCACGTAGAGTTCGGCCTGGCTCATCGATTCCAGGCCTCCAGCTACAACTACCCGGGCGTTACCCGTCTGGATTTTGAGTGCGGCGAAAATGACGCTGTCAACGCCCGAGCAACAGCGCCGGTCAATTGTTATGGCTGGAACCGTTTCAGGCCAACCCGCAGCCAGGATAGCGAACCTGGCGGCATTGGCGCATTCTCCATTCTGGTAGGATTGGCCCATAACGACCTCTTCCACCTGGGCGGGTTGAAGGCCGGACCGCTTGATAGCCTCATTGAGCACCAAAGCGCCGAGTTCATAGACCGGGACCGCTTTCATGCTTCCTCCAAAGGCGCCGATAGGCGTGCGCACTCCGGAAAGGATTACTACTCTTTCCATTTTATTATCCTCCAAAAGAGCGGCTGAATGTGATTGGGAGATTGGCTAAGTAGGTGAGAAGGTGAATAGGAAAGCCGTTCACCCTGCACCTGTTCACACGCTCGTCTCGATTGAATCAGTTTTGTGAGCATCGATCCCGCCTTTTTTCACTGCTGTTCAATTCGGCGGGACAAGTTCAGCTCTTCTTCATACTTCCGTCGGGATTATATTCGTACCAGCCTCTGCCGGTCTTCCTGCCCAGATGCCCCATTTTGACCTTCCGCCGAAGAATGGCCGGCGGGTAGAAAGAAGGATCTTTGGTTTCCTCATAGATTGACATCAGGGCGCCATAGGTTACGTCCAGACCTACCATGTCACCGATTTCAAAAGGCCCCATTTTCCTCCCGGAGGCCAGCCGCAGCCCCTTGTCGATACTTTCCACGGTGGTCACCCCATCCTCGACCAGTTGCATCGCCTCGATATTGGCCCTGTAATTAATGCGATTGATGACGAAGGCGGGAATATCACGCATAACCGGTATAGGCTCCTTTCCGACCCTCCTGACGAAATCCACGCCTGAAGCAAAGGTCTCGTCGCTGGTGTACATTCCTCTTATCACCTCGGCGGCAGCCATCATCGGCACCGGAGAAAAGAAATGGATGCCCACCACCTTGTCGGGCCGCCGCGTCTCAGCGGCCAGGTTGGAAATGGAAATTGCGCTTGTGTTACTCGCCAGGATTGCTGCCGGATTTGCCGCACTGTCCAGCTTGTGGAAAATCTCGCGTTTGAGGTCCGGATTTTCGAAAACTGCTTCGATAACCATATCGGCATTGCTTGCTGCTTCCAGACTACCAGCCGAACTGATGCGCGCGGTGACAGCCTCCGCCGGGCCGGCCACACTCCCCTTTTCTACCAGCTTGCCGACCGACCACGATATGCTTTTCAGTGCCTTTTCGACGGCTTCGGGTTTCTCGTCGTGCAGGACCACGCTCAGCCCCGCCTGGGCGCATACCTGTGCTATACCGCTACCCATCAATCCGCTTCCAACTATGAACACCCTGTCGACACTCATCATGTTCCCTCCCCTTACAACCGATTCAATCCCGCACGCCTCCGCGCTAAAATCCCCCCTGCCCCCTTCAGGAAAGGGGGGACCTCGATTTCCCTGCGAGGACAAAGGTGCCTCTTTTGCGTACAGAAACCTCGCGGGGCGTTTCTCATCCGGGGTTTAATCGAGCTACTCGCCGGCACCCCCAAGGATCAGGCGCTGGGGATCGACTTCTTCCCGAAGTATCCGAAGCTCCTCTTTGGTGGGTGCTTCGAACTCCACGGCCCGGCCCAGGTCGATTGGAAAACCGGTGGTTTCGGCAATCTTTTCCGGCGCCACCCCCGGATAGTACTCCGCCAGGTACATCTCCTTGGTTACATCATCGAATTTCATAACCCCCATGTTGGTGACCACCGCCAGGGGACCTCCCCTCCTGAACCCGGCCCTTTTTCGGGAGTCCCCGCCCGTAAGCCATCCCGGGCTGCTGAGGTAGTCAACCTTTTCAACAAACCTCCGCTTCTCATGGTTCATAAAGATCACCATGCCGAAGGCGAAGCTGAAAGCGTCGCAGGCGCCCCCCGCGCCGGGAAAGCGGTTCCGGGGCTTACGGTATTCGCCCAGGCAGGTGGAATTGATATTTCCGAACCTGTCGATCTGGGCCGCTCCCACGAAGCCGATGGTCCGCAGCTTCGGATGGGCGAGAAGCGACAGGGCTTCGGCAAGCCCCGAATTGATCGAGGTCCCGACCATCACGCGCCCATCGCCGACTGACATTGGAAGCTCGTCCAGTGAGGGATCGATTCCGCCGGTTTCAAAAAAAACGACCGCCCTGGGTGCGTGGATGCGCTTGGCTACAGTGGCTGCCAGCAACGACACACCGGTTCCGGCAAACAGGATGTCACCGTCTTTTGCCAGACGGCCGGCGCTTAGGGCCATGATTTCTCGAGACGTGTAGTTCTCCATTTCACCCTCCTAGCGTCGGTCGATGCCCGGCGCATACCCGATCGCCGGGTTGGCTTTAATATTCAAAAGATCTCCTATTCCAACCTTGGCCAGATATTCTTCCTGGGTCTCGAAGGGATAAACCCACTCGTCCAGATATCTCTTGAAATCATCGTCGTCTCTTGACATCTCGGCGCTGAGGCGCAGATGTTTCGAGTCGTAGTCATAGAAAAAATGACACGCGGTCGGGTGGGCCCCAAATGGCGCCCGCACAACCGCATCCACCAGGAAATGGGGGAGGCTGTTCTGGTCGGGGTCCCGGCGAATGTATTCAGTCGGAACGATTTCCTCACAGGTTAAAATGACAAGTTTTGAAGCCTTGGCCTCTTCCAGGTCCGCAAAAGTGAGCCCTTGTATTCGCGCAGTCCCGTCTTCGCCTACGTACTGCGCGTGAATCAGCGCCACGTCGGGGTTGAGTGGGGGAAGCAGGACGACGTCCCCGTCCTCTTCTTTCCAGGGATTTCGCATAACCTTGAGCTTCTTGTGAGGGACCTGGCCCTTCCCCCTCACTTCGTCCGGGAAACCCATTTTCTTTACGATATCGGTTTCGAGCCCCGAGGTGGTGGCGACAAAGGGCAACCCCATGGCCCCGGCCATGAATCGAAGGATCATGTGGAAATTGGAGTAATCCTCTACCTGTAGCTCCCCGGAGCAGGCGGCTTTCTTGAACCGGATGCCCGTCGGGGCAAAACGCGCGACGCCTCCGTAAGCCAGCTCCACCCGGCTCACGCATCCCGCGCCTATCATGAGATCCAATCCCTGACCGTGAGAATGCACTACCAGGTAAATGTCCTTCTTCCTCTGGCGGATAATTTCCCGGCACAGGGCCATAGGGTTCCGGTTGGTCGTGAAACCGCCGAGAGTGATCTGATCGCCGTCCTTTATCAGACTCACCGCTTCCTTCAGGCTCATGAACTTGCCGCTGTTTTTGAGGTGTGTTTTTGCTTCCATGGTCCTCCATCTCTCCATTCACTCAGCAGAATGTTGATCTTCAAACGAAACCGGCCGCAACGCATCGGCCGGCTGCCGGCCGACAGACACTCATCAACGATTCGGGAATAAAATCACCTTACGCCGGCGGCCCCGGTCTTCTCCACCTTCTACATAGGGACAAAGTAAAGGCGAAGCCAGTGCCGGACCACCGGTTCTCCAACGCTTCACATTTGATCCTGCCAGTTGGACCTGATGTTGAACATGTGGACCCGAACCACCGCCTCAGCCAGTTCGGCGACCCCCGTCCGCAGACCCTTCAGAATCTCGGTGTGATCGGCTACGGAAGACAACACCAGGACGGGATTGTCGTAGTAAACCCGAGTGAGCCAGTACCAGCCGGGGCTCTTCATGATGTTCGAGATGCTCCTCCTGAGCACACTGTTGTTCGCGGCCCGGATGATCGTCTTGTGGAATTCGAAATTAAGCCTGGTGCAGGTATCCAGGTCCCCGGCGCGGTAGGCTTCCCCCATCTGTTCAATATTCTTTTCAAGGCCCACGAGCTGCTCCTCGCTGATTTGATTTGTTGCAAGATTGGCGGCAAATCCTTCCAGGCAGGCCAGGACCGTGTAAGTTTCCCGGATCTCTTCGGGGGTGAGCTTTCGGACGTGTCTCGTTTTGAATGCATTCGTAACGACGAGCCCCTCGGATTCGAGCAGGCGAATGGCCTCTCTGATGGGAGCGCGGCTCACGCCAAACCATTTCTGCAACTCCACCTCTGTGAGGGGGGTTCCAGGTTTCAACTCGTTGGTGAGAATGGCTTTCGAGAGGGCCCGATGGATTTGCTCCGCCAGAGATGAGGGTTTGGGTATTCCTATTGGCTCCACTGCGAAACTCCTTGTCCGTCACTCTTCTTGCGTGTGAAGGAGACGGATAATGCGGAGATGACGGAAAGCAGGCCGGAAGTCCGTACTCCATGCATCTGCGGCGCCCCATGTTTTCAGACGGCCGGTATCACCAATCTTTGGCTGAGATCCCGGCCCGAGGCCAATAACTGTTTACGGTGCGATAAACGGCGCTGAAGGAAGGCAGAGAAAGAAAATCATGGTACGGATCAGGAGATAGTCATCGCGAGGAGGTTCTTCAGCTCACGTTCTCTGTCGATTGTCGATTGTCGACAATCTTTTTTAATATCTACTGCCAACCATTGTCAAGCAAAAAATCCGCGATTTTGAAAGCTGTTGCGAAGCGCTGTAAGACATCGTTCTGAGAGCGCCAAACTGCCTTTAGACTCGATCCATCAGACGGCTGGTCGCGGTTGGACACAGGGTGGTCTACCGCTGCCGGGAAGTGGTACGCGCATGTCGCGTCGGCTTTTCCTCTCGCCCGTTACTATCGCATCTTATTAGCCGGAGCCTGCTCCAACACCATGTGGGGTTGGCAGCGAGATATCGATTGAGGGGATGATGGTATCTCTTCAAATTGCCCCAACTGGTCTGATTGGCGTCTTTCTTGCCGTTTTGATACCGATATCGTATGATTTACGATCAGCATGCCAAGCGATGTTTCGGATGGAATCCGACCCGGAAATACCGGAAGCTGAATCGATATTTGTCGCGGATGAAATCATGGACCGGCTCCAAAAAAGAAAGATATACCAGGGCGGCAAACGCCCTCTTTACAGATTTCTTCACTGAATTATTGGGGATCTTACTATGGATTTAGGTCTCGACAGCAAGATTGTTCTCGTGACAGGCGGGTCGAAAGGAATTGGGCTGGCCTGCGCGCAAGCCTTTGCGGCTGAGTCTGCAAAGATCGCCATTTGCTCACGCTCCGCCGGGAACATCGACCAAGCCCTTCTAAGTTTACCTGACGCTCTTGGCGTTCCCGCCGATTTAACCAATGCTGATGAGGCAGTGCGAATGCTCGATAAAGTTGAAAGCCTTCTCGGCCCCATCGACGTTTTGGTCAACTCGGCCGGTGCAGCCAAACGCACCCCACCGGATGAACTGACGCCTGCAAAATGGAGATCGGCGCTTGATGCGAAGTTCTTTACCTACATCAACGCCATTGATCCGTTGGTGAAACGCATGGCAAAACGAGGTGAAGGCGTGATCATCAATATTATAGGCAGCGGTGGAAGAGTCGCCACGCCGACTCATCTGGCGGGTGGCTCGGCAAACGCCGCACTTATGCTTGCGACCGCTGGGCTGGGCACTGCTTATGCCCCGAAGGGGGTCCGCATCGTTGGAGTAAGTCCCGGCCTGACAGAAACAGACAGGGTTTCAGAAGGGATGAAGGCGGAGGCGCGCCTTGCAAACATCAGCGTAGAAGAAGCTTATCGGCGCAGTGTCGATCGTATTCCGATAGGTCGTATGGCGTCCCCGGGTGAGATCGCAAGCATAGTGGTCTTTCTTGCTTCACGTAAAGCAAGTTATCTAACGGGGGTTACGATTGGCGTAGATGGCGGGAAGAACCCGGTCGTGCTTTGAGTTTTAGCTTTTGAGTTCTGATTTTAGGGGTTGCTGACAGCTCACTGCATTTGGGACTATACCCATTGGTAAATGAGTGTGATATGCACATGAAGACTGGTACAAAAGGACAAATGAGAAGCTTACAATTAGTCATGCTGATATACAAAGCATTACCTATGGATTCTTTCGAAAGCAATTGACCTCAATAGTAGTAGATTTTCGTGGTGATGCGAATTATACTTTATTGACCGAAACATTACGTCAGAAATAAGCTATTAGATAACGACAAGAAGGTAGGCAAACATGTATATGGTAAGGTGTACAAATAAATATTACCATAGAGTATAACGAATTAAATAATCGTGGTACTATATCCTATTTTCATACACCACTAAAGGATGAAGAGCGAAATATGAAAGAAAGGGCTAAGGAAGGAATGTCTGATTTCTTATCACCATACAGATCCATGAGCATAACTATAAATAGATATACCAGGACTATTAATTCGTTGTCTGTATTTCATCCCGACCCTCCTGTGCTCCCTTCCCCTGAGTTCCTCGCGAATCCCCCTCATTAGATTTCGAGGGTTTCGAGGGGAACTCAAAAGGGACATTAGGCCAGACCCCGTTGCCAGAACGGGAGAAGTTCACTAATTTCCAGCAATTTCGGTGAATGTGATTTATCCTTTGGCCTGTTGTTTGCCTGTTAATCCTGTCAATCCTGTCAAAAGTCTTTTATAATTGATTTTGAGGGCGGTCCGCCGAAATGAAGTCACGGGTGAACTCTGTTTGCTCATTGATTCTTGCCTTGGTGAGTTTTGGTGAATTAAGGTCAAATGATGAAAGTAGCCGGAATTGTAACTTTTCTGCTGTTTATCCTTGCCGGGCAGGCATTCGCCGCAGAACCCGCCGAGATCGATCTGCGTGACGGCAGCGTCATCCGCGCCGAGGTTATCTCATTACAGGATGGCTTATATACACTGAAATCTGAAACTCTCGGAACGATCGTCATCGAAAAATCCAAGATCAGCAGCATTAAAATGGGGACCGGCGATCCGGCAGGTGAGCACGTCAGCGCCCCCTCCCCCATAGCGCCGAATGCAGCCCCGCAGACGGCGGCGCCCAATATCACTGCGCAGATTAATACCATGCGTGATGCCATGATGAGCGATCAAAGCATCATGAACAATCTCTCATCCCTCACTAATGACCCTGACGTAATGCGCGCCGCTCAAGATCCTGAAATGATGAAGGACCTGGCTTCGGGCGATGTCACGGCGCTCATGTCAAATGACAAATTTATGCAACTAATGAATAACCCGGCTATTCAGGAGATTATCAAAAAAGTCTCTCCCTGAAAAAGGAACGAGAATGTTTCTAGACTTTATACCCGCCCGGGACCCTTCTCCACAACGCAGTAAAGCCCCTCGCCCGCTTTTGCCGGTTCATAACAAAGATTATCTGAGAGGCACCTTGCCTTAGCGGTGTCTCCAGACTTCCAGCGGTTGACCAGATCGGGCTCCCGGATCAAAGGACGCGACAGGGAAATGTAGTCCGCGATCCCTTCCCTTACTATTCGTTCCGCTACCACATAGGAGCGAATCCCGCCAACCAGCATTAGAGGGACCCTGACCTTTTGCTTGAATTTCTTGGCTGCTTCCAGGTAATAGGCTTCCATGTTCTCAGTATCGAGCCTTCCAAGCCTGATCGGCCCATAGTCGCCCGAATACCTGGTCCCGCCGCTTAGCTCGACGGCGTCGATACCGGCGCTCTCTAGAATTGAGGCAACTTCCAGCATCTCTTCCACGGTAAGTCCCCCTGTTACAAAGTCCTCCGAGTTCATCTTGACCATCACGGGGAACCTGTCCCCGACTTTTCCCCTGATATTATGTGCAACTTCCAGGAGGAGTCTTGCCCGGTTTTCGACGCTTCCGCCATATCGATCGTTCCTCCTGTTGAAAAACGGCGAGAGGAACTCACTCAGCAAATGGCCGTGGGCAGCGTGTATCTGGACTCCATCGAACCCCGCCTCCTGCGCTCGGGCCGCCGCCTTGCCGAAAGCTTCCGCAACCATTCGAAGATCATCACCGGTCATCTCACGGCAATTCGGCATGCCTTCACCCTTTATGCTCGACGGCCCCAGGGGCATCCGCCCCGTGAGATCCGGATCGGCAAGGCATCCTCCATGAGCCAGTTGGACGGCGATCTTCCCGCCTGCATTATGCACGGCTTTGGCCATGGCCGTCAGTCCCGGGACAAGTTCGTCGCTGTAAATACCAAGCTGCCAGGGTCTGGCCTTGTCTTCCCTGCTAAGATATGCATGGCTTGTCATGATCAGTCCCACTCCCCCTTTTGCAAGCTGGACCATGAGATCGGTAAGCTTTGGGGAGCATGAGCCATCATCCTTCGCCATTGCCTCCCATGTGGCCGAACGGACGAACCGGTTGGGCAAGGACATGCTTTTTATAGTTGTGGTTTCGAAGAGCATCGGCATATCTTCCCTCCACAATGTTTGAGAAAACTGTTATATGGCATGATCGTTGATAAACTCTAGCGTCCTTGTTTCCGACCAATACTCATTCTGATCGTTGAAGGAAACGAAACCAACGTGCCCGCCATGAGGTGGTGTTTCCAGGTACAATTGTGGAGCTGATTCAGCCTGGGAAAAAGGAAAGCAGGAACGAGACAATAACGGATCGTCAAGTGCATTCAACAGTAGTGAGGGTATTTTTATGTTTCCCAAATATGGAAGACAACTGCTCTTATCATAGTAATCATAAGCATCTTTAAACCCATGCGCCGGCGCAGTATAAGCAGAATCGAAATCGATCAAACTTCTAATTCTGTTAATGTGGTTTGGAATTGAACCAGGAAATAATTGCTTTTTAATACGTAGTTTTTCACGAAGCATTAACAGAAAACGCATGGTGTAAATTCGATTGGAACACATTGCCAATTTTTGCGCAGATCCCGCTAAATCACAGGGCACGGAGATCCCGACAGCCGCTGAAACATATGGGGCGACCTCCATACCTTGCTCACCAAGAAATTTCATTAGCATATTTCCGCCCGCGCTGAATCCTATCATGGCAATTTTGCGGCTGTTTGCTTCTTTAAGAACAAACTGGAGTACGCTGTTCAGATCTTCCGTATCACCGCAGTGATAAGAGCGGAGCTTCTTATTAGGTTCTCCGCTACACCCCCGAAAGTTCCAAACCACAGCGTTCCAACCATTACGAATCAACACCCGTACCATGCCCAAAACGTACGGTCGATGGGAGTTTCCCTCTAACCCGTAGCTGACGATCGCCGTTCGATCCGTTCCAATGATACAAGAGTCGATATCGAGAAAGTCATTGTCGGAAGTGGTGAGTCGCTTCCGCTGATAATTAACGTTCGGTACTCGACGGATGTTTGAGAAAATGGTTTGAACATGCCCATTGGCGAAAAAGGGCGGGGGCGAATAACTCGAAAATTTCAGTACGGGCAATGTTGCACCATTCAATAAAGTGATCGAAGGGATCTCGGTGTGGAATTCCAACCAAAGCCACTTTTATAAACGATATCTGATAGTTTGCGCGAAAGTCCATCCCAAAATGAGCGTAAAATCGCTTTCCCCGAAATTATAAACCAGAACGATCCTCGATGATGAGTCGTAAGTAGTGCCCGGTTAAAATAATAATCGTTGATGTTCCCCTGCAGGAGACGGACCTTCGAAATGAGGACCTCCAGGCAGTTTTTCATCTCCGTGGACCTGGGCTCAACGCCCGCTTGCCACGCCGGTAGGAGATTTCCAGCAGGCTGCCCACGGTCGCGGGTATGCATACAACGATGATCCCACCCACCAAAACTTGAAGAATATTTCCATTTTTGTTTTGAACCTCGCCTAAATACGCCAATACCAGGAACAAAAAGGAGGCGACAAGGAGCAAACGGCTGATAACGGCTTTCCAGACGTGGCTCGAAACTGGTTTGGGAAGGTCAATATCCCGGAGATGCTCAGGAAGGGCGCCCTGTACGTTGCTGATGGCGCCTTCTGCCGCTGGACCCGGCATGGCGCGGTTGAGCGACAATCGCCGGCCCTTCTTCAATACCGCCATTCCAATCCATGCGACCGCCACCATCATGGGCAACAGCAGCATGACGAGGCTGGAACCGGACAAGCACAGCGTATCGTAGAGTCCATGAACAAAATACACCCAGACGAAACCAGTGAGCAGAAGGGGCAGCTTTTTGCCAGTGGCAAACTTGGCTTTACCTGCATAATAACCCATCACGACACCGGTAAAGCAGTGCAGGGGGATAGAGCTCAGGGCTCGTATCAATCCCACCAGCAATCCTTTGCTCAGCACAAAAAAGATGTTCTCAAGTAAAGCAAAACCAAGGGCGCTGGCACCGGCGTAAACGATGCCGTCGTTCTCCTCGTTGAATTCAGGCCGGTTCCAGGCGAACAGCACTACCGGCATCAACTTGCATAATTCCTCTATGGGCGCTGCGCATAGGAAGGATTCAAAAAATGCATGTTTCAACCCCGCTGCCTTCATGAATGGCAGCCCTTCCACCACCTGCTCGATCAATGCGGCCGGAATAACTGAAATTGCGCCCATTACCAGTATTTTCAACACGAGACCCAGGGGTTCGCGCTCGTTTCGATCCATGAAGAGGATGAGACGCATCAGCAAGGCGCACGGCAGCAAGGCAAGAACGAGCTGTAGAAATGCGTGCATGGTTCTGCTCCTTGATTATGCCAATCCCCGATACCTCCGGGGGAAAGATCATTGCCTGAGGCATGACCATCTTTTGACGGAGCGGCGTCTTATTAAAAATCCATGATGCTTCCTGCGACATGATCCCAATAGGTAACCATGCCTTCTTTCCATTTGACGACGCGCACCAGCCGATCTTGAGAGATTACGATAGCAATTGCCTCATGCACGGCATTGCAAAAACGAAAGACCGAGCGGTGCCGCGCACCGAAGCTTCTTGAGTATATCTGTTCTCTCTGAAGCCCCTCTATATCCAATGCGCGAGCCACTGTCTTCAACCCCTTCAGTCCCCCGGATATCATAGCCCCAAACCCCAGCAACTCGAACGCCTCGGTAAATACCACCGCACCATCCACCGCTGTCAAATCTGCAAAGAGATGCGCGAGGTCAAAAACAGCCTCATCCAACAGTGCAAGGGATTCATCGGTGCTGGCCGCATACTCATCCCATCCAACGAGCTCGCCCTGGTTTGATTTCCGGCCATGCACCTCCGCAATTGTGTTCATAAGGTTCACCAGCAAAGTCTGAAATCTTTTTCGTGTGGTCTCATCAGTCACCATGTATTCAATGCTTAGGTATTGGTTTTCCTCGAATACTTGCGCAACCATTTCCGGAGGGATCACGAGAACTGTGCCGCCGTGACCGGAATTTCTGACAGAACTGATGATACGCCTGGCTACTTGTTGGCCAATTGTGCGGGCAATACGGGGATTGAGATCCGCCCATGGCTTCTTGGCTGCAGCCTTTGCCGCTAAGTGTAACCCCCAAATCCTTGAGCGAACCGAGGCAGAACCGCCGGAAAGCCAGACTGAGTCAAAGACTTCGTGTGTAGGGGAAATGATCTGACCACGATTTAATGTCGCAATCGTCAAAGGACCTTTGCAGACGGTTATTCGACCGGGATCAGTCACGTAAACGACCAGCGAAAGGGGCAAAGCGGGTGCGATCTTCCTTCCGCCGTATACACTTTGGATCCATCGAGACCCGGAGTGGACAATACCCCAGATTTGCAGACCCTCTTTAGTGCCATCTCTTATTCCAATCAGAGACCGATAAAAATCGGTCGCGGGAGATAGCCTCTGTAGCGCATACTCATCAAAAGGTTGCGGCTCGCTAAACGGAAGTCGATGCAGGCCGGCGGGCGGTCCGTCTTTTCCGTCGAAACAGCCCGGCTCTCTCAAAATAAGACGGAACCGCACGGGCCTGTCTTCCTCCCTCATAAGACTCGCCTGGTAACAACATGAGAGAAGATGCTCGATAGTGTTCTGACCAGGGAGGGAATCCTCAGGGCCGCAATCGATTACTCTGCTCAATTCGTTTATCCGAGTATCGCCCCAGTGGTCAGTAACATAGCGGGCGAGATCAAGTGCGTTTGCAAGCGACATATCTATTCCTCATTACCTCTCAAACAAAAGGCCGGCTTTTATTCCCGGCCCGACGCGGATTGTCGATTCTTCAGTATTTGTTTGGCGTTTGATGTGCGTCGCCGTTGAGACAAGTCCGCAGGCGCTATTTCGTCGCGGGGCTAAACCTCGCAGACATCCTGCGGGTCCCGATATAATCGACTTTCTCACAATCATTGCACTGATCGACTACGGCTATATTCATCATCACAACATCTCCTTGCCTTCGATCAGTTTGAGTTTTCCCTTTTGAACTCCAAACTCCTTGCAGCTCCCAACGGTTGGGAGAAGAAAGTCGATCTTTTTCCGTCGTTGGCCTGGCATGCGATCCTGGTACTCAACAACAAAAAACTCCCCTCCGACTTCCAGTCGAAATCGGTCTCCGAATTTAAATTGCTTGGCCAAATCGGGGCTAAATGCGACTAACCGGTAATGATCTGCGGGAACAATTCGATGCCCAGATGCGGTGATGTCTGGGTTGATTATCTTCGTACATCGCGGGACTGGTGCGTAGGCTGTAACCCTCACCTGTAGAACTGGCAGCGCGGCAAGCACGCAGATGGCAAGGGCCGTAAGCCTTTTGAGAAAAACTCTCATTGGGCGCGGCTCCTTTATCTGGTGTTGTCGACCATCCAGTTTTTGGTATGGCCATTGACAACATGAGTTAGAAACTCCTGGTTAAGGTTTCGGTCAGGCGTAATTTAAATAGGTAAAATTACGGGTGAATACGGCTTTAGACGTAATTTGGTGGGGATGGCATCCCTTTCTAAGCCCCGACTATATCACGCGGACAAAGAAAAGGCCACCTCTCTGCCGCCATTATGCAAGTTGCCTTGATGACCAGAGGTTTTGCGGGCAGAATCCGACCTGAAAATGAGGTTTTGAGCCATCGTGCCATATCGGGATATTCGTACCTGCTTTCCAGACGTAAGAGCAGAGCAGGTAGGGATGGAGTGAATGCCTCCGTGCCAAGCACCCGGGAGACTTGCTCGATGAGCGCCCGGATTGTAGGGTGAGGAAACGTGGAAGTCAGAAAATATAGGTCTTCCGGCAAACGCGTACATGGATAGACAGTTTGAAAAAAGATTCATCGAGATTCTCCTGCCGGTGGTATGAGCTGAGAGCCATATTTGGCGTCATTTTCAAGTTCCAAATACTCCGGTTTCCGTAAAAGAATACTCTATTCAACTTATTTATTTCTCTAAAATCATCGCTTATCTTCACGCTCAGCACGATACCAGCAGACTTAGCATTAAGAATGCTATTGCGTTCCGCAATGTGGGAAAGAAATTTGTTCTGTGACCACACCGATACTGTTACCTGACCTTATTTGAGTGACTACCGTAAGGAAAGAGATCAAGAGGGGCCCTTTTTCTAAGAGTGGCTGGTTTTGCCGGCATGATGCTGTGTCTTTTCCCTGCTTAACAGTTTACACGGCTACTGCATCGAGAAGGACTATTCTAATTACTAAACCACTTGATAAGGAGCAGTATGAAACCAAGAGATTTCAGTCTGTTGGTGTGTGCAATTGTTATCGTGCTGACCGGCGGAGTAGCGTTGGCCTGGAACAATAGTCAGCCGATCATCTCTAACCTTCCAACGACGGGTCCAACGGTTTCCGTTTCGACTGTTCCCACGATAAATGGGGACGTCAACCCGTACGGCGTCGCCTTTGTTCCCAGTGGATTTTCTTCGGGTGGGCTGCTTCAGCCCGGTGACATTCTCGTGTCAAACTTTAATAATAGTTCTAACCTCCAGGGGACCGGCACCACCATCGTGCTGATCGATAGAACCACCAGTAAACAATCGGTTTTCTTTCAGGGACAGACAGGACTGGGACTCACGACAGCGCTTGGAATTTTGAAGCGAGGATTCGTGTTGGTCGGAAATGTCCCGTCTACCGGTGGGCTTGGCGCCTGTAATCAAAACGGTAATGTGGAACAGGGGGTTGAGCAGGGCTCACTTATGTTTCTGGATAAAAACGGAAACCTGGTAAAGACCCTGAGCAACGCAGAGTTTCTCGACGGCCCGTGGGATATGACGATCAATGATGAGGGAGCTTCTGCTCAGGTGTTTATTTCCAACGTCTTGAGTGGGACAGTGGTACGGATCGATCTGTCGATTAATACGAGAGATATTCTTGATCCCGTCATAGTGCGGTCGGCAACTCAAATCGCGTCAGGCTATGAACACAGGTGCGATTCCGCAGCGTTTGTTGTGGGCCCGACAGGGCTGGCATTAAATACGCGAAAGAACATCCTGTACGTAGCATCCACTGGCGACAACGCCATCTATGGCATTAAGAATCCGTCTTCTACGCATAGAGATAACGGCAAGGGTATGATTGTAGTCCAGGATTCGACCCATTTACATGGGCCGCTCGGACTTGTTGTGGCTCCCAACGGAGACTTGATTTCCGCGCAGGGCGATTTGGCGGCATTTCAAAACGCGAGCATGCCCAGCGAAATAGTTGAGTACACCCCACAAGGAACGTTCGTTGACCAGATTTCGATCGATCCTGCTGTCGGGGGGGCATTCGGAATCGGACTGGTTGCTTCCAAAAACGCATTTACCTTCGCGGCAGTCGACGATAACATGAGTATGCTGGAAATCTGGGAGGTTAAATAAGAAGAGGCCGTGGTTTTACAGCCTGTTAGATTGGGTGTGCAACAGGTCGACGCGGATCAGAACCATAACCTTGGGTGATATGCCTCGCAGACAAGCAGAGGAAGTCTTTCAGAGCAGAAAAGCACAGAGCACAGGTGGCCAAGGCAACTGCTCGATACAACTGGGATAGTTCCGCTATCCATCTCGGTAAGTAGTTGAAATTACAGTACCATCATTCCATTTCCGGCGCCATTTCTCCCGTTCTAAGCAAGGAGTTGGTTGAGACGTGGCGCGCTCGCAACTCAAAGGCGGCCGGCATGCTCGATCCAACAGAATTGTCTTCGAGCGGGATTTGGAAACTTTTATTCACCCACGCGCCCATTCACCGATTCTCCTGCGTTTCTCCTTTTCGAAACTCTTATTCACCCATTCACCCACTCACCCATTCACCGATTCACCCGCGTTTCTCACACAACTCTTCATGTGGCGCATTCAAGTTTTGCCCAAAAAGCATTACGGGACAGGATGGTTTTCCGGTGAAAAGTGATTATCAAACAAAACCAGGGTAGTGCCACAGCCGGACGTGCACGGCGGAGGTGATATTATGAGCAAAATTTATGACGCTCTGCAGCAAGCCTACCAGCAAAAGAAGACGAACGGGAAGAATATTGAGACTATCATCCCCCAAAACCTTCTCAATCGCGAGGAATTGAAGATTGGGGAAGAGATGCTCAGTCTTTACAAGGTGATCGACACTCTGCTCTCTGGTGTAAAGAACCCTGTCGTCCAGTTCATAGGGTCCGGTGCGGGGGAGGGTACTTCAACTATTGTATGGGAATTGGCGAAAACTGTAGCAGACCGGATTGGCTATAGAGTGCTGCTGGTTGATGCGGACCGGTGCAAAGGGACTCAGTCAAAGTTCTATTCAGTCGAATCACAATTTAGCTGGACCGAGGCCCTCATGGAATCTTCAGATGTAGGGGGCGCCATTTACCAGGTGAATGATTCAAGCTTATTTGTCTCCCCGGCGTCCAGCGTTTGTGTCCCAACGCCGGAGCTTTTCGATTCGCCGAGGTTCGATGAATTTTGGGCGGACCTGAAGCATAACTTTGATCTCGTTCTTATCGACTCTCAGCCGCTTACAGTCTCACCCGATGCTTTGGCCATAACCGCAAAGGTGGACGGAGTTATTATTGTTGTGGAGGCGGAAAGGACTAAATGGCGGACGGCAAAGCATGTGAGGGAAAAGATAGAGATGGTCGGAGGGAAAGTCCTTGGGGTTGTGTTAAATAAGAGGCGTTATTACATTCCGCAATCTATCTATAAATACCTGTATGCCGGCGAATAGCACAGTCATAGCAAAATAGGCGAATTTTGCCCCTCATTTAGCCTGCGTGATGAAAGTGAAATCAGATGGCTCGATGGAAATCAATTCTTATCGCGGTTGCTATCACACTTATGGTTCATGGCGCTTTCCTTTTTGCGCAGACACGGCAACCACCCCCGAGTCAAAAAGGAACGCCTGCAGAGAAGGCCCCCCGCATGGAGCACGTGATCGATAAGATGTTCCGGTACATGGATACCGATCATGACGGCAGGATCAGCAGAAGCGAATGGAAGCTTCAGGAAAAACAATTCAGGCTGTTGGACAAAAACGGCGATGGCTTCATCACCAAAGATGAGGTAAGAACCGACATGATGGAAAGGACGACAACAGAACAGCAGCAGCAAAAAGCAAGGCCCCCTCGATAGTTTAGTTGTCTGAGATGGAGAAGAATCAATCCGCGCTGAATTATTTCCACCCGCTTGTAGCCGGCTGGTTTGCTGAATCCATCGGAGTGCCCACTGACCTGCAGACGCTGGCCTGGCCGCGCATTGCGGCGGGAGAGCACGTCCTCATCACTGCTCCGACGGGAAGCGGCAAGACGATCGCTGCCTTCCTGTGGGCGATAAATGAGCTGATCGCGGGAAAATGGCCGCTCGGACGAATCAGCGTGCTCTATGTTTCGCCACTCAAGGCGCTGAACAACGACATCGGCAGAAATCTCATGAGGCCGCTCTCCGAGCTGAGAGCGCTCTTCACTCGATCGGGAGAATACTGGCCTCCTCTCGGAATCGCCATAAGAAGCGGCGACACGCCACAGTCCGAGCGCCGCCGCATGCTGCGCGAACCCCCGGAAATTCTGATCACAACACCGGAGAGCCTCAATCTGTTGTTAAGCTCCCACGGGGGCCGATCCATGCTGACAAATATACGAACCGTGGTCTTGGATGAAATTCATGCGGTAATGGACAGCAAGCGTGGTGTGCATCTCATTACCGGAGTCGACCGGCTGGTGCCGCTTTCCGGCGAGTTCCAGCGCATTGCCCTTTCGGCTACCGTCCGGCCGCTCGAAACGGTGGCTCTATTCGTCGGAGGCCGCCGAATGATTGGAGATCTTCGCAGCCCCGGCTACTCCGCCAGACCGGTCCACATAGTCTCTTCTTCCCAAAAGAAGGACTACAGGCTTACCGTTAGATTCCCCAAGGCAGCCCCCGATTGGGAAAATCGGGACTCCTTCTGGCAGCCGTTTGTAAACGAGATCAAAGAGATAGTCACAAGGAACCGGTCGACTCTGGTCTTCGTCAACAGCAGGCGCTTGTGTGAAAAGCTCACACATCTGCTGAACGAGGGCGAACCGGCTCCCCTGGCCTATGCCCACCATGGCTCCCTCGCCCGCGAAATCCGCGCCGAAGTGGAAAAAAAGCTCAAGGCCGGGGAACTGCGCGCCATAGTTGCCACGAACTCATTGGAGCTGGGCATAGACATCGGAGCCCTTGACGAGGTGATTTTGCTTCAGGCGCCTCCATCGTTTTCTTCCGCTATTCAACGGATCGGCAGGGCGGGTCATCGGGTAGGGGAAATCAGCCGGGGAACTCTTTTTCCCACGGACGACCAGGATATCTTGCACACCGCTGTACTGTCCGGGGGAATCCTCAGTCAGGACATCGAAGCGGTGCGTCCTATTCTCTCCCCACTGGACGTGCTGGCCCAAATCATCGTTTCGATGACAGGCGTCGAAACATGGAATCTCGATGCTCTCTATGCCCTGCTTAAAACCAGCTATCCCTACCAATCGCTCAGCCGCCGGCAGTTTGATCTCGTGATCGAGATGCTGGCAGGCAGGTATGCCGGCAGCCGGCTGCGAGAGCTGAAGCCTCGGGTAGCTGTCGATAAATTCGAAAACACGGTGACGGCAAGAAAAGGCGCGCTGCAGGCAGTCTATTTTTCCGGCGGCACCATCCCCGACAGGGGCTACTTCCATTTGCGCCACAATGAAAGCGGGGCGCGAATCGGGGAGTTGGACGAAGAGTTCGTCTGGGAAGCTTCAATCGGCCAGGTGTTTACCCTCAGTACTCAGAACTGGAAGATCGACCGGATCACTCACAACGATGTCTTCGTCACTCCGGCGCGACCCGGGGCAGCAGCTCCTCCGTTTTGGAAAGCCGAGGAAAATCTGCGCGACTCTCATTTTTCGGAGCGGATTGCAGACTTTCTCGAAGCGGCCGAGGAACTGCTGGAAGATCCCGAGGTGAAAGCCTTCCTCGGGAAAACACCCATCCTCGACACCAGTGCCGTGGAGCAGCTTGCAGGTTTGCTCTCCGCCCGGCCTTCACTTCTCCATCCTCGCGGTCTATTGTTCGCTCTTCGAAGTCTGGATCGCAGCGCCGTGGAACGGCTCATTGCTTTTCTGGTGAGACAAAAGGAGGCGACCGGGCGGGTTCTGCCGCACCGGCGCCATCTGCTGATAGAGTATATCAGCTCGGCGCCTGGAGGATATCCCGGAAATCAGATCGTGCTTCACACCATTTGGGGAGGCCGCATAAACCGGCCGTTTGCCATGGCCGTCGAGACGGCCTGGGAGGATCGCTACGGCTATAGGCCGGAGCTTTATCCGGGGAATGACTCCATTATGCTGCAACTGCCTCATGAAGCAGCCGGTGAAGAAATCCTCTCCCTGGTCACCAGCGCCAACTTTTCCGGGCTGATAAGGAAGAAACTCGAGGGCTCCGGTTTCTTTGGAGCCAGGTTCCGGGAATGCGCCGGCCGCGCGTTGCTCCTCACCCGCCGCCAACTAAACGAGCGTATGCCGCTCTGGGTGAGTCGGCTTCGTTCTCAAAGGCTGCTCGACTCCGTGCTCCAGTATGAGGATTTCCCTATCCTACTGGAGACATGGCGCACCTGTTTGAGGGATGAACTCGACCTGGAAGGACTTGCCAAAGTTCTTGTTGACCTGGAATCGGGCATCATCACCTGGTCGGAAGCCCGTACCGCTCACCCCAGCCCGATGGCGCAGTCCATCACCTGGGGCCAAATCAATCAATACATGTACATGGACGACCAGTCGCGGTCCGGGAAGGGTTCAAAGCTCAGGGCCGATCTTCTGCACGAGGTAGTCTCGATCCCGGAGCTGCGCCCGGCGGTCTCCGTTGAGTTAGCCGAACGGTTCGAGCTGAAGCGACAGCGGCTGAGCCCCGGCTATTCGCCCGATAGCGCTCCGGACCTGATCGAATGGGTAAAAGAACGGCTTCTTTTGCCTGAATCCGAATGGGAAAGGCTGCTTGGCGCCATGCGGCGTGATCACGGCCTGGACCCTGAAACCGTGCTTGCGTCAATTGCCGCCAGGCTGGTGCGGATCAACCCGCCGAATGCGGCTGAGCCGCTGATTGCTGCACTTGAAAATCTTCCGCGCATAAGCCTTGGTTTGCGTTGGGATATCGACTCCCTGCCCGCTTCAAGGCTGGACTCGGGTGTGGCCTTCCAGGCTTCACAATTGCGGAGTATTCTCTCGCAGCTCGAGGTTTCCGAGCCTGCTTACGAGGACAACTCCGTCACCCCGGCAGGGCTTTTAGGCCGGGGTCCAGAGGGTCGTTGGGTTTCCGATCCGCCTTACGAGCATCAGGACGAACTGTTCACGGCGATCTTTTCCGAATGGCTCCAGTTCTATTCGCCCAGGAGCATGGAATTCGTGCGCTCGACCCTTGGCCTGGACAACGACCGGCTGGCAGGAGCAGTGGAGGCGCTGATAGATGCGGAAAGACTCGTTTCAGGACGTCTAAGGGAGAATGACGGGCAGGACAGCATTTGCGACAGCCGGAACTATGAAGTGATGCTCCGGCTTTCACGGGCAGCCGCCATACCCGCCTTTTCCGCCCTGGGCATCCATAGGCTGCAGCCCTTTCTTGCTCAATGGCAAGGTCTTGTCACCCCGGAATCCGAAACCGGCCTCGATAGACTGTTCCGAACAATAGAGCAGCTCGTCTCCTACCCTGCTCCGGCAGACCTTTGGGAAACGGAGATCTTTCCAGCGCGCCTCAAACCTTATGATCTTTCCTGGCTGGACTCCATCATGCAGCAGAGCGATCTTCGCTGGGTTGGAATGAGCGGCAGGCGTGTCGCCTTCTCCTTTGAGCCCGATCTAGATCTTCTGCAGGAAGAAGGCGCGGGCGAAGGGACCCCTGTTCAGGCCGGCGAAGACGTGAGCCTGTCCGAAGAGAGCCTCCCGGCATCACCGGCGGCAAAGGTCTTTCGAATGCCTGAAGAAAGGCGGGGATTCGGAAAGCCGCTTCTTCGCCTGGTTCCATCTTCTGTGAAAGACACGGCAAACGATTCTAAACCCGCTGCCGGGGAGCGTCCACCCCTTAAGATGCAACGCGAATTCGAAGAGATGGAGGCTGACGCAGATTTCGCCCGGCTCTTTCCGGACCCGGCAATCCGCTACAATTTTTCAACTCTCGTTGGTTTATCCAACACCAGGCCGGCGGGATTGGCTGACATGCTCTGGAAAGAAGTCTGGCTGGGGAAGCTCACCAACGATACGTTCGCCTCCCTTCGCCATGGAATCGAAAACAACTTCAGGGTCTCGGATGCGGCGGCGGCGATGGCCGGAGGCGGCCGCAGACGGCGGTACAGTCAAAGGACCGGCTTTTCCATGTGGAAGGGTTCGCTTCCGATGGCCGGGAATTGGATGCGTATTCGATGGCCGAAGCGCGAAGACGATCTCCTGGAAAGGGCCGAGCGCGGGAAGGAACGGGTACGGCTGCTTCTGGATCGTTATGGTATCTTATTTCGTGAGCTTCTGCAAAACGAACTCCCCGCGTTCAGTTGGGGCAATATCTTCAGATCGCTACGCCTGATGGAACTTTCGGGAGAAATCTTGACCGGCTATTTCTTTCAGGGAGTGCCTGGCCCGCAGTTCATTTCTCACGATGCTTTCCGGATGCTCCAAAGGAAATTCCCGGAAGATTCCGTTTACTGGATTTGCGCCACAGATCCGGCATCGGTTTGCGGCATACGGCTGGACGCTCTGAAAGGAAAGCTCCCCCGGCGGGTTCCGGGGACCCATTTGGTCTATCATGGCAGCAGGTTGGTCATGGAATCACGGCGCAGCGCAAAGACCCTCATCTTTCACGTGCCCGAGACCGATCCTCACCTGCAATCCTACCTCGGCCTGCTCCACCACCTGCTCACAAGAAGATTTCAACCGATGCGCCGCATTGTCATCGAAACCATCAACGGCGAAGACGCTTCCCGAAGCCCCTATGCCGATGCCCTTAGAATAAGCTTCGACGTCTCTCGCGACTTCAAGAACCTGGTCCTCTACCAAAAACACGTGCATGCCGGTAGAGCCTGAAAGCCGGTGGGACCGCCGGTGTATTCCCAGAAGTCGGAATCTGAACAAACGGATCTCGCATAAAAGGTATGATCTGGTTGCGCTGAACCTCTGAGTCTTCAGGAATTCGAGGGTCAGGAGAGCAATCTTCAGTTTCGGGGGCTCCGAATTCCGAACGGACCACGGATATTTGCCATCGGTTCTGAAACCTTCCGGGCTTGGAGCATTACATACTCGACCTGCTGAATACTCTTCCGAGGGGTACTCCGTGATTGAGAGCACAAGGGAGGGGTCAGGGTGGTATTTCCACACTATAGCATTTAGGTTGCTCTGAGGGCTCTTTCATGACCCAGACCATCGGGGACGCCTCAGGCGTTGAGGATCACGAAGATCACGTGCCATCCGTGAGGGGCAAGGTTAGGACCATCGGGGGGGGAACAGGGGGCTCATCAACGAGAACAGGTGTTTTTCCCGCACGGATATTCGAGCAATCGAGACCATGTGGGGCTATTCAGGCATGAAATCCATACGGATAATTCAGCTTGGTTGCACTCGGAAGAAAGTCACATTCACGGAGCGACCAAGGTCCCTGAAGTGCGATACATGATCCACATGCAACTCGAGTTACATTTGCTTTCGTCACGGTGCCGGGTAAAGTGCGGAAACCCATGGTTTCTGACCTGAAAGTTGCTGACCGTTGCAGCCGTATCCTGATCGGTCAAAACTGGTCAAACGGTGACCCTTTTTTCTATGACCCCGTTTTCTCAAATTAAAACATTGACCACATCTCTGAGCATGCGGTATAAGCGCTTAAGTGGCGGGCAAGACCCTGAAAAGAGAGTATGTAGATTCCAGTTGATTCGACTCCTCCTGATATCAGATCGCATTTTCGATTACATGGATGCTGGACCTCTTTGCGACTCAAGGACTGAAACCTTTAATTTTAACGAGGGCAACCACGCAAATTACATGTGCATCAGGCCATGGTCTATTCACATCACCATTAATATAAATTAATTCCTCCCACTTTTCACCAGTGGCGATGCGGAGATTCTGCCGAATGACTATTCGGGACTTATCATTCTATATTAACTTACTTCACAAACTCGTATCAATCCAATCTACAAAAATCACTGATGTATTTAATGATATAAACGACTCTTTGATTGAATGCATACCCAACCTTCTGTTTACTTCATTGCTAACCTATAATAAACATACTAGCCAATTGATATACAGTTCCATAAAGTGCCATGGCAACTCTGTTGACATGGCACAAGTTATCGAACTGATTCGCGATAGAATTATACTCGACGTTGAACATTCCACTGCAGGTGCTTTAATAAAATCGAACGACAGCCTATTGACAGTAGATAACGTCGTAACTGACGGCTCGTATCAATCTATTGATTTAGCCCAATGCCTGGGTTTGACAAAGGCCATATTTATGAAGCTGAGAGAGTATAAGACTGGAGAACCCTACGGCATCCTCATATTATACCCAGATATAGACTCCCCGCTGAACACCTTAACTAGGGATGAATTAATAATTGTCCTAAAGGTGCTTGAAAAAACGCTCTCAAATGTTCAGCGTCTTCGCGAGAACAGGATTCTATTTGAGATTCTTGCCGCGAGAGAAACCAAAAGAGACTTGTCCAGCTTCCTACACAAAGCCGTTCAGATCATTAGCGAGGAACTCTATTCCCGGGGTTGTTCCATCTTCACTGTTGACCCTATTGACAAGCTAATAAGATTAAGAGCCTCCCTGGGTGTAGTACCAGGTAAAAAGCTCGCGGGATCCTACAAGAATTTTACTAAGAGAGATGTCTATTACCATATTGGGGAAGGTCGAACTGGTACCGTCTTCCAAGATAATAAACTGATGATCATGAATCACGTAGATATAGAACCTTCCAAATGGCTCGAAAAAGAAATGTCAAACACATTCCTATTGATGCCAATTCCCAGTATAGTAGAAGACAAAGCTATCGGTGTAATTCGCTGTGCGACAAAACCTAACCGACTATTAGGAAGCACAATAGAAGCTTTTAATCACGAAGACTTAGATATTTTATCTTACATAGCTAAACTAATTTCGGTATTTATAGAAGTATCAATTTTTCACGAAAACCAGAAGCAGCTTCTCACTAAAATGCCACATGAAATCAGGGCATCTTTGGGCAACATAATGAGTATTGTTGAATACCTAGAGTTAAATTTGCCACACGTTTTGAATGATAGTTCAAAGCTCAAAATGTTTAGAAAGAAACTGTTGGATATTCAAGAGGAGTGCGATCTATCATTACTAACGGTAAACAGCGTATCAGTATTCGAAGATGAAATTCAGGATTATTCATTCGAATTGGTTGATATATTTGCCGAAATAATAAACAAGATACGTAAAATGCTAAATCCTAAAGCATTGGGCGATCGTAATGTTAAAATCATGTACAAGAACGCTTGCAATATGCCACCTTTATTTATTGACAAATACCGCATGCAAATAGTATTCCACAATCTGCTTATCAATGCAATTAAGTATTCATATGAACATGACCGTTACAGTTTCAAATACAATATAACTGTAACTTGTAGATTGTCCCCAGATAACCACTTTTATATAATCGACATTTCAAATCATGGAATTCCTATTCCCTTTGATAGACAGGAAGATATCTTTATAAACGGTATTCGAACGCTGGACGCAATAAATATCGATCCAGGAGGCAAAGGCTTCGGCCTAGCCCTAGCGAGGCATATTTTGGTGAATCATCGGGCAACGATCGAAGTGACGAACCTTCAAAATCCAACGACGTTTTCCATTTACCTACCTGCGATGCTTCGTAAGCAGGACCCTAGTCAACTCTGATAGAAGGAGGGGGCATGATACTGATGATTGATGACGAAAGAAGAAGGATGTCCACAATTAAGGATTACATGGAGTCCAAGGGCTACATCGTCGAACTTATCTATAAGATTAATGATGTTACTAGCTTTGTGAAAACGAATTTACATGATATCGATGCTATTATACTCGATATCATGATGCCATGGGGCGACCTATTCACATCGGAGGATACCGAGTTTGGTCTAATTTCCGGGTTTAAGTTGTACGAATATCTCCGCGGCGAACTACACTTTACGCGACCTATAATTGTGTACACTGCCTTAAATAGATCTGACATACTTAACAACCTAAAAAGGCGGAGTAACACTTCTGTTCTTCACAAACCTGATCCTCCATCAAAGATAATCGCCGAACTCATCAAGCATGGTGCTCTCCCTTCTTTAGCATGACAAGGAGCTATACTATGAATGTTAGGAATCACCTTGTCTTAATTGTGTGGCTTATTGTCTTTTTTATGCTTTCCACCTTATTAGCTTATTCTTTGTACTTTTTTGTTTTGAAAACCGGGGACCACCGAAATGTTGACATCGGCCCACTGATTTATGCCGTTGCCTTAGCGTTCATAACATTTTTTACTGTTTTCAATTGCATGGAGATTTATAAGAAGAAAGATGACTTTGAGAGGCAGTTGGCTTCTATATTGGAAAAACACATTGAAATTAAGAATAAAGTTGAAACTCTCCATTTATCGCTTAATTATGATTATCGCGATATGGAATCCAATGTCAGGCGGTTAAAATTGGAAGTGGAAGAAAGAGCACGGGAACTATACTTGTCCATAGATGCTAGATATATTGATCAACTTGATAAAATAGAGAAGAAGCTTGAACCACTAAAAAATGAGCTAGAATTCAAGGTTGACAATACGAAAGCGCTAATTGATGCCTACTATGAGGAACTCAAAAGCGCTCAAGTTACTGTGGAAGGCGAGTTCCGTAGGCATTTGTATACATATACCTTATATTCCATAATACCGCAATTCTTAACCGACCCTAAAAATAGAAGGGATGTTGAAAATTCATTTTATTGGTTTTCTCAACATGGGAACGATGAAGAGCTAGAAATGATGCGAGAGCGTTCTTCGAAAATCCATAAAGACGATGCAAAAATGATCGAGCTTGCCGAGCACTGCATTCGCGAACTTGAACGGATATTGAGAATTCAAAGAAAAAAATAAGTCTATTAAGGAGTATGAAAGTTATAAGAGTTAGATGGGCTCTTTGTAAATGGGCTAAGTCCCGCTCTAGCCCCACAACTTCAGGGTGTCAGACGCTGCGGCGACGGCCGGAGGCAGCCGCAGACGGCGGTACAGTCGAAGGAGTGGTTCTTGATGGCGTCACCCCGGGATGGCGCTCCTCTGGCCCTGGGCCATTATATGCACCCCTGCGGGGCGAAAAAAACAAACCCCGGGTACTCATTTGCCGGTAGAGCCTGAAAAAATAGAGGGCATAGCAACCTCAATGCTTCTCACGCAAAGAAAGCCTGTCCTGAGCCTGTCCTAGGAGCGTGTCGGGATAACGGTATTTTACAGAAATTTTTCCTACAAAGTGGGAGGCGGATCACATATTCAGCTTATTTTCGACATGCCGAGTGCTGCCATTAGCTTGGCGAAGCTAAAAAGTGGGAAGTTAGTCGAACCTAATTAATACTCCGACAGGCTCCTATCTAGGATCGCCGTGTGAAAGGCCGCAAACGAAGGATCGACCATGTTGCATTACCGGCACAAAGGCGGACTTGAAGACCCGGAATTTCTCCGCCGCATTGGTGAGCTTTCGATAAATTCGGACCGTGTTTGGCTTGCGGCCCTGAGTGTCGGTCTCGGGTTTACGCTGATTGCCGCCTATCTTTTTGCCTTCTCTCCGACGGGGAAATTCCTGGCATACGCCGGATTTGGCATTCGCGCGAGCCTCTACTTCAGGGCGGGGGCAGTTCTGGAGGGCCGCGGCGGTGAGGTTTTATCCGATCTCTTCATGCTTGGACTCGTGGCTGGCATTTTTGAGATTCTCGTGGACTGGGGACTCATCCACTGGATTTCCAACGGCCGCTTGGTTTACCTTACCGGCAACGACGTCCTTCTTCTTGCCTCGCCGCTGTGGATGCCCCTGGCCTGGGCCTGCATGATCGCGGAGCTAGGCTATCCGGCCATGCGCCTGTTCCGATGGCTCAAAGCGTCCATGACTACGAATCGAGCGGCGCTCATCGCCTCGCTCCTGACCGGATTGGCCGCCTCGGTAATGGTGGGACTCTACGAATACCTCGCCTGCAGAGCGAACCTGTGGAGATATGAGAAAGCCAATGTGATGCTTGGAGATTCCTGCGCCCTGTACATTCCCCTTGGGGAATTTTTGATGTTCCTGGCCATTCTGCCGATAGGAGCGAGAGTATTATCGATGAATCATCGCAGTCAGGCTGCTTTCATTGAAGGAGGAGCCGCATTTGCGCTGGCGATAGCGTTAGGCTACGCGCTCGCCTATTTCTTACTGGAGGTCAGGTAGAACCTACTGTTGTAGTAGCAATATCCGACGTCGAACCGGCTCCGGCGATCGAGGCCATCGGGCTCCTAATGCTCCGAATGCTAATTCGCGATATCCTGAGTCGAACTTGCCCCCGGAACGGATGCCTCAACCTTTCGGCTAATCGAGGCCAAAACATCAGCCACACTGCTGTCGCTTGCGATATTTGCGGCCGGAGAACGGACTATCCCTTGCAGTATAGGGGCGGTCCTTGACATCCCAGCGGTATTTGCAGCCTGGTCCCTTGCGGCTCCCTGAATCGGTTACGGTTATGTTCTCTGTGGGGAGAGAATCGGCGTTTAACTGACCGGTTATGTGAGCCACAAGCAAGCTGCCTGGAGTATCTTTGCTGCTGAACGTCACAGGGCGGGGCTGTCCTTCAAGGTCTTGAGCAAAAGCGTTTTGCAGCAAGCCCTGCGGAATGTTTGCAACACTTGATTGGCCTTCGTGAGTTGACGGCGAACCGGCAGCCAATGCTGAAAGTGGGCCGGCCAGGATCAAAAATGCCGTCACCGGGAACTAGAATTTCTTCATGCTCTTTCTCATCGCAAACGCCTTTCTTTAAATTTATGAGTTTAATGTGGGAAATCAGGCGTTACCTGTGAAATTGCACCCGCGAGCCATGTGCTCCTAAGTTTCCAGTTCGATGGGATTAAGTAACGGCTGAGCCTGTTGGGGACCTTGTGTGGACTTAACCCTGGACCCTGTGCCCGGCAAAAAAACCACTTTCGATGCGATCTTGCAGACATAGAGGGTGAGAATTAGGGTAGCAAGACCGCCCACGGCAAGAAAGGCGGACTTGTACGTAAGGGTCCCCGATGTCACGGCGATTAGAGTGGAATCCGCAATGGCGCCCATATAGACGTATCCGATCAGTGCGGGCAGCGACGCCAATGTTCCTATCAGGTAGTCTTTGAAACGGATCGACGAAAGGCCCAACATAAAGCCGGTTGCTGAAAACGGCATCAACGGCGAAATTCTGAGCAAACAGGCAATTTTCCAACCGTCACGGGCGATTATCTGATCGAGGTCCTCAAGCCGCTTGTGCTTGCTCAATATGCGTTCTATTGTGAGCCTGAAAAAAGACCTGCTCAGGACGAAAGCTAATATTGCACCCGCCATTGTTCCTAGAGCTGCTATCGCGAAACCGAAACCGAAGCCATATGTCGCCCCTGCCAGCACACAGATCATCGAAGCAGGAAGAATGCCGCTCAATGCAACCACTATCTGCGCGCACATGAACAGCACGCCACCCGTAGTTCCGAGATTGCGAGTAGCACGCAGCAATCCTTCGATTCGTGGAAAAAGAGCGTGCGGCCAAATTACCGCGAAACCCAGGCACAGAATCAAGAACGCCGTCGTGCCCAGGAACAGAGCCAGTCTGATTTTAGGACTCATTGAGGGCATCAAGCACTCTCCTTCAAATTTATTTGCAGCAGACCATCATCATTTGCGCTGAAGATTGGCTATTTAGCCAGGCCCATTCGGGTCTATTGCAGCGTTTTCGCGGCGTTTAGGCCGGCGACACGACAGCAATTCTTCTATTTGCCAGCATTTCTAACCCCGGAATAACGAAAAAGCTATACCCTAAACAGGCTCGGTAGCTCTTAAGTTGCTCACCTTTATCCACTAAATCATTGTTCAATGGACGTCATAAATCCGCAATAATGCATCGACTCCTGCGCTATGCACCCAAACTGCATGTTGAGACCGGATTTTTGCCCGAAAAACTTCCCCTGCGACCCTGGAACCCGTAAAAACCATACGATTTTCAGACCGGACATGCAAGAGATATCCTGGTGAGATCCGTTTTTGCGATTTCAGGCCGCACCTCCCTCCATCCCCGGAGTTTTATAGCCCGCTTTCCGCCTGCACGTTGCTACGATGAACATTGTCAACCACGTGATACTTTTCGCGTTTCATTTCCTGGGGCATTTTCCCCGTTCTAAGCAAGGAGTTGTCCGAGACGTGGCGCGCTCTCGGAACTCAAAAGCGGCCAACTGCTCGGCCCAACTGAACTGTCTTCGAGCGAGAATTGCAAACTTTTATTCTCCTGCTTGACCACTTTCGCCAAATTAGTTGACATAGGCACATAAATTGTGGATAAAGATAAATAAAAGGGAGTCTGCTATGAAGGAGATGAGTTATGCCCGTTGAACCCTCTGAAGATAGAATCGGCGCTGTTCGGCGCTTCAATCGTTTTTACACGCGCCAAATCGGCGTCCTGCGTGAGGGTCTCCTGCACAGTCCCCACTCTCTGGCCGAAGCTCGTATCCTCTTTGAACTCGCTCAACACGACGATGTAACCGCAACCGGACTCTGCCGCGAGTTGGGTCTCGATCCGAGTTACCTGAGCCGTATGCTGGCCCGCCTCGAACAGCAAGGGCTGGTCGAAAGGGTCCGCTCCGAAAAGGACGGACGCCAACGTCTAATGTGCCTCAGCCCGGATGGTAAGCGAGCCTTTGCTCTCCTCGACCAACGCTCGCGCGAGGAGGTGGCGGATATGCTGAGTGACCTCGGTGAAGAGGACCAACAGCGCCTGCTGAAGGCTATGAAGGTTATCGAAAGCATCCTTGGTAAAGGAAAGGGATTCAAGTTTTCCAAACCCTTTATCTTACGGCCGCCTGAGCCTGGCGACATGGGCTGGGTCGTCCACCGGCATGGTGTCCTCTACGCACAGGACTATGGTTGGAATGAACTCTTTGAAGCATTCGTAGCCCAGATCGTTTCAGATTTCGTGACCAACTACAAACAGTCGAAGGAACGCTGCTGGATTGCGGAGATGGGCGGGGAAATCGTCGGCTCGGTTTTTGTCGCGCAGGGTAGTGAGACCATCGCCAAACTTCGACTTCTCCTGGTCGAACCTAAGGCCCGCGGCATGGGTCTTGGCGCCTCTCTGGTCCAAGAGTGCATTCGTTTCGCAAGACGTTGCGGCTATCAAAAACTCATGCTCTGGACGAACAGCGTTCTCATGGAAGCAAGACACATCTATGAAAAGGCGGGATTCACACTCATAGCTAAAGAAGAACATCACAGCTTCGGGCGCGATCTCATCGGGGAGACCTGGGACCTGACGCTATAACGCTTGTTCTTCCTCGTTGACAGGGTCGGGTGAGTTCAAGGGGTCGGGCCCAATGCCGCTTATATATTTACACCTGCGTACCGCGGCCCTTTGCGAGTCACACTGCTTCTGTACGTGAAAGCGATTGATAAGAACCTTGTGCGACGAGGAGAGCACGTTTGCTTTTCCGCTCATCGACTCGACGACGATCTTTACTACTGCAGTCTTCTCGACGTTCTCATTTTTCATTGGGGGAAAGGGTTGACTTGCAGGCACGAACTTTTGCACCAGTTTTTCCAGGATTCGCATCTTCTCAATCGGTTCTTCCACGAACTCAGCTTTTCCAAAACAAACAACGCTTTTCTAAATCTGACTAATCCCGCGGCCCTGTTCCCAAATAAGCTGAGGCCCTACATCGTCCACCAGAAAGCACGCGCGCGAATCCGCTCGAAGCGCCTCTATCTTCCGGCCCGCTAGCCCGCAATGGAAGTAAATGCCGCCTCCAAGAAACAAGTAGTTCACGGCAACGATGTATGGACCATCTGCGGTCGCTGCGGCCAATTATCGGGGCCGGTGAGAAAGCGGGCCATTTTGATCGGTCGAAAAGCGGGCCAATCTGGCCGGTTTAAGGCATCATTTTCTTCATTTTTCTTCAGTTCGGACACGCGAACTACTTTTTCTTCCAAGTGGCCCTGCTTCTTTTGATTCCCGAACCAAAATCCGTTTACTCGGTTGCTATTTACTTCTATACTTAAACCCTCGTCGAGGGTTTGGATATCTATCTTGTCTGGAGAGAGGGTTTCCTGGCCACCAGGAGTGAAAAGCATTTTTCCGATCTCCCAGCCTGACAAAGAGCCAAGGTCTCGACTAACCTTAACAAGGAGCCTTATTACAGTAGCCTTAGACCGTTCCGATTAAATCTTGCTTCTCCACCAATAATCGCTTGCGCGATGTTGTTTTGTTATGCCCAAAATTAGCCTTGGCAGACTTTCTGACCGTTCAATTTGGCTGGACTTCTGACCGGCGCCAATAGCCAATCGACCCACCGGCATGCCTTCCAGCAGAAGCTCCATTTCCTGTGCGGTCTTTATTGTCCACTCTTTACGCCGAGGTTGAGTTCTCATGCTTATTGTCCGGGTCGGCTCAAGCTAACGGCAAACTCAATCGGGGCGAGAGGATTTGAACCTCCGACTTCACCCGCAAACATAGACGGAGTAGTAACCGTCTTGAATGTGCACCAAAGTTGCGCCAAAAGGGCAGGATGTTACACTCCACCTTCACCCATTCTCTAGAATTCTGGCCATTACGCATTGTGGCTGGAGTCTTTGGGCGCCTCCCTGGCTAATCAATTGCAGGAATCTGGATAAACGGTTAGAATCAGTTTGGCTTCTTTAGACGCATTTGCGCATTCTCCGGGGAATGGAAAAATCATGATAGAAGTTGAATACATAGACAATGGGAAAAGAGTGATAATACCGGCCGAAGTGTGGGACATGCTTAAAGAGCTTGCCGAGCACGTGCAGGTTTACGAACTAGTTCAGCAGCGCAAGGGTCTTCCTGGAGTTCACTCTCTGGACGACATACTCGCTGACGAAGGCCTGAGCCGTGTCGACCTGGAAAGTTAAGCTCACCAGTGAGGCGAGAGGTGACTTCAGGCGATTGGACGGGAGACAAAAACTCCTCGTTGCCAAACAACTTGCCAAGCTTGAAAAAGAACCTCAGATCGGGAAACACCTGGGTAATAAGATGGGCATGGACTTGACGGGCTATTACAAGTTGTATGCCGATGGAAATCGGATTCGGGTCGTTTACGCGATGGAAGCCGATGAGATCGTTGTCATAGCCATTGGCCCTCGCGAGGACATGGAAGTCTATCAACTGGCGAGCAAGCGAATACCTCCAAGACCCAGTTGAATATTTTCGTCCCGGTTCGCTGGCGAGAACCGGGAAAGCCTGTCTGCGTTGCCGTTTGAGAAGAAGCGGCAGGCGAAATCCACGTTATAGAGCTGATATAGGTCGGCACTCACGGAAAAGCGCCATACTGAAAATATCCGAGAGGTAGGGTTTAGGGGACCGTCCGATAAGATACGTAAGCTTGCCGATCTTGCGAAAGAACCGGGGCTTATTGAAACTGCCATGGCGGAGCCTGAATGTTTTATACCTTGGCGGGAAGCGTTCGGGGAGATCACCGATGAGAGTTTACCAGGTACTTGTTTGCTGGGCGCGAGGTACGAGGAAGGTATTACTCAACGGCAACTTTCCGAGATGACCGGCATTCCTCAACGCCACATCTCCGAAATGGAAAACGCGAAGCGTCCCATTGGAAAGAAGAACGCGAAACTCTTTGCCGAGGTCTTGAAGACGGGCTACAAGGTTTTCCTCTAAACTGAGGCGGAACTACAGCAAAACAAAATCGGGGCGAGAGGATTTGAACCTCCGACATCGCCCGCAAACATAGACGGGGTAAGGACCGTTTTGAACCTGCACCAAAGTTGCACCGAAATAGAAATCATGGACACGCGAATCGTTCGTCATTGAACTAAGCCTTCGGCAGCTTGTCACCCGCCCGTTCCATCCCTCCATAATTTTCCGAAAAACCCCAAGGACGAATAATTAACCTCCTTTCAGGAATATGGTTTCCCTTAATTCTCTTTCCTAAAAAGGAGGTATGCCATGACTAAATTAAGAAAACGCATGATCGAGGACCTGCAATTGCGAGGGATGGGCGCCCTTACTCAACAGAGGTATGTTCGCGCCGTCCAGCAACTGGCAGAGCACTATGGAAAGTCCCCCGACACGATCACCGAAGAGGAACTTCGCGATTACTTCCTCTACCTGAAAAACGTTAAAAAGTGGGCGCGGAGCACCAGCACCATTGCCCTATGCGGCATCAAGTTCTTCTATGAAAACACGATCAGACGGGACTGGCCGACACTCCATTTAATAAGGGCCGAACGACGGAAAAAACTGCCGGTGATTCTAAGTCCCGATGAGGTGCGCCGTGTCCTGTCGAGTGTGCGCTTGCTCCGATACCGGGCGTGTCTTTCCACCATCTACTCCTGCGGCCTCAGGCTTCAGGAGGGAACCCATCTCAAGGTTCGGGATATCGACAGCTCCAGAGGGCTTATCCATGTTCGTAGTGGAAAGGGAAATAAGGACCGCTATGTTCCGCTTCCCGACAGGACGCTCCACTTGATGCGCGAGCAATGGAAAACTCATCGGTGTCCAACGTGGATCTTTCCAGCGCGTTATAGAAAACACAAGAACGCCCCTGCCACTGCCACGGCACTCGAACCTATACCAAAGTCGAGTTTATGGTTCATTTTCAAAAATGCGTTAAGAAAAAGCAGAGTCAACAAGGACGCCTGTGTCCATACGCTGAGGCATTCCTATGCCACTCATCTCTTGGAGGCCGGGGTGAACCTCAGGCTTATCCAGGAGTACCTCGGCCACAGGTCTCCAAACACTACTTCCATATACACTCATCTAACAGCCAAGACCAGCGATGCGGCCTTCCGGTGTATCAACGAACTCATGGACGATCTTTAACTAACCGGGAAGTCTCATGCCGGAACTGGCGGACATCTTTCGCCGCCATGGCCCGCAATATCGTTCCAGCTTCGCAGACCGCATGCCGCCTTCCCACCTCAAGGCCATGGAGGACATCGAGAACTGCCGCACCGAGTCAATGGGCGGTCACGTATATCTTTGTGATCGATGCGGGGAGACTCGATACAGTTATCACTCCTGCAAAAACCGCCACTGTCCTAAATGTGGAAACGACGCAACCGATCTGTGGCTCAAAACTCAGATGGATCTGCTACTCCCGGAGAACTACTTCCTTATAACCTTCACTCTGCCAGCGGGGCTTCGCGAGCTTGCCCGGTCCAATCAGAAACCAGTCTATGATCTGCTCTTCACGGCTTCGGCCGAAGCTTTGAAAAAACTGGCCATGGACTCAAAATTCCTGGGGGGCCGCATCGCCATGATCGGTGTTTTGCACACATGGGGGCGTGATCTTTCTTATCACCCCCATGTCCATTACATCATCCCTGGCGGCTGCCTCTCATCGGATAACAGGTGGCTCCCTTCGGGGCAAAAGTTCTTCGTTCCGGTGATGGCGCTCTCCAGTATCTTTAGAGCCAAGTTCCGGGATGGGCTTAAAAAGCTCGGCTTCCTCGACGCGGCCGATCAACAAGTTTTTAAAAAACCATGGGTTGTCCATTCGAAGCCCGTAGGCTCGGGTGAGTCGGCACTAAAGTATCTCGCTCCGTACGTCTACCGCGTCGCCCTCTCCAACAATCGAATAGAACATCTTGATGACTCATCGATTACATTCCGATACCGGGAATCCGATAGCGGCATCTCCCGCCGAATGACACTCAGTGCCATGGAGTTCATTCGCAGATTCCTACAGCATGTTCTCCCGGATGGCTTTCATAAAGTCAGGTATTACGGCCTTCTCAGCCCCTCAAACCGAAAGACGCTTAAGATTCTTCAAAATGTTTTGACGACAAACTCCGTCCTGGAATCCATCCTGAGACCGTCTATACCGGAAAAACTCTCAGGCCCGCAAAGACCCGAAACCCTTCTTTGCCCACATTGCGGCGGGAACCCGAGGCTGCTCAAAACCATGAGGCGTGCTCGCACCAGGGGTCCTCCATGAAAACTAAAAA
>CAVUGX010000055.1:0-23992 GCA_963741035.1 uncultured delta proteobacterium
TAGTATTACATCCCTGCCGGGCTCAATTCAACGAATTCAAACGAGAGAAATTAGACCCTCCTTGCCACTGTGGGATCTGATCGCGAACTCTGCCGTAAAACATATGATCTGCATGTTTTGGCTTTGCAGGAGACTTTCATAGAGCTTGAGGGGCAATCACCTGGATGACTTTCATTATGTATTGTTGCGCAAAAGCGGAATCCATGAGGGTCTGGAGTGGAGAAGGTAGAAACCGGAATGAGTGGCCGTAATGCTTAGACTCCACCTCGCGGAGTGCCGAGATTGTGGCGTTGCAAGTGTGCAGCGGCGGTTGTTTCACGAGGTACGCCAATGCAGGGAGGATCTGCGAATCCATACAAAAGCGAAAACACTACGGGGAGATCGTGGCGAGGGCGGCGGCGGCCTTGGAGACGATCTTGGGCGGGAGGGGGATATAGCCGAGATCGCCGCTAAAGCGTTGTCCTTCGTCCAGGCACCATCGAAACAGTTCCTTTATGGCTTCCGCTTTCTTCGAATCGGGGTATTCCCTGTAGAGGAGCACCCAACTGAGGGTGACGATGGGATAGGATTGAGGGCCCTCCGGGTCGGGCAGAAAAACCCTCAGGTTGTCGGGCAATTCAGCCGCCGCAATGGCCGCCGTTGCGCTTTCGAACGACGGGGCGATGTAGTTGCCGGACTTGTTCTCCAAAGCTGCCGCCTCTAAGCCCAACTTTCGGGCAAAACCGAGCTCCACGTAACCGATCGATCCCACGGAGTGCTTGATGAGGGTGGCGACCCCTTCATTGCCTCTGGCCCGCATCGGGCCTCCCGGCCAGTCAACCACGGTTTGGGCGCCATATCTCTGACGCCATTCAGAATCGATGGCGTCAAGGTGTTTGGTGAAGGCAAAAGTGGTGCCGCTGGCGTCGCTGCGCGCTACGGCGGCTATGGTCAACTTCGGGAGCTGAAGGCCGGGGTTGCATTCGCTGATTACCGGGTCGTTCCAGTTCCTGATAGTCCCGAGGAAGATGCCGATGTATGCTGCGCGACTAAGCCTGAGCTTACCCTTGAGCCCGGGCAGATTGTAAGCCAGGGCTACGCCTCCCGCGGTCATGGGAATGAGCCGCACCCCGCGATCCACCCTGGCTATTTCGGCGTCGCTCATTGCGGCATCGCTCGCCCCGAAGTCTACGCGTTCGCCTTCTTCGAGGCCAACGCCGATGAACCGCTCGACTCCCCGGCCGCTGCCCACCGGCTGGTATTGCACCACGACCTCCGGGCGCATCTTCCGGTATTGTTGAAACCACTGTTCATAGAGAAGCGACGGGAAGGTCGCCCCCGCCCCCTTTATCAGGAGAGCGCCGGCAGGGGCTTTGAGGGCGGACTGCGCCCGGGCCGAGGGAGAAAGTCCGGCCAGGACAACGGCAAGAGCCGCCAGGATCAACAGGCTTTTTCGTGCGCTCATGGGTGGTTCCTCAACTGCCGCACGGGGCGGGCGGGCAAAGGGCGACTTAACTGAATTTGCCGCTGATGTAATCCTGCGTGTGTTTTTCTTTGGGGTCCTCGAAGATTTGCTTACTATCGCCATATTCGACCAGATAGCCGGTGCGTCCCCCCTGAGTGGTGTCGACGTAGAGAAAGCCGGTCTTGTCGGCCACCCGCTGGGCCTGCTGGAGATTGTGGGTGACGATGGCGATGGTGTAGCTTTCCTTCAACTCCAGCATCAACTCCTCAATCCTGCGCGTTGCGATGGGATCGAGGGCCGAACAGGGCTCGTCCATCAGCAGCACCTGAGGCTCGGTGGCAATGGCGCGGGCGATGCAGAGGCGCTGCTGCTGACCTCCGGAAAGGGAGAGACCGCTGTTGTGCAGCTTGTCTTTGACTTCGTCCCAGAGGGCGGCCTTTCGAAGGGCCTGCTCGACGCGCTCTTCGCGGTTTCCCTTGTACCCGTTCAGCTTAAGGCCAAAGGCCACGTTCCGGTAAATGCTCATGGCAAACGGGTTCGGCTGTTGAAATACCATGCCGATGTGGCGGCGGACGGCCACAGGGTCGATTTTGGGGTCGTATATGTCGGTGCACTGAAAGTGTACGTGTCCTTCAAAGCGGAATCCCCGCACCAGGTCGTTCATCCTGTTCAGGCATCGCAGCACTGTGCTCTTGCCGCACCCGGACGGCCCGATGAAGGCCGTGATCTTGCTCCGCTCGATGGGGATATTGGTATCCCGCACGGCTTTGAACTTACCGTAGAAGAGCTCTTTTATGTTGCAGTCGATAACTACGCCATTGCACCCAGCGGATGATAATGGAAGGCTCTCGGCAGATTGGTCCATGACAATTATCTCCTGGTCCTTTTGAGAAGACTTTTTCATTCCGTGGTCTTTCTTGACAGGCTCTGTCCAATCAAGTTCACTGTAAGCACGAGCAGCACAAGCACAAGGGCTGCGGCCCAGGCAAGCTCGACCTGGTTTTCAAAGGGCATGGCGGAAAAGTTGTAGATGAGCACCGCCAGTGAGGCCATCGGCTGCATGAAGTCAAGATGCCCGCCGGATGTGAGCCAGTAATTGCTGAAAAGGGCGGTGAACAGAAGAGGCGCCGTCTCGCCTGCCGCCCGGGCAATGGCCAGCATGACTCCGGTGAGGATCCCGGGAAAAGCCGTGGGCAGCAGCACCATCCAGACAGTCTGGGTTTGGGTGGCCCCCATGCCGATGGCGGCTTCGCGCATTTTCGAGGGCACCATGTGGATCGCTTCTTCCGCCGTCAGCATGACCGTTGGCAGCATAAGGATGGACAGGGCGATTCCTCCGGCCAGAGCTGAAAAACCGCCGGTAATCAGGACCACGGCCCCGTAAGCGAACACGCCGGCGAGGATGGATGGAAATCCGGTAAGGACTTTGGCGCACATGCGCACCACTTTGGCGAGCCTGGTCTGCGGTCCGACTTCGGCCAGGAACACCGCCCCGAGAACGCCGAAGGGCACACTGATGAGGGCGGCGAGACCGACCATGACGATAGTGCCGACGATGGCATTGCCAAACCCGCCCCCGTCTTCGAAGGCAGAGGGCGGTAATTGAGTAAAGATGCTGAGGCTCAGCCGCTTGCCGCCTCTTACCGCCAGCATCAGCACTACTGAAAAGAGGGGCACCAGGGCCATGACGGTGAAGAAGGTCACAAGCGCGCTCATAAAAAAGTTGAAGGCCGTCCGAGGACGGCGCAGAGACCTCTCCAATTTACCGAGGTCGATCCCGGCAGCAGGCGGTTGGACGACAGGGGCGGGAGACGGGGGGACGATCTCACTCATTTTGAACTCCTTCCCGGCCCATGGAGGCCCTGTTCAAAACGAAGGCCCCCACCATATTGACGAGGATAGTGATGGTGAGGAGAATCAGAGCCGCGAACATGAGGACTCCGATTTCCTTGGGACCTGCTTCGGCGAAGTTGTTTGCCAGTAAGGCGGCCAAAGTGTTGGCGGGTGAAAAGAGAGACCAACTGATCACGTTGGAGTTGCCCACGAGCATGGCCAGGGCCATGGTCTCACCGAGTGCCCGGCCGAAGGCCAGGATGACAGCCCCGAATATCCCCTTAGAGGCGGTCGGGAGAATAATGGCCAGGATGCTTTCCCAGCGCGTAGCGCCTAGTCCATAGGCTGCTTCGCGCATCTTGGGCGGCACTGCCAGCAGGGCATTGAGGCTTATCGCCGAAATGGTAGGCAGAATCATGATAGAGAGCACGATGGCGGCGGGCAGCATGCCGGGGCCGCTCAACGTTGTGCCGAAGATCGGAATCCACCCCAACTTTGCATGCCATGCCAGGCAGAAAGGGCGAATCAGGGGGATGACGAAGAATATTCCCCACAACCCGTAGACCACGCTCGGAATGGCGGCAAGGAGTTCGATGAGGTTTTTGAGCAGTTGCTCGAACCGCTCCGGGAGTTTTCCCCAGACCGGGTGAAACTGGAGTCCGACCAGCTTCAGCAGGGAGAACACAAACGAGGCAAGGTAGTGTTCACTTATGAATATAGCCACCGCCAAGCCGAACACAGTGCCCATAAACAGGGCCAGCAGCGAGCTGTAGAGCGTGCCCCAGATCTCAGGCAGCACGCCATACCTGCCTGTGTTGGGGTCCCACGTGGTACCCGTGATGAAGCCCCATCCGTACTTGCTCATTGCCGGCAGCGCCTGGGTCGTGATGGTGTATACGATGTAGAGCACCAGGAAGACGGTCAGCCAGGCGAACAGGTAGGTAGCCGACCGGAAGACGACGTTGCCGTATTTCTCGATGGACGTCGGCGCGCGCGCGACGGATGTTTCCTGACCAAGGGTGCTAGGGCTGACGACAGACACGATGATTTAGAATTCCTCTCAAAGCTATTTGCCCTGAATGTTGTTCAGGGCGTCTCTAACCTTCGCTACGATCGGGGCCGGGAGAGGCACGTAGCCGAGTTGCTCGCTGCTCTTTTGCCCTTCCGTCAGGCCGTATTCGATGACGCCTTTTAGCGCCTGAAGTTTGTTTGCATCGTTGTAGCGCTTGTAGCAAAGCATCCAGGTATAGGTCACGATCGGATAGGAAGCGTCCCCGGCGGGATCGGGCAACCATGCCATCAGGTCGGCCGGCATTTCGACGGCGCTGAGAGATGCCTGCGCGGATGCCGTGGAGGCCATGACGAATTTACCGGCCTTGTTTTCGAGCGCGGCCATGGGCAGGTGCTGTCCTTTGGCATAGCCGTATTCGATGTAACCGATCGCTCCGGGTGTGGTGCGAAGGCTCGCCGTAATGCCTTCGTTGCCCTTGGACCGTGTGCCTACGGCCCAGTTCGGCATCATGTTGGCACCGGGGTTTTTGGCGAATTCCGGGCTGATTGCGGCCAGATGGTGTGAGAAAACGAACGTGGTGCCGCTGCTGTCGGCCCGAACGACGACATTGATCGGAATGTCGGGCAGCTTCGCGTCAGGATTGGACTTGGCGATCAAGGGATCGTTCCATTTGACGACTTTCCCCAGAAAGATCCCGGAGTAAGCTTCACGCGTGAGCTTCAGTTCCTGAACGCCCTCAAGGTTGTAGCTGAGCACAATGGCGCCCGCAGTCATCGGAAGCAATTGCACCCCGACATCGACCTGGGCCCTCTCCTCGGCGTTCATGCCAGCATCGCTTGCGCCAAAATCAACGGTCTTATTGATGAAGTTCTTTATGCCGCTGCCGCTGCCGACCGACTGGTAGTCAACCTGAACGTTCGGGTGCAGGCCGTGGTAGTCCTTGAACCATTTGCTGTAGAGCGGGGCCGGAAAGCTCGCTCCCGCTCCAATCAATTTCACGTAGTCTTCCGCGGCGTCCGCAGTCGAGCAAAACAAGCCGAATCCCAGGACCAACGACGCCAGACTGAAACACAACATCTTTTTGATTATCATGAGTTACCCCTCCTTAAAGCCCGATCGCCAAACCACAAGGGCTGTCCATAAAAGAACCCCGTCTTCTTTCTCCACAGAATCGACTCCAAAGATATCGCAGCTCTCAAGGCATGCCGCGCGGTAGAACATGGGGCCGGCAAACTTCCTCATGAAACCCGGGACAACTCATTTGCAGCCAATAGAATAGTCATCTATATTACGCAGAAGTGACAATTTGATTTAGATAATGTGACAATTGCATGACATTCTCTGACACAATCAGTTTGAAGAGCGGTATTCGGCTGCTGCACCATGGCAATTGCAATACGATCTTTGTATAGCAGGACATGGCGGCAAGAATCGGGTGTTCGTTAAACTGAAATTCAGGCGGCCCGGTTGGAATCGACTCTTTTTAGCCCGGCCTTGCCCGCATGTACGATCCCATGGTTTGTCCCACTCTGTCTCTGAAACAGCACCGGCATGCCTGCAACCCAGGTCTGGGAGACGCTTGCCCACTGTGCCGAGGCGTCTATAACGATCACGTCGGCGGCCGATCCGGGAGAGAGCCGGCCGGGCTGGGATTCGCAGGCCAGAAAGTCGCCTGTGTTCGAAGTCAGCAGCCTGAGGATTTCATCGATTTTGAGGCTGTAACGCTTGTTGGCGATGAAAGGCATCTGCAGGAGGCATTCCGGGTAGTAGTCGCTGAGCAGACCGTCACACAGGCCCTGCAGGATTGTCTCCGAAGCCTTGATATGTCCCTTGGAAGAGCGGTCTCGAAAAAGGTTGGGCGCTCCCACGAAAACTCTCATCCCGAAGTCCCTGGCCATCTCGACTGCCTCCATTGAAATGGGGAATTCGCATCCGGTAACGCCGAGACTATGTACAAAATCGATCTTCTCGATGGAATCGTCATTATGGCTCAGGAAGGGAAGTCCCGAGGCTTTCACTTTTCGGGCAAAGCAGGAAAGGATTTTAAGCCCATCGGGACTTAGGGAGGATTTGTTTTTCGCCGCTATCATCGCATCTTCGGGTGTAATCCCGAAGGTGGTATTCTGGTCCATGCAGGATTGCATCGTTTTGAACCGGTCCTGGCCGGGCGTATGGTCCATGATCGAGACCAGGTCGACCAGGCCTTTGTCGATCAGGTGTTCAATGCGCGCTGCCGCTTCGATGCTGCCGATTTCATAACGGGCGTGGACCATGTGACGAACAAGGGCTCGCCCCGAAAAGGAAAATGTTTTGACCAGCCTGACCAACCTCTCTGCATTTTCGGACGACCGGATGCTCAACGTATCGTCGGCAAAGCCGATTGCGTGGCAGTAGGTGGTAATTCCGCATCCGGCAAGTCTGCGGTCGAGGCACTCCAATGCGAATTGGGGATCGAAATGGGCGCCGGGCCGCATCTCGATGCATTTTTCAAGGGCATCGGAATGAAGGTCGACCAGGCCGGGGGCTATGAGTTTTCCATACGCATCCCAGGCGTCATTAATTCCGTTGTGGTGGTCTCCCTGAAGAACATCCACAACACGCCCGTCCTCGAAAATGACAGAGCCGGAATCAAGCAGGCGCTCTCCATCGAACAGCGGGCCGCCGTAGACGCATGACTTCGTTCCCATTATAGGTCCTTTACTGTGGCGGTTAGGGCAGGGCAGCCAGACATTCCACCCTGCCAAATCGCGTCTCGTTGTGCGGGTAATCGGAATTGATCTGAAATATGGCGCTCTCCGCTTGTCTTGCTACTGCGGACCTTCCGGCTCGCCGGACAAGAACTCCGATTACAGCAGGGGCGTGTTACGGTTTGATTAAGAGGAAGTTAAAAGGTTGTGCCGGTTTTTCGGAGAACGGGGGGGCGGGTAAAATATGGCCGGTATTTCAAGCTCTTCACACCAGGAGGCGGGAATAAATTTTATTGGCGATGAATTTTCGCCGGTTTGCAATGAAACCGTAACCCTGTGAGCGTAGAACATGACATTAACTATGAGTCAGGACTCATTTTCAGTTTCGAAAGGAGTTGGTTTTGAGAGCTGAAGAGACGGCGACTGCCCACAGGGCATGGAATGAGCAGTGGAAGACCGAGACAGGGCGGCGCGACTGGCTAAAGCCCGAATCCGAAGTGAAGGAAATGGCGGAACTCCTGCGAAATATCGGTGCATTGTCGGCATTGGACCTCGGGTGCGGTGTCGGTAGGCATTCGATCTTTTTGGCTTCGCTGGGATTCGGTGTATTTGCCCTTGACGCCAGCAGCGCCGACGTTGATTTCGCACGCTCGCTTGCCCAGCAGCAAATGCAGCCGGTTCATTTGGTGACTGGATCGATGACTGAGTTGCCGTACGCAGACGAGAGCTTCGATTACCTGCTCGCCTGGAACGTGATCTATCACGGCAACCGGGACGCAGTCCAAAAGTCCCTGTCTGAAATCCATCGCGTGCTGCGCCCCGGGGGCATCTTCCAGGGAACGATGATGTCGAAAAACAACAGCCTCTTTGGCCAGGGACGGGAGGTAGCGGCTGACACTTTTGTTTTCGATGGAGAAGTGGATAAGTCCCACCCCCATTTCTACTGCAATCAGGCGGAACTGTCGGTCCTGTTCGAACCCATGGAACTGCTGCGCATAAATGATCGCGAACACGAACGTCCCGGATCGTACCACCTGCATTTTGTGGCCATGAAGATTCATCTTCAGGGTATGGAATTGGCAAAATAGGCGTTCACTCAGAGACGCGGAGAACGCGGAGAAATAACGCAAATCGTTCGCCAGCAGACGAGGCGCCTGGAGTTTGAGTGAAGCCGCGACCGAGAATTTCCCGCTCGCAACGGGTGGCCCATCTTTTGTTCCGCGGGTGTGTCCGGCCGTGAGGCCTTTTCTTTCATCCTCGCGCTCTTCGCGCTATCCCCCGCTTTCTTGATTGTTGTGCAACGTTTTCATGCCGCGAGCCCGTGTTCTTCGTGGTGAAAAGCAGTACGGCCAACCGGTTCAAAAATTTATATATAGCATAGCGCCATTTTCTGTCATTCCGCGCCATTTACTTTCTCCGTGTTACGGGTAGTTTCGTCTTCTTGTTTTTCGAGGTAAGATATTGTTTTTTTTCTTTACACTCTTCCTTTGCGGTGAGATCTTCTTGTTCTTCCCGGTGAGACTGGTTTTTTTCTGCGTTTCTCGAAAAGTCGCTGATGGGTTTCGCTTCGCTCCACCCATCCTACGTCTTTTCATGGTTTCGGGGCGTCCCAACAGGACATAAGATGCTGCGGTGAATGCTTTTAGAACAAAGGTTTCAGGAATGTACAATCCCAACTTCGGTTTCTCCTGCTCCCCTTTCGAAAACACCCTCGACCAGCGGTTCCTGTTTTTCAGCGAGTGTCATGAAGAGGTAATTGCGGCACTACTCTATTTTGTCAAGGAAAAGAAGAGCTTTGCTCTCGTTTGCGGGGACGTTGGAACCGGGAAGACGATGATTGTCCATCATCTGCTCGGTAAGCTGCCGGCGTCCATAAAGCCGATTCTGATTCCCTATCCAGACGTGGAATACATTGAGATATTGCGATATATCGCGAGGGTACTCAACATCAACGCGGCAGGAAAGGGAATCCTCGATTTAACTGATGAGATAAAGGCTGCACTCACAAAGGCAAATCTGGACGGCCAACAGGTCGTTCTGATCATAGACGAGGCCCACATTCTTCAAGTCAGCAGCCTCGAACATATCCGGCTCCTCTCCAACATCGAGGTGACGGAAAACAATCTTCTTCAGATACTGCTGATCGGCCAGAATGAACTGAGCAACAAGCTGCATCGAAGCGATATGCGCCAGCTTCGCCAGAGAATAAGTGTGAACCGGTTCCTGTCCCCGATGAGCGCTTCGGAGACGATCGAATATATAGACCATCGGCTTCGGGTGGCAGGGTCCAGCTTCGACAAACGTTTTGAATCGGCTTGCAAAAGCCTGATCTATAAAATGACGGGTGGTGTCCCTCGCAGTATAAATCGATTGTGCGATACGGCGCTCCTGGTGTGCATGATCGAAAAGGTTGATAAGGTAACAGGGGCGGTCCTTAAAAAAGCGCATGACGCCCTTAACAGCGACGCGATCATGGCGCCGGAAGAAAGTAAGCCGGGAAGGTTTTTCGGCTTCAGACAATCGATCGCCGAAAAATTGAAGCCCGCGCTTGCGGCTGGAGCGCTGGCTCTTGTCCTTGCCTTGGGGTTCATTGGTTACAAGGGAAACCTCGGTGAAAATCTCAGATGCTGGATTTACGGTCCGGATTTCCCCAAAGCAGTAAGCGCGCCGATTGCTAGGCCTCTGCCTCCTGTTTCTGAAGCTAAAAGTGAAGAGACCTCGCAGCCTCCGGGAGCTGAAGAAAAGAGCCCTTCGAGCAGCATGCCGAATATGGCGACACTTCCAACTTCGGGTCCTGTAGAGGAATCTCCGGAGGTCCTTCCCAAAGAAGGCGAATCTTTCGACAATAAAGAAGCAAATGTAATGAAGATCGATACGGACTCTTCTTCTGCCGAAGAATCCGGACCCGTTCCCGCATCAGGGGAGGAAACACAGGCCAAAGACGAAAATTCGAATACCGATCCGGAGTCCGCACAAGCTCAGACAGGAGATGACGAGGTTGCCGCAGAGAGCGAAAATCTTAATGCGACTGCTCAAAATCTCCAAACCGGTGGAAAAGCATTGGCGCCTTCCGGTGGATTCACGATAACGGTAAATAAAGGAGACACCCTCAGAGGAATCGCTGAACAATGGTTTCCCGAAGATCCGGCGGCCGGCGAGAAATCGATTCTGTCGGCCAATCCTCAGATCGATGATGGAAACCTTATGAGTGCGGGGCAAACCTTGCGAATCCCGGGGTTTAAATAAACCGATTCGGAAAAACGATGAGAAGCATTCACCACGAAGGGCACGAAGGGTAGAGAGGGCATGACTAAACTACCCTAATGATTTTTACCGAGGTAGAGCGGCAAGCATCTCTTATAAGCTCCATATTCTTCCCCTTCGTGTCTGCGGTGAAAATGCAGTTGTCTTTATGTCCTTCCTGGTGAGAACAGGTTTTTGTCAGATGGAATTCGACAAACTCTCGAAACGAGTGATTGGATGTGCGATTGAGGTTCACCGTGTTCTTGGCCCTGGATTGCTCGAGTCAACCTACGAACAATGCCTGGTCCACGAGCTCACGTTGAATGAAATTGGTTTTAGACAACAGTGGCCCCTTCCTGTCGAGTACAAGGAAGTTCGCCTGGACTGTGGATACAGAATAGACCTTCTTGTTGAGGACTCGTTGATCGTGGAGCTGAAATGTGTGGAGCAGATAGGTGGCATTCACCAGGCACAGTCGCTCACATACATGAAACTTGCCAGGATAGGGATCGGGTTGCTCATTAACTTCAACGTGAGGCGCTTGAGAGACGGGATCAGGCGCTTCGTCCTGTAGTTCCTTCGAGTTCTTCGTGGTGAGAAAGGTATTAAGCGAAGTATGGCGAAACGAAAACAGGAGCTGATTTTTTCCAGGCTGAAAATGATGAAGGCTGATTTGCCGCCTGAAAAGCAGCAGGTGGGGAATTCAGTCCGGGAGATGCATCCCGCTGTTTCGGCAGGAGCAACCGAGGGGAACCCTGGCCGTGAACCTGAGCCGGTCAAGGCTGAAGAAAAGCCTGTCATTTCCGGGGTAATTTCCAGCCGGATCGATCTCTTTGCTCCTTTGGAAAGTTTTTTTGTCCAGATAGCTCCAGGGACCTTTACAATGGGAAGCCCTGAATATGAAGCCGGCCGAAGCAGCGATGAAACAATGCACGAAGTGACCCTGACAAAAGGGTTCCATATGTTGAAAACCCCGGTAACCCTGGGGCAATGGAAAGCTGTAACAGGCAATAATCCATCATCCTTCCCGGCCGGCGGCGACCACTGCCCGGTCGAGAACGTATCCTGGAACGAATGCCAGGAATTCATCAGGATGCTTAACGCGGGAAAGGAAGAGATATACCGGCTCCCCACGGAGGCGGAATGGGAATATGCGTGCCGCGCCGGGAGTTCGACCTCTTTGTGTAATGGCGAAATTTCAGAGCTTTATAGTGACTATGACTCGATTTTGAGCGAGGTCGGATGGTATTGCGGCAACTCCGGCCGGAAAAGCCGGCCTGTGGCTCAAAAAAGTCCTAATGCCTGGGGGCTCCATGACATGCACGGCAATGTGTCCGAGTGGTGTCAGGACTGGTATGGCGAATACGATTCGGATTCACGTACGGACCCCTGCGGTCCAAAATCAGCGTCCGGGAAGGTTGTCCGTGGAGGTTCATGGCTCAGCAATGCGAAAAATTGCCGGTCGGCAAGCCGGTTTAGCTGGCTTCCGGATTCCAGGATCGAGTTTATCGGGTTTCGACTTGTGAAGGAGATATCCTCGCCAGACAGGCTGTAAGCATTCACCACGAAGGCGACTGAGGCGCAGCCAACGTCTCCGCTCAACCATCCGCGGGCACGAATGGTTGTTCACCGGATGAGAACATGCTGTTCTCACTCAGATCCTTACTCATAAATTCAATATAATCCGCAACCGCCGCTTTATGTCTTTGCGCCACACTGGTTGCGTCCTCTCCAAGATACGCAGAAAGCCTCGTTATCATAAGAATGGTGAGCTTCTCTATGTCGCCGCCGCCGGCAGTTATGCGGAAATACGCATCGAAAAACGGGCCGACAAGGGCGGGGAGGTTATGTCTGCGCAGGATCTCAACTATTATCCGCTGGCGCGGCTTTTCGCTTTTTTCAAAGACTGCGTTCAATTCCTCGGCCCTTCCAAAAGCCTTATCAAAAGATTGTTCCAGTTGCAATTCCTCAACCATTTCATTCTCCATTCCCACTTCTCAGGCATCGAAATCGAAAGATCTCCACACCTATGGAAATAACCACTCGGGGCGCCGGGAAATATCTTCTTCACTTTTCGGCATTCTGGGAGGTTTTCAAAATCGAAAGAATAATGTATGGTCCTGGAACCAAAAAAACAGGAGAGTTCCATGAACATATTTATTTCCGGGTCTCTGGCTTACGATCGCATCATGGATTTTCCCGGTCACTTTGCCGATCACATCCTGCCCGACAAGATCCACGTACTGAACGTCTGTTTCAACATAAACGGACTTGTCGAAAAATTCGGAGGGACTGCCGGAAATATCGCTTACAGTCTGTCCGCTCTCGGAGAGTTTCCTTTCATTGTGGCCACCTCCGGCGAAGATTTCTCGCGGTATGAAAAATGGCTGCTTCAAAACAACCTGCCGACAGACCACATAAAAGCGATCCAGGGCGTCCTGACTGCCGGCGCCTATATCACGACGGATCTCGAAGACAATCAGATAACCGCGTTCAACCCAGGCGCAATGGCCTATGAGGCGGACATTCCTCCGGTCAATGGTTCCAATCTGGTGTTTATCGGGCCGGGCAACAAGACGGACATGATGAATTTCGCGCAAAAAGCGAGGCTTGCCACGACACCCTTCTTCTTCGACCCCGGGCAAAGCCTGAATATATGGCAGGGTGGTGAGCTGCGGGAAGCGGTTTCAGGGGCGCTCTGCTTTATCTCAAATGATTATGAACTCGCGCTGTTTCTCCAGATGACCAACTGGGAAATGGCGGACCTTCGTAAAGCAGTGCAGGTGGTAATTACCACGAGAGGATCTGAAGGGGCTCTTATCGATATCGCGGGCGACAGGCTGCTGATACCGTCGGTCTCTGTCTCGAACGTACTTGATCCGACAGGAGCGGGTGACGCTTTTCGCGCGGGAGTGCTCAAGGCCAGGACAATGGATCTTCCCTGGGATGTCGCATGCCAGATGGGCGCCACTGTAGCGTCGTTTTGCATCGAGCATCACGGAACGCAGGAACACAGGTTTAACTGGCAGAGCTTTTGCAAAAGGTACAGCAGCACATACGGCGCCCTGGTCTGCTGATATAAGAATGTCATTACTCGAGCCAGCAATGTCCGAGTTCGATCTCGATCTCCTGGAAGGGTTCGACTCTCACCACGTCTTTTTCTGTAAAGAAACCGGCAACGACCCATTTTTGTGATTCCAGCCTGAACACATCGAGGGTCTTGACGGCGGGGTCGATCAGCCATAGGTGCGGCACACCGTGCCGGGTATAGAGCGGCATCTTTTTCATCTTGTCCAACCGGAGCGTGCCTGCCGAAAGGATCTCGCAAACCCAGTCGGGTGTAACGGATATCCAATTGTGTTCTTCGGATACGGGGAACCGCCCTTTTTTCCAGCCCGCCAGATCGGGGACCAGGATATTTTCGGCGAACTTGATTTCAGGCTCTATGAGGAAAACCCATCCGCCGGGGCCCCCACGGCCGAAATCATATGGGGGGCCTAATTCCGAGCTCAACGAGAACGCGACTTTTGCGTGCTTTCTCGAGGGACGTGGTGTGGCAATCAGTTCACCATCGATTATTTCGCCCACCATGTTATCCGGAAGGGTATACAGATCGTCATATTCGGCTTTCGTTTTTGCCGGTTCTCCCATCTGAGCCTCCTGCGCGCAATTCCGACACGGCGCATTGTATCAGTTGCTCCGCCAGGCCGACACGATAAAGACAGGATTGAGCGCCTCGAACCTAAGGCTGTTCCCGGTGGGGACCGAGCGGTTCACCTGGAGTTGAACTATGGATAACTCGAAATCCTTGTCCTTCCAGAATGTGGTCACCTTTTCGAGCGTCTGAAGCAACACCACGGTCTGGACTACCCTCCCGCCCGGCAGGAGCCTCCGCGCGACCGATTCCAGGACAGCGCCGAGATCATCGCCGCTTCCGCCTATGAAGACCCGGTCGGGGTCGGGAAAGGCTCCGATCGCTTCTGAAGCACTTGCGCATACTGCCTGCACCCCGGATACGCCGAATCTCTCCAGATTTTGAAGCAGGTTGGAATACCTTGACCGGTTTTTTTCGACCGCGAACACGCGACCCAGGCGCGCTATTCTGGCGGCTTCGATGGAGACCGAACCAGTTCCCGCGCCGATGTCCCAAAGCGTCTGCCCCGGCCCGGGCTGAAGCAAGGCAAGGGCCACCGCCCTGACTTCCATCTTTGTAATCATCCCGGCTTCCCGTTCAAACGCCTCTTCGACAAACCCGAAAATTGGGTCGGGATCAACCCTCTTATCAGGTTCAATGAGATGTTCGGCAGGTTGGACAAGAATGACGTTCAAGGGCGAAAACTCTTCGCCGGCGACCTCCGAAGGCGAAAACGAACGCACTCTTTCGGACGGGCCCCCCAGGTCCTCGCCGATAATCAGCCTGCATTCGGAGTAGCGTGATTTGGTCAGTTCGCCTGCGATCCATTGCGGATTATGCTCAGGGTCGGTGAACACGGCGACCTTCCGGCCGGCGGCAAGACTATCGAAAACCCTGCCGATGGGGGTTTCGCCTTTGCGGCCGTGGAAGCTCACAGTGTCAATTTTATCCAGGTTTTCGCAAATCCTTGCGCACAGGGTCTGAACGCTGGTGATATTGGGAACTATGACGAGGCGCTCTCTCCCGAATTTGTCCGATAACGTCCTTCCGATACCGAAGAACATAGGATCGCCGGAGCAAAGGACGGCGACCCGCTTGGTAGCCGAAATCCCGGCGATATCTTCCAGGCTCTCCGAGAGAGGGGACTTGAGAGGAAGTTTTTCCCCTGCATATTCGGGGAAAAGTTCGAGATGCCGATTGCCTCCAACCAGGATTTGGGCCGCGTTAATCCAGTCGAGGGCCAAAGAGCCCAGGCATTGCGGACCGGTCCCCATTCCCACTACGGCAATCAGGGGCGGCTTCCATTCTTTCGGTTTCAAGCGGGTATCGATATCATTCATTACACATCCGCAAGCAGGCTCCCATCATAATCGAAAAGAAGCAGCCTGATCTGCGTACCCTCGCCTGCAAGCCCCGCCGACTGCGCTGCCGCTCTTCGGGCTACTGATTCGAGGATACGGTTTGAACCTTTTGAGGCGATAATCTCCAAGGCATGCCTTGCAGTATTGGCCGAAGAGATCTCCCGGCAGTAAGCGGCATCATGGCCTATGCTATGGGCTATCGCGGCCAGGAAGTCAAGATCGAGCGGCACTGTATGCGCATGTGTGTAAGGATGTCCCTGGGCCATCTTTATAGCTTTGCCGAAGAACAGGCTGTGAATTATGCGGGTAAAACCAAACCGGCGGGCCTCCTTGACGGCAAAGGAAAAAAAATCGGCAATCTGGACAAACGCCTCCGTCGGGAGTTCCCGACAAAGGTCCCTGGCGAGCCGCTCGCTTTTTCCGCCTGTGCTGAGGACCACCGCGCTGCATGCGCTGGAGGCGGCCACCGAAAGAGCAGCCTGGATTGTCTGCTCGTATGCCTCATTGGAGAAAGGTCTGACGATGCCCGTCGTGCCGAGGATAGAGATTCCCCCGAGGATTCCCAGGCGGGGGTTGAGTGTGTGCCTGGCAAGTTCTTCACCTCTGGGGACTTCGATTTCCACCAGGATGGAGAAGTCTCCCGCCGGTCCCAGGGTCCTCTCCAGCTCCTCTTCAGCAAAAAAGGGCAGGCGCAGAGCCGGCTTATCAGCCAGCATCGCTAAAACGGAGGGATCGGAGCTGTTTACAAAAAGTGGTTCGAGATGAAGATTTTCCGACAGCAGGAGTTCGAGAGTTATATTTTCTGATAGTTCCTGCCTCGGAACCGGATTTATCGCCGGCTCACCCGGAGCTACCGGAAGACCCGGCTTCGTAACGAGACCGACCCCCTTGCCGGCGACAAGGAGGATCTCGGGGCGGCCGCACATATCGGCATTATGCTTGATGGAAACAGGGCCACGGCTCAAAATGCAGACCCTTGCCTTGATTTCCGCTCCATTTGTGATATCGGGGTCGTCTCCCCCGTCCTTTATGACCGAAGCGCATGCAGTCTTTCCGTCAATGCGGCTCGATGCCACCGGTACCGCGAGATAGACGCCCGAAGGAAGCCGCACGGCCACGGCGTCGCCACAGGACCCGGTAATCAGGCGGCGCAGGGCGGCTTTGGCTGCTGCTGCTGCGGCCGTTCCCGTGCTGAACCCACAGCGCAGCCTGCTTCTCTTATTCGCAGGTTTAGGCGGTTTATCGGGCATCGATAATCCTAATGTTCAGTTCGTTTAGTCCTGTTTCGAGGCTTTGGCAAGTTCCAGGAGCGCGTGGATGATGGCTACTGCGACCGAACTGCCGCCTTTTCTTCCCAAGACCGTGATCGAGGGTTGTTTGACAACATCCCACAATGCGTTCTTCGACTCTTCGGCCTGTACGAACCCGACCGGGACCCCTATAACCAAGGCCGGCCGGACCCCCTCCTCTTCGATCAGGCGTGTTACTTCCAGAAGCGCCGTGGGGGCGTTTCCAATTGCGATTACTGCGCCGTCCAGACTCGCAGCGCAACCGCGAAAGGCGGCAAGCGTGCGGGTAACTCCGCTTTTTTCAGCAAGTTCCCGGCTCTGCGGGCTTTCGGCTGGACAATACACCTCATTGCCATGCCATTGAAGACGCCAGGGAGAAAGCCCGGCCCTGATCATCCTTGTATCCGCGTAGATGCAGGCCCGGGTCTTGAGCGCTTCGATTCCGCTGGAAACGGCATCGGGCGTGAAACGAACCCTTTGTGCATAATCGAAGTCGCCTGTCGTATGGATGACCCGGCGAATTACCTGCCACTGATCGAAAGGGAAAGAGTGCTGGCCCATCTCTTCATCGATGATACGAAAACTCTCCTGTTCGATCTCCTTGCCTGCTTTAACCAGGCCCTTGCTTTGCGGTGTGCCCTTCGGGGGAAATTGCAGTATCATGATGTTTTCACCTTTAGGTCCTATGTAAGCAACATGAAACAAAAAAGTCCTCGATCCCGTACAGACGGGAATTCAAGGACTGCACCCAGTTCAACTTGATCCTCTCTCGTCAGGGAAATACCACGTCCCCCGAAACAAAGATTTGTTCGAGAACCCCTGTAGAATTCAGGCAGGTTTTCTGGCTTACGGATCTCTCTAATGACCATTCCTTCCCGGCCGTTTCACCCCAGCCAGTGGAAAACTATGGCTTTCGTCCCCGTTTACAGCGGCGGGACCACGACGGTTTCGCGCCGTCTTCCCCTTTAAACCCAAAAGATTAAGGTACCTGAAGCCTCCTGATTTCAAAGAACGGAAAGATTTGCTATAAACACACACTTACACTTGCACGCCGGGCGTGCCCGGCATCAGCCTTATTTCTATACATTTTAGCTCCGGAGGTCAAGGTTTGTGCGCTCCGGCCGGGGCTCATGCGCCTGACAGGTTATGATCAGCGTAATAATACCTACATTTAACCGGGCAAAGTTCGTCGTGGATGCCGTGCGCTCTGTTCTCGATCAGAAGGACTCTCCCGAGCATCTCGAGATCATCGTAGTGGATGACGGGTCCACGGACAATACCAGCGAGGCGCTTGCAGCTCTACCCGGGGAATTTGGCTGCTTTCGACGTGAGCATTCCGGAGTAAGCGGGGCACGAAACCTGGGCATCTCCTTATCCCGTGGTGAATGGATCGCCTTTCTCGACTCCGACGATCTATGGCTTTCCGGCAAACTTCGCGCGCAGATGAAATTCTTTTCGGATCAGCCCGATGCCTTGCTGTGCCAGACCGGGGAAATCTGGGTTCGAAACCAAAAGCGCCTGAATCCTCGAAAATATCATGAGAAGCCTGAAGGGTACTGTTTCCCGCTGCTGCTTGAAAGATGCCTCGTGAGCCCGTCGGCCGTAGTCGTCCACCGCAGGCTTTTCGATTTGGTCGGACTCTTCGACGAATCGCTCCCCGCCTGCGAAGATTATGACCTCTGGCTTCGGATCGGCTGCCGTTTTCCCATCGGGCTGGTCGAAAAGCCATTCGTTATAAAGCGTGGCGGCCATCCCGACCAACTCTCGGCTACAATCGCGAACCTGGATAAATACCGCATAGAGGCCATCCTCAAACTGCTCCGCACAACGCCGCTCGATGCCGATCAGAGGATCGCGGCCGAAAAAATGCTGGAGAAAAAACGCCGGATTTATTCCGACGGATGCCGTAAACGGGGAAACCTATCCGAGGCGGAGCAGGTGGACAGGCTCGTGCGCGAGGAGTTGGCGCGGGTTCGATCATCGCAGGGAATCTGTCAGCCTGTAAAACAGGTAGGGCGCAAGAGTGATCCAGGCAAGCAGCGGCGCCCAGAGCCGGCCGGCGAAAACGTTGTAATCCTCGAACAGCCTGGCCCAGGAATGTCCGGCGACAAAGCGCCCGAAGATAAATTCAAAGGCGACGGTTAAAATGAGCCAGAGGAAGCCCGTGCCCATTGCCTGCCCGGCGCTCCCCGGCCTCAAATATTGAACTACAACCCAGCAGATATAGACGCCCAGCAGCGTGGCTCCCAAAACGGTTGAAACCTGATGGGCCCGGAGCTCGGTCATCTTCTTTCCATATAAGAAATCACGCGCCGCTCCATTGATTATGGCGATCGGCACCATCGGCAACCAGGCTAAAAAGTATTTCAAAATCAAGGTCTTCCCTCCTCCATGTTAGTTTTAGACCGGCCGGCCCCTGCCAAGGATGCCGGGCAAGAAAGCATTCAAACTCGACGGTGCTGCAAAGTCAAATCGCTTGCGTTTTGCGATTTGCTCCTTCTATAATAAATCCTGTAGTTTCGCCAGTGATGAGAATTTCAGGATCAAACCAAGAATACGAAAGGAGATTATATGCTTTTCATGGCCATATTCAGTTACTCACCCGAAGACAGGAACCTGGTGATCGAGCGCGGAATGGGGTCGGACAAATCGGTAGGAGTCAAGATCAAGGGCGAGTGGTTCGATGTTTCCGGCCACAGGGTGTTCCGGCTGTTCGAAGCTGAAGACGATGCGCATCTGGCCGCATCGATATTTGGCTGGACCGATCTCGGCGTAGCGGAAGTCATACCGGTTATGGAAACCGAGAAGGCATTAAAGATGCTCAAAAAAGTGGGCAAGAAGTCCTGAGAAGCATTCCTTTATGAATAATTCCGGTTGGTTAAAAAATCCTCCCGGCCTGTTATAATCGGGGTCCGGAGGATTTTTTAGTTCGCTCCGCCACAGGTGGTTGCGTGTGTGGGAATGAGGCGCCGGTTGTGCGCGTGGAAACGAGACGCCGCCGTGGAAGACGGCGCTACCCTATGGAGACGTTTGATATTGGGATGTTCCGGGCAAATTGGCCCGCTCCCGGGTTCTTTTCGCGAAAAGAAATCCTGGGATTTCTGCGCGTTTGTTCGGATACCGCTGCCACAGCCCACAAAGAAGCCCTGGAATTGCTCCTCTATCCGGACAGGGTCGAGCTGAGCGGCTATTATGTCAACCTGGCCTCCTGCCTCCATACGCTTGGGATAAGAATGCGGTACATTCCCGGGCCGCTTCTTCAAATTTTTTGCGAACTGCTCGCCTCAGCCGGCAAAATCCCACACGGTCATGATGCGCGTGGACTCCTGGTCAGCCTCCTTTCCAAAATACCCCCTAATCTGCCGGCCTGGCTTTTCGAAAAAAGATTTCCGCTGCGTCCGTTCATCTATAACTTAGAGGCGAAGAGATTATTTCCCGGCAAGGGAGAACCATCAAAGCTCCTCAGAAGAAGGTGGAGGCTCCTGAGAAAACGCGTGATTTCGAGTTTGGGTGCTGCTCGAAGCCTTCAGGACTCGGGCCTCGAAATAACCCTTGCAGAGCTTGGGTTTCTCACAAAGGCCGGAAGGCGGCCCGGAAAGGTGGAATCGGAATGGAGAATCCACGGGAAAGCCGTCGTGTCAAAAGCGGCGATCGATTCAGCGGGAACGGCGGCACAATCGCTCAGGCATCTATACTGGGGAGGGGCGCGAAGCCGCAGGCTGGCCTTCTGGGAAAAACTGGTCCGGGCCCAGGCCGCGGAACTCACTGAAATCCGGCGGCTCGCCACCGGGGTCAGCAGCCGGACAGGCCGGGTTGTCATGAGCTGGCATAACGCTTCGCTGGGGGCGGCCGGAGGCTGGGGATTCGAAGACGTGGCAGCTCAGTTCGCCCACCCGGCGAATTTCAATCTTTTTTCGCGGGCAGTTCTCGAAGAGGCGGCGAAAATCCGTAAATCGTTCGACATCTCTTCAGCCGGGCGACTTTCCGATTTGAGGTCCGAGAGACTCTTCACCCCCAAAATGGCCCACGCGGTCGAACACTTCCATCTCCGGTACGGAAAAAAATCCGAATGGCCGGGCGCTTTGAGCCCTCACCAGCGTGTTTCCCCCGAACAGGTCTGCGCATGGATGGAAAAAACCCGCAACACATGGGCAGACGGTCTCATCCTACTTTTTGCGCTTGCAAACCAAGGCCAGAGAATGATCGATTCCGGCAAAATTTCTTCCCTGGTCCTGCCCTGGATAGACAAGTTCTTCATTTCATCTCGAAGGCAGGCTGACTGCATTTACCTTGAACGGTTGTTTCGTTTCGTAGCGGACAACGTCAAAAGGCCATTGATCCTGTTTTGGGATGACACCTCACACCGCGAGGCGCCCAGTCTGGGGATTGCCCTGGAAGATATGGCCGGACGCGGCCTGCCTTTCAGAGGTATAGGCTCATTTTCGACCGGCGTCGGGGCCGGCCGGTCTTATGCGGTGGAGCGCGCCAAAGCAGTCCAAATCATTTTCGACGAATATCCGGAGAAGGCGCTTTTCGCCCTGCGCCCCCTGAACGAAAATCACTGCCCGGACGCATACCGGCGAATTTTTAAAGACCTCGACATGGGATTTTTCCTCAACTATGATTCTTCCTGGAAGGACAACCTTGCTTTCATCTACGCCGGAACGCAGGTTTTTCCTCTCCTGTCGCCCCAGTCGGAAATGGAATTGGTATCGCCCTGGGTTGCCGGCAGGGGCGAGCGGTTTTCTTTTGGCGCATGGTTCAGGCGAATCCTTCGCCATATTTCGATTGGCATGCCGGAGGGGCCGTCCGAGACGATCTGCCGCGAATACTGTTCCTGGGCCAACCTGCTTTGAATAGTGAATAGTGAATGGTGAATAGTGAATGGTGAATGGTGAATGGTGAATGGTGAATAGTGAGTGGGTGAATGGGTGAATGGGTGAGCAGAAAGAGCGTTCCCGGATCGTTGCCCGGTTCGCGGAGCATCGGGCTTGAAAGCGACATGGTCTGAGGGCGAATCTATGTGCGTTTAAAATCCTCTTGCTTTATATTTTTTTATGTTGGAAAACGCGAGAGTTCCCCTAATCTCGGCGATACGTGTCAGATCGGCTGTGCAGCTTGTAGACTGGTGGTACATCCGGAAACACCGGATGAGATACCGGCAGTTTCCGATTCGAAACTAGACTGGAAATGTCGGCATGGTGAACTTCAAGAAGGCCCGGGAGCGCATGGTGGAAACCCAGATCGCGGCCCGCGGCATTCGCGATGAACGAGTTATCGAGGTGATGGGAAAGGTGCCGAGGCATCTGTTCGTAGATGAGGCGCTTCGGGACCAGGCTTACAGCGACCACCCGCTGCCGATTGCAGAAAATCAGACTATTTCCCAGCCTTATGTAGTGGCCCTTATGACCGAGAGCCTGGAACTCAAAGGATCTGAAAAGGTCCTGGAGATAGGGACGGGTTCCGGCTACCAGGCGGCTGTTCTTGCCGAACTGGCGGACCGGGTTTTTTCCATCGAGCGGCACCCGGACCTGGCATATCGGGCAAATTCGATACTACACAAGTTGGGATACAAGAATGTTATTATCCGGGTCGGAGATGGTTCTCTTGGCTGGCTGGACGACTCTCCGTTCGATGGTATTGTCGTAACGGCCGGCTCTCCGAAAATTCCACAGCCGCTCGTAGATCAGCTCGCGGTTGGCGGCAGACTGGTTGTTCCGGTCGGCGACCGGTTCGGTCAGGAGCTGATTCTGGTTCGGCGAACGGCTGAGGGTATCAAGAAAACAAATCTGGGCGGGGTTCGGTTCGTGGACCTGGTGGGGAAATGGGGATGGAAAGAATAGAAATTGGCAGTCCAATTATTGGAGTGATCGGAGCCGGGACAGCCCGGACGGATTTGGCGAAGCTGGCCGAAGAGGTCGGTCGAGAAGTTGCCCGCAAGGGAGCCGTGCTGGTGTGCGGAGGTCTTGGAGGCGTCATGACCGAGGCGGCCCGCGGCGCAAAGGAAATCGGCGGGGTTACGCTTGGAATTCTTCCAGGACCGAAAACGGCGGATGCAAATGAGTTCATCGATTTTCCAATCGCTACGAACATGGGGCAGGCGCGAAACGCGATCATCGTGCACACGGCGGATGTTCTGATAGCGATCGGGGGAGGATATGGGACCCTGTCCGAAATAGCGCTCGCGCTAAAGATCGGAAAAGGTGTAGTGGCGCTTCAGCCACAGTACCAGGTCCCCGGGGTGATAACTGCCCAGACGCCGCTTGAGGCCGTTGACGAAGCCCTCACGCTGGTCATACTCGGCCGCAAACCACACAAGATTTCCGACAGCCGTTCCTGAGGCGCTGAACTCCATGGCAAAACGCAATCGAAAAAACAGTTCGGCAGACCCCGGCCTTCAGGTGCCGCCCCGCCCCGGGACGCCGCCGATGAGAGCGGCGATATCCAGAGACTGCGGCGGGAAAACCAAGAGCTGCAAAACAACTGGTCGAGGTGCTGGACAATGCCTCGGAAAATGAAAAAATCTGGAGGCATTCTGCTGCGGTCGAGCGAATCCTTTTCAGGACTCGTGAGCTGGACAGGCTTATCGAGGAATTGCTCCGGAAGATAAAAGAGCGATTCCAGGCAGGGCTCCTGGTTTTATATCTTTCGCATCCCGAGGCCCTGGAGAGGTTCTTCCAGGGGGAGCCGTGGCAGCCTGATAGACGCCAAAACCTGGATTTCACCGCTGGACGGCGAATCCGGGCACGCTCTCTTTGGTCCTGCTCTAAAACCGATGCTCTTTCGACCGAGAGAAACGGTTATCCCCGGATGCTCTCCGAGAGTGGCCATACCTTGCGCTCAGGCGCGTTAATCCCGCTAAAAATCGGTGAAGTCCTCTTCGGAGCGCTCCTGCTCGGCAGCCCCGACCCGGAAGATATCATCCGGAAGACGGCACGGACCTGCTGGAGCAGCTCGGAATAAATATAGCCCTTTCATGACAATTGTCTCACCTATGAAAAGGTCCGTGACTTCGCGGTAAAGGGCCAGCTCACAGGGCTTTCAATTTCTTTCAGATACATACCGTCCTGGAGAAAGATTCAAAAAGGCGCGCCGGTCCGGAAGCGCGCTCTCGGTCCTGGTGGTAGACCTCAACTTCGTCCAGGACTGGGATGAGTTCGAAAGCGGGATGGAGGTCCTCAGGCATGCGGCGAAGCTCCTGGAAGAGATCCTGCCAAGAGAGGATTGCTTCATGGGCAGGTACGGCAGCGACGAATTTCTGATCGTGCTCCCGGGTGTGCCAGAGGCGGAAGCGCGCGAGGTCATGCCCTATATCTCGTCTACGATGAGAAAATCCCCTTACCGGGACGGCAATACGGCGATCCTGATCACTACGGCTATAGGGGTCGGCACCTTGAACGAAAGCGCTGCCGGCGCCCAGGACCTGGTCGATGCGGCCTACGCCGAGCTTTGCGCGGTGAAACTCCAGTACAACAGAACCGAGTGAACG
>CAVUGX010000056.1:0-215794 GCA_963741035.1 uncultured delta proteobacterium
CATGCCAAAATGGCATGAGGGGATTTTTTTTGCTTCAGGGTTCTGAATGGTGCGTTCCGTGCCGGGGCCGGCCGCGTTTCCTGCCATAGTCCCGTGGCAACGTAATTTCGGGTGGATGGTATGGCTTTTCATCGCCTTCTTCAACGACGTCCACGGTCAAAGAGTGGGCCTCGTTGAAATGGCTGTCCTCAATTGCCGGTCCTGCGGCGGGGTCGCTTTTGCCCGGCGCGCGACCCGCTGTCTCGAACATAGCTTCATCCACAACCAGGTGGTCAAGTATGGCTGAAAAGCCGAGTACGCCTCTGAGTATCTTCAGGAGGATCTGATGCTCGGGGCCTCCCGCAATGGCCCCTTCCAGGTAGAGGGCCCCATGGCGAAGCGAGATATTGAGATCTTCGGCATCGATTCTGCCGTCTCTTTCGATCTGCTCATGGATTATTCTCAGGATCTGATCATTGGAAAGTCCCTGATATTGTTCGGGGAGTTTAATCGACTCGCTCGTCTCGAATGATTTCTCTGCGGGCTCGACTGCGTTCGGCTTTCTTTCAAGGTCTCCTGCGCAGTCGATGCACAGTCGTGTCCAGGGTAGAGCTTCCAGGCGTTTCAAGGAAATTTCATCTCCACAGTTTTCACAAATTCCGAAATCGCCGGTCAGGATGTTGTTAACCGCGATGTCTATCTGCTCTATGGTGCGCCTGCCGTTTTCATCCAGCCGGTCATATGGCAATGTCATGGTAGCTCTTTGCGCCTCTTCCTCCACTTCGATGGCAGGCTCGGACACCTCCCGCCATCTGTTCTCGATGTCTTGAACCCGGCTGACCATGTCGCGGCGAATTTCGAGTAAAATGTCTCTGAAATACACAAACTTATCTCGGCTCATAGCAATACTCCAAAATCAGTGAAAATCTTACATCCAGATAAATTAAGGTTGCCACATCTACACTGCAATTCTAAGCTCCCAAAAACACAGATGAATTTCAAGACATGCCTGACTCTTGAACAAAGTGATGGGCAGAAATCGCAGCCTGGATGGCGTCGAAAACAAGGTGACCATGGAAATGGGAAAGTATTTCAACGGTGACAGGTTTATACCCGGTTAAACTCCGGGAATTTTGGACGCTTACCCGTTACACCGAAATTCTGCCGTGGCAGCTTGCGGGGATTAACCAGCCTGGCGAGCCATCGCCCAATCAGGAGGATTTTCCTGGAACTCGATAGATCGTCTGGTTCCGGAGATTTCCAGAAGAAGTCGCATTCCTCGAACTCGAACAGCCGGCATGGATTTGACCGTAGCGGATAAATAGAGCATAGGCCCCCTCCTGAGCGGTTGTCTTCCCATAAGAACGGGCAGAAACGGTGGCCTCGTCCTAATCCGTTGGCAAATACCTCACGCCAGCGTCCCGGAAGTGCGTCCGGAGCGGGGAAATCCGGCATTCCGCTTGCCACCTCGCAGCACAGACCACATTTATTACAATACCGAGGCGCATTCATGTCCCCCGTGTTTAAACCCTGCGTTTGCAACGTCTTCTGATTTTTTCTCCAGTTTTTCACTTCATTGAATATCGCGATACGCTCGTTTACAATCCTGAAGGCGTGAGCGCGTTTTGCGCGATGGGACAGATCTCTCCACCACGGTTCGCGGTTTAGCCACCCCAGGTTCCGAAGCACATAGTAAAGAGGGAATCCGGGATCACACAAACCCTTTAGCGCCCTGCTTCCGCAGCCCCCGTTTCTCTTCAGTGACCGTTTGAGCCGGTTAGAATCAAATAATTTCCGGTTTTCCACTGCTCTTTTTCGCCAGGTGAGGGTAATAGATTTCCGCTTCCGATAGCCGCAGATACAATGGCACACTGGATTTGGGGTCGTCGGATTTGCCTTGGACAAGCCTTCTTCTCGCGAGTTCCGCTATAGATGCCGCCCGAATTATGTGAAAACAGGATGAAGGCTCCAAAATCATGTCGCCAAGCTTTTTTTCTATAATCTTCCGATACGCTGTCCAGCCGTCCCCGCAAAAAATAACAGGCTCTGAAAATTTGGAGATTATGTTTTCGGCGAGTCGTGAGGGAGTCAGCGCTGCGTAGGGAATTTCAAGATCAAGGCCGCCTTTTCCGTCTGGCCGGTAGAGTGCGCAATAGACTTCGCCCTTTCGGGCGTCGAGAAGGGCGCATATGGGATTGGTCGAAAAACAAAACGGCAGGGCCAGCGCATCAAGGGAGCAAATACCCGCATAGAGCTTGCCACTGGTCCACGCGAGCACCTTCATAGTGGTCATTCCGATCCGCAGGCCCGTAAAACTGCCCGGACCGCACGCGACCGCGAACGCATCGATGGTTTCCAGGTCCCACCGCGCTTCGCGGAGAAGCGAATCAATTGACCTGAGTAATCTCCTGTTATGGGTCTGGGCGGATCTGAGCGTCCATTCGGCCGTGAGGTTTTCTCCGTCCAGCAGAGCCAGGCTGCCTGACGCGGTAGAGGTATCCGCCGCAAGAATTCTCATTGAACGACAGTGAACGATGAACGGAAAGCAACGAGGAACACATTGTTCCCTGTTCGGGGGAGGGGCTGATCCAAAATCTTTTTCACAACCTCGACAGTAAACTTCTAAACCATGAATTGATAGTGGACCAATCAACGATCCTCGCTATGTCGTTATAAAAAACCACGACCATGAGGGACAGAAGAGCGACTAATCCCACCTTTTGGGCGAATTCAATTTTTTTCAATGAAAGCGGCCTGCCGATAACGGCTTCGATCAAAAAGAAGAAAATATGGCCACCGTCAAGTACCGGGATGGGCAATAGATTCAAGACCGCCAGGTTGACGCTTATAAAGGCCATGAAGTTCATGAGGTCGAGGATGCCCTTCTGCGCCTGCTTGCCGGCCATCTGGGCGATCAGGATCGGCCCGCCCAGGGAATTGAGAGGCACTATCCGCTCAATGAGCTTCACAACGGTGAGGAAAAAGAGCTTGGACAGTGCATAGGTATGGTCCAGGGCATAGTAGCCTGCAGCAAGTGGATTCACCGATCTGACGGTCGTAGCCTCTGACGCGGTTATGCCGATCAGAGGCCGCTTGATCGTTTCGCCGAATAAGTTCTTCACCTCGTTGATTTTGGGCGTGACGGTTATGTCAATTTCAGAATCGTCCCGCTTGACATGGAGATTCAGAGCGTTCAGGCCTAATTTTTCAATGGATTCTGAGAGATCGTCCCACGTACGAATGGTGCTGCCGTTAATCGAAAGCACTCTGTCTCCAGCCTGCAGGCCGGCCTGTTCGGCCGGCGATCCGGCATTGACGGAGCCGATTTCGGGCAATCGTTCGGGGATTCCGGAAAATGCAAACAGGAAGGTAAAAATGAGGATCGCGAGAATGAAATTTGAAAACGGTCCCGCAAACACGATGGCCAGCCGCTTTATCACCTTCTGCTGGGAAAAAGCGGTTGCCATCTCGTGCTGAGGCAACTCTTCCTCCGTATCCTCTCCAAGCATCTTAACATAGCCGCCAAGAGGTATCAGCGAAAGGCGGTATTCAGTTCCTCCACGGGTAATTCCGAAAATCTTCGGCCCAAACCCCAGCGAAAAGCGGAGTACTGTCACTCCAAGGCGTTTGGCCACCAGGAAATGCCCGAGTTCGTGCACGAAAATCAAAACTCCAAGTACTATTGTGGTTGACACTATAATTGTCAGCAATAAAAGTTCCTCATTTCAAAGAGAGATTTTATTTGTCCAAATATAATTCTCGATGCCTGATTCATCCCTTAGTTTTCAGCCCCGGGGCAATAATAATATTGGAGGCCTCTGTACGCGCCCAGGCGTCTGCCTGAAGAATCGCCTCAAGGTCCGGCTTCGCGCAGGGATTGTGCGAATTCATTACTTCCTCGATCACACGGGGTATATCGTAAAAAGCGATCTTTTTCTCAAGGAAAGCGTGAACCGCAATTTCGTTTGCAGCATTAAGGACGGCCGGCATCGTAGACCCCCTGCGGCACGCATCGAAAGCCAGACGCAGGCAGGGGAATTTTTCTTCATCCGGGGGATAGAAAGAAAGTTTCTGAAGCCGGAAAAGATCGAGCCTTGGGATCGATAGCGGGAGACGCTCGGGATAAGCCAGGGCATATGCTATCGGGGTTTTCATGTCAGGAATTCCCATCTGCGCAATAACCGAGCCGTCAACGTATTCCACCATAGAGTGAACGATGCTTTCGGGGTGGATATGTACTGATATGCGCTCGACCGGCACTCCGAACAGCCAGTGGGCTTCGATTACTTCGAGTCCCTTGTTCATGAGGGTTGCGGAATCAATTGTTATCTTGCGCCCCATGGTCCAATTGGGATGACAGAGGGCCGCTTCGGGAGTGACTGCTTCCAGCTCGCTTCTTGGCTTATTGAAAAAAGGGCCTCCCGAAGCCGTGAGGAGCACCCGTTCGAGAGCTTCCCTGTGGTTTCCCTGCAAAGCTTGAAAAATAGCGCTGTGTTCGCTGTCCACGGGAAGAATTTTGACATTCTTGCGGGCTGCAGCGTCTATTACGATCTGTCCCGCAGCTACCAGGGTCTCCTTGTTTGCAAGTGCGATATTCTTTCCGGCCTCAATTGCGAAAAGGGTAGGCAAAAGACCGGCAGCCCCGACCATCGCGGATACCAGTATGTCCGCTTCGGGGAAGGCTGCTACTTTGCAATAGCCATCGGGGCCATAGAGGATTTCGGGATAACGGCCCGCATGCCGGCCGAGAAGATTCTGGAGGCTAAAAGCGATCTGTGCGTCCATAACGGAAACAAGCCGCGGAGAGAACTCCAATATCTGATCGCGAAGAAGCGCGGCATTGGAACCCGCTCCAAGGGCCACCACCTCAAAGCGCTCCGGAAACTGGCGGATTACTTCGAGGGTGCTTCTTCCTATCGAACCGGTGCTGCCAAGTAGGGATATTTTCTTTTTGGTCATCTTCCAGCCGTATCAGAACCCGATATATTTATGCTGAGCGCCCAATTGTAAAAGAGCCCACATAACGGGGAAAGAGAAAATCAGGGAGTCCAGCCTGTCCAGAATGCCTCCGTGACCCGGAAGGAGTGTGCTCGAATCCTTCTTGCCGCAGTTTCGCTTTAGCATGGACTCGATCAGGTCCCCGATCTGTCCGGTAACGGCGACCGCAAGGCTAAAGAAGAGCAATGCGGCAAAGGGCACATCCCTCAAAAAGATAAAGCCCACGATGGACCCGGCAGCGACACTCGAAAAAAGTCCGCCCATAGCGCCCTCGATAGTCTTCTTCGGACTAACGATTTGATAGAGCTTGCGGCGGCCGATACGCGCTCCGGTGTGGTAGGCGCCGGAGTCTCCTGCAACGGTAACCACCAGCACGAACAAAATCCAGAACCTCCCCTGTGGCGCTGCCCCGATAAGCAGAATGAACGACATGAAATAGGGCAGATACAGCCATGCGAAAGAGAGCAGGGCAATTCGCCCGATTTGATCCCGATCAAGTGGACAGGACAGCATCATAAGGGAAAGTGCGGCGAAAAACGAGATAAAAAGGGTAATATTGAGGCCGGCGATTCCCCAGAGGTAAGTTCCAAAGGGCATGAAGAGTCCGGTGGCATAAGAGAGGATCCGCCACCTGGCTGAAAGAGGAGCCTGGAAAAGAAGACCATGCATCTCCCACAAACCGATTGCGGTAACGAGGCTGACAAGCAAGTACCAGCTCCAGGGGGGGCCTGCGGTTATACAGACGAGAACCGGCACCCCGACCAGTATGCCGGTGACCCAGCGTTGGATATGAGAACGTGATTTCGGGGACTCAAACATGAAATTTCGGCTAGTCATCTCTTGGAGTTCGTGAAGGCCCATGGGGAGAGCCGTGGCTTATCGTCCGCTCAAACCTGAAAGCGCAATATCTATGCTCTTTGCGTCATCAATTAATGAGCCCTGGCGTTCCCTCACCTGTTCGCCGGTGCGTCCGAATCGTCGCTCTCTGCTCTGAAATTCCTTTAGGGCTTCAATGAAATCGGCCTTTCCGAAATCAGGCCACAAAATCTCCGTGAAATAAAGCTCTGCATAAGCGATTTGCCAAAGCAGGAAGTTGCTAACCCTTATTTCACCTCCCGTCCTGATGACAAAATCGGGGTCGGGATATCCGGCAGTATAGAGATAGCGGGAAAAGAGTTCAGGGGAGAGTTGGCCCGCGCCGTAGCCGCCATTTATTACATCGGCCAGAAAAAGTTTGGCAGCCCGCGTGATTTCTTGCCTGCCCCCGTAGTTCAGCGCCAGACTCAGGATTAGTTTGTCAAAATTAGAGGTCTTATCCTCAGCGATGCGAAGTTGCTCCATAACAGATGAGGGGATTCCGTCATCGTCTCCGATATGCCGGAACCGCACCTGCTCCTGGATAAGTTCGGGGATCTGAGATTTTAGATATTTTTCGAGCAACCCCCAAAGCGCTTTTACTTCTCTTTGAGGCCTGTTCCAGTTTTCTTTTGAGAAGGCATAGAGGGTCAAGTAACCGATACCCAATTCCCGGCAACAGGTCACTGTGGAGCGCACGGCGTCTGCGCCCTTTTTATGTCCGAAAATTCGGCTCCTCAGTTTTTGCCTGGCCCACCTGCCGTTGCCGTCCATGATGATGGCAACATGCCGTGGAAGGCGCTCCAAATCGAGTTCCATCTAGGTTTCCAGGATTTCCTTTTCCTTCGCCACGTACACGGCATCGATTTTCTTGATGTAGTCGTCCGTAATTTTCTGAATTTCTTCCTGCGCGCGAAACTGTTCGTCCTCAGAGACCTTTTTGTCTTTTTTCAGATCTTTTATCTTTTCTATTATGTCCCGTCTGATGTTCCTGACAGAGACTTTTGATTCCTCGGCTTTTTTCTTCACCACTTTTACAAGATCGCGGCGGCGTTCGGCGGTAAGTGGTGGAATACTGATGCGGATCACTTTGCCGTCGTTCATCGGGGTAAGTCCGAGCTCGGACTTCATGATGGCCTTTTCTATTTCGCCTACCACTGAGGTATCCCAGGGTTGAATAACTATTGTGCGCGGATCGGGTATGGTAAGGGTGGCCAGTTGGCCCAGAGGGGTCGAAGTTCCGTAGTAGTCAACCCTGGTCCCGTCAACCAGCGAGATGGATGCTCTTCCTGTGCGAAGCCTTTTGTACTCGGATTCCAACGTTTCCACAGCCTTATTCATACGGTCGCGAAGATCACTATAAATGTCATCAAGCATAACAGATTTCCTCCACCACTGTCCCGATCGATTCGCCCAGAACGGCCTTCCTGATGTTGCCCTTTATCTTGAGACTAAAAACGATGATGCGCATCTTCTGTTCCCTGGCCAGGGATACGGCCGTGGCGTCCATCACCTTGAGGTTCCGGTTGAGGACTTCGGTAAAACTGATCCGGTCGTAGCGTGAGGCGAGAGGGTTTTTCACAGGATCGGATTCATAGACACCATCGACTTTGGTGGCCTTCATCAGCACTTCGGCTCCGATTTCGCTCGCTCGAAGCGCAGCGGTAGTATCGGTCGTAAAGTATGGAAGCCCTGTGCCGGCCGCGAAAATCACGATTCGCCCCTTTTCCAGATGCCGGATAGCTTTGCGTCGAATGTAGGGTTCGGCAACCTCTTTCATATCGATCGCCGATTGGACCCTGGTGGATATACCGAATTTCTCGAGGGCATCCTGCATTGCAAGGGCGTTCATAACGGTTGCAAGCATGCCCATGTAATCTGCCGTGGATCGGTCCATTCCGCCCGATGAGGCGTAAACCCCCCGAAAGATGTTCCCGCCACCGATGACGAGAGCAACCTGTGTGCCCAGGTGGTGCACTTCCGAGATCTGTTCGGCAATCTCGCGCAAAACTGCGGTATCTATTCCGTAGGGTTCAGCTCCCATTAGCGCTTCGCCGCTAAGCTTCAGCAGTATTCTGCCGTAAACGGGCTTTTCACTTTCGCTCATCAGGGCTAACTCCAATTCTGATTCGGCAATACAGCCCTGTGTGGTTATTCACCAAGCTGATACCTGCAAAACCTGCGGACCTCGATTTTTTCGCCGATTTTGGCAATCAGTTCATTCAAATAATCCTCGATTGTCCTGTCGGGATCTCGAATATACTTTTGCTGCATCAGCAAGTTTTCTTCGTAGAATTTCCTCATTTTCCCGTCAACCATTTTTTCGAGAATATTTTGAGGCTTTCCGGATTCCTGGGCCTGTGCCAGGTAAATAGCTCGTTCACGCTCGATGATGTCCTGCGGAATATCTTCGGGCTTAACCCCGAGCGGGTTTGCCGCCGCTATCTGGAGGGCAATGTTACGTACGAATTCGCCGAAATCTTCACTTTTGGCAGCAAAATCGGTCTCGCAGTTTACCTCGACCAAAACACCGATCTTACCGCCGCTGTGGATATAAGCATGAACCAAACCGTCGGCTGCTTCCCGGCCTGCGCGCTTCATTGCCTTGGCGAGGCCCTTTTGACGCAGGAGGTCAACTGCTTTCTCCATGTCGCCGCTCGAGTCCTGGAGTGCCTTCTTGCAGTCCATCATACCAACGTTGGTTCTATCTCTGAGTTCCTTTACCATTCCTGATGTAATTTCCAATTTCTTCCTCCCGTAAAGCAACGCAATCTATTTTCAGGTAAAAGATTCTAACGATTTTGTGATGGAACGTCAGTGCCCTGAATCCCGCAAACGGGGCAACCCAAAGCTGGCGCGGGATCAGTATCTGAAAAAAGAAGAGCCTCGGACCGGTTTCGGTGCGAAGCTCATTTTTGTTTACTCTTCCTCTTGCTCGGTCTGCTCGGTCTGCACAGGATTTATAATCTCCACGACCGGACCCTTTTCCTCCTGTCCGAGAATCTGTCCAGCAGGGACTTCTTCAAGTTCGCTCCCCTTGTCCACTGTGGCCTGTTGGATCTCGGAAAGCTTCTCGCGGCCCTCTATGCAGGCATCAGCGACCTTTGATGTAACCAGCCTGATCGCCCGGATTGCATCGTCATTACCTGGAATGGGATAGTCGATCACATCAGGATCGCAGTTTGTATCCACTATGGCTACGACCGGAATACCGAGCCGGTTTGCTTCCATGACGGCTATGTTTTCACGCTCTGTGTCTACCACGAAGATGGCGCCCGGGAGCCGGTTCATCTTTTTGATACCGCCCAGGTTCTTTTCGAGCTTTTCACGCTCGCGCTGAAGCCCGAGGATTTCCTTCTTGGGAAACCGGTTGATGCTTCCGTCTTCGACCATTGAATCCAGTTCTTTTAGTCGATCTATTCTAATCTTCATGGTCTTGAAATTTGTGAGCATTCCGCCGAGCCATCGGTGGTTCACAAAGAACATGCCGCAACGGTCTGTTTCTTCCTGGATAGTGTCGCGGGCTTGCTGCTTGGTGCCGACGAAAAGAATGCTTTCCCCGGCGGCTACGGTATCGACCAGGAATTGATAAGCGGTGTTGAAAAGCCTGACGGTGCGCTGGAGATCTATGATATAAATCCCGTTGCGGGCACCAAAGATGAAAGGTTTCATTTTGGGGTTCCACCGGCGCGTCTGGTGGCCGAAATGGACCCCGGCTTCGAGCAACTGTTTCATTCCGACAACTGCCATAGTACTTTCTCCTTCTGGTTTTGCCTCCGCCCCTTTGCATCCGGCCACTCAATGGGGGCTCGGACACCAAAAGATAAAGGGGAGTGCGAATTTTATTAAACAGAATTTATTAACATGTTCCAGGCGGTCGAGCAACCGAAAAAAGATTTACAAGCGCCACCCGAGGTTTAAAATTAAGAACTGGATCCCTACATGAAATGGAAAATAGCGACATTCAACGTGAACGGTGTGCGCTCGCGCGAGCATGTTGTCACGTCCTGGATAGAGCGTAACAGGCCTGATGTCCTGTGTCTTCAGGAAATAAAGTGCCAGGATGCGGAGTTCCCTGTCGATTCCGTGCGCGAGGTCGGCTATGAGGCAAGCGTTTGTGGACAAAAATCCTTCCACGGAGTAGCAATTCTAAGCCTGCGCAAGCCGGAGGAGGTGAGGCGCGGGTTCGGCGACGGCGAGTCGGACACGGAGGCCAGGCTGATTGCAGCAAAAATTGACGGAATCTGGATTTTCAATACCTACGTGCCACAAGGCAGAAGCCCGGAGCATCCAGCTTTTCAGATCAAACTTGATTTTTTCGCAAGGCTCAAAAGCCTTTTCCAACGCGAATTCACACCGTCCGATCCTGTTATCTGGACAGGCGACATCAATGTGGCGCCCGAGGAACTGGACCTGTTTGCACCCAGAAGAATGGACGGGAAAATCGGCTTTCATCCTCTGGAGAGACAGGCCCTGGCGGAAGTGGCTTCCTGGGGATTTATCGACCTGTTTCGTAAACACCATCCGGATGTTCGGCAGTTCACTTTCTGGGATTACCGCCTGCCGGAGAGTTTTCGCAGGAACCTGGGTTGGAGGCTCGATCACATAAGGGCTACCGAACCGCTCTCCGGCGCATCTATTGACTGCCAGGTGGACGTCGATCCACGCGGCCAACCCAACCCCAGCGATCATACCCCTGTTTGGGCTGAAATTGACCGGGAGAGCCTCTAGAGAGTTCCCTCGCTGGCAAAATCAGCCATCAGAGCCGTTCAATCTGTCTGAGAAAGCAATTCGGCCACATCCTGGAGGTTGCTTATCGCAACAGCCTTCTGCCTGAGCTTTTTTGTGCCGGGCACGTGCTGTAAGTACCAACACAGGTGTTTGCGCATCTGGATTATTCCACGCTCGCCCTTCAAATCTGTTGCAAACCTCGCGTGTTCCATAGCCGTCATGAAGACATCCCGGCTGGACGGCTTTCCATTTCCATTACCGTCGATGGCTGTTTTTAACTGATGAAAAATCCAGGGGTTTCCTCTTGCTCCCCTTGCCAGTCCCAGCCCGTCAGCCCCGGTCTCTCGCAGTAGTTCCAAACCCTGCGCCGCTGTGTTCACTCCTCCGTTTGCAAGAACAATCCCTTTGAAACACCGGCGAACGGCGCGGGTCGTTTCGATGTCGTTCGGCCCTGAAAAGCCCTGCGCATAGGATCTGCCGTGGACCATTATGGCCTTGATGTCGAGGCCGCCGACAAAATCGAGAAAGCTGAGGAGATCCACTTCATTGACCCTGGTCCTCGTCTTTATGGACACAGGCACGTGGGTATTCTCGATAACGCTCAGGATTACTTCTTTCGCGAGGGGCAGATTTGTCATTAGAGCCGCACCAGCGCCTCGTTTGAATACCTTTGCAATGGGGCAGCCGAAGTTGATGTCGATTCCATCGGGCTTGATTTCCCGGCTTACCAACAGCGTGGCGGCCGCGAAATGATCGGGGTTATTTCCGAAAAGCTGCACAACGAAAGGGCGCTCCGATTCATGGAAACGAACGGCCTGCAGAGAAGCCTCCGCCTGGTACGCAAGGGCGGTGCAACTGGTGAGTTCGCTATAGACTATGTCGGCGCCAAGGCCTTTGCATATCCGGCGAAACGGGCTGTCGGTTATTCCGGAAAGAGGGGCCAGGGCAAAAATAGGCTTTTTCAGCAATGTCCAAAAGTTGTCCATATCAAAAGTTGTCCGTACGTTTAGTATAATTTGTGAGATCGCGATGGCAAGCCTGTGTTGGAGCCATCAAGGCTGCTTGTAATATTCCGGGGGAAACCCCTGGAACATCTGTTGCGCGAATCGCTTCAACGACCGCCGATTGTGGAACTGTTTCCATTCTCCCGTGGAACTCCGGGCAGGCAGACAATCTTCATTTCACTCTCCCACATCCAAACGAGCGCTGATCGGTTCCGTTGCTGAATGAAAGAATACCGGCGAATGGTGCTTCGGTCAATGAGATGGTGGCCCGACACCGAACCATTCCTTCGCCTCCTGCCTTCTGAGCCCCTTCGCTGTTTTGTCCAAAATGCCGGTAAAATCAGGTCTGAATCATGCCGCTTAGTGGAATAAAGCGGCTGGAATTGAAGGAGCGATTTGCACTTTAATTAATCTCAGCTCAAATAGGGCGCCTTAAAACTGCTCGAGGAGGCCGAAAAAACCTGGAACATAATCCACGGCGCTGATAAGATCTCAAAGTGATTTAACTGTAGGGTGTGTAACAAAGGCGAAGCGGTCCGGGTCATAGCTTCTATTGAGGGGATTGCGGTGGGTTTTATAAAGCACAAAACAGTAGCCTTCGCAGTCCTCTTTTGCCTGGCCGTAACTCACGCCTGGGCTGATGAACGATCCGTCAAGCTGGCGGGTATGCATGTAACCGTCTGGTCTCAAAGTGTAAGCGCTCCGGGTAAGCGGCCGGTCATCATCTTTTCGCACGGTTTTCACGGCTGCGCCACGCAATCGAGATTTTTGATGGAAGCCTTTGCCGGAGACGGGTATGTGGTCTTTGCTCCCAATCACCGCGATGCAATCTGTGGTGGCGGCGAAGCCAAATGGAGTGATCGTCCTGAGGCGCCGTTTTGGAAGATCGGGGTCTGGAACCAGGACAGCTTTCGCAATCGCGCAGATGATATCCGCGGCCTGATCGCAGCCATAAAGACGGATGAGCGTTTCCGTGATCTGGTCGATTGGCAGCATTTCGGTCTGGCCGGACATTCGCTGGGTGGTTATACAGTCCTGGCGCTGGGTGGTGCCTGGCCCAGTTGGAAACTTCCAGGTATCAAGGCCATTCTTGCACTGTCACCTTATGTCCAACCCTTTATTCAGCATAAAACGCTGATGGACCTGAGCGCGCCTGTGATGTATCAGGGCGGTACACTCGATTTCGGTATTACGCCCTCGCTCGAAAAACCACAGGGCGCTTATGACCAGTCGCCTCAATGGAAATATTATGTCGAATTTCGTAAAGCCGGACATCTCGCCTGGACCAACTGGGCGAGAAGAAATCACGACAGTATAATCCTTTACAGCCTCGCCTTCATGAACCACTACGTCAAAGGCGAACCGCCGGAATCAGTGCTGACACACGCCCTATCCGATGTCGCCGCCCTTCGTTATGCATCGGAGTTAGGAAACAGCCAATAGGGTTTCCGCAACAGACTGCGTTAAAGCTGATGCGCGAATGGGCCCAGGTTGAGCCAGTCTTCAAGTCCGTCAGCGCAGTCCCTCTGTATCGCTAATCCGATAGGACTAATGCCCATTTCAACCAGAAATGAATTTATCTCTTCCTGAACACTCCCCGAGGTATGGCTAATCGGTGAGACTGGCATTAATTTCTGAAAAGATATAATTTTTTATGTTTACTCACCCAAACCTTAACGAAACGAAACTGGAGGTCGAAATTGGAAAAGGACACTTTTAAGGCCGCTGGTTTAGAGTTCCTCCCGGATCTGCAGGCTAAAATACCCCCGGGTTTTTCTCCGCAGCACTTTTTGGCTCTCAATGCCGGATTGCTGGAGATATTGTCTAATACGTCGAGGTTGAGGTGGTTTCAGTTTTTGGGGATGATGCGCTATGTTTCAGGTTTCATTGGGACATTCTGGACTGCTTTGCAATATTTCTCCAGTGTCGAGAAAAAGAAGTGTGTGAACGGAGGTCCTCCATGTGGGACCGCTTTTGATTTTATGGAACTTCTTCTGTTCGAAATGGATCTTGTCGCCAAAGGCGCCATGGCCGACATGTCGACGATGAGTAAATACCACACCCGCGAAATGTCTGAAGCGATGGCCGCGATCAGGAACACTCTGCTTGAGAAAACCGATGGTGGTTTGGTGAATTACTCCGGGAGGCAGCTCAGGCTGATGGATACCGTGGTAAATGTCTACCCGGAGGCCGTTCGGGAAATAGAATCAGAGTTTGGATTTCATCTCGATAACGGCGGATATGTCAAGATGGCTGAAACGGACCGGTTCGAGCTATATCAGGTTCTTCCGACCGATAAGAACATCGAGGTGCGTGAAAACGGAAAGCCGGTTATAATTATCCCTCCCTATGTCCTGGGGGCAAACATATTGGCCTTCCTGCCCGGTGAGAACAGAAGCTATGTTCACGCATTCGCGAATCAAGGAATACCAACTTACATCCGTCTAGTCAAAAACATAGACAAAAATCCGGGCGTACAGGTAATGGGAGGTGAAGATGATGTTCTGGACACGCGGTACTTCTCTGAAAAGCTCGTGGCCAGGCATGGCAGGCAGGTAACCCTGAACGGGTATTGTCAGGGGGGATTCATGGCGGTGCTTGGCGTCTTGTCAGGAGAGCTTGACGGCCTGGTTGATGCCCTCATAACCTGTGTCGCGCCATTGGATGGTTCGCGCAGCAAGGGACTTGTCGATTACATCGAGCATTTGCCGCCTCATTTCAGGGACTTGGGCTATGCGCTCAAGACTCTGCCGAATGGGAACAAGGTTGTTGACGGAAAACTGATGAGCTGGGTCTATAAACTTAAGAGTATCGAAAAAGAGTCCCCCGTCTCCACCTTTTACCGCGATATAATGATGTTTGACGCAGATCCGAAAAGAACACCCAAGATCAATAAAGTTGCAGCGGCAATGACCCATTGGCTGACCTATGATATTACGGATATCCCTGTCGAGATCACTCGGCTGAGCTTCGATTCCTACACGAATCCGGTTGCCGCGGATGGTACTCTGCCTGTCAAGCTGTTCGGGCGCAGTCTCAATTTCAAGCGCATCAAGGAAAAAGGCACTAAGTGGCTTATCTGCATCGCCGAAAAAGACGAACTTGTGGATGAAAGCGCAGCCCTTGCGCCGTTAGACTATGTAGACGCCGAAGTAACGACCTTCCCGAAAGGACACACGGCAATTGCGGTCACATGGTCCTCGCCTGCTTCACAATGCGCAGTTCAGTTGAATTACCATAAAGCGCCATGCGCGACCGCTATTACTCGTGGCCCTGTGCGTTTCCAACTGGACCTGGAGGAAGCCGAATTCCGGGGGCCGGATGACACAAAGGCCGGTGCGCCGGGCGTTTCGCTGGTGGAAATTGAAAACAACTGATCATTGGGCATTCCGGCAGGGATCATCTGCTTCCTGCCGGGCCTTTATGCCGCTAGGGTATCGCCGGACAGCGGCACAACAAGGCTTGACTTCCCAAGTAGCCGTATAACGGCTTCTACCGCACTTTGTGAATCCACTATAGAAAACAATTTTGCGTGCTTTGTCCGGCCCCGGGAGTTGTTTGAGACTTTCGAAAAGCTCCGGTTTTTAAGCCGGAAATAACATCGTAGGTTTTGGGCCTCTACACCACCCTGATCTCCGTGTTCGGGCTACTGTCGACCTTGCCGACCACGGAGGCGGAATTCACTCCACCACTCCTGAGTTCTTCCAGAAGGGATTGCGCCCGGCATGCCGGAACGGAAAGCAGCAGGCCGCCGGAGGTCTGAGGATCGAAGAGCAATTGATGCTGTTCTTGGGACAGCCGAGTAGAGAGACGAAGAAAATTTTCGACAAGTTCTTGATTTGGTTTGTTGCTGCCCGTAGTCTCGCCCTTGCGGTACATATCCATGGCATTTGGATAGAAGGGCAGGGCGCTGAACTCGATGGTGATGGCGACAGAGCTTGCACGGGCCATCTCCAGGGTATGTCCGAGGATTCCGAAACCCGTTATGTCGGTGCAGGAATGTACCTCCGATTTGAGGGCTATCTCCAGGGCGGTGCTGTTCAGTGCCGCAACTTGGGGTAAAACCTGCTCGAGTTCACCCCAGGGAAGCTTTCCGGATCTGCAGGCGTTAAAAAGGACACCCGTTCCGAGCGGCTTTGTGAGAATAAGCAGGTCGCCGGGTTTGGCACCGGCGTTGGTGAGTATACCTTTGGGTGAGACAATACCCGTTACGGCCAAGCCGTATTTGGGCTCATCGTCTTCGACGGAATGCCCGCCCGCCAGTGATGCCCCTGCCTCTGCAACCTTTTCAAAGCCACCTTTGAGGATGGCTTTGAGTACCTCCGTGCTGAGCTTTTTCGAAGGAAACATGATGAGATTCAATGCAGTTAAGGGGCGGCCACCCATTGCATAAATGTCCGAAAGCGAGTTGGCTGCGGCAATACGGCCGAACCAGATGGGGTCGTCAACCGGAGGGGTTATGAAATCTACCGTGGATATGACGGCAAGATCGTCGGATACACGATAAACCGCTGCATCATCGCTCGTGTCGAAGCCGACAAGCAGGTTCGGATCCGATGAGGCCGGCAGGTCTTTGAGCGCCTCCAACAAAACTGTTGGAGATATTTTAGCCGCTCAACCACATGTCCTGGCAAGGCTTGTAAGTGTGTTGCTTTTCCCAAAATGGAACATCGAAGCCACCTTAGCAAAATATCACTATTAGTTCTTCCGAGGCAATATCCACAGGCACATAATAATGGCAAATAAGCGACTACTCAAGAACCTGTTAGAAATAATATTAAATTGCGTCTATTGTACAAATAGAAATTATCTATAATCTGGTGTAAGAGCGTAAAAGACCGGAACTCATCTGAATTCCTGGTGTCGGTTGCTCTCGTGAAATAGCTTGTCGCAGCAGTTTCAGGGCCTCAAGGTTGCGGTACGCGAATTGTGCCGGACAGGAGAAGCGACTCATTGAGCGAAGGGAGAAGCTGGTATGAGTAAAATCCCTCGAAACTATTTGCCGGGAAGAGAATGCTGGCCGGAATACCTCAATCCGAAGGAATTTTCGAGTACACCGGATAAATTGAATCTGGCCGACTTTCTGCTTGATCGCCATGTCCGGGAGGGCAGGGGAGACAACGTTGCGATTAAGTTTATGGATCAGGCGATCACTTATGCCCGGTTGCAGAGAATGGTGAATCAGTTGGGCAATGCCCTCAAGGAAGCTGGAGTGGCGTCTCAGGATAGGGTGGGTATTCGCCTTGTCAACTCCCCGCCTTCCCTGGTCACGATCTTCGCCATTGAAAAAATCGGGGCCGTTCCTGTCCCGACTTCTCCATTGTGGTCCCGCGAAGAGATCGCATTTGTGGTGAACGATGCCGAAATGAAGTATTTGGTCGTGAATGCGCCGCTAATGGAGCAGGTCGAAGCTGCAAAGCCAAAATTTCTGCACGGCACCGGAGTTATCGTAATCGGGGGCGCTGCTGAGGAGGTCAAGGCCGCCGGCAATCTGGTATATGAAGAAATGCTGGCGAAAGGGTCGCCCGATCTTGAAGCCACAATGCTTGATGGCTTCGATATCGGCCTAATCCTTTACACATCGGGAACAACTGGAATGCCTAAAGGCTGCGTCCATTTCGTCCGTCCCGGGATAATTGAGACTCAGATTGTCAATCGATACGTGTATCAGCTCCAACCTGGAGACGTGCTGGGAGGTTCTGCGCCCGTATCCTTTGCGGCCGGCTTCGGTACATTCACTCTCATTCCTTTCGAGGGTGGGGCGGCCATATCGCTGATTACGAAATTTGGCCCTGCTGACATGTTGGAACTCATCGGCAAGCACAAGATAACGGTCCTGACCGGGCTCCCGACCGCATACCGTGCGCTTATGAAGTTCCCTGCATTCAAGAGCTATGATATCAGTTCGGTCAGGCTCTATACTTCGGGTGGCGATGCCCTTGGCGCGGCAACACTCGCGGGCTGGACCGAACTTACTGGCAAGCCCATCTGGGAAGGACTCGGAGGAACAGAAATGCTGCATCTTGTAACCTCCAACACTTTGAATTCCGAGCCCGTACCCAACTCCATCGGAAGGGCTCTGCCCGGGGTAGAAGTTCGAGTGGTGGATGCCGCCTACAGGGAGTGCAAACCCGGCGTCGTGGGCAGCATGATGATCAAAGGCCCTTCGGGCGCCCTTTACTGGAAGCCTTACGAAAACAACGAAAAGTTGCTCAGGTCCCAGAAGTCGAGCGTGGTTGACGGCTGGAACCGAATGGGCGATGCCGTTCACATGGCTGCGGACGGTAATATCTTCTTTGTCTCTCGCGAAGACGATATGATCAAGAGCTCTGGCTACCGAATCGCGCCCGCTGAGATCGAAGAAGCGATGGCAAGGCATACGGCGATAGCGGATGTGGGTATAGTCGGTATCCAGGACCCTGAAAAAGGGCAGGTTGTGAAGGCGGTGGTTGAACTGAGGCCGGGGTTTACCGGTTCGGATCAGTTGAGCGATGAAATCATCAATTTTCTGAAGGACCACATAGCAGTTTACAAGATCCCCAAGGTTATTCAATATAGGGACAAGTTGCCCAGGACTCCGACCGGTAAACTATTGCGCCGTTTACTGAGGTAGTATTCATGATTTGCCCTGTCTTTTCCTGATAACCCCTGCTGATTATGTTAGAGTATAATTCAAAAGTTGCGAGGTTTTGACTGCGCGGCGTTGAGGTTGAGATCTTTCCACACAGGTACGACATTAAATGGAAAATCGCAGATGTGAGCGTAAGTGCCTTAATTTTATCGGTGCCGTTATTTTGTTGATTGGCTTAGGCAGTGCGCTCCTGATTCATTTTACGGCCAGAGTAGATTCGAGCAGCGACCTTGGTTATCAGGATGGATATCCGGTCATGCCTGACGATTCTAAACAGTACTTACGGGGCCTGGAACTCTATGGTGGAACTATGAATGTGCTTGCCGACGAGTTCAGGCGCTGGTTCGCCGGGTTATGGCAGGGGCAATCGCTCGCATTCATGGTGTTCTGCATCGCTGTTCTCTTATCATCGAGCGTTTTCTACGTCGCCAATCGCTTGCCGCCGCGTTATAAATCCGATGAGCGCAACGACAATAACCGGAGCGGTAGCGGATGACCTTTGCGACCGCGAATGGGTATATTACTTCAGTTCTTCTTCCTTTTCGGCTATCCTCCTGTTGGCCTTCTCAATATCAAGCTCTCTTCCGATATAGATCGAACGAACCTTGCCTCTGATCTTTCGGTAGACCCGGTAATAGCCGTCTTTGGAGCGCTGCACATTCCACCCGGCTATCTTTCTTGCAGCAATCTCCCCGCAAGAAGTTTGTATAACTTCCCGGCCGGCATCGGGCCTGGAGTCCTGTTTAACCCACATGACCGTCTGGCGGGGCCCCTGTTTTGTCTCCGCTCCTTTGACCGCAGCAATGTCTTGGTGTTCCGGCTCGTCTGCAGCAACACTGACTGACTTTTCCATGAGCCTCTTAATCTGCTCTTCTAGAGAAGCCTCCTTGTCCATCAGGCCAGCGTATTTTTCGCGTAGAGAATCGTTTTGCGCCTTCTGGCTGTCTAACTCATGTATAACCACATCGAGATTCGCATTTGACACACCCAGCTCGTTTTGAATCTGGTCCAGGTTTTCCTTGAGGCTGTTCACCTCCCTTTGCAGGTCATCATTCCGGGCCTTGAGCCCGGCGGCATTTTCTTCGAGATGTTTAACATTCCATAAGGCCCCGTCTCTTTCAGCCGATGTCTTGCGCAGTTCCTGTGTAACCGTGTCTAACTGGTTATCGGCAGGACTTTCCGAAACATCCACGCTGCCCCGCTTTGTCTCGCGGTGTTCCTGAACGTCGCCGTCTTTTTGATTGGTCTCATTGAATTCCGAAAGAAAGAGGCTAAACAGCAGGATTTGTTCAAAAACGTCGAATTCCAACCTCTCCTCGACTCCTGGTATTGCATACCGGAAGGCTTTCCACGTTCTCCTGACCGTTTTATGTTCCCCGTAGAGCGAGCAGATGAGCCGTCCATATGCCTGCACCCATTGAACATAAGGGGCGAGGGTCGGGAGGAAATAATCCCCCTTTTGGTTCTCTTTCGCCATGTTCGGCGCCTCCGGTACCGTTTTCCTGATCTTCAGCTTTGGAATCCGTATCTAACCGGTTGTAACTTCCGTTATTCTACATCTATATTGCATATATATTGCGTAAAAAAATATCGAAGCATCTTTGAAAATGCGATGGAGGGGATTTATTAAAGTACGTCGCAGGGGAAGTTTATCGAGGTAAACCCCGCCATGGCACGGATTTTTGGATATGATTCCCCTGATGAACTAAAAAATGCTATAAATGATATCGGTTGCCAGATATATGCGGACCCTGCAAAACGTGAGGCATTCATTCGAGCGGTACAGGAACGCGGTGATGCAGTTTTTCATATTGAGATTTTCAAAAAGGATGGAAGCTCCGGATGGATTTCCGACAGCATGAAAATCATTCGAGACAGGAATGTGAACACAACCCACTTTGAAGGAATTGTCGAGGATATAACCGAGTACAAGCGGGCCGAACAGGAAAGAGAAGAACTTATCACACAACTCCGGGAAGCAGTGGCCAATGTAAAAACATTGAGCGGCTTGTTACCCATCTGTTCGCACTGCAAAAAGATACGCAAGGACGAAGGCTATTGGCAGCAAATCGAATCCTACATCCACCAGCATTCCGGAACCCAATTCAGCCATGGAGTTTGTCCGGAGTGTTTGAAAAAGCATTATTCAAAGTTTCTTGGGGACAAGCTTGAAAAGTATTTGGAAAATGAAAGTGATTGACGGTATGCGGTTGCCGTCGCCGTCGATGACGATCAACAGGAAGAAGAGGTTTGTGGCGATTATTTTTTTAACATCCCTATGTCTGAATGGACATGACGTCAATTAGGTATTATAAAAGCAGATGGTTTCTAGTATCATCCTGTGACCCGTTTTGCAGGATGGGAGTGGTTCAACCTTGTTTGAGTAAGCAAGTTTTCCTAACGCTTCGTTCTGTTATTAACGACACTATGTACGTTTATCCATGCCTTCGGTAAATCTGATAGAGCGACGTCAAGAAGACGGTTCCGATCAGGAGTGCCATAGGGATGGTGTTATTAACGACATAATGTCCTTTTTCCCATGCCTTCGGTAAATCTGATAGAGCGACGTCAAGAAGACGGTTCCGATCAGGAGTGCCATAGGGATGGTGTTATTAACGACATAATGTCCTTTTTCCCATACCTTCGGTAAATCTGATAGAGCAACGTCAAGAAGACGGTTCCGTTCCAGACCGCTATAGGGATCATGTTATTAACGACATAACGGTTGTTTGTGCATACGTTCGATAAATCCGGTAGGAGAGTGCCATGAAGATAGTTCCGGTCCAGAGCGCCATAGGGATGGTGCTGTGTCATGATGTGACTCAGATTATCCCGGGGCGGATGAAGGGTCCGGCCTTCAGAAAGGGCCACATCGTTCGGGAGGAGGATGTGGCGCAACTGCTCAACATGGGAAAAGAGCATGTCTATGCCTGGGATATCCAGGCCGATAGCGGTCTGCTGCATGAAGATGAAGCCACTGTCCTGATTGCCCGCGCAGCAGCCGGGAGAAATGTCGCGGTCTCGGCGCCCAACGAAGGCAAGGTTGAGCTTACGGCGACGATTCAAGGGCTGCTGAAGATCGACCTCGAGGCCCTCTTTGAGATCAACGCCGAAGAGATTGTATTGGCAAGCATTCACACTAACCAGAAAGTCGGCAGGGGAAAGGTGCTCGCCGGAGTGCGCGTGATTCCGCTGGTCATAGAAGAGGCCAAGGTTGAACGAGCAGTGCATATTTGCTCCCGGCGCCAGCCGCTGATCGAAGTCCTGCCTTTCCGCAGCTTCAACGTCGGGATCATTACGACCGGGAGCGAGGTTTACCACGGCCGGATCAAGGATGCATTCGGTCCCGTCGTTCGTGAAAAACTCGGTGAATTGGGGTGCCGCACGCTTGGGCAATCCTTTGTGTCCGACGAGCCCAAGCGGATCATCGGGGAGATCGAATCGTTTTTGAGCCGGGGCGCCGAGATGATCATCGTTACCGGCGGGATGTCGGTGGATCCGGATGACGTTACCCCGGCGGCCATCCGGGATTCCGGCGCACGCGTGGTGACTTACGGCGCTCCGGTTCTTCCCGGCGCCATGTTCATGCTGGCCTATCTCGGGGACGTTCCCCTCCTCGGTCTTCCGGGGTGTGTAATGTACAACAAAACCAGCATCTTTGACGTGATTCTCCCCAGGCTGCTTGCCGGTGAAGAGATCACGCGCAGGGATATCGTCAGATTAGCGCACGGTGGACTTTGCGTCCGTTGCAAGGAGTGCAGGTACCCGGACTGCGGCTTCGCCAAGGGTGCTTGAACGGTTGTATGTCGTTTACCTCAGATCGGGAGAAAAGTTATGGAGAAGAAGGTCCTTAACATTAATGGGGTACCTCGAACGATTATCGCAAACTCAGAAGCCTCCCTTGCGGACGTTCTTCGCGGACAAGTCGGCCTGACGGGTACAAAGGTCGGCTGCGGGCAGGCCCAGTGCGGCGCCTGCTCGGTCATCATGGACGGGAAAGTGGTTCGTTCTTGTGTCACCAAGATGAAAAAGGTCGAGGAAGGCGCCGACATCACCACCATCGAAGGTATCGGCACAGCCGAAAACCTGCATCCGGTCCAGATCGCATGGATGGTCCACGGCGGAGCTCAGTGCGGCTTCTGCAGCCCCGGCTTCATCGTTTCCGCCAAGGCCCTCCTGGATCAGAACGCCAAGCCCAGCCGAGAAGACGTGCGGGACTGGTTCCAGAGCCACAGGAATGCCTGCCGTTGCGCGGGATACAAGCCCCTGGTGGATGCGGTGATGGATGCGGCGCGGGTTCTTCGCGGCGAGATCACCAAGGAGCAACTGGCCTTCAAGCTTCCGGCCGACGGAAGGATCTGGGGCGGAAAATACCCGCGTCCAAGCGCACTGGCCAAAGTGACCGGGACATGGGACTTCGGCGCGGATCTCGGGCTCAAGCTTCCGCCAGACTCCCTGCAATTGGCGCTCGTACAGGCCAAAGTGTCCCACGCCAATATCCTTTCCATCGACACCTCCGAAGCCGAGAAAATGCAGGGCGTCTACAAGGTGGTGACCCATAAGGACGTCAAGGGCAAGAACCGGATCACGGGCCTCATCACCTTCCCGACAAACAAGGGCGACGGATGGGACCGGCCCATCCTGTGCGACACGAAGGTGTTCCAGTTCGGGGATGCCATCGCCATCGTCTGCGCCGACACAGTGGAAAATGCCAGGGCGGCTGCCGAAAAAGTCGTGGTGAAACTCGAAGAACTTCCAGCCTACATGAGCGCGCCTGCCGCCATGGCCGATGACGCCATCGAGATCCATCCCGGCACCCCCAACGTCTACTACGAGCAGAAGATTGCAAAGGGCGGGGAGACAAAACCGCTCATGGATTCGGCCCCCTACGTTGTAGAAGACGAGTTCTACCTCCAGAGGCAGCCCCATCTGACCATCGAGCCCGACGTAGGTTTTGCCTATTTCGATGAGGAAGAACGGCTCACCATTCACTCGAAAAGTATAGGCATCCACCTCCATCACGCGATGATCTGCCCCGGCCTCGGAATAGAACCCGAGAAGCTGCGCCTTGTGCAGAACCCCACCGGAGGCACATTCGGCTACAAGTTCAGCCCGACCATGGAAGCTTTGGTCGGGGTCGCCGCCATGGCTACCGATCGGCCGGTTTTCCTCAGATACGACTATTATCAGCACATCACCTATACCGGCAAGCGCTCGCCCTTTTTCGTCAAGCTCAAGTACGGCGCGGACAAGAACGGCAAAATAATTGCCATGGAATCCGACTGGGTGGTGGACCACGGACCATACTCCGAGTTCGGTGATCTTCTGACCGTGCGCGGAGCACAGTTCATAGGCGCCGGCTACGGTATTCCCAACATTCGGGGCCTTGGCCGTACGGTGTGCACCAACCATGCTTGGGGATCGGCTTTCCGCGCTTACGGTTCTCCGCAGAGCTTCCTCGCCAGCGAGGTGCTCATGGACGAGCTGGCGGAAAAGATCGGCATGGACCCGCTGGAGTTGCGCGCCCTGAACGTATATCGTCCCGGCGATACTACACCGACCAGCCAGGAGCCTGACGCCCTCAGCTTCAAGGAAATGATTGACAAGATGCGCCCGCTCTACAAGAAAGCAAAAGAGAAGGCGAAGGCCGAATCCACGGCCGAAGTCAAAAAAGGTGTTGGCGTGTCGATCGGCATCTACGGCTGCGGTCTTGATGGACCTGACGGGTCGGAAGCCGGCATTGAGCTCACCAGGGAAGGCGTCACAGTGTTTTCAAGCTGGGAAGACCACGGCCAGGGAGCCGACATGGGGTGTCTGGGCACGGCGCACGAGGCACTGCTCCCGCTGGGGATCGGTCCGGAGAAAATCAAGCTGGTTATGAACGATACTGCCGTCACTCCCAACAGCGGCCCCGCAGGTGGCAGCCGCAGCCAGGTTGTGACCGGCAATGCCATCAAGAGCGGTTGCGATATGCTTCTTGCGGCCATGAAAAAACCCAACGGTGGCTACCGCACCTATGACGAGATGGTGGCGGAAAAGATTCCTGTCCGCTACGCCGGCAAGTGGGCCGCCTCCATGAACTCGGCCTGCGACGAAAACGCGCAGGGCAAGCCTTTCGCTGTCTACATGTACGGCGTTTTCATGAGCGAAGTCGCGGTGGATGTAAAAACCGGCAAGGTGAAAGTCGAAGGGTTTACGATCGCGGCCGATGTTGGCAAGATCAACAACAAGCTCGTGGTGGACGGGCAGATCTACGGTGGTGTGGCCCAGGGCATCGGACTCGCGCTCTCGGAGGATTTCGAGGATCTCAAAAAACATACCTCTCTGCTTTCCTGCGGCATCCCGTATATCAAGGATATCCCGGATAACTTCAATATCCTCTACGTGGAAACACCGCGAGCCCACGGTCCTTTCGGAGCGGCCGGCGTCGGAGAGCTGCCGCTGACTTCCCCCCATGCCGCCGTTGTAAACGCCATCTACAATGCATGCGGTGTGCGCATCACCAAGCTCCCGGCCCTGCCGGAGAAAGTGAAGGCCGGCCTTGACGCCAAGGCCGCGCGCTGAGGAAACATGGGTTGATGGTCTACTCTGAAAACATTTAACCATTACTCCCTGCCGCCCTCAAGAATGGCGGCAGGGAGCTTTTACCTGTTTTGAACCTTTTTACGATTCAGTGCATGCAACCATAGCATCCGCCGCGTGGCATTCGTCGGAAGGAAGTTCTGCGGAACCATGGAAAAAGACGAACTTACCAGGCTGGAAGACCGGTGCATCCAGGAGCAGCCTCCCAACTGTGCAGCAGCCTGTCCGGTCCATGTGGACGTTCGGGCCATGATGGCGCAAGCGGCCGTGGGAAATTTCACGGAAGCTGCCAAAATCCTGAAGAAGACTGTCCCTTTCCCGGGAATCATAAGCCGGGTTTGCGACCAGCCCTGCCGGTCGGTCTGCAAAAGGAAGGAAGCCGGGGAACCTCTGTCCGTTGTTTCCATTGAAAAGTCGTGTCTCGATTACGCTTCTGAACTCCCTGAAAAAATCGCCGTACTTCCCGGGAAAGAGAAACGCGTAGGCGTTGTGGGAGGTGGTTTGAGTGGTCTGACCTCCGCCTTTGATCTGGCAAGAAAAGGGTTTACGGTGGTAGTATTCGAGAAGGGACCGCTCCTTGGGGGAAGCCTGTGGCATTTCCCGGAAGAGAAACTTCCAAGAGAGGTGCTTGAGAAGGACCTGCACGTTCTGGAGCGGGTCGGCGTCGAGATTCGGTTGAACACCACCGTCGGGATCGATATTTCTTTCGAAGATCTTTGCAGGGATTTTGACGCCGTTTATATCGCTCCCGGCACACAGGCTCCCGATGTTTTCGGCCTCGCCACTGAGGTTGAGGGCCGTATAGCCGTCGATCCAGCGACCCTCGCCACCAGCCGGGAAGGTGTCTTTGCGGGGGGCAGCCATCGCCGGGCGAAAGGAGAACGGTCCCCGATCAATTCCATTTCCGATGGCCGGTTCGCGGCCATCTCCATCGACCGGTTCCTGCAAAAGGTCTCTCTGACGGCCTCCCGCGCAGGCGAAGGTCCGATTCACACCAGGCTCTACACAAGCACCGAGGGCGTCGCGCCACTGCCGGGCACGCCGGTAAGCGAACCCCGGCAGGGCTATTCGCGAGAAGAGGCTGCCCGCGAGGCCGCAAGATGTCTGCAATGCCAGTGTCTCGAATGCGTCAAGGTCTGTGAATATCTCAACACTTTTCGCGCTTATCCCAAAAAGTACGTGCGCCAGATCTACAATAACCTTTCCATAGTCATGGGCCACCGCCATGCGAACAAGCTCATCAATTCGTGCAGTCTCTGCGGACTGTGCCGGGAGGTCTGTCCTGAAGATCTGCACATGGGACTGATTTGCAAAAGCGCGCGCGAAACCATGGTGAACCAGGGAAAGATGCCGCCGTCCGCCCACGACTTTCCCCTGAGGGACATGGCGTTCAGCAACGGCGACAAATGCGCGTTTGCCCGCCATCAGCCCGGGACCGTGCAGAGCCGGTTTCTTTTCTTTCCGGGATGCCAACTCATCGCATCGGCCCCCGAACATGTGAAGAGGGTGTATACGCTGCTCACTGAGGATCTGTCTGGCGGGGTAGGGTTCATGTCCCGGTGCTGCGGGGCCCCGGCGGACTGGTCGGGTCGGGCGGAACTTTTTCGGTCCATCCATGGTGAATTCGTCGACCAGTGGCGGGAACTGGGGAGTCCTCGCCTGATCCTCGCCTGCTCGACCTGCTACGAGATATTTAAGACCCATCTTCCGGACGTCCCGATAACTTCGCTTTGGGAGACTCTGGACAGCCTGGGTTTGCCGAAAAACGTGAAAACGAGGCAACACGAGGCCATCGCAGTGCATGACGCCTGCACCACCCGCAATGAGAGCGCCATTCAGGAGAGCGTGCGCAACATCCTGCGCCGTCTCGGCTTTGAGATTCAAGAGCTGCCCTTGAGCCGCGACAGGACAGAATGCTGCGGCTATGGCGGACTCATGTTTTTCGCCAACCCGGACCTTGCAAAGAGCGTCATCCGGCGGCGCGTCGAAGAGAGTTCGCTCGACTACCTGGCCTATTGCGCCATGTGCCGGGATTATCTCGCCTTCAGCGGCAAGCGTACTCTCCACATTCTGGATCTCATTTTTGAAACCCCGTGGGATGAGGCCGCGTTGCGGAAAGGTCCTGTCTATTCGCGGCGTCATGAAAACCGGGTCCGATTGAAAAACGCGATGCTCAGGGAGTGGTGGGGGGAGACTATGGCTGAAGCGCAAGGTTACCAAACCCTTCGGCTGAAGATTTCCGATGAGGTGAAGCAACGCATGGAGGAGCGACTGATCCTTGTAGAGGACCTGCAGCAGGTTATCGATTATTCCGAAAGAACGGGGTCCAGGCTCTTCAACCGCAATACCGGCCATTTCGTAGCTCACTACAAACCGGCAAGCGTCACCTACTGGGCCGAATACTCCATTTCCGGGGATGAATTCATCATTTACAACGCGTACAGCCACCGTATGGAAATCGCGGAGGACGTGAAACCGTGATCCCTCAAGAGCGTACCGGCGAAGAGATTTGGTCGTGCACGAAATGCAGCCTCCCCCTTGAGATGGCAAAGGTCCCCGTCTCCTACCTGGGAAATGAGTTTCCAGTGGACCTTTTGAAATGCCCCGGCTGCGGACTTGTCTTCGTCCCGGAAGATCTTGCGCTGGGCAAGATGGCGGAAGTCGAAAAGCTCCTCGAGGATAAGTAGGCCCAATGGGGAAGGGGTTCTCATGGCCAACACCGGCGAGTTCAGCGTTTATGAGCGGATTGCCGCAAGCGGAGTTACGGACGGCCTTATACGTCCGGGCGGGATGGCGCTGACTGATCGAGCGCTTTCACTATGTGAGTTTCCTCCCGGCTCCCGCCTTCTCGATGTGGGATGCGGGACCGGGACTACAGTGGAACACCTGATCCAAAGGTTCGGATTCTTTGCAGCGGGTGTTGACCCCTCGCAGCCGATGATTGCGCAGGGGCTGGCAAGAAACGGTCTCCTGCCGCTCATGCTGGCAGCCGGAGAGAGCCTGCCTTTCCTGGATGCGCAATGGGACGGCGTCCTCGCGGAATGCAGCCTGTCGCTCTCCCGAAATCCTCCAATGTTTCTCCGGGAGTGCTTCCGCGTTCTAAAGGGCGGGGGCAGGCTGATCTTGAACGATGTGTACGTCTGCAATCCGGAAGCCATCCCGGAACTTCGCGCGCTATCCATGGACTGCTGCCTCACCGGAGCATCATCCCTTGAGGAACTGACGGTCAAGCTCAAGGACTGCGGATTTGTCGTTTCGGCTCGGGAGGACCATTCGGCGGCGCTGAAACAGTTTGCCGCTCAACTAATCTTCTCACAAGGATCTGCGCGGTCGTTCTGGTGTTCGCTCACGGGCGGAGAACCACGCGATGGGCTGAGAATCGAGAAGGCGGTTTCCCGGGCTAAACTCGGATATTTTCTTGCGGTCGCGGAGAAGCCCGTAAACCTCGGAAATGTATGAACCCTTAATCGGATGAGGAGCTATCCTTGTGACAACCGACATGCTCCGAATGTTTGAACTGGCCCAAAAGGGCTTCTATTGCAGCCAGATCCTGCTTTTCCTGGGCTTGGAAGCACAAGGAAAGAGTGATCCCGACGTCATCAGAGCCATGAGCGGCCTCGCGGGAGGGATGGGGTTTTCCGGTGATGTCTGCGGGGCGCTGACCGGCGGGGCCTGTCTCGTAGGCCTATATGCCGGACGAGGCGCCCCGGAAGAGGAGGAAGACCCTAAGCTCAATCTCATGATCTCGGAACTCGTTGAATGGTTCTCCGGAGAATTCGGCGAAATGTATGGCGGTATCCGGTGCAGCGTCATTTTGGACGACGACCCGAAAAACCGTATTGCACGATGCCCGACCCTGGTGACGGGTGTCTATGAGAAAGTAAAGAGTCTGCTGATTGAAAACGGATTCGACCTGACCCGGGCGCGCCCATGATGGAAGAGATTTCTCTTTCGGAAACCGAAAGCATCTGCCCGGAGTGTTTTGCCGTAGTCCCGGCGCGCAGGGTTGGCCGGGGAGACCGGATTTTTCTCAAGAAGACGTGTCCGGAACACGGTTCTTATGAGACCGTAATCTGGCGTGGGCATCCCGCCTTTTCATCATGGGTGAGTCCCAAAACCCCCTCTTGTCCCGAGAACCCTTCCACACTGGTGGAGAAAGGGTGTCCGCTGGATTGCGGTCTTTGCGCCGGGCATCGGCAGCACACATGCACCGCCCTCATCGAGGTGACTCAACGCTGCAACTTACGCTGCGCCTTCTGTTTTGCCGATGCAGGAAACAAAAACAAATCCGACCCTGCCCTGGAAGACCTTAAAGAGCAATTCGACCGGCTGCTCGCCGTTGCCGGCCCATGCAATGTGCAACTCTCTGGAGGGGAGCCAACCTTGCGGGATGATTTGCCGGAAATCGCCGCCATGGGACGATCCAGGCGATTTTCGTTCATTCAAATCAACACGAACGGTTTGCGTCTGGCAAAAGATCCTTCTTACGTTAAAGCCTTGAAAGATGCCGGCGTTGCGTCCGTGTTCCTTCAGTTTGACGGCATGGAAGATTCTGTTTACCTGAAGCTTCGCGGACGGGAGTTGCTTCGGGAGAAGAGGCTGGCCGTTGAGCACTGCGCCGGGCACGGCATTGGCGTGGTACTCGTTCCCACGATCGTTCCCGGCTTGAACACGCGTCAAATAGGACCTATTATCGAATTTGCGTTTCGGGAACTTCCCGCGATCCGCGGCGTTCACTTTCAGCCCGTAAGCTACTTTGGGAGATACCCGAGTCCGCCGGGGGATGAGGACCGAATCACCATCCCTGAAATCATAGCTGAAATTGAAACCCAGACGGGCGGTAGAATCAGGGCAGAGCACTTCAAACCTTCGGGATGCGAAAATGCTCTTTGTTCGTTCCATGGCAACTTCGTGCTCCTGGCCGACGGATCATTGCGGCCATGGACGCAGCGCCAATCCCAAGATTGTGGCTGTAAACCTATTTTCGCAGCCGAAGGGGCCGCCAAAGCCCGCCGGTTCGTCACCCGATTCTGGTCGCAGCCCGCGGAAAAGCAAGTCCATTCCGTCTGCGGACAGGTTCAGAGCCTGGGTGCCTGGGACGAGTTTTTGAACCGGGCCGGTACTCATTCGCTCTGCATTTCGGGAATGGCCTTCCAGGATGCATGGAATCTCGACCTGGACCGGCTTAAGGATTGCTGCGTCCACGTAGTGCACCCGGATGGCCGGTTGATCCCGTTTTGCGCCTATAACATTACGGACAGCGAGGGCCGTTCCTATTACAGGGATAACGGGTCAGGCCTCTCCTGCAGGGGGAAAGAACCGACCGGGGAAGCTGCATGAATATCACGCCGCTGGAAGGATGGATTTCGAGACATATCGGCACAAACGGCGCTGGGCTGAGCCGGGAACGAATCGAGGCCTGGCAGCTTGCGAAACTTCTTGAAACAATTGGCTGGGCAAAAGCCCGCAGTCCGTTTTACCGGGAGCGTTTGGCGGGTCTCGCGCAGGAGGATCTCACCGGCCTGGAGGCTCTCGCGCGATTTCCGTTCACGACAGCGGAGGACATCCGGCGGCAGCCCCTCCGGTTTCTCTGCGTCTCACAAAGTGAGGTGAGCCGCGTCGTGACGCTTCAAACATCCGGGACGACTGGCGAGCCCAAGCGTGTTTTCTTTACGGCCGGCGATCAGGAACGGACCATCGAGTTCTTCCATCACGGTATGGCCACGCTCGCCGGCCCCGGTGACCGGGTTCTTATTCTGCTGCCCGGAACTATTCCGGGTAGTGTCGGGGATCTTTTGGTAAAGGGACTTGAACGCTTAGGCGCGGTCGGCATCCCTCACGGCCCTGTCTGTGAGGCTTCCGGCACGTTGGACGTCATGGAAAAGGAACGGATCGACACCCTGGTAGGCGTTCCGGCGCAGGTGCTTGGACTTGCAAGATCTGGCGGCGGGAGGGCCGCTCCCGGTAGCGTGCTTTTGAGTGCCGATAATGTTCCGGATGCGATTTCGAATGAGCTGCGGCGCATCTGGGGATGCGAGGTTTTTACCCATTACGGCATGACCGAGATGGGCTTTGGAGGCGGTGTAGAATGCGAGGCAAGAAACGGATATCATTTGCGGGAGGCGGACCTCTATATTGAAATTGTGGACCCTGAGACTGGAAGGTCCGTTTCGCAGGGAGACCCCGGCGAGGTGGTTTTCACGACGCTCACGCGAAAGGGAATGCCGCTCATTCGATACCGCACCGGCGATGTCAGCCGATTTGTGCCGGACCCTTGTTCCTGCGGAACTGTGCTCAAAACCCTGGCACGGGTAAAGGGCCGCCTGCGCTCGACCCGTTCCATCGCACAGGGGGGCCGGTTGAGCATGACGGACCTTGACGAGGCCATCTTTCCCGTTGAAGGGGTCCTGGATTTTAGCGCTTCCCTCGCGCGCGAGATGGGAATTGATCGTTTAAGGATCGAAGCTCAGGCGACGGCGCCGGCCAATCGACAAACCATCGCTGCAATTCGGGAGGCACTAATCGCCGCCCCTGTGATACGATCCGCTCTTCAAAAGGGAGCGCTCGCTTTGGATCTCAGCCTTTTGCCCAAAGGGCAAACCGTCAAGAGGAATACCGCCAAGCGAGTCCTGCTGGATTTGCGGGACTGAGACCCATTCGATACTGAACTGCTCAAGATTGGAGCCGAAACGCCCGAGGAGATCGCCGCGAGCATCGTGGCGGAACTGATCCGGGTCAGGGCCGGGAAAAGCTTATGAGAAAGTCCCCTCGAATAGTTGCGCTGGTTCTTGCCGCCGGCTATTCCTCCAGGATGCGAAGCTTCAAGCCATTGGCGCCCCTTGGAACTTCCACCCTGGTCGAGGTGGCCGTCACGAGATTTCTCAGGGCTGGGATTGCGGATGTTAGAGTGGTCGTCGGGCACAGGGCCGATGAACTGACGCCCGTTCTGGACCCTTTGGGCATCGATTGGATCTTCAACGAGCAATACGACCGTGGGATGTTTTCCTCCGTGCTGACGGGACTGAAAAGCTTCGAACCCGAAGTTGAGGCCTTCTTCTTTCTTCCCTGCGACATTCCGCTGGTCAATCCTGAAACGATACGCGCGCTCCTCAGTGTTTACAATCCGGACGACCCTAAGATTATCTACCCGCGCTTCAACGGAGAGCGAGGCCATCCGCCGCTCATCCCGGCGGCTTATTTCAAGGAAGATCTGTCACCCGACTACCCCGGAGGACTGCGCGCGCTCCTCGGCCGCTATGAACCCAACGCCGTCGATCTGGACGTCGCAGACGAAAACATTCTCCTGGACTGCGATACGCCGTCGGATTACCGAATACTCGTAGAGATCTGGTCGAAGGAGAGTATTCCAACGGAGGCAGAGTGTGAGGCTGTCTGCTCTCGGCTCGGAGTTTCCGGGCAGGTGATTGCCCATTCGATGGTGGTAGCCGAGCTTGCACGAACGCTTGCCGCTCTTTTGAAGCGCGCCGGTCTCGCGTTAGACCTTCCCTTGATCGTTGCGGCCGGCAGACTCCACGATATTGCCAGGGGGCAGCCGGGCCACGCCGCGGCTGGATCGAAGCTTATTGCCGAGATGGGCTATCCGCGTGTTGGAGCCGTTGTGGCTAAACACATGGATATTCAGTCGGATGGTCCATCCGTGGATGAGGCTGACCTGATCTACTTTGCCGATAAATACGTCGAGGGAGACCGGCTTGTCTCCCTGGATGAGCGATTCCAAAGATCCATGAGCCGTTATGCCGATCGGCCCGACATTTTGAAGAAGGTCATAAGACGGTTTGAGGTTGCAAAGAAGATCGACAATCGCATCGAAGCGCTCCTTGGGTGTCCGGTGGACAATATTGTTCGCCGCTACGAAAGGTGCATAACGGCTGCCTCCATGGGCAGCCGCAGGACGATCTATCTGGTGAGACACGGAGCAATTCTGTCCCCGGTTGATCCCAAACGCTTCATCGGGCAGTTAGACCTTCCGTTAAATGGAGAAGGTTTCCTTCAGGCCGAACGATTGTCGGAAGCCTTACGGGACATGCCTCTGTCTGCAGTATTCTGCAGTGATTTGAAACGGTCCGTCGAAACGGCGCAGATCATCGCCAAACCACATAATATCTCATGCATTCCAAGGCGCGAGTTGCGTGAGATCGCGCTGGGCCAATGGGAAGGCCTGACCTTCGACGAAGTGCGAAGGCGGCAGCCTGAAAAATTCCATGCAAGGGGCCTGGATATCGTCCACTTTCGCCCCCCGGAGGGAGAAAGTTTCCTCGACTGCACCTTTCGCGTCATTCCAGCCTTCTATGAAACTTTGACCTCTTCACGGGGAAACATCCTCATTGTGGGACACGCAGGCGTCAACCGCATCATTTTGTCTCAGGCTCTCGGCCGGTCTCTCGAACATCTTTTTGATATCGACCAGGATTATGGCTGCTTAAACGTGCTCACCCATCGGCATTCGACACTCGAAGTGAAGTTGTTAAACGGTTCGCCGTCCGACCTCGATCTCTTCCCGTAAATCATAGGATATCCCTGGCCAAAACACGCTCGTAACATCCCGCCTGGACTGGTTTCTGCCCCAGGATACACACCGTCTTGCTTAAACACCACATAGATTCGGATATGCAATCCTCCCCATCGCCTTCCACATGCTCCGGCACTCCGTGAAAGAAAGTCTCCGGCTGGCACGGCCATCTACAATGTATGTTATAAAATACTCTTGACATTGTATACACGACATCTTAAACAGCAGATCATTATGCTAAAAATAACATAACGATCTCGATCCCATTCACGGCGCCGCTCCTTTTCAATTCCGGAATCAAGGCTGAAACGAGTGCCCGCGTTTTGCCCGGCTGAGCGCCATACCGGCCGGTAGAACGGAAAAGACGGCCCGATTCTTCGGTATCGGTAACAAAGCGGGTTTCACATTGTTTTTCTGTTGGTGGGGCGTATTTCAAAATTTCACAACAAACATGGAGGAAAGAAATGGTGCGATTAGGTTTATCGAGGACTGCGGTTACGTTTGTTTTCTTTTTTTTGCTCTGCTTGATGGGAAGAGCGCCTGAGCTGGCCGCGCAGCAACAGCAAACGGACACGGGGATTTCTGCGTCGGCCTGTGCCGTGAACGCTTCGGCACCCGTGACCCCGGATCGAGATGCCGCTCCTGCTCAGCCGTCCAATCTCACCCTCTCAAATTTTTTCACTGCGGGATGGGGCGAGCAATACTATCATCGGGAGACACCGGGAGGAGCCCCGGACATGGCGCTCTTGCACGTGCAAACAAATTTTCTCGAACGCGAATTCCGGTTTGATTCCTACTTTCAACAGAATCTGGGCAGCGACTCGACCAAGAGTGTCCTATTTACGGACGGGTTGATTGCCTATGGTTTTGACCGCAGGTTCATGGTGGAAGTGGTCGCCAACTATGAATGGAAAACTTCGCAATCCGATATTTCCGGCAGTAGTTCCGGAGGCAGCGGTGCATTAGTGGGGCGCCTGCAGTTGGTGGACGTTCCAGGGTCCTCATGGGCTTTTAACTTCAGAGTCACAACTCCCAATGAAGGCATCGTCCCGTCAGGAGTCCAGAATAATAAGGATACCGTATTCTTTCCCGCCCTGGCAGGATGGCAGGATTTGACCTGCTTTGGATTGAGCCGCGTTGGACTTTACTTCAGCATTGGGCCGGAGACATATGTGGGACCCACCAACGACGGCCAGAAGCACAACGATGTTATGTATGACGTTTCACTGGCTAAAACATGGACTGAGCCGAACACGCCGTGCTTTGGGAATTTCACTACTTTTGTCGAGTTCTATAACACCACTAATCTCGATGGTAGTGAATTTGGAAATAACGCCGCCAATGTGACTCCGGGTTTCCGCGTCACCCTGTGGCCCAAAAACGTCCTGATGGGTGGGGTTGATTTGCCTCTAAGCAGTCCCCATGATTTTTGCGCGGCCTACAGGCTGACATACATCAGGAATTTTTAGCGCCCGCTTTTGTGTAATGACATAACGCCTGCTTCTCCATACGTCAGGTGAGTCAGGAAGCCGGATACGCCGGTATGATCGACCGTTTGCACGCGAAGCCGCGAAGTCGCGAAGAAGAACAACCGGGTTGATGAACCACAAAGAAAACTGCCTTCCCGCTCGCTACTGCTGTTCTTCTTCTCATTCTTCTTCTCATTCTCCTTTTCATTCTCCTTCTATTTCTTCGCGGCTTCGCGGCTTCGCGTGCAAATATTTGAGGTACGATTGCCGCCCGATCAAATCAATATGTAAAGGATTTCTCCGGGCACGGTAAACCTACCCGGTTCGAAAGGTCCTCTCCATTTGCTTGCAGGAAGGAATCCACCCTGCATACCCGTCCCGAATCATACGTAACCAGCGTTTCCGCAAAAGCCCTGATATCTTCAGGATCATGCGTAATCATGATTACCGGCACCTTGAAACGGGCCTGAATCGCTAGGAGTTCGGTGCGGAGCTTTTGCCGCAGAAGGGTGTCCAGGGCAGAAAAAGGCTCATCCAGGAGCAAAAGATCGGGGTTTCGTATGAGTGCCCGCGCCAGGGCCACACGCTGCCGCTGGCCTCCGGACAGATCGAATGGGAGACTTTTCGCCAACTGTGAAATCTCAAAGATTTCCAGGAATTCTTCAACCTTTAGTCTATTGGTTCGTGACAAGGGCTGCGGCCAGCTTTTCCGCAAACCGAAGCCCACGTTTTCGAAAATTGTAAGATGGGGGAAAAGTGCGTAATCCTGAAAAACGTAGCCGATGTTGCGGTGCCGGGGATGTATGTCGATCCCGCTCTTTGAATCGAAGAGAACGCTCTCCCTGAGCACGATTGTGCCCGAATCGGGCGTAAGAAGCCCTGCTATGCACTGAAGAGTGAGCGTCTTCCCGGCCCCGGAAGGTCCGAAGATAACGATAAAACCCTCCAGTGAGGAAAAAGCCGCTTTGAGGACAAAGCGTCTCCCGCGGGAAGACATCGTTTTCTCAATATCGACTCGGATGAGCATATCAGGGGTTTTTGAAGCCATAAGTGGAAAGGATCTCCCGGCCCTCCTTGCTCAAAACGAAATCGATGAATCTTTCTGCCAGGTCCTTGTTCTTCGTCGAAGCCACAATCGATATCGGGTAAGTTATCGGCTTATGCTTCGTGGCTTCCAGGGCTATGCTGACATGATCTTTCGCCACTGCAGCGTCTGTTGCAAAGACAAACCCGGCATCCACTTCGCCGCGGCTGACGTAGTCGAGCACCTGTCGCACCGACTCCCCGAAGATAAACTTGGGTTTGAGTTCCTCCCAAAGCCCTTCGTAAGTAAGGACCTCTTGGGCATAGCGGCCGGCCGGAACGCTTTCAGGGTTGCCCAGGGCGATCTTCCCGATTCCACTGGCGTTGAGGTCTTGAAGCGCTTTAATCGGGGTCTTGGCCCCATGAGGAACGATGAGAACCAGTTCGTTGCTTACGAAATCCTTGCGGGTTCCGGGAATAATGAGGCCCTTCGCGGCGGCCTGGTCCATTGTCTTTTGGTCGGCGGATGCGAAGACGTCCACGGGCGCGCCCTTGTCGATTTGTTGAAGAAGAGCCCCCGACGCCCCGAAATTGAATACCAGCTTCGTCCCTGGATTGGCGCTCTCAAATTTTTTCCCGATCTCGCCGAAAGCATTGGTCAGGCTCGCCGCCGCGGAAACGATCAGTTCCTGCTCGGCGCAAGCGGCTGTAACGAAAGAAAAGAGGAGAATGAGACTGCAAAGCAGTGAAACAGGATAGAAGACGGCTCGTTTCATCGGTTGAACTCCTTGAGATAACTGGTTTGGAGTATTCTGCCTGAAGAGACAAGAACGATAATGCAAACGAGCGATGTGATGATCACTAGAGTGGCCGCAAGGCTGTCGTTTCCCGCCTGAACCGCATCATAGACAGCGAGAGAAAGGGTTTGGGTCTTGCCGGGCAAGTTGCCGGCAATCATCAGTGTCGCCCCGAATTCTCCCATCGAGCGGGCGAATCCGAGCATTGTTCCGGCAAGAATCCCCCGCCATGCAAGAGGAAATGATACACGGAAGAACACAGCCGCCTCGGATAGCCCGAGGGTGCGTGCCGCTTTTTCCAGGTTTTGGTCCACGCTCTCAAAGGCGGTCCTGGCCGACTTCAAAACCAGCGGCAGTGAGACAATAGTAGCAGCCAGAGCGGCTCCCTGCCAGGTGAACATGAGCGTTATCCCGAAGGCTTCATAAAGCCAGCGCCCGATCCAGCCGTTTCTGCCGACAAGGACGATGAGATAGTACCCGAGAACAGTTGGCGGCAGGACAAGGGGCAGCGTCAGAAAAGCATCCAGCCACTCTTTGCCCCGGAACCTGCGCTTTGCGAGCAGGAAAGCCAGTGCGACACCGGTCAGGAACGAACAAAGAGTTGCAACGGCGGCTACCTTGAGGGTTAACAAAAGGGGCTGAAGTCCGGGAAATGCGCTGAGTATGCTCATCAGTAATAGAGTATCAACTTCTCTTTGATGTTATGTTCTCTCGGACGCTATTCTTTCATTATCATTACGCTGCTTGCTTTGATCAGGGCGAATACTTCGTCGCCTGCTTTGAGGCCGAGCTCCCGCACGGCGTCAACCGTAATCGTAGACGAAATGATGTTTCCGCCCCCGATATCAACTCGGACCTTCGCGGCGACTTCGCCTTCTTTTACCTCAACGACCTTCCCTTTTATTACGTTTCTTGTGCTCAACTTCATGGCAGGATATCCTCTCTTTTGCAGGTGGCATAACAATTTCCCACGGCCGTTTGCCTGTCTCTCAAACAAACAGGACCATTGAAGGCCGGCGCGCGCCGGGTATAATATCCATGGCGCGTAAAGTACTTTACCGGTCCCTTCCGTCTCTGGAAGATAATATAACAATTTGCATGCGTCAAACACGTAATGTATAAAGTACATAATCGTACGTTCGCGCGTATCCCGCCGGGAATAAATGAAACAAAAAGGTGCCTTCATGACAAAACAGCTTGTGATCTGTAATCTTAGAGCGGCTCGGAAAACAAAGGGGCTCTCTCAGAGTGAACTTGCAGGGCAGGTAGGGGTGAAGCGGCAGGCCATCTATGATATGGAGTCCGGCCGTTACGTTCCGAATACTCATGTTGCCTTGTTGCTGGCAAAGGTATTGGGCTGCAGGGTTGAGGATCTTTTCAGCATCGCTTTGAGTTCGGGCGAGAAGGCTGTAACGCTAGTCCAGGAGATCGGGGCGAGCGGCCCCCGAGTGTCCCTGGTCAAGGTGCGCGATCAGTTGATCGCCTATCCGCTGGATGACAAATGGATATCCAGTGAGGGGTTTCAGTCCGCTGACGGATTGCTGCAGGACGACTGTCATTGCGTGCGCCTTTTGCTTTCCGAGGAAGCGCTGGAGAAAAAGGCTCTCCTGCTCGGCTGCGATCCAGCCTTTGCTATTTTGAGCTCGCACGTGTCACGCTCACTCGGTGACGAGAAACTCCAATGCAGGTTCAGCCAAAGCATGGGGGCATTGAGAGCGCTTTCCTCCGGATATGCTCACTTGGCCGGAACGCACCTGCACAACACGTCGGATACGGAGTCAAACCTTGATCTGGCCCGCTCGACGCTGGGAGAAATGAAGGCCAAGGTGATCGCCTTTTCCAGCTTCGAAGAAGGATTGATGGTGGGTCCGGGCAACCCCCACGGCATCAGGGCTGTTAACGATCTGGCTGGAACCGTTCGATTCGCCAACCGTGAGCCTGGAGCTGCTCTGAGGGTCCTCTTTGACGACCATTTGAGCCGGCTTGGAGTAAGCCCGGAAACCATCGACGGCTACGACCGGCTGGTCCATAGCCATAACGAAGGAGCCAAAATGGTATCCTTTGGACTGGTAGACGCCGCGCTGGGACTTCGGGCCGTCGCAACGGCGCACGGCCTGGGATTTGTATCGCTCGAGATGGTTCGCTGCGATCTGGTAGTCCCACACGACCTGATGGAACATTCGGCCGTAAAGATCATTCTTGACTTGCTGCAGACACGGAGCCTGCGTGACGAATTGAGTGCCCTTCCAGGGTATGACTCATCACGCATGGGAACCGTGATTGGAGAAACATAACTTTACCGATTGCTTCGTATAACACTGCTGTAGATTCTATGATGGGATCATTTGAAAAAACCGTCAAGCCCTGATAAGTCGCTGAGGAAAGCACGCGGCTAAACGGCTGAAAACGACTCACCCACGAGGAGGCAAACATGACGGAAATTCAAACGATCCCAAGACCTGATAACATAAGAAATGATCGGTTGTACATTGCCTTGGAGCTTTCAAACACAAAATGGAAGATCGCCTTCGGCAACGGTTTTAAGATTCGATTGAAAAACATTGCGGCCAGGGACCTCAAACAATTCGAACAGGAGCTGCAATCGAGCAGGAAACACTTCGGGATGGCTGAAGATATTCCCATATACTGTTGCTACGAAGCCGGTCGAGATGGTTTCTGGATTCACCGATATCTGTGCAGCATCGGGATCGGCAATTTGGTGGTGGATTCATCGAGCATCGAGGTGAACCGAAGGTATCGGCGAGCAAAGACGGATCGGCTTGACGCGGGCAAGCTCCTGACCATGTTGATCCGATATATCAATGGGGAAACCAAGCTCTGGAGTGTTTTGCATGTTCCGGAAAAAGAGGATGAGGATGCTCGGCAGCTGCATCGGGAAACTGCCCGATTGAAAAAGGAACGCACAGCCCATACAAATCGGATTAAGTCTCTGTTGGCGCTTCATGGAATTTTAATGGGGATCGCAAAGACCTTCCTGGAAGATATTGAGAAGGTCGTATTGTGGAATGGTGAGCCTCTTGCCTCGAATATCAAAGAAGAGATGATTCGAGAATACCGCCGCTACGATTTGATCCAGCAACAAGTGCAGGCGTTGGAACAAGAGACAAAAGAGGTGCTGAAACGTGAAAGTAAGGCATCAAAGAAAGTATTGACCTTGCAATCTCTTAAGGGGATCGGTCCCGTAAGCAGCTGGGTCCTGGTGCATGAGTTTTTTGGCTGGCGCCTGTTTAACAATGTGAAAGAAGTAGGGGCGGCCGCGGGCCTTGCGCCAACGCCCTACGACAGCGGCGGCTCGCAGAGCGAACAAGGCATCAGCAAGAGCGGGAATCGCCGCGTACGGGCGCTCATGATTGAGGTGGGCTGGTACTGGTTGATGCACCAGCCGAGCAGTAAGCTTAGCAAGTGGTTTGCGGAAAGATACGGCCACGGGAGCAAACGGATGCGGCGTATCGGTATTGTAGCTTTGGCCCGCAAGCTTCTGATAGCCCTTTGGAAGTATTTGGAACAGGGGATCATACCCGAAGGGGCGACAGTGAAGGCGTACTTCGATTAAGAGAGAAAAGAAGTTTTCCTGAGAGTCGACTTGCAGTGTTGCTTCCGGTAAACGGTTTAATTTTGGTGAAACCTCCGTGCCCACCCTGGACCCTAAAAGAGTCGTTATTGTAGATGGGAGGTTTCTTAAACTGGTTAAACCAGCCTCATGGCGCATGCTGTATCGGGTGATCGATCTTTGAATCGACACGGATAGAAGGTAGTTGAAGGCTTTACCGCCCACTCCTAAAAATCGGGCCAAAAAGAATCGTCACTACCGGAAAACGCCAAACATGCAAATCGAGCAAGGGGAATCGGCGGTGCATCGGGAACATGGTGAGCCCAATCAAGTCACCAGGCTAATTCTATAAAAAGCACAGTCGGTGGCTATCAGAGTCCGGAGGTATCCTTTGGAGTTAACAGCGAAGGCTCATTTGGGTTTACCGCCTTTAGGGATTCCGGTGTCTAAAAGACAAGGCAGAGCCGAGTAAGCCCTGCCTCACCGTATATCCCCCCACCTCGGCGCTCGGGTCGCTCCCCAGCGTTGCCCTATCCTCCGGGTGGGCGAAATGAATATAGCAGGCTTTTTCGTTCAACACAGCCAGCTTTTTCTGGTTGTGCGAGAGGTCTGAAAAAACCAGATTTTTCCTGGCGGATGGGACCAGGTACAAATGTTTTGCACAGTTGCCAGGTAAATTGGGCCTGACATGCCCCATAGAAGGGCGGGCGTCGTTTCATTGTTCCCACTGTGGGCAATGCTTCACCTCCAGGAGTGTGGAAATTGAACTTGATTACGCCTTTTGCCCACCCTACACCCATGCTGAATATTCTGCGTTACGATGCACTCCTCGCAAACTTCTCTAGTTGAAAGTCTTTCGCAGCGTTGCAACCGAGATATGCGGCCAGCCTAAGTTTATCAGCTTCGACGGAACTCCCGTGAGGGCCGTAAGAATCGGGAAGTCCAAAATGACCATCTGCGCGTACTGAAGCTGCATAAAGGATGGACGATTGGCGTGCTTGACTTTCTCGATCCAGAAGGTTGCGTAGACCAGAGCTGTGTCGGCGTTCGCCCCCTTTGGTCCCACCGGCTCGCCGCCCTCGAGAAAGAGAATGTTTTCGATGCCGCCGGCTCCATTGACCGGGTTCACCACCACAGGCGGAGCGGCTGGCTTGTTATTGGCGTTCGTCAAAAACGAAATACTTGCCTGGGTTGCAATGTTGAGGGCCGTTCCCTCGAAGGTATGCCCGTCGGCTACCTGTTGGTTGATGACCGCCTGGAGGAGTTTGATCGGGTCGTTGACCACGTCCTGCATGGGTACGCCGTCGATGGCTGCGGGCAGGGGTGGTTCGGTGGTTCCAAAAGGCGTGCGCGGATTAGCCGCGGAAGCGGCAACGGTCAGGTCGTACTGCGTGAACCCGGGCGGTACCGCCGCGGACAGCTTTTCGGATGATCCGGCCGCGTTGATGACCGGCGGCGCGGTGGGCAATGTTGCGAACGGAGTGCTGTTGAACGAGGGAAACTCTGAGAAGGCATATTCAGCAGTGGGAGTTTTCAGGGTTGGAGGACCTGTAAAAGGTTGGGCTGCGCCTTGCGCCAGCAGTGAGTTGCCATGAGGGATCGTTCCCATCCGGGCGACGATTTGCCCCCCCTGGGGCGCCGTTTCGGGTGGGTAGGTCGTCGCAGGTTGAGTGATCCAGATGCCGGGCTCGATGTGGAGCGCCCCTCCTGTGGGGGCATCGCTGATCTTCTGGAGGTAAGTCAAACCGAATAATTCGATGTCGTTCTGTCCAAACCCGCGATTAGGGATTGAAGATCCAATAGGGTCTATCTTCAAGGTCTCATGAGTTTGATTGAGCTGAAGATACAGATTGGCATTCCCCTCGAAGTCCGGCCGCGCGATGAGGTTGAAGCCCATACCGTGCCACGTTCCGGCAAGCTCTCCAAGAAGGCCCAGATTGGCTAGAACTGTTGCGTTGTCCGGGGCTACTCGAACCGAAGTTATCCTCTCGTTGGGCATGGTCTTCCCTCCTTTATCTATTTTCGGGTTGCGTTTTCAATTTGCTTCCACTGGTGGCCTGCAACTGCGTCGGACATTGCCTGAAAGGTGGACTTATCAATTACACGGCACAGGTTATCGCTCTGGGCAAAACATACCATTAGCGATAGCGTCGTATAACTTCGATCAACTCCTCCAACATCCTGGCCTTCCATGGAGAGGGTTGCGGGTCGCTGCGCCGTACAACCTCGAGCAACTCCTCCAGCTTGTTGACTCTCCATGGGACGGGGTCAGGGTTCTCTTTCTCCAGTTCCGAGACCAGCAATTTGATTAATTCCCTCCATGGGCTCGGTATAGGGCCTGCTGCAAGTCTCTCGACTATAGGAGGCAGCGGCTGTGGATTGAGAAACACATCCCGGCCATGGCGGGAGGCGCTGATGCGCTCGACCAGACGCAGTTCAGGGTAGACCTCATCCAGGGCAACAATCAGCACCTGCTCTTCCTGGGTAATCTGGATACGCGAGTCGAACCAGTGCGCCGGCTCCGGAGGGGGTCGAAAGCGCCCCAGGAAGGGATGCGCCGGTTCCGGAGGAGGACGGAAGCGCGCGAGAAAGGGATGGGCCGGCTCCTGATAAGGACGGTATCCCGACCCGGTACGAGCCAGTTCAGCCGAAAAACTCGGATGTGCAGGTTCCGGACGGGGGAGGAACGGAATGCTCCCGAGTTTCAACTTGAGGGCCTCGAACCATAGAATGTATATATCAAAACTGCCTTCGCCTACCGGCGCTCCGGTACTCCCGGTTACCGGGGCCTCAAATACCTTATGCAATTGAGGCAGCAATTCTTTTTCGAATAGCGTGCCTTTCAGGTGCTCTTCTCGCATCGACAATTGCTCGATTTTGCCGGCAGCCCCCACCGTCACTGCCACCGGCAGGCTGGCGGCGACCACAAAGCCGATCTGGCTGGAAACCTGATCGAAACCTTGGTCGATAACTCCCTGACCTTTCTCGCGGATATACTTCAGAATGGCGACAAGGTCCTCGTACTGCCGAATAACTGAAACATGGGCCGGTTCGGGTGGGGGACGGAAAATGATGTTCTCAGCCATGGTATTCTCCTTGGTTACCTTAGAGTTGTTTTCGCCAGGTTGATTCTTAGGCTTCCTTGAGTGCTCCAGCCAAAGCGCCCTTTAACATCAAATTGCCCTGTGACCGCGGGATCACCCCCTTTCCTCCTGTTGAAGAGCCAACTGTTCTTTGAAAGTTGTGTAGGGGACGGCATGAGGCGAGAAACCGAAGGATTGAATGCCATCAAACCAGTGCATCTCCGGACCTAGAAAATCATACTTTTCCAAGCTGGACAGCCCCTCATAAGGCACACACTGGAAGCTGCGGGACTGGCCGGCGGTGAAGACGGGAAGGGAAACGGGACCGGTATTCTTTGAGCGTCCGGAGTTGGTTTCCTCCAGCCATTGGAGAAGAAACTCGCCTTTAGCCTTGAGCTCTGCGCTCTTATTATCCACCTTGTTCCGCATTTCCTTGGCAAAGGCGCGGATCTGCAACTCATCTACGGGGAAGCAATCCGCAACAAAATCATAGATCTGGCATAAACATTGGTAAGTATCCAGGTTGGTTTCCTTGACGAAGTTACGTACCGCAGCCCTCAAGGTCATCGTCAACAATTCGGGATGGAAGCGCCGAAGGACCTGGAATAGGAAATCGACCTGCATATTCAGGTAATGAAGTCCCATGTCATCGAAATTGCGGTCGAAGAAGGCATGGTTGGCAATCTGATGGAAGGCCTCGGACTGCGGATCGCTGATTCGATAGTCGAAGCCGAAGTAGTCTCCCAGCAGCCGGTTTTCCGCCCGCAGTTTCGCCTCCAACCCCGTCCCGGAATAGACCTCCGCGCGGCAAAAATTAAAGGGATTGTCCATGTGGCGCTCCATGAAGCGCAGGTTGATCAGGATATCTTCCAGGCGAGTGTCAGGCTCGAACATGAGGAGGTTGTATGCAATGTGTGTATCAAAATCATTGAGTACTTTCAGCGCATTGAGAATCTGGTCAACATTGCATTTCCGGTTAAGGTGGCGCAAACCTCTGACCGACGCATTCTCAACGCCCAGGAAAACCCGGAAAAGGCCTAGATCGTCGAGGATGCTGATAGCCTCGGGTGTGATGCTGTCAGGGCGGGCTTTAACAGCGAATGCAATCCCCTCGATGCCTTCCAGCCGCAATAACGATCTTAGCCGGTCAAAGCGCTCCACCGCCGTTTCCGGGTCGGGATGGAAGAAATTGTCGTCATGAAAGTTAAAAATCCTGATGCCATGATCAAAGTAGAGCCCTTTCATTTCGGCAACGAGGCTTTCGATGCTTCGGAGACGGAATTTCTTGCCCCCGCTCTGTTTATACCAGGCGTTGATGCTGCAAAAGGCGCAATCGCGGTAACAGCCGCGGCTGCTCAGGATGTTGGCGATGGACTTGCCAAAATAATTCTGAAAGGTTGTGCGTTTGGGAAATGGAAGGGCGTCCAGATCTTCGGGATTACCGATGGAAGGATTAATGCTTATAGACCCGTCCGGTTTGCGGTAACACAGCCCGGGTACCTGGGAGAGGTCGTCCAGGTTCTCCACCAGGTTGCACATGATATCTTCACCTTCTCCGAGCGCCACCGAGTTGAAGGCGGTAAAATCACTAAGAAGGCGCTCACAATTCAGGCAGGCAAAATGTCCGCCGGCTATGAGATGAGCCTGGTAGCCCCGCTCTCTCAATGTTTGGGCTAACTGACAAAACTCCCTGGCCCGCCCCGTAAAAACCATGGAAAACCCGGTCACCTGAGGGTCGTATGCTGTTACCTGCTTGACGGCTTCAGGTATGTCATACCGCGTGTTGAAGGGAACTAATTCGACATGGTGGCCCTTTTTCTCCAAAGAAGCGGCAATGTACCGCAGACCCAGGTTTTCCTCCAGTTCAGCGCCGACTAAAGCAATTTTCATGAGAGTGTCCTCCGTTGAAATTGCGGGGTGTAGGTAAATCCCTGCGGATGTGCGCGCACATCCAATGGAACCTCCACAACTTGATGCTGTTACTAAGTGACTTTAACTGAAGTCTCAGAACTCGAAGGTGTATATTGAACTTTAGCCAAAACAGAATAATGGATCGCCTGAGATACTTTCTATGCATGTGTCATGCCGAAATGTACAGCATAGAGAATTGAGTGAAAACGATTATAATTATCGTTAGGAATAGCTTTTCATCTTCACCATAAGTATTTCAAAAGTAACTCAAATACATGACTGTTTTTTTAGATATCAGGTCCTGCGACATACCAATAACACTAAAAGGCCCTATCTTTTCTTTGTTGACGCAAGTGCCGGGTGTAGGTAAGTCCCTGCAGATGTGCAGGCACATCCCTACAATGGAATCTCCACAACGTGATGTTGTTACGCAGTGACTTTAACTGAAGCCTGAAAACTGGAAGACGTATATTGAACCGTGGTCAAAACAAAATAACGGAGTCCTGGAAATGCTCTCTATGTACGTGCAATATCCAAATATGCTTGATAGAGGAGGGGACGAAAATGATTGGAATTCCTGGTTTGGACTAGATATGCCCGGTGGCCGTCATTTTGGTTCATCCGGCAACCGAGTACCTGCAGACGAGAAAGGGCAGCATCTGTCTTGCTGTGAACTTTCCCTGTGGGGGATTTTGAGTTTCTTGCCCTGAAAGGGCTGCATAGGGTAGCCCAGGGTCAGCATCGCGCCACCCTGGGGAGAACAGGACCGCAAATTAGTCGTAATACCCTGAAAGGGTTACATAAAAAGAGTATTCATGATAAAATGGGGTGTCCGAACATCAAAGGATCGGCTATGCAACCCCTACAGGGTAAGAACTGGTTCTTGTTGGCGTCGTCACAACCCCAGGGTGGCGCTCCTCTGACCCTGGGCTATTATATGCAGCCCCTCGGGGCAAAAATCCGAACCGCGGGTACTCATTTGCCGGAAGACCCGTCATTTCCTGGTTGCGAACAGCAGGTTGGCCGTGTCCACCTGGAAGCGATAGCCTATCCCGAAGGGCAGGGGTTTGATGTCCCTGCCGGTTTTGTATATCCTGGCAAGGTCCGCCTGGGAGTCGTTTTTGAAAATCGATAAGGGCTTGCTGTAAGTGCCGTAAAATTGCAAAGCCCAGACTGAAGGGTCAAAGTACCTGAACGGAATTCCCGAATCTTCCTGCAGAACATAGCGGCTTTGATCGAGAACGAATCGCCTCGCGGTCGAGGCCTGTCGATCGAACATCACATAAGCAGCCGATTTCATAAAGGTAGTAAGCGGCCCGAAGCTCTGCAAAAAAGTAATGAAATGGCTGTTCCGCCGGAAGGTACGATCGTAAAGATTCAGCCGAAAGTAGTAGAGTGTCTGGGGCTTATTCCCCTGTGAGCCCGCGCTTTCAAAGACAATCCTTACTCCCGGGACGCCGCCTGGTGGACTGGCCTTGCCGTTCGCAAGGGCGTAGGCTTCCTGAATCGTTCCGTCCGGCTCCATGAACCAATACTTGACATCGAGGATACGGGTCTTTTCCCTCGCCATGAAGAATAGGAGAAAGGGGAGAACACCGTTGAGCTCTTTGCTTTCCATACCTGTGTGCATGTGTGAGCTGATGAAGTAGTCGATGTTCAGAGAATCGTGGAGAGACTTATGCATGTTCGCAAAAAAAGAATCGAATTCCTTCCGGCTCATGGCCTGGAAATCGGGGACATCGCCGATCGGTTCCAACGCTATCAGGATATAGGTCCCTGCGTCTGGGAAAAGCGTATAAGGGGTTATAAAATCCGGCCCGCTGAACGGATAAAATACGGTGGACCCGGAAGGTATCGATTTGGCAAGTTCCCTGGCGGCCCAATCCCTCATCGGCGCCAACTGCAACTTGTCGTATTTCTCCCAGTCGTGGTCGAAGGACCTGGCGAATTCGGTCCAATCCGGAGTGCCTTCATAAGGCGCCAGGATGCTCTGCGCAGTGGGAATGCCCGCGATTAGCGCGGCGCTTTCTGCGTAAGAGGCCCGGCGGCCGTTAAGCACGTCGCCGGTTGATGTATTTTCGCCGGTATCGGACCCCGCTCGGGAAAGAGAATATGAAGAAAAAAGAAAGCCGGAAAAAATAAGAAAAATCAGGCTATGCGAAACGAAATTTCTCTTGGGGATTCTCATTTGAAAACACTCTTAGAAGTGATTTTTGCTGGTATTCTACTCCGGAATTACGCGCGCGCAATCGCAGCGCGGCTCCAACAGACAAAAGACCGAGCAGGTTCAATGTTTCCCGTTTAAACCATTTACGTCTGCGCCTTTCTCAACGAGCAATGCGGCAACCTCGGTGTTGCCCTGGGAAACAACCCAATCCAGCGGTGTCTTTTGGCTCACGTCCCTGGCATTTACGTCTGCGCCTTTCTCAATGAGCAATGCCGCGACCTCTGTGTTGCCCGCGAAAGCGGCCCAAAGCAGCGGCGTCTTTTGGTTCACGCCCCTGGCATTTACGTTAGCGCCTTTTTCGATAAGCAGTGCCGCAACCTCGGTGTGACCCGCAAAAGCGGCCCAATGCAGCGGCGTCCATTGGTCCTCGTTTCCGGCATTTACGTTTGCGCCTCTCTGAATGAGCATTGCCGCGATCCCGGTCATGCCCCAGGAAGCCGCATGATGCAACGGCGTCTCCTGGTAATCGTCCCTGACATTTACGTTTGCGCCTTTCTCAATGAGCAATGAGGCCACATCGGGCTGGTCCTCGGCGGCGTAATGCAGCGGTGTCTCAAGGTTCTCGTCCCCGGCGTTTACTCTTGCGCCCTTCCGAAGGAGCAATGCCGCAACTTCGATCTTGCCCCAATAAGCGGCGTGATGCAACGGCGTCTCGTCGTACACATCCCGGGCATTTACGTTTGCGCCTTTCCGAATGAGCAGCGCCGCAACCTCGGTGTTGCCCTGTGAGGCGGCCAAATGCAGCGGGGTAACCTTGTTCTCGTTCCTGGCGTTTACTTTTGCGCCTTTCTGAATGAGCAATGCCGCAACCTCGGTCTTGCCCCGATAAGCGGCGTGATGCAACGGCGTCTCCTGGTAACTGTCCCTTGCATTTACGTTCGCGCCCTGTCGCAAAAGCCGGTGGACTGCAGCAACGTCGCCTGCCTCAACGGCGTCAAACAGGTCTTCTGCTGCGGCATGCGTATAGGATGTCATCGTTACTATTGCCGCAAGTGCTAATAACACGGCGAGAAAAGCCTTGTTCATCAGGGATTTTCCTCCTGTTTCCTTACATTTGCGCCACCTGCTCCATGGCGAATGGACCTGTTGAAACCCGGCCTTATGGTCCCCGCCAGTTTATCACCGATGTCAGCACGGAATGAATAGTTTCTTGATAAGCTGTCCCTGAGAGGTGGAAACGGAAGGTAGCGCCGTCTTCCACGGCGGCGCAAGAGTTGCCCCTCAAAGGTAGAAACGGGACCGGGCTTCAACCTGCGCTTGTGGACGCAATATACGGCAAAGGGCAGGGGAGAGACTGTAAAAAAGACCATCAGGTGTAAGATGGCAGAAGCGCATGGGAACCGGCCTTTTGCCATATAGACCCCGTGATGGTTTGCAGGTGAGAGGGACACCGGAAAAAGAATAACCGAAATCGAAACAGTGCGTAAAAAATCGGGGCGAGAGGACTTGAACCTCCTACTTCGCCCGCAAACATTAACGGGGTAAGCTCGTTGTGAACCTACACCAAAGTTGCTCCAAGATGGGAATCATGGACACGTGAATCGTTCGTCATTTTGTCCAGTTTTCAAGTCCTTTCGCAGGACGCAAACCAGGGCCAATGCTCAAGGGCGTTTTTGGAATATGGACAATAGACGATCAATTGTCCAGTTTCGTTCTTGAACTTGTAAGATTAATAACCATGGGAGCCAAATCTTCTCACCCTGACATTGAACTCGGAAATATCTCAATTTTGTTGACTAAACCTCTACTCATTGATGCTCCTTGAGCCTTTTACGCTCAAACGCCTCGTAGCATGAATCGATGATTTGTTTATCGCCCGACAGTTGCCTGTGCTCCCTGTCTGCAATTTCATCACCAATTTCCCTGGCAATTCGTTTGTCAAAAAATATATACTTTTTGAAAGCCGATGTATCGCTATCGACGGCTGAATACCAAATGCCTACAATAGATTGTTTACAATAAATTGAATCGCCAATTTCTGCGGTTATTGATTTAGATGAAGAGGCATAAAGTATACTAGCCAATACGTATAGAAAAAAAGTAGCGAAAGATAGAGTACCGATGATAGCACCACAAATACTCGGTTTTAACTTTACTGAAAATATTACCAGTGCAAATATGCATATATAGGCCGAAACGAGTACAATATAATTGCAAGTATTGGAATGAAAGCTGATACCAATTAAATTACTGCTTATTACTATTACAGGTAAAATCAAAAAATAACTATGCCATTTTGCATTACACGCTTCGGTAGCAGAATATATGTTCTTTCGGGGCATTACTAGCAATGGAGATATGGTTGCTACCAGTAGAACAAGTTTTAAAACAACTATGACACTTGTAAATAGCATAACCAACTTGTATACGCCGCTATGGTCGTATACTGATGGAGGATAAACTTTGTGAATGGCATTCTGAGCAATTCTATCATGCAGTTCTGCAATACGTATATCATACTCATGCTTGATGCAATCGACATTATCAATGCACTGATCTAGTTCTTTAATCCATTCCTGCTGTTCCCACTTCACAATGTCAGGTTTTGGCACATTGGAGAACGCTTTCTTATGGGTTTGAACTTCAAGATTATCAAGCTCAGAAAGCAAATAGTTAGAACAAATTGCTTTTTCCGTCGAATTTGAGGCTTTTTTGCAATCAAAGCTAGCGGCTAAAGATACCGTGCATGAAAAGACACAGATGGCAAACCCCAACAAGAAATGCTTCCCGTTCACACGCCCCCCTGCCTTTGTGGAGATTTAGATGCCTCTGCCATAACTGGACAGTACAACAAAATGTCCAGTTTTGCCCGTTGTTTTTACTCGGTTTTTTGCTCGCTGGCAATTGTGCCGTTTTCCAGTTTTCCTGGTTCGGAAGGGCGCGGGAATTAAACCCACCTGGGAATGCCTTCACGCCCGCGCACCGATTTGAAGTCCGGCTTGGTCGTGGCATTAACATCGGATATCGCTGGCAAAAGGGGAGCTCAATACGATCTGCACAGGTCTGCTATGCGGCACAAATGGAGGCAGGCGTTGTCATGCCCGCCTCCCGTGCCCTCTACTTGCTGACCTTACGTTTCCCGAACGTTGGCCATGCCGGCGGGATGGGCGGCATCTGCCGGGTGGCAGCCATGGCCCCGCTTTTTTCGCTATCCGTCCTCAACCGTTAGTTCAATTGCCCTTGCCGAAGGCACACATCGGGTAACGGCAATCCTTGCAACCGGCGCAGAAGCCACCGTGTCCCATGGCCACGATGTCGGTCCGGGTGAGGACCTCGCCGGCTAGAATCCTCGGCACTACCAAGTCGAAGATGCTGGCCCGGGAGTACATCACGCAGCCGGGCAGTCCCACTACCGGCACCCCGTCAATGTACGCCAGCATGAACATGGCTCCCGGGAAAGTAGGGGCCCCGTAGGTCACTACCGTGCAACCGGCGGCGCGGATGGCTGCAGGGGTCTGGTCGTCGGGGTCCACGGACATGCCGCCTGTGACTGCCACCAGCCCGGCGCCCTGGTTGAGAAATCCATGAATAGCCGCAACGGTCTGTTCTGTGTCGTCTGAGACCAGGACTTGGCCCATGACGCTGCTGCCCAGTTCGGAAAATTTGGTTTTGAGCACAGGCCCGAAGCGATCTTCTATCCGCCCGGAAAACACTTCGGAGCCGGTCGTCACAATGCCTACCGAAAGGGGACGGTAAGGACGAACGGATACCACCGACGGGACCTGACGGCAGATCTCTTCCACTGCGGTGATGTTGACTTCCCGGGTCGCCAGGGGAATGATCCGCGTGCCGGCAACCGGACGCCCTGCGCTGACCGGCTGGTTGGTGTGCAAAGTGGAAAAGACGACCTCCTCCACATCATTGATGAGCGAGAGAGCCGCCACATCCACCTTGAGTAAGCCCGGTTCCGAAGCCACCAGGTCGATACGTCCCTCCGAGGGTTCCGTCAGGGTGATGCCGGGGCCGGCAGCCGCCTGGGCGATGCGCAGGGCTGCGTCGTCCTCGTGAATCCAACCTTCCCGCAGTTCGAATACATACAGGTGCTCCTTGCCCAAATCTTTGAGCACGGGAATATCCTCCGCCTGGACGCATTGGCCTTTGCGGAACGCCCGCCCCTTGAACTCGCCCGGGACAATACGCGTGATGTCGTGACAGATCATCATGCCGACCGCCTCTTCGACGGCCACCTTCTTCATCGGGATACCTGAAATTCCTTCATTACTGTGCATTTTATTACCTTAAAATAGGCTTGGAATAGGCCGAATATCGCTCCCAAACTAAACTTGCCGAGGGTAATCGCCAGTCCGGTTACTTGACGGTCCAGCCGCCATCCACCAGCAAAACGTGGCCGGTGACAATGCCGGCAAAATCGCAGGCCAGGTACAACGTGGCATAAGCCACCTCCTCGGTGGTGGCCATGCGGCCCGCTGGAATGCTGTCAAGAACGTACCGCTTGAAGGCGGGGTCTTTGAACATCTCGGTCACGAACGGGGTCTCCACGAAGGTGGGGGCCACGGCGTTCACCCTGATGTTGTGGGAGGCCCACTCCACGGCCAACACCCTGGTCATCATGTCCACGCCGGCCTTGCTGGCGCAGTAGGCAGCCCGCAGAGGCAACGCCACGGAGCCGGCCTGAGAGGAGATGTTGACTATGCGCCCGTATTGCTGCTTGATCATTTGGCGGCCGGCCGACTGGCAGAGGAAAAACACCGAGCGCAGATTGGTATTGAAAACCGCGTCCCAGTTTTCCTCGGTGATTTCCTCGGGCGGTTGGGGGCGGTTGATGCCCAGAGCGTTAACCAGGATATCCAGGCGGCCCATTTCCTTGACCGCCGCTTCCACCAGCCGTGACGGGGCGTTGCGTCCATTGATATCGAGCGCCATAAAAGAGCACCCGGCGCCCAGGCCCTCCAACTCGGCGCACAGGGACTTGAGTTTTTCCTCCCTGGTGCCGGCAACAAAAAGCGTGGCTCCAGCTTGGGCGAACAGGCGGGCGGCGGCCGTGCCTATGCCTCCGCTGGCGCCGGTGATAAGGGCGTATTTGCCCTCCAGGTCGAATTGAGGCTTCATCATTTTCCGTATTTCTCCACTCGAACATTGCAGCTTATGCCATGAGCCAGCATGTTTTCATAGTTGCAGGCTCGTTCGCAGACCTCGGCGATCTTATGGGATGCCTCCTTGGTGGCCCACTGGTAGGTGACGGTCTTAACAAACTTGCCCACCGAAAGGCCGCCGGTGTAGCGTGCCGCCCGCATGGTCGGCAGGACGTGGTTCGTGCCGATGGTCTTGTCCCCATAGGCCACCGTGGTCTCTTCTCCGCAGAACATAGAGCCGTAGTTGCGGCAGTTTTCCAGGTAGTATCGCCAATCCTCGGTCTGCACCTCCAAATGTTCCGGCGCCCAATCGTCGCTAAGGGCCGCCGCCTCCTCCCGGGAGTCCACCACCACAACCTCGCCGTTATCGCTCCAGGCCACTCCGGCCACATCACGGGTGGGCAGGACCTCGAGCCGCCGCCCCAGCGCCTCCAGGGTCTTTTGGGCGATCTCTTTGGAAAGGGCTATGAGACACTGGCAGGCATTGGGATCGTGCTCGGCCTGACCCAGGATGTCGGCGGCGACGATGTCCGGGTCGGCAGAGTCGTCAGCGATAACCAGTATCTCGGTGGGACCGGCCAACAGGTCGATTCCAACCTCACCGAATATCTGGCGCTTGGCTTCAGCCACGAATTTGTTGCCCGCGCCCACCACCATGTCCACCGGCTCGAGGCCCTCCATGCCATAAGCCATAGCGGCCAACGCGGGTACACCGCCCATGCAGTATATCTCGTCTGCCCCGGCTGCGGCCATGGAATAGAGGGTGGCCGGATACATCCCCTGACCCTTGACCGGTGGAGTGCAGGCCACCACCCTGGAAACTCCGGCCACTTTGGGTGTAACCACGGTCATGTGGGCCGAGGCCAGCATGGGAAAGCGTCCGCCCGGAACATAGGAGCCGCTGGAGCTCACCGGGATTATCCTCTGGCCCAGGTGTACTCCGGGCAGGGTTTCCACCTCGAAGTCCACCAGCCGCTTCATTTGCTCACCTGCGAAGTTCCTGATCTGTGCCTGGCAGAAGTCGATGTCTTCGCGCATGCCGGCCGGGAGCTGTTTCTTCGCGGAGGCGATTTCGTCCTTGGTGATCTTGAAGCTGGCAGGGGACCAGTCGTCGAATTTCTCGGAGTAAAAGCGCACCGCTTCCTCTCCCTTATGCCGCACTTGCTCGATGATCTCCCGCACTGTGTCGCGCACGGTAGCCAGGTCCTCCCTATGCCTTTCCTTAGCTTGCTTCAGATATAAGAAGGCCATGACGTCCTCCCTTCTTGACGGAAATTATACCCCCGGGGTCTTTAATCTTCGTCCAAAATGGCGACGGAACGCACCGGAGAGCCGGTTCCGTCGCGGATTTTCAGGGATTAGGCGATCAAGGTGAAGCGCCAGCCTATCAGCTTTTCCGGAACACTTGTCAGGCCGGAACATTCTATGTGCACGCCAGGTGAAAACCGCATGGTCGGCGGATAATCAGCCTGGCGTTCAGCACCTTCCGATAAACACGCGATTGATGGCGTGCCGGTCAGGAACTCAGGTCCCAATTCGGAATAACGTCCTCATGCAAGATGGCCACAGGTCGTATCGGGGATCCTGTTCCTTTTCTTATCTTGAGAGGTAGAGCCATAAAAGTGAAACGCTTTCCAACCAATTGATTCAGGTTGCACAGGTTTTCCATATGTGTCACCTCCCGTTGTTCACAGACACGGTGACAGGGATAGGTCTTGTCCAGCCACATGTCCGGACTCGTATTATCCACACCGAAATTAATGCATCCCCTATCGATTATGAATTCGGTCGCTTCCTTCGTCAACCCGGGCTGGTGGGTTGAATATTCCGTTTTACCGTAATATTTTTCATAATGGCCGGTGTAGAATAAAACGGTGTCTCCAGGACGGATGTCCAGCTTCCAGCGATCGAGCTCTGCCTGAATCTTTTCGGGACCGAATTGAGTCTGTGCCGGTACGCCGCTCATGTCCAAGCAGATGGCCGAGGTAATACATTTCTCCAGTGGGATTTCATCGACCGATTCGGCGTCAGGATCACGCGAGAAGTGAGAAATCGGATCGATGTGTGTGGGACCATGGTCGCACATCATGATCCCGCTTGCCTGATATGAGAACCCTGTCCCGATCGTGCGCCCCGACTCATCGTGTGACATGTGTTCCCAAATTACCGTTTTAGCGTGTCCCGGATAGACCGGCATGCCTGTGTATATCTCTTGACTAAGATCGATAATTTTCCCTTTAATTACCATGAGAGTCGCTCCATTTATTGATGTCTCCTTCTTGTCTGCTTATTTGTTTCAGAGTTCTCCCCCGCGGTCATCACCCTTGCACGGCGCTCTCGACAGGCAACTTACGCGGGAAGGTTATAAATACGTTAAACCAGCCGAGAAAGTGACCGAAATATCCCAGTATCATGCACCAAATACCGGCGTTGATAACGACCCAATAGGGATTATCCATCGGTCCCACTTTGGGCATTGAGTTGGTAAAATATAGCGCCAGGAGGCAGGTGAATCCTCCAAAGACCGCTAATACACCTTCGCCGAAATTGTAGAATTTCAGTCCCCATACCAGGAGCGTCAACCAAACGAAGTTGGTAACGATCGCCGCCCACATAAGAGGCATGAAATTTGTGAATGCTACCGTGCTCAACATCCAACACACAGACATGATTGTCCCATATAGCCAGCAAGGAAGAACAATCTTGTAGGCTTTTGGCGTACCCCCAAAGGTGAAATACTCCGCCCATGCGATGAAGCATACCCACAGTGCAAAGTTGAACCTGCCAAGGTAGAAAGCCAGCGGCAACACCAGCGCCACGAGTATCGCGACAGCCCAATGGAAAGGTATTCTTGCAACAGTCTGTTCTTCGCTCATTGTAATGACTCCTTGTCTATGATTCCTGTTGTGTATAACCGCTCCTGCCGATAAAATTTGAATCGTAGCTACAAGAAACTGGCGAAAAGGGTTGCACTGAGCTAAATCGTTCACCGGGGTTGAAATTCCCGCTATATTTATATTTCAACTATTCCGGCACGCGTTTATCGGACGACCCGGATTTCCCGGGTCGTCACTTGTGGGCACGCAGGGGTTTTGCCACCTCATCATGCAAGACATCGAAGGAGCGTGACCCGATAAAGCGTGCCCGCTGTGACGACACAACCATATACCTATGAGCCGGTACTTAGGCGGCCCGGGTGTCAAGAGATGTTAGCGGCTCGGCTTTCGACCGCGACGGTGTCTAATCAGGCGCAACCCTCCTCCGGGTTCAAAGCGCGAAGAACCCGTTCCGGTGAAGCCGGATAATCCGTAATCCAAACACCTGTGGCGTCATGAATGGCCGAAAGGATAGCCGCAGGAGGTCCGCTGGCGCTGTTTTCACCGAACCCTTTGGCTCCCATGGGTCCATCCGGGTTGGGAATCTCAACTATTCCGTCCACGAATTTCGGAGGCATATCCGCTGCCGTCGTGATGTAGTAGTCCTCCAGGTTATGAGCCACATGGTCCATGGAGGGGTAATAAGGATTGGCGTCTTCCGTCAGGGCAAAGCCGATCCCCATCATGGCCCCGCCGTTCGCTTGCGACCTGATGAGCAAAGGATTGATAGCTTTCCCCACGTCATGGACGTGGACGAGCTTCAGAACATCCACCAAGCCCGTTTCAGTATCCACCTCCACCTCTGCCACGCAGGCGTGATAAGCCAAAGCGGCCACGTTGGACATCTTGCCGGTATCCTTTTCAAAGGACTCATTGCCCCCCGGTATGAACGCTCCGGTACCCACGAAAAAGGACCCACCCCAGTTGGCTGCCTGACCGATCTCGAACATGCCCATGGTCTTGTCGGAACCGTCTTTGACGTAGACTTTCCCATCGGCAAGATCGAGCTGCTGCTTGTCGACCCCCCACATGCCGGCAACAAACGTGATAATTTTATCTTTGAGGTCCTTGGCCGCCTTAATGACGGCATTGCCGTCCATAAATGTGACACGACTCGCAAAAGTGCCCGTGCACAGAGGGCCGACGTCCGTATCGAAGTTATGGTGTGTGATGGATTCCAGAGGAACCCCCAGCGTATCGGCCGCAATCTGCCTGAGAATGGTCTTGCAGCCTTGCCCGATGTCAACGGCCCCATTCATAAGGTCCAACGTTCCATCGGCCTTCAGACGAATCTGCGCCTGACTGGGGTCGCCTCCCCCTTTAAGTCCGGTAGGATGCACTCCTAGTGAAATTCCGGTTCCTTTTTTCTTCACGGCTGTTACCTCCTATCCGAACTCATGGTTTTCAGGTGTTGGGGAAGCTCGATCCCCGCCAGCACAGCGGTCTTTTGCAACACTTCGACGGCCGCGCAGCCCACTACTTTAACCTGGGTCGCACTCAAGTCGCCGTTTCGCCAGGCGTTGATCATGCGGATCTCCCATGGGTCCATGGAGATCACTTCCGCCAGCCTGTCCATCTGAAGTTCCACCGCAGTCGTGCCGTTTATGACGGCAAACCCGCGCATGGAACTGCACGGCGGTCTGTTAGAAAACACACAGGTGCCGTCGAAGGCAATGTTGGGGATGTTGTAAGGGCCGGCAACGAGTATGGAGTTCTTCTCCACCGCGTATGGTCCCATTCCGCCATAGGCACCCGTGTCGTGAACGACATTGACTTGACGCGCAACAATACGGCCGTCCTTCATGATTCCGTCTTTGAAGGTGAGTTTGAACGTCCCCCGTTTTGTCGTGTACAAGGTCTCTTCGATACGGGTCAACCGGTACTTCACCGGCTTCCTGATCTTTAGCGCCATGGCGCCCGCGACGTGGTCACAGTGGATGTCGTTCTTCGAGCCGAACCCACCGCCGACCGTTCCACCGGCATAACGAATCTTGTTCATCGGTAAATTAAAAAGTCCACTCAGCATTCCCAGGTGAAAATAGAGGTCCTGGCTGCAAGTGTGAATGACCAGGCGGTCAGTCGGGTCGATATAGGCCACGGAAGCCTGGGTTTCCATTGGCGCATGTTCGTTCATGGCTTGGGTGTAGGTTGTCTCTACGATATGAGCGGCCTTGGCGAAACCCTCCTCAACATCCCCCAGCCGGACACAGTGGACGGTCCCATTATTGAACTTTTCCCACAGGTTGCCTTCCGGACGCCCCATCGAGGCGGCCCCGGGCTTCATTGCCGCGAAAGGATCGAAAACCGGTGTTTCCTCATCAATGTCGACCCTGATCTTCTCGAGGGCTTCCATGGCCGTGTCTTCGTCTACAGCGGCCACCGCGGCAAGCCGTTCCCCTTTGTATCGAATCTGCTTTATTGGAAATACGGGTTGATCGCCGTACAGGCCATAACCGGCGTTGGCAGGCAAGTCTTTTGAGCTGATCACGCCCGCCACGCCCGGCATGTTCTCTGCCCCGGACAGATCCAGGTTTCGTATTGTTCCTTTATGAACAGGACTTCGAAACACCTTCACGTAAAGCATTCCCGGGATGTCCACGTCGTCCACAAACGAGGTCCTCCCGGTTACGTGTCCTATGCCATCGTACCGCGCAATGGGTTTGCCGACATATTCCGACATGGAACCTACTCCTTTCCCTTATTCTGTTTAGCGACCGCTTCGATGGCCTCCACGACCTCAACGTACCCGCCGCATCGGCAGAGATTCCCCGAGATGGCTTCGACAATCTCGTCTCTGCTTGGCTGCGGGTTCCTGTCCAATAGGGCTTTGGCGGAAACCAACATGCCGGGTGCGCAAAACCCGCACTGAGTGCCATTGAATTCCATAAAGGCGGTCTGCAAAGGATGGAGCTCGCCATTTTTCATGAACCCTTCCAGGGTCTCTATTTGTTTCCCTGCCACAGTCAGGGCGATGATGAGACAAGATCGAACGGGTTCACCCTCCAGCATGACAGTGCAGGCGCCGCAGTCGCCGGAGTCACATCCTCGTTTCGGACTCTTGATGCCCATACGTTCCCTGAGAACATCCAGGAGTGTCTCCGTAGGCTTCACATAGGCATCCACAGATATCCCATTCAAGACAAAAGACACTGGGTATTTCATCGCTTCCTCCCTGCTCTAACTGGATAATCCTGCAGCCAACCCCAAAGCCCTGGCTACCATCGCCTTTCCGGCCCGGCGGCGATACCACGCGGTAGCACGCTGGTCGTCAATGGGGCTGGTCTCGGATATGGCGCGTTCGGCGCATTCATCGATGAGCTTCTGTTCCAACTTCTTGCCCGCCAGCATACTTTCAGCGATGGTACAACGCATCGGGATGGGCGCCATGGCCCCCACTGCGATACGGGCCGTTTCGACCATGTCTCCATTTTGTACCACCCGGACCGCTACATTCATGATCGACAAGGTTAGCGCCTTACGGCGTCCCAATTTCAGAAAGGACGTATTTCCCACGGGATCCGGGATCGCTATTTCCGTCAAGAGTTCCTCCGCTTTCATCGCCGTCTGCCCCGGCCCCAGAAAAAAATCTTTGAGAGGCATGGTCCGGGTTTGGCCGGCGGATTCCAGCCTCACTTCGGCGTCCATGGCCAACAGAGGAGTGGCGAAATCGGCGGCAGGCGAGGCGTTGACCAAGTTGCCGCCGATCGTTGCCTTTGTTCGAATAGCGTCACTTCCGATCGACCGGGCTGCTTCGAGCAGGGCGGGCATCTTTTCGGCCAGGAGCTCATTCGCTACCAGTTTGACGGTAGGGGTGCCGGCGCCGATGAGGATCTTGCCTCCCTCTTCTTTCACGTAATCTAGTGGGAGACCGCCAATGTAAACAAATACATCCGGAATGGACTTATAGTAATTGATCTTGGGGAGAAGATCCGTCCCACCGGCCAAAACAGTTGCTCTACAGCCGTACTCGGAAAGTAATGTTTTGGCCTCCTCTAGGTTTGAAGCCGCGAAATACTTTACGTCCTTCATGTGCAGACTCCTTTGCGACAGAAATTAGTACTTTGTCCTTAGCTTCCGATCATCATCGGCCATAAGTACCCTCTTTTCTAAAAACGTCTGACTGCCTCGCCGTCTCTAGCGAAGGCAAAAGGAACTGACATAACCGGGACCGGCAAAGTGGAACTGAAGTAAAGCACGACAAAGGCAGGCCAACGGCCGGTAGGCATTGCCATGCTTGGCCACTTGCAGGTGCATCTCCGACTCATAGCAGTCCTCATATTCAGTCTCGCTTGCCACTAAATGGCCGCGCTGATGGTTTCTCCGGACTTGTAATAAAGTTGTTTGAGCAAAAGGGCTGTGGCCGTGCCCAGCGTTTCCCGGCTGTTGAGAACGCATTCTCTGTCGAGGAAGCGAAGCCCCGGATCGTATTTTCCCGTGTGCGGGGTCTGCTGCATGTATCTGTTCCTGACCGGCATGGCCGGCATACGATGAACGGTGTTTTGATGCAGAGTAGGCTGTCGGGAAAGGCCGGTGAAAGATACGTCCCGGCCTTCGGGTGAGATAATGCAGTCGATTGCAGGTAAGTCTTTTTCGAAGGAATGCATGGTATAGCCGTCATTAAGCTCCAGTTTGCAAGCTTTGCCAAGCTTTCCACAACAATCTCTTAACGTTCCACATTATGGAACTATATTTTCTCACACGGTAGCAGAGAGCCAATAGCACGTCAATAGGTATTTTTTCGAAATATTAAGTGCAGGTTCTTAGGTTCCACAATGTGGAACCAACTCAAAAATTATCTGTATATAATTCGGCCTATGCGGCACTTTCATAATAAGGCCGTTTCCATCTTCGGCGTATTACCGGGCAAGCTGATGAAGAATTTAGGGTTGAGGGCAGATAGGAGGCAGCCCGTGGAGCATGGGAACTCCTCGGCGCTGCCCAATTCAGGTGTTGAAGGTTGCCTCAAATATGTTGGCGTACATTTTCCGCATACAAAATGTTGTGTTTGGCGCAGGGCGGCCATTTATGGTCTGCGCATAGAGAAGGTTCCACTTTCATGGCGTCGAAGCGCTTGTCAGCCCGGAGTTCCTTGTAGAGCGAAATGACTTTGTCCACGCTTTCCGCCGTGCCGCGGATGGTCAACAGGACCGAACCTTCACCTCCAACCGTCCCGCCGGAAGCGGCATGAAAAACTTTCACTCCGGCCAGCGTTTCCAGGGCTTCTATTTCGCAAAAGCGACGCCCGGCTACAGGCAGCAGCCCCACCGGCATGCCGCTGGTGTGATCCACAAGGCGGGTTCCCATGTGCCGGGCCGTTTCTGCAATTGAGCCGTAAACCATCTTTTCCAGGCCGCCTGGCAGCAGAACAGTTACTCCACGGGCTTGAACGTACCCCAACGCCTTGCCGATGAGTCCGCCGTTCTCCATGCCTAAAAGCACCCCGATTCCGCCACCGGCATCAAAAGCGTTGGCCCCTTTGATAAACAAATCTCCAGAGTCCAAGCTTTCCAGGGCTCCTTCCAAATCATCGGTTTGAATACGGTTGCCCTTTTCGAAAAACCAGAAACGGGCGTGCCCTTTTTCTCCCAAAAAGCCACTCATGGCCCGACCGACGCAAGCCCCCTTACCGGCGATCATGCCGCAGGCCAGCGCTTCCCCGGACCATTCCCCCGTCAAGGCGACGTAGACATGGGCCGTGGTGGAACCTGAGGAGAGCAAAACCCGGCCGTGTCGATAAGCCTGTTGGACTTCAGGTACCGCCGCCACGCCTTGACCGATCAGCCTTTTCGAAAGGGCAGGGGTAAAACTGAGAGTGGCTACTTTCTCCGGCATAATAAAAACCTCACTTTCTTTTCTCCCGGATCATGGGGATCCCACCCATGGAGCTAATTTTTGATATTAGTTGAAACAAATCGTGATCCTGTATTTTGGATCGTCTATTCAAACTTGTGCCTGATGATGGCGCCCTTGTCTGCAGATTCGGCCAGGCGCGAATAAAGTGCCAGGTAGCCTCTCTTGAACTTGGGTTCGGGCCGCTTCCACTTGGCTAACCGTTCTTTGATCGTTTCATCGGGAACATCCAATTCCAATCTGCCTTCCGGCACATTGATAGCAATAATATCTCCATCCTCCACCACGGCCAGTGGCCCTCCCTCAGCGGCTTCGGGAGAGATGTGGCCGACGAAGCAGCCGTTGTTGGTCCCGGAAAAACGTCCATCGGTAATCAGCGCTGTTTTCAGGGCCAGGCCCTTGCCGTAAATGAGCTTCATCGCCTTGAACATCTCCCGCATACCCGGCCCGCCCTTGGGACCCTCATAGCGAATAACGACAACTTCCCCTTCCTTGACCAGACCGTCCAGAATGGCCTGATTTGCAGCCTCCTCGGAATCGAAGCAATGAGCCTTTCCCTTGAAACGGAGCATTTCAGGCGCGATAGCAGCCGGTTTGGTGACGCCGCTGCCGGGGGCGAGGTTGCCCCGCAAAACCGCCAGTGCCCCACCTTTGCTCCATGGTTCATCGAAGCTCTTTATAATATTTTTGTCACTGATGACTGCCCCTGAAACATTCTCGATCACGCTCTTGCCGGACACCGTCATGGCATCGCCATGCAGAAGGGGCAGGATTTCTTTCATAACAGCCCGCACGCCTCCCGCCCTGTGAAAATCCGGAACGGTCGGAGGCGCTGCGGGGTTCATCTTCGCTATGTAAGGGGTCTCCCGCGAAAGCTTATCGAAAAGATCCACCGACAGCTCACAGTCCGCTTCATAGGCGATCGCCGGAAGATGAAGAACGGCGTTGGTGGATCCCGCAATGGCGGCATTGACGCGAATGGCATTCTCTATGCCCTTATCATTGAGAATCTGACGAGCGGTTATCCCTTTGTTCACGAGTTCGACTATTTGGCGGCCTGACTCCTGGGCTACCCTCAGGCGCTCAGACGCATGAGCAGGGATTGTGGAACTGCCCGGAAGGCACATCCCCAAAGCCTCAGCCAAACAGCACATTGTGTTGGCGGTGCCCAGAAACGAGCATGAACCGCATGTAGGGGCGGCATAATCTTCGAGATTGCGATATTCCTCTTCGCTGATCCTGCCGTCTTTCAGCATCGCGAGGCCTTCGGCGAGCGAAGTGATGTCGGATGCGCGATGATCGAACTCACAGCCCCCTTCCATCGGGCCTCCAGTCACCATAATGGCAGGCAGGTTCAGCCTGGCTGCCGCCATAAGCATTCCGGGAACGATCTTGTCACACGAGCACAGGAGCACCACTGCGTCCAGGCGATGCGCCTGGATCATCATTTCCACATCATTTGCAATTAGATCTCGAGTGGGCAGGATGTAATGCATCCCTTCGTGGCCGTTGGCGATACCGTCGCAGGCTCCGATCACTCCGAATTCCACCGGGGTGCCGCCGGCCTGCCTGATCCCCTGCTGGACGTACTCGGAAACCGCTCTGAGATTATAATGTCCCGGTATAATGCGGTTCCAGGAATTTGCGATGCCTATCATCGGCCGGTCCAGGTCAAAATCGCTGTAGCCCATGGACTTGTAAAGGGATCGATTCATGGCCCACTCGGGTCGTTCCAGTATTTCTTGACTACGCCGCTTCATGGAGTTCTCCTGATTTAAAAGATGGGCAGGCATGCGATGACCGAACTTCATCGCTCTCAGAATCACCGCATCCACAATGCCAACAGTTCGCAAGGACAAGGATCTGTCTTAAACCCTGTTATTCTTCTTTTCAGATTCCCGGGGAGTTCCCCCCTGCAAGAGGATTTTACAAAACAGTCACCACCCTGGTTTGACATCGGCAAGGTTACAAGAATGATTTATTCATCCCGACAGGCCGCACGTATTACAGCTCCCATCAGAAGCCCACATTCTCGAACCCTTTCAAGCCCAAAATCTTTCTCGCCTCTTCGGACGAAGCTGGCTCGATGCCGAGCTCACGGGCGATGCGGACAATCTTAGTAACCTGCTCGGCGTTACTCTTGGCGAACTGCCTCTTGCCCAGATAAAGGTTGTCCTCCAGTCCAACCCGCGCGTTGCCGCCAATGAGGAGTGACTGCGTGCACATTGGGAACTGGGCCCGGCCCGCCGCGCAGACGGAGAACTCGAAGTCGCCGATGCGCTTTTTGGCATAGTCCACCATGAACAGGAGATTCTCCGAACTTGGCGTGATTCCCCCCAGAACTCCCATAACGAACTGCATGTAGACGGGACTCTTCACATAACCCTCCTCGATCAGATAGGCCACATTGTTTACCATGCCAGAATCGAAGATCTCAAACTCCGGTTTCGTCCCGCTCTCCGCGAAAAACGCGCAAAATTCCCGCATTGTTTTGAACGTGTTTGGGAAGACGATATCTTCCGTCATCCCCAAGAACGCTTTCTCCCACTCGAACTTCCAGTCCGTGTACCGCGAAACCAAAGGGAACAGGCCGAAGTTCATGGACCCAGCGTTGAAAGAGGCCAGCTCCGGTTTAAAAAGAGTCACCGGCGCCACCCGTTGTTCCGCGGTCATGCCTAAGCCGCCGCCCGTCGTAATGCCGATTACGATATTGCACCGCCTCTTGATGTCCGTGATGATCTCCTTGATCAGATTAACATCCGGGGCGGGCATCCCCGTCTCGGGATTTCGGGCGTGGACATGGCACACGGCAGCGCCAGCCTCGTGAGCCCTCACGGCCTCGTCGGCGATCTGTTTGGGAGTGATAGGAAGATACTCAGACATCGATGGGGTGTAGATGCCGCCTGTGATTGCCGCCGTTATGATGGCTTTTTCTTTCATGCCGCTCCTCCCTGTTTCTTCGGATCCACCCACCGGGCTCTCGCGAGTATAGACCAAATGGCCGCCCGCCCTGTCTCAGTCGGGACGCCCTCCATCGACCGGCGTTTTACGACCTCACGGTAATCAGACGGCGTATCACAATCCAGGAGAATGTTTTCGTCCGTCACGTCGATATCCATAGCGTTGTGCTCGTAGCGGCCTACGAGCGCTTGCAGACCCCCAGGGTAGTCGGGTGACAGCTCCTCTTTGAGATAAGCCGACGGAATAAGGGGAGGATGGCCTCGCTGCCCGTTGAAGCGCGGGTAGACGATTTTGGGATCGTCCGGATTGCAGGCATTGAGGAGCGTTCGGATCGTTGCGGGATTAACCAGCGCAATATCGCCGGGATGGAGAAAGAAATAGTCTGCGTCGGTTTCAAAGCTTCTAACACCCGCCAGGATGGAGCTAAACATCCCCTGGTCGTAATCCGCGTTAAAGATCCAGCGGACGCCCAAACGGTCCAGGAGCGGCGTGAGCTCATCGGCCCTGTGGCCGACGACCACCCTCACGTCCACAATCCCAGCCCTGAGAAATCGCGTGACGCACTCCTCGATCAGAGTGGAAGTCCCAAGGGGCGCCAAAGGCTTGAAGCTTCCCATCCTGGAAGAATAGCCGGCGGCAAGAACCATCGCAACGATTCGACGGGGCTTTCTCATCAACTCGTCCCGGATCTGGCCTGAATCAATTCGGACGCAACGCTCACGGTGATCTCCTCTTGATATCAAGTCGGCCAAGATCGCGCGAAATCCGGCAGGACCCGTTCACGGTTGACTTAGAGCTTCAGTCACGTAATCAGTTCCTGCCCTAACAGGCGTATGTTCCACAATGCGGAACCATGTAGGCGCGCATTATTTTGATGAAACCGTACCAGCAGCCCTAAAGGTTGTCAATAAATTTTCATGAAATTGTTCGCAAACCGATTTCATTCCATATTATGGAATGTTTGATAGGTTGCGCGCTTTTCTCCATCCATCCTGCGACTTTTCATGGTTCCAAGGGTGTCCCGAAGAGACGTGAAAAGCTGTTCCGAACTGATTTTTGGCGAAACGGTATATCTGGATAGCTACAGGGATGTGTTCCATAATGTGAAATTATAATCGCTAAACAAAAGTTTCTGAAATCTATTGACAACCTTTAGGGCAACTAGTAGAGTCGCTCCTAAGGTAAAGGTTTTATATAACGTTCCGCATTGCGGAACATATTTGTGTTTGATCTGCCTCAAACCCCAACTGAAGCAGGTGGTCCATTGAAGTCCCTCATAAAAGCCTTGTCCGTCATGGACCTGATATTTGCCGCTAAGGGGCGCGACCTCTCTATCGCGGAGATATCCAAAGAGATGAACTTGCCCAAGGGGACAAGCCATCGCATTCTCGCCTCACTCGTTCAGTTCGATTACGCCCGGCAGGACCCTGTAACCAGGAAATACGGCTTGGGCCCGCGTTTTCTCGATATTGGATCATCCTCCAACAAGCGCAAGATGCTGCGGGCTTTTATTGCCCCTACGCTCCGCCAACTGCGTTCGAAATGTATGGAGACCGTCAGTGTTGCGATCCTGGTCAACGACGAGATCGAATACATAGAGCGCTACGAGTCGGAGATGATTTTGCGGGTGGACATTCATGTCGGCACAAGATTTCCCGCTCATTGTTCCAGTACGGGCAAGGTCCTGCTGTGCGCGCTGCCGGAAGAGGAACTGGATTCGCGTTTCAAGCACCGGAAAAACCTGCGGAAGTGCACGGATAAATCCATCGGTTCTATGCTGGAACTCAAAGAAGCCTTGGCCAAAGTGAGGCGGGAAGGTATAGCCCGTGACTACGAGGAATGTCTGGTCGGGGTCCACTGCATTGCCTCTCCGGTTATAGGCCGCGGAGATGAGATGCTGGCCGCGGTCAGCATCTCCGGACCTCGGGAACGGATGTCGGCCGAGAAAATGGATGAACTGGAACCATTGTTGCGTGAGGCCACCGAAGTGCTTTCCACAAGGTCCGCCGACGATGATTTTCTCTAAAATACGCGGATTCATGTTCGGCGCGAGGCCTGTACGGATTATCTGCAGAGAGGAAGGAAGCTATGATCAAAAACATCGGGTTCATCGGCTTGGGTATCATGGGGACGCCTATGGCCGGTCATCTTCTGAAGGCGGGTTACAGGGTCCGCGTTTATGACGTCGTCGTCGCCCAGAGGGAAAAGCTGGTAGCACAGGGCGCCCTGGGCGCCGGGTCCCCGAAGGAAGCCGCCCGATCAGCCGAGGTGATTATTACCATGCTGCCTGCCTCGGCTATTGTGGAGGCTGTTATTTTGGGTGAAAACGGCGTGCTGGGCGCCATGGAAAAGGGTGCCGTACTGATTGACATGAGCACCACTTCCATTACAACCACCAAGAAGATCGTTGCCGCCGTCGAAGAGGCAGGCCTTATCATGCTTGATGCGCCGGTCAGCGGCGGGGACGTGGGCGCCATAGAGGCTACGCTGTCCATTATGGTCGGAGGACCCGAAGCGGCTTTTCAAAAGGTGCTACCCGTGCTGCAAAAAATGGGACGTAATATCACCCATGTTGGGGGTACCGGTTCAGGGCAAGTGGCCAAGGCCTGCAACCAGGTCGTGGTGGCCCTGACCATCGAAGCTGTGGCCGAAGCACTGGTCCTTGCAAAAAAATGCGGCGCCGATCCCGCCAAAATCAGGGAGGCCATGATGGGCGGATTTGCCCAGAGCCGCGTCTTGGAACTGCATGGCAAGCGCATGGTCGAACGCAACTTCGTTCCCGGCGGCAAAGTCAGACTGCACCAGAAGGACCTTGACATCGTGCTGGAAGCGGCCAAGGACGTGGGCGTCTACATGCCGGGCACGGCCCTGGTCACCCAAATATGGAATTCCCTTGCGGCCATGGGAGGTCTGGACTGGGATCATTCAGCCATAGTGCGGGCGATAGAGCTGCTTTCGCAGACTGAGTTGTAAACCGATCTGTTCCCTGGAATCGAACCTGCCGGCCGGCCCGTCTATAGGGTCTGCCCGAGACGCGGCCGTCAGGGTCGGCTTGAAAGGGGCTCACATTGGGAATTACGCAAAAGAGTAAAAAGCAGCGTGCGGATTGGATCCAGATTGACGCTCTTTCCTGTGGTACGGGCTGGGACGAACGTGATCTGTCTTCCCTGCAGATATTGGTGGAGGACGCCAGGGGCGACAGTCACCCGGGAAGTGTGCATTTGGGGGAGTTGGCCGAAGAAGTGAAGATCGGAATTTATCAGGAGGGGGCCCGGCCGGCGAATTTTCACGGGACCGACATCTGTGACGGTTGGGCCATGCTGCACGACGGCATGAACTACATTTTGCCGGCCAGAGAAGTATATTGCGACCTTTTTGAAGCCCACGGAAGAGTTATCTCATGGGACGGAGTGGTGGCCGTTTCCAGTTGCGATAAGGTCGTCCCGGCTCATCTCATGGCCTTGTTACGGCTAAACATTCCCGGTCTGCACATTCCCGGCGGGAGTAACCGCATCGGTCCCCGAATGACACACAGCGTTTTCACCGGGCCGGATGCTACAAGGATGCGCCAGGGAGAGGATGTATCCGAACCTGTGCGCAACTACAAACTGACCGCGTGCCCGGGCGCCGGCGGCGCCTGTCAGTTCATGGGCACCGCCAGCACCATGCAGTGCATGTCCGAGGCTTTGGGCATGGCCCTGCCGGGCTCGGCTTTATCTCCGGCAAGCATGCAGGACATCAGGCGGCTGGCCCGCAAGGCCGGTCGGCAAGTCATAAGTCTGGCCGAAAAAAGCATCAGGCCCTCGGACATCATGACCCTTGCCGCTTTCAAGAACGCCATTAAGGTGCACGCCGCCATTTCAGGGTCCACCAACGCCCTGATCCATCTGCCGGCCATTGCCTGTGAGGGCGATCTGGAAGTGGACGCGGAGTTGTTCGATGCGGCTAACAGGGATGTTCCGCTGCTCGTCGATATTCAGCCTTCCGGTAAATACCTGACCGAATTGGTCTGGTACGCCGGCGGCGTTCCACGAGTTCAGTTGGAATTGAGGGATATGCTGGATCTGGACGTTTTGACCGTAACGGGCAAATCCCTGGGCCAAAACCTGGAAGACCTGCTCAAGGAAGGCTTCTTTGAGCGGGGGGCGGGCTACCTGGCCAACTATCAACTCCAGCCCGAGGATGTCATCCGGCCCCTGGGCTCGGCCAAGGGAACAGGCTCCATAGCCGTCTTGAAGGGCAACCTGGCCCCTGAAGGCTCGGTCGTCAAATTCTCGGCCGTTCCCGGGGATATGTTGGTCCATGAGGGGCCGGCTCAAGTTTTCAATCAGGAAGAAGAAGCTTTGGCGGCCTGTCTGAAGGGAACAATCAAACCTGAGACTGTAGTCGTTATTCGCTATGAAGGCCCGCGGGGAAGCGGAATGCCGGAAATGCTTGCAACTACGGAGGCATTGGCCAGCATCCCGGAACTGAGCCGGGTTGCTTTAGTAACCGACGGGCGCTTTAGCGGAGCCACTCGCGGGCCGTGCCTCGGCCATGTCTCTCCCGAGGCGCAGGCCGGTGGACCCATCGCCCTGGTGGAAAACGATGATTTGATAAGGATCGATATCCCCGCTCGAAAACTGGAACTGGTCGGCTGCCGGGGTAAGAGGATGTCGCCCGGGGAAGTGGATCGCATCTTGGCGCAGCGCCGCGCCGGCTGGACCCCCGCCTGACCATGGTCACCCGAAAGGACTCTTGAGGCGCTATTCCAAATATGCCGTTTCAGCCATGAAAGGCGCCTTCCTGGAAGGGTGAGACAGGCCGGCGTCACTGTTGTTGGAGTGAAAGTGGAGCGTCAATGAACTGGCAAACTCTTGTTAGGAGGAATTAAATGAGTGACAAGGTCGTCAAGTACGATGAACGAGGAGTCATGGACGGCGGCACCATAGGGTTGCCCCGTGAAATGAACCGCGACATCTGGCTGCAAGAGGTCTTCCCTGAGTGGGGCTCCTATCTGAATTATGAAATCGACCAATTCAAGGTAAAACCGGGAAGCGGTGCGCTGTGGTACTTCGGAGCCATGTCCTGTTGTATCAAGAGTCAGGCCGGCGCGGTGTTTCTGATTGACAACTATGCCGGGCCCAGCCTTTTCACTGATCGTTCCTACTGCGGTGTCTGCCGCACCAGCGGCGCTGATAAACTCTGGTGGATGCGCATTCATCCCATGGTCGTCGACCCGTGGAAGTTCAAGCGTATTGACGCTGTCTGCGTCACCCATCACCATCAGGACCACATGGATTTTTACACCATCAGCGCGGCTTTGAAGACCACCAACTGTAAATTCATCGCTCCACCGGAGGCGGCCAGAAGGATGAAGAAAAACATGGGCGTTCCCGACGACAGGCTTATCGTGGCCGAGGTGGGCAAGAGCGTCCAAATCGAAGACATGAAGATTGATTTCGCCCCGAACTACGACATTATCGCCTCCAAGACGGGTTTTGACACGCCTCCGCCTTTTTCGGAAGTGGCCGTGGCCTATATCTTCAACACCGAAGGAGGCAATATCGCTTTCCTGGGCGACTCCCTTTACGACAACGCCTACAAAAAGGTCGGCGATATGTACAAGATAGATGCCGTCTCGATGGCCATGGGCAACAACGCGCCCGGCTACACCGACAAGATGTCTCCGTGGGACCTGTGGCGGGTTGCCGAAGCTTTGGGCGTCAAAGTCATCCTGCCCATGCATCATGACAACTGGGCTAACTGCTATGAAGACCCGAAGTATCTCCGGGACATTGTCGAAGCCAAGAACATGGAGTCTCGCCATCCGAAGATGAAGGTGGTCAGCCTCTTGCCCGGCTCCCTGTATATCCATCCCGACGATCAGGACCTTGGCATTTATCGTTATCCTGATAATCGCGAACGGGTCGACTGGCGCCACAGCGTTGAATACGGCCCGGAAGTCAAGAGGTAGGTCGCTGTCTCCGGGGGAACAAGGCGGGGGGCTGCTCGGTTCAGAGTGACCCTCTGCCGCCAACGGAAGTTATCCCCGTTGGTGGACAAAGCGGCCGATATCCCGGTATCGGTCCTCGGACCCGCGCTCGGTGTCCCCGCGCGGGAAGGAAGGAGCAATAAGTGCTGGGCATCAGATTTCACGGCAGAGGCGGCCAGGGAGCGGTGGTCGCGTCCAAAATTCTCGCCAAGGCCTATTTCAGGCAGGGGTTGTATGTCCAGGCTTTTCCGGCTTTTGGTATGGAACGGCGTGGGGCGCCGGTGGCCGCTTATGTCCGGGTGGACACGGCCCCCATTTTGGAACGGGGTGAAATAACTCATCCGGATGTTTGTGTGGTCCTGGACCCCAAATTGTTGGAACTGATCGATGTGGCCAGGGGACTGGCGCCGGGGGCTGTGATTATCCTCAATTATCCCGACCGGACCTCCGTGCCGAAGTTCGAAGGCGTGGGAACGGTTGTCCTGGTGAACGCGACTGAAATTGCCTTGAAACACGAGTTGGGCTCAAGACTGGCGCCGATCGTCAATACCGTGATCCTGGGCGCGTATGCCAAAGCGACCCTGCAATTTCCATTGGAAATAGAGAACCTGCTTCAGGCCATCGAAGAAGTCGTACCGGGCAAACGGGAAGAAAATGCCGCTGCAGCGGGCCTGGCCTTCGAACAGGCTGCGATCATGGAGCAACGCTGATGGAGAAAAAAAAGATCGAATCTGTCAGACAGTTGCCGGTCATGCCGTTGACCATTGAGCACATGACCTGGAACAAAACCGGAACGTGGCGTCTGCTGACCCCCGAACCACAGGACAAAACACCCCCCTGTCAAGCGGCGTGCCCCATTGGCCAGCCGACTGCCGATTTCATCCAGGCCGTCCTGGCCCGTGATTGGAATCGCGCCTTGGAGTTGCTGTTGGAGGCCAACCCGCTGCCTGGAGTGACCGGACGTTTGTGTTATCACCCTTGCCAGGCCGGGTGCCTGAGAAAAGAGCTGGACGGGCCGGTTTCCATACAGGAACTGGAAAAGGCCGTGGCCGATCTCGGGAAGGTCCCGGAAGTGGCTAAAGCTGCCCCGGCCGGGAAGAAAGTGGCTGTTTGCGGCGCCGGGCCGGCCGGTCTGACCGCTTCTTACCACCTGGCCATCCAAGGCTGTGAGGTCACGGTATTCGACCCGGGAGACCGGCCGGGCGGCTTCTTGAAGTACGTGAGGGCGGAAAAGCTGCCGCCCGAGGTCCTCGATCGGGAAATAAGCCGGCTGGCTGCCATCGGCGGCATACGGTTCCGGATGAAGGCCGTCAGCCTCGATGCCGGGGAGTATGACCTGACTATTGTGGACCGGACCGCTTATCGACCCGAAAGCGAAGAAGCACGGGCTGTGGATGCCCTCGCGAGTGGTGAAGGCCGGCGTCTGGACATTGAGACTCCCGAAGGCTCCTCCGGCTTCAAAGCCGCTAATGTGGCTCAGGCCGTGGCCTTGGGCCGGCGAATCGCTTCCGAGGCTCTGCGGCGCCTTGGCCTGAACCCCGTGGAGATAAATCGGAGCAGGGGGCGGGTCGTAACTAAAGAGGATATAAAATTCCAACGTTTGCCGGACGTGATCGCAGCCGTCTCTTCAGCGCAGGCCGGGAATACGGTGGACGAAAAAGCCGTGCTCGAAGCCGGGCGGTGCCTCTCCTGCGGGTCATGCAATCTATGCCAGAGCTGCGTTCTGGGCTGCCCGGACGCCTGCTGCCGGTTGGATGAGGGTGAAGGAAAGATCGTCATCGATCTCTACCATTGCAAAGGTTGCGGGATCTGCGCGTACGAATGCCCCCGCGGAGTATTGACCATGGAGAACTTGCCATGAGGAAAGTTATCATGGGGACCGAAGCCGCGGCTTTGGCCGCCGTTCTGGCCAGGGTCCAGGTGGTGGCCGCCTATCCCATTACCCCTCAAACATTAGTCGTAGAGGAACTCTCCGATTATATCGGACGGGGTGATCTGGCAGCCGAATTTCTGCTCATGGAATCCGAACATTCGGCTATGGCCGCTTGCGTGGGTGCTTCGGCCACGGGCTCGAGGGCCTTTACGGCCACTTCTTCCCAGGGGTTGGCCTATATGCACGAAATGCTTCATCATGCTGCGGGCGGCCGTTTGCCGATTGTCATGCTGAACGCCAACAGGGCTCTGTCTCCGCCCTGGAACCTCTACTGCGATCACACCGACTCCCTGTCTCAGCGGGACACTGGCTGGATCCAGTATTATTGCGGTGATGTCCAGGACCTTTTGGACGCTACCCTGATCGCCTATAAGGTGGCGGAAAAAGTCATGCTCCCGGTTATGATTAATCAGGACGGCTTCTATTTGACGCACACCTCCGAGGTGGTGGATATTCCCGGACAGGCCGAAGTGGACGCTTTTCTCCCTGCCTACATGCCCGAAGCCAAAGTGGACGTCGATCTGCCCTCCACGTACGGGACCGTCTGCGGTCCGGATTGGTACGCCTCTCTAAAATATCGTCGTCAGGAAGATATGCTGGCTGTGGAAGAGGCTTGGAGGGCTACGGCGGAGGATTTCGCACTCCGGTTCGGCCGCCTTCATCTCCCGGTTGACGCTTATATGGCTGAAGATGCCGAGGTGGCCATCGTGACCATAGGGACGGCCGATGGAGCTGCGCGCCTGGCGGCCCGGGCCTTACGCGAGAGGGGTCTTGCCGCGGGCAGTCTTCGGTTGGGTCTGATGCGGCCCTTCCCGGGCAAGGGCTTTTTAAAAGCGGTGCAGGGGATAAAGCATCTCGTCGTGCTTGACCGGGACGTTTCTTTTGGCGCCGAAGGCATTGTGGCGCAGGAAGTGAAGTCTTGCCTCTACGGTAGATCTTCCGCAAAGGTTCGTAGCTTTGTGGCCGGCATAGGCGGAAACGATATTACAGCAGATGGCCTCGTTGAAATGATTCAACAGGCCGTTTCCGGGTCGGGCAGGGCCCTGCCGCTTGGTGAATCTTACTGGACGGAGGTGAGGCCGTGACCAAGTACTTTTTCCAAAACGATTTGATGGCTCCCGGCCATATGGGCTGCCCCGGTTGCGGGGCTTCTCTGGCCATGCGTTATGTCCTCGAAGCCCTGGGCCCCAGGACACTGGTGGTCATGCCGGCGGGGTGCTGGCCCACCTTTGTCGGGCTCTATCCCAGCACGACCCTGCGCGTGCCGGTGATGTCGGTTCCTTTCGCCACAACCGCCGCATCCGCATCCGGCGTTCGGGCCTCCTTGGACCGGCAGGTCCGGGAAGGAGTCACCGTTTTAGCTTGGGCCGGCGACGGAGGCACGTTCGATATCGGGCTCCAGGCCCTGAGCGGGGCCGCCGAGCGTGGCGCTGACATGGTCTACGTCTGCTATGACAACGAGGCCTATATGAATACCGGGATACAACGCTCTTCAGCCACGCCGCCGGGCTGCTGGACGACCACCACGCCCTCGACGGCTCCCAAAAAAGAACCGAAAAAGAACATAGTCGAAATTATGGCTGCCCATAGGATTTCCTATGTGGCCTCGGCCTCCCTGGGATATCCCCACGATCTCATGGCCAAGGTTACAAAAGCGAAGGGAATGGCCGGGACGCGCTTCATTCATCTTTTGGCCCCCTGTCCCACGGGATGGCGCCACGAAACCCAACTGACCCTTGAAGTGGCCCGAAAGGCGGTGGAGTGTCGAGTCTTCCCGTTATTCGAAGTGTTCGGGGGCGTCAAATGGGTCCTGAACCCCATGCCGGCCAAAATACCGGTGGATGAATACATGGAGCCCCAGGGACGATTCAAGGGGCTGAGCGCCGAGGGGCGGGATGAATTCCAAAATTGGGTGGAAACGGAATGGGACCGGCTCGTAAAAAGATGCGAACCTCATGACCCCGGTGAGCCGGAATGAGAAACCCCGGTCTCAGGCCCGACGGTTGCGATCTGCATTATCTGCTCTAATCAAGGCGGTTATTCATGTCCCTCCGGACACCCTGAAACCACGCAAAGACCCGGCGCTGCGAATGTGCAAACTTATACTGTTCTTCTGATTTATCCGTGTGCATCTTTTCTCTGCGTCCTCTGCGACTCTGCGGTGGAATCTTTTAAAGGCAGGATTGAACTCAGCAGCGCAATCCGGGCACTTTCTTCGATCAACTCAGCTATATTTTGAGCATCCTTGAGATCTTTTCCGGTCGCGATGATGCCATGTTCACTCATCACCGCGCCGCGAACCTCCGGTACTGCGAAGATCTCCTTCAAAAATCCCGGGAGCTGGGGTCCCCCCTCCGGACTTGCAGGCACCAGCGGCAGTGTCTTGAGTATCCGCCTGGCATGTACGGTCAGCAGAGGAATCGTTCGGTTGCGAACAGCGAAAGCAGTAGCGTAAGGCGGGTGATAATGCACGATGGCTCTGACGTCGGCGCGGGTCCCATAGATCGCTGCATGGCCGGTGAACTCCTTGGTAGGGTTGCCCTGCCCGGACGTCACCCTCCCGGTTTTGTCCGTCAGGAGCAACTGCGGGGCCTCTAAATCGAAAAGAGAAATGCCGCTGGGTTTCACCAGATAAACATCGTCCTCCAGCTTGAGGCTGACATTGCCCCCCGTGGACAATTGCATTCCCAGGGAAAAAGCCCGCTGACATATATTTATAAACTCAGTTCGTTCTTGGGCATAAGAAAGCATTCGAAAACCGCCATGTTGAAGTTATTGTCTTTTCAGGGGTAAACCGGCTGGCCGCCGACGGCCCAACCGTGGCCGGGCAGGACATGATCGGCGCGCTTGATAATTCTCTCCATGCTGTCATAAAGTTCAAAGACGTTCACAAAACGGCCCATTGGAGTAAAGGGCAGCTTGCGGCGTGTGTCCGGCTCGAGATTTTCATCGGCAAACACCGCATCACCGGCGATAACGTATATGCCGCTGCCGGTCTTGACAGCCACCGATTGATGACCGGGGCAATGGCCGGGAGTCGGGAAAACCGTGATATATGAATTATACTCGTACTCGGCATCCACAGTCTGGAATTCGACGCCGTCAAACGGGGGAATCACTCCCAGTTTCCTGGACGAATACGACTTATAGTAAAGGATATGAGGCTCGAGTGCGAACTTGAGTTCCTTAGCGTGAACGAAGAATTCGGCGTTCACGAACAACTTCATGTTGGCGCAGTGGTCCCAGTGTAAGTGGGTGAAGATGACGGTATTGATTTCCTCCACCCCGACGCCCGATTTTGCCAACTGGCGGTCAATGCGAAGTTCTTCCGGTTGGTGGGAACCCGGATGATGCCAGTCCGCATTTTTTGTGTCGTTCATTCCCGTGTCGACCAGGATCTTCTCTTTTCCGTCGGTAACTAGAAACGCCCAGGTCGGGACTTCGATTTCCTCCCCATAACCCACGCCACCGGTAATATAGACGCCCTTGTCGAGTTTGATGAACCCGGTGTTCATCGGGTAAATTTTGACGCTCATGAAAATCTCCTCCCATTCTTCGATTACATGCCCATCATGGATAGCATCTGTTCCACGGCCGCTCGAACGAAACGCTCGTCATTGATGTGGAGAGGCAGCTTAATAATTTCAATCCCGGGACGGATCAACCGTTCCAAAGTTTCCAGGAAAAATCGGTCTGCATCCGGATCGAAGAACGGTTTGCCGGCTGCATTGGGTTCTGAAAATCCTTCCAGGGGAATCATGACCTTCAACGGGGCGACCGCCACATTCGCCTTCATAGCCAGGAATTCGGCAGCCCGGCCCATTTCTTCTGCCGTCGCCCTGACCAGCGTAATGTTGCGGTTATGAATGATGAACTTACGTTTATCCCACCCTCTCGGAAGAGTGTCGAAGGGCCCCATCGTGATGTAGTCGATCGCGCCGGGCGCTATGATGTAGGGCATGGGCATGGCGGCAGGGATGCGCAGCCGACTTTCGCCGGCGTCAAAGATGCCGCCCCCGATGTGCGCGACGATCTCCTGGGTCGACCAGTCCATGACAGCGTCGAAATAACCCTTTTCGGCCAGTTCTTCCATGGCCCGGCCACCCGTCCCGTTGGCGTGGAAGAGAATCATATCGAATCCCTTTTCATTGAAGATCCGCTTCATCCTCTTCAAGCCGAGCGTCGTGACTCCGAAAGCCGTGGCCGCAATCACTTTGCGGTCGCCTTTTTCAATTGGCCGATAGTTCTGGACCATGGCCAGAAGCGCCCATACGGCATTTTCCAGAATCCGGTTAAAAATGAAATTGAGTCCGAATACATCCGTGATAGCCGGAAAGACGGCGATGTCTTTAGTCTGTAGAAACGGCCTCATGTTGCCGGAGGCGATGGTCGATACCATCACCTTGGGAAAGCCCAGTGGAAACAGTTGCATGGCGGCCGTGCCAAAGGCCGTTCCTTGCCCGCCCCCCACTGCGATGACGCCGTGGATTTTCTGATCGCGGAACAGTTCAGCCGTCCACGACACCAGTCCCTGAGTCATCGCCCCGATAATCTTCCCCTTGTCCCGGGTTTCTATCAATTGTTCCATGGACGAACCGGCCCGTTCGGCTACCTCGCGGCGTGTAATATCCCCGCCGCCAACCGGCGTGCCAAGGGAGCCGCAGTCAATGATGATGGCGCCAAAACCGCTCTTTTGAGCCAGTTCCTTGATATACAGGCATTCCTCGCCTTTGGTGTCGAGGGTCCCGATAACTAATATGGTTTTCCTGATCGGCGTGCTTCCCATGACTCTTTACTCATTTCTTTTCTTTGCGAATTTCAGATTCCAGCGAATGATGCGGCAGGCTCCCACATCCCTGCGAACGGTCATAATAGTCGTAAAACGGGCACGGGACTGACGTCCATTCTTCAGCACATCCGGATTGTAATTCCAACCGTATCCGAAGCGCAAGAGAATGTATGCCTATAACGCATTCATTCCCTCAGTCAGGGGTGTTGGGCGACAGGATTCGGGCCTTGGGTAAGAGGCTGAAATGGGGTGATCTGGATCGAGGATGGCCCTTAAATGAACTTTGGCGTAATGGGTTGCGGGTTGATATCTGATGGAAGTTAGAAGGGTCAAGGGTAGGTGTAAGGGCTTCAGGAGTGTTAGAAATCTGTCATTAACTCGCGGTTTTCTGATTTCACAATTGGAGCGAATGTTGTAAATTGTCCAACTGCGAGAACAGGAAGCCTATGGTTGAAGTTATTTGTCTTTGAGGAGACCATAATTTTCCCTTTGGACATACATCTTAGTAAGATTGAATTGCTCTCGATAATCTGCACCTCAATGGTGATAGCCACTGGTTTAACTTTTTATCCCTTAAACGATCTCCACATGAATGTTGGTCGAGAGTTAACAAAGCCTCTCGATAAGATGGACAAGAAACTTGTACTCGTATCGCTCGTTGCATTCCGCTCATGTTACTGGTGATTTTTACAGGCTACCAACCGGTATAGGAGGTTTTGACGAGATCACGGGCGGAGGTCTCCCGCAGGGGCGTTCCACTCTTATCTGCGGTGGACCTGGAAGCGGCAAGACCCTTTTCGGGATCTATTAGCAAAGAACCCGGCCCGAGAATGTGGTTGGGATGCCTGGCGCTAAAGTTGGTGCATTATTCCAACATAACTGGTCCTGGCTCTTCACACCGGCAGAGCAGGCAAATTCAGAGGGAGATTTTACGAATGGTGGAAATCAACTCCGGCCGTTACCTCGCCGAAACTCTCAAAGGCCTTGGTGTGACACACGTCTTTCATGTGCCGCACCTGTTTGCCACGGCACACATGGAATTGCCCAAGGCGGGCATCGTGCGCGTGCTGGCGCACCACGAAATTGCAGCAACGTACATGGCCGATGGCTATGCCCGCGTGTCTCATCGGCCAGGCGTTCTGATGGCGCAGGGAGTCGGCGCGACCAATGTGCTGGCAGGGCTGCGGGAGCCATACCTTGCGGGGTCCCCTGTCGTGGCTCTCACCGGCGGACCTCATCCGGATTCCCGCTACCAGTATCTTTACCAGGATGTCGATGACCTGGCGGCTTTTGACGCGGTAACGAAGTTCAATGCCGTGGTCGAAAAGCCGGCCCGCTTTCCCGACTTGCTCCGACAGGCGTTCCGTGAAGCCACGACCCTTACGCCGGGACCTGTCCATCTGGAGCTTCCCGGACGGGTAGGGCAGGGGGCGGAAGGCGCCGGCGACTGGCCGGTGATTGCTGAAAAGCAATACAGCCTGGTGCCGCCGCATCGTCCGGAGCCCGATCCGGCTCAGGTCGAGACGGCTGTGCGACTGCTAAGCCAGGCCAGGCGGCCGGTTATTATCGCCGGTGGTGGCGTCATTACCTCGGGAGCCGGCGCTGAGCTGGTTCAGCTCGCGGAGAAACTCAATATCCCTGTGGCGACCTCGCCCACCGGCAAGGGAAGCATCCCGGAGAATCATCGACTGGCGCTGGGGGTTGTGGGCTCTTACGGCCGCCGGGCGGTCAATCAGACCGTCCAGGAAGCCGATCTGGTGTTCTTCGCCGCCAGCCGGGCCGGTGACCTCACGACTGACCACTACCTGACGCCGCCCAGGGGGGTACCGGCGATCCAAATGGACATCAATCCCGCTGAACTGGGACGGGTTTATCCGGTCCAGGCGGGGTTGTTAGGCGACGCCAGGGTGACGCTTGCCCGCATGGTGACCGCAGCCAACCCGGTAAGCGATAACACGGCTTGGGTCAAGCTGGCGCAAGACCGTGTGGCCGGATGGCGGGCTGAACTCGAGCCAAAAGCCGCTTCGGACGCCAGCCCGATCAGACCGGAGAGGCTCTGCCGCGAAATATCCCTGGCTCTGCCGGATAACGGAGTGCTGGTGGCCGACACCGGCCATGCCTCGATCTGGACCGCCACGGTTGTAGAGCTTACCAAGCCCACCCAGCGCTTCATCCGCTGTATGGGGACTCTTGGATGGGGTCTGCCGGGAGCCATAGGCGCCAAATGCGGGGCCCCCGATCGGCCGGTTGTGGCTTTTGTTGGCGATGGTGCATTCTTCTACCACATGGCTGAACTGGAAACGGCTGCCCGGGCCGGCATCAACGTCGTGGTCGTCGTCAATAACAACTCGGCCTTCTCGCAAGAAAAGGGATTGATCTCCATGCTTGGCCATGCGAACGCGCTTGGCGAACCCAAAGAAATCTACGCCTTCCGGAAAGTCAATTTCTCTCGCATTGCCGAGGAAATGGGTTGTCTCGGCATCCGCGTCGAGAAGGCGGGCGAGATCAAACCCGCCTTGGCCAAAGCGTTTGCTGCAAATCGTCCCGTGGTTGTGGAGGTTATAACCGACATCGACGCAATGCCGGAATGGTCCTAGCCGGTATCGCGAAGCAGGATTGGGGCAGCTCGGCCTCGACTCAACACCGAGGCCGAGCTGGCGATTCGCTGGAACTCAATCAAAATATGAACATGGCTCTGTGAGCAGGCCGGGGGGATTTCACCCCCAGCCCCTCGCAGAGCGGTGGTGTTCAAGGGCCACGTCAGACACTTGCTGGTCAAAGAGAGAGTGGTCATAATGCAACTACGGGTAAGGAGGGCGATCTGCGGACGGGACAGCGGGCGACATTGCAACAGTGCGTAAAGTTCGGTCGCTCGATTCGTTATTTTTGCTTTTCGTCTTCACTGCCCCATTTGTTTTTATTTGCTCACCGCTCACTATTCACCGCTCACTGTTCACTCGATGCCACGTTCATCTTGACAAAACGACCACTAATGTTTCTAATGGAGTCCCAGTATGTTTCTAATATGGATCGCGTTAGTTTCTAATAGTGGCGGATCTGAGGGGGTAAAGAGACGTGGAGAGAACTGGCACGAAGAAAATCTATGAATTTATTTTGGAAAATGTGCAGACGCATCCAACTGTCATGTCCGCCAAGATTTCGGAAAAGTTCGGTATTTCAAGACAAGCGGCCAATCGCCACATTCAGCGTCTCATTCAATCCGGAGCGCTGGAAGCCTCCGGGAATAGACGCAACAGGAAATATGCTCTAAAGCCGTTGCGAGAGGAAATTTTTAGCTTTGAGTTGAAACAGGGGCTTGAAGAAGACAGGATTTGGGCAAGCGACGTAAGACTGGTGGTGGCGCCGTCCGTAGGGTCGAACGCATACGACGTGCTCAACTACGGATTCTCTGAAATATTTAATAATGCCATGGATCATTCTGAAGGAAAAACGGTGGATGTGGGGATCTGGATCTTTTCGAATAAAGTCCGCCTCATGATTCGGGATGACGGGATAGGGATCTTCGACAAAATCCAAAGGTACTTCATGCTTGATGATCCAAGACATGCTCTTTTGGAGTTGGCCAAAGGAAAGCTTACTTCCGATCCCGAACGGCACACAGGTGAGGGTATTTTTTTCACATGCCGCATGTTTGACTGGTTTTCAATCCAGTCCCAATTCTTATCTTTCATTAGATATGGCGATGACGATTGGTTGCTTGAAAACAGGCAAAAAGAGGTAAAAGGGACTACTGTCACAATGGAAACTCGCCGGGATACAGAGCGCACGTCAAAGGATGTTTTCGATAAGTATGCGGGCGAAGCAAACGACTTCGGGTTTACAAGAACTCATGTTCCCGTGAACCTTGCTCTCTATGAGGGAGAAAAGTTGGTATCGAGGTCGCAGGCAAAAAGGCTGCTCTCAAGAGTGGATAGATTTAAAGAAGTCTTGCTTGATTTCAAAGATGTGCAGGACATTGGGCCGGCTTTTTCGGATGAAGTATTCAGGGTATTCGCCAAGGCTCACCCGAGCATTAAACTAATTTGGATCAATGCGAACCCGACGGTCGAGAAGATGATTCACAGGGCTTTGGCCAATAACATGGATCAGTCCAATACCTGATCGGCCGGTTCCACAATTTCGTCTAGGCTTCATACATAGTCTCTTAAATCCCTGCCTCGATTGCAGAAGTATTGAGGGCCTGGGTAGAGTAGAGGGCAGGGTCAACGCCTGCTCTCTACCCTACCCTTTCTTAAGAATTAGTGTGGCGCGGCTGTCTCGCAGTAGACTCACACAGCACGAGGGGGTGAGCCGCCGCGGAAATCACCTTGAATGTTGTAAATTGTACAGTTATAAGGGCTAGATCATTTTAAACACGCAATCCTGGAGAGGCTATGTCCGATAATCTGCCCGATAACTCTGAAATTACACGTCGTGTACAAAATATATTTTTCTCGCATGCCACAAAACGAAGGTCTGAGTTACAGGAATCGCATAGACGGCTGGTTCACTATACATCAGCAGAGAACGCGATAAAGATAATAGATTCCAAGAAACTGTGGTTGCGTAATGCGAGATGTATGAACGATTATATGGAAATAAGCCATGGACTTGCTTTATTACAGCGATTTTTTGCCGATAAGGACCATGAAAAAGCATTTTATGACGCACTAAATCCTTGTTATGAAGGTGTTGCTCAAGAAGCAGTTAATATGGGTCACTACTGTCCGGTAAAATTTTAATCTTTAGCTGTAACTAATGGATTTTTATTGTTCTTTGACATAATTTGTCGTTTTCGATTTGAATTTCGCCCAGTGGTACCCTTTCCAATACTTTGGGAGGGTATCTATGAATTCCGGCAAAAACGTCTTCAGGCAATTGCTTCAGTTTCTCCCCCGACATGACTTTAATCTCTGCGTTCGTCGATATCGAGGGGAGCATTGGGCCAAATCCTTTACCGCGTTCGATCAGTTCCTTTGTCTGTCATACGCCCAGCTTTCGGGACGCGAAAGTTTGCGGGACATTGAAACATGCCTGAATTCTCATCGGGACAAACTCTACCATGTCGGATTTCGTGGTTCAGTTTCCCGAACGACTCTTGCGGATGCGAATGAACGTCGCGATTACCGCATTTTCCAGGACTTCGGTCACGTGCTCATTGGCATCGCTCAGGGGCTTTACCAGGATGAACCTCTTGCTATCGAGTTGAAGCAACCGCTGTACGCCTTCGACTCAACAACACTCGATCTATGCCTCTCCCTGTTTCCATGGGCCGGATTTCGGAAAACGAAAGCGGCGGTTAAGATGCACACGCTAATTGACTTGCGAGGCTCAATTCCGACGTTCGTAGCGGTTACAACCGGCAAGGTTCATGATGTCAGGATGCTCGATGAGATGCCGGTTAGCGAGGATGCCATATACACGATGGATCGCGGCTATATCGACTTCGTCCGGTTGTACGCCATACATAAACAGGGCGCCTTCTTCGTCATTCGGGCAAAAGAGAACTTGAAATTCAAGCGGCTTTACTCTTCACCGAAAGATAGAGAAGCAGGCATCAGGGCCGACCAGGTGATTGCCCTGGCGACACAGAAATCCCAAAAGGCTTACCCGGAGCGGTTGCGCCGAGTCAGTTATGTTGACAAAGAACGAAGGAAACGTCTGGTGTTTCTCACCAACAATTTTGACATCCCGGCAAGAACGGTTGCCGACATTTACAAACAGCGCTGGGGAGTGGAGCTTTTCTTCAAGTGGATCAAGCAGCACTTGCGGATCAAGTCGTTTTATGGCACCTCCGTGAACGCAGTGAAGAGCCAAATATGGGTGGGGTTATGCGTTTACCTGCTCGTGGCCATCGCGAAAAAACGGCTCGGTGTCCAATGCTCCCTCTACACCTTGTTACAAATTCTGGAGGTCAACATATTCGAGAAAAAGCCAATCATATCGCTTGTTTCCGAGGCTCTTAAGCAACCTACTGAAACAGTTCGTGCTGGGAACCATCTGAATTTGTTCGGAAATTAACCGGACAGTAGTGCCATTATTAATTAAGGTCTTCTTAATATTTTCTAATTCGCATAATCCATTAACCAGATTCTCGAATTTATCCATTAGCACTTGTCTATCTGCTTCGCTGGTATTATCAAAATCAGTGTCCGGAAAATAACTGCCAAGAGATGATGCGCCAACTTTTTTCATTATAGATTTCATACGCTCCTTAACGACTAGACCTTCTGGAGGTATTGTTGAAATAAATGGAAGCGCATCATTTATATACTGGTAAATATTTATTCTAATGTTATGTTTCAAAGTGATATCACGGGTCGTTCGGGGGTCTCGGTCGGGGGTCGGACCTCGCTAAAACTGGGCTGCTCAAGGAAAGAGCGTTTGTGGCGTTCGGGGGTCGGACCTCGCTAAAACTGGGCTGCTCAAGGAAAGAGCGCTGCTAACATGCTATTTGAGAGCCTTAAAATGCGCTTTTCGTCCCGGAAATAGCCACTTTAACGGCGACAGTATCCCATTAAATGTATGTGCGTGATTCAAAAGAAATGGTCTATGAGGTCTACGGTAATTATGTCGAGTGACCTGAAAAGGGCGCAGACATGACTTTGAGGTATTTTGGCAATTACTTCAACAGCCCGTAAATAAGCTGCCAAAAAGAAAGCCTCCGTTCCCGCCACCATGACCGGCGAAAGTCGAAGACTTAGGATCGTCAGTATTGCCGGATAGTTACTTCATTCCACCAAATAGTGGCGGCGGGAGTTAAACCGCTACGCCGCCGCACCAGGTTTCAATCAACAGACATCAGGGGAACCAGGGATTTTCGTTCTCCTTCTTCCTGGAATAAACATGTAACAGCTTCTGCATAGGCATGTCAGTCCGGCGTTGCATACTACGCACTCGCAGTCATGTGCGAAATAAGTATAATAGGGATTGAGTTCGAACCGACAGTCTGCTTAGTGCAATGCTGCTGCCGGCGACGGGAATCCGAAACGATGCGAGGTGAAATAATATGAAGGTTCGAGTAGTCCTGGAGCCGAGTGAAGATGGCGGCTACACCGCCGTCGTTCCCTGCCTTCCCGGATGCATAAGCGAAGGCGAAACAAGAGATGACGCTCTGGCAAACATCAAAGAAGCCATCGAGCTTTACCTCGAACCGGTTGAAGACGATTTCTCTTCGACACCAGGGGCCGAAGTCATTGAAATAGCTATATGACGGGGCTCCCGGCTTTGGGCTTCGAAAAGGTTATCAAGGCTCTCCAACGGGACAGTTGGGTGGTCATCCGCCAGAGAGGCAGCCATATTCGTATGCACAAGCACACGCGCAGCGAAGTGCTTTAGTTGACCATCCCGGCGCATAGTCCTATCAAACGCTCGACGCTCGCTCACATCCTTAAGCAGGCACGGCTGACAAAAGAGGAATTCGAGTCACTGCTCTAAACTGAGGATGCCATGATGATTTCCACCAGCAAGGCATTCCAGAGACACTTCCGGGTTAAGCCTCAAGCCACCCTGTCGACTTTCCCCAATTCCTACGCTGGTCTGCTCCGGACGTGCTTGACTGTATCGAAGGTCTCGGCTACGCACGCGTTTTTGCCGGATCTTTGTTATTTTCTCTTCGGCCACAAATCGCCCAGGTCAATTTCAATCTCTTCAAACGGTTCAACCCGGACTTTTTGTGGGCCGTCAAACGCATCCAACAATAGCCATCGACCGGATTCGAGCCGATAGACCTCCAAGGTCGTTTGCTCCGGGTCGATAAACCAAAGATAGTTTACACTGTACTCTGCGTACTTAGCCGTCTTCTTAATGCGGTCCAAACGAAGCGTGCTGGGGGAGAGGACCTCGCATACCCAATCGGGCGTGACCGAGATCGGATTTTGATCCTCTTCCCATATGAATCTTTCTGCCTTCCATCCTGACAGATCCGGAACCATAATGTGTTCCCCGAGCTTGATTTCCGGTTCGATGATGATGATCCATCCGCCAGGGCCGCCCCCCTCTCCGAAGTGGTACGCAGGCAATACTCTGCTGCCCAGGATGGAAGTGGCATAGGTATGTTTCCTCGATGGCCTCGGAGTCACGATCAATTCACCGTCGAGGATCTCTCCGATCATGTTATCGGGTACGCTGTAAAGATCCTCATAGGTTGCTTTCTTCTTCGCCGGTTCGGACATGACGCGAATCCTTTTGTAACAACTCGATTTGCCGTTAGCGCAATGAAGCATCCCTTGCCGTCCGAGAGCAGCCGGATTCGCCAAGGTACGATATTACGCCCGCCTTTGAAAGACCATGGTCTTTCATCAATGTATTGATGGGATCGGCTTGCTCTTTCCGGCGCGCGCCTTTTCTTCACGTTCGAGTTTCACGAAGTTGCAGAAGACCTTTGGGACGTCGCAAGTCCTGGAATTGAAGCCTGGAAGTCATCGAAAACACCAGAATTGTGGCGGAAGCGCATGGGAATCGAACCCACCTGGGAACGCCTTCACGCCCCCACACCGGATTTGAAGTCCGGGAGCCCCACCAGTGAGCTTGGCGCTTCCGAGATGGGCAATATATAACGCTGCAAATGATTTGGCAATCTCCCTTTTGGGACATCTCCCTTTTGGGAGCCGCCGCAAACCATCGCAAAATAGGTTGCATCTCAGCCGATGCCGGCCTAAAGTCCAACCCTCCGCAGCATCATTCTCTGTGCTCTCTGTACTACTAACGTGCAAATTCTTGAAATTTTGGCAAGCATACGGGCTAAGCGGTTATTGTTTCTCTGCGTTTTCTCTGTGCTCTCTGTGTCTCTGTGGTGAATTAGCCGCTACCGGCTAAAAGTCCAACCCTCCGCACGCTACCCCGAATTACACACTCACCAGCTCGTACTCTCTCGACCCGATCCCGATTTCGGATGCATAGATCAACTGGCGCCTCCAGTCAATGTGCGGGTAAACGGCCCGGATCTTGTCGGCGCAGGGCTGCGCGGTGTCCTTCAGACACGACGATTCAAGAAGAGGCTGGCTGTTTACCAGGTCCACGCATGCCTGGTCTATCGCTACCGGGTCCGTGGAAGCGGCAATTCCGATATCCCCGACAATCGGAGCATCTGCAAAGGGGTAGCAGTCGCATGCGGGAGAAATATGGGTCAGGAAATTGATGAAAAGCGAGCGCTTTTCCTTTCCCTTGAGCGCGCCGGCAGTGTATTCGACCATCCTCTCCATGAACTTCGGCAGGTCTTTTTCCCAGTTGATGGTTACTGCGCCCTGCGGGCAGGCATGAATGCAGCGCGCGCATCCCACGCAGAGTTCCTGGTCTATGCGCATGATTTGCGTGACGGAGTCGTTGGGGCCCGGGATATCTCCGGGTCTTTCGACAAGGCTTATGGCGCCGTGGACGCATTGCTCGAGGCAGACCCCGCAACCTATGCACTTTTTCGAAATGACTTCCGGGGCAACCTCGGAATGCTGGGCCATTTTGCCCTTGCGTGAAGCCGTGCCCATTCCGACGTTTTTGATCGCTCCGCCAAATCCCGATGCTTCGTGCAGTTTGAAATGAGCGAGCGAGACGAGTGAATCCGCCCGAACTATCGCCGCGCCGATCATCACCTCCTGGAAGTGTTTCAGGTTGACCGGGACGGCTACTTCATCGCGTCCGTCGATGCCGTCGGCGATGATAAGCGGGGCGCCCGCAACCGGGTAGGCAAAGCCGTTCAAGATGGCGGTATTAAGGTGGTCTACTGCATTGCTGCGTGTACCGGGGTAAAGTGTCCCGGAATCGGTGAGAAAAGGCCTGCCGCCGGCTTCCAGGACCGCATCCACCAGGGGACGAACGAGCACGGGCCTGATAAAGGCGGTATTGCCTCTTTCACCGAAATGAATCTTGACGGCTGTAAGGCCTTTTTTCGCTACAATTTGTTCCAGCCCGGCCGCACGCGCCAGGCGCTGAATTTTCGTCAAAAGGCTGTTGTTAAATCCTGTACGCAAATCGGTAAGATAGACCTTGCTGGGCATCACACACCTCAAAGAAGTTGAATGGTCGAAAAGGTATAAAGTCAACGGTTCACAGTCAAAGGGGAGGTGGTCTCCCCTCATTGTCTTTGCGGCGCCTTAACCTCCTACGGGGGCGAGTAGAACATTTCTCCCCGACTCTGCGTCTCCGCGGCTCCGCGTGATATGCCTTACCCCCCCACAGGGGCGAGCAGAACGGCGATGATTCCTGCCAGAAAGATTCCGTCGAAAGTCCCGGCCCCTCCGATCGATGCCACGGGAGCGCGCAGATACGTGAGTTTATCCAGGTGGAGGATGTCCGCGCCTATGAGTGTCCCCAATGTCCCGGCTACGTAGGCCGTTGGAGCGGCAAATCCATAATTGAAAACCATCGCCGAAACCGCCGCGGCAACGGGCGGAATCAGCCAGGGGACCGCGATCCCGACACCTTGAACGGGCCGCGCGCTCCGGTAAACGACATAAGTGACCGCGGCAAGAGCGAACACCATGCGGATCGGGTGAAGCGAATTGGCCAGAAGATAGAGCGAAATAAAGGCCGGAATTACAGCGCCCCCGACGTTGATAGCGAGCACCATTTCATTCGGCCGGCCGGAATGCGGCGGGCGAAACCGCATTCCGAAAAAGGAGATTGTCTTCCAGTCCTCGACATTGTCTTCGATCCTGATCCTGCGCAGTGGAATGTTGATCATGCTGCCGATTATGCACAGAAAAAGGAGCGTAAAAAGGTACTCGGGCGGAATGCCGATTTTCGCGAAAGCCCATGAAAACAGGCCGAATTGGATCAGCCCGAAAGCCACAAGGAGCAGAAATACGAATATGAACGCAAAGAAGATCAGAAAAGGTGGAAAAAACATTCCGCCTCCTACCGGTACCCGGATCAAGGTTCATGAATTTATGGGATGCGCTGCCTACCGTTCTTTGTACGCACCCGGCTCGATGAACGGACCGAATTCGTTCCTCAGGTCCTTCAGTTTCTGCATGCTGGATCTCCATATCTCGTAGTACTCTTCCGGACAATCAGGCGCAGTGCGCTTGTAGAAGCGTATCGCGCGCGAAATTTTGGCTTCCCATGCATCGATGCGGAACTTGAAGAGTTCCCGGTAGAGTTCCCTGGGAAAATTTTCCTGGAAGATTTCCTGAAATAGAGATTTGAGGTCCTCGTATTTCGGAATGAATCCAAGCGGGGTCCGGTAGGCGTCAACCTCACCGTAGATGCGCTGCTCGGCCCAATGGAGCCAGACTTTCTTGGCAAGTTTGTGTGTGAGAAAATTCCCTTTTTCGTCTTTGAGAAAATAATTGACTGCATAGATACGAGGTACCTGCTTCAGGCCATCGACGAATCGAATATTGTTCCCGATATATTCGCCTATCGGATAGCTGATGAAATCAAGGTTGGCCATCGGCTGCGGGGCCAGGACGCCCTCTTGCCCGATGGTTGCCGAGGTCGTCTCGGATTCGAGAGTGCATGCTTTGAGGATGATTCCGCTCTTCCAATCCAACGCTTCCTCGATGGGGACCGAAGTGTCGCTGTCCCTGCCGCCGTAAATTATGCCCCGGACCACCACTCCATTCTTGTCGTTATAAGCGGGATCGATGTTTTCGAGATATCCGAGCCTCATCGTATAGCGCGCGTTACTGTGCGCAAACGGAATCGGATTGCCCGCCGCGTCCGGTTTGCCCTCGAACCATTCCCCCGAAAAGTTGCGGCCGTGGTCGGGATGGTCCACCCCCATGCCCAGCCAGTAGGGTTGATTGTCAGGACCGGTGAGGACGTTGGAAAAGATGATTTCAAGCCCTGGAGTCTGGAGAGTCTTGAAAATGAGAGGGTCATCCTGCGCGTTCACGTCTTTTATGATCCCGAATATGCCGTTTTCTACGTTAACCGCTCTAAACTCACCGTCTATTTTGCGAAAATATGCGATGTCGTCCCCGATTATCTTTTCGCCCGGCAGCATCGCGGTCGCAGTTTTTCCGCAGGCCGAGGGAAAAGCCCCGCAAAAGCATGTCGAACGTCCCTTCTTCTCGTTCTGGATAGCCATGACGAACATGTGCTCGCACAGCCAGCCTTGTGTCCCCGAGAGCTTGATCGACAGGCGCATCGCGTGTTTCTTCAGTCCGACGCTGTTTCCCGCGTACTGATTATTTGCAGAAAAAACTATGTAGTCCTCCATATCCTGGTAAATCCGCCGCTTATCGAGGTCCACGCAATTGCCGTTTTCATCGAGGCGGCCCGCGCTGTGCACGAAGCGGAAAAATTCGTCCTTGGACGCCATCTGCCGAAAGTGCTCATAGCCCCGTCGATAAAGCAGCTCTTCGGAATGACAAACATAGAAGGAATCGCTCATCTGAGCGCAGGCTATGGAAAAGGGGCCGTGGGTCGGGCCTTCGCAACTGAGTTTTACGATTGCCTGTTTGCCCTTCATGATGCCTTTGAGAACCTCCAGGACCTCCGCGAGGCCCTCCTCCCTCTCCTTCGCAAGCAGGGCGCCGCCCATGAGAGGCACAAGTTCTTTTCTCACCAGGTTCTTTGTGGCCCCGGGCGCCCGGCCCTGGTCCTGAATTCCATCGTAATGGATCGTGTGGCCTTCTTTTGTCAGGGGCTTTTCCTCTTTGAGCGCCAGCGAGTTTTTCCTGATATATTCCGCATCTTCGTCGCTGTCGTCACACATATAGACGGAATCGGGTTCGCAAAGCTCGGTATATTCGCCTATGAATTCGAAGAGCCTGAGGTTATCGAGGTGGAGGAGTTTCCGGTAGCTTTCGGCGGACATTTTCTGCCGAAGAAGTGGCGCGTAGCGGTTGTTGTCAAGCTCTGACATTATTTGATTTCCCTTCTGGCTGAAATTTTGGAAGCTGCATTCTGAAAGGCGATTCGGTCACGCCTTATAATAAGTACATAATGCATTAAATGCCTTCTTCATAGATACTCCAAACTGCGTCCAACAGGGTTGTAAAATTCCGGTTATGGGAGCTGAAAATATTTTGTCGTTCGGCATCGCCCTCACGGCGAATAAGAATGCCGGGGCATCCGGCGTTTTCGGCGGCCCTCATATCGGAGTCGCTGTCTCCAATAAAAAACGTGTGGCCGGGATCGATGCCGGCAAAACGGCAGGCGGCAAGTAACATCCCCGGCGCGGGTTTGCGGCACTCACATTTTTCATCCGGGCGGTGAGGACAGTAAAAGGCGGCCTTGATGCTTCCGCTGTATTCCTCAACCCTGCGAACGACTCCTTCATGCATTTCCCAGAAATCGCCCCAGTTGATAAGACCCCGATTGACTCCTGACTGGTTGCTGATCAAAATGACGCCTATGTTTTTGCTGTGGAGGTATTTGAGCGCTTCGAGGGCATCCTGGTAAAAGCAGACTTCTTGCAGGCTCTTCACGTAATCTGGCCGGTTTACATTCAAAACGCCGTCCCGGTCCATGAGGAGAAAACGACTGTTTTCCGGTTGGGGGCAACTGAGCCACGAAAGCATTATTACCGGTCCGTCCCGATTTGATTCAGAATATAGTCAAATCAGGTTTGAAAAGATGTATACTATTAACACGTCCGGCTTCAAGGTGGAAAGTGCAGCTTTCCTTGAATTCAAACTTCAATTTATCACGGGACCATGCCTCAAGCAACTGATCTCGAAAAACTGCAAGATGAACTTGGGTACCGATTCCAGAACAAAGAACTTCTTTTCCGCGCGCTCGTCCACCGTTCCTTTGCATACGAGAATCAAAACGTTGCGTCGGATAACGAGACCCTGGAGTTTCTGGGCGATTCGGTTCTCGGATTGGCAATAAGCCATCTGCTGCTCGATCTTTTTCCGGACTTTGATGAAGGAGAGCTGTCCCGGCTCCGTTCTTCCATCGTAAATGAGCGTGAGCTGGCGCAAATCGCATCGAGTGTCAATCTGGGAGATTATCTTCTCCTCGGAAAAGGGGAGGAACTCTCTGGAGGACGGCAGAAACCTTCGCTTCTGGCCAACGGGCTCGAAGCGCTTCTTGCCGCCGTGTATCTGGACGGGGGGCTTGATTCGGCGCTCCGGCTGGTTCAAAAGATGTTTCATGGCTATCTTGAAAACAGGGAAGAGGACTACCTGGTAAGGGCCCTGGATAAAGATTATAAAACTCAACTTCAGGAGATCACGCAGGCGAAGCTCAAGCTTACCCCTACATACTTTCTCGAGGCCGAAGAAGGACCTGACCACGACAAGACGTTCTTCATGAGGGTCGCCATCGGAGATCGCGTTCTGGCGCACGGTTCCGGGAAAAGCAAAAAAGAAGCTCAGCAGGAAGCCGCGCGAGGGGCAATCACTGAAATCGGAAAAGATTCCGGACTGCTTCACTCAGATGCCTCCTAAGAAGATAATCTATCCTGTTTTCCTTCCCCACGCGGGATGCCCGTTTCAATGCGTCTACTGCAATCAGCAGGTGGTTGCCTCCCACGATCGCATGGAACTTGGCATTCTGGAGTTTGTAGAGTCCCGTTTGAAAGCTTACTGCGGCGAGGTCATGAGATCGGGCCGCTGCGGCGAGATTGCCTTTTTTGGCGGTACCTTCAGCGCGTTGCCGCATGCGTTGATCGAATCCATCCTTGCCGCTGCCTCTCTTCATGTGAGGCAAGGGGTTTTCACCGGAATTCGTTTTTCGACCAGGCCGGATTGTATGGGAGACGAAGTTGTCGATATTTTTTTAAAATACCCGGTCCGCGCCATTGAACTGGGCGTTCAGAGCTTATGTGACTCTGTTTTGCAAAAGAGCCGGAGAGGCTATCGCGTGAAATCGGTCCTTGATTCTGCAAAACGGGTCAAGGATGCGGGATGGGCGCTGGGCATCCAACTGATGGCAGGTCTGCCGGGCGACACGGGGGAACTCTTTATTCAATCCATACGCAAGGCGATTGCGCTCGCCCCCGATTTTCTACGCATCTATCCGGCCCTGGTCCTTGAAGGGACGATCCTGGCTGATTCCTTTAAAAAGGGGGGGTACGCGCCCTTGAGTCTCGATGAGGCTGTAACATGGCTTGCACCGGCCTATGACGAGGCGCTCAGGGCAGGCATACCGATTATAAGGATGGGCCTCCACCCTGACCCCGCCCTGGAAAAGCCGGGAGTTATTCTGGCGGGTCCTTACCATCCGGCTTTCGGGCACCTTGTAAGGTGCCGGTGGTGGCGGGACCGGGTCGATCGCGAATTTGCCTCGTTATGCGGACTGGCCGGAGGCGAAATTGTTCTGCGGGTCTCCCCAAACTTGGTGAGCGATGTTATTGGACATGGAAGATCGAATCTCGATCATTGGCAAGCCCGATGGGATGTAACCGTAAAGGTGGTCGGAGGGGTTGACCGGGGCGGGGTTGAAATGTTTGTCGAAAGAGTCGAAAGACATGAACAACGTACATGCGGAAACACCGGATGAGCCGGTGACGCTTTCCAGGAGTGCAGGAGGCCCTCTTTTGGTACAGGCTGAGGAAAAAAAAGAGTTCAAATCGGGATACGTAGCTATTGTAGGCGCGCCTAACGCCGGGAAGTCCACTCTGCTGAATCAGCTCCTCAAGCAGAAGATCTCCATAACGGCGCCCAAACCCCAGACGACCAGGAACCGGATTCTCGGAATACTTACCGAAAGCGGCTACCAGATCATGTTTGTCGATACGCCTGGAATACATAAGGCGCAGGATGAGTTCAACCGGGGACTCGTGGAAACCGCGCTTGCCACCCTGGGCGAAAGCGACGTCGTTATCTTCATGATAGAGCCGGAGTTCGCTTACGGACAGACAAATGAATATATCATGGGCAACCTTCGCCGAATTCAAACGCCGGCAATACTGGCGATCAACAAGGTTGATGCGCTCAGAAATAAAGGCGACTTGCTGCCTCTTATGCAGAGTTACGGGGAAGGTCTCGATTTCAAAGCGATAATTCCCATTTCCGCCCTGAAAGGCGACGGGGTAGGGGAACTCCTGGCGGAGGTCGTTTCGCTTTTGCCGGAAGGACCGCAATATTATCCCGGAGATTCCATCACGGACCAGCCGGAGCGCTTTTTTGCAGCGGAGCTGATCCGGGAGAAGATCTTCCACCTCGTTCACCAGGAGATCCCGTACGCGGTCGCCGTAACTATCGACAGGTTCAGCGAAATACCCGGGAAGAACCTCATAGAAATCGAATCGACAATCAATGTGGAGCGTGAGTCTCAGAAGGCTATCATAATAGGGAAGGGCGGGCAGATGCTCAAAGAGATCGGAAAACAGGCCCGAGTGGAAATAGAGACCTTCCTTGGATGCCACATATATCTGGGTCTTTTTGTGCGCGTACAAAAAAACTGGAGAAAAGACCCGCAGGCCCTGCTTGAGTTCGGATACCGGAAGAGCTGAGCCGATTCATATATTCCTGGAATAACTCTGCTCGGGATACACAACAACCCGTCTGGCCGGGTCCCTGCCGATGCTCTCCGATCTTAGCCCGCTTTGCTCTGCCAGTATGTGCTGGAGTCTTCGCACGCGGGAATTCTGAGGCGAGAGTTCAACGGTGCGGCCATGCTCGCGGACGGCTTCAACGGCCTCCCGGGCCTCTTTGATTCCGGCCTCTTCATCCAGGTTTGTCACATCTTCAGAGGGGAAAAGGTAGCGCAGGAAGTTCTCCATTTGGGTCGTAGTGTTGCTCCTGAGAACATATCTGGGCGTTCCACCGGCTTCGGCTTCCCGGATACTCCCCGGTTGCCGCTTTTCCAGCGATTTCAAGCTAACGATGATATCGGCCCTTTCGATCTCTGAAGTGATTACCGCAGGCGACCGAAGTTTCTGCATTACACGTTCGAGCCTTATCCGGCTCACCCCATAGGAGAATATCCTTATATTTCTCCTCCTCTGCCGTTTGCTCGCCAGTTTCAAAACCGGTTTTTCCTCAGCGTCCTCCGTTTTTTTCTCTTGCGGCAGTCCAGGCCGGCTCACCTCCACACCGCCGCCTTCCACCCTGGTCCGGATTTCAGGAGACAGCGGAATGCCTCGCAGAAATCGGTCCACCACCTCCGCCACATTATCGTAGACAGCCAGCCGGCCACGCTGCTGAATTTCGATCATAACATTGAAAGTCGGAGGCGCTTTGCGCTCGAGCACCGTCTTTTGAGTCCTGCGCCTTCGGGCCTCTTCATCGGAGAGGGTGACGGCCTGGATGCCGCCCACAAGGTCCATCAGGGTTGGATTTTGAAGAAGATTTTCCAGGGTCCTGCCATGAGCGGTGGCTATGAGCTGGACGCCCCGTTCGGCTATCGTTCGAGCAGCGGCGGCTTCGGCTTCGGTGCCGATTTCGTCTATGACTATTACCTCCGGCATGTGGTTCTCGACGGCCTCGATCATGACGGCATGCTGCTTATAGGGCGAAGGGACCTGCATCCGGCGCGCCCGGCCGATCCCAGGGTGGGGAATATCTCCGTCTCCGCCTATTTCATTGGACGTGTCGACAATGATTACCCTTTTGCCCAGATCGTCCGCAAGAACGCGGGCGGCTTCCCGGAGAAGGGTCGTTTTTCCGACGCCGGGGGGACCCACCAGCAGCAGTGATTTGCTCTCTTCAACGACGTCACGCACGATGTCGACGGTGCCGAAAACCGCCCTTCCAATCCGGCACGTCAGGCCTATGATCGACCCGGTCCTGCTCCTTATCGCCGATATCCTGTGCAGGGTGCGTTCGATTCCCGCCCGGTTGTCCTCGGAAAACTTTCCCGTATGGGAAACGACGTAGTTCAGATCGTCGCGTGTAACCTGCTCGTTAGACAGATATTCCATCCTGTTATCGAACCGGACCTCGGGATTTCTCCCCAGGTCGAGCACAATTTCGAGAAGCGAAGACAGGTCCTGCCGGGACTCGACCTTTTCGCGAATGTGCGGAGGGAGAACCTCGATCAGCGATTGGAGATCGTCAGTGGAATTTGCGCCGTCATTCAATTCGTTTTCTCCATGATCCTCGTCGGATAAGTCGCAACATTCTTTCGTAGGGGAGGGCTTTACGCCCTCCCGCGGTCGCAAGGCCCCTCTGTAGGGGATGGCTTTACTGTTGCCCGAAACATCCATATCAGAAAATACATCCCGGTCTGGAAGAATCTCACATTTCGTCATTCTGGCAGGGCTTTTGGTCCGGAATCCAGTGTTTTTATTAGTAGCCGGATTGACGAGCAAATTCTCCAAAGACGCTGCACCCCTGCTCAAAAGCCCTGCTGGGGTGACGGTTATAGAAATCTCTCGGCCGGCCGAAAACCGTCCGGTGTGGTGGCCATAATCGCACACAATATTTAAGCAACAGCCCGTTTATGCCCTCCCGATCGACAACTCGCAAAATCCTGTAATCTGTTCGGGCGCGCGACGTCGATCTTAAGCCCCCGATTCGAACGCAACTCCGTATAAGTTCCCATAATATCAAGGAACAGCGGAGTGTTCCGCATGTCTCCGCATGTCATATATAAAGTTTTCTTAATGCCTGCAAGTGGGGAGTCAATTGGACTGTCTGAGAATGTCAATTAATTGGGGCAGGTATTATCCGTGGCCATTCGTGGCATCCGTGGTTTGAATCTTTAGGAATCCACGGATTTCACGAATATCCTGGAGCAGCAGAGCCGCAACCAAAGACAAGAGCCTCACCTTCGATAATTCCAAAAACCCGGTTGCCTGATTCGAGAGGCCAAGGTCGATCTTTAGAGGACGCAGAGAAAAGCCAAGCCTTTGGTCACGAAGAGCGCGAAGGAGACACGAAGGCACGGCTGCAATCAAAAAAGTAGTTGCTAAAACATTAAAAATGAGCACCCTCTCAACTTTCAGATCAGCGAAATCTAAGAAGAAAGGATGCTCAGATGAAATTATGGGAAGTATACAAGAATCAGGTGTTGGGCACAATAAAAGGTTTGGACCGTATCCGTTTTCGGGGAACGCTGCGTTGGCTGTCGAGCCCGCGGGGGATCAATACTTTTGTTTCCCAGGCAGGTATACTACTCAAGGATTTCAGGCAATGGGCCGGGCAAAAGACTGAACGGTTGCGGTCGGGTTGACGAGCAAGCCCAGTTGCTTGGCATCCCGATGCGATATTTGAACAGTTCGGCTGTAAACAAAGAGAAATTGGCAAGACAGATAGCAGAAGAACAGGGAGTGGCCAAAGATGGCTCCATCTGTATACTGAGCGTAGTGGAGCCCTGCGTGGCGCCGACGGTTTCGGGCAACAAGCAGACTAAGCAACTGGAGCTTACCTACCGCAGGCGACAATGCATCCACTTTTACCACTACTTTGATCACCCTCAGGTGGGCTTTGGTCATGTGCGCCTGCAGTCGTGGCTGCCCTTTAGCGTTACGCTGTGCCTCAACGGACGCCACTGGCTGGAAAAGCAGCTTGGAAGCGAGGGGATTGGCTTCGTTAAGGATCACAACTGTTTCGTCTGGCTGGAAGATTTGGAACGGGCGCAAAAGCTCATGGATGAGCAACTCAAAACGAATTGGCCCGTGATGTTGGATAAGTTGCTGCTAAACACTTGTGCGCAGTTGCCCAATGTGCTCGCTCCATTGGAATTTGACTATTACTGGTCTGCTGATGAGACCGAATGGGCAACGGACATTGTGTTTTCCTCTACTTCAACGCTAAAAGAGTTCTATCCGAGGCTGCTGCGCCACGCCATGGTGGTGTCGGACAGTCCGGCAGTGATGCGCTATCTGGGTCGTGGGAAACCACAGGTAAGTGAAAAAATAAGTGCACGTATGCCTGAGAATATCGTGAGCGATTGCCGCCGGCGTCATGAAGGGATTCGGGTGAAGCATTGGATCAACAACAATTCGATCAAGGTATATAACAAGACCGACACCTTGCTGCGCATCGAGACTACCATTAACTCCACACGCGAGTTCAAAGTATTTCGCTCTCCAAATGACGATCCCCGGCGAGAACCAAGTTGGCAACAGTGCCGCAAAGGGGTGAGCGATCTCGACCGGCGTTGCCAAATCAGCAACCAGGCCAATGAACGCTATGCTCTCGCACTGGGGACAACACTTTTGGAGGACAGACTGAAAGATGTTTTGGCTCCAGCCTGTCGGCGTGTCAATAAGAAAGGTGGGCGTTACCGGCCATTAAATCCCTGGAGTCCGCTGGACTTCCAATTGCTATCGTTTTTCTGCAAAGGGGAGCTCTCAATCAATGGCTTTCGCAACAAAGATCTGCGCCGATTCCTCTACGGTGAAGCAGGCCATAATGATCCGGTAGAACTTCGTCGCCGAACAGGCCGAGTGAGCCGCATTCTCGCGTTACTGCGGGCCCACGGGCTCATACGGAAAGTTCCCAACGTCAACCGCTCTGTTCCGACTGAAAAAGGCCGCTGCATTGCCACTGTCCTAATCTACGCCTCAGACGTTGATATCAAAGCGCTTACGGCATTGGCAGCATGAAAACGTTGCACAAAAAACAAGAAAACGAAGGAGAGTAGTACGGATCGGGCTTTTGCCCTCATCACCACACCACACGCTCTCAGCGCAAATCTTTCTGCTCTAGTATAAATGGATTTATCCGTGGTCATCCACCCCGCTGCGCTCCGCATTCATGGTTTAGTTTTGTGGGGGTCGATGTCGGAACCGGAATCTGGTATACTCTCCGGTTTCAAAAGAGCAAAATACCTACTCTGAGGGGTTATAGCCTCCATCATAGTTGCGGCCGGGCAGTTCTCTGTTTCTGCCGGGTGGTTTCGCGCCGGTATTTGCAGGGCAGTTCCGCAAACAACTCCTACAACTGAAAGGTCCGCATGAATAATTCATTCGATGTAGCAATTACGGGGGCGGGAATAATCGGCCTTGCAACGGCAATGACACTGTTGGAAGAGTTTCCGGGACTCAAGGTGGCGGTTTTGGAGAAGGAGACCATGATCGCCTCTCATCAGACGGGACACAACAGCGGTGTCATTCATTCCGGGCTCTACTACCGGCCCGGTTCCCTGAAGTCTCGTCTGTGTATCTCGGGCCGCGATGAACTCCTTCGGTTCTGCAGGGAGCACAATGTCGAGCACGATATCTGCGGCAAGGTGGTCATAGCTACCCGGGAAGAGGAACTGCCGGCCCTAGATGAACTTTATCGGCGAGGCAGTGAAAACGGCGTTATCGGCCTGCAGATGCTCAGTCCGACAGAGGTAAAGGAGTTTGAGCCCTATGCGCAGTGTATCCGGGGAATGCGCGTTCCAGGCGCCGGGATTGTGGACTTCAGAAAGGTTGCCGAAGCGTATGCCGGTGTTTTTTGCAAGAATGGCGGGGAACTTTTCCTCGGTGCCAAAGTAAAGAGGGTAAAAGACCTGGATTCGAAAACTCTGCGGATTGAAACCGGCCGAGGCGTATTCAAAAGCCGGGTCCTTATAAATTGCGCCGGGCTTTATTCCGATCGTGTCGCTCAGTCCTCGGGCTTATATCCTCCATGCCGGATCGTTCCTTTCCGGGGCGAATACTACCGGATAAAACCAGGGCGCGCATTTCTTGTCAAAAATCTTATTTATCCCGTGCCGGACCCAAGATTCCCTTTTCTCGGGGTGCATTTTACGCGAATGATCGATGGGAGAATAGAAGCCGGCCCCAACGCCGTTCTTGCCTTTGCCAGGGAGGGATACAGCAGAACGCGGATTGCCCCCCTGGAACTCATGCAGACTCTCGGCTATGACGGTTTTTGGCGCCTTGTCTCCAGATACTGGAAAACCGGAATGGGCGAAATGATGCGTTCATTTTCGAAATCTCTTTTCGCCCGCGCGCTCAGGGAACTGGTGCCGGGTATTTCCAAAGATGATCTTGAGCCCGGTGGCGCAGGGGTGCGTGCTCAAGCACTGGGTCATGACGGAAAACTGCTGGACGATTTCGTCATCCAGCAGACGGAGAAAATGATTCACGTGCTGAACGCGCCGTCTCCGGCCGCTACTTCCTCTCTGGCTATAGCGAAGCACATCGTAACAAGTGCGGGTGCAAGACTTGGCTCTTAGCCTTCAGCCTTGGCCCTCGGCAATGTCAATCTCCACGCTCCGCGAGGTTAAAGGATATCTATGAAAGACAATATACGAATAGCCATCATTCAGCCCAAGCCGTACCCGTCCCTGGACGATCCGCGCAATATCGGACACGCCCTGCAACTGATGGAAAAATGCCAGGGAGAAGAGCTGGACGTTATCTGTTTTCCCGAATATTTCCCTTTCCTGGGCGAACGGGAGCTGGGTTCGGCAGCCCGCAAATTTAGCAGCTACCTCATAGCAGGCCTGGCGGAAGAAGAAGGCGGCATACGGTATAATACCGCTACAATTTTCAGCCGGGCCGGAAGGGTTGTTGGCAGGCAGCGCAAGTTCAATGTTGGAGCGCTCGAGAAGGAGAGGCTTGGAATCTCTTCAGGGGATGGAATATTCCGTGCCTTTACAACCGATTTCGGAAAGATCGGCATTCCGGTTTGCATAGATTTCTGGGGTCAGCCGGAAGCGGGCAGGCATCTTGCCGACCTGGGGGTCGATATCGTTTTCAACATCTCCGCGTTTCCGGTCCTGCGCGGTCACTGGAAAACAGGCTGCCTGGTGCGGGCCTTCGATAATTTCATGCCGGTCGTTGGGGTCAATACTGCCGATTACAATGCCCTGTTCGGTGAAAAGCGCGTTCACCAGCATGGGGGAGGCAGCTTCACACTCCAGCCTCCGAGAATGCTTGCCAAAGACGATTTCAATCGTTGGGCCAGGGGGCTGGACAACATTGAAAGCTGGGTCCAGGTTGAGCTGGACCAGCTCGAACAGGTCCATATCGTTGAAGTGAACCTGACTTGCGCGAGGCGCTTTCGGGGAGAGTTTTTTAACCGGTTCGGCTTCAAACGGGTCTTATAGTGTAATGTGTGTAGGGTGACCCGCCGGCTCCTTGGGGAGAAAACAGACCGCTGATGGCAAAACCGAAGAGAAATATCTATCTCAAGATGAAAATCCTGCCGGAGGCCCGGGAAATCTGGGAAAGTCGTACCGGTGCGCTCAGGACTGCGAAAGAGCAGGTCCAGGCGGCTTCGGGTCTCGGGCGCGTCACCGCGGGGCCGATAATCTCCCTGCGCTCGGTCCCGCACTATCACGGGGCCGCAATGGACGGCTACGCGGTCTGCGCCGGCGACACATACGGCGCGAGCGACACCACACCCTTTCGCCTCAGAGTCGGACAAGACGCTCACCCGGTCGACACCGGCGATCCGCTTCCCGACGGCGCAGACGCGGTTATCATGATCGAGCATGCCGAGAGCGTTTCTCATTCCGAAATAGAGATCCGGTCCGCAGCATTCCCCTGGCAACACGTGCGCAAAGTGGGTGAAGACATCGTGGCCGGGGAGTTGCTTTTACCGCAGCAGCATGTTTTGCGGCCTGCAGATGTCGGATCGCTTCTGGCGGCAGGCATTTTGACTGTAAACGTCTTTGCGAGACCGCAAGTTTTTATTCAGCCCACCGGCAGCGAGATCATTCCGGCCGGCAGAGCGGCTGAGGCTAAGCCGGGTGAAATCGTCGAGTTCAACGGCGCCATTCTTGCCGGAATGGTCGAAGAATGCGGCGGGGCGCCGGTCCTGCGCGACGTGGCAGCCGACCAATACGACTCTTTAAAGGAGGTCCTCCAGGAAGGGGTTGAGTCTTCGGCGGATGTCGTTTTGATAAACGCCGGGTCTTCGGCCGGATCGCAGGACTACACGGCTGCGATTATCGAGGAACTCGGAGAAGTGCTGGTGCACGGAGTCGCCATGATGCCGGGAAAACCGGTTATTCTCGGGATGGTGAAAGGAAAGCCCGTTGTCGGAATTCCAGGATACCCGGTGTCGGCGGTAATGGCTTTCGAACAGTTCGTAAGACCGCTGCTCTATTCTCTTCAGGGAAGCCCAACCCCTGCTTTTCCCACCGTTTCGGCCGTTCTTGGCCGGAAATTGCCTTCCAAACTCGGCATGGAAGAATTTGTTCGCGTGATTCTCGGCAGGGTCGACGACAGACTTGTTGCAATGCCGATCCAGAGAGGGGCGGGCATAATCACTTCACTTACGCGCGCGGACGCTATCCTGCGGATTCCCCAGGAGCAGGAAGGCGTCGACGAGGGCTCCGAGGTAGAGGTGAGGCTCCTGCGGCCCGGGGACCAGCTCGATTATACGCTCATCATGATCGGAAGCCATGATAACACGATCGACCTGATAGCAAACGAATTGAAGGGCCGGGACAGCAGGATGCACCTCTCATCGAGCAACGTGGGGAGCCTCGGGGGATTCATGGCGCTCAGGCGCAGGCAGGCCCATTTTGCCGGCTCGCATCTGCTGGATGCGCAGACCGGCGAGTATAACTTCTCCTACGTTGAACGCTATCTGAAAGGGACCCCGGTGCGGCTTGTCCTGCTTGCCATGCGGGAGCAGGGGCTGCTTGTCGGCAAGGCGAACCCCAAAAGAATAAGTGCTATAGAAGACCTTCAGCGGCCGGATGTCGTCTTTGTAAACCGGCAGGGCGGTTCGGGAACCCGTGTGCTCTTTGACTACTGCATACGGCAGCGCGGAATTGCGGCGGAGCAGATCAAGGGCTATGAGCAGGAAGAATTCACGCATATGAGCGTTGCGGTAAATATTTTGAGCGGCCGGGCAGACGCCGGAATGGCGATCTATTCTTCGGCAAAGGCGCTGGACTTGGGTTTCATCCCAGTCGGCAGTGAGCGCTATGACCTCGTGATATCAGAAAGCGCGTGGCCGGACTTCAAGGTCAGGACAGTGCTGGATATCATTTCTTCGGATTCATTCCGCCGGGCAGTGACCTCGATGGGAGGCTACGACGTTTCAAACTCCGGCAGGATTATGGGTATCTGGGATGGCGGGACATGGGTTGAGCGTGCCGGGGGCTGAGGCGGTGGAACTGCGTGCCGGGATGACCGCCGGCCTTCGTCCGGTGGTTGGATCTTCTGCTGTACGCCCTGGAAGTGCTGGAAGTTATTTAGAGCTTTTCAAGACCGGCGAGCTTTTGCGCAGGGCGCAAGCCCTCGACGCCAGGCTCGGCCGGTGCGATCTTTGCCCGCGCGCCTGCGGCGTTGACCGGAAAAGCGCAAAGTTGGGATATTGCGGAATTGGGAGTCTCCCCCGGGTAGCCTCGATAAATCTGCATCCCTGGGAAGAACCCCCGATTTCAGGTACCCGCGGCTCCGGCACGATATTTTTCTCCGGCTGTACTCTGAGGTGCATCTTTTGCCAGAACTATCCGATCAGCCAGCTCGGGGTAGGGCGCGAGATGAGCGTAGACGATCTGGCTTCCGGGATGCTCGACCTGCAGAACAAAGGGGCGCACAACATAAATCTGGTTACCTCGACTCATCAGATGCCTGCGGTCGTTCGCGCTCTTCTACCGGCCGCGCAGCGGGGCCTTAGAATTCCGCTCGTGTATAACTCGAGCGGCTATGAATCTATCGAAACCCTCAGGCTGCTCGATGGAATCATAGATGTCTACCTGCCTGACATTAAATACGCCGATTCAGAAATAGCGCTAAAATACTCCGGAGCAGCCGATTACGTCAGTTGCAACCGGGCGGCTCTTGTCGAGATGTGGAGGCAGGCCGGATCGCTGCGAACCGATGCGGACGGGATCGCTGTGAAGGGGATGATCGTGCGCCACATGGTATTGCCGGAAGACCTGTCCGGGTCCGGCGAGTGCCTCTCGTTCCTGGCCCGGACGATGGGCCGGCAGGTCTGGGTAAGTCTTATGAATCAGTACTTCCCTGCCCATAAAGGCCCTTTCACTCCGCCCCTTGACAGGAAGGTGACGCAGGAGGAATATGACGTGGCATTCGCCGCCATGACGGGGCTGGGAATACTCAACGGCTTCGTGCAGGAATGTGTGGAGCAGGGAGATCTCACCCCCTGAAGGGATCCTGTAGCCTGGATCTTCCGATAAACGTGTACCCGGACAGGTTGCGTGAAAAATATTGGAGGCGCTCTTTTGCCGGATAGACCCGAAAACAAACCTCGCACCTTTGATTCCGGCACGATTTCGGCGGCTGAGAGGATACTGTCCCAAGAAACCGTCCCCCGGTTCAAAAGGCTTTTTCCATTCCTTGGTCCCGCTTTTATCGCCGCCGTCGCATACATAGATCCCGGAAACTTCGCCACGAATATCCAGGGCGGGGCGCAACTGGGCTACACTCTTCTTTGGGTTATAATCGTCAGCAATTTGATGGCGATGCTGGTTCAAATCCTTTCGGCGAAACTTGGCATCGCCACCGGCCTGAATCTGGCTGAGCTGTGCAGGGACCATTTCCCGCGCCCTCTTGTCTGGGCAATGTGGGTTATACTTGAAATCGTAGCTATCGCAACAGACCTTGCCGAATTCGTGGGGACGGCGGTCGGAATTTTCCTGTTATTTGGTATCCCTCTCGTCTACGCCGGATTGCTGACTGCTGTTGCCACCTTTCTGGTCATTGGCCTGCAACGATACGGTTTTCGGGCTATCGAGGCTGTAATTTCCGCGATGATCGGGATTGTGGCGGGAGGCTATCTGATCGAAATATTCCTGGTCAAACCGGACCCCGCGCAGATAGTGACCTCACTTTTCTTTCCGGGCTTCGGGAACAGTGAAGGAGTTGTGCTTGCCGCCGGCATTTTGGGGGCAACAGTCATGCCCCATGTCATATTCCTTCATTCCGCCTTAACCCAGGGGCGAATTGTTGTGAAGGATGCAGATAAGCTGAAAAGGCTATTCCACTATGAAGTCATGGACGTAGCAATAGCGATGTCGATCGCAGGAGCGGTGAATGCGGCAATGCTGATAATGGCCGCATCGACCTTTTACGCTCAGGGATTGCGTGAGATAGGAACGCTCGAGGAAGCCTACAGGACGCTTTCCCCCATTCTGGGTTCTTACGCCGGCTATATTTTCGCAATTGCGCTGATTGCCGCCGGCCTGTCTTCTTCGGCGGTGGGCACCATGTCTGGGCAGGTGGTCATGCAGGGATTCATTCACTTCAGAATCCCGCTCTGGATCAGGCGCCTCGTTACTGTGCTGCCCTCACTTGTCGTTCTCTACGCTGGATTCGACCCGACAAGGACCCTTGTGATCAGCCAGGTCGTGCTCAGCTTCGGGCTTCCCTTTGCGGTGATCCCGCTCGTTGTTTTTACGGCGAACGGAAAAATCATGGGACCTTTGGTCAACAGGCGGTTCACGACATTTCTTGCCTGCATTGCCGCCCTTCTGATTTTAGCGCTGAATGCATACCTGCTCTACAGTCTTGCAACCGGATGACGTCTGCGTTATCCGGAGTAAGAGGAGGGTCTATGTTTTCAAATTTGCTTGTTCCTCTCGACGGATCAAAACTCGCCGAATCGGTTCTTCCTGTTGTAAGGACTCTCGCCGAACGGATTGGATGCGCGGTCAAACTGCTTCACGTGATAGAGAAACACCCGCCGAGCAGCATACATGGTGACACTCATCTCCAGGACGTTACGGGCGCTGAACGGTATCTGGCGCTCATAGCCGAAAGAATCAGGGGCTGGGGGGTGAGTGTTTCGATGCATGTGCACCAGGTCCCGCAGGGCGATTTGCCCAGGTGCATTGCCGAGCATGCCGAAGAGCTCGAACAGGATCTCATAGTCCTGTGCACGCATGGAAGCGGAGGGTTCAAAAGATTGGTGTTTGGAACCAATGCCGAGCAGGTGCTTACGCACGGACGCACCCCCGTAATCCTTATAAAGTCCGATGAATACGGGCGCGCTCCCGATTTTACCAACCGCAGCATAATCGCTCTTATGGACATCGCGTCCCAAAGCGATCCCGTCTATACCGCCTGTTCGGAACTGGCCCTGATATTCGGGGCAAAACTTCACCTGTTGTATGTGGTGCCGACTGCCGGCAGCGCCACGCCGGAGCAAACTCCCGGAGGCCGTCTTGTCCCGAGCGCCACGCGTCTTTTACTCGATCTTGAAGCGGAACAGACAATCGCACGGATGAAAGAACAGCTTGAATCGTTGCTCGCCCGGAACATCGAAGCGAGCGGAAGCGTTGAACGCGGTGAGGCCGAACCCGCCGTCATCGGCGCCGCCATTGAGAGACAGGCGGACATGCTTGCGATGGCCACCAGGGGATTGGCCGGACTGGGGGCATTCTGGGCAAAGGACCTCGTGCCCCGCATCTCAGCCAGCTATGACGGCGCCCTGATGCTTTTTCCGGAAAGGGCAGGTGAATAGGTGAATGGGTGCAAGGAGCGGGTGAATGGGTGAATAGGTGCAAGGAGCGGGTGAATAGGTGAATAGGCAAAAACTAAAAGCAAACGGTGAGTTGCCCGGTCGGATTGTTTTCCCACTCACCCATTCACCTATTCACCTGTTTTTAAACTGAGAGACGAAAAGCAAATGGTGAGTTGCCCGGGCGGATTGTTTTCCCATTCACCTATTCACCTGCGTTTCTCCCACTCACTCGCTATTAAGGAGTTCCCATGGGCTACCAGAGCTTCAAAGAACTGAGAGTCTGGCAGGAGGCAAAGGTCCTGGCAGTGGGGATCTACAGGTTGACCTCCTCTGGAAGGATCTCCAGTGATTTTGGTCTCAAACAGCAGATGCAGCGTGCCGCAGTCTCTATTCCAAGCAATATTTGTGAAGGGTACGAGAGATGCTCCGATGCTGAGTTCCTCCGGTTTCTCCGCATGGCCAAAGGTTCTCTGAGCGAACTTGTCACGCAACTTGAAATAGCCCTGGAAGTTGGTCTGATCAAAGAGGAACTCGTCCCGCCAATCGAACAGCAATGCAAAAAAGTGGGATCGATGCTCACAAAACTTATTCAAGCGAGAAAAAACGGCGTCAAAACGGGTGAATAGGTGAGTGAGGCGGGTGAATAGGTGCAAGAAGCGGGTGAATAGGTGAATAGGCAAAAACCAAGAGACGAAAAGCAAACGGTGAGTGGCCCGGGCGGATTGTTTTCCCATTCACCCATTCACCCATTCACCCATTCACCTGATTCTTTCAGCCTCCGAACTAAAATAATGTTCGCCGTTTGCGCACTTGTGGCTATCGCCCTGCTGGGCGGTTCAACCACGATCTGGATGGTGCACAGGATGAACAGCGCCGTTTCTTCGGTCATTGTGTCGAGGGTTGCCGCTCTCAATGTGAGCCAGGAGATGGAAAGCTCTCTTGCAATGCAGAGGGGGCTGCTGAGCTATTTCTATATTGACGGTAACAGTGAATGGCTTAACCAGCTCGATCAGCATCGGTTTGAATTCGAAGGCTGGCTTAAGAAAGCCCGAGAATTTGCCGACTCCGACCATGACAGGCAAATACTCAACGAAATAGAGTCGAAATACATCCGGTATACCAACCAGCGCGAACATGTCATCGAACTCTACAGGGAGGGAAAAAGGGAAGAAGGATACGCTCTGCACAAGGACGTCCGCAGCCCGTTTTTCGCTATCCGGGACCTCTGCGAGCGGTTCAAACAAAGACAGTATGATAGGGTTGCTTCACTTGCAGAGGACATCAGGTTGAAGGTCGCCTTTTTTGATACGGCCGCATCCATAGCCATGGTTTCCGCCGTCGGACTTGGGATTGCGCTTGTCGTATTGCTACTGAACAGGGTCCTCGTTCCGATTCGGCTCCTGGCCCTCACCGCCGGCCGTGGCGCGGGCGGCTCGCTCGATGAACCCGACGAGGTGAAAGCGCTCGGGGCAAAAATACAGGGGCTGATTGAAAGCATTGATATCACCCGCATTGAACTTGAGCAGAGCCGGGAACATCTGCTTCAGTCCGAAAAATTGGCGCAGATCGGAAAACTCGCCGCCGGAATTGCCCACACTATCCGGAATCCACTCACCTCGGTGAAGATGCGTCTGTTCACCCTGGAGCGAACGCTTTCGCTCTCGGCGACAGAAAAAGAAGACTTCGAAGTCATTTCAGAAGAGATCAGCAATATTGATACAATAGTCAGAAACTTTCTAGAATTTTCGAGGCCTCCGAAACTGAAGATTCAGAAGGCCAGTCCCTCGGAGGTTGTCGATATGGCCATGCAGCTTCTCCGTCATAGAATCGAGTCTTATGGGGTAACCGTCGAGGTGATGAGAGACCGCAGACTGCCGCAGGTTGAATGTGACCCCGAGCAATTAAAGGAAGTGCTGGTAAATCTGATCGTGAACGCCTGCGAGGCGATGGGCGAAGGGGGACGCATCGTCATAACCGAAGAAGAAGGTAAAACAGAGCCGGCGGGCAGGGTTGTGGTGATTCGCGTCAGCGACACCGGACCTGGCATTCCCGATGTGGTAAGAGCCAGAATCTTTGAGCCTTTTTACACGACAAAACCAGAAGGAACGGGCCTCGGGCTGAGCATAGCGGCCCGCATTATCGAGGACCACAAAGGCTTCCTCAGCGTTAAATGCCCCCCGCAAAAAGGCACGACTTTCACGATCACTCTCCCATGCCAGGAGGAGGGAGCTTGGCTGAGATCTTAATAGTTGACGACGACCATCACCTGCGGCAGAGTTTCGATAAGCTGCTCACGCAGGAAGGCCACCGGATCAGGACGGTTTCGAGCGGCGAGGCGGCGCTGCCTCTCGTAAAGGACGGCCGTTTTGACCTCATAATAATGGATGTGCGGCTCCCCGGCATGGACGGACTCCGGACTTTCAGGGCGATCCGCGAGTTCGAGCCGCTTTTGCCGGTCATCATAATGACTGCGTTCGGGACTACTGAAACCGCGATAGAAGCGACCCAGATGGGCGCTTTCGACTATATCCTCAAACCTTTTAACATACCTGAAATGCTGGCGCTGATCGAAAAGGCCGTGGAGGCCGGCCGGTTCATGCGCACGCGCGTCGAACTCGACGTTATCCCCGAAACCGAGTCCGGTGAAGCCATTATCGGGCGCAGCCGGGCCATGCAGGAAGTCTATAAAGCGATCGGAAGAGTGGCCTCTACGGACGCTACGGTCCTTATCCGAGGCGAATCCGGCACGGGCAAGGAACTTGTGGCCCGGGCCCTCTATCAGCACAGCGCAAGGTCCGATAAGCCTTTCCTGGTTATAAACTGCGTCGCGATCCCGGAGACGCTCCTGGAAAGTGAACTGTTCGGCTACGAAAAGGGCGCATTTACCGGGGCCGTAAACAGAAGGGTAGGGCGCATCGAGCAGGCTAATGGCGGAACGGTTTTTCTAGACGAAATCGGAGATATGCCGTTTGCAATCCAGGCGAAAATCCTGCGTCTGCTCCAGGAACGAAGTATCGAACGGCTTGGCGGCCGCGAACCGATTCCAGTCAATGTGCGCATAATCGCGGCAACCAATCGCAATCTCGAAAAGGCCCTGTCGGAGGGCAAATTCAGGGAAGATCTCTACTACAGGCTAAAGGTCGTCACCATTTCGCTTCCTCCTTTGCGGGAGCGCGAAGGCGATATCCCGCTTCTTTGCGAATACTTCATCGGGCGGTACTCGAAGAAAATGGCGCTCCCGGACCCGGGGATCACCGATGAGGCGCTGCAGATGCTTCGCGGGCACGCCTGGCCTGGCCACGTGCGGGAACTCGCAAACGCCGTCCAGAAGGCGCTGATCTTCAACCGGGGCGGCCCCATCTCCAAAGAGGACTTCGCGCGAGTCAGCGGAATCACACCCGATCAAAAGCCCGATTTACCCGAAGACACTATCCGCACGTGGCTGCGTCAGTATTTAACCTCGCATGAAGGCTCCGGTGCTTTCGATTCGGCAATGGATCAATTTTCCGCCATGCTCATAACAGAGGCGCTGAACCTCAACGGCGGAAACAGGTCGCGCGCCGCAAAGATGCTGGGCCTCTCCCGCCCGACCCTCATAGCCAAAATAGAAAAACACAAGATACGCTTCGAGACCTCGGCGATAAGCGAAGAATGATTTTGCCAAACGAAGGAGGGGGCTGGAATGAAGAAAATAAGAATAATGGTGGCCTACGAACTTGAAATCCCCGATCACTGGGATCTGCTTGCTCCAACTGAGGATGAGACGGAACACCTGATGATCGATGGGAAATTCTATCAGCCTGATATTACCTGGATGGAGTATAAGGGGAAAGATGACCAAGGGAACGAAGCATGGGAAGGCGCCGATGACGACATCCATAATCTGATCTTCGATCACGCCAGGTGTCAGACTGAATGTTCCTTAAGCCTGATAAAGAGATTTTCGGCGTTCTGACAAGAAATGAAAAACTCCGGCGCAGAATGCCGAGGGCTTGTATTCCTTCGGCACGCTCATATGAAGCATCTTGCATTAAGGGTCTGGAATATATAATCAGTTGTGTCCGGTACCCTCACCGCCGGCGAAGAGAGGAACCGTCGTGGAAACAAAAGTCGCGCACTCGGCGAGTCCGATTGCTCCAGAGGCAAAAAAACCTGTACGCTTCGCAATACCAAAAATCGTCGTGGATGTTAATGATCCCGGGAGGGCATCCCTGGTCGTTACTCTACGAGAAGAAGAATACCGCAAGGCCTTACTGCTCAAGACCGTGGTGAACGTTGCGCCTGAACTCGTGTCTCAAGAAGCCATCAAGGAGGCGGAGTTCGAGCTGAAAGGGGAAGATCCGCCGGAGCACTCTATTATTCCCATGTCCGAGGTGCTGCTGGACCACTTGCCTTCTGCCTATAGACGCCTTGCAATGAAGCCGTTGCCATGGCCCGGGCTGCAGTGGATCATGCCGCTGCTGGCGTTTCTCATCGGCGTCTTGAGCAATGTCCTCTCACCTCTTGGCCTGGAGAAGGTCTTCGGTCCTCAGCGGACCATTCACGTTTTCGTAAACCCGATTGTGATGCTCATTCTCTGGAATATCACGGTGGTTGGCTGTTTCATGGTATTCCATCGCCGATCCGGCACTACTCGATCCCCGTATCGCACATCTTCGTCACAACCCACTATAACGTCTCGACGAGGGGGGCGGCAGTCGACGGAACTCGATTTGCCATTTTTGGCCCAGATTGTATTGCGGCCGCTTCTGTGGCTCTGGGCGAGGTTTGTGAACCCGGTTGCCGAGGAAATTGTAACGACGGCGGCTCACGCACGGGTTGCTGGCCTGTTCCTGTCCCGCTACTTCCGGGCGTACCGTCGCCCGATAATTGCGCGGGTTGAGACGATTGTAAACCTCTCGGCAATTTGCCTTGCAGCGGGGGCTATCGCAGGAATGTATGTTCAAGCGGTCGTGTGGGATTACTCCTTCTTCTGGAAAAGCACGCTGCTTGAGTCTCCCGGAGCCCGGCTGATTATTGCCAAGATTCTCTTCTGGCCTGGAGCTTTAATTCTCGGTAAAAGTTTTCCGAACATCGAAACAGTCGCGGCAATGGCTCAAGGCGCAGGCGTACCCGGAGCAATCTGGATTCACGTGTTCGCCGTCAGCGCGATGGTATATATTTTTCTGCCCCGTCTGCTGTTGGTTTACCGTTCCACCTCGGAAGCGCGCAAGTCATCCGCCGACGGTGCGATCACAATCGACTTTATTTGCATCCGGGAGCAGGAAGCTCCCGGGCGCTCCGGCAGTTACCAACCCGGTGAATTTTTCGAGCGGCCCGGAGATGAAACCTTTCGGCAGACGGTGGCACTCGATTATTTCTCGTTGGATGCCAATGCGATGGCGGTCATGGTGTCCCTGCAGTCGGCAATGATCGAACAGGATATCAGGAGCACCAGGGCGGGTGATTTTTTCGGTGACAGTCTAAGACCGAAAAGAACCTGGTACCTGGAATGGCTCGGATTGTTAAAGGAGGGATTCGCCAACCTGCCGGAGGCGGTGCGGCCCGCACTCTACCCGATCGAGTCCGGCAGTTTTCATTCAGCACTGGAAAGGCTGTCACAATGCTCGAATCCTTTTGCCCGGGAGCTGATCCTATTGGAGTTGGCCGCTTTTGAACCCTACTGGCCACTGACTGCCGGAGAAAAAGGATGGGCTCAAAAGGTGCGCGATCTAACTAAAAGCACGCCTTCGCTTTCCAGTGAATTGCTGGCCCGGTCTTTGGAGAACGCCTCGCGCCGGCTTGGTCTGCCTGAAAACAAAGGATCTCTGCTTCGATCCGAACTTCACAGTGTGAACAGATCGCTCTCCGGCTATTGGAAAAACATTGCAATAATCGCAGGGGTCGGCACTGTAGCTGGAGCCCTCACATTTGGCATTGCGGCACCGATTATCGGAGGCCTGATCGGTCATTCAATGGGCCTTGCCGGCGCGGCTGCCGTCAAGGCAGGACTGGCTGCCATGGGCGGCGGAGCCATCGCCTGCGGGGGAATGGGGGTAGCTGGGGGTACCGCAGTGATCTTTGGAGGGGGCGCTTTGCTCGGGATAGGAGTTGGGGACTCGGTTGCAGCAACGATAAATCCTGTGAGCGCTCTGATCCAGGCCGTGAAGATAGAGGTTTTCCTAAGATGTGTCGTCGCCGGACACGAAAACGCAAAACAGGTCGTCAAAGATGTGCTCTGCCAACTCCGAACCTCGATCACGAGGATGGACGACGAGCTCAAAAGTGTTCGCCTGAACCCGAATACAGAGAAAGAATGTATTGCTGAACGAGAGGAGATCGTCAAAATTCTTGGAGCGTGCTCAAAGCGCTGTGCCGCTTGGGCGAAAGAAAGAGGCCTCCTGTCTCCAACAGACTATGAAACCATCTATTTGCAGGGAGAGCTTCAATGAAAAACCAAACCGTCCTCATTACAGGGGCATTGACCGGCATCGGTCGCGCCACTGCGATAGCCTTCGCGAGGGAAGGCGCGAAAATTGTCGTTTCCGGCCGCCGTGAAGATAAGGGTAGGGAACTCGTCGCCGAATTACATGGTCTCGGGTCTGAAGCGGAATTTATCAAGGCGGATGTCCGTCACGAAGAAGACGTCAAAAATCTGATTGAAAAAACCGTCAAGCTGTTTGGCCGGCTCGACGTTGCAGTCAATAACGCAGGTACGGAAGGCAAAGTCGGCCCGATTATCGAGCAAACGGTTGAAACTTATTCGCAGGTTTTCGATACGAATGTCCTGGGTGTTCTGTTGTGCCTGAAACATGAGATGCGTGCAATGCGGGAGCAAAAGGCGGGAAGCATTGTCAACATAAGTTCTGTAGCAGGGCATCGAGGTTTTTCGGGTGCGTCCGTCTATGTTGCCAGCAAACATGCGGTTGAGGGCTTGACGAAGTCAGCCGCGCTCGAAGGGGTGGAATTCGGTATCCGGGTAAATTCAGTTTCTCCCGGCCCAATCGATACCGACATGGTGACGCGCTTCACCGGGACGCCGGAGAATAAAGCCGCTCTTGTTAGCGGAGTGCCCCTTGGCCGTATGGGACAACCCGAAGAGATTGCCGCGGCTATACTCTTTCTTGCTTCTCCCAAGGCCGCCTTTATTACCGGCAGGTCTATTGCCGTTGACGGCGGCATCATGGCCCGGGCTTGAACCGCTTTTGTGTGGCATGAGGAAGAAAACAATCAGGGGACCCACGCCTTCGAACATCGCAAGCCGGATTTCATGAGTAGCTTGACTATGTTTGCCAATTGCCAAAAAAGGACCGGAGATGACTGCTAAAGAGATTGTGTATTTCGATCACCCTGGACGGCAAAACACAATGGAAGTTGTCCAGGCAGTCTCGAAAAGAGCCCAGGAGCTTGGAATCGAACATGTGGTGGTCGCTTCGAATTCAGGCCAAACCGCCCTGAAGTTCTGGCACGGGCTTCAAGGAACGAACATAAAACTGGTGTGCGTATCCTCGCATGCTGGATTTTCTGGTGGAGATGAGATTTGCCTCAATGAAGATACAAGAAAGGAGATGGAAAACAAGGGTATAAAAACCTTGATCTGCGCCCACGCTCTCAGCGGTGTCAGTCGATCCATAACGGGCAAGTTTGGCGGGACCGGTAGAGTTGAGATCATCGCCCATGTACTGCGGCTCTTCGGATCAGATGGAATAAAGGTGGCGGTGGAGATCTCAATCATGGCTGCCGACGCCGGGCTAATCCCCACAGATCGGGAAATCATAGCGGCTGGAGGAACCGGGGGCGGTGCGGATGCGGCAATCGTTTTGCAGGCAGCCCATATGAACAACTTCTTTGACCTGGAGGTTCGGGAGATAATCGCCAAACCCAGACAGAGAAAATTAAAAACAAAAGGAGCAGCGGAGAAACACTAAATCCGTGCCATATTGACTTTGTTGACTCAACTGGAGTCGAGCTACGCCGGTATCGAGGACTATACTGCCGTTTTTCAAAAACAGGAAAGAGTCGATTGGGAACTCTTGCCTGAGGAAACGATCCTTTTGAAGTTTCAAAAACCCCTGAAGGTCTACATGAAATGGATAAAAGGTCCGCACCGAGGTTGGTTTTGGTCATATACTCGACGGACTGCATAAGGATATCCATACGGCGCTGGAACATGATGAACTCCAAATCGTCCGAATCGGCGAGGAGCAATTCAAAAATAGGTCCGGCATCGTTTTGGAGGCCCGAACGGTCCCGCGCGGCGAACGAAAGTACTACGTATCCCGCATGGTCCTGCACGTGGACAGAGAACTCATGCTGCCGGTGGATACGGCCTTTTACGACGATAAAGGCGATCTCTTTGAAAGGTAGGTCTACACGGACGTAAAACTCAATGTAGGGTTGACTTCCAAAGATTTTTCCAGGGACAACTTTGCATATGGTTTTCGAGCCGGCTAAAAAGGCTAAACAAACTCTTGCTTTCATCCGCGCCCTTTAAAGATCGACCCTAGCCCCTCGAAGCGGGCCACCAGGTTTTTGGAATTATCGAACATTTCCGAGTGAAATACTACCTTTGCAGTTTTCGAATCATTTGTTTACCGGTTCGCTGCAAACTGACTCTTTCGAGATGGCAAGTTATAGCAACTTTCCATCTGATTGAATATACTATGATTTCCAGTGTCTACTACGTACAGTGGCAAAGTACTTTGGATTGCCTGAGGGCTCCCCTTGTGCTTCCCGGCAAAGGCCCTGGCGTTTCTGGTTTCAGGCAGAGCGTCCACCACCCAACGGCTCACGTTGAAAACTTTCATGAGCCGGTCGAGATCTTCCCATGCCTGATACTCGCCGGCATGGACGATTTTTCCGGCCCTTCCCCGTTCGCGCTTCCCGATTACAACATGAAGGAGCTTGCCCTGGCCGACTCCCATGCTGCAGGGTCCGGGATCTGAAGAAGCGATGCCCTCATTGCCGCAAAGCGCCAGGACCTCTTGAACGCTCAGCCGGTTTGTGGCTTCCACATAAGCCATGCCGAGCTTCAGATTATAGAACTCGGTCAGGTTATTCGTCGTCCTGAACTGGTGGAGGATTTCGGCAGGATCAACATAATGGCTGAAAAGCTGTGAGTAATGATAGCCTCGCTTATCGGTCACGACGGGATGCTTTGCCACCCATTCCCCGAATGAGGGGTTGAGCTCGGCCTTACACTTCCGGCAGGCGCGTATGGTTCTCCCGCCGATTTCGAGAAGGCAGTCGGGGAAAGTTTCCTCGAGGCAGGTGTATTCGCCGCACTTCGGGCACTTGACATGCCAGAAACGCTGGCCGGTTTCCTGGAAGGCTTTGTCGATCCCGTAGTCGGGCAAAGTGGGGTTGCTGAGCTTCAGGACTTCACGGAACTCACTGTGGCTCATGCGTTCCATGGCCATATGGACGGCTGCCGGGCTTGCTTCGTCCATTTCATCGAAGACAAGGAAGTCCACGGGAATGGACTTGAGGCCCACACGCGACTTCATGCCCCTGAGGTAGAGGAAGCAATTCCAAATCTGTCTCAGCTTTTGCCTTATGGAAGTTATTACTTCAGGCGCACATTCTCCGATGGCTTCAGGCACTGCCTGCCGGAAGGCCTTTGCCTCTTCATAGCCGGAATAGACTTGATAGACGTCCAGCATGATGCTTACCTGCTTGCGAATTTCAGCAACGTGTCTGATTCTTTGCGCCTGGAATTTTTCCCGATCCGCGCCCGTGAGACCGCTTGCCCCTTCTTCTATCGGGTCGAGTTCCGCATTTACCGAGTCGTTTATCTTCCGGAGCTGGGCCATGGCGTCCATGCCCCGGTCGACAAGTTTGGCCGCCGAACGGAGCGTCACGTCCCTGGCGACTCCAATTTTTAGCGCTTTCAGTCGCTTGGAGACCGCCGCCCGACCTACTCCAAGCCGGCGCGCCGCCTCGACCGGACTGTTTCCGTCCCGGATCAACTGTATGAGTGTGTCATCATTAATCTTTTTCTTTGCCATGGAAACATCCTGGAAACATTATAGGAATTTTTTGTTAACTGCAGTCATAGCCCGTTTGAGCCTCAAGATTAGCAGCACAAATACTTTCCACTCGACGACGAGCCGCGAAATGGTCTCGGGAAGCCGCGCCGGCAGCCGGGGAAGGAGGGCGAAAGCAGAAGAAAGCGCCTTGCCATCACACTTGGCTGTCCCCTGCCGATGCCCTCAATCCTTTTCTCTGCATTGAAACACATGGAAACTCCCTGGAAACATCGTGGAAACATATGGAGACTTTTGGAAACTTTGGGCGACTGTTTCCATTTGACCGGTTAAATTTTCAACTGCACTTCCCGATCTCACAGGCTTTAGCGCCCTGAGACGCGGCACTGGAATCGATGGTCCCGCCACGACCACATCAGAGCATGGACTCGGGATCGGATACGCTTCCAGGGTCGTTCTTTTGAATTTACGCGATCATTATACTTCATTATGCGCAGTGACTTCAAGAATAATATGACGCGTTGATTCACTTTTTGATGTATTAATGGTGAAGGGTTCCTTCCGCTTTCCGGCACGCGCAGTTCTATGACCACGAAGAACACGAGGAACACGAAGGGAAAAATCTCCTGCTGAAAATAAAGGAAACTCTTTAACAGTACCAGGAAAACTTATCCGGAGAATACTTTAGCGCGCTCCCGACCGATGTCCATCAGCACACGAAGAGAACGATCTTCAACTTGCAAAATCCTCCGGTCCGTTCGCAGGACGATGTCGATCTTGAGCCCACGAAGGGAGCCGTCCCCGGGTCTTGACAGAGGTCCATGAAATGACACTCCAAGGCCTTGCAATTTTTTTAAATTAACGGCATTGGGTCCGGCTGCGGTAGTGAGGAACAGGAAGGCTGGGCGGCAGGCTGTCCGGCTGGAAATTTCTTTGGAACATCGAATGATTATGTCACCTTGAGAAGAGGCGGTCACCCATGCTTCCCTTACCCCGTATGGAAACAACCGCCGAGCAGCAAAACCCGCATGGAATGGTTTCTCACTGCTCAATCAGGGATTCACTTCTGCCTTTGGCCGCTTCTCGGTTAAGGCACTGTAAGCAAATCGTATGTTAAAACATCTCAAGATCAGCCTGTCGGCAATGAGTGTGGCGTTTCCACTGGCAATCTTTCGCAATAATTTCAAATTGATGTCCGCTATTATGTGGAAGTGCCCTGGAGCCAGGGAACGAAGAGAACGAAGATGCCCGGCATACCGCCGCGAACGTAAACGGTGAACGGCAAAAATTCGGCGGCGCATCAATTCTCCCGGGTCTCGGTTAGCCCCGTCGTCTCTCATAAATACAGTTGTGAGCGATGCAGGCGCTTAGAGCGATGATTTTGATGCCGAAAATGCTGGTCTAAGCTTGCCAAACCGCTGTTTTTTTCATATCAATCTTTGGCTATAGCGGATTTAGCGTGGTCCGACCCCGGACTAACAAATAATGTACGTCCAATGCTGCGGGCTCTATCTCGTGAAGTACAAACCCAATCGTCGTTTTCCCCGGGATCAGCAGGAATATAGGAGAAAAAGCCGCGGCCTGGAGAAACGCCGGCGAGGTCGCAAGCCCAAGTACGTAGAAGCATCTCCAATGCCCAAACCGGAAACCCATAAGGACTTGAAAGGACAGATATTTCTGTTAAGTTAACGGCATTAGGTCCGACCCCGGACTAACAATCGCCATCCGATCACGGAGGTTGGTTTTGGTCATATACTCGGTGGGCTGCGCAAAGATATCAAAACCGCAGTGGAGCATGATGAGCTCGAAATCGTTCGAATCGGCGAGGAACAATTCAATAATAGCCCGGCATTGTTTTGGAGGCCCGGCCGGTCCCGCGCGGCGAACGAAAGTACTACGCATCCCGCATGGTCCTGCACGTGGACAGGGAACTAATGCTGCCGATGGATACCTCCTTTTACGACGATAAAGGCGATCTCTTTGAAAGGTATGTCTACACGGACGTAAGACTTAACGCAGGGTTCACTCTCAAAGATTTTTCCAGGGATAACCTTGCATATGGTTTTGAGCCGGCTAAAAAGGCTAAACAGGCTCTTGCTTTCCTCCGCGTCCTCTTAAAGATCGGCACTGGCCCCACAAAACGGGCGACCGGGTTTCTCGAATCATCGAACGTCTCCGCGTAAAATACTGTCCTTGCAGTTTTCGAATCATTTGTTTACCGGCTCGCTGCAAATGGACTCTTTCGAGATTGGCAAGGGGTGTTGACCGTTGCACTTGCCCAAGGGCTCCTATGTTTGAAACCACCAGGCAACAGGGCTGAAATAAGCTCAGGGTATGTTGCCAGGCGCCGTTTGTGACACAGCCTCCTTCGCGAGAATGACAGTCCTGGGCCATTTTAGGAGCTCACTTCCACATGAACTTCCTTTTTCAGGACCCTGCTGATGAGAACGCAATTCAGCATAACGGCCGCGCTACTCGCAAGCCATGAAAATTTATTTGCCAGGCAATCGTCAAGCGCATGGCGGCGACACCATCGAGGCATGAGAATCTATTTTCAAAGTAAATTCGTATCAATAGGCAGAAGATTTGGCGAAATCCTGGGGTAATCTTTTACTTATTACCGATGAATTCGCGGGGAGTCGACGGAGAGGCTCCAGAAAATACTTGACAAGTATGTATAAGTATGTATAACATAGTTACACCGTATAACATAACGAATAGTTAAATAAAATATTGAGAGGGATTGTGCTTTGGACAAACTGTTAAACATTAAGGAAGCCTCCAAATTTTTTGGAGTGTCGGAAATGACCATTAGGCGATGGACAAATTCTGGAAAACTGAAGTGTTTTAGAGTCGGCGGCAAGAATGAGCGCCGGTTTCACCTATCGGATTTGCAGGAGACACTCGATATCAATGGGCATGAAATACCGGTCGGCTTCAATGAAAAAAGCGTCCCTAAATCGAGCCATATATCTCACTTCTATTCGAAGGAGGAAGATTATCTGGACTTGGGGACCTCTTTCATAAGGGAGGGATTGAATCGAGGAGAGGTCGTGCTGATTGCTTCTCCCGATAGGAGAGCAACAAAGTTACTCGAAAGTCTGGAAGATCATGGAGTTCTGGTGGATATCCTTCGGAACTATGGAATTATAAATACAATGGCCGGAACAGACAGCCTGGACGCCGTAGCTGAAGTAATTACCAGCGTTATGGACAAATCCAAAGACTTTAAGGGATTTCGCCTGCTAAACGACATGGCGTGGATAACAGCGTACGGGTGGGATTTAGCTAAAGCCTACGCCCTTGAAAAACTCATCAATGAGATACGGATAGATAAGGACATCATTTGCCTCTGCGAGTATGACACCGTCAATGTTTCTCGCGATATGTCCTATATGGCCTTGCAGACTCATAATTTTACAATCTATAAGAATAAATTTAGTCCAAATCCCTACTTCGATGTAGCAAAGGGATGGATCGATCTACCAGGTCAACCTGTGTAAGAAGCGATTCCAGGAAAGGATCACATGAATAAGCTATTTGATAAAATTGCTGAAAGTATAGACACGGGAGAAGAGGAAGACACCGTTAGCTTAACACGGCAAGCCATACAAGAAGGTTGGGACGCGGTATCGATTATCGAGAAAGGGTTCCGCGTCGGGGTGGAAAACGCCACAAGAAAATACGATGAATGCATCTACTATATTCCTGAACTTGTGCTCATGGCAGAGGCCGCCAAGGCGGGCCTAGCCATTTTGCTGCCGGAAATCGAACGAAACGGAAAGCAGAAGTATTTCGGGAAAATTTTGATGGGCACGGTGGAAGCCGATGTGCACGAAATTGGGAAAAGAATCTGTCTTTGTTTCCTGCGTGCCCACAGCTTTCAAGTGGTTGACGCCGGGGTCGACGTATCACCGGACAGGTTTTTGGATTTAATCAAAACACATAAGCCCGATATTGTCGGTATCGGATCGTCCATGAGCACAACGCTTCCAGCATTGAAGAAGACCATCGATGCTATCAAGTCAACAGGAACTGCGCGAAAGGTTACCGTGGGAGGAGTTGCAGTGAGCAAAACATGGGCGGACGAAGCCGGAGCGGACGGCTATGCCGATGATGCAAAGAGTTACGTAAACCTGTGCAAAATCATTATGGGAACGAAAGAACCTGCGACGGCCCGGCGTCATGCCGGAAAAAGGGCGTCCTAAAGTGGGAAAAAGCGTCGCGGAGCGGAAAAGTCCAACGACAGCGTCAGATTATGAAATTGGTTCGTAAATAGAAGTATGCGCCGAATAATACATAATCAGTTCAGATATCGATCTCGGCGCAGTTGTTATCCAAGCATCCTGATGGAAAGGAGGGAACTGAATCAATTGTCTTATCTTGGAAGCCTTTTTACCAAACAATTCAAAGTAAGGACAAGAGGAGAAAGAAATGTCGGTTGAAGGGACGTTGAAGGAACTGGAAGAGGCGGTCTTAACCGGTAAGGACGACTTGGTGTCCACTCTTTGCGAACAAGCCTTGAAAGATGGAATGGACCCTCTCGTCGTCCTTGATAAAGGGCTTGCGCCCGGGGTCAAAAGAGCGGGTGAGAAGATGGGCTGCGGGGAATACTTTCTTCCTCAACTCGTTATGGCGGGCGAGGCGATGAAGGCCGGCATGAAACTTATTCTACCCAAACTCACCGGAGGATCCAAAAGGGAGATTGCGGGCAACATAGTCATAGGCAGCGTGGAAGGGGACGTGCATGACATCGGTAAGGGCATCGTGGTCGCGTTGATGACCGCGGCGGGTTTCAATGTGGTGGACCTGGGGGTGGATGTCCCTGCTTCCGAGTTCGCGAAAAAAGTGATCAGCGAGAAAGCCGACATATTGGGGATGGGCTCCTATATGTCTACGACTCTGCCCGCCATGAAGACGGTAATGGAGGAGTTAACAAAGTCGGGTCACCGTGGAGAAATCAAAGTGATTATCGGAGGCGTTGCGGCCACCGAGGAATACGCTACCCGAATCGGCGCCGATGGTTTCGCGCCTGACGGCCCTAAAGCCGTCGAACTGGCGGAGCGAATAATGAGAGGTGCAAAATGAAAGAGATGGTCAAACAGATCTGCGCCAAACGTGACAAGGGGGAAAAGCTGCTTCCTATTGAACGTATAGTACTGACAGTCGCACACGAAACCGCAGACCGAATTCCAAGCGCCTTTCTTTTCACGGAGTGGATAGTCAATCACGCTGGCTACACCTGTAGGGAAGCCGCTGCCGACCCGGAAAAACACTCCAACGCTATTGTCAAATTCCTAAATGAATTCGAGTTCGACACGGTCTTCCCCGGCATTGAGACAACAGTGGTTGAGGCGGAGATCCTGGGCTGCAAGCTAAAACGTCCCGAGGACTCCAACCCTCAGATTTACGAGGAATCTGTCAAAAATGAGAAGGACGTGGAGCGGCTGGAAGAACTGGTGGAAGCCGACGACCTGACTCAGCGCGGTCGAATGCCAATCCGGATGGAGCTTTTTAGACAACTCCTCAAGAAGACCGAAGGACGCTACGCCGTAATAGGCACCCCGATGCAGCCGTTACCTGTCGCAACGCAGATAATGGGTTACACCCTCATGTCCAAGTGGTTGAGTGAAAAGCCTCTACTGGTGCATCGGGTGGTGGAGGCCTGCACCAAGGCTTGCATAAAGTTCGCCAATGCTTTCAAAGACGTGGGAATCCACGGGATCACCAGTATTGCGGCCTGGAACAGTGTGCCCTATTTCTCTCCCGATCAGCTTTGGGAGTTCGATACTCCCTATCTGGCCAGGATGATCCAGAGTGTGGCGCCGCTGCCGTTCATTCACTACTATTGGGGACTGCGGCTATTGCGCACTGCCGAGACCATGGAGCGCTTTCTGGTTCGTGAGGTTTCCACGGGCACCTTTCTTATGACTTGCCTGGATCCGGACGGCCAGGAGGGTCCCTCTCGGGACTTGAAGAAGTTTAGAGAAATAGCCCTAAGGTATAATAAATCCTACGCCGTCGGCGTAGACGACAAACTGATCTTTTCCGGAACCCCTCAGGATATACGAAACCGGGTTAAGGATTACATCAGGCAGCTCTATCCCTGCACCAAAGGCTGCATGGTCGTGCCGAATACGCTCCCGGCAGGCACTCCTGTTGAAAATGTGCGTGCTTTTATAGACGCGATCAATGAGTTCGGCAAATTCCCGATCGACCAGAGTAAGCTGGCTTAAAAGAGGTTAACGCATGCGGATTATCGGAGAAAGAATTAACACCGTTAGGCCCAATGTCGCCGAAGCCCTGAAAGCGCGGCAGGCCGATTTTTTCCAGGAAGAGGCGCGTAGACAGGTAGAGGCGGGGGCTAACATGATAGACGTCAACGCCGGCAGCGAGGTGGAGGAGGAGCCTGCCAACATGGCGTGGCTGGTGGAGGTCGTGCAGTCGGCGGTTGATGTCCCGCTGTGTATTGACAGTTACAATTCGGATGCGGTGGCCGTCGGTCTAAAAAACTCCCGGCACAAGGAACAGGCGATAGCCAATTCCTTCACCCTCCAGCGGGGTCGTTACGATAAAGTTCTGCCTCTGGTAAAGGAGTACGGTTGCTCGGTCGTGGGTTTGCCCATGGATGACGCCGGCATACCCTACGACGTAAGCAGCCGTGTTGAGAAAAGCCTGAGGTTGGCGGACGCGGTTTCAAAATACGATATCCCCCTGGATAGGCTTTACATTGACCTCCTGGCTATGGCCGCCTCTACCGATACACGTCATACCCCAGTTGTACTGGAAACTCTCAAACAGTTGAAGATAAAGCTTCCGGAGGTGCAGACCCTTCTAAGCTTAACCGGAATATCCTTTGGTCTGCCGGCTCGGAGGCTGATATCCTGCACCTTCCTCCCCATGCTCCTTTACCTGGGCATTGACGCCCTCATCTTTGATCCGTCCACCAGAAGCGGAGAACAGTTGATGGCCATGATTCCTGCCGCCGATATGCTGCTCAACCGCGATCGCTACTGCCAGAATTACATAGCGGCGTACCACCAGAGAAAGTTGAGGTTTTGATTATGAATGCGCATGAGAGAGTTGAAGCCGCACTGGAACTGAGAGAACCAGATCGGGTGCCGGTCTTTCCCCAAATCGGCGATCACGCCGGAATTATCGCCGGTCTGACGTACGACGTCATGTACAAGGATGCAAAGAAGGCGGCGGACGCCCATCTTCAGGCTCTGGAAAGGTACCGTTGCGATGCAGTGGCTATCCAGGTCGAACCCAGTTGGCCGGTGGCCGAGGCTTGCGGCGCCCAGATAAATTATCCGCCTGACAAGTATCCCTGGATCATCCGGAACGTCATCAACGAAAAAGAGGAATTGGAGCGTCTGGAGGTCCCCGACTTCATGGCCACGCAAAGCAGCGCCGTCATGATAGAAGGGACTCGTCTGCTTGCGGAGCAAGCTGATGTCCCTGTGGCGGCCTTCATGACAGGTCCCCTCACTTTCAGTTTACAGCTCATGCCTTACAAAGACTTGATGGTGGCGATCATGAAAGATCGCCCATTCGTACACAAGCTCGTAAAGAAAAGTGTAGCCATCATAAAGGCTTATGGGCAGCAGCTACGCGCCGCCGGGGCTTCCATCTTCGTCATCTGTGAACATGACGTGCAGATGATGATGCCCGGCGAGCTGGAAGAGTTCGTCGTTAATTATCTCCCAGAGCTGTTGAAAATCTTTCCCCACAACGTCCTGCACATATGTGGCAAAGTTACGCCGCATCTTGAAACGAGCGCTTCCTCACTTGCTGCGCTCGAAGGATTGAACATGATTAGCGTGGATTCCTCGGTTGACTTGGCGCGAGTCAAGGCCCTCTTTTCGGGGAAGATAGGCGTAGCTGGCAATATCGATCACGTGCAACTGTTGCCGCACGCTACCCCGCAAGAGGTGGAGGAAGCGTGCAGAGTCGCCATCGAAGCGGGAAAGAAGGACGGAGGTTACATGTTGGCTCCCGGCTGCGAGATTACCAGCGATACGCCTCCCGAAAATGTCATCGCCATGGTCAAGGCGGCTGCAAAGTATGGCAAGTATTGAATCACAGCATGGAGTCGGTTGGTGAAAAGAGTAATCCTGTCATGCGGCGCTCTTTCTAAAGAGTTGCGGCACATAACCAGTCATCAGGCGAGTATGGACACGTTGGTGTTTGTCCCGCCGTCTCAACACCTCGATCCCACTCGCCTAAGGACTGAACTCCTGCGCCGTTTAACTCTATTGCAGAAAAAGTACGAACAGATTTTCGTGGTATTTGGCCTGTGCTTGCCCGATATGGACCAAATACTGGCCCGTTTTGATGCTAAACGCATTCGGGGAGAGCACTGCCTCGAGATCGCAGGCGGTCAGCTATTCTGGCGGATCATGAAAGAAAGCCCCGGCTCTTATTTTCTCATTCCGAGTTGGTGCTTCAACTTCATGAAGATGACCGTCAAAGGATTATGTTTAGAGGAAATCCCTGCGATGAAATCATTGATGTTTCAGAATTACACTCAAGTCGTGTACTTCGACACCCAGATTTATGGCGACATCGATAGTCGGGCCAAAACCATAGCAGATTACCTCAATCTGCCTCTTCGGATTGAGCGCGTCGGTCTGACCAACATCCTAGAGCGTATCGAAGAGCTTTTTCACCTCACCCTACAATAACATAATTAAGGAGATTCTTCATGACACTGGAACAAGAAATCAAACAATTTGTGAACGATTTGGGTGTGGATGTGGTTGGTATTGCAGGACCTGGAAGGTTTGACGGACCACCGTCACTTGATCCGACTCATGTCCTTGAAAGTGCCAAGTCCGTTATCTGTTACGCCGTTCCATTCGAAGCTCAGCCGATTTATGATCACCTGTCCAAAAAGAGTGGGATTCCCCATAATATTGACCAGATCAGGAAAATGCAGCGGTCCATGCATGTGGCTCGCAAATTGTCCAGGTTCCTGGAAGGAAAAGGATACAACGCCGGGAGCATTGGCTGCAATATCGACTACCGCCGGGATCCTGATATCTTCTCCACCAATCCACGGTTTTGCCACCGCTACGGGGCCTATGTCACCGGTATCGCTGCTCCGGGCATCTCCGGCAATGCCGTCACTGAAAAATACGGGGCAGCCGTAGTTTTGAATACGGTTTTCACTGATGCCAGACTTGAAAGTGACCCCATTCTGGATCCCCGGCACTTTTTTGATGGCCGCTGCCAGCAATGCATGGCCTGCACGGCAGCCTGCCCGCCGAAAATGTTCGAAGCCGTTGAAGAGGAATACGCCCTGATCAACGGTGAGCTTTATCCCCGGGGCAGAAAGAGAAGTATCGACCTGTGCAATGTGGCCTGCTTCGGCCTCCATGCTCTTTCATCCACTAAAAAATTTTCATCCTGGGGAAAAACCTGGCAGCCCGACTGGGTCGGTAAGGAACCTCTGCCCGAAGGAAATAATCTGCGCATGACCCTGATTAAAGCCTTTCTCACGGTTAAAGACCTGCCAGCCCGTGTTCAAGTCCTTTTTGATACCTATTCAAAACCCACTGGATCATCTACAAAACCCAGCTGGGAGGAGGGATTTTTCGAGGATAAGAAAAATTTCCCCGATTACGAGGATCTTCCCGGAGAAACCGAAGGCCGGAAATTGAGGGCATATGCCGACATCCTGGAGAATATTTGTGGATACCACATTGATGATCCCGTTGGCATGACCTGCGCACATTGTATGCAGGTCTGCGGCCAGAATCCCGAAGAGTCAATAAAACGGTATACGATGCTGGCCAACGGGGGCATCTTGGCCTATGCCCCGGGCAATGAACCGGTCATTTTACACAATTACGAGGATGCGGTGGCCCAGCGTGCAAAGTATCAGTACAAGAACCGGACCATTGTAAAACTCGAATTCTGGTGGCTGCAGATCTATAACGTTATGAAATACATCGGCGTTGATTTCCATACATTGAAATACAAGAATAAATATAAACAACGCCTGATCGCAGCGATGGCCGATGAACTGTCTAAAGAAAAATCAATGAAGAACAAAAATCGTAACGACGCCAATGAGGCTGCATAATTAACAATAAAGCATAAAAAGAAGAAACATAAGGAGTAATTATCATGACACTGATCAACCAACCCGTCCATTTTTTTTCAGCACTGCTGGTGATCGGCAGCTTTGTAACAGCGATGTTCACAAACAACGATACCATCAAAAAATACGCCCGTAACCTGCTTTTCCTGGGATATGCCCTGATTCTCATCTCCGGCGGCATTTTGTTTGCCAAACTGCCGTTCAGTATCTTTGTACTCATAAAAAGTGTCGGCGGTATAGGCCTTGTCATCATGGCTGAAATTCTTCGCCGCCACCTCGCGGGGCGCAATACCATTGTGGTCTGGGCATTGATGCTGGCCACGGCTTGCATCGGCCTGACCATCGCTTATGGTTTCATTTCGCCGAGGCTTTGAAAGAGCGGCAGGCCGCTTTTTTCCAGGGAGAGGCAAAGTATGGCAAGTATTGAATCACGGCATGGAGTCGGTTGGTGAAAAGAGTAATCCTTTCATGCGGCGCTCTTGCTAAAGAGTTGCGGCACTTAACCAGTCATCAGGCGAGTATGGACGCGTTGGTGTTTGTCCCGCCGTCTCAACACCTCGATCCCACTCGCCTGAGGACTGAACTCGTGCGTCGTTTAACTCTATTGAAAAAAAAGTACGAACAGATTTTCGTGGTATTTGGCCTGTGCTTGCCCGATATGGACCAATACTGGCCCGTTTTGACGCTAAACGCATTCGGGGAGAGCACTGCCTCGAGATCGCAGGCGGTCAGCTATTCTGGCGGATCATGAAAGAAAGCCCCGGTACCTATTTTCTCATTCCGAGTTGGTGCTTCAACTTCATGAAGATGACCGTCAAAGGATTATGTTTAGAGGAAATCCCTGCGATGAAGTCATTGATGTTTCAGAATTACACTCAAGTCGTGTGCTTCGACACCCTGATTTATGGCGACATCGATAGTCGGGCCAAAACCATAGCAGATTACCTCAACCTGCCTCTTCGGATTGAGCGCGTCGGCCTGACCAACATCTTAGAGCGTATCGAAGAGCTTTATGTGAAATGCATCCGATACACCCGCGCCCACAACGCCGGTAGATGCGGGTTAAACGAGCGAGACTGATAGACTTTATATTCCGATAGAGGAAAAAACAAATGGATAGAGAAAAGGTGAGCGCTTATTCGCTTCAGGCAAAAAAGAAGAAAGGGGAGCGAATAACTATGCTGACTGCTTATGATTACCCTCTTGCGAGAATTATTGATCAGGCGGGAATCGATATAGTCTTTGTCAGCGATGCCTTGGGCATGACCGGATTGGGCTATAAAAACACGCTGCCCGTAACCATGGAGGAGATGCTGCATCATACGAGTGCTGTGAGAAGAGGCGTAGAAAGAGCTTTTGTTTTGGCCTGCATGCCCTTTATGGAATACAGCACGGAATTTGACGCCAGAAAAAACGCCAGGCGATTTGTTAAGGAAGGAGGGGCGGATGGCGTGGAAGTAGAAGGGGGATGGGAAGTTGTGAAGATAGCTGGAGCATTGGCTGAAGCAGGCATCCCGACAATGGTCCATATAGGTTTCACACGCCAGCTCTTATCCAGGTACGGAAAATTCGGAATCGTGGGGAAAACGGCCGATGAAGCCGCTGATCTTATCGAGCTGGCGATTGATTGCGAAAAGGCGGGCGCATTTGCCGTTGACTTGGAGTGCGTGCCTGACAGGGTCGCAAAGATTATTACCGAGACCTTAGGCATCCCCGTAATAGGAATCGGGGCCGGCATAAACTGTGACGGTCAGGCTCTAGTCACTCAGGACATCGTTGGACTTTGCGAACATTTCGTCCCTAAATTCGTGAAGCAGTATCTGAACCTTTGGGAAGAAATTACAGGGGCGGTAAAAGACTTTAAAGTCGAGGTCGAGACCTTCATGTTTCCGAGACCAGAGCACAGTTTTTCGATATCCGAGGAACAGTTTCTTGCTCTCATGAGCATGTACGAACAAAAAAGGAAAGCCGATGAGCCTGAAGGAAGATCTTAACTCTCAAAGGTTCGTTGTTACTGCTGATGTCATTCCGCCCAAAGGGATAGCTTACGGTAAGAGTCTAAAAGACTTTGAACTCCTCAAGGGAAAAGTCGCTGCGGTGAACGCCGCCGACATGCCCGGAGCTAAGATGCGGATGGGCTCCCTGGCCCTGTGCGTCAAAATTAAAGAGATGGGCTTAGAACCGATATTGCAGATGACGTGCCGTGACAGAAACAGAATCAGCCTTCAGTCAGAAATGTTAAGCGCCTATGTCTTAGGAATAAGAAATATACTCTGCTTAAGAGGCGACGATTCCTCAGACTCCGACAATTCCGATACGAAATCAGTTTTTGATCTTGAAACGGTTGACCTCCTGAAAGCAGGAAGGAGCCTCGAACAGGGTGTCGACCTTGGGGGAAACCGTCTGGACGGCGCACCTGAGTTTTGTTTCGGAGCTGTGTTGGATCCCGGAGCCGAAAATCAAGCGGCCGAAATTGAAAAAGCCCGTTTAAAGGCGGAAGCGGGCGCTGAATTTTTCCAGACTCAACCGGTCTTCGATGTGGAAGCCTTCGGTGAATTCAGAGAAAAAGTTACTTTCACGGGCGTCCCCATTCTTGCCGGCGTTTTCATTTTGAAATCTGCAGCTTCGGCTCGATTTATGAACAAGAATGTGCCGGGAATCCATATCCCTCAATGGGTCATCCAGGAAATGGAAAAGGGCGAAGAAGAATTGAGAAGCATTGAGATAACTGTGAGGCTCCTAAAAGAATTATCAGATAAATGCCGAGGGGTGCACATTATGATGACGGCGCCCCGGCATCACTGGATACCATACATTATGGACGAAGCAGGGATAGGGACAAGATTGTGAAGGCGACAAAAAGAATGAACGTTCCTTAATGATTATAACTATGCCTCCCGGCTCGATGAGATTTTGTTCGGCATTTTCACCCGCGACGTTATCTTGCGGAGGCGCCCGGCAGAGCAAACAGCAACATGGGGACAGATACATGAGCCGCAAATTCAAGGTAATTTTCCAACCTTCGGGCCGGCAGGGAGAGATCGAAAAAGGCGCAACAATCCTTGACGCCGCCCAGGCCTTTGGCGTCGGCCTCAAGTCGCTTTGCGGAATGAAGCAAGTCTGCGGAAAGTGCAAGGTCAGGATCGAGGAAGGCTATTTCGAAAAAGAGGATATCGAGTCGAGCATGGCTCATATTGTCCCGAGGAAACCGACAAAAGATGAACTAAGGCATATCAAACCCGAAGACGGTCCCGGAATCAGGCTCGCCTGTTTAAGCGCGATCCGTGGCGATCTGAAAGTCTATGTTCCGGAGCGATCAAGGGCCGCCCAGCAGGTTGTGAGAAAAGCCGCGCGAGAGCTCTCGATAGCTCTAGACCCGGCGGTAAGTAAATATACGCTTGTCCTTAAGGCCCCTACGCTACGCGACGAAACAACCGGCGACTGCGAGCGGGTGCTCGAAGCCTTCGAGAAGAATTACGACCTCAGGGATCTGACCGTCGATTATATGGCGCTCAGGGATCTTCAGGATGTACTGAGGGCCGGGGACTGGGTGGCGACCTTTACAGTCTGGATGGGTAAGGAGATCATAAAAGCTGAGCTGGGATCCGTCGAGCTTAGTTACGGCCTCGCCGTGGATATAGGGACGACAACATGTGTCGGCGTCCTTTGTGATTTAACCACGGGCAAGGTTATCAATACCGAATCGATGATGAACCCTCAGATCCTTTACGGCGAAGACGTTATGTCGCGAATAAGCTACGCGATGACGAACCCCGCCGGGCTCAAGACGATGCAGGAAGCAATCATCGCCGCCCTTAACGAGATCATAGAGAAGGTGGTCTGCGACGTAAAAAAGGATGGGCTGAATCCGGGATTTGTGATCGATGACCTCACGATCGTTTTCAACACCGCCATGCACCACATTTTCCTCGGACTGAACCCTGCGCATATCGGCCGCTCGCCCTTTATCCCTGCCATCCAGCATTCGTTGAATATCAAGGCGAGGGATCTCGGGATAAAAATCAATCCTGCCGCATACGTCCATGTGCTGCCGATCGAGGCGGGTTTCGTCGGTGCGGACAATGTGGGGGTTCTTATCGCACAGGAGCAGTATCTCCACAATGAGATAGTACTCGTAATAGATATAGGCACTAACGGCGAACTGCTTCTTGGGAACAAGGACCGGGTCTGTTCCACCTCATGTGCGACCGGCCCCGCATTCGAGGGAGCGCAGATCAAGTTTGGCATGAGGGCGGCGCCAGGGGCTATTGAAAAGGTAAGGATCGACTGCGTGACAAAAGAACCCCGGTACAAAGTGATCGGTAAGGCTGACTGGCACACAGATATCAAAGGGAAAATCGATGCAAAAGGGATCTGTGGTTCGGGAGTTATCGACGCCATCGCCCAGATGTTTAAAGCGAACATTATAGATAAGACAGGAATGTTTATGATGGACCCCGACACCGACAGGGTGCGGAAGGACGCAGACGGCTGGCCTGAATATGTTCTCGCATGGGCGGACGAGACCTCGATTGACCAGGACATCACGGTGACGCAAGCGGATGTGAGGGCGCTGCAACTGGCAAAAAGCGCGCTCTATACCGGAGCAAAGCTGCTGATGCAAAAGATGGGCGTCACGAACCTCAACAGAGTCGAACTTGCCGGGGCTTTCGGGAGCAATATCGACAGGGAGTCTTCGTTGACCATCGGGATGTTCCCCGATGTGCCGATTGAAAAGGTGGTCGCCGTCGGCAACGCGGCGTGCGACGGCGCCCGGATGACGCTCCTCAATAAGGCAAAGAGGATCGAGGCGGACGAACGGGCCAGGTGGGTGGAATACATCGAAATCGCAATCGAACCCGAATTCGAGAACGAATTTCTGAGGGCGATACACATCCCTCATTCGAAAGACCTCTTCCCTAATCTTAAAGCCATGCTTGAAAAGCAGAAGGAGTCCATTGCAGCGGACATCGATGCATAGCGGCCTGCGTGCGCGATTGACGCATTTGATCCCCATTCATGGTTTTATTGCGATACTAGAGTGAACCGCCCGCGATGGTTGGCTGAGCGTTATGTGAAGAGACCGGCCGAAAGGACGCCATGAACCTGAGCCCCCGGACTAATGAGCTGCTCTTCTTGCTCCTTGCAATCGTCATCGGAACCTTGGCCGCGATGGGAACGCTGGGATTTTTGGCCCTTATCGAAGTTGGGCAATGGGGATTATGGCCAGGAGACGGCGATTTTATGGCTCGGGCGGTGGCGGCTCCCTGGTGGCTCCGGATATTGATCCCCGTCCTGGGAGGACTAGTGGTGGGACCGGTGATCGCCTTCCTGGCCCCGGAAGCTCGTGGGCCGGGAGTGCCGGAAGTAATCGAGTCTGCGGCCCTATGGGACGGGAAGATTCCACCCCGCAGGGCCCTGCTCAAGGCTTTGTGCACTGGTCTGACCATCGCCACCGGCGGCTCGGTTGGCCGGGAAGGCCCGGTGGTAGCCGTCGGAGCCGCTATCGGGTCGTTCATGACGAGGTTATTCAGTTTCAGTACCGGTAAAGGCAGGATCTGCTTGGCCTGCGGTGCGGCCGCGGGTTTTGCCGCCACCTTCAACACCCCCATCTCCGGGGCCCTATTCACGATCGAGATCATCTTGGCAAATCTGGAGATTGACTATGTAGGCCATATTATCATCGCCGCCATCGTTGCGGTTCTGATTTCCCGACAGTTTTTTGGCGACTTTCCCACCTTCACTGTGGCCTCCTTTGGCTTTCATCACAGTAGTGAGTTCTTGATCTATCTGGCCTTGGGGGTGTTGGCCGGCCTGCTGGCCATCGTTTTTACCCAGGGCATCTACGTCGTTGACACCGCCTTTCGGCGGCTGCCCCTGCCCGAATGGCTCAAGCCTGCCTTGGGGGGGCTGGGACTGGGAATCCTGGCGGCCACCATTCCCGAGGTTCTGGGGGTGGGATATTGGAGCATCAATATGAGCCTAGCTGGGAAAATTACTCTGGCCGGCGCGATTCTGCTCCTGTTCGCCAAATACCTGGCCACCGTGCTCTGTCTGGGCTCGGGCATGAGTGGCGGCATCATCGGGCCTTCCCTTTTCCTGGGGGCGATGCTGGGGACTATCCTGGCCCTAGCGGTCAACCAGATCTTTCCGGGCATGAACCTTATATCCACGGATTATGCCCTGGTGGGCATGGGCGCCTTGCTCAGCGGCACGACTCTGGGGCCTATCACCGCCATCATGATCATCTTCGAGCTAAGCAATAGCCACGAAATCACGGCGCCCGCCATGGTGGCCTGCATTGCCAGTTTTCTGGTGGTCAAATACCTTTATGGTTACTCAGTTTACGAAACCAAGCTCCTGCGCCGTGGAGTCAGGATTTTTCGCGGTAAGGAGGTTTAGCTCCGATTTGGTCCCGGAAGACCTAATTCAGTTCACCAGCCGCGAGTTCGAAAGCGGTCGCGGTTTCCTTGAATGATCGTAAAGGAGCCAATCAAAACTTCAATACTTCTCTCCTGAACATTGAGTTCACAAAAGCAAGATCGACCTTTCCATGTCCGTCACGTTTGTTAACCTTGGTCGGTTGCCCATCAGGGTCGCACGTATCGATCCTCAGAAAAGAAGGCGAATTGGAGAAAAACGGGTGAATCGGTGAGTGAGTGGGCGAGTGGGTTAATAAAGCGACACGGCACTGGCTTTAACCAGCACGCTGACATCACTTATCTTCACATTCATACCCGCATGCGCTGAAAATATCAAGGATTGTGCTGTTCAGATAGGATTCCTCTTTGTAGTGGAAAGCCTTGTTGAAGGCTTTGGTTACTTCTGATATTCTTTCATATGCCTTGTTTATTCCCTCGAAGAAATAGCGCATGTCCTTCATTTCGCCATTCATTTGCCGTACGGTCTCATGGCAATTTTCTGCTTGAGACAGATTATTTATGAGAATATCCATCGATGCCATTAATTCCTGCACGCCGTCTTTGGAGTTCAGCAGGTGCATGAGATGTGTATTGAGGTAATGGCACATGCTGCCCGCCGCATTGCGCAGGACCTTGTTCCGCTGGTCTTCCAGCGCCTTTGTGATGTTGTGTACGATACCTTCGTGGTAAAGCAATTGCCCGGAGTCGTCGACCTTGGCGTGTGCCGTAACGGCCACCTCGATGAGGTCTCCAGCCTTGTTCCTGAACTTTACCTGCTTGCCTTCGACATGGCCTTTTTCGTAGATCTCCTCGACGAGCCTGGCCCTTTCCGAGATATCTACATAGAAATCTTCCACATTCGATCCGAGCGCCTCCTCTTTGTTTTCGAAGCCGAGAAGCTTTAATCCGGCATCGTTAATGTCAATAAAACGGCCCTCCGGAGTAAGTGTGAATGCCATATCGGTGGTAGAGTCGAAGAAATTCCTGTATTTGGCTTCGCTCTGCCTGAGAGCGTCGCTCACTTTCTTCTCATCGGTAATATCTCTGATGACATGGTCAATTCTTCGTATGACGCCCTTATGTGAATATACGACATGGCCCTCATCCAAGACCCATTTGATTCGTTTGTCGTTGCTGATGATCCTGTACTCCATTTCGTCGAATTCGGCTTCGGGCAGATTCAGATAGAATTGATTCACTCTCTCCACATCATCGGGATGCACGAAATCCACAATATGAATCTGTCCGGTGGTGAAGTCCCTGAGGCGAATCCCGTACAGCGCCTCAGCCGCAGGGTTAATGGCAATAATGGAGTGGTCCTTCACGGACAGGGAAACCACGACCTCGTGCATGGAGTGGATTATGCTCTCCAGACGGTCTTTGATCCTTTGCAGGTCGAACCTGGTCTTTCGCCTCTCAGTGATGTCCGTCAATGCGCCGAGTATTGCCGGACCGCCCCCGCATTCCACGATGTTTACCTTCATCTCGATTATCGCCTCTCCATCCATTCTGGACATGACGAATTCGATGGTATCGGGCAATCCCTCGGTAAAAAGCCGCTCGTTGCAGTATTTGATTACGTTTTCGCGGTCCGCGGAGGATATAAAATCCGAAAATTCCGAATCGATGACCTGCTCCGGCGTTTTTCGTGAGATTCCGTAGAATGCATTGTTCGCAAAGACGATTTTCCCTTCCTTGATAATGACCACGCCGTCATTGATATGCTCGACGATACCCCGGTAATCGATATCTCCCTGGCATATCCTGATTTCTTCCGCATTCTCGTAGGTCTTATATGTCATGTGCTTTCCTGCAAAGTGGCCAAAAGGCACGGCCGGTTCGCTCTGTCCGGAATAATGCGTCACCCTGCGCGCTATGCGTCCGAATCGCGCTTCGGTTGGATTCTGCTCGAAAAAGCTCCTGGAACACCCGGGAGGCTTATTCAATTATCCTATATACCAATCTCGACAGGCAAGTGGAAAGGCCAAATGACCCATGGGTGAGTGGGTGGATGGGTGAATGGGTGAGTGGGAAAACAATCCGCGAGGACCACTCACCATTTGCTTTTCGTCTTTTGGTTTTTGCCTATTCACCTATTCACCCATTCACCTATTCACCCGCTCCTTGCACCCATTCACCCATTCACCCATTCACCCATTTTTTTTGCTTCATGCTTCTGCGCGGGTAATGTCTTATCTTGTCTAAAAAGGAGGGAAACGCCATGAATGTCAGCCCAGAAATGTTAGATTCCAGACTTAAGAAAATGTACCCCGAGATCGTGAAGCATGGTCTTTCACTGTCATTAAGTATTGACCCGGGCAAAAATGCCTGGATCGTCAAGTTGGTTAAAGGAAAACATGAATTGACAACTCACCTTGAGAAAAAAGATGCCGAGGCCTGTCTTGAAGGCGTTCAGTGCATCTATCTTGGAGTTCAAATATCGCAATTTATTGAAAACTTTGAATCCGGCGAATAGGAGTCAAGCATTTCGAATAATGTGTGAGATGCACGAGCAATCAGAACGTCCCCAGTCGGCCGGAGAGGAAATCGCAAACGGCATCAGTCACGGCATCGGGGTTATCGCTGCTCTCGTTTCGGCGCCTTTTCTCATGATCTCGGCTGTTCACAAGGGCGGCGCATCGGCCATCGTCGGCTCCGGCGTTTTTGCCGGAGCGATGGTCCTGATGTACCTGGCATCCACGTTGTACCATTCCTTTCCGGATGGCAAGGCAAAAGCCGTCTTTCAGGAACTCGACCACGGAGCGATTTTCGTCCTCATTGCCGGCACATACACTCCATTTACGCTCGGCGTGCTTCGCGGTCCCTGGGGATGGACGTTACTGGCTCTGGTATGGGGCCTTGCAATATTCGGCGTGACGGCGAAGGCCATGGGGGGCATCCGGCATCCCTACCTATCCACCGGATTATACCTGGCTATGGGGTGGCTGATCCTCATAGCGATTCGGCCGCTATGGCATCAAATGCCATTATCAGGAATCTGGTGGCTCCTGGGGGGCGGTATGGCATACACAGTCGGCGTTGTATTCTATGCGGCGAAGCGCGTGCACTACGCTCATTTCGTATGGCACTTCTTCGTTATTGCCGGCACTACATGTCACTTCTTTGCGGTGCTATGGTATGCTTGAAAGAAGAAATGGGTGAATAGTGAATAGTGAATAGTGAATAGTGACTCGGGCATTGCGGTATTCTCAATTCGTAATTCCTCAATTCCTATCCGTTTTTAATCCCTTAATCCCCAAATTCCGAATCCCTGAATTTTTGCTTCTCATCGGGCGCAAACTCTTCTTACCCATTCACCTACCCGCCTATTTACCCGTTCGCACACTCAACCGCCTTTTACCAACCCACTCGCCCAATAATCTTCACGACTTGAAAGAATTTGCAGATATCACCATGTCGTGCTATGAAATCTGCCAGGAGTTAAGCGAAAAGGTCTTCCCCCGTGAAGTAATGCAAGCGTAGTTTCCAAAACCGGTTCCCGTTGGAATGTGCTGAAATTTGCCGACACGCGCGTCGTGGCATTTGCGTGCCCGGGTCTTTGGAGAAGATAAGGGGAGGTTCCTGTGACTTATATACAGCCGCCGAGTTACGAACAGCTCAGGAGAAAGGTCCAGAAACTCGAAAAAGAAACTCTTCAGCGAAAGCAGGCCGACGAGGTGCTGCTGAAGAGCGAAGAGCGCTACCGGATGATTTTTAATTATTCTCCGCTGGGAATCGTCCATTTCGACGGCGACGGAAAAGTCGTTGACTGCAATGAATGTTTTTTGGAAATAATTGGCGCTCCGAAGAAAAAACTTATCGGATTCAATATGGCCGAATCCCTGCGAGATGAAAGGATGCGGTCGGCCGTCGTTGCCGGTCTTTCGGGAAAGCCCAACTATTTTGAAGGCGATTATCTGTCCGCCACAGGCAATAAGGTCACACCTGTCAGGGCGATGTTCAGCCGGATAACCACCGAGGAGGGCAGGTTTTTGGGTGCGGTGGGTCTTTTTGAGGACATTTCGGAACGAAAACAGTCGGAGGAATTTCTCAGCAAGATCGCCAATTCCATAAGCGACCCGATATATGTCGCGGACAGACAGCACCGGTATGTTTTGGCCAACGACGCCCTGTGCGCTCTTGCAGGCCGGAAGCGTGAGGAAATCCTGCGCAGAAGCGATTACGATTTTTTCCCCAAAGAACAGGTCGATCTTTTCTGGGAAAAAGATGAAATCGTATTTGAAACCGGGAAAGAGAATGAAAACGAAGAAGAGATAACGGATAGTGACGGGGTTACCCGCACCGTAGTCACAAAAAAGACCCTGTATACGGACAGGCACGACAATAAATTCATAGTAGGCATCATAAGAGACATAACCCGCCGTAAAGAAGCCGAACTGGCCTTACGGGCCGCTCACAGCGAACTTCAGGACATTATCGAATTCCTTCCCGACGCCACCTTTGCCATCGACCGGGAAAAGAAAGTACTATACTGGAACCGTGCCATGGAAGAGATGACCGGGGTCAGGAAACCGGACATTCTCGGCAAAGGCGACCACGCATACGCCATTCCTTTTTATGGCGAAAGAAGGCCTTTGCTTATCGATATTGTATTGGATGAAGATTCTGCAATCGAAAAACGCTACGATTATGTTCAAAGAAAAGGAAAGACTCTGTACGGGGAAACTTTTGTCGCAGGGGCTTACCATGGGAGAGGGGCATATCTGTGGTCCACGGCGGCCCCGCTTTTAGCAAGAGACGAGAGCATAATAGGTTTTATTCAGTCTATCCGTGATATTTCAGACCGCAAAAAGGCAGAGCAGGAATTGCGGCTAAGCGAAGAACGGTTTCGGGTAATTTTCGAATCCGCACAGGATTGCATTTACTTGAAGGACCGCTCGTTCAGGTATGTCCTGGTAAACCCGGCTATGGAGAAACTTTTTGGAATTCCAGCCGAGCAAATCATCGGGAGTAGAGCAGATAGCCTCTACGGTGAAGAAGTCGGGGAACTGGTTGAAGAAAATGATGAGCGTGTTTTCGCCGGAGAAATCGTCACAATAGAACGCTGCAAGCCTATTCGAAACCGGAACAGGACCTTGCATTTGGTGAAAGTGCCCATTCGGGATCAGAGCGGTGAGATCGTAGGTCTGTGCGGCATTTCGCGGGATATAACGGAAATAAAACAAACGGAGAAAAAACTTCAGAGCGCGTTGGACTTCCTGCAGGTTCTGATGGATACGATTCCAGCTCCGATTTTCTATAAAAGTGTCGACGGCCTGTATCTGGGCTGTAATAAAGCATTCGCATCCTGTCTCGGCCTCGATAGAGAAGCTGTTATAGGGAAATCGGTTTTTGATGTAGCACCTAAAGATTTGGCTGAAAAATACAATGAGATGGACACCGCTCTTTTGAATGTTCCAGGGGTTCAAACGTATGAGACTTCGTTCCTCTATGCCGACGGCGCCAGGCATGATGTCATTTTCTCCAAGTCTACATTCCCAGATGATAGTGGTTCGGCGGGAATAGTTGGTGTGATCCTCGATATTACCGATCTGAAGCGAGCCGAACAGGAATTAAAGATTAGCGAGAATAGATTTCAGTTGATAGCGGAATCGATCCGCGATGTATTTTGGATGGCCACACCGGATTTTAAAAAGATATTCTACGTCAATCCGGCATTTGAAAAAGTCTGGAGCCGCACCCGGGAAGAACTCTATAATTCTCCCCAATCCTTTATTACCAGTATACATCCCGATGATCGGGAACATATCTTTGCCGGGATAGGAAAGCTTACTGCAGCGGGAGATGTTTTCGATGCCGAGTACCGAATCATACAACCTGACGGTTCGGTTCGCTGGATTCGCAACCGGGCCTGTGCTGTTCGAAAAGATCCGGACGACTTTTGCCTCGTGACCGGCGTGGCAAGAGATATTACTGAAAGAAAGATAACGGAGGAAACCTTACGCAAGTCGGAAAGCGAACTTCGTTTCCTTTCTTCGAAGCTCCTTGCAGCTCAGGAGCTGGAGCGCAAAAAGCTCGCAGCAGAGCTCCACGACAGTTTGGGATCATCCCTCACTGCAATTAAAATCAGCATCGAGCATACCCTGAACCGGATGCTGAAGGGTGAAGCAGAACCGGCTTTACTCGAAAAATCGATTTCATTGACGAAGAATACCATGGAAGACGTCAGAAGAATGATCATGGACCTTCGGCCCAGCGTATTGGACGATCTTGGGCTGATCGAAACGATTGGATGGTTCTGCAGGCAGTTCAATGGAATTTATCCGGGTATTGCCATAGAAAAGAAGATCGCGGTGAAGGAAGACCAGATACCGGAAGCACTTAAGATAGTTATCTTCAGGCTAATGCAGGAAGCCTTCCATAACATAGGCAAATACAGCAGGGCAGATCGTGTGAAACTTTCTTTTCTATGTAATAGGACCGCTCTCGATCTCACGATAAAGGACAACGGAGAGGGATTTGACTTAGTTTCCATCCTATCCAGGGAAAGTGGCGTCAGAGGTCTCGGCCTTACCAGCATGAAAGAACGAACCGAGTTCTCAGGGGGATCTTTTTCTATCAGATCGAAGATAGGAAAAGGGACCGCAATACGGGCCTCTTGGAGAAAAGCAGGTGAGCAGGTGAGCAGGTGAATGGGTGAATGGGTGAAGCCTTTGGGGTCCACTTTACCCGTTCACCTGTTCACCCGTCTTTTTCTCCCCCGCCCCGTTTATTCTGACCTCTACCGTGTGTTCCTGATGGTCGTCAACAAGGGGAACTGTCTTGCCGTCTTGCTCGACGCCGTCAACTGTTACAGCCATTTCGTCTTTGCCTGTCCGCGTTTGTGTTACGGTAACGTGGTAAACCGTCTCGCGATACCGGTAGTGCATCTTGAATCCCTCCCAATCCGCAGGAAGGCACGGCGTAAAATACAGTTTATCGACTTCAAGTCTGAGCCCCAAAAGTGATTCCACCATCAGCCGGTACATCCAGGCAGCCGAGCCCGTGTACCAGGTCCAGCCGCCTCGGCCCGTATGGGGCGGCACCGCGTAGACATCGGCCGCAGCGACGTAGGGTTCCACTTTGTAGGTGGCAACCTCCTCGGCCGATCTTGCATGGTTCACCGGGTTGATCATGTTAAAGAGTTCCCACGCGCGCCTGTTATCCCCCAGGCGAGCGAAGGCCATTGCCGCCCAGATTGCCGCATGCGTGTACTGCCCGCCGTTTTCTCTCACGCCCGGGACGTACCCTTTGATGTAGCCGGGATTCAGCGCCGACTTGTCGAAGGGTGGATCAAGAAGTTGGATCAATCCATCCTCGCGGCGAACGAGGCGCTTATCCACAGCTTCCATGGCAATGCGTGAACGCCTCGCGTCTCCTGCACCGGATAGAACGGACCAGCTCTGCGCAATCGAATCGATCCGGCATTCGGGGTTAACTGACGATCCGAGCGGCGAGCCGTCGTCAAAGTAAGCGCGGCGATACCACTCGCCGTCCCAGCCGTGCTTTTCGATATTGCGGCACAGCTCGGCCGCCTCTCTTTCACAACGCTCGGCAAAAGACGCGTCTCCATGGGTGCGCGCAACCTCAGTGAAGCGCATGAGCACTTCGTACAGGAAAAATCCCAGCCACACGCTTTCACCTTTGCCGTGTTCGCCAACCAGGTTCATGCCGTCGTTCCAGTCACCGGAGCCGATGAGCGGCAACCCGTGCTCACCGAATTTGAGGCCGTTCACGATGGCTCGGACACAGTGTTCGTAAAGACTCGCCGCCTCCTCAGAGCGCCCGGGCAGATCGTAATAAGAGTCCTCATCGGCACTTACCGGGCGGCCTTGGATGAAGTCGACGGGCTCATCCAACACTCCCGTGTCCCCTGTGTTAAGAACATAGCGGCACGTCGTCAGCGGCAGCCAGAGGTAATCGTCCGAACAGTGAGTCCGCACGCCCCGGCCCGTTGGAGGATGCCACCAATGTTGAACATCTCCTTCCGGGAATTGACGGGCCGCGCACAGGAGCAGGTGCTCGCGCACGAGATGCGGCCTGGCGTGGATAAGCGCCATCACGTCCTGCAACTGATCGCGAAAACCGAAGGCGCCCCCCGACTGGTAGTATCCGCTTCGCGCCCAAAGCCGGCACGCCAGGGTCTGGTACAACAGCCAGCCGTTTGCCAGCAAGTTGAAGGACTGGTCGGGTGTTTGCACGTTTACCACGCCGAGGGTGTGCGTCCAGTGCTGCCATACCACATCCAGGGCTACGCGCGCAGCGGTTGTTCCTCGAAAGCGGCTGACCAGGTTTCTTGCATCGTCGGCGTCTCGCCCGACGCCGAGCCTGAAGACGATCTCACGCTCTTGCCCGGCGGCCAGTTCGAAGCTTACCTGGATCGCGGCGCAGGGATCCAGGGCGGCCCCCACTTTACCGGAAAGGCGCATGCGCGTCATTGCGGCAGGAGCGCGCAGCGTGCCGTTGCGGCCCAGGAATTCAGTCCGATCGCCGCTTACGCTACGGGAGGTCTCGTCCACATCGAAGAATGCCGTACGGTCGCGGAACTCCGTGTTGTACGGGTTGCGCGCGAAGAGCGCGCCGCTCTTGTGGTCGATTTCTGTGATCACGTGCATGCTCGATTTAGGCCGCAGGTCGCCAAGGACCCATTCGGCATATCCAGTGGCGGAGAGCCGTCGGGATCGTCCCGTCTCGTTGCGTACTTTGAGCACCGTGAACTTGACCGGTGAGTCAAGGGCCGTGTAAACCCACATCTCGGAGCGGATGCCGCGCTCCGTGTGCTCGAACACACTGTAGCCGAAGCCGTGCCGTGTGACGTAAGGTGTCGTTCCGCGGCAGGGCAGGGGAGTGGGGGACCAGAAATGGCCGCGCTCGTCGTCACGAATGTAAAACGCCTCTCCGCCCGAATCTCTCACAGGATCGTTTTCCCAGGGAGTGAGACGGAACTCATGGGCATTCTCGCTCCAGGTGTAGGCAACGCCGCTCTCTGAAATGACGGTCCCGAAGTGCGGGTTGGCCAGCACATTCACCCACGGCGCCGGCGTCACCTGCCCGGGGGCCGTGGTAACGACGTACTCACGCCCATCCGGGGTGAATCCCCCCAGCCCGTTAAAGAACGTCAGATCGTGGCGAGGCAGCGGGGCGACCGCCGCCGGTTCAGGGCGAAGGGTTCGGGTCGGGGTAAGCAGGGGTACGGTTACTTCCACCTGAGTACGGCCGTTAATCTGGTCCTCCAGAGACCCCAGACTGTCGGTGATGATGGCGCGGGAGACCGTTTGGATCAGGATACGGTCCTCTTCCGCTATCTGGTCGGCGGGTCTTACGAAAATGCCGCCGGGGCGATCTGTCACGTTGGCCTCGGTGCCTGCGGCGATGAGGCCCATGATCTGGTCATGCAGGAGTTGCCGGTAACCGGCGTGATCTTCGTTCCAGATCACCAGGTCCACCGCCAGTCCGTTTAGACGCCAGTACGCGTGGGCCTGCACGAGCTGGCGCACCAGGTCGATATTGGCCGGATCTTCGATTTTCAGCAGGACAATAGGCAAATCGCCGGAGATGGCGTAGCCCCAGAGACCGGATTGTCCCCGGCGATTCTTTATGAGGACGCTCGCATCGGCTCGCAGCGAATTATTAGCGTAGATGATCGAGCCGGCAAGGCGGCAGTAAAGCTGGGCGTCGGCCTGCGTGGTATTGATCTGCCGCAGGAGCACCTGGCTGTGTGTCCATGCCAGGTCGAAGACGCGATCCGCCAGACGCCGATCCTGGTATTTCTCAACATGGCCCAGGCATGCATCGCGGGTTTCGCCCATGCCGGTGACGATATTTATCTTTGCCGATTTTTCCGCATCGAGCGTTATTCGATACCGGATGGCGACAATGGGGTCCAGGACCGAGCCATGGCTGCCCGAAAGCGCCCCTGAGGGACCCGATGAACCGTTCATTGCTTGCGGATCTGCGGCAGTGTTTCCTCGGCCGATAAACCGCATCCTATCGGTCTCGTAAGAAATCTCCCCGACTTTGGCCCCATGCACGGCCATAAGATGAAACATCCATGGCGCCTGCTCGTCGATGGAGCGGGGCCGGCGAGTGCAAAGAATCGCCCGCTGCCGCCGGATGATCTCGGTTTGAACGAAGAGATTGCTGAACGCCGGATGCAGTGCGTCCGCGGCGGGCGGCGCCAGGACCACTTCGGCATAACTCGTCACGTCGATCTCTCTGCGCCGGTGAGAGCGGTTGGTGATAGTGATTCGGCGCAGCTCGATATCATCTTCCGGCGAAACAACGACCTCGGTGTAGGCGTCAAGGTCGTCATGCCGGCAGCGAAACTCGGCTCGCCCTTCCGAAAAAACCGCCTCGAAGTTTTTCGACCGTTTAAGCGTTGGCTGATATGTTGTTGACCAGAAACTGCCGCTGGTCACGTCCCGGATGTAGCAAAACGAGCCCCGGTTGTCGCGGGTGCTGTCTTCGCTCCAACGCGTGACCGCGAGGTCTTTCCAGCGGCTGTAGCCGCCGCCGGCGTTTGTGATCATCACGTGGTATCTGCCGTTCGACAACAACTGCACTTCAGGAACCGGCGTGTCAGGGCTGCTTAAAACACGTATCGGCGTTTCCGCGCCGATGGAAGCCGCATGTAACTCGGAAAGCTCGGTAGTGTGCGCATAGAATGCAGTAGCCTTCGGGACGCGCTCCTGAAGCAGCAGCATGGTCGCCTGGAACAGGGGTTCCGACTCGAATCGTTTCTGCATTGGACGGCCCAGGAGTAGATAGGCCAAAGAGAGAAAGCTCATGCCCTGGTGATGTGCCATGAAGGAGTGAACCACGGCGCTCGATTGTCCGCGCGGCAGGCGCGAAGGAGTGTAGTCGATCGCTTCATAGAAGCCGTATTTTCCTTCAAACCCTTCGGCTGCCAGCCGTTCGAGATTCAAACACGCCTTGTCGGGCGCCACCATCAGAGCCAGTGCCGAAGCATAGGGCGCAATTACCAGGTCCTCGGCAAGCCCTCGTTTGAGCCCCAGGCCGGGCACGCCGAATGCCCGGTATTGGTAGTTGAGATTAACATCGATTGCATTGTAGCCGCATTCTGAAACGCCCCAGGGCACCCCGCATTTTCTCCCATACTCGATCTGGCTGGCCACAGCCGCCCTGCAGGTCTTGTCGAGCAGTGTGTTTTCGTATGTCGGCATCACGAGGAGCGGCATGAGGTACTCGAACATCGACCCGCTCCATGAAAGGAGAATAGGCTCTCCACCGGTTGTGGTGAGCAGGCGTCCCATGGCGAACCAGCTTTCCTGGGGCAACTCTCCCTGAGCAATTGCCACGAAACTGGAAAATCTCGCTTCCGAAGCCAGTAGATCGTAGTAGCTGGAGTCCCGCCGATGCTCGCTGACGTTGTATCCGATAGCCAGTAGATGACGCGCCTTATCGAACAGGAAATCATACTCCATATGGGCAAGCTCGTTTGATTGCAGTGCAAGGCCTTCAACAGTCGCTAATCTCGCGCCGGCACGCCGGCTTGCCTCTATGACGAGTGTTCGAAGCTCATCGAGCCACGCCTTTTCCTCGGGTGTCACCTTTAAAGCGAGCCGTTGCTCGATTTCCGGCATGAACTCCACTTGAAGGTTGGACAGTTGGCGCAGCGTTGGTATCCCGTCGATACCGTGAAAGCCCTGGAGTCTATTCTGAGAGGACAAGAGCGGTGTCCACGGAGCGAGAAACATTATTTCATCGAGGGCATCCCGGCACTGCCGTACAAATGAGTGCGCCCACCACCTCAATTGGTTCTCGGGGCCGGTGGCTGGGCCAAAGCCGGGATTGGCGATCAAAGCTTCGGAGGAGGCAGCGGCGGAGGCCACGTCTTCGGCCAGCGCCGCCAACCGGTGCAGGCACAGCCGTGCCGCCTCAAGCGACGCCGGCTGGGAACCGGCCGCCAGATCCAGGTCCTTCTGAAGTTGAGCAAGCTGGACCGGAACAGAGCCTCCCGCAACGTCTACGAGGACCCCCAGCGTGTCGCTGAGCCCGTCGAACAGGCGTGCTCCCAGGATAACGTCATCGGGAAGAGCGAGCAGACCCTGCCGCAATGCCAGCAGATGGCCTGCGAGATTCCCGCTGTCTACCGACGAAATGTAGAGGGGCAGCAGCGGCTTCAAAGATTGCGTGTCGTACCAGTTATAGAAGTGCCCCCGGTGACGCTCCAGAGTTTCCATTGTGCGGAAGGCATTCGCTGTACGTTCGATGAATCGTCCGGATGAAATGTAGCCGAAATCGAGTGCGGCTAAATTCGCAAGCAGCGCGAATCCCATGTTGGTGGGCGACGTGCGGTGCGCGACCACGGCGGAGGGGTTCTCCTGGAAGTTATCGGGCGGCAGCCAATGATCCTCCGGGCCGACAAATGTCTCGAAGAACGCCCAGGTTTTCCGGGAGAGCTTCCTGAGAAAGATCGTCTGCTCAGTCGTGAGTCTAGCTTCGCGGCGGCCGAGTGGCCGGCTGATCCACCATACGATGGCGGGCGAGGTAAACCAGAGACCCAGGAAGGGCAGAGACACAACTAACGCTGCCGGCCTCAATAGTGCGAGAGTAATCGCAGCGGCGGTGGCAATGACCGGGGCGATCCACATAATCCGGCACGAACCGGCGAGGTCAGCGCGCCCATCGTGGTCCGGGCCGCTTGAAGGGTTCCATTCGAGAAGCCGCCTGTGCGTTATCAGCAGGCGCCAGGTCGTTCGCACAATCGCATCCAGACTGAAAAATGCCTCGTAGGGGAGACACACGAACGTAAATATAGCCTGAGCAAGACGCCGGCCGGCCGAGCGGACCGTGGCGGCGAAGTGCTGACCAAGAGTCACATCGCCCGGCTTTTGAATTAAATCCAGGACAGAGCTGATCAATGAAGGAAGCAGGATGATTCCCATCACGGACAAGGTCCAGAACCAGGCCGATGGCAACTCAGTCCAGCCAAGCAGCAACAGGAGTGTCAAAGCCGCAGGTGCGAGGCTCCGCCGCAGGTTGTCGAAGATCTTCCAGCGGGACAGCATCGAAAGCGGATTCTTTTGAAGGCGCGCATCGGGGCACGGAACGCCCGGCGTCACCCACTGCGCAATCTGCCAGTCCCCTCGAATCCAGCGGTGCCGGCGGCTCACGTCCGCGCTGTAGCGAGACGGGTACTCCTCGTATAACTGTACATCGCTCAACAGCCCGGCACGCGCGTAGCACCCTTCCAAAAGGTCGTGGCTGAGGATTCGGTTGGCGGGGAAACGCCCGTCCGTCGCGCGCTCAAACGCATCGACGTCATAGATTCCCTTGCCAATGAACGAGCCTTCACCGAACAGGTCCTGGTAAACATCGGAAACGACGCGCGTGTAGGGATCGATACCCGGGTCACTTCCGCACATGCGCGCATACCGCGACTGGCTCGCTTCGGGCAGGCTCACCGCGACCCGCGGCTGAAGGATGCCGTAACCTTCACAGACACGCTGTTTGTCTTCGTCGTAGCGCGGCCGATTCAGCGGGTGCGCCATGGCTCCCACAAACTGCCACGCCGAATCGCGCGCCAGATGAGTATCCGTGTCCAGGGTGATAACGTATTTCACGTTCGCCAAAATTGCAGTTTCACCGACGACCAGCGAGAAGCGCTCGCCGGTGTCAGCATGGGGCCCGGCGCGCAGAAGCCAGTTCAAGTCCGCAAGCTTTCCCCGCTTGCGCTCGTAACCCATCCAGATCCGGTCTTGAGGATTCCAGCGGCGCGGGCGATGAAAGAGAAAGAAAGTATCGCTTTCCGAGTTCCTGTACTTTTCATTGAGCTCTTCGATTCTCTGCCGGGCCTGAAGCAAGAGCGGTTCGTCTTCCGGCAGTGTTTCTTCGAGCGCGTCTCGAAAGTCAGTCAGCAGGCCGAAGTGCAGGTGGTCGTCCAAATTTGCCAGGAAACGGACTTCCAGCGCATCGATCAAATCCTCGATGTTTTGAGAACTTGTGAGCATAGTCGGGACTATCACCAGAGCACGCGATTCCGGCGGGATTCCTTTGGAGAAGTCCATTCGCGGGAGCGGATGCGGAGTCGCAAGCAGCGTAGCCAGCCAGTTTACCACGGCCACCGCGAGTTGGCTTGCGCACAGAAGTGAAAGAATCCCGGTCAGCGCGAGCAGCCATCCATGCAACCCTCCGCTGTGCGCCTTCTCCACCAGGAACGCGGCGAACATCACCGCAAGCAGCAGGATCGTGCCGCCGTACAACGGCAAAGGAAAACGGCGGCTGATTTTGCGAAGCGCCTCAGAGGGCGATAAGCGCACCGCTGCCGTTGCTTCAAGCTGCGCCAATCCCTTGTCGATCAGGTAGAAACCGACGTGTGCCGTGGGATCTCCGCCGCCTTTCCGCGCGGCGCCCTCATGCGCCAGTTGAATCGCTTGACGCGCCACCTCGCTCTCGGAGTGCAAACTACGCTTCGCAGTCTTTTCCACGACGTGACGGTAGCGGTCACGGGTAGCAAAGTCCATCTTGCCGTAGACGTTTCCGGGGTCCTCACCCAGGGTCTGCTCGACAATGCTCATCGTCTCGACGAACTCGCGCCAGTTCATCGCGCCCAGGAACCTGAGGCTGCCGATGCTGTTGCTCATCGAAACCTGGTCCGCAGCCTGTTGTTGGTTCTCCGAGCGCACTAACTCCTCGATGGTCAGGCCGGACTCGGACAGTTGCTGTTCAATCCAGGTGAGGGGCAACGCCAGAGCGGGGCCCTGCCCCTGCAAGCGGCGCGTAAGTTCCGCGACAAACGAGCTGACCATCGGGGGGTTAGACCGCGCCATGTCGGCGATCGCCAGAATAAGGTTCTTCGGGTCCTTCGCGGCGATCTCCGTCAACTGGTCGGCCCAATAGTCGGCGCGGTTTCGATCCATCCTGTCAGCGGCGATCCGTACGGCAACCCGCCGAAGATTCTCGATCAGGGCCAGGCGCAGCATGATGGGGATGGCCCACAATTCGCCCAACTTCAGGAAGGTCACCATCTGGTAGGCGGCCAGGAAGCTGCTGAGACTCTCCGGGTCCACCCGCCCATCGCCGTGCGAGATCGTTTCCAGCGCGAGGTCATACACTCGCGGAAGCCCGGCCGATGGGCCGTCAAGCAATCGCGGCAGCTCTCGGCTGTATCCCTTCGGCAAGTGTCGCCTGGCCGTTCGTATCTGCTCTTCAATTAAATAAAAGTTGTCGAGCAGCCATTCTCCGGCCGGTGTAATCCGGCGGTCTGCCTTGACGGCCTCTGTCAGCAGGCTGTGGACTGAAAGCAAGACGGCTTCATTTTCGGCCAACCGCTTCAGAAGCCGGTCCCGAGGGCGGTCCGGCCTCAATCTGTGCCAGCCCGCAAGGGTCTTGCCGTGCTGCTCCATCTGATCGGCGCTGAATAACTCAGATCGCAGCGGTGGCTCGCTGTCGGCGTATTTCCGTGCCGTGCCGCTTCCGCCCAGGTGCGCTCTTAAACGGAGCAAGGTCTGGCGAATGGTCTTGATGCTCAATTCCATTTACTTGCGCCTCTTGACCTTCTTGACCATATTCTTTCGTCGCAACTCTCGTGCGCCGGGTTCGGTCTTCGGCTTTGTATATCCTTCATCTACACCCTTAACATTGCCTTTGTTGTTTCGATCTTTGTTGCTCAACATTATTTGCAATTCCCTTTTTTGAAATGGCGACGGTCCACTTTTACCTCGAAGCTGACCATCTCCCTATTATCCCGGCTACTTTCTCAAATGAATGTTCCTTCGCCAGGCGCTAAAAATCAGCATAGGCGCCCTCGTACTCCAATGAGTCCCTCAATCAATCATTTTTCCACTCGACCTATCGGGCCTCTTTTTCTGCCGGTGCTGTTCAAAGGAAGGGTCCGGCGCCTTTTGTCGGACAAAACGATAAGATAATAATTATCCATCCCCAATAGGTTTGTCCCGGTATGACAACATAGTAACATCAGTTGGGGTGATTATCCTGGTAATTCATGAGGAAGCCATGGCTATTTTTAACTTAGGACTCAAAAAGGAGTGGCCAAGGAAGAATAAAGGAAGAAAATTTCGATGAGCCATAGCATGCCACCATCTGCATGGTTGTCTGGACGATAATCGAGGGTTAAAATGCCACTTCATGGACAATTTGCAGGTAGGACGCCTGCCGCATGAAGTGAGCTGGTTTATATCTGGTTTATATGATGAAAGATAAGAAGAACGCGCTGCTGACCGGAATTGCCATCGTACTGGCCTCATTGTTTATCGCCATACTCGGGGAGGCCAAAATCGATCAGATGGCCAATCCTCTTACCGATGGAATGCCCATTTCATGGGATGAGGCATACTTCAAGCTGATCAAGTCACCTGATGAGGCAGACCTCGAGAAGGGAGAAATTCTCGTCGCCGAGAAGAGGCTTGGCGGCGATACGATCATGGCCCAAAGTATCGGGCTTATCGAAGCAAGACCCGAAGAGTGCGTGCGGGTCGTGCGCGATTATAACAATTATACGAGCATTATGCCTTACACTGTTGAGAGCAGGATTATCCGGAGCTTCAGCGTGGAAGGGGAGAACGCCGGCGCCAGGACCGTTGACTTCTGGACTAGGGTCCGCGTGTTAGGGTTCGATACCGGCTATCTCATCCGCGTGGAACATTTGACTTATCCTGAAAGCCATCGATACCTCTCCTTCTGGACACTGGTGCGTAACCCGGCCGAAGTCTCAGGTTGCATAGACTCCAATGGACGGCCCTGTGAAAATGATCTTGATATGAACATCGGCTCGAGTCAATTCGAACCATACAAAGGCAACCCCAACCGCACCCTGCACACATACACCCTGAAGATCGAGGGCAAGAGCTGGACACAATGCCTCGGTCTGCGAATAGGATGCGGGAGTTCGATGCGCGACGTTACCAAAGCTATTAGAAAGGCCGTCATAGAAAAGCAGGCGCATCATGATGGGTGAATTGGAGAAACCACTAACCTGCAACTGGCAGTGTGGTAAAAAAGGATTTTACCCATTCACTGAACAGCGATTTATTTCGAGAATTATTCAGATCAAATAATTATACTTGACTTGGCATGAGCTTAGGAGCATGTTGCGCGCCCGGAACTCCATTATCAATACACTTCGAACAGGAGCAGTTTAGAAAATGCAGCTTGGTTTGAGGGATGCCGCAGGCATCTTCAGTGTCACGGAAAAGAGAATCTGTCGTTGGATAAAGGAAGAAAATCTGCCCTCATCCCACGTAAACGACCAATATCGTTTCAATCGGGCAGAGTTGTTGGAGTGGGCCACTGAGCACAAAATCAACATATCGGCCGAACTCGTAGGGGAGCCCGATGAGGATGAGGACCCGCCGCCCAGCCTCGATGAAGCCTTAAGGCTGGGTGGGATTTTTTATCAGGTCGGTGGGGTGGAAAAATCTTCAATTTTGCGCGCGATAGTTGGCATTATGGACCTGCCGAAGGAGGCGGACCGGGCTCTGCTGCATCAAATTTTGCTGGCCCGTGAAAAGCTCGGTTCGACGGCCATCGGCGACGGAATTGCTATTCCACATGCCCGTCATCCTATCGTTCTTCACACATTACGCCCTTTCATAACGCTTTGCTTTCTCGAACATCCCATCGACTTCGGGGCTTCAGACGGAAAACCGGTGGATACCCTGTTCGTGTTGGTCAGTCCGACCGTCCGTTCCCATCTTCACTTACTTTCAAAACTCGCAACGGCCATAAAAGACAGTCGGTTCAGGGACGTTCTCACCCGCAAGAGCTCTCGCGAACAGATCCTTAGCGAAGCAGCCAGTGTAGAAAAAGCCGCCTCTCTACGACCTTCCGATCCTCATAAGTAACTCCTCCGGAATCGAAATCTTTATGTGTTTCATCCTTTCGGCAATCGGACTCCTTTGTTTCTTTGGGCTTATTTCGCTTCTCGCCCGAAACAAAGTAACTCTGGCAAATTCTCTTGGGGCCGGGGGCGCCATCCTGGCCTGCCTTGCAGGCCTCGTTCCGGCAACCTGGATATTGTGGACAGGGAAGGCAGAGAATATTCGATACGAATGGAATATTCCTTACGGCTCATTTTCCATGCAAATAGATTCCCTGTCGGCTTTCTTCCTGATCCCTATTTTTATTCTCTGTGGTTTGTCCGCGCTCTATGGCCTTCAATATATGAATACCGCCCGAAACCGAAAAAGCCTGGGCCAATTCTGGTTCTTCTTCAATATATTGGCAGCCAGTATGGCAATGCTTGTCGTTGCGGCAAACGGCATGCTGTTTCTGATGGCATGGGAAATCATGGCCCTGTCGTCTTTTTTCCTGGTTACCTTTGAAAATGAAGATGAGAGCGTCCAGCGCGCAGGGTGGACCTACCTAACCGCCACCCATCTCGGCACCGCATTTCTTCTGGTGCTTTTTTTGCTCCTTGGCCGTCAGTCTGGGGCAGCATCGCTCGATTTCGACCTTTTCCTGGCTGCGCGGTCGCATATGGCCCCCATTGCCGATGTGATTTTCATCCTGGCAGTGATCGGCTTCGGTGCCAAGGCAGGCTTTATTCCTTTTCATGTCTGGCTCCCCGAAGCGCATCCGGCCGCTCCGAGCCCCGTGTCCGCAGTCATGTCCGGAGTCATGATCAAAACGGGCATCTATGGTTTGTTGCGGACCATTAGCTTCCTCGAAATCTCGGCGAATTGGTGGGGTTGGCTTCTCATAATAATCGGCCTCGTTTCCGGAATTCTCGGCGTGCTCTTCGCCCTGGCGCAGCACGATCTTAAGCGCCTTCTCGCCTACCACAGCGTGGAAAATATCGGAATCATCACCCTGGGGCTCGGACTCGGGCTCCTTGGCATCTCCATGAAGAACCCCGCTCTCGCAGTGTTCGGCTTCGGAGGAGGACTGCTCCATGTGGTCAACCACGCGCTGTTTAAGGGACTTCTGTTCCTCGGGGCAGGGTCGGTCCAACATGCAACCAACACTCGGGCAATTGACAGGCTGGGCGGCCTTGTTAAACAGATGCCCTGGACGGCCGGGACATTCCTTATCGGTGCAGTGGCCATATCCGGATTGCCGCCCTTGAATGGCTTTATCAGCGAATTTCTCATCTATACCGGCGCATATCGGGCAGTCGGAGAGGCCGGCGCCGCGCCCGCGGGCGCGGTGGTAATTTTGGTGCTGGCCTTGATAGGCGGCCTGGCTGCAGCCTGCTTTACCAAAGCGTTCGGCATCGTTTTCCTCGGTTCGCCAAGAAGCACTGAGGCCGCTCACGTTCACGAAGCGGGCTGGGCCATGCGGGTTCCGATGCTGATCCTGGCCGCCGGGTGCCTGCTCATCACCCTGTTCGCTCCCAAAATAGTTATGCTGATCTGTCCGGCTGTCAGCATCGTTACCATGCTCCCTGTCTCTTCGGTGGAGTCCCAGGCCTCTTTTGCAGTTGACCCGATGGTCTCGATCGTGCTGATTGCGGGCTTTTTCGTCGTGACGGTTGCCCTCCTGGCTTGGGCCCGGCATTGGATTCTCGCCGAACGAACGATCGAGCAGAGCTGTACCTGGGATTGCGGGTATATCAGGCCTGCGGCAAGCATGCAGTACACCGCATCCTCCTTTGCCCAGCCCCTGACTAAGATGTTTGAAGCCCTGCTGCGCCCAAAGGTCACGATCGAAAAGCCTGACGGGCTCTTTCCTGCCCACGCCTGCTTCCACACGGAAACCGGCGACCTTTTCCGCCGCAATCTCTATCGCCCCCTATTTGCTGGAATCGAACAGTTCGCGTCCAGACTTCGCTTTCTCCAGTCGGGTCGCGTGCAGCTCTATATTCTCTACATTGCACTGACTCTGTTTATTCTGCTGATATGGAACCTGAGATAATCATGAATGCCTGGTCTTTGACACTTCCCGTGCTGGCTCTGGTGCTGGCTCCGTTGCTTCCCGGCATTATCAATCGAACTAAGGCTTTCATGGCAGGGCGAACGGGCCAACCAGTGCTTCAACTCTATTTCGATCTGGCAAAGCTTCTCCGGAAGGGTGCGGTATACAGCCGAACGACTAGTTGGGTTTTTCGGACGAGCCCCTTGATCGGCCTGGCTTCAGTCATTGCCGCCCTCCTTGTTCTCCCCTTGGGAAGTATTGCCGCCCCGGTCGGGTTTCAAGGCGATTTTATCCTTCTGGCCTATTTACTCGGCCTAATGCGGTTTTTTACAGTCATAGCGGCCCTGGATACCGGATCAGCTTTCGAGGGAATGGGCGCCAGCCGCGAAGTGCAATTTTCCGCACTTGCGGAACCAGCGCTGTTGTTGGGTTTAGCCGCTGCGGCCCTGGCCGGCCGCGCTGTCATCCCTGCCGGACTGAGTGAACCGGGCGGTGTCGTCTCGCTTTCCGTTATGTATTCCCGTATTTCAATCCCGGCCTGGATGCATTCGGGGCCAGCCCTGCTCTTGGTGGCAGGCGCTCTTTTGGTGGTCTTTCTTGCGGAAAACTCCAGGATTCCTTTTGACGATCCCAACACGCACCTCGAATTGACCATGATTCACGAGGTGATGGTACTCGACCATTGCGGGCCGGATTTCGCGATGATCCTATACGGGGCTGCTCTTAAAATGTGGATTCTCGGTGCGCTGCTGTCCGGCATTGTCATCCCCTTCAGAACCGGCAATCGACTGGCGGACGCAGGGCTTATTGTCATCGGCATGTTTGTACTGGCCGTTGTGACTGGTATGATCGAGTCGACTATGGCCAGATTGAGGCTGCTCCGTGTTCCCCAATTGCTGGTGAGTGCGGGGCTTTTGTCCATGCTGGCGCTCGCCTTGACATTCTGGAGCCGATAATGAGCCTGTTTGTCGATCAGATTATCGTCTTGCTCATTCTGACTAACCTGATGCTCATCGCATCGAGCCGCATCGCATCCTGCATCTACGTGGTAGCCTTCCAGGGAGTGCTGCTTGGCATATTGCCCTTAATCGTCGCAACGGACCACATCACAGTGCGCGCATGCATGCTTTCGGGGGTCACAATAATCCTGAAAGGCCTGTTTTTCCCCTGGCTTCTGCTCCGAGCCCTTCATGCCGCAAACATTCGACGGGAAATGGAGCCGCTTGTCGGTTATACGACATCTCTCCTGGTCGGCGCACTTCTCCTAGTGCTTGCAATGTGGCTGGGAAGCCAACTGCCTTTGCCCGTACCTGCCAAATCCCATCTGGTCGTGCCCCTGGCCATGTACAACATTATGATCGGGCTGTTTGCCATCGTCAGCAGGCGAAAAGCCCTGACGCAGGTCCTCGGATACCTGGTGATGGAGAACGGCATCTATGCCTTCGGCCTTGCCTTTGCCTTGAGAGAGCCGCTGCTCGTGGAACTCGGTATTTTGCTCGATGCGTTCATGGCGGTCTTCGTGATGGGAATCACGATATTTCAAATCAGCCGGGAATTCGACCACATGGACACCGACCGGCTAAGCATTTTGAAGGATTAAACGCCATGATTCTGCTGTTGATTCTCGTCCCGATGTCGGCGGGTATTTTGGCGTTCTTTCTCACCTCCGACCGCATCCGGCGCGCTTTGTTGCTGTTTGCCGCTGGAGCCCACGCCCTCCTGACCGGTGCTGCATGGTTTAGAACGCCTGTTCCGGTTTTGAACGGATGGCTCCTCTTAGACGACCTCGGCCTGCTCTTTCTCAGCATTACGAGTTTCTTATTCCTCACGACATCATTTTATACCCTCGGGTACCTGCGCAGAGAGGATTGGGGACGCCGTCAGGACTTCGAAGAGGGTTTCCTTTTCACTAACGCGCGGGAAGCCACTTTCACGGGCTGCCTGCTTCTGTTTCTGGCCACGATGACCCTGGTTACCGTCAGCCAGCACTTTGGTCTTCTCTGGGTGGCAGTGGAAGCGACAACTCTTTCCAGCGCGCCTTTAATCTGCTTTCACCGCCATCGGCGCTCACTGGAAGCCACATGGAAGTATCTGATGATCTGCTCGGTAGGGATCGCACTGGCGCTTTTGGGCAACTTTTTCCTGGCGGTTGCTTCTACGCTCGGTACCGAAAGTCATGTGCCCATGCTGCTGAGCGACCTTGTTAAAATGGCGGGTAACCTGAATCCCCAGTGGCTAAAGGCGGGATTTCTTTTTCTGCTGGTTGGCTACGGTACCAAGCTGGGGCTTGCTCCAATGCACACATGGCTGCCCGATGCGCACAGCGAGGCTCCTTCGGTCGTATCCGCGCTTCTCTCGGGCGCTTTGCTCAATTGCGCCTTTCTAGCCGTACTTCGTATCCAGCAGGTAACAGTTGCGGCCGGAATGGCACGGTTCGGCCAGAATCTGCTGCTTGGCTTCGGGCTGTTTTCCATGACCGTGGCTGCACTATTCATCCTGCGTCAGAGCGATTTCAAGCGCATGCTTGCCTACTCGAGCGTCGAGCACATGGGCATTCTTTCTTTTGCGGTCGGGCTGGGGGGCGGGGCTACATTCGGAGCAATGCTGCACGCGGTGAATCACTCTCTTACCAAAGGGATGCTGTTCATGGTTGCAGGAAACATACTCGCAGTCTACAGGACCAAATCAACGGCGGATGTTCAGGGGGTCATCAGGGTGCTCCCCATATCCGGGGTCCTCTGGGTAACCGGCTTTCTGGCCATTACAGGTTCACCTCCTTTCGGACTGTTTCTGAGCGAACTGATTATACTGAGATCCGCCATTGAACAGGGACAGCCCATTGTTGCCGCTGCCTATCTCCTTTTGCTGAGCATAATTTTTATCGGTATGGCCACAATTGTGCTGAGAATGTATCAAGGTAACCCCACCCTTGAGCCTGCCGTGGACCGGCACAGCGGGAACGCGAACCTCCACTTGGCGGCCGGAGATTCCCTGCTTGCGGTAATCCCGCCGATAATGCTGGCTGTTTCAGTGCTGCTGCTGGGCGTCTATTTCCCGCCCATGCTCAAAAATCTCCTGGAACACGCGGCCAGGGCGATCGCGGGTTAAATCGGGAAGAGTTTGGGCAAAGTTTATGCACTTCACCGTATCTGCCTTTGGTTTTTTCAGGAACTTATGCAATGCCGGCTTTGACGTCGAGAGTATTTAGCTTGAGTAACGGTCAGGCTGTTGACTTGAAACAAATCTCCTCTATGGAACGGGATGAGTTTATCGAGTTCGTGGTCGAAGCCGTTGAATGCGGCCTCAGGATCTCCGCCCTTTTCGCTCAACCAATCGAGAAAGACAGGGTCCGGCTCTGGGCAATTTTGTCCCATGACAGCAAGTCTCTCATACTGCCGTTTTACACAGACTTGAAAGAGCACACGTATCCTTCGATTACCTCCCGTTGCGCGCAAGCGCACTGGTTCGAACGCGAGATATTCGAACAATGGGGGGTGAAGCCTGACAGTCACCCTTGGCTGAAGCCGATTCGCTTCCACTCACCCTATCGGATGCGTAGCGCAGGCAATGCTTCCTTGGAAACCACCGAGATTGGTGCTGCGGATTTTTTCCGCATGACAGGCGAGGAGATCCATGAGGTCGCTGTTGGCCCCGTGCATGCAGGCATTATCGAACCCGGTCATTTTCGCTTTCAGTGCCATGGGGAAGATAGTTTTCACCTGGAGATATCGCTGGGCTATCAGCACCGGGGGATAGAACGTGTGATGCCGGGCGGCCCGGACAAACGGACGATCCACTACATGGAAACGCTTGCCGGCGATACGAGCGTCGGGCATGCGCTGACCTATTGCGAGACGGTGGAAGCCCTGGGCGAGGCTCACGCACCGGCAAAGGCGCTGGTGCTCCGAGGGGTCGCACTCGAACTCGAGCGCGTTGCAAACCACACCGGGGACCTGGGGGCACTGGCGGGAGACGTTGGCTACCTTCCTACGCTTTCTTATTGCGGGCGCATTCGCGGAGATGTGCTCAACATGACCGCTCTGATCTGTGGGAACCGCTTCGGCAGGGGGCTGATTCGGCCGGGGGGCGTTGGCTTCGATGTGGACCATACCATGCGCGATGAACTGCTGAGTCGTCTCGAAGCTGTTGAAAAAGACCTGTCAATTGCGGTGAAACTGCTCTGGAACACCTCATCGGTTATGGCGCGATTCGAGGGAACGGGCGAGGTCAGCAGGAATATCTGCAACTCAATAGGTCTGGTGGGGCCTGCCGCACGGTCCAGCGGCGCGGACCGGGACATACGCCGCGACATGCCGCTGGGAATTTTCCAGCTTGCACAGATTCCGGTGTCCACCTGGCACTCGGGAGATGTCTTTGCGCGGGGTTATGTGCGCTGGCTCGAAATCCAGAGATCGATAGCATTTATCCGCGAACAACTTAACAGCCTTCCCAAAGGGTCGGTACGATCGGGTCCACGGCCGTTGAAGTCTGACTGCCTGGCTGTCTCACTCGTCGAGGGTTGGCGCGGTGAGATATGCCACGTGGCCCTGACAGATGACGGGGGAAACTTCGCGCGGTACAAGGTGGTCGATCCCTCTTTTCATAATTGGTTCGGTCTGGCATATTCGCTGAGAGACCAGCAGATTTCCGATTTTCCGCTGTGCAATAAGAGTTTCAACCTGTCGTATTGCGGCCATGATCTGTGATGTTTCACCGGGGCATAAAACAGAACGGATTCGGATGGCCCTTGCGCAGCAGCCGTGGCCGAAACGGCGATCAAGCGAGTTGAAAAACAGGTGCACCTATGCTTAACGTTCTCTGGGCAAGACTACAGCAAAAACACAGAACGATGGCTTACCCTGACGGTCCGCCCCCGCCTTTGCCCGATCGCTTTGCTGGATGTCCAGCAATTGCCGGTGATCAATGTGCGGCCGGATGCGGCCTATGTGTGGAAGTCTGCCCGACTGAGGCTATTTCCAGGGATGGCGCGGTTAAAATCGACCTTGGCGCATGCCTTTTTTGCGGAGAATGTGCCGCCGCGTGCCCGAATCGGGCAATCCGGTTAACCAGTGATTACTCGATGGCAGTTGCCCGGCGGGGAGATTTGATTGTCGGCTACGGCCAATTGCCCCCAAAACAGATACCGGATCCAAAAATAAGAGGATTATTCGGCAGATCCCTTAAACTTAGGCAGGTCAGCGCCGGCGGGTGCAATGCCTGCGAGGCCGATACCAATGTTCTCGGCACAATCGCCTGGGACCTGGGGCGATTCGGAATCCAGTTTGTTGCATCCCCGCGACATGCTGACGGGCTTCTCGTCACTGGTCCCGTTCCCGAAAACATGAGGATCGCCCTTCTGAAGACTTATGAAGCCGTACCAGCCCCCAAACTGGTCATTGCCTCCGGCGCGTGCGCCATCTCGGGAGGACCTTATAAAGATCATGACGAAGTCCATAACGGGGTCGGCAATCTGCTACCGGTAGATCTCCACATACCCGGCTGCCCTCCCCATCCCCTCACGATCCTGGATGGCCTTCTGCGTTTTGTCGGACGAATCTCCTCAAGCATTTCGGATGGCAAATAAATAAAGCGGGTGAATCGGTGAAGTGAAGAAAACCTCTTCATTCCTTTACACTCTGTAAAAGGAACTGACACTCCTTTGGATTATTCCGAGCGATGCGAAAGTCAGCGATGTCTAATTATACCGTTTAAATCAACATGTTATTAGCTTGGATCATCGCGGCGCTCAATGGCATGCTAGTTGCCAATCTACGAGATAGATAAGTTTGCGCCCCTGTGGGGTCGCTTCTGTTTAAGGTGGTTTTCATCGCGGAATTATCAAAAGGAGGTTTTCCCCAATGAGTGGTCCAAGGATGGTGTATGAATTTCTAAAGGCTTCTTCCATTGCCCACGCGCAGTGGGACTTAGAGGTTTCGACGTCGATCATCAAGAACCGCAAAAAGCTTATCGTATTGCTTATGCTCCTCGCGCCCATTCTGCTGGTGTCGCTGCTTGAAGCAGCTCCTCTGCTGGGCGGCAAAGAGGCTTATGCTCCCGCTTTCTATACCACAAACATATTCCTCATTTCGATTGCCATCGGTCTTGCTGCCGGGCTTATCACCGGATGCATAGGCGCCGGCGGCGGATTCATCATCACTCCGGCCCTCATGGCCGCCGGTGTAAAGGGCATTTTGGCTGTGGGCACCGACATGTTTCACATCTTCGCCAAAGCCATCATGGGTACTGCCGTTCACAGGAAGCTCGGCAACGTCTCCTGGAAGCTCGCGATAGCATTCCTGGTCGGGTCCGGATTGGGCACGTGCATTGGCGGCTACCTGAATAGATTGCTCTACCTTATGAGCCCGATTCTGAGTGACGCTTTCATCAGTTCCATATATTCCGTCATCCTCGGTTTCCTGGGCTTCTACGCGCTGTTCGACTTCCTGAAGTTACGCAAAGGCAGCACCGGGGGTGATGCTCACGGTTCAGGACCTGCCGGCACCCCCAATATCGCGGTTAAACTGCAGTCGGTTAAAGTCCCGCCCATGATCCCTTTCGATGAGGATTTCGTCCCGGGCGGCAAGAGGATTTCGTGGATCATCGTTGCAGCAGGCGGCTTGGTTGTAGGTACCCTTGCCACACTTATGGGCGCCGGCGGCGGATTCGTAACCTTTCCCATGTTTGTGTATATATTCGGTGTTTCCTCCATGACGACGGTTGGTACCGATATTCTTCAGATTATATTTACCGCCGGTCTCGGGGCTATCGGGCAGTATGCAATTTATGGATACGTCTTCTACTCGCTCGCTATGGGGATGCTGATCGGTTCGCTCGTCGGCATCCAGGTCGGCGCACTGACCACCAAGGTCGTGAAGGGCATTCACATCCGCGGCTTCTACGCGGTATCCATCCTGGCCGGCTTCGTAAATCGAATCGCCACGCTTCCCAGGAAAATGGTCGAACTCGAAGTCGTCAGCATTCCAAAGGTCGTCACTTCCAATATCGAGTTCGTCGGAAATATTCTCTTCTGGATCGTAGTGGGAGTCTTTGGCGTCTGGATTTTTGCCAAGTTTTTCGGCAACATCGGGAACCTGAGAGAAGAGACAGAAGTGGCTAAAATTTCCGCCAAACCGGTGACAGCTCAATAAGCTGATATAGAGGAGATATCGAAATGTTGGTACGACACAAGAAAACCATGAGTATGGGCGCATTGCTGGCGTTGAGCTTCATCGGTGTATTGGTGCTGATTTTCTCCCCGGTATTCGGCGAGGGTAGAAATGGGCTGGAATACTCCGATGCGCTCTTTAATAAACTTGCTAAAGGTTCCTCCTACTTTATTCCGGAACTCACCACGAGCCTCAAGGAGGTGCAGGGAAAAGATATCGGCGGGACCACGATCAAGATGGAAAACGCTGATGCGGCTTCCAAAGCGGCAAAGATTCTGACCGTGGCTCACATGAACGTGGTCGTAAAGGGCTCGGAGCTGACCATCAATGGAGACCTTGCCGCCGAACTCGGCAACGTTCTGGATGACTCCAGCGCCATGTACTACAACAAGGGGAGCGAAATCTCCCAAAAGTACGGGATGGACGAAAAAGAGGTCATGTCCGTATGGTGGGGAGTTCTGAAGAGGACGGCCAAGGAATTCCAGAAAACCAACAGGGTCGAGCAGTCGGACGTAATACTCGAGGTGATGAAGAAGGGTATCGAGCCGGCATTCAATTTTTACAACATCGAGCCTCAGAAAGTATCGGATAAGGCCCTGACGGTAACGGGCCTGCTGCTCTTTTATATTCTCTATACCATGTGGTGGGGCTACGCAATCTTCAATCTTTTCGACGGCCTCGGGTTGAGCATGACAAAGGCCAAGGTAAAGCAGGAGGTATAAGAAGCCTGGTGTAGAAAGAACCGCCTGCGCGTGACAATGGCGGTCATATTGTACGGGGTTTCTCTTCTTTTCCGGTTTTTCCGTTTGTCCGGTTATCTTGCGGAAACTCCTTGACCGCCGCCGCAGTTCAAACCCTAACAGTACTTGGGCCGAAGCATGAAGAGAATATTCACCATACTAGTAGCGGACAAAAACAAGAACGTGCGCGATTTTCTTCACCGGGAACTTGCCGCTGAGGGTTACGAAGTTGTCGTCGCCGGGGATGGGAGCCAGATCCTGGCTGAGATGGACCGTGAGGACAGGCTGGATCTGCTCGTATTTGACCTCGAAATGCCTGGCGCCGACAGTTCCAAGATTTTTGAAAAAGCCCAGAGCCGCCTGCCCCCTTTGCCTGTAATAATTCACACCTTTCTTACGGAAGAATCCGAGCGGGATTCGAGTCTCGACAAAGGGGAAATCTACATTGAAAAGAGCGGCAATATCGATCACCTTAAAGCAGCCATCTCGGATATGCTAAAGCAATTTTACCCTGACCGGCCGGTTGATACCCGGCCGGCCGGCATTGCCCGAAAGATATAGTCACGTATTTTCCTTCTATTAGGAATTTTTCTCTCTCCGAATAATTTCTCAGTACGGGAAGCCGGTAGTGAGTTTTTAAGAAATTTCTTTATTAATGCACACCTATTGGCAATAATAACCGGGTGTGCCGGTGTCTCATCGTGAAACTCGCTACAGACTGGACCAATCTTGCTGCTGGTTTGCTGGAGGCTGTGCAGGTGGAAAATTTGAGCGTTCTGATTGTGGACGATGAAGCAGAATTTATGGAGACCCTGGTCAAAAGGCTCAGGAAAAGGAAACTGGACGCAAGCGGTGTCACAAGTGGGGAAGCGGCCTTGGAACGATTGAAAGAAACCCCCTTCGACATAGTCGTGTTGGACGTAAAAATGCAAGGTATGAACGGCCTTGATGCCTTGCGCAAAATAAAGGAAAGTTACCCTCTGGTTGAAGTTATAATGCTGACCGGCCATGCTGATATGGAAGCAGCCATTGAAGGAATGGATGTCGGCGCCTTCGACTACCTTATGAAGCCGATCGAAATCGACGAATTGTTGTATAAAGTACAGGACGCCCATAAAAGAAAAAGGCTTAATGAAAAGGGTGGGATCGCCGATACGCGAGGCGCATAAAGTTGATTAACTCTTCAATTTTGCAGTACCAGGGGCCTTTAGCCAGTGTCCTTAAGACATTTGCTTTTTCGAAGGGGCAGGGGGGTTTTCGTCGAGTGCGGCAATTTACTGTATAGAGCTGTGCCCGTTCGCATGGACCTTCTTACGCGATCCGCCGTATGTCTTTAATCAAAAAGTGCCTCAAAAAACTTGGAATCGGGATTAGAGGCAAGACGCTCATCCCGTTGGACGCCGAAGCCGTCCGCACCGCCTTCCAGACCAGGTATCATAATTTCAAGCTGCTCCTGAGCGCCAATAACAAAGCCCTGCAGATCATGTCTGAGCTCCAGGAGGCCGGAAAAGGAGACAGGCCTTTCGGAATGTCCTTTATTCGGGCTAACTGCACAGCGGTCTCCGTTAGCGTTTTTCGTATTGTAAAGTGCATGGATCAACTTGCGCCCTCCAAGTATATCGACCTAAATGACAGCTTCAGGTCTATTCAGGGCAGGATTACTGAAATTCTGTCTGAAAGAAAGGAAACAGGCTCGGGTCCGCTCATAATTTCTCTTGAAGATGTAGATAAGACAAGGTCGGATGAGACCGGCAACAAGATGGCGAATCTCGGTGAAATCCGCAACAATCTGGGAATAAAGGTGCCCGGCGGCTTCGTAATTTCCTCCCGGGCCTTTCGTGAATTCTTCCGTTACGGTGACCTTCAGGCGGAGACGGACCGCTTGATGCAATCTCTCCCGGCCGAAGAAATGGACCAGCTATTCTCCCTGAGCGCGCAAATTCAGCGGCACATCATACGAGCCGGCGTGCCCGCCGATTTGGAGACAGCCATTTTGAGCGCTTATGAGGAACTCGAAAAAAAAGAGGGCAGGGGGGTGAAGGTCTCTTTTCGCAGCAGCGCCCTTGGCGAAGATTCCGGGCAACACTCCTTTGCCGGTCAGTACCGCTCCGAATTGAACGTCAGCTCAGACAACCTCATACAAGCATACAAGGAAATTGCAGCAAGCAAATACAGCCCCCAGGCGATCATCTACCGGTTGGACAGGGGAATCCGCGACAGGGACATTGATATGTGCGTGGGGTGTATGTCCATGGTAAACGCCATTTCGGGCGGTGTAGTTTATTCGAGAAATCCTCTGGATATCCTCGATGAGCGGATCTTCATTCATTCCGTCTTTGGCTTGCCCAAAACGGTGGTGGACGGAAGCGCTTCCGCGGATTTTTTTGCTGTCTCGAGACATTATCCGCTTCAAGTCGTGGAAAAACGCATCTCGGAAAAACGGCAGAAATTTGTCTGCTTCCCGGACGAAGGTGTGTGCCGGCTTGAAATCGTAGGCGATGAGGGTCTGCAGGCTTCTATTGGCGATCATACCGCGCTGGAACTTGCGCAAATCGCCCTTCGGATTGAAGAACATTACGGGGTTGCCCAGGATGTCGAATGGGCGCTCGATGAAAAAGGGGAAGTAGTAATACTTCAGTGCCGTCCTTTGAAGCAGCAGAGCAGGGTTACGAGAAGGGAATACGATATTGAGGCTGGCAAGGCAATCGTTTCAGGCGGGGTTACGGCAAGTCCCGGAGCCGGGTTCGGGCCAGTATTCGTCGTCAGGAAAGAAAACGAAGCCCTCCTTTTCCCCCGGGGAGCGATACTGGTTGTGAGGCAGGCAGTGCCCAGGTGGGCCGTTTTGCTCGGCCGGGCTGCGGCCCTTGTGGCCGAGCAGGGAACGGCGGCCGGACATCTCGCCACTGTGGCCAGGGAATTAGGCGTGCCCGCGATTCTGGGGCTTGAGGATGCGACCGGTCTGCTCAAAAACGATCAGGTAGTCACAGTCGATGCTGACGGACTCGGAGTTTTCAGCGGAAAAATCGAATCGCTGCTGCGAAATCCGAAGCCGGCTAAAAATCTCATGGAAGGCAGTGCTGTCCTGGACATCCTGAAGAGGGTATCCGAGAACATAATTCCCCTTAACCTGCTCGATCCGGAGTCATCGGATTTCAAGCCGGCCTCATGCCGTACCTTTCATGATTTAACCAGATTCTGCCACGAGAAAGCCGTCCAGGAGATGTTCAGCTTCGGAAAAGATCACCATTTCTCGGAGAAGGCGAGCAAACAGCTCGTGTACCATATCCCCATGCAGTGGTGGATATTGAATCTCGACGACGGGTTCAGGGAGGATGTGCCGGGTAAGTTTGTGAACCTGGACAATATCGTATCGATTCCCATGCTCGCGATCTGGGCAGGGATCGTCTCCGTGCCGTGGGAAGGGCCTCCGCCGGTGGATTCCAGGGGCTTCATGTCGATCCTCATGGAAGCCGGCACCAACCCGGCACTCGATCCTTCCATGCCTTCTCCTTATTCAAACCGTAATTATTTTATGATATCTAAGAATTTCTGCAGCCTCAGTTCCCGGTTCGGTTTTCATTTCGCCAGCATTGAAGGTCTTGTTGGCGAGAGGTCCAACGAGAATTACATCAGTTTCAGTTTCAAAGGTGGCGCGGCGGACCATAGCAGGCGAATGCGCCGCGCGCAATTTGTTGGAAGCATTCTTGAAGAGTTTGAGTTTCACAGCGAAATTAAGGACGACGGTGTGACCGCGCGCCTGGAGGGCTACGATCAAGAGGTGATGAAGGAAAAACTCAAGATACTTGGGTATCTGCTCATCCACACCCGCCAGCTTGATATGGTCATGTCTAATGACGCTTCATGTCAGCGGTTCAAAAGCAAACTGCTTGCCGACATTTCCACTGTGGTACTTTCAAAGGCCCCGGGCGCTACCCTTGCTCTGAATTGATGCGCAGCGCAACCCGGGTTGAGCTGCTTGGTTACGTCTGGTTTCTCTAGAGAAATACAAGACCCGCTTCATATAAAGGAAATCAAATGAACGGTTCAGTGCGGGACAAAATACTCGTCGCAAGCGATGGGTCCGAACACTCCCTGGCGACTGTCAGATACGTCTCTTCGATTTTGGATCAAAGCCGGTTCCAGGTGGTCCTGTTTCACGTTCGTACGCAGTTCCCGGAATCATTTATCGACCATGAAAACAAACTCCCCGCCTACAACTACAGGATAGTAAGCGTAGAAGCCTGGGAGCAAAGACAGGTGAAGGCCATCCAGGACTTCATGGAAAAGGCGAAAGCGATTTTGCTGGAAGCCGGTTTTCCCGATGAGGCGATTACGCTGAGAATTAATGAGAGGGATACAGGGATAGCCCGAGATATCGCCGTTGAATCGCAAAACGGCTACAAGGCGCTGGTTGTCGGGCGAAGGGGGCTTAGCGATCTAAAAGACTTCATGCTCGGCTCGGTCGCCAGCAACATCCTCGGGCTTGTGTCCATCCCCGTATGGATAGTGGGAGGAAAGTATCCCCCCAAAAAATTCCTCCTCTGCCTGAACGATTCCGAAGGAGCAATGCTCGCATTGAACCATGTTTCCGCTGTGCTGGGCGCATCGAAAGATTGCGAGGTCATGCTGTTCCACGCAGTTCGCAGCTTTCGCGGCTTCAGGAATTTCGTGCGTGAGGTCTTCTCATCGGAGGGAGATAAAACAGAGATTGAGAGAATCGAAAGGGAGCTTGACGCGGCCGCGAAACTTCTGGAACCCTCTTTTGATAAAGCAAGAGCGGCACTGGTTTCCAGCGGGGTAGACACCGGGAGAATTCATCAGAAGATCGTATCAGGAGCTAGCAATGCGGCCCACGCCATAATAGACGAAGCCGAAAAGCAAGGATACGATACCATCGTTGTCGGAAGAAGGGGCATCTCCAAAGTTGAGCAAATGATAATGGGACGAGTCAGCAACAGGGTCATCCACATGGCAAAGGACAAAACTGTCTGGGTCGTCTGTTGATCGGGTTTGCCGCAGCAATCTATTACTTCACTTTGTTGACAAATACCGCATCCCAATTCTCCGGAGGTATCCGTCTTATACAGGGATACACCGTTCCGAATACGTTCTCGATTTACCGGTCCAGAGATGCAATCGAGCGAAAGTGGCGCTCCGCACACCCACCTTTTTTGCCGCCTCCCGTAACTGGTCCTTGTTCTAAGACATTGTCGACGTTTTCCCCACCGTAAAACGAATCATCGCGATTCGATATGAAACAGTTTCTATTGACATATTCTAACCCGAACTGTAATGTCCATGCTCCCAATAAGCACGTATTGACACTAAATGGAACACATCGTGTTTCACTTTGCAATACCTTAAGGTCATATGTTTCATATTGGCAATACCCCTACCTGGAGCGCTGAAATTGCCGGACACGCAGATCGATCTCATTCATGTTCTTGATGAAATCCCCATAGGGGTCTGCCTGATGAGCAAAGAACGCAGGATTATTTTCATAAATCGCGCGCTCGTGGCGCTCACCGGTTTTTCCGGAAGTGAATGCGAAGGGCTTCCTTGCTCGAACGTTCTGCGGTTCAACAACTGTTTCGAGAACTGCCCGGCCGACAAGGCGCAGGAGCGGGAAGGATGCGTGCTGGAAGGCGACATAATCAATCAGGCAAATGAGAAGATTCCGGTACGGGTGACTTTTGCCTCCATGAAGGATGGGGCAGGAGAGATTTCTGCCTATATTGAAACGGTCGACGACCTGCGTCCGTTCCGCAACTTCCACCCAATGCGGATGAATCCTTTCAGCTTCGGCCGCATCATCGGCCGCAGCCCTCAGATGGAAAAAATCTTTCAATCTCTGCCCGTTATATCTCAATCGGATGTGCCCGTTCTGATTACCGGTCAGATCGGAACGGGAAAAGACCTTGTTGCCGAAGCTCTTCATCATGCATCATCGAGGGCCAAAAATCCGTTTATCACTTTCCGTTGCGGTGCTTTGCCCGAGTTTCTCGTTGAATCAGAACTGTTTGGAGTTGAAAAAGACGCCTTTCCAGGGTCCGAGAATAAGCCCGGAAAATTCCGGCTTGCGCAGCACGGGACCCTCTATCTTGCCGAAATCGGCGATCTGGCTCCTTCACTTCAAAGCAAGCTTCTCAATGCTATGGATGTAAAAACAATTTATCCGCTGGGCAGTACGAAGAGCTTTCAGGCGGATGTCAGAATAATTGCGGGCACGAGCCGTCATCTGAGTCAAATGGCGCAGGAGGGAAGCTTTCGAAACGATCTCTATTTTAGATTAAATGCGGTCAGTCTTCACCTGCCGCCGCTAAAAGAACGCGGTGAGGATCTCAGGCTTCTTATGGATCATTTTCTGCACACCCGCGCCTCATTCTTGAATAAAACGGTTTCGGGTTTTTCGAACGCATGTCTGAAAACGCTTCTGCAATACGGCTATCCGGGAAATATACTCGAGCTGAGGCACATAATCGAATATGCTGTAGGTTTGAGCCGGACGGACAGGATCGAGCTTTGCGACCTTCCGGCCTATTTGACCGAAGATCTTACTGACCTCGACGCAGCTTCCGCGGTTGTTAATTTGCACCAGCCGTCCGATGCCCTCAGCGTCGCAGAGGACCTTGAGTGGCCAGCGGTGGAGCGCAAAATAATTCTTGATGCCCTCCTGAAGGTAAATGGGCGCCGAACCAAGGCTGCCCAATTATTGGGTTGGGGGCGGAGCACTCTATGGCGTAAGATGAAACATCACGGGATTGTTTCCAATAAGGGTCCACGTCAATGAGAAAAGTGCTTCTTGTGCTCGATGGAAATGATATCGCTCCAAGATTCGACCTGGCCATGGAGCTGTTGATTGAGTCTCCGGGCAACGATGGAAAACCTGCGGAAAGAAGTGATATACTGCTTGCGCGTCCCTCGGCCGAGGCGCTTTGCCGCACGGTGATTTCCGCGAATGTACAGACGGTAATTTGCGGCGGAATAGAGAAAGAGTACTTGCACTATTTTGCCTGGAAGGATGTGAAGGTAATCCACTCGGTCATAGGACCTGCGGAAGTTGCCGTCAGCCGGTATCGAAAGGGTGCTCTGAAGTCCGGAGATTTGCTTTGTGAAAGGCGGAAGGCTTGAGATGAATTTGTCAGGCTGGCGCAAGAATCTGAGTTTCCTTGAGTTTCCGGAAGACGGAGGGTCCCCTGAAATTTATCGCCTGCTCCGCAGACGCATCATCGCCCTTATGGTCGTAGTCACGGTTATCCCGCTTTTCTCGATGGCGATGATAAACTCACACCAGTACCAGAACTTGCTCAGGGAGGAGATTGTTAATCCGCTTCTCGTCCTGGTGAACAAAAGCAAGCATTCCGTGGAGCTCTTCCTTGCCGAACGGCTTTCGACTGTAAGTTTTATCGCTTCTGAGCATTCTTTTGAGGAACTGGCGGATGAGGGAAACCTGAACCGGATTTTTCGTGTCATGAAGCAGGAGTTTGGCGGCTTTGTAGACCTTGGCCTGATAGATGAAAACGGTATGCAGGTGAGTTACGTTGGGCCTTACGAATTAAAGGGCCGCGACTACAGCGGGCAGCCCTGGTTTCATGAGGTTGGAGTGCGGGGTACCTACATCAGCGATGTCTTCATGGGTTTTCGAAGATTTCCCCACATGGTTATTGCCGTGCAGAGGGTAATCGAAGGCGGAAAGTCCTGGACCTTGCGTGCTACAATAGATACTCATAAGATAGATGAGTTGATTGCTTCGATGCAGTTGGCCCTGAAAAGTGATGAGTTTCTTGTGAACAAGGAGGGCACGCTGCAGACCAGTACCAGAGATTATGGACAGGTGTTGGACCATTTTCCCATTGAACTCCCACCCTTTTCTAACGAGGCGAACTACATAGAGACAACCGATTCGCATGGCCGTGAAGTGCTGGTGGCATACAGCTATTTTCAGAACTCACCCTACGTGCTTGTGGTCGTAAAGCCCAAGGGCGAGCTTTTCAGGTCCTGGCACACGCTCAAGAAGGAAATATTCTATGTGTTTCTTGCAGGAGTGCTGATAATCCTGCTCGTTGTATTCAAGCTGACCGGCTTTCTCGTGACAAAGCTCCAGGAAAGTGAGGACAGGCGTGAGGCTGCTTTGCGGGAAATCGAACACAGCCACAAACTCTCGTCCATCGGAAAACTCGCCGCAGGGGTGGCGCATGAAATAAACAATCCGATGGCGATCATAAACGAGAAGGCCGGTCTGATGAAGGACCTGCTTGAGTTGGGGGGGGAGTTTAAGAACAGGGAAAAATTTCTTGCCCTGACCGATGCTATTATCAACTCTGTGGAGCGCTGCCGCTCGATCACCCACCGCCTCCTCGGCTTCGCCCGCAGGATGGAGCCCCATATCGAAAATCTTGACGTAAATGAGGTGATTCGCGAAACTGTTGGTTTCGTTGAAAAGGAGGCCGGCTACCGAAATCTCGATCTTCGTCTGCAGCTTGCGGATAACCTTGCTGCAATCCCTTCGGACCGGGGACAGCTTCAGCAGGTCTTTCTCAACTTGCTGAGCAATGCCTTCGCGGCTGTGCAAGACGGGGGTACCGTCGCGATTTGCACCTGTGACAACGGAGAAAACATTTCGGTTTTAGTTGAAGATAACGGCTGCGGGATGTCGGAGGAGACGCTGCGTCGCTTTTACGAACCGTTTTTTTCCACTAAAGGGAAGGGACATGGGACAGGGCTTGGTATGTTCATCACGTATGGCATCATAAAGAGGCTTGGGGGACAGATCGAGGCACAGAGCAAGGAAGGGCAGGGTACCGCGATAACCCTTCACCTGCCTAAGAAGATCGATCAGCAGCAAATTGGGTGAAGCCGGTAAAGACCGATGAGATCATTCGGAAGGTCCGGTCGATCTCTGGGAAGGGGTGATCGGACCGATTTTCAGTTTTCTCATGTGCCAGGGGAATGAGTTTATGCTTCGTAAGTTTTTTCCTTTTGTCGATTGGTTGAAGGATTCGAACCTATCCACGCTCAAACAGGACCTGGTTGCTGGTTTGACCGTGGCCCTTGTTCTGATTCCGCAATCAATGGCTTATGCCCAGCTCGCCGGAATGCCTGTCCAGTATGGACTTTACGCCGCCTTTATGCCGTCGTTGCTTGGTGCCTTGTTCGGATCGAGCCGGCAGCTTGCAACCGGACCTGTGGCGATTGTATCCCTTATGACTTCAGCAGCCCTCTCACCCCTTGCTACTGCCGGAAGCGAGGGTTTTATAGCCTACGCCATCCTGCTTGCGCTTATCGTAGGAGTTTTCCAGCTTGCACTGGGAATTCTGCGGCTGGGACTGGTAGTCAATTTTCTTTCCCACCCGGTGGTAAACGGATTCACCAACGCGGGCGCAATCATCATTGCGACTTCCCAGCTCTCGAAGATGTTCAACGTAAATGTGGAGAGTGCCGAGCATCATTATGAGACTATATACCGTGTCATCAAGGCCGCGCTGGTCCATACGCACTGGCCGACCCTCGCGCTGGGGGTGGCCGCGTTTGTGATAATGTACGGGCTGCGTTGGATCGACAGGCGCATCCCGTACGTCCTTGTCGCCGTGGCGGTCACAACGTTGATTTCCTGGGCGATTGGATATGAACATAATGTTCGGGTCCCTGTGGATATGATCGCGTCGAGTGACTGCCGGGACACCATTGCAGCGTTCAACGCGGCGGCAAAGGAGTCGAAGGCGCTCGCTGCCACACGAGCCGAATTCACTCCCAGGTTGACGGAAGCCGAGGAAAAATACGGCACCCACTCCAAGGAGGCCCTCGCGATAAAGCACGAATGCGACTTGGTCGATTTAAGACTCTCTGAACTCAAGGAGATAATGGCTCGAAGGCGCTCGAGGATTAGAGGGTATCTCCTTACTGCCGCTGCTGACGCAGGTGGCAAAAAGGTTTACCTTCCCTCCAGCGATCTGGATGAAACCTTCAAAGGAGACGGTTCGACTTGGACCGTAAAGGTCGGCAACTCTGCGCTCGATGAGAAAGCTGTCGTACTGATGGGCGGTGGGAGCGTTGTGGGAGTAATTCCGGCCGGCTTGCCCACTTTCGGAATTCCGAAATTTGACTTGAATGTTTTACTCAAGTTGCTCCCGATAGCGGCTATTATCTCTCTTCTCGGATTCATGGAAGCAATCTCGATTGCCAAGGCGATGGCCGCTAAAACGGGACAAAGGCTCGACGCTAATCAGGAACTCATTGGTCAGGGAATTGCGAACATTATTGGGGCCTTCGCAAAGAGCTTTCCCGTGTCGGGTTCCTTCTCCAGGTCGGCCGTAAACATTCAGGCGGGCGCGGTAACCGGTTTATCGAGTGTATTTACCTGCTTCACTGTTGGCATAGTGCTTCTCTTTTTTACTCCGCTTCTCTACCATCTTCCTCAGTCGGTCCTGGCCGCTGTCATCATGATGGCGGTTCTAGGCCTGATAAACCCCTCGGGCTTCATTCACGCATGGAAGGCGCAATGGTACGACGGGCTGATCGCTATCATTACTTTTCTGGCAACCCTGATTACCGCCCCGCATCTCGACGAAGGAATCATGATAGGCGTATTTCTATCGCTGGGAGTGTTTCTCTACAAGAGCATGCGCCCGAAGGTGACCACCCTGTCAATGCATGAAGACCGGTCTTTTCAGAGCGCTCGCGACCACGGGCTCGAAGAATGCAGGCATATTGCCATGATTCGCTTCGACGGCGCTTTGTTTTATGCGAATGCGGGCTATCTTGAAGAAAAGGTCTCCGAACGCGTTCGTGCAATGCCGGAACTCAAACACATTCTCATTATCTCCAACGGCATAAACGATATGGACGCTTCAGGGGAGGAGATGCTCTCGCTCATCGTGGAGCGGGCGCGAAGCGCTGGCTATGGGATATCCTTTGCGGGACTGAATGAGAAAGTGCTTGAAGTTATGAAGCGCACGCATCTGTTGCCAAAAATTGAGGAGAAGAACATCTACTCGACGATCTATGATGCGGTTGAAGCAATTCACTCCAGCGAGCATACGCAATGCAAGGATAGCTGTCCACTGGTTTCGGTTCACTTTGTCGATACCCCCCACACTTTGAAGTGAAGGAATAAGCAATCATGCCGGTTGTCAATGTCTTTAGTGGTTCTTATTGCGGAGCTGAGCAAGTCGTGCGCAGCGTTGTTGAGAAAACGGGTTACCGGTATCTTGATGACGCCGGTCTGGTGGCTGCGACGGGTAAACGGTTCAATATTGAAGAGGGCAAAATATGGAAGGCTCTAAAGGGTAAGACCTCCATTTTCAATAAGTTCACACATGAAAGGGAGCGCAGCCTTGCATACCTGAGGCAGGTCGTTGCCGATTCTCTGAAAGACGATGATTTCCTGTTATTCGGGCTCTGCAGTCTGATGGTGCCGAGGAAAATATCTCACGTTCTCAATGTCTGCATAATAGCGGACATGAGATATCGTTCCAGCCTGGCGAGCAGCCAGGAGAAGATTTCCGAGAAGGACGCAGCGAAACAGATCCACAAGGATGATGAGTCTCTTGTTCTCTGGGTTGAGCATCTTTATAGGCAGAAAGACCCATGGGCCGCCGAACTCTACGATATCGTCATCCCAACTAATAAAATGTCCCACGACGATGCGGTGCGGGTTATATGCGACAATCTGAGGAGCAGCGTTCTGACGGTTTCGGAGGATTCCCTCAAGGGCGTTGCCGACTTCGCGCTGGCCTCCGCGGTCGGTCTAAAACTCGCCACAGAAGGTCATGATGTTTTGGTTTCGGCAAAGGACGGGATTGTCGTAATGGAAATAAACAAACATGTGATGCTGCTGGGCTCGCTTGAAGAAGAGCTCAAAAGGCTTGCGTCAAGCATTCCGGGCGTCAGAGTGGCTGAGACCAAAGTGGGGCCGGGATATTATCAGAGCGATGTCTACCGCAAGTTCGACTTCGACGTTCCCCTGCCATCCAAGGTGCTGCTGGTTGACGACGAAAGAGATTTTGTCGAGGCCCTTTCCGAGCGCCTCCAGATGAGGGATTACTCTTCAGCCGTGGTTTATGGCGGAGAGGAAGCCCTGTCAATCATCGATGAAGATGAGCCGGAGGTGATGGTCCTCGATCTTAAGATGCCGGGTATAGACGGTATGGAAGTTTTGCGGCGTGTGAAAGAAAAGCATCCCAATGTCGAGGTGATTGTCCTTACCGGCCACGGCTCCGAGGACGCAGCCAGGCTTTGTGCCGAGCTGGGAGCGTGCGCCTACCTCGAAAAGCCCGTTGATATCGAGAAACTCACCAAAGCGATGCTGGAGGCTCATAGAAAGATAAGAGAGTCAAAAGCAAAGCTGAAAGCTAACTGAAGGGACGCCACCAAGAAGGAAATTCTGCGGGGGAATCGAGGTGAAAGCAGACGAGCTTGCTTTTTTCGGTAAAATAGCCGCCGGTGTGACTCACGAGCTAAAAAATGTTCTAGCCGTAATCCAAGAGTCAAACGGACTGATGGGCGACTTGCTCGCTATGCTGCAGGAGACCCCGTTCGTTTACCGTGAGAAGTTTCAGCGCTCAATCGGAAGGATCGAAGTTCAGGTCCGAAGAGGAACTGAAATCACGTCCGGGTTCAATGGCTTCGCCCATGGCGTGGATCATCCTCTTGCCAGGATCGATCTGAATATAATAGTAGCTCGGACGGTTTTGCTGGCTGCACGATTTGCAAGGCTCCATCGTGTGGAACTCAAAGCGGCTGTCTGCGAAAGTCCCGTCCAGCTTGTTATGAATCCGTTCCGGGTCCAGATGGCTTTGACAATGGCGATCGAGGTCTTCACGGGATGTATGAGCGGCGGCGGCTCCATTTTACTGCAGGTCAGGGAGGATCTCGATCCTCCGGGTCTGGATTTTTATTTCGATGGCGAATCCGGTGAAAAGGTTGTAAGGGAAGCTGTTGCCGAATTCAGTGAGTGGAGGGAATTCGAGGAGCTGGCTTCCATGCAGGATATGCGGTACGAATGGCTTGCGCCGGGTGGAGGCTTTTCTCTCTTTTTTCCCGGTACGCTATCCCCGAAGCAGACTACCTCCTCAAAATGATGGCCCGATTACGGACTTTTGTTTTTGAGATTTCTGTCTGAAAAGGTTTGATCGAGATGGGAGTCGATATTCTTATAGTCGATGACGAAGTGGAATTTGCTGAGGCGTTTGCTGAACGGCTTCGGCTGCGTGGATTTACCGCCTATACAGCCAACAGTGGTGAAGAGGCATTGCGGATTGTGGATGCGGGCTCGGCGAAGATTATGGTGCTCGATCTCAAAATGCCGGGAATGGATGGCCTCGAAGTCTTGCGCCGTGTAAAAAAAACTCATCCCGAGGTCCAGGTTATAATCCTGTCGGGCCATGGGTCTGAAATGGACGAATCCTATGGCCGCAGCATTGGCGCGTTCGCTTACATGAGAAAACCGGCTGATATCGGCGATATACTTGAAGCCGTAAAGAGGGCGGAAAAGCTGTTGGCGAATTCGGCTTCCTAGCTGGTCTTAAACCGGACCGGGAATCACTGTTTTCCGGGGCGAAGGGCTTAACGAAACTGTTGAAATCCCGATATGAAGGAAAAACATTATTATAGATCCTTGACCAGGAACATGACCCTGATTGTAGTCCTGGTCTCCTTCACACCTTTGATTCTGATAGCAGGTCTCATTGGCTATTACGTGGAGACCTCTTATCGGGAAAAGGTCATTGCGCGTCTTCAGGAACTCGTTGAAAGGCATCAGCAGAACATAAATTCGTATCTCGATGAAAAACTTTCTTACATAAAGGTCCTGGCGGATTCCTACACTTATGATGAACTGACCAGCGAGGCGTTTCTCGAAAACAAGCTGGTTATTCTCCAGAATGCTTATTCGGGTGTTTTTGTGGATCTCGGGGTGGTCAACTCCTCGGGCACGCAGATTTCATACGCAGGCAATCTCAAGCTGCTCATGGCCGATTACTCCACGGCGCAATGGTTCCGGGAAGCCATTAACAGAGACTATTACATATCAGATGTTTTCTCGGGTCTTCGCCGGACGCCTCACTTCATCATCTCTGTAAAAAAAAGGCGCGGTTATACCGAATGGCTCCTGCGGGCGACAATAGATTTCGCGGCTTTCAATTCGCTTGTTGAAAGTATTCAGATCGGGAAGACTGGTTCAGCTTTTATAGTCGATAGCGCGGGAGATTATCAGACGCGTCCGAGGACTGAACTCGTGTCCGACATGAGCGGCCTGCTGAGGCGGATGCCGTGGGCCAGAACGAGGGGACAGGCAAGCGATGCGCCCGTTTCATCCGGGGTTCGGGATATCAAAACGTTCTCATCGGGCAGTAATGCCGTGTCGGGAATAGTGAACAACCAGAACAGGAATATCCTCTACATCCTGATGCCGCTCAAGGCCGGCGATTGGACCCTGGCCTACGAGCAGGTCGAAGGTGACGCGTTCTCCGAGGTTAATCGCGCAAGGGTTATGGTTGTGACTGTTTTTGTCTTCGGCAGTCTGGGAATTGTTCTCGTTGCGCTTTTCTTCTCCCGGAAAGTAGTGCGCCAGATCGAACAAGCCGACCGTGAAAAGGAAATGATGAACGAGCAGGTAATAGAGGCCGGGAAGATGGCCTCTATCGGCGAATTGGCTGCCGGAATAGCGCATGAGATAAACAATCCTGTGGCCATTATGGTCGAGGAAGCCGGGTGGATGGAGGACCTGCTCGATGAGCAGGAGCTTCAGGAGAGTCAAAACGTAGAAGAATTCAGACGCTCGCTCAAGCAGATAGGCATTCAGGGAGTGCGGTGCAAAGAGATTACTCATAAACTGCTTAGCTTTGCCCGCAAAACGGACCCGGTTCATCACGAGATCCAGGTGAACGATACAATTGAAGAAAGCCTGAGTATTTGTGAGCAGCGCTCGAAATTCAGCAACATTCGGATACAGACCGAACTTGACAGCGGCCTGCCGCCTGTTTCTGCCTCGCCGACGGAATTGCAGCAGGTTTTTATGAATCTCATCAATAATGCAATTGACGCGATGGGTTCCAGGGGCGGCTTACTCGAAATCCGAAGCGGGGTGGAGGGGAACAAAGTGGTTGTGGACTTCGCGGACACCGGACACGGAATCTCCAAGGAGGTCATGTCGCGCATGTTCGAACCATTTTTCACGACTAAGCCGGTGGGAAAAGGTACCGGGCTGGGGCTGTCGATCTGCTATGGAATCATCAAAAAGCTTGGAGGGCATCTCACCGTGGACAGCTCAGTTGGGCTCGGCACGACGTTCCATGTATATATTCCTATTCACGGGGGCACTTCCTGATCCTTATTGGCCGGATGAATGATTTATGTCCACTGGAGATGCCATAAACACAGAGAAGGACCGGAGCAAAAGCACAAAACTCCTGCTGATCGACGATGAGGAGGGTTATGTTACCATCTTGGCGAAAAGGCTCTCCAAGCGCAATTTTATCGTGAAAACAGCCCTGTCCGGAGTCGAGGCAATCCGGATTTTGCGCAACGAATCGTTTGATCTTGCCGTCCTTGACCTTAAGATGGAAGATATGGACGGCATAGAGGTCTTGAAGGTATTCAAGGAAATGGCGCCCGAAATGCCCGTCATCATCCTTACGGGGCATGGGTCGGAAACCGCTGCCCGCGAGGGAATGGAATTCGGGGCCTTTGATTATCTCGTCAAGCCTGCGGATCTTTCAGAACTGGTCGAACGCATCAGGGAAGCTTGCGCCAAGGGCGTCTAAAGTTTATAAAGGCTCATCTCAGGCCCTGCTCCTATTATGAACTATCTGGCCGCGATGTCGAAATGGAGGGCTGCTCGGGATGGGTGCCACGCTTTTTGTTCAACAACTCGTAAACGGAGTCTCGCTGGGGAGCCTCTATGCCCTGATTGCCGTCGGGTATACGATGGTTTACGGAATTTTAAGGCTCATCAACTTCGCCCATGGCGACCTGTTGATGGTTTCAGCCTATGCGGCCATTTATGGAATTCTGCTTTTTTCACTCCCGTGGTTTCTCAGTTTTCCACTAGCAATCATTGCAACCGGTGCAGTCGGGATTCTGCTGGATCGTGGCGCCTACAAGCCCTTGAGGCAGGCCCCGCGTATTTCATTACTGATCTCCGCAATCGGGGCCTCCTTTCTGATGGAAAATCTTGCCCTGGTGATAGTTGGAGGTGTTCCAAAGCCATTTCCCAGGCCCGATTTCTTTAGCCGCGTGATCCTGGCCGGAGACCTCCACATCCAGGTGCTCACGATATACTCTCCGCTCATGACGTTGGTGCTCGTCCTGGGGCTGCTCTACATAGTCTTCAAAACCAGGGCTGGCAAGGCGATGCGCGCAGCTTCACGCGATTTCGAAACCACCAGGCTTATGGGGATTAACGTGGACAGGATTATTGCCCTCACGTTTCTGCTCGGATCAACCCTCGCCGGCGCAGGGGGAATCATGTGGGCGATGAAATACCCGCAAATCAATCCGTTCATAGGGGTCATACCAGGTCTTAAAGCTTTCATTGCAGCGGTGCTTGGAGGGATCGGAAACATTGTCGGCGCTGTGATCGGAGGCTTTGTGCTCGGACTTTTCGAAATCCTGATCGTGGCGTTTTTGCCCAGCCTGGCCGAGTACCGTGATGCGTTCGCTTTTTTGCTTCTAATCGTTGTCCTGCTTTTCAGACCGACCGGGATTATGGGAGAGTCTGTGACTCAATAGTTCGGAATTCGGATAATGAATGACAAACTCAATTTCTGGCTGAATATCGCTACGGTTTTTTTGCTGTTCGGCATCATTTTAGTTTTCGACCGCTACGGCTCCGGTTATCAAATCAGAATTCTCTGCAATATAGGCATCTTCATCACTCTTGCAGTCAGCTACAACCTGGTAAACGGCGTGTGCGGTCTTCTCCATCTCGGTCCCAACGGTTTTATAGCAATAGGCGCCTACACCTCGGCACTGCTGTCGATGACCCCTGCGGAGAAGCAACTCAATTTCATTCTAGATCGTGTGATCTGGCCGCTCAGCGTGATCCAGGTCCCATTCGTGGTGTCACTGCTGGCTGCGGGCTTTGTGGCCACTCTTTTTGCCTTCCTCATCAGCTTCCCGGTTCTGCGCGTGCGCGGTGATTACCTCGCGATTGTGACTCTGGGATTTGGCGAGGTAGTCCGGGTATTGTGCAATGCAAGTCAAAGCGTGACCAATGGACCGCTTGGACTCAAAGGGCTTGATCCGCATACAAACCTGTGGTGGTCGTGGGGGGTAGCAGCTTTGGCCGTGATCGTTATCAGGAAGCTGATTGACAGCAATTACGGTCTTGCCATGAAAGCCATCAGGGAGGACGAGACTGCAGCAAGGGCGATGGGAGTCGATCCGTTTCGGCGCCTTATGCTCGCCTTCCTGATAAGCGCTTTTTTTTCGGGAATCGCTGGTGGACTGCTGGCACATCTGATAACGACTATTTCGCCGGCCCTTTTTACTTTTGTCCTTACATTCAACCTGCTCATCATCATAGTTGTTGGAGGCCTTGGGAGCACTACCGGAGCCGTGATTGGAGCGGTGCTTTTCGCCTGGGGCGGCGAGGCGCTCAGAATTGTGGAAAGGCCCATGCAGATCGGTTCCATTATGATTCCGGGAATTCCCGGAATGCGGATGGTTATCTTCAGCCTCACCCTCATGCTGGTGATCTTGTTCGCCAGAAAGGGGATCATGGGGCGCAGAGAACTCAGTTGGAGTTTTCTGGCTTCGAAGTTTACCGAGTTGAAAAGGCCTCCAACACATCCATGAACTCTTTTTTCCAGATGCGCCACGTGACAAAGGAATTCGGAGGTCTTCGGGCGGTAAGCGACTTCTCCATAACGCTTGCACGGGGTGAGCTTACTGGCCTGATCGGCCCGAACGGCGCAGGAAAAACCACTGTCTTCAATATGATAACGGGCCTTTTGAAGCCCACGAAGGGGGATATAATCTGGAACGGAGAGGACATCACCAGGCTGTCCGCTCACAAGATTACCGCAAGGGGCATCTCGCGCACTTTCCAGAATATAAAACTTTTCGGTGATATGAGCGGACTGGAAAACGTGATGGTGTCCTTCCACTATTCGATGGATTCTACATTTTTGAGCGCAATGCTTGGGCTGCCCAAACACAGAAGGGAGGAAAAAAGAATCCGGGAGCAGTCCTTGAGATACCTGGAAGAAGCAGGACTTGGGCACCTCGCCTTTGAAAAGGCTCAAAATCTGCCTTACGGGCTCCAGCGAAAGCTCGAAATCGCCCGGGCGCTTGCCACTGGGCCTGGTATGCTCCTGCTGGATGAACCGGCCGCCGGGATGAACCCGGCGGAAAAAAACGAGCTTGCAGATTTCATACGCCGGATACGGGGAAAACACGAAATTACGATTTTCTTGATCGAACACGACATGAAATTTGTCATGAGCATTTGCGAACGCATCAAAGTCATACACTACGGTCAGTCAATCGCCGAAGGGTCGCCTGCTGAAATCAAGAGCAACCCGGAGGTTATCAGGGCTTACCTCGGAGACGCATTTCATGCTAAGGGCTAGGGACCTCCACGTCTTTTACGGAGGGATACACGCGCTCAGGGGGATCAGCCTCAGGGTTGAGGAGGGGCAGACAGTTGCTTTAATCGGCGCCAATGGCGCCGGCAAATCGACCTTTTTTAAAGCCATTGTAGGACTGGTGAGACCCCGCTCAGGCGCAGTTTTATTTCTCGGAAATGATATAACGCGCCTCAAAACTCACACTATCATTCAGTTGGGTATCGCAATAAGTCCTGAGGGAAGGCGGATATTTGGAAACCTGACCGTTATGGAAAACCTTGAGCTTGGCGCATACAACCGTTCTGGAGCGGAGTTGGAAAAAGGACTGCAATGGGCGTTTTCGATTTTTCCACGGCTTTCAGAAAGGCAGGCGCAATTGGCGGGGACGCTCAGCGGTGGAGAGCGGCAAATGCTGGCGTTTGCAAGGGCGCTTATGAGCCAGCCTAAGGTGATCCTGCTTGATGAACCATCGCTCGGGCTTGCGCCGCTAATGGTGGAGGAAGTTTTCAGAGCCATTCAAAAGGTCAGGGCCGACGGGGCTACCATCCTGCTGAGCGAGCAGAATGCAGCGGCGGCCCTCGATATAGCCGACTACGCATACGTCCTGGAGACCGGTTCGGTAGTTCTTGAAGGTCCCGGCAAAGAATTGCTCAGAGACGAAGGTATCCGAAAAGCGTACCTGGGGGAGTAATCGTGGTGAAAAGCCGGGTATAATTATTTGGCCGCATTGAGCAGAGCGGATAAAGGGACCAGGTTCTTTCTCCACCTCACACTCTTTGCTTACTGTGTCCGTGGATTTATTTCGTCTGACGGGGGAATTTTATCTTATATCTAGTCGCCATCTTGTGAGGCCGGCCGCTTCCAGCGCGTCGCGCACCAATATGTATAGCCTATCCACTTACGAAGAACCTTTACCCGGCTCGCCGGGGTCCTCAGTGTGAACCTTCTTGCGGGGAAGGGTCGCGACCTCTATCCAATACTCCATAAGCGTCTTGATAGAGGAAACCACCTCGTCGAAGGAGGGCTGTTTGGTGATATACGAATTAGCTCCCAGATCGTAGCAGGCTTTTACGTCGTCCAATTCCCTCGATGTTGTCAAAATGATCACCGGAATGGCCCGGAAGCGAGGGTCCGCCTTCAATTTTTTCAGCACCTCGCGGCCACCCATCCTGGGCATGTTGAGGTCAAGCAGAATGAGATCCGGGACAGGGCACGACTGAACATCTTTGTAGCGGCCGGTGCAATGCATATATTCCAGCATTTCCTCACCGTCCCCAACACAACGAAAAGTACAGCCGCTGCAGGCCGCCTTGAGGGCCTCGTTTACAAGAATACAGTCGTCTTCGTCATCATCCACCATGACCAGAACCAACCGGTTCCCGTCCGTGGGTTCGTCCAGAATCTGCTGAAAAGGGAGGCCGCTGGAAGGGACTTTTGCCTTTCCGGGATCATGAGAAAATTGCAGGACCTTTTGCATGGGGCTCCGTTTGCTGCCTCTTGAAGACCATCGGATTTTTTCCAAATCCCGGCTCAATATTTGTCGTGATCGAGAGCGCTTGTCCGGCGTTTGGATAACGTTTGTCAGCAAAATAATATTATCATTTATTGCATGAAGATGCGACCCAATATTTTATTTTGACCGATATCTTAACTTCAAGACAGGATTATGCAGGGCAGGTAGCATAGTGAAAGCGCATGGGCCAACATCTCTTATATCTTCAAGGGCCCGAACCAGTATTCACATATTTTTTTCAAGACATCAACGAGTTCATCCCAGCGTAGCGGCCGGGCGACCACGGTATTTGCTCCCAGATCGTAGAGTCTCTTTATCGTAGTATCGGGTAACGGGCCTATCAGCACGATAAGGGGTATGGGCTTTAGAATGGGATTTGATTTTATCGTTGCTACAATCTCAAAAGTGCTCTCCGAAGGCAGGTGCAGACCCAGGATGAGCAGGTCGGCAGCGCTGGCCGGAGTGCGCCCGCCTTCCCGGGTCAGATAATCCAGCAGGTGTTCACCCGTTCCAAAAGTATGGACATCTATATCCTGACGACACTGTTCGAATGCCTCCTTTAACAAAAGGCGATCATCGCTGTCTTGATCCATGATGGCGACAACAGGGTGGGGCTTTACTCCCAAGGCTCACCTCCGAAGTCTTCGCCGGACTACGTCCAGCGTGAGTTTGAGCGGGCGTAATAATAGTGCTTTCCCGCTGCTTTACTTCTTCGGTCTATGGTACAGAGTTTAGGCTGGATTTGAAGCCCAAGAATTTACGGGGAAAATACGGGGGAAAAACCAGCATATCAGGTGAGACTCAAGAGATGAGATCTTAGATTTATTCCCATTCCTCGTAGGCCAAGCTTGGACCTGATATTATTTCTGTGAAATGAAGCTGTTTTCTCGGAGATGCATAGGAGGTCTGCGATCTCTTTGGTGGTTCTTCCGTCTCTTACAAGGGCTGCGACCCTCATTTCGGTGGGCGTGAGAACCCTGTATTGGAGCGCCAGCGTCTTGCCGAACTTTGAGGTGAGTTCTTTTAAATGAGATTCAAGGATTTCAAGCAATGAAGCCTGAGAGTTGCTTAGAGGGCCATTTTTCAACCGCTTGACGTAGGGCATGACAAGATTTTCGATATTGGTCAGAAGTGCTTCCTCGAACTCCTTCCTGTCCTCGTCCCTCTGCCGTAGTAAGGCTTTCAATGCGGAGTTCACTTCCTGGAGACGATTGGATTTTGCCTGCAGTTCCTCCTCCATATCTTTGCGTGCTATGATGTTTTTGTCGCGGAGTTCTTCTTCTATGCGTTTGCGCTCGGTGATGTCGCGCCAGAGGGTAATCCCTGCTATTACATTGCCGTGCTGATCCAAGATGGGACCTGAATTGCAAAGAAGGTTCACCTTTTCTCCGTCGGAGCGTCTGAGCGCCCACTCCTCATTTGTTATGATCTCACCCTTGAGGATAGCCCGGGTCAATGGCAGTTCCTCCCAACTTGCCCGGGTTATGCCGTCCGCATGTAAGATGTCCTGGAAATCTGTATACTTCTTGCAGGTGAGTCCCTCGATTTTTTCCTTTGGGTGACCGAGTAGCTCCAGGCCGAATTTACTCACCATTCGAATAGAGAGGTCCCTGGCATCCGTGACAGTGATCGCTTCGGGAACATGCTCCATGATTGCCTCGAGAAATCCCTTCACCTCGGCAAGTTCTGATTTTAATCGGGTATTTTGTTCGAGGGATCTCTTAGATGCATCGACTGACTGTTTTTCTCTGGAAGTAAGTTTCATGAGTCAAGGTCCCGCAATACGCACATTGAAGTTTGGGCCTGATCTTCTAAAAAGGGGCTTATATCGCATCAACCTGAGGAAAGTCCGTGAGCTTTCGGTGATTTTGGAAAGGCCGGCCCGAAAAAAATAGGCGAAAAGCCCGCACAGTGCCAGCTAATGAGAGATGCCGGGGAGAGTCACAAACCAACGGGCCAAAATGATTCACTGCTTTTCTCGGCCAGGAATATCTCCCCTGGGGGGAAGTGTAGCAGTGTCCAACCAGTAATCTCTTACGACCTTCAGGGTGGCCCTGAGCCCGTCAAAAGAGGCCTCCTTGACAACGTAAGTGTTGGCGCCCCCATCGTAGCAGAAAGCTATATCCTCCTCCAGACTTGAGGTTGTCAGGATGATTACGGGGATCGAGCGAAACCGCTCATCAGATTTCAACTTTAAAAGGACCTCACGGCCGTTCATCCTGGGCAACTTGAGGTCAAGTAAAATTATATCCGGACGGGGCGCCCTGGCAGGGTCCTGATAGAGGCCGTACCCATTGAGATAATCGAGCATCTCCAGACCATCACGAACACAGTGAAAATCGCATTTGAAGTAGGCTTCATAAAGGGCAGCTTCGACCAGCAGACAATCGTCCTCGTCATCATCAACCATGACGAGCACAATTCTTTTCGCTGGCTTGGGGTTCATATTCTCAGCTTTCTAAGGAAGTGATGTATCCTAACATCGTCAGGCACAGTGTACAATAAACATTTGTGGAAAAACAGTGGCATGGGCTTGCAATAGCACACCCCCTCATCTGAGGAACGGCAGGCGGCGGCGAAATCACAAACTGCGCCCGTTTATAGCAAAAAGCTGGAATATTTGTACTTTTTTTTTACAATTAGGCTTATCCTCAGAAAACTGCATTTTCAGAGGCAACATGCGCTTTTCGCTAAATGGGCAGCGGAGGGCATGAAATCGACCCGGCAAAATAAAAATCAATGGACCAGTTGAATATTTTCGTGAAGCATTCGGATGAAGAACTCGGGGGACAAGCTCCCCTGGCCGAGCGGATGCGGCCGAGGAATCTTGGCGAGTTCATCGGGCAGCAGCATTTGCTCGGGCCCGGAAAAATACTCGACAGAATTATACGGAATAGACATTTTCAGTCGCTTATCCTCTGGGGTCCGCCGGGGTCGGGCAAGACCACTCTGGCCAAGATCGTCTCAACACATACGGAAAGCTTCTTAGTGTCTCTGTCTGCAGTCATGGCGGGGGCCAAAGAAATCCGGGCGGCCGTGCAGGAGGCAAAAGAAGTCCTCGCAAAAAGGAAAATCCGGACGTGGCTGTTCATGGACGAAATCCACAGATTGAATAAAGCCCAGCAGGATACCCTCCTGCCGCACGTTGAAAACGGAACGATCCTTTTGGTCGGGGCGACCACGGAAAATCCTTCGTTTGAAATTATTCGTCCGCTTCTGTCGCGTACTCAGGTTGTGGTTTTGGAGCCGCTCGAAGAGGCCGATATGAGGCAAGTAATCGACCGTGCTCTAAGCGATGCCGAGAGGGGACTTGGAAAATATCCGGCGCTGCTCACACAGGAAGCGGTGGATTATCTGCTTGCGACCTCCGGAGGAGATGCCCGGGTCATTCTGAATGCCCTGGAACTTGCCGTTTTGACAACGGCGCCTGATTCCGAAGGCATAAGAAACGTGGACCTTGAAGGCGCAAAGGAAGCTATGCTGAGCAAGCCGGTGCATTACGACAAGGCCGGCGAGGAACACTTCAACCTCATCTCCGCTCTCCATAAAAGCGTCAGGGGAAGCGATCCCGACGCTGCCCTCTACTGGCTGGCGCGAATGCTTGAAGCGGGCGAGGACCCGCTATATCTGGCTCGACGTATCGTCCGGATGGCTTGCGAAGATATCGGGCTCGCCGATCCCACCGCTCTGGTGCAGGCCATAAATGCTTTTCAGGCTTATCACTTCCTCGGCAGTCCAGAAGGGGAACTTGCCCTTGCTCAGGCTATTGTGTATCTTTGCCTTGCGCCCAAGAGCAATTCGCTATACACCGCTTTTGGGGGCGCTTTGGAAGCGGCCAAGAACAGTGGCGACGCCCGGGTGCCTCTGCACCTGCGCAACGCGCCCACTGCGCTTTTAAAGAAACTGGGATACGGCAGTGAATACAAATACGCTCACGACTTCGAGGAAGGGTGGCTTCCCGAGGTCTACATGCCCGGGGAGCTGGCTGGCATGCTTTTCTTTAATCCCAAAGCCGCCGGATGGGAAGCAAGATTCAGAGACCAGCTTGAGCAAAGGCGTGCTAAGGTTAAGCAACTGATTAACAAAGAAAACAGCCACGGAAAATGAAATCGATTCAAGCCAAGAAAAAAGTTCTGGAAAGCGTCAAGCCGTTTCAACTGGTCAAGTATCTTGCCCTTTCCAGTCTTGTAGTGATCCTGGTTTGCACCATTCTTCTGTCGGGGTTTATCTCTCAGAAAGCCAAGGCCATACTGCTGAAGAAAAGCGAACAATATGCGCTTATTGTCGCCGAGAACCTCAATCACCAGGTCTTTTACCAATTCACCGTGCCTACAGTGATCGCCGATGGGGAAATCCGCCTTAGCCGGGAAAGCCAGTATGAAAGGCTTGACATGGTCGTAAGTAACACAATCCACGGACTGGCGTTAGAGCGCGTTAACATCTACAGTTCGGAAGAGATACTCCTCTACAGCACAAATAAGGAAATGATCGGCGGCAAGGGCGACCTTGGTGCGCCCTTCAAACAAGCCTTCAACGGACAATCCGTCTCGGTACTGTCAGCCGAGAAGACTAATTTCTTCGGATTCGAACTGAAAGGGGGCACCCGAAGGCTCACGACTTATCTGCCTATGTGGGAGGAGAGGCCGCTTAGCTGGAGAAAGGGTAAAGTCCTCGGCGTTTTCGAAATCACGCAGGATGTAACACACGATTATGAAACCATATACCGGTTTCAGTGGATAGTCGCACTCAGTTTCCTTCTCTTTGTTGGAATCCTGTTCCTGACGATTCTTTTTATCGCCAGGCACGCCGAACGCATAATCACGGCAAGAAGCGAAGAGAGGTACAAACTCGAAGAACAGCTTCATCAATCTGAGCGGCTTGCGGCACTTGGCGAAATGATTGCCGGTGTCTCTCACGAAATCCGCAACCCCCTGGGTATCATAAGAAGCACAGCGGAGCTTCTCGATAACCGCATGCAGGACGATAAACAAAAGAGGTTTTCTTCGATTATAGTCGAGGAATCGACACGCCTGAACAATATCCTGACCGAGTTTCTGGACTTCGCCAGGCCCCAGGCGTTGCGGCCTGCAAAATGCCGGATCGAAGATATTCTGGACAGGAATCTTTCCGTAATGGAAGCTGAGTGCCAACGGCTCAGTATCAAGGTTGAAAAGTGTTACCAGACAGGGGATTATTGCCTCGAAGCCGATGAGGATCTGCTCTATCGTGCCTTTGTCAACATCTTTGCTAATTCGCTGCAGGCGATGCCGCAAGGAGGAAACCTCACGATAAGGACATCGATTGTTAACGGCAGGGATGACGCTTCTCTGGTGGAAATCCAAGTCCAGGACACCGGAACGGGAATCCCGAAGGAAGTAATGAAAAAGATTTTCAATCCGTTTTTCACCACGCGCGAAAAAGGATCCGGTCTGGGGCTTGCCATTGTTCAGACCATAGTAGACAACCACAGCGGCGAAATAGAAGTTGTAAGCCTGCAAGGGTGCGGCTCCACCATGCTGATAAGACTCCCGCTCACGCAGCCTGAATTCGATGAAGAGGGAGAACGTGCGGAATAGAATGAATTCAATCCTTATTGTCGATGACGAAAGGAATTACCTGCTCGTTCTGGAGGCGCTGCTTTCAGAAGAAGGCTATCATGTCATCACCGCCGAAGGCGCTCGCAGAGGCATTGAACTCTTGCAGGAAAACGATTTGGATGTGGTTATCACGGATATGAAAATGCCCGGGATGGACGGCATGGAGTTTATGGAACAAATTCGACAGCGGCAGGCCGATCTTCCGGTTATTATGATGACGGCCTTCGGCAGTGTGGAAAAAGCCGTGGATGCGATGCGAAAGGGCGCTTTCGACTACATCCTCAAGCCCTTTAAGAATCAGGAATTAAAACTCACAATTGCCAAGGCAATCAACCATTATCACCTGGTCAGACAGAATCGGCAGTTTGCCCGCGAGTTGCAAGGCAAGTATCACTTCGGAAACATCATCGGCAGAAGCGCGCAGATGCAGCGCATATTCGAGTTGATTGAAAAAGTAGCCCCCACCAAGGCAACCGTTCTGATAACGGGAGATTCAGGTACCGGCAAGGAATTGATTGCGAGGGCCATACACTACAACAGCCCGAGAAAAGAACAGCCTTTCATCTCGGTAAACTGCGGCGCCTTGCCCGAAACACTGCTCGAAAGCGAGCTTTTCGGACATGAAAAGGGAGCATTCAGCGGGGCGGTGAGCCAGCGAAAAGGCAGATTCGAACTCGCTCATGAGGGAACGCTCTTTCTTGACGAAATAAGTGAAATGTCTCCTCCTCTGCAGGTTAAACTGCTTCGGATTCTTCAAGAAATGGAGTTCGAAAGGGTAGGGGGCAGCCAAACACTAAAGGTGGACGTCCGCATAGTGGCGGCTTCCAACCGAAATCTCAAGGAGGATGCCGCAAACGGTCGCTTCCGCAGCGATCTTTATTACCGCCTGAACGTGGTACATGTCTATTTGCCACCGCTGCGCGAGCGCCCGGACGATCTGCCCCTTCTGGTAAACCACTTTTTTGCCAAGTACTCGAAGGAAAACAATCAGGAGTTAGTTGCCATCTCTTCGGGCGCAATGGAGCGTATTCTCGATTATCACTGGCCGGGGAATGTACGGGAGTTGGAAAACGTGATCGAGAGGGCGATTATTCTTTCAGACAGACATGAAATCCAGGTCAAAGACCTGCCCCCCGATCTAAGAGAGCCCCGCGGGGCGCCAGTAACCGCCACAGAAGAAAAGAAAATTCCAGATACCGGGATTTTGCCAATTCCAGGGTTGAGCGCCGGGGACAGAATGCCCGATTCAGGCTTTAAGGTGAGGCAGATGCAGGCAATGGCGTTCATTAAAACACACGGGTTCATAACGAATAAGTACTATTCGCAACTTGCTGAAATTTCCGAACGCCAAGCCCTTCGCGAACTCAACGAATTGGTTGACTCTGCAAAGCTCCACAGAATAGGGAAGGGCAGGGCATGTCGTTATGTGCTTAGTGGGACGGCCGAAGTTTAGCTTGGAATTATAAGACTTGCTGCCCTCCAAACTGGCTCATTACCTGGTTTTGCTTTTCTGGAACAAAAACCGCCTTACTTTAAGATATTTTTTATGATCTCACGGCGGGCAAGCTCGTCGCAGCGCTCGTTTTCCAAATGGCCCGCGTGTCCCTCTACCCAGACCCATTCCATCTGGTGCTTTTTCGACAAATCGTCGAGAAGCTCCCAAAGTTCGCGGTTTTTGACGGGTTGTCTGCCCTTGGTCATCCATCCGTTTTGCTTCCAGCCATGTATCCAGCGGGTAATTCCGTCCCGCAGATACGTGGAATCGCTGTGGACTTTCACCCTGCAAGGTTCGCGTAACATCCGGAGGGCCTCGATTACCGCCTTCATCTCCATTCTGTTGTTAGTGGTATGCCTTTCAAAGCCTGCAATTTCCTTCTCGGATCCTCTATAGCGTAAAATGGCAGCCCATCCGCCAGGCCCTGGGTTACCAGTGCAAGCGCCATCCGTAAAGATATCGACACTCTTGAGCGAAGGCCGACAATCCGATGCAGGGATAGCGTTCAAATTATTGTCAGTTTTATCAGAAGGATACACGTTATTTACTAAGTTTTCCCAAAGGGGGAGAGCCTGTGTCGAACAAAACGTTCGATAGAAGTAGACGATAAATGCCCTAAGGCTTCAGACAGGCGGGCGAGCGGGATCTCCGCGCGGGCCAACGCCTGGTGTCCTCCTGCACAACCGATGGAGCCGAAAGCATTTCTCACAAGTTTACCGGCATCCTTTCGCGGTCCATTATTACGAACGACTATGACAAGGGTATCGTTGTGAATCCCCGACACTATACTCCAGCAGATGCTGTGGATCTTGAGCATGAACTCGGCGACCTCGACCAGAATGTCGGTAGAGGTAACCTCGTCGAGGTGAACGAAAATCCTGTCCTTTACGACATGCTTTCTCTCAAATGCCTTATGGAAATATCGGGTATCGCGAAGTGAGAGATCTGAAATCTCGATTTTTCTCAAACTATTGTGATCGGCATACTCGAAAAGATATCTGAAAGCCTCGATGTCCTCAATTAGTGTATGGCGCTCAAAGCTACGCGTATCGGTTTTTATTCCATACAGCAGGGCTGTGGCAAGGCTCAGCGATGGCTTGATCCCTGCGGACCGGAGATACTGAGACATGATCGTGGAGGTAGACCCGTACTCGGGGCGCACGTCACAGAACTCGGCGTTTAACACCTCCTTCGTCAGAGGATGATGATCGATGACCGCCGTATAATGGAACCGGCCAAATAATTCATTATGGGAGGGCTGGCTGTCGACCAAAACGAATTTATCGTACTTCGCGCAATCGTTCTTTTTTAAAGGAATCAAAGGAAGGCGAAGCAGCCTTACCATTGCGAGATTGTTTAATCTTCTTATGGGTCTGATCATTCCGATCGATGTAGAGCACACCTTATGCCACAGGAGCCTCTTCACGGCGAGGGCGGACCCGATCGCATCAGGGTCCGGGTCAATAGTGACGAGTACACGATCTTTGTAAGTGAAATGCGAATAAAATTCTTCGCAGAGGCTTTTCCAGGTCTTCCTCTTGGCTGCATGAATCTGCTTGGAGAGTACGATTTGATCCATAATCTACGAATTATAGCCGGAAGCAGTTGCAAGTCCTTAAAAAAGGTGGACTTAAAGCCACCCCGAATAGCCGATAGAGCGGGAAACGGGATTTGAACCCGCGACTTCAACCTTGGCAAGGTTGCACTCTACCACTGAGTTATTCCCGCCTGAAGCCCGAAACATGTAAACAAAAAGCGGGCAAGTTTATTCCATCCTTTGGAAATATAGGTACAACTCGTTCGAAGTCCACAAAAAAAAGGGGTGGTTTCAAAACCACCCCGAGTCTTCTATGGAGCGGGAAACGGGATTTGAACCCGCGACTTCAACCTTGGCAAGGTTGCACTCTACCACTGAGTTATTCCCGCTTAGCGCCCGAATCATGTAATTGAAAAGCACTTTGAAGTCAAGCGAAAAGGTTGATGAGAATAGGTTATGTCTGATAATATATATTATGTAAACCTACTAACCGACGCCAGGTGTACATAATATATGCCCGTCTATGAAGGGCTAAAAGGATTTGCCCAGAGCCAATTGGCACACTTCTTATAACGGCCTCGGTCACAGCCAGGTTCAAGCCCTCCGGAAGCCTCCGGGTACATAATGAGTTTTATCATCCGCGATCCGGATAATGCGTACTGTTTTCGGAGAGTTAGAGAGAGATGAGGTGTTTAGCATGCGGGTAGGTAGGCCAAAATATCCAATAAAATCAATGAACTTTGAGATAAACTATATATAGATTCAAGTGAAGGGCGGCCGCTTCGCGGGCGACGGCCTGCCCGCCTGCCGGGGGGGTGGGCCTTGGCCGTCGCAAGGACCTTAGTCCAGGGGAGGTGTAAACAAGAATATCAATCACTCGCCCCACAAACCCCTTTCAAGGCGTTTCCTCAGATCCCACGCTCCTGAGTCTCACCTCATACCCTGCAAGCCGTGAAGGGTACGAGGTGAGACTCAGGAAAGGTAGGAAAGGGACGACCTACCGCCCAGAAGCCAAGAGGTATCATGCGATCTGCAAGGACACCTAAAGGGTGTGCCAAGATAAAGCACTTTGTCACGACCCTTGAGGTGTCTTAGCCCGCACTACGACTTGGACGAAGGGATACTTCGGCTCGATCTTGGGAAAGGCGGGAAGGCAAAGACTAAGGACCTTGGGGACTCTCGCCCCCAAACCCCCGCAACATGGGCCGGCCAACATGCCCTCAGAAATGGCCCGGCAAAACTGGCTCTCTGCCCGGCTTCGCGAAAGATAAAACATTATTATGTAAACCTGGCTAACCGACGCCAGGAATACATAATATAGGCCAGTCAAGAAGGCTAAAAGGTTTTGCCAGAGCCACTTTGCACCTTTTGAGTGAACGGCCTCGGTGCACAGCCAGGTTCAAGCTCTCCGGAAACCTCCGGGTACATAATGAGTTTTATCATCCACGCGCCGGCTCTATGTTTCGAGCGACTGTGAGAGAGAGAAAGAATGCGATCGAGGAATCGATAACGTCTGATAATATAAAATTGACCAAGATCGGCCCCCAGAAAGGATTGCCGAAAAGAGCTATTAGTATATTCAAGTGAAGGGGCGCCGCTTCGCGGGCGATGGCCGGAGCTTGCGCGGGGGGCACTGTACCCGGCCCTCGCGAAGTCTGTATACAAAAAAATCAAAGAGACAGCCCTGAAGGCCATTCTAAGGCGTTTCCTCTTATCCCACCCCCCTGAGTATCACCTCGTACCCTGGACCTCTATCAAGGGTACGAGGCGAGACTCAGGGAAAGGTAGGAAAGACGAACTACCGCCCAGAAGCAGAGAGGTATTATGCTTAAAACACCTAAAGGGTTGCGCCACGATAAAGCCATGGCACACCCTTTAGGATGCATACGCACTGCCATTTGAACGAAGGGATACTTCGGCTCGATCTTGGGAAAGGCAGAGCAAAACCTTGGGGACTCTCGCCCCCAAACCCCCGCAGCATCAGTCCCTACCCGGTCACGCGAAAGATAAAACCTAATTATGTAAACTAAAGGACGGGAAAGATCCGCCGTCCCCAAAGCCCGCCGCGCACAGTTTTTCTCAGTGTCCTCTCTGAGAAAGTTATCTTCGTGTTTTCTGCGGCTGGGCGAAATGCTTCAGGCGTCCGGCGGTGAACGATTCCGTTTCAACTACCCACGATATGTCATATAATCTCGCATTGTAAACTCAACAATTGAAAGCTCCAAGGAATGCTGAAACATCAACCGAAAACACTGGCCAAAATTCTCGACTATATCGCCCGGCGTAGCCCCGGTGAACATGGACTTTTCTGGGATACTGACGGCGCCATGCCCTGGAAGGAATTTTACTGGGTTCTGCAGGAAGACCCTTCCTTGCGCTTTGTGCGTGAATCCACAATCCGGGAGCTTGCGTTGCTGGGGATAGAGCTTCCATGGAAACTGGATGGAAATATGTTGCGGCTTTGTCCTGAAGTTGCAAGGCCGAGCTATCCGCCGGCATCCGATGTGCCTGAGCGGCTTTACTTCGGGTTGAGACCCAAGAATATGGTTCGGACCCAAGAAGTTGGTTTAAATAGCTCCAGGCGCCGATTTATAGCCGTTTGCGCAGACCGGGATCTTGCGTTGCGGATTGCAAAAAGACGCGAGCAATCGCCGATTTTGATTGAGATACAGGCTCGTGAGGCTTCCGGCAAAGGCGTACGCTTTCTCGTCGCCGGGCCGGATCTCTATCTTGTCGAATCCGTCCCGGTGGAATTTATCTTCTTTCCGAAGCTTCGCCAGGACGTCGCAGAGAGGCTGGCCGGTGGTGCGCGCAAGCCGGGGGACAAGCCCTCCCCTGCCCCTGCGCCAGGCTCGTTTATCGTTGAGCCGCATCATTTTGAAGCCCAGTATCGCGCCAGGACTCCCAAAGGGAATGTAAAAAAGAAAGACTCAGCGAAAGGGTGGAAAAAAGAAAGGCGAACAGAGAGGCACAAAAGAGATATGTAGAGTTAATCCGGAAGCATTGCATTTCGAACGGATGGCAAGGATTATCGCGGATACAATGTGGTCCATACATTCAGGAGTTTACCCATGAATTCTGATATCGAAGGCAGTATCCGCGAGACCGGATATCGCCTCTACGATCTGATGGAGGAAGAATCCGGATCTATTTTCAGCAGGGAATACTGGACAGGCAAGCTTTTCGAGTGGTGCATGCACAATGAGGCTTTTAAAGTACAGATGTTTCGCTTCATCGATGTGTTTCCTTACCTGAGGGATGCCGAAGCAGTAATCAGTCACATACAGCAGTATTTTTCAGATTCCGCCCTTCACTTCCCCTCTGCAGTGAACTGGGGAATCAAATACGTTGCCCCGTCCTGGATGACCTCCAGGGTTATTGCCGGGGCTATCGGAAGAAACATAGGCAAAATGGCGAGGCTGTTCATTGCCGGGACTTCCCCGGAAGATAGCCTGCCGGCGCTCGAAAAGCTGCGCGCCGCAGGCCTGAGCTTCTCGATAGATCTTCTCGGTGAAGCCGTCGTGTCTGAAAAAGAAGCTGAGGAGTATCAGGAGCGTTATCTCAACTTGTTTGACTTCCTGAACGCCGCCCAGCCCAAATGGCGCCCTCTTGGCGGAGTCCCGGACGGCCTCGATTGGGGTCATTCTCCCAGGGTGAATGTCTCTATCAAGACTTCGGCCATGTACTCACAGATGAACGCTTGCGCTTTTGAGCACTCCATTGAAAAAGCAAAGGAACGTTTGCGTCCGATCATGCGCAGGGCGATGCAAGCCGGCGCTTTTATTAACCTCGACATGGAACACCATGGGTTAAAGGACCTGACGCTTGCACTTTATCGCAGTCTTATGGAGGAGCCCGAATTCAGCAGGTACCCGCATACGGGGATAGTAATTCAGGCTTATTTGAGCGAAAGCGAAAAAGACCTTCAGCAGATGATCGGGTGGGCTGCCTGGGGTGACTTCCATTTTACCATCCGGCTCGTGAAGGGCGCTTATTGGGACCAGGAACTCATCGTTGCCGACCAGAAGAACTGGCCTTCGCCCGTATTCACCGAAAAATCTGAAACAGACGCCAATTTCGAGCGGTTGGCCCGAATGATTCTGGAAAACAGAGGCCGTGTAAAGCTCGCGTGCGCATCTCACAACGTTCGCTCGATTGCGGCGGTTGTCGAGACGGCCAAAGAAGTCGGCGCAACCGGCGAAGATCTTGAATTTCAGGTGCTCTATGGTATGGGGGAGCCGGTTCGCAACGCTCTTCGCAAAGCCGGCTTGCAGGTTCGCGTTTACTGCCCTGTGGGCGAGATGTTGCAGGGGATGTCCTACCTTGTCAGGAGGCTGCTGGAGAACACGGCCAACGAATCATTTCTGAGGCAGGCCTTTTCACTGAAGCTGCCCAGGGGTAATCTGTTGAGCAATCCCGCCGATAAGGTGAAAAAAATGGTGAGCGCGCCGCAAAAAGCTGCCAAACAAAGCGGCATTGGTCCTTACAGAATAGAACCCGTTTTCGATTGGGCACGCTCGGGGCACCGCATTGAATTCGCTAATGCCTTAAAGAGAGTGCGCGACAGCTTTCCGATAGAGGTCCCCTTAATAGTCGGCGGGGAAAAAATTCACACCTCCTCCCGGTTTGCGTCTTTGAACCCAGACCGCCCCGAGGAAACAGTGGGAATAATCTCCTCGGCAGGTATCGAAGAAGCTGAATCGGCAATTGCCGCCGCAAAATCCGCGTTCCCGGACTGGCGGGACACTCCGGCGGAAAAGAGAGCCGAATATCTGTTCAAAGCAGCGGCTTCGGCTCGGCTCAAGCGCTACGAGCTCGCGGCGCTGCAGGTCATCGAGGTCGGCAAGGCATGGAGCGAAGCGGATGGCGACGTTTGCGAAGCAATCGATTACCTCGAATACTACGGCCGAGAGATGCTCCGGTACGGCCGTCCCACAACGATGGGAAACGTGTCGGGTGAAACGAGCCTTCTGCAGTACGAACCACGTGGAGTGGCTGCGGTCATTGCTCCCTGGAACTTTCCGATGGCCATTTCGACCGGAATGAGTTCCGCGGCCATAGTTACCGGCAATACCGTAGTCTATAAACCCGCATCGCAGTCGCCGGTCACCGGGTATATGCTCAACAGCATTTTCGAAGAGGCCGGCCTGCCTGCCGGGGTTTTCAATTTTGTTCCCGGCCCCGGCGGCACGATGGGCGACACCCTGACAGGACATCCCAACGTCGCGATGATCGCATTTACGGGCAGCAGGGACGTGGGCCTTCATATTCTTTCAAAGGCGCACGAAATCCATGAGGGATCTTCGGTCGTTAAAAATGTTATCGTTGAGATGGGCGGCAAGAACGCCATTATCATCGATTCGGACGCCGATTTGGACGAGGCGGTCATTTATGTGCTTCAGTCGGCTTTCGGATACCAGGGGCAGAAGTGCTCCGCGTGCTCCCGGCTGATAGTTGTCGAGGGCATCTATGACCGGTTAGTGGAGAGGCTGGAAGCAGCGGCGCTGAGTGTTAACATCGGGCCTGTCGAATTACCGGAGAATTTCATGGGGGCCGTCATAGAACCGGCCGCGCGCGATAAAGTAATGAGATATATCGAGATGGGCAAAAAATCCGGATACCCTGTGTTTGAACGCAATATCCAACCGGACGGCGGCTATTTCGTCCCGCTATGCATTTTCCACGATGTAGACCCTGACAGCATACTGGCTCAGGAGGAAATTTTCGGGCCTGTGCTTGCGATAATAAAAGCCGGAGATTTTGATGAGGCATTGCGCATAGCAAACGGGACGCAATACGCGCTGACCGGCGCGGTGCTTTCCAGGAGCCCCGAAAATATCCGCAAGGCCCGGGAGAATTTCAGGACCGGAAACCTCTATATAAACAGGGGATGTACCGGCGCCGTTGTGGGACGCCATCCTTTCGGAGGCTTTAAAATGTCAGGTCTCGGGTCCAAGGCGGGAGGGCCCGACTACCTTATGCACTTCATGGTTGCGCGAAACATAGTGGAAAATACGGTTCGCAAAGGATTCGCGCCCCAGGGAGGGTGAGAGGGTGAATGGGTGAGTGGGTCGTGCACCGATGCCCTTCTCCTTGCTTCGCGCTTGATGGGTTGCGCTCCGCTCCACCCATCCTACGGGTCCTTTCATTGTTTCAGGGTGTCCCGGAGGGACATGAGGTACTGCTTCAAAGAGTTTTGATAAGGAGATGTGCATGGGACAATTTGACCGTATCACCCAACAGCCCGACGTAATGGGCGGCAAGGCGTGCATCCGTGGTATGCGGGTCACGGTGGGAATGATCGTCGGGCAGATCGGCGCGGGTCACAACATCGAGGAAGTCCTCGCCGACTACCCCTATCTGGAACGCGAGGACATCATGCAGGCACTGCGCTATGCGGCGTGGCGAACTGAAGAGCGCGAAGTCTAGTTGGCCAAGGCATGAAGCTACTCCAGCACAGTATCATTACTCGAAAATCTCCCTCGGTCCGTGCCGGTTGACCACGCCCGAAAGCACGCCGCCGCTATAACTTGTGGCGTTTTCATTCAACTTTCTCAGAATCCTCGATGATCCTTCTCACCAGCGGATCTATTGTCGGGAGGTCTTCCGAAATTGTCCTCCAGATGACTGCCAGATGGGTCCCAAAGTAGTTATGGATTAGTTTGTCACGCATTCCAGCCATAGTACGCCAAGGGATCTCAGGATGGTCATGCTTGACAGAGTCGGGGACTCGCTTTGAAGCCTCACCAATTATCTCGAGACCATGGACGACGGCAAAGGCCGTCTTGCTATCTTGACAGAATTGTTCATAATCCATGCCCTCTATGAAGCCCCTGATCTTCTGTATGGCATCGAGAATATCTTCCAGATAATCAAAATAGGTGCGCTCCGCCTTCATAGATGCACGACCTCTTTTAGAACTTGCCGGCCGATTCTTGGCTTAAGGGCATCTTCCATGACCAAGTCCACTTTTACTCCGACGGAGTCAGAGAGGTAGTTTTCGAGTTCGATGAATTTGAGCAAACTGGGGGGTTCAAGGAACGTAACCAGCAGATCCAAATCGCTATCGGCACGTTGCGAGTGTCTCACATAGGAACCGAATACGCCAAGCGATTTGACCCGATACCTTTCGGCAAGGAGCGGCAGCGCTTGCCGAAGTATCAAAATAATATGAGGGAGACTCATTTTTTTCTGCATAATGTTAGATTGTAGCTCAAAATAGATAACGACTCCAGCACAGTATCATTACTCGGAAATCACCTTTGTAAATCGAAATGAGATTCTCCTGCGTTCCCCGTTAACCCTCTCCAATGAGGAACTTTGCGACAACGGGAGGGCATACAGCGCTGCGCTCCCCCTCCCCTACGGAGGAACCGTGCGACAATGGCGCAGAGTCAGGGTTTATGCCCGCCCGGTCTTGAACGCAACCTGGTATAAGGCATTATTGGAGAGGTGCAACTTTTTCAAGTTTCGAGGAGTCCCGACGGGACATGAGATACTGTGCCGGATCGAGAAAATCCGTAAATCGGACCGAATCAGACAACTTCTTCCATTGTTACAAATAAATGCCCGGCCAAAATCTTAACGGCGAAAAGACCTGCGTCCGGGCTGCGCCTGCTTCCCGGCAGACCTGCTGTTTTCCGGTTAATCCAGCTTCGAAAAGTTCCGGTGGGCTGCGCTGCCGCTTAGCCCACCCTACGGGTCTACGGGTCTTTGCACGGTTTCAGGGTGTCCCGGAGGGACATGAATGCCTGCTTCTTTGTCAGTCCGCCTTTGAGAGGACTCTGTGACCGTCCTGCCTGACGAGCGAATATCCCTGACCCTTAAACTCGAAGTTCTCCATGTAGCCGTATGGAAGGTTCAGGTCCTGGGCTTCCGACATGGTCTCCAGCAGATAGGACAATAACATTGCGTATTCCTCCATCGATGTGAGGAATTCGTTGCGGTCTATCCATATCTCGTCCAAGCCGAAAGACCCCTTCAAACCCCTGGTCTCGAAGTGGCCCTCCGAATCGCTCATAATAAGATTGATTATCTGTTCAGGTCTCTTGCTGTTTAGAATCTGCAAGAAAACAGCATTGTCGGTATCAGGCATATCAAACATCCCCGCATCCCCGCCAGGCCGCAGCCCTTTGATCTTTAAGGTTTCTCCGGTAGGCAGGCCTCCCGGAAAAGGCATTCGAGCTGGTCACAATAATCCGTGGCGGTCCCGAAGCAATCGAAATTGCCCTGCTTGCTTTGAATTTCCTTTATCAACTCAATCTTGCTCTTCCCGAACGATTTAATTCCCAGACTCTTTGCGAGGCTTCGTATCTCATTCATTTTCATTAGAGAACTCCTTATTCATTTTACTTACCGAAATCATGCCTCCAGAAGATGTCAACCCCGGTCTGCTCAGCGCCGACCTGTGTTCTGAGTGACAGGCCTTTAGGCGCTTTGTACTCAACCTGGACTTCGTTACCCTCTTCTCCCATTACTTCCTTCCCGTACGTGACGTGCAGGTCCGGGGTTATGTCCTTTCCAATTTCAATTATGCCGGTTTCCTTGCCGGTGTTGGCCTGGCCCTCATCGTTGTCGAACCGATGATCGTACTTTCCCGTGTAGCTCCTGTAGCCGACTGCGTCCGGGGCCAGAGCGTTGTTGCCCATAAGGCTCTTAATCATATTGGAACTCTCGGAACCCAGCCAGGAAGCGGCGCCGCCCTGCAACTGCGAATTCTGGCCCGTTGTAAGATCCCCCGCGGGGCGGTCGAACATGAAATAAGATAGAATATCGACCTGGTTCATCACCGGCACGCTGCTCAGCACCAACTTGGGACGGCTCAGCGGTCCCGAAACAAGCGCCTGAACCGTAACGTCTCGGACCTCCTTGCGGCAGACAATCCGGAGTTGCGGATCGGGCTGTTTATTCATGAACACCAGTGAGCCATCGACAATCTTGAGCTCTTTACCCTGAAAATTATAGGTACCCCTCAGGGCATGCAATTCTCCGACAAGTGTGACAGGCTCGCCGGGGGTTTTTCGCAGAGACAGACCTCCGTTTATTTCCGCTTTGAGGCTCGTTCCGTTTACCCAGGTTCCGTTTTGCGGCAATTCGAGCTTTACGTCCATGGTGAGCCTGTTGGAGAACTGGCTCGGATGTTTCGAGGTATTCAATTCAATTAGATTCCCGCTGGTGTTCGGCTCGATGATCTCGATATTCTGTGCAATATCGGTTTCAAGTTTGGCAAGGTTTAACTGCGCCTTTGAGAAAACCAGTGTCCCGGTCAGGTCCGCCGCCTGGGGATTGTCGTTTATCTCGGCATGGCCAGAGACTTTTCCCTCTATTCCATAGATGTCGCTAACCTGGAGGTCCCTGGCGTCAGCTATGAACTGGTACGTATTGAAATGCGGGTAATCGATCTGACCGGTCACAGTGACGCTCCCGCCCAAGTGAGAGACTTCTGCTTTCCTGACGTAGAGATTCTTCGAGTCAGCCTGCCACTCGGCCTCAATATGCTCAGCCGGATGATGCCATTGTTTTTGCTCAAAGAGGCCGTCTTTCCATGTCCCTGCGCCGCTTACAACCGGTTGTCCAAGGCTACCCGCGCAGTGAATGTCTCCTTCCAGTTGCCCGCCCGCCTTTGTCAAAAAGGCAAGGTAAGGCAGAAGCGCTTCGGCTTTCAAGCCTGAAATTTTCACATCCGAGCTGAATTCTTCGGAAAGTCTCAGGTCGAACTGGGGTGGCTTAAAACTGAGCCTTACGGGAATTTTGGCGGAAACAGCCAATGGAGTCTGGATCTGCGCGGCTTTCGCCGTTCCCTGGACACTCAGGATATTCTTTGAATAATTGCCCTGCAGAGTCAGAGCTTCGATCTGCTGTTTGCCATAGCTAAGGCCGGTCCCCTGAATGTTGATTCTGCCTTCAGGCGCATCAGGTCTGCCGCTCACCTGTATCTGCCCGGAAAATGTGCCGCCCGGGCGCTCTTTGACGCCGAGCAGTTGACATAGCTGGGCGGCGTCGATCGAGTCGATGGAAAGTGAAAGTTCAGTCTTTGATTCGGATATGGCGCCGCTGGCGGCCGATATTTTCTGTCTGCCATGCTGTAGAGACGCCGAATGGATTTTTATGCCGTCATTTTCGATGTCGAACTTTGCATCCACTGTTCCACCCAACTCCTTCCACTGGAGTTGGCCCTGAGTCGAGACGGATACCAGCGGAAATTCCCAAATCCTGTCCAGTTTGCCGGAAAGACGAGCGGAGAGCTGATCGAGGATTCCGTCTCCATTAAACTGGAAAGAACATGAGTTTTTTTGCTGATCGAGATCCATTTTGATGGAAGCAAGCTTTCTACCTTCTATAACCACGTTCTGAGCTTTGAGAGAAATCTCGCGCCGATCTTCTTTTCCGGTGAGCTTTCCCTTTCCTTTAACGGCGATCTGGTCCGCCTGATAATTCGAATATTGAAAGCGAGGCGAGTTAATTTCCCCATCCCAAAACAAATCAGGCCATTTGCCGTTAAGGGTCCCTCGTGAAGACACCCTTCCCTTTCCCTGCCATTGAGGCACGAGCAGGGCGATTTTTTGCGCGTCTGTCAAATCGAGGTCGTAATCCGCCTTGAGCTCACCGTTATTAAAGGTCCCCGAGCCTTTCAGAGTGACGATTTCCGGAATGTTCAGCTTTGCGTCGATCTTTGCCTGCCAGAGTCTCGGGTTCGTAAAATTGCCCGGGTTGTAGTTGGCTTCGACCGAAATCAGCCCCCCGACCTTTTGATTGAGCCTGGAGTTGATTTTCTCCAGGTTTCCCTTTTCAAGACTGACCTCAAGCGTGACGCCGCCTTTGTGACCGATATCCGATAAACCGCGCAGGTCGGCAACAAGGGAAAATTTGAGATCGGCAAGAGAGCATTTCAGAGCGCTGCTCCTGACCGTCAGAACGCTTTGTTCCCATGTCCCGCCAAGGTCCCATAACTGGATCGTCTCGGCGCCGACCGTCGATGGGTCGAGCCGGGCCGTGAATTGCGCATCACGCAGGTCTCCTCCCTGGATTCCCGCTTTGACTTCCATATGGCCGTTCAGACGGCATTCCGGCAATTCGGATGATAAGTGGACCTTGAGATCGGTGAAGCGCGAATCGAGCAGGACGGTCTGAGCGCCGGCAGGCGCATTTTCAATCCGGAGAACGCCTTTAATACTGCCAAGGTCCGTTGACAAATCGTGATCGATGGACCACCTGCCCTCGGAGCGGGTTACCTCGACTTTTCCCGAAAGGACGGAGAGTCCACTGAGGTGAGGCTGAAGAAACGGAATGCTATCAGCCGAAAAATCCTTGATTACAAGATTTGCTTTTCCATTATCGAAATTTCCAATGTCCCATTGTCCCTGAATCCAAATCAGGCAGTTATCCGGGCCTGAAAGAAACGCGCTTCGGACGTATAGCTCGTGCTCGTCGAGCACTCCGGAACCCTGAATGTCCCATGTCCCGGATTGGCCGGTCTGCGAACGAGCATGAGCGTTTTGGAATTCCAACAGAATTTTAAGGCCTTCCGCTCCCGATACTGCTTTGAGATTAACGGCCCCGGAAATATCCTTAATGGATAGAATCGTATCTCCCTGCTGCCGGGCCTCGATTGTGCCGGAGACGATCTGAATTCTGGGAAGCTGCATATGAGCCCAGTAAGGCTCATCCCCTTTTGCACTCCCCTGCCCTCCTTTGGCAGACGAGGCAGGGAGCTGCCATTTGCCGTCGGCGCTTCTTTCAAGATGCAGAAAAGGCTTTTCCAGGTAGACTTCTTCAACGATGATATACGGCCGCTTTATCGACAGGCTGTACTTGAGGTGAACTTTATCGCAGTCGAGGATCTGCTTTCCCTCCGACTCGATCTTTACCCCGGCAAGATTTATTCCGGAAAAGGGCCACCACCTGTAAGAGAGGATTTGCACCCTGAAGTTAGTGGCGGTTTCGATCCGAGCGACGCCCCTGCGTATGATTTCCTTTTGGAGCGCGGGCACGTGCAGCGCGACGAGCGCGAGCAAGACTACGAAAAAAAGGAGCGCGGCTCCCCATGCGGCCAGCCGGATAACAAACGGGACTTTGTGGAGCACTTCTTTTTTGGTATTGTTTCCGTCGGGCAAGTTCAGCTCCATTCCTAGATTCGGCAATTATGAAGAATTTACCGGAACAAATCAACCGGCAATGTTTTCTTGACGAAAGGGGGAGATCATGAAAGCGATGGTGCTAAGTGAGTGCGCGCCTGTTGAGTCAGCTCCTCTCAAATTCATGGAGCTTCCCGACCCGTCCGCCGGTCCCGGGGAAGTGAGGGTCCGGGTGAGGACCTGCGGCGTCTGCCGAACGGACCTGCACGTTATCGAATGCGAGTTGCCCTTTCCCGGCCATCCGATTGTTCCGGGACATCAGATCGTGGGGATAGTGGACCGGCTTGGGGAAGGCTCGACGAGATTTACGCTCGGGCAGAGGATCGGCGTAGCTTGGCTTCGCCATACGTGCGGAGAATGCGTCTACTGCCGCAGCGGCCGGGAAAATCTGTGCGAACGCGCCCGGTTTACCGGCTATCACGAGCACGGCGGGTATGCGGAGTTTGCCGTAGTAAACGAACAGTTCGCCTATCCGATACCCGATATCTTTTCAGACCTGGACGCCCCGCCACTTTTGTGCGCAGGCATTATTGGATACCGAAGCCTTAAGCGCAGCGGACTGCGTCCCGGTGAAAGCCTGGGGATATACGGGTTCGGGTCCTCGGCCCATATCGTGATTCAGATAGCCGTGCACATGGGCTGTGAAGTTTACGCGTGCACGCGGGGCGAAAAACATAGAGAGCTTGCAGGCAGGCTTGGCGCGCAGTGGGTGGGTGAAAAGCCCGAAGATATGCCGGTACTTACGGACAGCGCGATCATTTTTGCCCCGGCCGGCGACCTTGTCCCCAAGGCCCTGGAGCATTTAAGGAAAGGCGGTACTTTGGCCCTCGCCGGAATCTACATGACCCCGATCCCGCAGATGGATTACGAGAAGCACCTTTTCTATGAAAAAAACATCCACAGCGTAACGGCCAATACTCGCCAGGACGGCATGGAGCTTCTTCGGACAGCCGCCGAAATCCCGATCAGGCCCCAGGTTCAGGTTTTCCCGCTGATCGAGGCCAACCAGGCGCTGCTGGCGCTCAAAGAAGACAGGATGGAGGGGTCGGGAATTCTGGTTGTCGAAGAGTCGTTGTAAAATATAATGTGCGCCGCTGGCTTAGTGATTGATTTTATTATTATAGATTTTCATATTAGACACTGCTTTATCGTGCAGTAGCCCCAGAAAGATCGCGGAAAAACTAGTGCAACGTCCCACTATAAACTAGGATTATATACATAACGGATCTGCCGCATAAGTCCAGCGAAATGGCTTTGCTTTTTCATTGTAGTCATTGATGTATTTAAGGAGCCCATTGACCAGTTCTTCCTTGGAATTAAATATGCCATCTTTGAGAAAGCGTCGGGCCAGAATGCTGAACCACATCTCTACCTGGTTTAACCAGCTTGCGTGGGTTGGAGTGAAATGAAATTCAAACCTACGATTTCGGGCAAGCCAGTCTTTCACCTCTTGAGTTTTGTGTACGGCCAGGTTGTCCACAATTACGTGAATCATTTTGTCTTTCGGGCAGTTGCGATTCAACTCCTCAAGAAAATCGAGGAATTCAACCCGAGTATGGCGCTCCTTTACCTCTCCAATGACCCTGCCGCTATGGACCACAAACGCCGCGAAGAGGCTGACAGTTCCGTGGCGTTTATATTCAAACTCCCGTTTTCGGGAACTGCCAGGTCTTTCTGGTTTATCCGGGAATTTACGGCCGAGAGCCTGAATTCCGGTCTTTTCATCAACGCTTACGACCAATGCATTTTCAGGTGGGGCGAGATAGAGACCGCAAATCTCCGCCGCTTTGGGTTCGAAATCGGGATCTTTGCTGTTCAGCCACGACTCCACCTTATGTGGATTAAGGTCTATATCCTTCAAGATACGGCCCACTGTACTTTTGCTAATGCCGGTTTCCGCAAGAGCAGCAGCCAAATCACGAATTGTCCAGATCTGTGCATCCGGCGGTTTTTCGCATCCCTTAGCAATCACCTTGAGTCGTTGGTCGTGCCCGTAAGTTCTTTTTCTGCCTCGACCGGGCATGTCATGCAAACCGTTGGTGCGTCTGAATCGAAAGCGGTTTCGCCAAAGACTTACAACGTTTTTATTCACCCCAAGCGTTTTTTGAATTTCCTTGTTTTGCTTTCCTTCTGCCGCCAGGAGAATGATATTGGCTCTCATAGCCATCCCTTGAGCGGTGGAAGGTTTGCGGGCCATAGCCTCAAGCTCGGTCCGCTCTTGTTCTGTCAATTCGATACTCGGAGCACTCTTGGGCATGGGCCACCTCCTTTGGTGCCCCATATAACATAAGACTAACAGTTATCCTAGTTAAATGTGGGACAATACACTAGTCAAGCCTTCGAGAGTGTCCTGTGCAAATTGCTGCATTGGCCTCGAACCGATCTCGGGCGGGTGCGCCTTTGTCAGAATCGGTTCGCCGTCCCTCTCAGGAAGCTCCAAAGTGTGACGTTTGACGGCACTTTTATCAATAATCCCAATCCTCGTGCCTCACAGGCAGTCTATTTAACTCCGTGCGGCAAATCTGCCATTTCGGCATGAACCGATCCATCAGTGCCACGAAGCGGCTGTTGTGAGTGGGCTCCAGCAGGTGGATCATTTCGTGCACGACGATGTATTCAAGGCATTCGAGCGGTTTTTTGGCCAGATCAGTGTTAAGCCTGATGCTCCTGGCTTTGGAGTTGCAGCTCCCCCATTTCGTTTTCATTTTTCGGACAAAAAAACGTTCTACCTTCACGCCAATTAGCGGCTCCCATTTGGATATGAATGAGGGAATCGCTTGCTTGAGCTGTTCGCGATACCATCCTTCGACCACATCCTGCTTCTCTTCGTCGGAGGAACCAGGATGGACGTGTAAGTACATCTTGGCGTGTTTAAGTCCGACTCCAGGCGGCATATTGCTTTCAACAACCCACAGCAAATACCTTTTCCCCCAGACGTAATGGCTTTCGCGGTCGAGGTACTCGCGAGGCGTTTCGCGTTCCTGCTCTCGGAGCTTCTGCTGCTGGTGCTTGATCCAGCCGAGTTTGGAAATGGCAAAGATGCGGATCGTGTCGAGATTCATACGCAGGGGCGCAGAGATTCGCACCCTTCCGGCAGGTGGGTATACGCTCAGGTGGATATTTTTGATGTCCTTTTTTACCACCTCCACGGCGATCTCACCGAGCTCGATCTTCGAGACCATTAGTATTCCCTCTGCCGTTTGATGATAAGGAAGATGCGCTCCACCTCGGCCACATTCTCCAAGACCCCATACAAGGCCGCCTTGACCACTTGCTCACGTGCCTGAATCCCGCGCCAGCCGTCGGGTCTGACCTGCTTCACCACTTCATCGATTTTGATGGCCAGCTCGTCGTTCTGATTCAGATTGTTATAAAGAGCGCGTCTTCCTGGTGTATTCAGCGTCTTCGGCGTCTCGTCAGACTGCCCTGCTTCTACTCTCTTCGCCAGTTCGGCGATCTGTTTGAGGTATTCCTCATATTCAATCGCCTTCGCTTTGCGGGCGGCTATGATCTCGTCGAGCAGGGCCGACATTTTTTCGTAGTAGGCCGGGTCGCTCAGGTGTTCCTTGATGATCTTGCTGCGGACATTGTTCTCGATAGTCTCCGCCACGGCATCTTTGTTGCCTTTAATCCCGCCAAGCTGGCTATTGATCGCATTCGCGATGCCCGTTTTCACGATGAGGTCCAACAAAGACATGTTATCGAAGGGCGAAATCTTCCGTGGCTCATCGGCTTCGATGTAGGTATCAATGAGATGGCGCATGTCCGCCTCGTAGGCTTTCAGGTCGAGGCTTTCCCCGCTTGCGTTGCGGATGATCTCGCGCAGTTTGAGATGGCGGTCGAGGTCCTTCTTTATACGGCTGATGTCGGCCTCGCTGTACCCGGCGGCTTCCAGTTCGTCGGCGATGTTGGCAAAGGCGCGGACCAGGGCCACGGTCGCTTTATAGAGCGCGGCGCGTTGCGGTTCTCGCTCCGCCAGGTCTTCGGGGATTTCGGTGTTGCCGCAGAAATAGTGGATGTGCTCCAGTTCCCCTCTGGGCGGTTCAACCGGTTCGCAAAGCAGCGCGATAGCTTCGAGTGCGTTATCCAGTCGCTCGCGGCCTTTTTTCAGGCGATCTTTTATCAGCACCTCGGGATCAACGCCGCCCGCGCTGTGATCCAGTTCGGAAGTGTAGACCGCGATGGCATTCTCCATCTTCTTGAAGAGGTCCTTGTAATCCACGATATAACCGAAGTCCTTGTCCTCGCCGTCCAGCCGGTTGGTGCGGCAGATCGCCTGGAACAGGCCATGATCCTGCATGTTCTTGTCGATGTAAAGGTATGTGCAGGGTGGGGCGTCGAATCCTGTGAGCAGCTTGTCCACTACGATCAGGAGCTTCATATTGGCGGGCTCCTTCTTGAACAGCTCTTTGGCTCGCTCTTCGTAGGTTTCAGTCTTGGTCATGCCAGGCTTGGCTGCGACGTCCTTTAGCAGTTCGGTGTAGGTGTTGTAAATGAACTCCTTGTCCGTCTCGGTCTCTGCCCCGGTGTCTTCGGTGGTGATGTCCTTCGTCTGCGGGTTGTAAGAAGTTACTACTGCGCACCTGCCTTTGAACATCGTCTTCCGGAACAGGGTAAAATACTTACATGCCTCGTAAATGCTTGACGATACCAAAATGGCATTGCCCCGCTTGTTGTTCAAGCGCGGTCTCAGGCTGAAGTCGAAGACGATGTCGCTCACTACCCGTTGCATGCGCGACTGTGAACTGAGCACGTTCTGCAGAGTGCCCCATTTATTTTTAAGTTCGTCTTTCTGCCAGTCGTTGAGCCCTTTGGTCTTGGCCTCAAACCAGGCATCTACTTTTTCCTCCAAACCGAGATGCTGATCGATATCGCGTGCTTCATATACCAAATCGAGCACGACCTCGTCTTCCACCGCTTCACTGAATTTGTAGGTGTGAATGTAGCCGCCGAAGACTTCCAGACTGGTCTGCTTGTCCTTCTTGAGCAGCGGCGTGCCGGTGAAGCCTATGAAAACCGCATTGGGCATGATGGCCTTCATCACGCGGTTCAGCCTGCCGCTCTGGGTGCGGTGGCACTCATCCACAAAAACGAAAACCTCTCCCATCGTCTGGCTCGGTTGTGCCTCCAGTTCCTTGATGAACTGGTCAAAGTTGTCCACGTTCTTCTTGCCGAACTTATGCACAAGCGAGCAGAGCAGGCGTGGTCTAGCCTGCCCCAGTTGGCTCATCAGGTCGCTCCCGCTGCTGGTGCGCTTGATAGCCTCACCCGCATCGGTAAATACCCCCTCGATCTGTTTATCAAGCTCGTCGCGGTCGGTGACGATCGCCACGCGGGCGTTGGGGTTGTTTTCCAGAATCCACTTAGCCAGCAGCACCATGACGATGCTTTTTCCGCTGCCCTGCGTGTGCCAGATGATGCCGCCCTTGCGGTCAAGCACATGCCGTTGCGCCGCCTTAATGGCGAAATACTGGTGCACGCGCGGCAGCTTTTTCACCCCCCCATCGAAGAGTACAAAGTCATGCATCAGCTCGATCAGCCGCGTCTTCTCGCACTGCTTGAGCAGATACTTGTCCAATTTGAAGCGGGTGTTGTCCTGCTCGTCTTCCTTCCACTTCAGGAAATACTTTTCTTCCGTCCCAACGCTGCCATATTGGAGCCCTTCGGAATCATTACCCGCAAAGATGAACTGAATGGTGCTAAAAAACCAGGCGTTAAACTCCGGTCGCTGGTTGGAGCAACTCTGGCGGATGCCGTCGCCGATGGAGACACGACTATTCTTGAGCTCCAGCATGCCCACCGCGATGCCGTTCACATACAGCACGATATCGGGTCGCCGTTCGCGGTTGCCGCGCAGCGTGACTTCCTCGGCGATGGCGAAGTCGTTCTTTAACGGCTCCGCCCAGTTAATGAGGTGGACGGTTTCAGTTACTTTGCCCGCATCTATCTTCACAGGCACACCGTAGCGCATCAGACTATAAACCGCCTTGTTGTTGCCATATATGCCGCGACTATGGTTGTCCGCCTCGGTCCGCAGGACATGGATGGCTCTGTTGATCTGCTCTTTGCTGTAGCCGTCTTTAGTCAGATAAGCCGTGAGCAAACCTTCCTCTATGTTGCTGTTGCCATCGCGGTCCTGCCAGTCTCCAAGATAGCGATATTTGAGTTCATCGCGGAAGAGGGCGATGATGCGGTTCTGAGTAACTCGTTCGGGTTGGCCGATACTCATAGTAATCGAATCCTCCCGGTCAAAAGGTTGTGCATCATGCCCTGTTTTATCTGGCGATATTTGGCGAGCATGGCTTCCAAAGCAGCAATCTCAGCATCCATGTCGGAGAGGATCGCGGCGATGGCGGTTTGTTCTTCGGCGGTCGGTAGATTGACAGTGATTGCCGAGAATGCAGGCCATCGCAGACTTCCTCTGCGGTCTACCGAGGAGGTCGTCGCTGTTTTGAATCTCTGGCGATAGGAATCTTGTTTGAGGACCTTGTGTAAGAACTCGCTATTAATGCCGTCGCGGACTGAGAAAACCACGTATATTGGGCTTACGAGTGCTACATCATAGAGATTTTGAAGCCCTATCGACCCCTCTTCCACATGATTGGCTGGATACCCAATCTGTCCCCTTCGGATAATTTTGTACGTGCTGGTATTATTGCTGAACACTTGGCTCTTGAAATAGCCTAAAGAATCCACAAATCCGAGATGCTTTGAGCAGGTTAGGACTGGAAGCTTTTCCGCAGCTATGTTCTTCTCCGAGGTCGGAGATGCAATCTCCGCAATTTGCACACTCGCCCATTCATCACTGAACCCTGGAAGGCGTTTTCTTCGCGTGAGCAATTCCAGTATGGCGCCTTGTTTGAGGTGGCGTTTTTTGGCGATGAGTTGTTCAAGGGACTCTATGAGGGCATCCGCATCGCTCAACGCTTCTGCGATGGCGTGTTGTTCAGGGAGAGGGGGGAGCTGCATGCACAGGGCTGCGAGGCGTACTGTCCCGAGATGGGCTATCGACGTCGTTTGCAACGCAATAGAAGCGAAGATGCCTCGCCGCAGATAATCCTGAAAAACTGCCTGGGCAAATGCAGTATCTATCCCCGCGTTCGCTCGGAATCTGACCAGCGTGTTCTGAAAGCAACAGTTCGGTGGATCACCCCGATAAACCGCGCTTCGACCCACCAAATTCAGACTTTGTCCCTCGTTAAGGAGAATGTCGCCAACGCACAGAAAAAAACGCTCCCGCTCGCTTGCGGTGAACGGCATTTTAAGCACATCGGCTGTATCTATGAATCCGTCAAATACGTTCGCCACACGGAGATACTTTGTCGGCTCGCCTAATGCATGTGGAGATCTTTGGCGGCCTCCGAGCACCTGCCCCGCCTGACCGATGGGCACAACACCCCAATCCTCCGGAATCACCCCGACTTCGGTCTGCTTGTAGCCAGGCATCACTTCCATGAAAAACCCATCCTATCCAAGTGGCGACTCACAACCTGCTCCAGTTCGGCCACTCGGCTCACCTGACGCGGTAGCGGGATTTCATAGCGTTCAGCCAGTTCCTTCACGCGTTGGGTGAGCGCCTGGCTTATGCGGGCCATCTCCCCGTGAATGGCGGCATCGAGGGCTGTCAACCATTTATCATCCACAACCAGCGTCTTGATCTCGGCCTCGGTGAGCACGGGATATTTATCAAGGGCGAACGCATCGATTGCCTCCTCACATTCCTTGAGAAGGTGTTTAAGCTCAGACTGCTCGTTGGATAGCTTCAGCCAGACGTTGAGCGCCTTGGCTTCCTCCTTGGCTTCTTTGTCATCTTCAATTTCTCTCAAACGGGCTGTGACGTTGGCCTTGTTGAGCTTTTCCAGGTCAGCAAATGCCCCTTCGTCCCCGCCGTGTTCTTCTTCCATTTCAGTTATTTGTGCGGTGATGCTTTCAAGCTCCGCCTCCAGCTCGGTGATTGCTTCATGCTCGACGGCGAAGTAGCGGGCGACAATGAGAGCTTTCGGCACGAGATCGCATGTCCAGCCCCTGTCCACTTCCTTACCCCTGCTATTTTTAACCAGCACGCGGGAGGTCTCCGCCTTCCAACCGTCGGTGGCGATCAGATAGCAATCATCCTGCATCGTTTCCGCCCAGTAATCCATCAGGTGCTGATACACGTCATATTTATTAATCAGTGGTTTGCCACTGTAATGTGCGAGCAGATCTTCGGAGAGGTCTCCAATTACCTTCTTTGGATGACACCCCGTCTGCAAGCCCCGCAGTGTGGCGGCACTCTTTCCGCGCCAGTAGGCAAAAAGCGCATTCATGGTCTCGATGAAGGTGACGAACTCCGGGTGCTCGAAAATGGCGGTCTTGATGGACTCCTTGGCTAGGGCCAGATCGAGATAGCCTGGGCGGTTGTCTTTGAACAGAGTTTGCCGCAACTGCGGGCAGACTGCCCAGTAACGCGCCAGTGCATCCACATCGGCCGTGGGGATTCCGCCGCGCAGGTGACCTTCGATGTCCTGAATGTCCTCGGCTTGCTGGCTGTCGATATAGCGCGGGATGTTGAGGTTGAAGTCGTTCTTTTCGATCTCGTCAACGCCCACCATGCGTGAGTATTTCGGAAGCTCCATACCGCTTTTGAAGACATCGACGATTTTGTGAATGTCCATGCTCGCGCAGACGGTTCTTGTTGCCGTCTTTCATGTAGCCCGTGCTGGCGTCAATCATGAAAATGCCTTTCCGGGCGTGGGCGTCTTCCTTATCAACGACGACAATGCAGGCGGGGATGCCGGTGCCGTAAAAGAGGTTGGCGGGCAGGCCGATGATGCCTTTGATATAGCCCTTGCGAATCAGATTGCGGCGGATCTCGGCTTCTGCATTGCCACGGAACAGCACGCCGTGCGGCAGAATGCAGGCACCTTTGCCCGTGCTTTTGAGCGAGCGCACGATGTGCAACAGGTAGGCGTAATCACCCTGCTTGGCGGGCGGCGTTCCGAAGCGATTGAACCTCTCGTGCGGGTCGTTTAGCGGGTCGATTCCCGTGCTCCAGCGTTTGTCGCTGAAGGGCGGATTGGCAACAACGTAATCGAAGGTCTTGAGGCTGTCGCCGTCTTTAAATTTGGGGTCGGTCAGCGTGTTACCCTGCAAGATCAACGCCGTGGGGTTGTTGTGCAGTATCATGTTCATCCGCGCCAAGCCGGAAGTGGCGGCGTCCTTTTCCTGCCCGTAGAGCGTGACCTTCGCTCTGGCCTGATCGCCCACCTTCAAGAGCAGTGACCCAGAACCGCATGTAGGGTCATAGACGGTGGTGTTGCTGCTCGTCTTGGCATCGCGGATGCCGATGATTTGGGCCATGATGCGGCTGACCTCGGCCGGGGTGTAGAACTGCCCCTTGCTCTTGCCGCTCTCGGTCGCGAAGTGCCGCATAAGGTATTCATAGGCGTCGCCGAGAATGTCGTCGCCGTCTGCACGGTTCTTGCTAAAATCGAGTGCCTTGTTCTCAAATATGGCTATAAGGTTGGTGAGGCGGCCAACCATCTCCTTACCGCTGCCGAGCTTGGTCGGGTCGTTGAAGTCGGGCATGTCGGACAGTTTGTTGGCATTGGCCAGCGGAGCAATGATCTTCTTATTGATCTGGTCGCCGATGTCGGGCTTGCCCTTGAGCGCGACCATGTCATTAAAGCTGGCTCCCACGGGGATGGTGATCGGTGCATAGGGAACACCGGCATATTTGTCGCTGACGTATTTGATGAAGAGCAGCACCAGCACGTAGTCTTTGTATTGGCTGGCGTCCATGCCGCCTCGTAGCTCGTCGCAGCTTGACCAGAGGGAGGAGTATAATTCGGATTTCTTGAGGGCCATCGTGTTGTGCTTTTCTACCTTTCTGTTTCGGTGTTGTGAAGGGGTTCGGTTGCAGTGGGCTGTGCAAAAACCGTAGTGATTGGCTTCTGTGCCTGGGTCGTCATTTTTCACTCCTTCCGGAAAATTGCGAGCGAGGCAGATTGACCTATACTATTGAAATGATCCGGTTAGCGATATTTGGTCCAAAGGGGTGAATCAACGCCAGCAGGATACGACTGTATCGAGATGGCGTCAATTCAGGAAGTCTGCCTCAGTGCATTTTTGCAATGCTGGTGAGGATTCCAGGGCTACCTCCCACGGTTACAAGTCAGGCCGGAATGGCCAGAGCAGTCTCGCGCCGCCCTGCCGAGATTTTGAGCCCAGAATGGCAGTGTGGATTCAGTATGATTTGGGCGTCTTGAGCGGTACGTTTCTCAACACAAAAGAGAGATAAGATGAAGTGGCGTTTTGACCGCAGTCTTGCGCTACGCACACGGATAAAGAGTTACCCGGGCCACCCCGCGAAATCATTCATACCAACTGCTTGTATCAACGCTAAATTTTTCGACTGATGCTTCTTTTCCTAGTGGTCGAACTAGTCCGACTCTAAGCTCTGCCTCAAAGGGAAAAGATTCGGAGGTCACCATGCCCATATCATCGCGAACATCGGAACTTGAACCGTATTGGAGATCTACTCCAATTGAGCCACTAACCCTTAACATCAGAAATTTGGGTCCAATTATCACCACTTCGACAACTTCTGTATCAAATTCATCGGCGTAGTAGTGAGTTGCAAGTTCATCGAGGGAGTCAATGGTGGTCGAAATTATCTCATCGAGAATATGGTGATCTATCGCTTCGCCTAAACCGTCGATAACACGTTGTCTGCATTCAATAATGTTATCCACGAAGTATCTCGCTCCCGCAAGGCACTCATTAGCCAAAGAGTACACATGTTTTTCGGTGACTTCAAAAGTGTCATTCTCAATATGCGTGTACTTATTTAAAGTTTCAATAGCGGAGATTAACTCTGATTTTATCTTCCGAACATCAATGTTTAGCTTCCGTTTAACAAATGCATCGGAGAGCCCACCCTGAATCGCATAAGTTGCCCGATGTGCTCTGGTAACTCCATCTTTGACCATTTTGTCAGGTTTGAACCAAATGCACTGCCGGATGTCCTCGGTAGGTGCCAAGCGATGAAGAACGTGACGAAGCAACTCTCGAAGCGCATAAGCAAAGTTGTTAAGGCGCAGAGGACCGCCTTGCTCCAGGTTGTCAAAAGCCGCTGCAAGAAGTTTAGTCTCGAATCCATCCGCCAAGGCTCGTTGTATAGTACGTTCGTATGTCCTGCGTAAGGTAGCAATTTTTTTCATGAAGCTCGTCTTTGTGTCAGAAACACGAATCCATTGATGTCGATTAGCACTTGTCTTCGCCTCTCAATTTTGGTCAACCTCGGTGGTCCTGGAGATTCTGGCATTATACAAACGTATCTAATTGGCGTCAATCAAGCGGTGCTAGCAGATCTCTTTCTTGGGATGATGACAACAGTTGCGGACATTTTCCTAAGGTTGAAAAGCCCTAAATCACTTGCTACATTCCAGACAGCTTGCCACTGTACGCAGGTCCACGGGCCTCACGAGGGCGTGATGTTTGGTTCGGACCTGATGAGGGTTTTAGCTCTCCGATTCTTAAGGCCGACGTGACTTGTGTGACGGTCAAATGTGCCTAGTACGCTGATTGGCAAGGACGCTCTGGAAAGAATCTCAGGCTAGGCGTAGGGACCATCGCCCTTGTGGATTATTCCTAAATATCGATCAGCCATGAATTCGTCGAAGACGTCTTGCCCCAAACGGTAAATAGAATGCCCTGAGAAACGGATTGTGTCCCCCGTGCTCGTATTGTATCGGACACTCTGAAAGTCGTGGTCTGTGACCCGAACTTTCACATAGTGCTTCGGCCCAACCTTGATTTCCACCATAGTCCGGTTGGGATACAGCTTAGTAACAATCCCTTCAACCTCAGTCGGATCGCCAACATATGTTTCGTTTCTTACGGAGCGAACATAATCTCGCGCTTCCGAATCAAAGATTACTGGGTTAACTTGCGGATGAGCGCCGAGAGAAAATTCGATTCGCTCGATGTTTCCGATATTATAAATGTGATTGGTGATAGTTACGGTTTCGGCATAGATTGCGCCTGTCAGGGCGGAGCCGACCTGTTGGTCTGTTGCATTGTGTCGCGAGAAAATCTGCTTGAGCGAGTACTTCGCAAGCTCCTTCAGCCCTGCCTTAAGTAGATCATGGACGTAGCCGACTACCATTGGGTCGGTGATGAACGGCAGTAAGCCCCATGCGTCTGATTCTTTTCGCCTCTCGACGATCTGGAGAGAGACCCTTCGCCTTTCCTCCCTGGTCAATAAAGCGCCCTTCTCCAACCGTTTGTCCTGAAATAGAAACACTTTGTGGATAATGCGCTGGAAGGCGATGAGTATTTCCGCCAGCTCATAGACGGGTACAGATTGGACGTGGAAATCTATTCCAACGAACCGAATCCAAAGGGCGTCCTCACTATTCATATCGTCTCCACGGAATGATGATGTGCGATGACGTGTAGATAATTCGGCTGATTCACAAGCAGAGTTTAGCGGACTACAGCTAGGATACGACAATATCGTAATTGCGTCAAGCAGGAGACTTCACAGTAAGGGATGCCATATTCGACACGTTTTGTCCGAAGTGAGAAATTGCCCGAATGATCTCCGAAGCAGAATAAGGGTGCGAAGTGGACTGTATCCATCTTCAAACTTCAGTACAGTTTGCCAGAATATTGAGCCCTACCTATGACCTCTGCGGCGGGACATATGATTCGGAGATATTGAGTCGCCCGCTCCGAGATATTTGTTATTTAAAAGAAGAGCTGCCGAAAATACAATCGATGATCGGGAGGACTGTTTTCAGCTATTGAAAAACACGATTCCAGTGAGTTACCCGACAGGTGCTTTTGTTTTCTTAAATCGATTCTGAATGTAGGCTACCGCCTCTTTTGGCGAAAGTTGCGTAGAGGACGGCCCAGAGCGAACGAAGAATTGTTCAGATGTCTTTGGGTCCGGTTTGAGCCAAACGTCCTCGCTACTACTTCTACAGCGGACGTGGCAGATGGGCTTCCCTTCCATAAAAACTATTTCGTAATCGATCGAGTCTATTACCGCCTTGGGTAGTATCCGGTCCACGATAAGATTGCGCAGATGCAAAAGGAACTTGTCAGGATTTTTGAAGCCGTCTTTTTCTATCCCGAGAAGGGTTCCATCGTCTGCAACGCCTATCAGCAGCTCGCCTCCTTCAGTATTGCAGAAAGCGACTATTGTCTTCAGGATCGCATTCTCGATTTGTGTGTCGAAATCATTCTTGAAGGAGTTCCAGCGGAGATTGGACTTGAACTCAAGGGTTTTAGTCTCACCGCATTTTATCCTGCTGGCAAGATCGTTCACCGGGATTTGCGCCCCATGGGGTCTAGTTCTGTTAAAAAAGAATGCTACGATGCCAGCCAGCAAGCTCGAGGACAGTAAAAAGATGACCCAAGCTCGCCAAGAGAGCCACGGTTTCGGAGGCATTTTATCGAAGACAATTATCTTACCTACAATGCGGCCGGCTTTATCTGGGAAGGCAGTAGCCAGCATCCAGTAGGACGCGCCGCTGTCAGAGGTTAATTCTTTTACTTGCCCTTCGTTCAAGTCTGGCAAGTTGATCAGTTTCAGAGGGATACCGCCATAGGCCTCTCTGATCGTGCCATTGTCGTCAATTATGGCATAGTCGAGATTCTTGTCTATTATGACATCATCGAGTATAGCCTCAGCAATCGAACTGCCGAAATGCTTTGCATTGTCAATGAGCCTGTCGTCAACATTTGTCACATCCTCCGGAGGGGATATCCCGAGAGCCACGACCCCGTCCTGCAAGCGGTGAAACAGAATGCGCCACGATTCTCCGGTTTCAGGTACATAAATCGTTTGGACGGGCACCTCATTTTTGATTGGAGCAATATGGAACTGGAGTTGAGGAAAGAACCCCGCGATGTCTATTAGCAACCCGTCCGTATCGAGCACACAGTAATGAGGGGTGGAAATCTCCGCTTGTCTAAGCCGGACCAGATCCCAGCTATCAGTGTAGTTCAGCATACTGGAGATTTCCCCCGACCAGTGGGTGAAATCATCCAACGCCGCTGCTCGACGAAGATGCCAAAAAACTCCAAACTGCAGGAGAAGCGAGCACAGAAAAATCACAGCGAAGATGAACGAGGGGCTATCACGCCAATGTCGGGGATTTAGTTGCTTAAAGGAAGCAGGAAGAGGTTGCATGGAGGCAATACTCCTGACACCCCATTTTTCTCGACAGGTCATGAACCTAAATTGAGCGATTCGTTACCTGGACCATGTCATACCGGAGAAGGCCGCGGTATCGTCAGGTGAGCAGCCCAAGCTGGATTCCCGCTTGAAGCACGCGGGAATGACGATCGAACTGAAAGGGCAATCGCTCAATTCAGGGTGAAATAAAACGGATAAAACTCACTTGAAAAGAGAATACAAGTTGAAAGAGTGCATGTCAATCTCAAGGACCGGCGTCTCTGATTTCTCCCTGGATATTACGGTAACGGTCCGGCAAACTTCACCGCGCAGGGATTATCGGATACCGAAGCCTTAAGCGCAGCGGACTGCGTCCCGGTGAAAGCCTGGCGATATACGGGTTCGGGTCCTCGGCCCATATCGTGATTCAGATAGCCGTGCACATGGGCTGTAAAGTTTACGCGTGCACGCGGGGCGAAAAACATAGAGAGCTTGCAGGCAGGCTTGGCGCGCAGTGGGTGGGTGAAAAGCCCGAAGATATGCCGGTACTTACGGACAGCGCGATCATTTTTGCCCCGGCCGGCGACCTTGTCCCCAAGGCCCTGGAGCATTTAAGGAAAGGCGGTACTTTGGCCCTCGCCGGAATCTACATGACCCCGATCCCGCAGATGCATTACGAGAAGCACCTTTTCTATGAAAAAAACATCCACAGCGTAACGGCCAATACTCGCCAGGACGGCATGGAGCTTCTTCGGACAGCCGCCGAAATCCCGATCAGGCCCCAGGTTCAGGTTTTCCCGCTGATCGAGGCCAACCAGGCGCTGCTGGCGCTCAAAGAAGACAGGATGGAGGGGTCGGGGGTGCTCGTGGTGGAGGAGTCATTATAGACATTTATGTTGTGCAGCAAGATTGATGCAGGGGCCAGAGGAGCGCCACCCTGGGGTTGTGACGCCAACAAGGGCCAGCTCTTACCCTGTAGGGGTTGCATAGCCGATCCTTTGATGCCTGAATACTCTTTTTATGTAACCCTTTCAGGGTATTACAACTAATTTGTGGCCCTGTTCTCCCCAGGGTGGCGCGGTGCTGACCCTGGGCTACCCTATGCAGCCCTTTCAGGGCAAGAAACTCAAACCTAAATTGAGCGATTCGTTACCTGGACCATGTCATACCGAAGAAGGCCGCGGTATCGTCAGGTGAGCGGCCCAAGCTATAGGGGTAGGGACAGCGCATTGGATTGCGCCGCCCCTCCCTCCGAACCGGACTGGCGGATCTCCCGCATCCGGCTCTCCGGTTGGTGGTATTTACCTCATGAGGACTGGAATAAGCATTGATAAGCGCATCAAAGGTTAACGCACTTACCAGCCTGAGCGAAGCGCATCCAGATGTTCTGGCGTCCTCGGCCAGCCTAACTTCTGGCTTCCCGCACTCTCCATTGGAGAGCTTCCAGCATGCACGGCCTCCACTCAGATGGCCACCTGATCAGGATTTCCACCCGCTTAGTCCATTTGGACA
>CAVUGX010000057.1:0-35893 GCA_963741035.1 uncultured delta proteobacterium
GCCCAAGCGGCCCTACTACTCGCCTTGCTCGGTTGGATCGGTCAGCCGCCCCATGAAGAGAATGTCACCGGTGCGGTTGGACCGAATGATATAGACAAAAGGATGGTCAGCCACGAATGGAAAAGGTTCGGCTGGCCGCCTGGCCGATCCGGCTCTCATGGAGACAGCCGTAGCCGCTGCGGCTTCGGTTCCCTCTTCATTGACGTCAACGAACGCCTTGTGCATCACCAGGCCAATGTAGAGTGGCTCAGCCGGCACATTGGCGATACCGGTGAAGTCAGCCTGACCGACAATAAAAGCCTTTTTCATGCCCAAGGTAATCAAAGTGTTATTGAGGTTTAGCGTGCTGGTGTTCTTGAACTTAGGAAGTGATAAGGCCACCCGGACAGACCTGTTTTTTTCCAGCCAGGAAGCCAGGTTTTCAGCATTGAAGGACCTCTCCAGGTCCGCCAATCCGTCCACCTTATCCGGTAGCAGGACAAGCATGGATGCCTCACCACCTTTGTATGGCATGACGAGAAGCTTGAAACCCTCGAGTTCGGCCAGGCCAAAAAAATGCGTCTGCTCCATCATTTCGGCGTCAACGTCTTTATTGCGAGAAACGTGAAACTTCTCCTGTCTACTTGCTTCTTTCCTGAACTGCGTCTCCCAGGCGGCTTTGAAATAGATGGCGTTGGTCAGCACCAAGCGGGTATCAGCCGTGATAGCATTTGGGCCGATCAGGTTCTGGATCTTATCGCTTGTCTGATCGGAGACCCATCCATTGATCTTCTTTCGGGCGGCAGTCTCGTTGCTGAAGTCGACCGGCTCAAGACTGCCCTCGAAACTCTCCGTAATGGCCTTGATAAACTCCGAATTGAGCGGGTAATTGGCCTTAACCCAAAGGCCGTTTGCTAGATGGAGCTCCAGACCATCCTGCGGTGGTTCATTGAAAAGCTTCCGTTGCTTTGCGTATGCCTCCAGCACCAGACTTCGCAACGTAAGCGTTGTATTTTGATTGTCGGAACGGAGATCCTGCAGGTGCAACGCTTTGGCCATCTCAGTAGAGGTATCCCCTTTGGCGCCGATGAAAGTCATGCTTAGGGCAGTGGCGATGCTTTGAGGCGAAAAGAACAAGTTACCAGGGTGTTGGTGAAGTTGAGCGTAGAGGTCGGTTGCGAAAGCGTTTTGGGATTGGGCGAGCTTCTCGGCCTGAATGTAAGTACCTTCATCTATTGATCCGGAGGCCGGAAAAGAGAGCAGAAAAACCAACAGTAGAGGGGCAGCAGCAATGATTGGGTTCATGGCATTCTCCTTCGGACTTTCAGCAAACACCACTACTCATCGTTATCTAAGCAGCGGTAGTTGAAATCGATCAATTTTGCAAGAAGCAAAATGATGGGATGGCGAGGAGGCTTATTTTGTCAGAGTTCCGGTTAAGGTGGATGTCACTATTGGGGAGATATGATAAATTGCATCGGAATCTTGAAATCGCAAGGTCCATAAGGGGTAATCAGATGACAATCGAAGATCGTTTCAGAGAAAGATACAAATCAGGGGACACTCCCTGGGACATCGGCAAGCCAGATTTCAATCTTGTCGAAGTTGTGACCCAAAAACCTATTTTGAGCTGTAAAGCCTTGGATATTGGCTGTGGAACCGGAGACAATTCCATATGGCTTGCACAGAACGGTTTTGAGGTTACCAGTACTGATACTTCGGACATAGCTCTGGAGAAAGCAAAAGAAAAGGCCTCTAAGGCAAACGTTCAATGCCATTTCATTCCCGCTGATTTTCTTAACAGCAAAATTCGAGGTGCTCCTTTTGGCTTCGCATTTGACAGAGGCTGTTTTCATGCATTCGATTCTGAGAATGACCGAAAAAAGTTTGCCCGAAATGTCGCTGCACATTTGGAAGAAGCGGGCTCGTGGTTGACACTAGTTGGCAACGCTGATGAGGATCGTCAAGGTCCTGGCCCACCGCAACGGACTGCAGGAGATATAGTATTGGCAGTGGAGCCCTATTTTGAGGTTCTTGCACTTATATCTGGTCATTTTGAATCTAATCGTCCAAATGCACCCAGAGCATGGAGGTGCTTGATGCAGAAACGGCATATCACGTAATATCTGCCGGTCCAAATGGAGCTGACGCTTTCGAATTGGCTCTGTGCCCCATGTCTCGTGGGCTGGAAGAAACGGGAAACATCATAAGGATCGGCAGGATGATCCATATTCCAGATAATACGACGGATACTACCCCATTCTATCTACCGGTCCAAACAACCGGAGCTGACGCTTTCAAACTGGCACTGTACCACATTTCTCGTGGGCTAGAGGGGCTTGATGCCCGAATTGTCCATACTTTACACGATGAGCCAAGTGCCGTAGAGATTGCCCCCCAGTGGGAACAGCTTACTTTATAACGATACCGTTTTTGCGGATCGCTCTGATTTGCAAGGCATAGCGTCTTGCCTCGGTGTTAAAAGAGTGGCAAGGCAACACAAGGCAGGAAAAGGAGGATCATATGCTTAAGGAATTCAAGGAATTTGCCATGCGAGGAAATGTGGTAGACATGGCAACAGGCATAATCATCGGTGGTGCATTCGGAACCATCGTGAAAAGTCTGGTAGACGACGTGATCATGCCCCCGATAGGGCTGTTGCTGGGCGGTGTGGATTTTTCCAATCTTTTTATCGTTCTTAAGAACGGCACAACACCGGGGCCTTACGCTGCCCTTGCCAATGCAAAAGCCGCTGGAGCCGTAACCATCAGCTACGGACTATTTTTCAATTCGGTGATCAGCTTCCTAATCGTGGCATTTGCAGTTTTTATGCTCATAAAGGGCGTGAACTCTTTGAGCCGAAAACCTGAGGTAGCAGGAGAACCCACGACCAAAGACTGCCCTTATTGCGCCACTTCGATCCCGATACAGGCTATCCGGTGCCCCCACTGCACCTCCGAGCTGCAATCGGCGTGAATTGCCCCCCAAAAACACTTCCCCCCCGAGAGCATTGGCGGTTGAATGATATTCCAGGGTTGACGAAGTCAAATGGGAGGCTAACTTACAGCGATTGTGCTGATCCACTGCGGTCCAGTTACGAATTTATAAATAGATCTTAACCCAGAGTTCCCGAGACGGGAAATGTTTCAGAATCGAAATCTGAAGGCCAATTCTTCACGATTGCAATAGGTAGGGCTTGTAATAAGGGATAGGACAGCATTGAGGGACACTCGGACGCAATAAATCGGGGGCAAAAAAGGAGAAAGCCAAGTGGGGGACCTGGCTTTCCGGGGAGAATAACTAAAAACTGCATAAGGAAGGGGGGACCATCCTTATGGCCGTAAAATAACAGAGTTTCCTTTTTTGAAAATCAGGCATGGAGTGTATTTTTCATTCATTAAAACAGTAATATGAAGGTAGAGTGCCTACCGGCTGTTCCTTTTTCCGGCCTGCTCGAATCGGGAGGATCCCCCCACTCAGAGGCGGTTTAAAATACAATCAGGAGGCATTTGGCTATTTCATGGCAGGTACTCTTTTGATTGCGGCACTTTGCCTGGCCCAATGATACGGGTCATTCCTTGCTCTAACTCTCCGCTCGTCCGTTCCGACGTTCGGGAAAACCAGAATCCGGGAGATTCCCCTCCGAGTCAGTCGGAGTCGAAGTACAATCCCTGATCAGGCCCGAAACCTGAGAACAAAGCCGCTCCGCTTTTTGCAGATGCCACAGAGCTTTCGGTCGAGCGCTGCAGTCCCCCAAGAGCCTCTTGTATTCATTTGAATGCCATGCAGCCTTTTTGTGAAGGCCAATCAATCGGTCCATACGATGACAAGCCATAAACTCCTCCTCCAAAATATTGCGGAACAAAGCAGGATAATGATAGAGGTCGATAATCCTTAGCTCGCCTCTGAAAGACTGAACAGTTCTTCTATTCTCATTTTCATACTGTCCATTCTTTTTTCCTGGAACAGGCAATTCAATCCACCAAGCTGGTTATCGCAGAAATGATAAAGACCGGTTTTTTAATTCCTTCGGATAGTGCCAACAACTGATGAACCGTTCTTGACCACAATTTTCGAAAACGGGGATTCTGGATCGTGTTCAAAACTCATTTTCTCGTCCTTCCGGTAATTATAGAGCAAACAGGTGTATCCACGTCGAGGAAGACAGGGATCGTTCTTCTGGGGGAGAAGATAGGTAAGCTGCCCTTTTTTGAGAATCAGGCGCAGAGAGTATTTTCCATTTATTAAAACAGTAAGATGAAGGCAGAGTTCTACCGGAGGTTCCCTTCTTTGGTTGCCCAAGTCTGGAGAATTCCCTACTCGAAGGCGAGTTAAAACAAGCTCAGGAAGGCATTTGGCTATTTTGTGGATTGAAAGGCTTCGAGCGAGATCTTCCGGCCACTTTCACCGGCTGTTCAGTGGTGGCACTACCTGTATACCTGCACGGCTCACAACCACCAAGCATTATCAAGCCTCCCCTGGCTCGCTAAAACCCGGCATGAAACGGTGGCGCGAGTGATTGCTGGAAAGAATTTCAAAAATGATTATTAAAAATAATCGTACTCAAAACAAAAAGAGGTAAAAGTATGGAGACGAATCAAAAAAACGACTGCTTTATCGATGGAAAGCGCCATCCGCAGGGATATGAGATTTGCACATACGAAGGGTGCATGGTTTGCACCGAAGGAGGATGGATCCAAAAAGGATATAAGGGATTGACACTGATTCCATCTGGCGGGGCGTGACATTCAGGGCGTATCATGCATGCGGCCTCCGCTATCGAAAATTTTTGAGAAGGATGAAATCCCTGAGAGTTATTTCCCTTGCTCCGACTCAGACCGAAATCATGGCGGCGCTTGGCGCTGTTGGAGATTTGGTGGGAATCACCGAAGATTGCGATTTCCCGGATTCGGTGCTCCGTATTCGCCGCTTTGGATCGTGGTACTCTCCGGACATAAAAGCAATAATAAAAGCCGCGCCCGACCTGGTCCTTACGTTTGGGTCCCATCATGGAGAAGTCCAGGAAGCCTTGGAGGACTCCGGCGTAAAAGTATATCATAGCGAACCTCCCACAATTGCAGCCGCGCTCGACACTTTTTTCGACATCCCATCGCTTATCGGCAGGTCGGATAATTGCAGCCGGTTGATGAGTCCCCTCGAAGGAAGACTAGGCCGAATTCGCAAAAATCTTGAAAAAATCGTGGGGTGCCGGCGACCATCCCTTTTTCGCATCATGAATTGGGATCCGCTGGTTACGCCCGGACCAGGGGCCTTTCAGAATGATGTGATAGAGTTTGCCGGAGGCACAAATGTGGCAGGAGACGGTCCAGCGGCATACTTCGTTTGCGATCCGGAGCAGATTAGGGCCAAGGACCCGGACATTATTTTTTTCTGTCATCCCGAAATCAAAACTTACCTGGAGAACGATGCGGAGTGGGCAAAGGCCAGCGCTGTACGAAACGGCCGGATCTACCTATATGATTGCGGTCTAACGTGCCGCTCCGGACCCAGAATAGTGGATATGGCCGAGGAATTGAACAGGGTGGTGTTGGATTTTATGGGTGCGACCAGGGTCTGAGTTAACCACAGAGTCGCAGAGCGCCGCAGAGGAAGAATGGGAACAAGCATTACTATGCAGTTGTTAATCCAGTATCTTCCGAATAATACATCCGTGAAGGAGAATTCTCGTGAACAGTAGGGCGATCACTATCCTTTTGGTGGACGATCCTACCATTGTAAGGCAAGGGCTCGCTAAGCTCCTGGACGGGGACGGCGACCTTTGTGTCATCGGACAAGCCAGGAACGGCAGGGAAGCTGTAAGCAAGGTGAAGGAGTTAAAGCCGGACGTCGTGCTCATGGACGTTTCCATGCCCATTTTGAACGGAATTGAGGCGACGCGCCAGATCAAAAAGCTCAATCGCAATACCAAGGTTATCATCCTTTCTATGCACTCCAACGACAGGTTCATCAGTGAACTCTTCGCAAGAATATCGCCGATGCCGGTCATCCCGGTTAGGATCATGATGGCCAAAATGATAAAACTGATCAGGCCGCCAATGTAGAAAATCTTCCCTACCGTGCTAAGCTGCTCCATTCGGCGATCATCGGTTCCCCCTATTTCCGAAACACCTGAAACCCCTTACCGCACTGCATGCACCTCTTCTCATTAATCCTGACCATCCGTACTCCGAGTAATTTCCCCAGCCACGAGACGATGGTAGTGAGCGACCACTCCGTCTCAATATTGAACCGGGTTTTTGAAATTGTCGAAGGTTCTTTAAAGATGGACTTTGGCCCTTCGAAGCGGACTACCGGGTTTTCGAAATTATCAAACGTCTCTATGCGTTCTCTGTGCGTTCTCTGTGATCTCCGCCTCTCTGTGGTGGAGTCTTTTCGTGACAGCTCTTCATGTCCCTCCGGTACACCCTGAAACCATGAAAAGAACGGCGCTACGAGGGTGCAAACCCATGCCTGTATCTTCCGATTTATCCGTGTGCATCCGTGTTCATCCGTGGCTCGAGCCTTTCTCTAAAGATCGACCTGGCCCCTCGAAGCAGGCCACCGGGTTTTTGAAATTGTCGAACGACTCTGCGGTGGAGTCTTTTCGAAGCAGACCTATCACTTGCATGTTCGATTGGGAAATCGTATGTTCTCAAGAGCTTCGAAATCGTTCCAGAAGTTTTTTTCGTGCTGAATTCGACCATCAATACGATCCAGATATCAAGCAAATCGTTGCATTATTCCCAATCCGCGACTCATGAAGAAATAATGAAGCTATGGAAAAAGCGGCCGAAACAGTGTGCGGCGCCTCGTAGGTAATGGTATTTTTTTGTGGCGAAATTTCTTGCCGTCTTGAGAGGAAAAGGAGAAAACAATGAAGCGAAAAGCAACTTATCGATTGGTTGTCACCCGCCGGGAATCGCTCTATGTCCACGATCAGTTCGACCATACTCTGATGCTGGTAGAGATGGAGGGCGAACCGATCGAATATCAGGTTGGTGTTGCCGGCAAATTTGTTTCCCGCCGCAGCGTGACTTTCCATGACCGGATTGCCGGTACGGGAGAGACGAAGGGCTATGCCATAACTACCTTTCAAGATGGAGCAATTTACTCTTCATACGATGGTCATCGCGACGCTGTAACCAAGCTCACCGAAGGGACCTGGAAAGTCTACAGGGGCACGGGCAAGCTGACAAACCTCACAGGAAATGGGACCTTCACAGTAAAAGCCGGACCTGTTGCCGGGGAGTTTATTCTCGACCTGGAAGGAGATTATGAACTCTAAGAGCGATGAATCGCTGATCCGGTAACAAAATATCCTGCATTTGAAGCATTATTCAGAAGGATGTGGCGCTTAAGGATTTGCGTTGCAATGATTATTTTAGTGTTGTTTGCGTAAGACATTGAGGTGCAAGCTAAACGGAAAACGTAGTGAACGGGAGTGAATTCGATGGCCGGAAAAGGAATGATAACCGCTATCTTCGCTGTCATGGTCCTGCTTATGGCCACGGCATCGTGGGCGGCCGGCGGTGGTGGAGGGGCAAGCGCCGGACCTGACATGGGCCTTCTCATGCCGGACCCGCCTACTGATGTAACCGCAACCGCAGGAAACGGCGAGGCAACCGTCAGCTTCAAGCCCCCGAGAGTAGACGGCGGGAGCCCTATAACCAGCTATACTGTGATTGCTCGCCCCGGGAGGATAAAGGCGTCGGGCAAGCAAAGCCCCATAACAGTGAAAGGGCTGACCAACGGAAGGACCTACACTTTTACCGTAGCAGCCAGGAATTCCGTCGGGACCGGGATCGCCTCGGAAACATGCAATAGCGTGACCCCGAAGGCTGAATGAGATCCGGGAAAGCAAACCCGCAACCAACGCCCTGCGCGACCTGCTGGAAACCGGCTTCATAAGCGGTTGTCGAGTGACCGCGCGCTTGATGGAAATGTATCGCAAAAGAGTTGCCATCGGGTAGGAGAAAGCTTTATATAGTGCATTCATTTTAACCACAAAAAGAGGAGCAAGCATGAAGATCATCTGTCCAACATGTAATTACGTCGGTGAGAGCAAGGGCATTGCCAAAGGCTCTCGCAAAATGGAAATCACGCTCTGGTGCTGTTTACTTCTACCCGGCATACTGTACACTGCCTGGCGGCAATCAAAGGACGGCCAATACCAGGGGTGTCCACAGTGCCAGGAAGCAAACGTTCGGCTGATGAAACGAAAAGAATGGAAAACATACGAACGAAACGGACAGTTGCCATCCGAATAATTTTCGCAAAATCCCCCGCATGGTTTAATCAAAAAGCATCCTGGCTCTTGTTTGTTCCGGCAGGGTTTCCACGATCTATCGAGTCGATTTGACTTCGATTATGTCCCCGTCGTTGCTCCCGGTTACTTCGACCGGTTTTCAGGTCAATCTCGAGACGAGGTTTCCCTTCGCGATATAATCTCCATTGCCGGATTCGATTACAACCGGATTCTATCACAGCCGAATTCTATTTCGAAACCTTTCCCCTGCTTGACTACGGTACCCATCAAGGTCTCTTCCCGGGCGGCCCTGACAACATTTATGTTGAACTTGCCCTCTAACTCTAAACCGGGTAACGTATCCTCCGACCAATGAGTTGCAATTGTGAGGAACAGGCTTGGAAAAACCTGTCCGATCATTGCCCGACCTGCGGATAACTTGTTCATACAGCCGATTGCGGATTAGGCCCTTTTAGAACGGCAGAGATCGATGGGCCTCCGCGCCGTGCGGGCAGACGTGGAATAAGCTCTGTTGCGGGTTCGCCTGCAGGGCTGATAGGGTCTGCATTCTTGACAACTCAATCTCGAAGAGGATGGAAAATGAGGGCTCATATCCGGGATATCGTGATCAATTATGAAATAGAAGGTCCGCCGGGCGCGCCGGTGGTTACATTGAGCCACTGTTTGGCGGCCACCCTGGATGCGTGGGAGTTCCAGGTCTCCGCGCTTTCAGGCGCATATCGTGTACTGCGCTACGATACGCGCGGACACGGGGATTCTTCTGCAACTCCGGGCGCATACACGATGGAGATGTTGAATGATGACCTGATGGGGCTGCTCGACTACTTGAATATCCGCCGGACTCATTTCGTGGGGATTTCTATGGGCGGGATGATCGGGCAAGTCTTTGCTATCAACCATCCGGATCGGCTTGCAAAATTAGTCCTTTGCGATACGACGTGCAGAGTGCCTGCCAAAATGAGCCCCGTATGGGAAGAAAGAATCCGGATTGCCGAAACGAAGGGCATGAAGGCCTTAGCCGATGAAACGCTCGAACGCTGGCTGAGCGAAGAATTTCGCAAAAAAAGGCCGGAAGTGGCCCAACGTATTCGCGAAACGATAATCCGTACCCCTGTGCCCGGTTATGTAGGATGCTCGCGGGCCATAAGCGTGTTCGATGTTTCATCGGGGCTTTCGAAGATATCCGCGCCAACCCTGATCATGACTGGCGAGAATGATTTGAGCGCTCCGGTCGCTGCGGCCGAAACTATGAATCAGCAGATTCACGACTCGGAGTTGCTCGTTATCCCGTGCGCCCTGCATCTAAGCAATGTGGAAGGAGCAGCTCTTTTCAATGAGAGGCTGCTGCGCTTCCTGGCATAGAATACCAACAGGCATTTTTTCCCGCAGCCGGCGAGCAGCATTGAGCCGCCGGAGAAGATGAGGACGGTTGGTATGATAATAACGACGAAGGACGGAAAATCTTTCGATACCGACAGAGACCTGACCGCTCCGGAGCGTCACATCCTGCAAAAACTCTTCATATGGCAATTGTTCGCTTCCAGCGTTGATCAGTTCAGGGAGAAGGAAAAGGAGGCTATGTTTAAAGGCTGGAACGATTCAGGTCCGATCAAAACCAGCAAAGCGATGAGTGCTATTCTCGCTGAACTGGAGGACAAAGTCGTCCTTCGACTCAGCAGGGACATTAAATAAAACCGCCGATTCACACTTTGACAATCAAGTCTGTCATGTCGACAAAGCCGGTGTCGTTTACATCCGGCTTCTCGTCATCAACGGCTTGCAGATTTCAGCCGGCAGGCTTGTTCCTCGTTTTGAATCGCTCCAGGTCCGGTTTTTCCAGGAGAATAAAGTTCCTGAAGATCCCAAGAGCCCTGAATCGCTCTTTCCCAAACTGCGCCTCGTAGGTGCTGAACAGGACGTAGTCTGTTCTGACGGTTTGGCTGCTCACTACACCCCCTGCCACACCACCCAGAATCGTGCCCAGGAGCTGACTTGAGGGGTCTTTTATCTTTTTCTGAGATTCCTTCATGACGTACTGGCGCACATAGTTGCTGAGATCGTCCGTGGAGGGGTTCGTGTAGACCATCAGACCGGCCAGAGCCACCAAAACTATTATGATTGCCAAGGATTTCATGTCTTTTTCCTGTTGCCCCAGCCGGTCGAGGATTTTTCTTTCCTGATCAGGGCTTGATATAGGCGTTCAACCCTATGGTAACCGGCTTTCCGTTTACCTGTGCAGTAGTGACGGTATTCCCGTGAGTACTTGCCACAACGAGGGTCTTGCCGGATGAAGACGGTGTGGGTTCTTCCAGGTCGATCTCTATGTAGAGTTTGTTGTCTCGGATTTCGACGTTCATAGCCATGAATGGTTCTCCCTCAAGTTCACGTGCGGATCGGCCCGACCGGAATCGGACCGGATTTGCGGGCTAAAAACGGAAGGGCCGGAAATTACTTCTCCAGCCCTTCGGATTCCCCAATGGATAAGCAGTTAGAGCTTTTTTACTTTGACCGCAGCAGGTCCCTTGGCCCCCTGTTCGATTTCAAAGCTGACACGATCACCTTCCGCTAGGCTCTTAAAACCCTCCCCTTCGATGGCGCTATGGTGAACAAAGACATCTTTACCGCCATCCTCTACCGTGATGAATCCGAAACCTTTTTGATCATTAAACCACTTTACAGTACCTTGAGGCATAACTCTTCAGATCCTTCCATATTGTTGGTTCATACCCTTCTAAACACGCATAACTCTACATTAATGTCAAATCCTGTTTAAGGCAAGAAATAAAGCGGCAGCGCCTGGTATCGGCGATATTATATTTTTGCCCGAAATGGCGCTACCCGAGTCCCAATGCTATTCCAGAGTATTTCGAAATGAAGCTTGCCCCGTTGGAACATGCTGGAGATGACACATTCAATATGCATACATGCTGCACGCCGGCTGGTGGTGGAAGATCTTTCAGGAACTTTCACCGGACGAATGCATTGAGACCTGAGTAACTGGATTATGAATTTGCCTCTTTCTCAACACATTTGGCGCAGCAGCCCCGGACGATAACCTCGTGCCCTAATACCTCAAAACCATGGCCTTCCGGCAGCAAGAGTTTATTTCCCCCGATTGGATCGGTGATGTCATGGATGGCTTGGCACTTTACACAAAACAGGTGGTGGTGAGAATCGATTTTGGCTTCATAGCGTGAAACGTCTGTCATCGTGCTGACTTTTTGTACAAGCCCTGCTTCGTAGAATTTTTCGAGGCTCTTATAGACCGTCCCAAGAGAAATCATGGGAAAACGTGTCAGGACCTTCCGATGGATCTCCTCAGCGCTGAGATGTCCTGTCGAATTGTGCAGCGCCCGGTAGATGGCCAGTCGCTGATAGGTCACCTGGAAACCGTGGGACTTCAGTACAGCAATATAGTCCACGTCGCTTTTCTCCTCCATTTTTTGTCCCCCTCTTTAGAATCTGAAATAAATGCGCAATCTTAGTGAGATTATCAGAAATGTGCTTATCATATAGCAATTATTTGAGAGTATGCAACTTCTTTGGAGAAGAATTCTTTGTAAAGCCTCCGCCAACGATCGATTTTTCTCAAGTTGCCGCCTCCCTTTCCTGCGCCAAAATATTCCAGCCGGAAAAAGGAAGCAGCCGGAAAATGAGTTTCACATTCAAAATACTCACCTGCTCAACCATTCAACCGTCTTACGGACAATCTTCTCATAAATTTCAGTTGGATCTGTTGCATAAGATTTTGGCACATGAAATGAGTGATCCCCGCCTTCGATTACCTCCAGTTCCCACGGCGCAAGCAGCTTTGACAGTACTTGTCTCAGGAGTTGCAGGTCACAAAGAGGGTCCCTTGTCCCGGCGAAAAAGAGCATCGGAATCGGGATTTCATAAAGATGCCCGTCCCGGACCCTGTCCTTCTTTCCCGGAGCATGTAGTGGGTATCCCAAAAAGATAAGCCGCTCTACCGGAAGTTTTCTCTCCGCGACCATTTGGGATGCAATCCTGCCCCCCAGAGATTTTCCCGCCGCCGTTATATGCTTTGACCTGTATTCGGGATGTTCAACCAGAAACCGATATGCGCCCTGCCACGCACGATACAACACATCCGGTCTGTCCGGGCCGCCCCTCCCCTTTTCCCGATAAAGAAAATTGAATCGTAAAGTCAGATACCCCGCCTTTGTCAGTCCATCAGCCCAAAATGAGAGCATAGGGTGATTCATGTCATTCCCGGCGCCGTGCGCCAGAATGATCCCGGTGTCTGTGCCGGAATCGGGTATGGAGACAATTCCTGAGACTTTCTCTGTCTCAGTGATCGGGATGGTCACCATCTCGTTTCTCATCGGATCGTTCTCCTTTCTCGGCAGATACACCGCAACGCTGTCACTGCGGCCGTTGTGAGGCCGCTCTCTTCCGGGCGTCATCGGACACTCGCCATATTTTATGATAGTGACGATCGCCGGCGCTATGCAGCTTTAATCCTCCCGACTCAATATTTGAGTTAAAACGCCGGCCATGATCGTCACCGGCAAACCGAGCATGTTAGAGTTGACTGTCGAAGGATATGTCTTGATGATCTGGAAGGCGGGCATGGTCCCGGCTCAGTCCGCATCGGGAGCCATGTCAGAGTCCACGTCGAAGAAAGTGTAGTGGTCCTGCCTGCACGCGAGGGTCAGCGTATCGGCCGTGGTCTTCAGGTCCGTTTCCAATGGTTTCACGGACGCCACCCGAGCGACCGTAGCGCCCTTTTGCGTCATGCGTAGCGGGATGTGATAGTTGCCGTCCACGCATAGTGCAGCGTCAGCGCCGGCAACAAGGTACACCGTGCAACCATCATGTGTTTCATTCTGAGCAGTGACAACGGTATTGCCGGGCAGATCCACGAGGGTGGTCATGCTGTTCCAGTTGAAGAAAAGGCCTATTTTGTACAGGTTAGTTTGGGAGACCTTCAACACCGTTCTTTTGCTCTTGTCTATGATGTAATAGACGGGAGTATCTTCGTCTTTTACCCCGATGATAGTCACTCCATCACTATAGGCTTTGATGAATCTATCCGTTGAGACATCGACTGAAAATCCCTTTTCCCGGTCCGAATAGTACGTTCCACTGATGGATAAATTGATTGGCGGCTTGATGATGTCCCTTATGCAGAGCGGCTCTGCCCAAACATTGGCCGCAGAAGCCAGAAAGGCGTGCAGGCAGCAAAGGGATGCCATAAGGATGGCGTAAATTGAGGTCTTCTTGGTAATCGTATTCTCCCCGGCCTTATGGACGCCTGTTGTATCCGGAAGGGCGGCATGGCCGCTCAAACCTTCCACGGCCGAACCGGTGACGATAACGTTACTGCCGTAGCGCCTTTGCGTAATCGAAATAGGTTACACTCTTTCCGGTCGAGTCTTTGACCGTTGAGGTGACAAGCTCTGCTTTGAAGCTTGATTTTCCGTGGTCGATCATGCTGCTCGCGTTCACGACAGCCGTCGGTTTATAAAAGGTCAGGCCCTTTACGGGCAAGGTTGTCAAGACGGAGCGCGGGAGAGTTACCGAGACTTTCGCGCGTGAATTCTTGATGGCCTCATACAACACTCTGCCATCGGTATTCGGGAGGTTCAGGCTGAGCAGGTAGGCTATCGTGGGCGCCACGTCGATATTCCCGGAAGGAACATTGTCGTGAAAACCGGACTTGAAGTCGGGACCGAAGGCAATCAGGGTGTTGTGCACATCCACGGGGCTGAATGAGCCGTGCATACCTCTGTAAATCTGCATGCTTTCGTATTCGGTCCCCTTCATTCCCTGTACGGTTGCGGTTTCGTTGTAATTGTAACTAACTATGATATCGGGACTTCTTCCCGCCATCTCGAGGTTGACCGTGCTCATTTTGAACGTTCCAGGGATGGCGCCGTAGTTGTCGCCTACGAATATGGCGCCGAATTCTTCGCGCGACTGCAGAAATGACACGATGCCCTTGACCATCTTAGCGTTCTTGTTCACCACATACAGGTAATCGCTTCCCCCGTTTGCGGATACGACCACGGCATCCTCGGGCAGCGGGGACGGAACGACAAAGCTCCTCGTGTTATACTGGTAGCCGGGCCCCTTGCCGCACACTTTGCCGCCGGTATCGGTCAGGGTGGGGTAGACCCGGGCTCCATCCGACAGTATACCGGACATGACTGGGTCTTTTATGCAGCCGATTCCGTCGTAGACGTTCGCCACTATGCCGTTATCGGCGAGAAGTTGAGGCAGCCGCACGTCGCCGGAGACGGAGTAGCCGTCAGCGGAGTTCGTGCCTGTCGTGACCACCGTTCCGCTCCGGATATCCCGGAGAGGAAAGAGGGAGGCGTCGCCGGCTACGGTACTGTGGCCGTGGTCTGAGACGACCATGATATCGGTATTGTCGGAGAGTCCCAAAGCTTTCAGCCTCGTCAGTATAAGGCCGAGCATGGTGTCCATGCCGGTTAGCGAATCCCTGTAGGCGGCGCTGCCCGGGCCGTACAGGTGTTCGGTGGAGTCGGGATCGCGGAACCAGATGACGGAAACGTCCGGGTCCTTGTTTGGAAGAACGTAGTTCAGGTAGGTGCTGAGCATGTAGTGGTTGGCGCTATAGAAGATGCTGGTCGTACCCGCTGTGGGGTCCAATGTCACCCCGTCTGCAAGAAACGATTTTGCGTCGGCAGCAGTGGGATTCCCGTTATTGGAGGCAAGCGTCATGCCGGGCCACATCACCGGAGTGTTTTTGGGGAGAGGATAGCCGTTGTCCCGGAGTTCAGTGGCAAGCGATTCCGGGAATACCATATTTTCGTCTATGCCGTACCCTTCGCGCGTCAGGTCGAACATGAAGGCAGCACCCGATTTGCCGACGATACAGGTCTTAAACCCTTTAGCCTGCGCAGCTTGCAACACGCGTGTGACCAGCAGGAGCTGTCCGTTGTAATACCCGTTCAGCGAGGTCAACATGTTCCAGTCTTCCGTGAATACCGGCTGGTTATAATCGACTCGGCTTTTTGATGCATTGTCACCTTGGAGGGTGTTCGGTCCGAGCCAGAGCCAATTGCCGTAGAAACCCGCCTTGGCCGGAAAATCGCCCGTGTTGAACGACGAGGCGTTCATCATCGTGAAGGTGGGATAGGTCGCATGGTTCTTATGGAAGACAACCCCTCGCTGAGACATTGCCCAAAGGTTTGGCGTCGTTTTCAGTGTGACGCTGTCGGGTCTAAGCCCGTCCCATACGAAAAGAATGACCTTCCGTTGTGTCCCGGCAGCGGCGGCAGGATCGCTGTCGCCGACTGAGAACAACAGAATCCCGCACAACACTAACGACACACATACCAAGTTCCGTCTATGTTTCATGCTGTTGCCCCTTCTCGTGGGTGGTCCAATTGACAGAGCCCGGACGAACCAATGAGTTTAAAATGGACATCCCTGAGAGCTCCAGCGTTGACATTGTTTCTATTCATCATGAGTGTGTCACAAGGTCATTACGTAAAAGTGACAAGTTTGCCGCATTCTTGTGACAATTCCGTTCTGATGTGGGCCCACCAAGCTAGAAAGACCTCCGATTTTTTGTGTCCATCCCTGACTGCTCTGCCCTTGCCTCCGCAGATTCAGTGCGGTATATCTTCCCTCGTTTCGCATTTACCCATTACTTTTAGCTGCTCCAACATTCTGCGGGCTGTAATGAATGAGAAAGCGGCTGAAAATGGCAATACAATCTGGAGGGAAGATATGCCGATGCTCTTTGAAGGCACAACGATAAAAAGCATGTCCTTGACTAACCGATTCGTCCGTTCGGCCACATGGGAGGGAATGGCAAATGAAGATGGCTCATGCTCCCCCAAACTTACCGATCTCATGGTCCGGTTCGCGAAAGGGGGAGTGGGACTGATCATCACAAGCCATGCGTATGTGAGCAGGAAAGGTAAGGCCAGACCTCGGCAGCTTGGTATTTACAGCGACGAGCTTGTCCCGGGACTGGCCGCCATGGCCGATGCCGTGCATAATGCAGGCGGGAAGATCGCTGTCCAACTGGCTCATGCAGGATGCCATGCCGACCCGGTTCTCACTGGGCAAATGCCCACTGGGCCGTCGATCATTAAGGGTGACGGCATGCCGAATTGCCGTGAGATGACCGGTGATGATTTTCGAATGGTCGCTGAAGCTTTTGGCAAGGCTGCTGCCCGAGCACGAGAGGCAGGGTTCGACGGAGCCCAGATACACGCAGCCCACGGCTATTTGCTGAGTGAGTTTCTCTCGCCATTTTACAACAGGCGAAACGATCAATATGGCGGAAGCGTCGAAAATCGGGCGAGACTCCTCCTGGAAGTTGCCAATAATATCAGGGATAAAGTTGGGGACAGGTTTCCCGTGATGGTCAAGATGAACTCGGAAGACTTTGTCACAGGGGGACTTACCGTAGAGGAGATGCTGGAGGTTGCCTCAATTCTGGAGAGAGCCGGTATCGACGCCATCGAGCTAAGCGGCGGGACCATGTATTCGGGCGGCTGTGTGCCGGTCAGGCCGGGCAGGATCGATACTGAGAACATGGAGGGCTATTACCTGGAAGCGGCCGGAAAATTCAGGGAAAGGGTCAAGGTCCCTTTAATGCTCGTTGGCGGGATTCGCTCCTATTCGGTAGCGGAACGAATTGTAACGGAAGGGATCGCAGACTACGTTTCCCTGTCCCGCCCTTTAATTCGGGAGCCCGATCTGGTCAACCGCTGGAAGTCTGGAGACACCGCTAAGGCAAGGTGCCTTTCAGATAATCTCTGTTATGAACCGGCAATAGCGGGCGACGGACTCTACTGCGTTGTGCAGAAGCGTCGTGATCGGGTATAAAGCCTGAAGATTCCTAAATCAACCGGCCAGGTTCGACCCCGGTGATTAACCCCTCAAAATGGTGAGAGCCGAGAAGGAAGGTGCCACAATTGGCCCAGCTCAACGGCTCTCGGAAGAGGCATGTGGCCTCCGTTGATATTGTCGGAATAAGGACTGAAAAGCTGAAGCAAAATCGGCTACTGTACCCGGAAACCTATACGCCGTTGCGATCATATCCTGATTGTCGTTGCTGACGGTGCGCTGGGAAAACCATGATTACCGGGAACACCATCTCCTGAAATGAAACTGCCGAAGGAGGCAGAAATTTATGACTGACACACTCTCGCGTCGAAAATTTCTGAAAACGGGGCTTGCTGCAACGGCGGCAGTAGTTGTAGGACCTCGGCTTGCGATGGCCGATAATCACCTTTTATTCGAAAAGAGCTGGATCAGGTCCCTGGAACTCTCCAACCGCGCCATCAGGTCATCCACATGGAGCGGCGTAGGAGACACGAAAGGCTACGTAACCGACCGTGCCCTGGAGTTTTATGGTAAACTTGCCAGGGGAGACATCGGGCTCATTTTGACCGGTTACCAGTATGTCATGACCAATGGGCAGGGACTGCCTTACATGTTGGGTAATTACGACGACACACAGATTGAAGGGCTGAAAAAACTTGTCGATACGGTGCACAGAGAAGGTGGCAAGATCGCTGTTCAACTTGTCCACTGTTTAGCAAGGGCCAACCCCAAGCTTTTTTTCGAGGAAGGCGATGAACTATGGGGTGCTTCCGCCATTGCGTATTCTGCGGCAGACAAAGTCCCCAAGGAGATGACGAAGGAGGATATTGCCCGGCTAGTGGAGGCTCATGCTGCTGCAGCATCCCGGTCTCTCAGGGCCGGCTTCGACGGTATTCAGATTCATGGCGCTCATGGGTTCGGTGTCAACCAGTTCCTCTCTCCTGCGTGGAACAGGCGCGGTGACATGTATGGCGGCAGCCTTCAGAATCGGTATCGTCTGGTTGCCGAGATCCTCGAAGCAATCAGGGGAGAAGTAGGAAAAGATTTTCCGGTCATGTTCAAACTCAGTGCGCAGGATTTTGTCGAGAACGGCATAGAGCTTTCCGAATCGGCAGAAATTGCTCGACGTCTCGCCAATGACGGAATAGATGCGATCCAGGTAAGCGCCTGCTGCTCGATTTCGGATGCAGATAAGCATTGCACGAAGAGTATGATCGTTAAAGAAAAAGATGAAGCCTACCTGGCGGACTTTGCCCAGTACATTAAAGAAAGGGCTAATGTCCCCGTTATAGTTGTTGGGGGCATACGGTCGGCGCCAATAATAGACGGGATTCTGAAGGAGAAACGAGCGGATTACATATCCATGGCCCGACCGTTTATCCGCGAACCGCATCTCATCAAACGATGGAAAGCCGGAGACAGCGCCAATGCCAGGTGCATCTCGTGCAACCGCTGTTTCGAGACGGGAATGAAGGGTCTGGGGATTTCCTGCTACTGGGAAAGGAAGGTCAAGGAAGATCGCGCTAAGACATAGATGCGAACCCGGTTCCCGTTTATCCCTGGCCTTCAATCCTGCTGTAGATGTCCCGGGCCATTCGAAGATGCAACCGCAGCACGGGGATGGTCTGCCGGACATAGCATTTGAGATCAGGATTGGTGGCCTCATTGGCCATTTGTTCGAACAACGCCACTTTATCCTCTTGATCCTTGATCACCTGATCCAGATACTCCCGGTCAAAGTCCAGGCCTTCCATTTTTGAAAGATGCAGGAGCGGTTCCCGGTCTGCCCTGTCCATATCCGTGTGGACTTCGAGGTCATTATTTTTCGCTATCTCCAGGAGCCGGTTGCCGGCAAAGGTATTACACTTTGCCATCATCTCGCCGAAGCGCTTGACATCGGCGCTTGCCGCCCGCTCCGCGGCCCTCTCGCCAAGCGCGGCTTCCAGCATGAGGCCGTCTTCGGCTTTCCTTGCAAAATGGTTGTCGCATGCTGGTTTGACGTAGGTTATGAATCCGAAAGCCGCCATCCTGTCAAGTTCTCCGGGACCTTCACATTCCGGCAAACTGATGGCGGCGGCGGCGCCACATCGCAACGAGATCGCAACGACAAGAAACAAAAAAAGTTTTGAACTCCGTGTGGCCATTTCTTTTCTCCTTTACTAAGTACACGACATCCTTATAAAAATACTTTAAGCACTAAGAAGATGATGGGGATGCGAAAACGTTGGATGTGCGTGCCGTCGAAGCCATTTCGCGTATTTGCAGCAGTGTCCATCAAGCTGGATATTGAATGTTCCAGGCGGGTATTGTCAGTGGACAGGGGAAAACCAGAAAGAAGTCTTGTCCCGGCCCACATCGCTAGCCGTCCCCTGGTAGCTGAAAGCCATGGAAACGGCATTGGGCGGCAGGTTTAGCCTGCGGCTAAAAGGGATGGGATCAAAGGAGCCGCGACCGGTGGCCAGTCCTGTTTCTTCGAGCACCTTGCCGTTTTCGTCCAGAAATATCGCACCAAGGCGAAAGTTCCGCAGTTCCGTGTAGCCCATGCTTATAGAATAGGAAAAGCCGACGTTACCCGAGAGATCCATTTGCCCCTGATCTATTGAATAGCTGTACTCGACGGTGAGGTCGTTGCCTTTCCACCGTCCGGAGTATTGGGGCTGCTCAATGGAGAGGCGATCCGAGGCTGATACGGACTGGGCGCGGGCATCCGATGTAACGATTGGCGATGCAGAGATGAAAAAGGCCACAGCTATTACAGGCGCGAGAAAAAACAATCCGGTTCTCATTATGGAATCCCCTTTTAAGCCCGGCATGCGCCGAATCTACAATCCGCTGTTTTCAACGCGATTAAAGATAAGCGCTGATTTGCGAAAGACCAACCGTCTGCACAATTACTTGTTGATATTGATGCGCTAAGTGTGAATAGTAGGGGTTTTCCGATTTGTTCCCTTATCCATCAGGAGGTTCATCTATGAGCAAGCTCTTTTCCCGGTTCCGTCTGAGAGAAATCGAATTCAGAAATCGAATATTCGTATCACCAATGTGCCAATATTCCAGTCAGGACGGAATGCCCGACGATTGGCATATGGTTCACCTTGGGAGCCGTGCCGTTGGAGGAGCCGCCCTCGTTATGACTGAGGCTACAGCCGTTTCCCCGGAGGGGCGGATCTCGCCGCGTGATTCCGGTCTATGGTCCTCCGATCACGCGAAGGCATTCAGTCGCATAACAGCTTTCATAAAAAGCCAGGGAGCGGTTCCGGGTATTCAGCTTGCGCACGCCGGGCGCAAAGCATCAACGGATATTCCCTGGCGGGGAGACAGCCCGTTGGATAAGAGCGCAGGGGGATGGCAACCGATAGCTCCCAGCCCGATTGCTTTCAGCGAGAATTCCCCGGTTCCGCGAGAAATGAGCGGCAAGGACATCGCCGATTTACTGACACAGTTTCAGGCCGCTGCCCGCTTTAGCATCGACGCCGGCTTTGAGGCGCTCGAAATTCATATGGCCCACGGCTATCTCCTTCACGAGTTTCTCTCACCACTATCGAATAAACGCAGCGACGAATTTGGCGGGACTTTCGAGAATCGTATCCGTCTTCCCTTGAAGGCAGCCGAAGCCGTACGCGCAATCTGGCCTTCCCGCCTGCCTGTTTTAGCGCGAATCTCCTGTACCGATTGGGTCGAAGGTGGATGGGATTTATCCCAATCCGTCGAATTCTGCCGAAAGCTAAAAGAGGTCGGGATCGACCTGATCGATTGTTCGAGCGGCGCCCTGGTTCCGTATGCGAAGATTCCGGCCGGCCCCGGGTTCCAGGTTCCCTTTGCGGCTGCCATTCGAAAAGAAGCCGGCATGCCGACAGGGGCTGTCGGCTTTATCACGGAACCGGCACAGGCCGAACAGATTGTCGCCACGGGGCAGGCCGATGCCGTACTGCTGGCAAGGGAGATGCTGCGCGCGCCGTACTGGCCTCTCCAGGCGGCACACGCGTTGGGCGCCGAAATACTCTGGCCGAACCAATACCAGCGAGCTAAGCCTCATTAGCTCCATACGGCCGGACTATTCTTCACGAGAGAAACGGGGCCTTTCTCACGGCCGGCGAGCAGCACCGAGCCGCCGGAGAAATGGACGGATTCTTATTCAAAACCCGGGTAAGGTGAAAGATGCTCAGTTTCCGAGACGGACTGCTGCTCATTGCGACTTTAGCCTCCATCCTCGCGGGTATTGTTTGGCCTGCATGCGGAAGGCCCTTCCAGCCTTATCCGGTCTATTGCATGATGGTCCTTCTTTTCTTCAGCTTTCTTCCTATCCGGCTCGGCACCATCTTAAGCTCAGTAAGAAGTTCCGTGCTCTACCTCGGCTATTGCGTCTTTATCAAACTGATCTTGCTGCCTTTACTGATATTCGTTTCTTTCCGGTACATGTTTCCAAAATATGCGGTCGCAGCGCTGCTTTTGAGCGGAATTTCATCCGGCGTAGCGTCGCCTTTTTTCGCAGGTCTCCTGGATGCCAACATTTCTCTTGTCTTCGCAATGGTCGCCGCCAGCTCGATTCTCGTTCCGTTCACACTCCCCGCCCTGGCCCATATTTTCGCCGGCAAATACATGGAGATATCTCTTTTCGACATGTCCTGCCTCCTGGGGCTGGTCATTTTCTGTCCGCTCATCCTCGCTGAAATCTTGAAGCGCTTTGCCCCCGGCTTTACTGCAAAACTATCCAGGAGCCAGTACAGTGTTTCATTGGTTTCGTTCGTGATCACCAATCTCGGCATTTTTTCACGATACGCGGCCTTTCTTCGCGAGGAACCGTCAACCGTGTTAATCTCTCTGGGTGTCTCCGTGGTTTTGGCGGTTGTCTATTTTGTGGCGGGAATGCTGTTTTCTTTGGGACGGCCTTTGCCTGACCACCTTTCGTCCATGATAACCTTTGGAATTATAAACAACGTGCTCGTCCTGGTCTTGAGCTCCGAGTTTTTCACCCCCATTGAAGCAACTGTGGCAGCGATGTATACGATCCCTTTTTTTGCCCTGATCGTTCCATTACGGCTCTATCGGAACTGGGCCCAGAGGCAGTGCGCTCCCTGACCTGTTTGATTTGGGAGCGGTATTGAGAGGGTCTGGGATAACTCCCTGCCGCAAAGGAGGTAATACCAAGTTGCGTTCAAGTCTGGTGCTTCGGGCGGGGATAAACCCCGCCCCTACGGCATTATCGGACGGTTCTTCTGCAGGGGTGGGGTTTATCCCCGCCCAGTCTTGAACGCAACTCCGTATAAGAACGCAATGGCTACAAAAAAGTGATGGATGTGTGTGCCCCCGAAGCCTGACGTCGCCGAGGGGCAACTTTTGGCCCGGTTATGCCTCATCCCAGGGGAGCCGCAACCTCATATTGGCTTGGCTGAGGTCGACCGAACTGAGATTGGCGCGATAGAGAAAAGCCCAGAGGTAGGCTCCATTGAGGTTGGCCCCGCTCAGATTGGTCCAACTGAGATTGGTGTAATAAAGATACGCTCGACTAAAATTTACGCCGCTCAAATTGGCCCCCCGAAAATCGGTCCCGCAAAGATCGGCCTCACTGAAATTGGCGCCGCTTAGATCGGCCCAATGCCGACTGAAGTCACAGAGTTTGGCGCCGCTCAGGTCAACCCCACGCAGGTTTGCTCCGCGGAAATCGGCCTTACGAAGATCGGCGCCCCTGAGGCAGGCCTTCTCCATGTTCACGTTTTGGAGCAGCACGGGTTGCTGCGGATTATGTATTCTCCACTCGTTCCACTCCATCATGTCGTGCCTGGCGGAACACTTCATCAGCAGATCGAACTGCTCCCGGCTAAACGTTGCGCCCGCTCTCAGCGTCCCGGCTTTCATCCGGAACATGCCGAACTGCTCCCGGCTGAACGCCACGCCCGCTCTTTGCCTTTTGACTCCTATCTCGAACATTTTAGACCTCCCAGGTTAGGGTGCATGGTAATTCCGGCATCCATCGATATTATGCAGCCAGGGCAATCTCGATTTTTTCCACTCCTTTCACATACCTCGATCCGGTAAAGTAGTCCTCCGAGGAGACGAGGTCCAACCTGTCATGCCCTCCGCGCAGGGGGATGCCGTTTTTTTCGATCAGGAGTATGACGCCCTCGCCGATCGGGGTGTTGAATATCTCCTGCCAGGAAAAGACCACCTTGTAGCCGTCCCCGGCCGTGACGACGACGAACATCCTTTTCGTGTCGTTGTCCTCTTCCGTGATCACCTCGGCTCGTCTGATCACGTCTTCGAGAAACACTCCCCTGCAATGAGCAATGCGGCCTTTGGGGTCGCCGCTGCCGCAGATAATCTGAAGGTCTTTTACCTCCCTGGCTTCCATCCGGCAAAGTTCGCTGAGGGGAAGCATAAAAGGACGCTTGACTCTTCCGGTCACTGTGAGTGCGCTTTCCTCCCTGATAATTTTCGGACTCATTGTCTTGCCGCTCACGAAACCCTCCTTTCATCTGTTCTCAAGACCGGTCTGTTTTTCCTGTTGGCGCCATCATTTGACAGGCCGATTTGATTCATTTCCAGATAAGCCGTTCTTGACCCGGACCGGGCAAGATGCCGTATTCCGCGTCGTAATAGTCCTTCCCAAGCGAGCAGGGCCTGCATACCGCTTTACCCTCAAGCAACACTTGGCGCGAATCCTTGACCACCTCGCCACACATTCCGCAGATCACCTGATCCAAGGTCTTTCCCGGGAGATCCCGGGGTGGAATCCTAACGCTTACCGATTGAATATTGAAAAGGTCATTGCGAGCCATGGTTTCAAGCGCAGCCAACTTCGCCTGCCGGTCGTCCAGACCATGCATGCGGGTCTTTGTGACTGCGGCCAATCGTTCGACATAATCCCCCCTGGCGCTCACACGGACAGCCCTGCCGCATCGGGCGTCTACAAAAGTGGCGGCAATCTTGCCGTAGTCCATCATTTTAATACTGCGTTTCCCGGGAGTTCGGCCGGTCACGGCTATGATGCCGTCCACCGGACACCGATCGATCTCGACGAATATGACCAAATCCTTTCCTTCCCGGCTTTTCGGGTCTTCAATGCCCAGCTCATCCAGACCGGCGACGGCCATTCTCACTCCGAGCACCAGCCCTTCACACAAATGCCCATGGAGCCTGGCTGCTTCATCCAGAACATCTTGAAAATCTCGCTTCGACCTCTGCATCCTGCCCCCGAAAATTGAATATCCCCACAACGTCTACTATCCTTCGGACTTGTCGCACGCGGTGGAAGAAGGAAACAACGCTTAAACAGTTTATCGTCAAGTCTCCGGCCCTCTTTCAGCGGAGTTCGAAGAGCAAAAGGTGTACCGATGTAATGCATACGCGACGTATAGTACGTGTTTCAAAGACATCAGGCGGCAAAATGTATTCTATACCTTACATTTATGTATGTAAACATTACATTTTTGAAGATATCTTCTCAATGGCAGAAGCGGCGACGGGCAGAAGGACGGGGAGAAAGAACGCCGACTGCTGGCCGGGGTAAAGCGGCAGGGCATCGCCAGGCGCCATGTTCCCACGGGGGATTGCCGAAAGATTTCGGCGCCAAGTTCGTCAAGGACGCCCCGGCGTCAGAGGCCGTGGCTTGGAAATGTTGAGAAATGGGGTCATCGTGGAAATGTGGAAACTGCGTCAGGACTTGCCGAGGAAATGTGAATGGACATTTAGCCGCCCGTCCTGTGGAAAAATGGGGCGGGCGGCATATCAATGGGCTTTCTACCGTCAGTGGACGTATGGCTGAAGTTACGCGGCGATATGGGAAAGCTACAAAGATAAACGGCAGGGCTGTTTGCCGTAAGCCTACCCTGCCGTTTTCATCGGCCTATGTGAAATGAACTATCGCAAATGCTTTCACTCTTAAAGCCGATCAGGCCAGCCTGGTTGTTATTCGCGAGGCGTAGCAATCGGCCAGTCTCGGTATAAGAGCCGGTAATTAGTGCTTTGCACATTTTGAAGGGCCGGGGCTCACAGGCCAGACGTAGTTATAGTAATCCTTATGCGTGAAGAACTGGTAACCCCAGTTTGTGGAGAAGAACCAGGCATAATTCACATTCGGGGCGTACCCGCTCCCAAACCAATAGCCCGCATTACCATACTGAACATTGCTGAAGGTTCCGCCAGGCATCGTGCTGCCTGCTGTCGCGCCGAGCGTAACGTAATATAACTTGCCAAAGGCGTTGTCGATCTGATTGTAACCCAATGACTCATCGTATGAGACAGAGGGCAGGGCCCAGTGATTTGAACCATTATATTTGATCGAATTAAGATAATTTATAAAGGCGATAGCACCCCAGTAGTCCGCTGTCCCATTCGGCCCGAAGTCCGCGGTCGTCAGAACGTGTACATAGCTGTCGCCATCGAAGTAGTTGGGAGAGTCACTTACGACACCATTATTTGCGGCAATGATAAGGTTCACGAGATTGCTGTTCTCACTCTCCAAAGTGTTTAACAGATTGGCGTCCTGCGCCCATGTGACATTAGTGTTTGCAACCACGCTCCCGGCGACTTTGGCCGGAAAATTAAAATAGGAGCGAGTCTGGTAGATCGCCACCGAGGCCGCCTGGTTGGGCGCGCCACCCCCAATGTAGAGAAGTCCGCTCTTTTGATCGATCGCTATTGAACGAGGGCCGGAAAACACGTTGAATGTACCGGTCACGGTATCAGTTTGCTCGTCGATGACCAATGCGGTCGTGCCGTTGGCAAACCCCGGATCTTTGGCGCGGTTCACCACATAGATTGCTCCGTTGACGCTATCGGCGACCATATTGACGGGATGATAACCGGTATCGGGGATGGTGGCGATCACGCTTTCGCTATTTTCATCGATGACCGAAATTGTTTCGGCGAAGTAGTTCGCCACGTAGACTTTTCCGGTCTTCGGATCAAGCGCTATCCCCCTCGGGTTGGCGCCACCCGTGCCAACAGGAATGGTGGCGATCACGCTATTAGTCTGCGTGCTGATGACAGAAACTGTACCGCCGGCAAAGTTGATCACGTAAGCTTTCCGTGTCTTCGGGTCAACGGCAACTTCTTGCGGACCGGAACCCACAGGGATAGTGGCGACAACGGTATTCGTCTTTTCATCTATCACTGACACGGTGCTGGTGGAATAGCTCGTGACGTATACCCTCCCTGTCTCCGAGTCGACCGCCGGGTAACGTGGATCAGTCATCGAGATAGTGGCGATCACGCTGTTGGTTTTTTCATTGATGACGTTTACGGTGTTGTAAGGGGCCTCGCTTGCGACGTAAACGTTACCGGTCTTTGGATCGAGCGCTATCCCCTGGGAGTAAGTGCCCTGTGTGGGAGCAACAGTGTTCACGGAAATGGTCGATTCGGGCAAGAAGGAACAGTAGATGGCCTGCAAGTCCGGGTTCATGTTCACGTCATTTATCATCGAGTAGGGCGCCGCGCCTTGGGTAATGAGTGAAACGTGACCATTAAAATCTGTCGCGTAGACTTTCCCGGTATTCGAGTCGACTGCCAACCCGACCTCCTCCCCGTTTCCGCCTTGGGTTCCCCAAGCGAGATTGACGGCGTTAACCAAGGCCGGCAGCGGAACCGAACTGTCACATGCCCAAACCGGCCCGGCGAGCGCCAAAGCCACCAGCGCGGTCATGAGTGTGTACGCTATTTTGTTCATGAAATTTTCAAAACTTAACATCTAAACTCCCCCTCTTTTTGAAAAAATTGAATTTCTCTCAGGCAGCCCAGCCGGCCGATGCTCCGTTTTTTCATGCAGGTTGTTTTCTCTTCGATCTCTGATCTACGTCATTCCTGCGTTCCGGCGGTCATAGAACCCGTTGGCTTTCCGTCACCCGGTTGCCCAGGGTTTTGGCTTTTTCCAAGGGCAGGGCTGTTCTTCAGCCCACAAACACTCCCTGCGTCTTGCCCAGACTGGTGAATCCGTTTTTTGACGTCACCCCCTTTCGTTTAGACAGCGGACCGTGAGGCGTTACAACTTTCGTAAGGAGTACTCTCAAGCGCAGTGCGTTATGCTGTTTTTAGCATAACGCACTGCGCTGCATTCGTAGGATTGCCGACGTCCGCCCCTTATCAGGCGGCAATACTCGGCAACGAAAAGGCGCCCCAACCGAAAGCAGTTCTGCTTATTGATTTCCGGGCGGAATGGGACAATAAGTCGTCTATAAAATATGTCACGTACTTTATACATTACATATGTCTGCTTTGAGCGTCCAGAGAAATTTTAAAAGGCGCCATTGCTGTGAGGAAAACATGATTGATTCAGGAGGGGGCGGACCTCGGGGCAAGACAAGGCCCTAAATTCACGTGAATTATTCAAACAAGCTGGCGCATCATTCGGATTAAAAAAACGGGGCAGTTCACTGGATGAGGCGATCGCCGCAAGGCCCGCTGCCGCCTGCGATGGCAAATGGGGCAGGTTTCCGATTGACGGGTCTTTTCTCGTCCGCCTAGTGTATACCGGTGTTTGAGGAAGTCGAAGATGATGTAAAGGAGAAGCGCCTGCGCGGTTTCCGCGTGCGTTTTCGTCTTCACAGTTGCCGAAGCCGGAGCCTTACATGGGGCTTCTGCCATCAGCCAGGCCGCCAAAGGAGATGGCTGTTTTTGCTCTGGTCACGGGCGTAACCCACAGGTTTGCGGCTTACGCCTATCGTGGCGGCTCGTTTTTCGAGCGGCGTGACTTTTCGATGGCCGCAACTTTGGTGAAGCACCCGCAAGGCGACCTACTCGTCGATACAGGCTTTGGCCGCAACATCAACGAGCAGTTTCACAGCATGCCTCCGATGTTCCGCGCCATGATGTTCTATACCAAGTTGCGTTCAAGACTGGGCGGGGATAAACCCCATAAGCGCTCAAATAAGCGCGTAAGTACTTGAATTTACTAGGGCAAGATTCGCAATTTTTTTAGCCCTTGCCCAATTTTAGTCGATGTCATAAGTGGCGGAATTTATAGAGAATTTAACAGTCCGAAATTCTCGATTTTCTGTAATTCTGCCCTAAATGCTTACGGTGGCTAACGCTTATTTGAGCGCTTATGGGGATAAACCCCGCCCCTACGGCATTATCGCACGGTTCTAGCGTAGGGGAGGGCTTTTTGCCCTCCCGATCGACAACTCGCAAAATCCTGTAATCTGTTCGGGGGGCTAAGTTGATCTTTAGCGCCCAACTTGAACGCAACTTGGTACTACAGGGTGTGGCAGCCAGCCGCCGATCAGCTCAAGGCTGCCGGCTACGGCCAGAAATCGCTACGCGCCATCCTTCTTACCCATGCGCATTGGGACCATGTCAGCGGCCTTCCCGACTTTCCAGGCGTGCCCGTGTGGGTGACACCACAAGAAAGCAAGTTCATAAGTAAGGGTGGAAGCGGGCAATTTTGCAAGCTCTTTACCGGCATACGTTATGAGGAGTATGGGTTCGAGGGTGGCCCGTACCTCGGGTTTCCCGGCAGCCATGACGTCTACGGTGACGGCGCGATCGTGGTTGTACCAGCGCCCGGCCACACGCCGGGCGGAGTAATTATATTCCTGACCCTGCATGGCGGAACTCGATACGCCCTTGCCGGGGACCTCGTATGGCAGATGGAAGGAATCACCCTTCGCGTGGAGCGGCCCTGGATCTGCTGGAAATTCGCCGATTCGGATGCAGGGGGCACGCGCGAAAACCTGCTGCGGATGATAGCGCTCAAAGAACGCCTCCCGGAGCTAATCATCGTACCTTCCCACGATATACGCGGCTTCGCCGAGATGCCGACTTTATCTCAGGCAAAGAGCGAAACCGCATGACCGGGTTATAGCAGGTTGCTTAGAAAGGCGTGAGAACTCAGTTTTTTTTCAATCCCGAAAGAGTCGAGTCTGCAGCAATTCGGTAAACAAATGATTCGAAAATGGCGAAGATTTTGGCACTCCATTTCTCAAGGATGGGAGAGAAATGCTGACTTTTTCACTATGAATGTCCCTGCACGAGGGATACTCCATGATGGAAGCCACGTGGGGAGGGGGCAGGCAGTTACTCGGATGATGAAGATCATCGGGCTTCTCTGTGGGCTCTTCTATGATTGAAACCACCGGGGAGGAGCCAGGCGGGGTGTGGATCAGGAAGATCATGTGATTTTCGCCACAAGGTATTCCGTGACTTGCGACCACATAGAGCGGGGTGGTTTCTCTCCAGGATGTGGCCCATGGTTGCCGAGGAACTCTGAACGGTAGGATGTTCTCAGAGGTTCGTCATGCTGACCGCATCCCCCTCCCTTGAGACCCGGGTACAGACGGGGAGGGGGATGAGGTCAGCAGGCATACTACGGTAAAAGAGTACCCGCGACACTATAGCCGTTACCCGGAAATCCCCATTGGATTGCAAGTTCAAAGCCCTTCTTCTTCACGTACGTAATAGTGAACTTGCCCGTTACAGCGTAGAGACCTGTCTCTATACCGTTTAGGTTGTAGACCCCGGCACTATCCAGGACAGCCGAGAATACAATCTCTTCTATTGACCAGTTGATGGTCCCCCAGAAAAGGCCATTGCCCGCATCGTAAACAGTGATGTCCGTCGGTTCCGACCCCACGGTGCCGCTGTCGGACACATAGGAAGTGACTCCCGTGGCGAAAAAAGGGAAAGTTGGTACTGGTGGTTTCTTTGCTGTTGCAAAACCTGTTGTAAGAATCACCAAAAAGACAACGGCACTAACGGTAATCAATATCTTCATATGAATCTCCAGTCTAGTTTATGCTAGTTGACAGTTGTTCGACACCTGTCCGGCACTGCAAAACTCCTGGCTCCGATGGCGCACATTTCTAGTAAGCTAATTCGGGCTGTGTCGGAAGTCAAAAGCCTTGCGGGGAAGTAGACGGTGAAATGTAAAGGGTGACGCGCCGGCTGAGCAAGGAGGGGGTGGCCCCGTGGCCGTGCGCAGGGTAAGCCATACCTGAACACGTCCAGAAGGAGTTACCCTTGATTTACGGTTGTTAGCCGGGGTAGTTTCGCTCCAGGGGGCATCCTGGAGGGGCCAGCGATTGGCGGGTAAGGTGTTCTCAGCCGTTTGCCCTATTGTCCCGTTTGGGGGGTTCTGAGCAGGGCGCAAACCCGCGCCTGCCCTAAGGGGCTTCGGCAACTCTTCGGGAGAGAACGAAGGCCACGAAGGGGGCCGTCCCCGGGTCTTGACAGAGGCCCGCGAAATGACGCCCCGAAACCTGACAATTTCCTTAAGTTAACGGCATTGGGCCCGACCCCGACCATTCCTTGACGGCAACCAGGAACTGTGTTACCCAAAGCTCTAAGGAACGCCATCTTTATAGGACCTTTGGTTTGGATTCTCCAACGACAAACGACCATGTTGGTTGCACCGCCACTCTTATGGACAACGACACTCAGAGTACAGATCGCAAGGCGCTTCGGGTCAACCTCGATGCAGTAAAATATGGCACGTTCGCCGAAATTGGGGCGGGCCAGGAGGTCGCCCGCTGGTTCTTCCACGTCGGCGGCGCTGCCGGTACGGTAGCCAAGACCATTTCCGCTTACGACATGGCGGTGAGCGACGCCGTTTACGGTCCCGCGGAACGTTACGTCAGCCGTCAGCGCCTCCAGGCGATGCTGGCATACGAGTTCGATCTGCTGCAGGAACGACTGGAAAAAACGCACGGCGACAAACGCGGATTCTTTGCCTTCGCGAACACAGTGGCGGCTCGCAGCTTCTCGCGTCAGGAAGAGGGTCACGGTTGGATGGGCATTCGGTTCCAGGCTGCGCCACGGCAGGAACCTTCCGAAATCATTATCCACGTCCGGATGCTCGACAAAGAAAACGCCCGCCAGCAGGAGGCGCTCGGTGTGATTGGCGTGAACCTTATTTACGGCGCGTTTTACTTGCACGGCCAGCCAGACCAACTTATTCACTCCCTGCTCGACAATCTCACCTGGGAACGCGTGGAGGTGGACATGATCCGGTTCGCAGGACCGTTGTTCGCCAAAGTGGACAATCGACTGATGGCGCTGCAACTCGTCGAGCAAGACCTCACCGAGGCGGCGATGTTCACCGCTGAGGGCGAGACCGTTCAATGGAACGACGCTCTTTACAGGAAGCCGGTCCTGGTCCAGCGCGGCAGTTTCCGCCCGGTGACCAACACCACGGTTGACTTGCTGGAGCGCGCGCTGGAACAATTCCTGCGGGAGCCGGATTTGAAGAATGAGCCGCCGGTGGTTCTGATGGAAATGACCCTTCGGCATCTGGCCCTGGGCGACGAGATCGATCACCAGGACTTCCTTCAACGGGCCGACATGCTGCGCGCCTTGGGACGTGACGTTTTCATCTCCAATTTCCTACGGCTTCACCGTCTGGCTGCGTATCTCGGACGTTATACGGACCGGCCTATCGGAGTGGCCCTCGGCGCCCCCAGATTGCCCGAGGTGTTCGACGAAGGTTACTATAATAAAGACGAAGGAGGCCTACTGGGCGGCCTGGGGCAGTTGTTCAAGAATCCCGCGCGACTCTACGTTTATCCTGGCCTTGATTTCCAGACCGGCCGGATCGTCACGGTGGAAAACTATCGCGTCGCGCCCCACTTGCGGCATCTTTACGCGCACCTGACCGAAAACCGTTTCATCCAGGGTCCGGCAAACGTGAACACAGACCTTCTGCGCATCCGCTCCCGTGACGTGCTGGACAAGATCGAAGCCAGCGACGCTTCCTGGGAAGAGCTCGTCCCGCCTGCCGTCGCTGAAGTCATCAAACGCAAAAAACTCTTCGGCTGGCAGCTTCGGCGAACAGACCCCTGCACCGAATGAAAACCGGGTCTTCCGGCAAATGAGTACCTAGACAATTTGCACGCGAAGCCGCGAAGTCGCGAAGAAGGATAACAAATCGACGCAGTTGAAGAGCGCGAAGAAGAGGAAGCAGGTTAAATGCATTACAGCGAAGTTGCGTAGGTAGTAGCGGGAGGTCGCCTGGCTCCAGATGTGAAGGGTAAGGTTAGAAAGGTAAAAATTTCACCATTCGCTCTTCGCACTTCAAACTTCGTTTACCCGCTACCCTGCTCGCTACCGTTCTATCCTCCATCTCTTTTTCGCGTTCTTCTACGTCAAAAAACGCGTCTTCGCGTGAATAATATTGGAGGTACTCGTTTGCCGGATGGACCTGAAAACCTGTGAGAGAACCGTCTGCTCATTGACACTAACGCTGGTTACTATATTTTGCGATGTTTCAACATATGATCTGCAAGGATAGGAGAGAAATCTCAATCCGAATAAAATTTTTTATAATGCTCCGGATACAATTTTTTTACACATTCCGGGCAAACGCTGTGGGTGAATTCAGCCTCCGAATGACTCTTTATATAAGATTCAATTTGATTCCAGTAACCCTTATCATCGCGGATTTTCTTACAGGAAGCACAAATAGGAATCATTCCTCTCAAAGTTTTGATTTTAGAAATAGCATCACCAAGTTCATGGATAAGCTTCTCCCTCTCTTCTTCCACCCGCTTGCGCTCAGTGATGTCGGTTAACGTACCTGCCGTCCCTGTAGCATTACCTTTCTCATCAAGCGTTAGCCGCGCCCATACCTCAACCCAGCGAAACTCTCCGTTTTTATTCCTATACCGAATCTCGTGCCGGCAATAGTCCTTCTTCCTCTCGATTAATGGTCTGAAGAGCTCAAGGTTCAGTTGCCGGTCTTCAGGATAAACGTATTCCAAAAATACCGTGCCAAGACTCTGTTCCACAGCAAAGCCCGTTACCTCAGCCCAGGCTGAATTCAGAAATGTCCAGCGCCCTTCCGCATCAGTACGAAAGACAACTTCCTTTAAGTTCTCCACAACAAACTGGTATTGCTCCCTACTATCTCGCAATGACTCTTCAGCTTGCTTGCGCTCGGTAATGTCGGTTAACGTACCTGCCGTCCCCGTAGCATTACCTTTCTCATCAAGCGTTAGCCGCGCCCATACCTCGACCCAGCGAAACTCTCCGTTTTTATTCCTATACCGAATCTCGTGCCGGCAATAGTCCTTCTTCCTCTCGATTAATGGTCTGAAGAGCTCAAGGTTCAGGTGCCGGTCTTCAGGATAAACGTATTCCAAAAATACCATGCCAAGACTCTCTTCCACAGCAAAGCCCGTTACCTCAGCCCAAGCAGAATTCAGAAATGTCCAGCGCCCTTCCGCATCAGTACGAAAGACGACTTCCTTTAGGTTCTCCACGACAAACTGGTATTGCTCCTTACCATGTAGCAATACCTCCTCCGCTTGCCTGCGCTCTAATCCAGATTGCTCCAGATCCTGGATTTTCTGTTTTGATAAGGCATTCTCTTCGATCGGTTCGGAATTTATCCTGGCTTGGTCATGCATCTGGGACCCCCTCTGTCGTGATGAACGGTGATGGCTGGAAACAAAAACGGGTGATATTTGTTCCGGAATAATGCCTCAACCTCTGCGCTATTCCTCCAAACCGCATGTTGAGATCCGATTTTTGCCCGAAAAAACTTCCCTTGCACCCGTGAAGCCCCGACAGAATACAAGCCTACCCACAAAATGCGCAAGTGAAACGTGAATCAGACCGGTTTTTGCGATTTTCCGTCACACCTCCCCCCGCATTTGGAGAACCCGCTCCGCCAAGCCGCAGTGCGACAGGCTCAGGCCAATAGAATTCGAGTGCTTGGATCTCTTTCTGCGCGCCCAGGGATTCATCCGCCGGTCGCCTTCACTGCATCATAGTTGACAAGCCCGGAGCGGCTTATTAGGACATGGGAGAGGAGCATTAACCTTTCGGAGAAACACCTATGAGCCTTCAGACAAAAGTCATGGTGGTGGGGTCCGTTGAGTTCCTGGTGATGGCGCTGGCTCTTTTCCTGGCGGCGGGGACATTCGCCTGGCCGGCCGCCTGGGTCTTCCTTGGTCTAATCTTCGTCTGTGGCCTGCCTATGACCTGGTGGCTTCTCAAATACGATCCCGGACTCGTTGAAGAGAGAATGCAGTTCCGGGCTCAATTATCCTGGGATAAGGCGTTTATCGCTATCGCGTTCGTTTTCCTTCTGTTCTGGCTGGTCCTGATGCCGCTTGACGCCGCGCGCTTTCATTGGTCGCGGATGCCGGTTGCACTCAAAGCTCCGGGAGCCCTGCTAGTGATCATCTCATTGTATATTTCCTTTCTGACCATGCGGGAAAACCCGTACTCATCGGTTGTAGTACGGGTCCAGAAAGAGCGGGCGCAAACCGTGATTTCCACCGGTCCTTACCGCTACGCGCGCCACCCAATGTACACGAGCGCCTTTCTCTTCTTTTTGGGAACCGCCTTATTGCTCGGGTCCTGGTACGGAGTACTCTGCCTACCGGTTTTTATCGGTCTCTTTGCCGTCAGGGCTGTCCTGGAGGAGCGCCTGCTTCGCGAAGAACTGGACGGCTACGACGAATATATGGCCCGGGTAAAGTATCGCTTCTTTCCCCACGTCTGGTAGGCGGAAGCGTCACTCTCCGACAGGAAATTCAGTCGCCCTGTCCCCGTATCGGTTTATTGGATCCTTACTGCTATGGATTTGGAGGGAGCCACCCGTCGGGCATTTTCAGGATCTGTTCATGATGCCCTCTTTGGATGTGAGACATGTACCAAACGATCTGGAAGCTGGATAAGATCCCGATGGGGCGTTTGGGTCCTGCGTGCGGGTCAATTATAATCAGGTGCTCGAATCTTTTCTTTTTCATGAGAGCGACGGCATTTTCGATCGGCCACTGAGGATCAACATCGAACACGTAGGGTCGCATGACGTCCTCGGCATGTATCCGCTCCAGGTCTTTGCCGTAGAATCGAATAACGGCCAGCCTGGAGATGAGGCCCCAGACCTCACCGGTTCCATCCACCACCACTAACGGCCCAAAACCGTTCGCTTTCATAATCCGGACAACGTCTTTAACGCTATCCGCCAGATGGCAGACAAGGACCACACGATCCATAAGCTCACAAACTCTCATACCGGTTCTTTAGTCCTCCCGAGCCATTTTCGCTATGATGTCTTCAACATGAAGCAGCCCGACAACGGCTCCGCTCCCTTCCCGGTCCGAAGTAACGATCAGGTGCTCGATTTTCCGCCGGTCCATCAAGCGAATAGCTTCCTTGAGGGTAGAATTGGGAGTGATAGTAAAGGTATGTGGAAAAAGGATATCTTGTGCCGTGGTCTTGTCGAGGTCCCTGTCAAAAGCCCTCAAAATGCTCCTGGCGGAAATGATCCCAAGGACCTCGTGACTTTGATTGGTCACCACACAGTAGTGGGATGAATTGACCGCCAGAATCTGAGCCACTTCCCTGATGCTGGCGCTTGCTCCACATGTAATGGCCCCCGCGCGCATCAATCGCCTCACATTTTCTTCCACAGCCTCGGGGAGTTTCTCTTCGGGTCGTGCCAATCCCGATTTCAGCTTTCGTTCTGCCTCCTCACGAAAGTTGGCACCGTTGTGCCATTTTTTCTTTGGCACAAACACCTCCTCTGTGCCGATGCGATCGGCCACTCAGTGGTAGCGGCGAAAGGCTCCGAATCCGTCATTGGTATTTGACGTTAAACTTCTTTTGTCATTGTAGCACGTATTAATAAAAATGTCCGATCATTTTGTGCAAAATTGCACATTTGGGACCAAGGCCGCGCTGATAGAATCTAACCTCAAGATATTCTGAAGGTTTTCGGGGACAAATGTTTCATGAAGGAACAAGGGGTCTTGAAATAGGAATTTATGAATTCTTCGGGCCACTGGCCCGCCTGCACCTCACATGGCAAAGCACTTCCCTCGGCTCTATCGTTCAGCGAGATGATCACCATCATTTCCGTCGAGTCTTTCATAC
>CAVUGX010000058.1:0-208051 GCA_963741035.1 uncultured delta proteobacterium
GGATTGCTATCACAAGCGTGATAAGGTCTCTTTGATTGCATTCCGAAAGGACCGGGCCGAAATAATACTTCCTCCGACCACCAGCGTCGACTTCGCGTCCAGGAAGTTGAAGGAAATCCAGGTTGGCGGCAAGACCCCCCTGTCGGCCGCGCTATTCACCACCTCCAATCTTATAAAGCAGATTCGCATAAAAGACCCGCTCATCAGGTTCGTGGTGGCGATCGTAAGCGACTGCCGCGCCAATCAAGGTATTTCAGACATGCCTGTCCGGGAGGAAGTTGCAAAGTCGGCAGCAACACTGCGAGACGCCAGGAATACGGATTTCATTGTCGTGGATACGGAAGATAAATCGACCCTTATGCGGATGGACCTTGCGCGAAGCCTCGCGAGCGAACTTCATGCAGATTACTTCACCACTGAGGACCTCAAGGCCGAGTATCTTGCAGGGTTGGTTACAAGCCGAAAAACCTGAAAGATAAGCTGTGCAGAATCGACGTTCAGCCGTGCGATCGGCAATTGTTGTTACAGGGCAAAACGTGCACAGAGGGAGGATAACTGGAATGTGTGAAGCCAATGTGTATCTGATAAGAGGTGATGAAGAAGAGGTCTTTATGGAGAGTATCGATATACTGAGGACGGAAGGTGAGAACGTCTACATCCAGGATATCTTCGGGGAACAGCGCTGGGTAAAGGCTCACATCAAAGAGATGAACCTTGTTCAACACCGCATTGTCCTGCAGGAAGACTAAATGCTCGGGAGGATGATCTCTTGATTCGAATAGCGGTCATAGACGGCCAGGGCGCCAGCATCGGTTCCTCGATTATCAGAAAAATTCGACAAACTTACGGGGAAAAGGTGGAAATCTGGGCTCTTGGAACAAATGCCATCGCTACGGGACAAATGTTGAGGGCAGGCGCAAACAAGGGAGCAACGGGGGAAAGCGCAGTCAGTTACTCTGCCGGCGAGGTGGACGTGATAGTCGGTCCCCTTTCCATTCTCGTCAGCAATGCCATGATGGGAGAAATGACTCCTGCCATGGCGGTGGCCGTCGGCGATTCCAGCGCCGTCAAGCTGCTCCTGCCCCTTTCGACAGAGCCGGTTACGGTTGTTGGAGTTGTTCCTGACCCTCTGCCCCATTTGGTGGACAAGTTAGTCAACGAATACCTATCCGGCATCGTCTCGCACAAAGAGGGCGCCTGAAACTCCGGAATGCGGGGTGCAGACGCCAGGCCGTGGACAATAGGGAAGATCGGCCTGCCGTCAGGCAGAGGCTATAAGAAACTGCGCCGAGTGTTGCAGTTAGCGTCCGAAACAAACTTCAGCCAAGAAGGCTTTGACGGGTGGCAGAACCCCGACCGGTCCTTTCCTGGCTTTTTTGTTGCCCGGAGATCGCCGCCCGCCGTAAAACTCTTTTGCCTGTCAGTGTGCCATATCGAGGAATAAAAAATGAACGCTCCTGAGGCGTTGAGGTCCATACGCTACGACTTGTTGAGCTACATCCAGGAGAGGGTGGAGGTGGATTTCGACAATGCGAGCCGGCTTCCCCTTCATTTCTTTTACAGGATGCAAAGGTACACTGTCCGTGAAGTATTCGGTCATTTCAGAGTCAGGGAAGGTGGTTTTTCAAACGGGTTCCTGCTGAGGGCTAATGATGAAGAGGTCTATTTCCTGTACTTCCACGAGTTCATGCCGGGTCATGCCTTCGGTGAAGGTTGCTGGTCCTCAGTTTCAGGGTCTCGAGCGATAGAGAATTGATGACTTTGTACCGGGAGGAGAGACAAATGCTGGTGAATATGACAGTCAAAAGGGTGGTTGACTTTCACGGTCACCTTTGCCCCGAGTTGGTCATCGGGATGAAGGCGTGTGAGTACGCGCTGCAACTGTTTTTCCGGGGAAAGCAGCCAAAGGAGCGGATATCAGTCATTGCCGAGAACTGCACCTCTGCCCTTGATGCATTCCAGGTTTTGCTGGGAGTCACGATGGGAAACCAGGGCCTGAAAGTGCTTGATTTCGGGAAACACAACTACACCTTCTCAAGAAAGAACGCCGGCGATGGATTCACGCTCAGGCTCAGAACTCATCCTTATGACAAAAAGGATGGATACGCAGTCCTCGAAGACAAGATCCTCAAAGATAAAATCACATTGGATGAAGTTGTGCAATTCCAGAGGATTCTCGATGACCGCGTGTCCGAGTTGCTTTCCTATCGTCCGGAGGATCTTTTCGATGTGGAGGTCGCCATCCGCCCCGTCCTGTCCTCAGAAACCCCGGCAGTATATGTTTCATGTTCCAGGTGCGGGCAGGAGGTGCTGATGGAGCGGGCAGTAGAATCTCAGGGAAAGGTCTATTGTCGCCCTTGTTTTCAGTTGGTCAAATCACCGACTATGGGCCATAGCCTGAACTGACAAAAGTGAGATCCATGAGCACGAGAGCGAAGGCTTTGCATATTTTTCCCGCTCGGATTGGTCCGTTTCATCTGTAACGAAATTCGTATGCTGATACAACGCAGGCACGATATTATTAATTTTCCTTTGACAGTATTTCGAAAACTTCGTACAAGAAGATCACGTAGCTTTTTAGCATCAGGTACAGAAAAAGTTTAATAGGGAATCCCGTGAGAATCGGGAGCGGTCCCGCCGCTGTGAACGGGGACGAAATCCGGCAAAACCACTGTCTTTTCGAGATGGGAAGGACCGGAGAGTAGGATGATCCGTGAGCCAGAAGACCTGCCTGATGCCGTTAGGTGAACCCGTACGTGGAAATATCGGGTAAACCGGCATAAGGACCAAGTAAACAGGGTGCAATCCTTAGGGCATTTTTTGCTCTAGGGATTTTTTTTGCCCCAAACTCCTTTGGTGCAGCACGGCGCGGCTACGGGACTGTGAAAAACCTTTCTGCTGTCTGGAGGCGGAGCAACCTTCCAGGACATGGCTCAAAACGGAGGTTTTCGATGAAGAAAATTATGATCCTGTATGTCACACACGTGCAAGAAAAGGTTTCCCCTGAAGGAGTTCCGGATCTGATCAGGACGTTGAGGTCGCTTAATATCTCTACCGTCTTGGTGGCAAGCTCCGAGCGGGAAGTTATCAATGGCTGGTTGGATTTGATCACCCACGGAATGCACCAGGTTATGTTCATGAGGGTTGCTTACAATGCTGAAATGAACTGGTTTGAATCGCGGGATGCCCCCCTGGAACTGTGGAGGAAACCGAAGAGTTTCGCCTTACCCATCCTAAACTGAAACGTTGACTTTGCAAAACAGGAGAGAAGCGAGGACAAAACTGATATGAAAAGTTCAGGTCTATTCCTCATACTGCTGTTCGTGCTGGCACTGGCCGCGCCAAAGCCGGTTTGGTCGGGAAGCGAATTACCGAAACCGGCGGAAGGAAAAGTTGCATCCTCGGAAGGGACGCTGGAGGAGAATACTGACACCGGAGGCCGCGGGGAAGGTTTCGAACCTAAAGCAGAGGCAACGAAGGGACCGGAGATCCCCGCCACGTTTGGGCCCCTTATCACCGATACCGCTATTCCAATGGAGAAGGGCAAGTTCGCCATCCAACCCACCTTTATTTACAGTTTCATAACGGACACCTTTACTAATAATTGGAGGCGTACTTCAACCGGCGGCGACTTCCAGTCCTTTGGAATGGATTGGAAATTGACCTATGGCCTGAGAGAGAACATGGAGGTCTTCGTGGTCATCCCGTATGTCCACAACTGGGCAAGGGACGTGGATGAACCGGGTCCCAACGGCGAGACATCGGCGCATTCCGGCGGCTTGGGCGATGTCAATCTGACTTTGAAATACCGCCTGGTGGAAGAAACGGGAGACCTCCCCACCGTCTCCGCCCTGTTTGCCACGGATTTCCCCACCGGCAAATTCAGGAATCTAGATGAGCGAGCTCTGGGCACCGATGCTGTCGGAGGCGGCGCCTATGTCTTCACGGCTGGCTTCAATATTTCCAAGTACATAGCGCCGTTCGTTGTCTACGGCAATTTGTGGTATTCGATGCCAACCGGTTACACTAATGACGAAGGCCAAAAATACCCGGGGGATTTCGTCACTGTCAATCTGGCCGCAGAATATCCCATAACCCAGAAGTGGGTGGCCCTTTTGGAACTGACCAGCTTCCGGGGCTGTGGGCGTCTCTTCGGCCCTGACATCAACGTACCGCACGAAGCCCTCGTCTCTGTTATTCCGGCAATTGAATACATGGCCACGGAGAAATTTTCCCTGGCCTTGGGCGTGCAAGTCGACTTGATCGGAAAGAACACTGACGCCACGGTAGGGCCACTGCTCTCCATGACCTATGCTTTTTAAACTTCTAAAAAGCGAGGAGTAACGATGAGAAAACAGTTATGGCTGGGCACCGGTTTATTGGGTTGCATTTATGCTATCGCACGCAGTTTAAACAAAGGAGGTTTTCGATGAAGAAGGGCATGATCCTGTATGTCACACAAGGAAAAGAAGATGTCCCCCTGCAAGCGGCGGCGGAGCTGATCGAGACAGCCCGGTCTTTGGGAGTCACAGCCGTCTGCGTGGCACTTACAGAGGAGGATGCCCGTCATGGATGGTGGAGCCTGATCACCAGAGGAATGCAACAGGTTCTGTTCATGACGGTATTTTACAATGCCGTTCTTGACAGGTTCGAATCGCGCGGAGCCCCAGTAAGGCTGTACGGATAATCTAGAGGAGGTGTCTCATGCAGACTAAAGGGTTGATCATGGTGCATACGGGCTATGGCAAGGGCAAGACGACGGCGGCCCTCGGCCTGGCTTTTCGCGCCCTGGGGCATGGATTGCCGGTATGTATCATTCAATTCATCAAAGGAACATGGAAGTACGGTGAACTTTATTCAGCGAAACGGTTTGACGATCTTCTGGAGTTCCATGTCGAGGGAGAAGGCTTCACCTGGAAGTCCAAAGACATCGACCGTGATCGACAGGCGGCCAGGCAGGGATGGGAACTTGCAAAGGCAAAGATCGAAGAGGGCTTCCACCATTTGGTGATTCTAGACGAGTTCACATATGTATTGAATTACGGGATGATCGATGAGGGCGAGGTCATTGCCTCCCTGCGGCAAAAACCCAAAGGGTTGCACATTTTGGTGACCGGGCGTAACGCGCCGGCTGCGCTCGTTGACATCGCCGATCTGGTCACGGATATGCGCGAGATGAAGCACCCATTCAGATCCGGAGTCCCGGCCCAGAAAGGCGTGGAATTCTGATGAGCGCCACCTGTTTGGCATCGGTGCAGCCCCTGGGGGTCTCTTCATCGTATAAGGCGACCGGAAGGAATGCAATAGCCGCTGCTCCTGGAAGGAACTTTACCGCTCCGCATAAAACTGTGACGATTTTAGCTAACCCATTGAGGAAAAAAATTGTTTTACCCGTCAGAGGATTTATTCTGTCAACACCCCGGGAGGGAATGGTAATGATCCTCATTGAGCATCTAACCAAACGGTATGGCAGTGTCACTGCCACGGACGACCTGAACCTGTCCATCGAAGCAGGGCAGGTCTATGGTCTGCTCAGACCGAACGGGGCCGGAAAAACCACAACGGTGCGCATATTTTTGTGGTTGACACCATTTCGAAAGCTTCGTACAAGAGGAGCACATAGCTTTTTAACATCAGGTACAGAATAAGTTTAATAGGGAATCCCGTGAAATTCGGGAGCGGTCCCGCCGCTGTAAACGGGGACGAAATCCGGTGAAACCACTGTCTTTTCGAGATGGGAAGGACCGGAGAGTAGGCTGATCCGTGAGCCAGAAGACCTGCCTGATGTTGTTCCGGGAATCGGTACGTGGAAGGTCCGATACCCACCGAAGGATCAAGTAAACAGGGTGCAATCCTTAGGGCGTTTTTGCTCTGGGGATTTTTTTTGTCGACTGGCGCTGACGGTTTTCGGCTATCGGTGCGATAATATTCGGCTTTCGTCTAGAAGGGCCAATAATAGAGTGCTCCACAACCGGCTGATTCCTTTCGAAACAGGTTGTTCTTGACTGGATTTACTACGGGAGGTTTATTCATGACTTTAGATCCATGATTTTCAGTAGTCCGGCTGGATAGTTGGAACGTACGGCATCGATTCGAGGGAAGGAAGAGCAAGTCTTCCGCCGCCCCGCGACTGTGATCGGGACGAAAGCCGCAAAATTGCCACTGTCATGCCCAAGGCGTGATGGGAAGGCGCGGTGAGTAGGATGAACGTGAGCCAGGAGACCTGATCGATGCGCATTGGATTGTCTCATATTCCCGAGGGGGAAGTAGGAGGATCTTTATGACAAAAAGTGCTGCATTCGCGCTGGTTCTGGTTTGTCTTGTGTTTCCCTTCACTTGTACGGCCGAAGAATCGCCCGTGGTACCCGTCGAAAGTGTTCAGTCCCAACCGGATTCGCAGGCTGAAACCAAAGCCGGACCCTCTGAAGGCGCTGGTCCCGTCAATGGGAAAGACTCTGCTATACCCGGGTGGCCCGCCGTTGCTGCTCATGCCGATACCGACACGGCTCCTGCTGCCGAGTGCGCCGGGTGTTCCTGGTTGGAATCCGCGATGCCCAAGCTGGTGGGGGCGCAGTTCAACGGCGTGTTTCAGTACATGCCGTCCTTTCACAACCCCTACCAGGGCCCTCACAGCCTGGTTTTTACAAACGGCAATGGGGAGGATACCACCCATACGTACGGAGCGTATTTCGGATCGCAACTTGCGAGGAATCTGCAACTCTATGTCGATGTTGAGCTGTTCCAGGGAAACGGGATCAGCGACGGCGCGGGACTTGCCGGATTTGTCAACGGGGACGTTGTAAGAGCGGGGTCCTCGAACCTGCCGAAGGTCCCCTACCTGGCGCGTTACTATTTCAGATACTTTGTCCCGCTTTCTTCCGAAACCGAGAAGGTGGAACGGTGCATGGACCAGCTCCCGGGAGAGCAGCCTGTCAGCAGGTTTGAAATAAAATTCGGGAGGCTGGCTTTAACGGACGATTTCGACCAAAACCGCTATGCGAACAATAACCGCGCACAGTTTATGAACTATGATTTCATGTTCAATACTGCGTGGGACTATGCTGCAGACACCAGGGGCTACAGCGTCGGGGCTGTGACGACCCTGTTCGAGCCGCGATGGAAACTGGCCTTCGGGGTGTTTATGCTCCCTAATACGCAGAACGGCGCGCAATTCGACTATTTTGACACGGAGGAATTTGGATACAATCTCGAACTCACCGTGAAGCCCAATGACGCCGGCACGGTAGTACGTTTGCTCACCTACTACAATCAGGGGCGGATGGGCGACTATGACGAGGCGCTGGAGTTAGCTCAAGTCACCCACACTGTGCCCGATATCCTGCTCGTCGAAGAGACCGGCGGCCGCAAATATGGCTATGGATTGAATTTCGAACAGCCGCTGGCTGACGATGGAGAAACCGGTATATTCGGGCGCCTCGGCTGGAACGACGGGAATCACGAGAGTTGGGAGTACGTGGAATGCGACCGCCATGCGAGCCTCGGCTTACAGTTGAGCGGAATACATTGGAACAGGCCCGACGACCGCGTGGGCATCGCCTATGGAGTCAATGGTCTGTCAGAACCGCACAGGGAATACCTTGAGGCCGGGGGGATCGGCATGCTGCTGGGAGACGGCAAACTCAATTACGGCCTCGAGCAGGCCATGGAAATCTATTACCGCATCCCGTTTGGCCGCTATGTGCAAATTAGTCCGGACTTTCAATTCATCCAGAACCCCGGCTACAACAAGGACCGTGGTCCTGCCGAGGTTTACGGCGTGCGGTTGCACCTGGCTTGGTGATTGGGCGAATTGACCTCTGTTAGCCGGGGTAGACGAGGGCAGGTATCTATCCTCGCCTTCCCGGCCATTAAGGTCGAATTAATTCTGATTTCAATCCGGGGACATCGGTTTCTTGTATTTTGCGAGATCCAAAAACATTTGTTTTGCCTCACCTATGGTCAGCGGGAGCGCCGGGAACCGGTATTCGCCGCAGCGCTCCAATAATTCAGCCAGGTGGGCCACGCGAGGCAATCTCAAATTGTGAGCGCGGATTAAATCCTTCCTGGCGAATACTTCGGCTGTGGAACCCGATAGAACGATCTCGCCACGGTCCATAATGTAAACCCGGTCTGCCATGAGCGGAACAGCGTCAACGTCATGGGTCGCGAAAACGACAGTGATGCCAAGTTCGCCGTTGATGTGATTGAGCAGCTTTATTATTTGCGCTGCGCCAACCGGATCGAGGGCGGCAGTCGGTTCATCCAGAACGAGGACTTCGGGGTGCATGGCCAGAACGCTGGCCAGGGCCGCCCGCTTTTTCTCGCCTCCGCTCAAGTTGTACGGGCTCCTGTTTTCATAACCGGAAAGTCCCACCATTTCCAGCGCCCAGGCGATGGCCTCTTCCATGCGCTCCCCTGCCACGCCGAGGTTGATTAGCCCGTAAGCTATCTCCTGACGTACGGTACTGGAAAAAAGCTGATCGTCCGGGTCCTGGAAAACCATGCCAATCATGCGGCGCACTTCTTTCAGGTACGCTTTTTCGACAACCCGGTCCTTTACGGTTACTATCCCGCGAGTGGGCTGCAAAAGGCCGTTGAACAATTGGAAAAGAGTGGACTTTCCAGCGCCGTTGGGCCCGAGGACGGCCACCCTTTCGCCTGCGCTGACCGAAAGATCTATACCGGTCAGCGCAGGTGTGGCGTCCGGGTATGCAAAACTTACCCCCGACAGTTGTATAAGGTCCACCGTTATGGCCAGCCTTTCCAGGTGACTGCAAAGTTGCAAACGAGCATGGCCGCCAGGATGAGGCCGGCCAGGACGCCTGCCAGGATATCCTTTGTTGGAATGTGACCGGTATAATAGGGCGGCGCTTTGGCGTCCTCATCATACCCGCGGGCCAGCATGGCTTTATAGACTCTTTCACTGCGGCCGAAAGCCTTTATAAGAAGGTTCCCGGAGAGCATCCCGATGTCTCTGGCCTGTCGATGCCATGGCAGCCCTTCGCCTCCCCTGACACGCTGGGCTTTGCGCATGGTCGTGGCAATCTCCCGCAGCGAGAACGCGTAACGGTAAATCATATCGGCCAGGTCCACAATCAGGCCGGGCATTTTAAGCAAGCGAAGCGTGGCCAGAATCTCGACCATGGGAGTTGAAAAAGAAAGCACCATGGCCATAGAGACCGCCGCAAGCATGCGCAACACGACCAGAAAACCCAGCGCCATCCCTTCCCGGTAAACAGGCAGGGAAATATGCCAAAAACTCACAGTCGCGATGACCGTATGGCCTGTGCTGAATATCAGACTGACCACCACCAGCCAGGCGACGCCGAAAGGAACAGCCATCCGCCAGAGGACGCCTCCCAGCCGCAGACGGAGCGTAAGCATAAGGGCCAGGGTGACGAATAGAGCGCCGGCCGCCAGGGGCCACCAGGTCAGAACGCTGACGCTGACGATGGCCGCCAAAAGGACGCCGGTCTTGATTCGCCCGTCCAGGCGGTACAGGTAGGGTGTCCCTGGGGGGAACAGGCTGCACGGGGCAGTTTGCATATTCGAGAACTCCTTGGCTCTCTACTCTGTCTCTTTCTCGAACAGCTTCTTCCAGTTGTGCCCCACAATCATGCCGGCGAAGAAATTGGCTACGGAAAAGGCCCCCACCTCGGCATCACCGGGCAGCTCGATGAAAGGATGAGACTTCACCTGCGCCGCCTGTGAAGCCAAAGCGTTGACTACATCGTCGGTGCCGCTGCCCGCCATTTCATGCACGCCCATGTATTTTGCGGCGATGAATATCGCGGCCAATATGACGAACATGATTATCAACATCCAGAAGGTAAAAGGGTCGAACCAGGGAGTGGTTTCAGCCGTGCTGTTTTCACCTGTTCTCATGGTTAATCATCCCTCCATCTCTATCTTTTCCAGTTTGACATCTTTTTTCCTGCTGCCTACGCCCGGTAACAAATCCGGCCTGCGATTAACCATAACCTGCAGCACGGCGGCAGTGAAAATGGCTTCGGCAACAGCCAGCGGAAGTTGGGTGGGGCCGTACCCGGCAAAGAAAATCATCCATTGGTTGACCAACGGAATATTTCCGTGCAGGCTCAAAGCCAATTCGAAAGCGGATGCCAGGTAAGTCATCAAATCGCCCACAAAACCGGCTATGCCGGCTGCCAGCCACAAAGGGGAATTGAGACGCCTGAGGATCTTCCAGCAGAAATAGCCTGAAAATCCGCCTACTATGCCCATGGAAACAACGTTGGCGCCTATGGTGGTGATGCCGCCGTGTCCCAGAAAAATGGCCTGGAAGAAAAGAACGATCGATGAGATTACAACCGTGGCGAAAGGTCCCACGATAATGGCCGCCAGCGGAGTGCCGCAAGGATGCGAGCAAGAGCCGGTGACCGGCACAGGTAAGTGCATGGCTGAAATGACGAATACCGCCACCCCCACCATGGATAGAAACGGCTTGTAGGAGAGGTTTTCCTTAATGCGCCTTTTGATCTCGAAAACACCCGCGGCAACAAACACAACCGTGACTCCATACCACATACCCCAGTCCCGGGGTGGCAAAATACCATCTTCGATATGCATTTGGTTTCTCCTTTACCATCCGCATTCCAGCATACCACGCCGGTATGCACGGATAAATCATGAGGGGGAGATTTTTTCAATCCGCCTTTCAGCGGCGGCAGGGCATTGCGGACCGGTAGATCTCCCCGGGTAATCGGCGCCTGCTTTCGCGCTTTGCGCAGCGTCGAGCTTAGGCGTTCACAACTTCCTCACAGGCATATCTGACTTTGAAGATATCAGCCTCCCCATTCAACATGTCCGCCTCCTATGCGATTTCTGTTCTTTGGAGTTGCCTCGGTGATGCGCATTGAGTGCGTAGGAAGGGTCGGTCCGAGCCTAGACATGAAACACACTGCGATGGGCGGGTAACCGTATTTCTCTCGAACACGAGCATCGGCCCTCGCCATGTCCTTCCCCGCTTCCGGCCCTCGGCCAAAAAAAAACCCGGACCACAAGCACTGGTCCGGGAATCCGTTTTTATCCTCGGCTTATCCAACTCGGGCTCCAATCCGCGGGAGCACGCGCAGCTATTAAGCTATGGGCAGGTCTTCTGGCTCTCGGATCACCCTACTCGCCGAGCCTTCCCACCCCATAGGACAGTGGCATGCTTACGGCTTTCGTCCCCGATTACAGCGGCGGGACCGCAACGGTTTTGCACCGTTTTCCCTTATGCCCCTTTCCGGGACACCCACAGCTTATCACCGAGAATATTGATCCGATGCAGTCCGAAATGTCAAGAAAATAATGCGTAATCATATCTCCGGAAAGCCAGGCCCCCGCCCCTGGATTCCTCTTTTTGCCCTCTGCTATTGCGTCACTTTGTCCCTCGATCCACCCCGCAGGCATCAGCGCAGTAAGCGAAATAACAAAACGGATGATGAAAAAGGCATGGCGCCCGGTGAACCAGTCTTTCAGCAACCACACATGATCGTTATCATTGTTCTTATATAAAGAGATAGTTTGATCGCATCAGGAGGAATTTGAAAAATGACAAAAACCGGAAATATATTCGTTCTCGGGCTCTTGGTTCTATTTTTCGCAGCCGTGGGTAATGCATTGGCAACTTCCGGACCATCGTCTTTGAACGGCACAACCTGGTCTGGAGACATCACTTCGATCGCTGCGGCCGGAGTCGTGACAATACCTCAGAATACCTTCGACATCAGCTCCGGAGGTGTGGACCTGGAGCGGGGCGTGGAGATTGCGCGAGGTGCTCCGACGTCGTGTGTGCCGGCCCAGCCTCCCTGTAAACCGGGTCTTCCGGCTGGGTCGAATAAAGGATGATTTGAAGGATGATTTGGAAGAGATTTCATTAGGACTGGATCTATATTCACAATAAAACATCGAATGAACATGTTGCCTGAACATCTGAATGTCGTTGGGATGTTCAGGCATGACAGGTTGTCGTCAGTGAAGATAAATATTTTTTCAGTTTTCTTTTCACAGCGAGGTTACCGGCGGTCAGGTCCACCTCGGCGGGAAGAATCTCCAGCACGGTATCGATATGGAAACGTACGTGAGTTTCAAGTTCCTTATAGCGGCCATTTTTGCTGCAGCTTTGGTGGGGTCCCCGTTCCTCCACGAGCGGGCTGACGCCACAGGCGGTCATGGCGGTGGCGCGGGGACCGGAGGTGGAGGATTATATGCGCCTAAAGGACCATTTCAAAAACTGAGCGGCGAGTTTCAGTATGACTATAGCCGCTACGGCGCGGTGGGCAAGGACTGGGAAAGCAGTTACACACGGAAAATGCCTCACGCCGCAGTGGACGTACGTGCCAATCCCGAAGGCGAACGCGGCGGTCTGCCCGCTGTGAAGTTCATAGTATGGTTCCTCGGACCTATGAAATCCGATAACCCGAAATGCACTTTTGAAATCGCCGACGGAGGAGAAGTCAAGGCCATCAAAGAGGTGACACGACATCACCTAAATGTAATCGCAGTGCCTAAAGTCTCTGATTGTCCAGGGAGGAACGATTTTTCAAATCTCCAATCAAAGACGCCCTGGACGATACGATTTAATTGTACGTCAAAATAAGATCGGCAAGACTTTCAGGACTTTGAGGCAACACCGCATATGGGACAGCCCTGCAGACGGAAAGGTTTTTCCAGTCCGCTGGCATCAAGCAGTTCCTGGTTATTGAGAATATCACGCACCGTTCCGTCGGCCACAAGCTCGCCTTGCCTTAGCACAATCGCCCTGGAACACAGGTCGAGGACCATATCCATATCATGAGTGGCGATTATTTTCGTGTGCTCGAACTCGGAGAGCAAACGTATCAATTGCCGTCTGGCTTTAGGATCCAGGTTGGACGTCGGCTCATCCATGACCAGGATGCTTGGAGACATCGATAGAACAGTCGCAATTGAAACAGCTCTTTTCTCGCCTGCGGACAGTCTATAAGGGGGCCTGTCTTTTAGATGGGCGGCCCCGACAAGCTCCAGGGCGCTCATTGTCCTTTGCTTGACTTCATCGGGAGGCAACCCCAGGTTTGTCGGACCGAACGCCACGTCCTCGTAGACCCTGGGCAAAAAAAGCTGGTCATCGGGATCTTGGAAAACCATCCCCACAGTCTGGCGGATGTGCTTGAGCGTCTCCCTGGTTAGCGGCATATCGCCGATCCTTACAGAGCCTGATTGTGGCGTAAGGTATCCGTTCAGGTGCAGCAGAAGTGTTGATTTCCCCGCCCCGTTTGCTCCAACCAGGGCAACGGACTCTCCGTGAGTTATGCGAAAATTTACACCGTTGAGCGCTGGTGTCCCATCGGGATATGAGTATTTGAGTTCTTTTACTTCGACTATGTGATGGCTCATATAAGCCTTCCCAGTTCATTTCCAAGCCACGCGGGGAAATCGTACACACGAAGCAGTATAAAGAGGCTGCTCCACCCGGTTAAAAAGAGCAGGTCCGATAAACGTATCTTTGACGGCATAACATGCCGGATTTGTCCGTCAAATCCTCTGCACAGCATTGCGAGATGAATCCTTTGCGCCCTGTCCATCGTCCGCAAAAGCAACTGACCGATCATGCTGCTGTAGACGCTCATGCCCATCCCTTTATTGCCAAACGAGCGCAAGGCCCTCGCCCGCGCCATGCGGGCGGCTTCTGCGCCCAGCACGAAGATATACCTGTAGATGAAGAGCAGTTGAATCGTGAAAGGTCCGGGGACACCCATTTTTGCCAGGGCGGAACAAATCGAATCGAATCCCGTGCATGCGATCAGCACCAGTCCCGCGCTGACCGTCAGCATAAATTTTGCCATGATGGATGCAAATGAAACGAAACCTCCTGAGACGCTGAAAAGCCCCAGTTGCAGGGCAGGGGTGCGATCCAGTATGGGATTGAACATTGCCACAAAGAGAACGAAAGGGGATGCAAACAGCAGTTTCTTCAGTATATAGGAGAACGGAATATTTCCGATTGCCATAATGGCCATGGGATAGATGGCGAAGGGCGCCAGTCTTGCCAGCTCGTACCTATTGAACGATACGACTACAACTATGAAACAGAGGGTGGTTAATACCTTTACGCGAGGATCGACCCTGTGGACCGGAGTCTGTGCTCCCGAAAGAGCGTCGAGATGGCCGATATCAAAAAATAAAGATTCTATCGATCCCATTTCATCACTTTTATAACAAGGCTGAGAAAAGGCCCACGGAAATCATTTCGGTCTTCTTTTGTGGAAGATCTTTATCCCAAAGCCGATCAGGCCGGCAAGGGCAAGCGACATTGCCCCTCCCAGAAGGCCTGATATGGAGGTTCCTGCGCTTACCGAAGGCCATGCATCCGCATTGCCCTTTTTTCCCTCGCTGTCGGTGGACTGCTCGTCTTTCTGTTTCCTGAAATCATAACCGGGAAGGATGGCTATTTTTTCCTGCAATCCGGAGAACAGGGAATGTATTCTGTTCTCCGGGTTCTCCAATTCTTTGTTTCCGGAAATCCGGGCTATCGACCACTCGAGGCCGTCGGGGTTTGCGGATGCAAACCATGAGAGCAGACCTCCCGTGAAGATGGCAATTACGATTAAGGTTATCAAAAGAGGTTTTATGGAGAATTCTTTGTTCCTTGCGGGGCCGGTTGCCATTTCCAGAACTTCAGGGCGCGCCTTGCGCACGAAACCGACAAGAGAAGCCGTAACAAAGCCCTCGACAAGGCCGATCGCAAGATGCACGGGCAGCATCAACCATAGGAACGTCCTGAAAGGCAGCTCCGAGATGCCTGAAAAAACCGTCTCCATTACAACCCCGGCGGCCCCCAGTTGAAAACCGATAATCGAGGCGACCATGGCGGCCGCAATTATTCGTTTGTGTCCCAGGCTGTTTGCGGCAATTTTCTTGTAGATGAAGGGGAAAGCAACGAAACAGGGGAAAAATCCCATGTTGAAGATATTGCAGCCAAGGGCAAGCAGGCCCCCATCCGCGAAAAACAATGCCTGGATCGTGATGATCGAGGCCATGGTAAGAAAGGCTGCATGCGGCCCAAGCAGGATGGCAAGAAGCAGTCCTCCTCCAAAATGGCCGCTCGAACCTGTTCCGGGTATGGTGAAATTGATCATCTGGGCGGCAAAAACCAAAGCGCCCAAAACTCCCATGAGAGGGATTTTCCGCTCATCCATTTCTTTCTTGAGCTGCCTGGCGCTATAGGCTGTAAGACCTGCCGTAGCAGCCCACATTGCGCCGCCGACAGCCGGTGAGATCAAAGCGTCGGCCATATGCATATCCGTACTCCTTTAGAGTCGTGCCGCCAATATGAGCGCGATATAGTTTCCAGTCAGCAATATAAAAAAGGCCAAACCGCTCTCCATGAGCATTTGGCCTTCTTGTGCCAGAATATGCGTAAGATATTTCGCGAAAACCTTCCGGGCTTCATACCCTGAATTTACCGGCAGAATAGCAAGTACATGCCGAGCAGTCAATTGATTTCAGGAACGGTTCCCGATCGATGTGCGGCGGGCAAGGGCATCCGGAGGTTTCCGTATGCCCTTGCACTTTTCGATTCGAATTTTTCCGTCAAAAAAAGGATATTCTTCTTCCCTGGATCGGCGTCCGGGGTAGGCTCTGGCCTGGAAATCGAGGGGTAGCCCGGACAAGTAGTTCATGTAAGATTATCTTTGATTTTCGCCGGGAGACCCCATTCCCAACGACCCTCAAATCTCAAGTCCGAAACAGGGATCTGGTACCCCTCAAAGGGATATTCCATGATTGAAACCACGTAAGACCCTTCCGGCGGTGAAATCCATATCAGGAAACTCGGCTGAATGCGTGCTAGAAAGTCAGTTCAGGGAACCCGCAGGCCAATAGCGCTCACCGAAAATGAGACCATTAACTGTATATCCCATTGACATATCCTTCATTAATTCTATAATATTTTCGAGAACAATAACATCTATTAAGGGGGTGGGTTGTGGCTTGCGTGAAAACTAGAATTTTTAAAAGCAACCGGAGTCAGGCTGTTCGCCTGCCCAAGGAAGTTGCCTTTCCGGAATCCGTGAAGGATGTTGAAATCACTGCAGTTGGCAACAGACGCATGATTGTGCCTGTGGGCCAATCTTGGGAGGAGTGGTTCAATGCACCGGGGGTTTCCAGTGATTTCATGATAGAGCGAAAGCAACCGGAAGACCGGCGGCGGGAGACCATGGAATGCTGAAATACCTGCTGGACACCAATATTATCATTTACACTTTGAAAAACCGTCCTCAGCAGGTGAAGAGGCGCTTTCAGAATCATCACGGCCGGATGTGCATTTCCGCTGTAACCTTGGGGGAATTGGTGTTTGGGACGGAATATTCTCAACAGGTGGAACGGAATCTGGCGGACATCGAGGCCATGGCCGCCCGGCTTGAGGTGCTGCCCTTTGACAACAAAGCCGCGTATCATTTCGGACAGATACGGGCCACGCTTTATCGTTCGGGTCAGCCCTTCGGACCTTACGATATGATGATAGCCGGTCAAGCCAGGGCGTCAGGGTTGATATTGGTGACAAACAATAAAAGAGAATTTGAGCGGGTGCCGGGACTGGTGCTCGAAGACTGGAGCGAAGCGTAAAGCGTTGATGAGATGCGGAAAAAACGTGTAGGAAGCTCAGGTCTGCATGAAGTAAGAACACCAATGCGACATTGACCAAAAAAGAGCAGGGGCGTTATTATCGGCATGTTCGGACAACGGGTCGCCGGAGCGGATGCGGGACCCGCCTCAAATTAATTTGGACCGATGGAACTCAAAGAGATGGATCAGGAGCGACGAATGAATCGGGTTGCATTTGTGAAGACTGCCGACAGACTACGGGGAGTGACTGCATCGATTGCGGGCCTGGGAATCAATCCGGCTAAAGGAAAAGACGTATTGATCAAACCCAACTTCAATACTGCGGACGCATGCCCGGGCTCAACTCACAATGACACCCTGGCGGCCCTGATCGATGAGCTTTGGAAAATGGGCGCAAAGTCCATCTGTTTGGGGGAACGGAGCTACCCGCCAACCATCCAGGTCATGAAGGAGAAGGACATCATTGCCCTCATGCGCAAAAGAGATGTTCGGATCGTCGATTTCGATGGCCTGGAAGAATCAGACTGGATTGAGTTCAAGCCAAAAGACAGTCATTGGCCGAACGGGTTCAGAATAGCCCGTCCCATCCTCGAAACCGAGTGCCTGGTTTCCACCTGCTGTTTGAAAGCTCACCAGTACGGCGGCATATTTTCCATGTCTCTCAAATTGCATGTCGGAGTCGTTCCCACTTCCCGGCATGGATTTAATTACATGAGCGAACTCCACGGCTCACCGCATCAGCGCAAAATGATTGCCGAGATCAATGCGCCGTTTCAACCGAAGCTCGTCGTCCTGGATGGGATCGATGCTTTTGTCGATGGCGGCCCGATGATAGGGAAAGGAGCCAGAGGAGACGTATTTTTAGCCTCAACCGACCGGGTGGCAATTGACGCTGTGGGAGTGGCGACGCTCAAGTTACTTGGCAGCAATCCTGCGATCATGAAGCGGAGGATATTCGACCAGGAGCAGATTGCGCGGGGGGGCGAGCTTGGCCTGGGGGCCGCATCGTCTTCTGAAATCGATCTGTTCCCGGTTGACGAGGAAAGCCGGCAATACTGTGAAACTGTTCGAAAGATGCTTCAGGAAGACTAAGGTCGTAATGGAAACGAGGCTGATGATTATGTTAAGGTTGGGTTCCTATAATGCCGATTTCTATTATGGATTGTCATATTCTTGAAACGAATGCGAAAAAAAATGGACAGAATCGATGCCAGCCAAATCTTTCGAATGCTTGAATCCGGCTATGCTTTACCGCCGCTATCCGTCGTGGCCCTCAGACTTCTGGAGGTGGCATCAGACGAAGATGCTTCGAACACCCAAATTGTAACGACTATCGAGCAAGATCCTTCTCTGACCGTGCGACTCCTGAATCTTTCTAATAGTCCCTTGTTCGGCACAGGCAGACCCACCACTACTTTGTCCCGGGCTGTAATGAAGCTGGGGCATAACCAGATTAGATTGATGGCTTTGTCTATTTCCCTGCGTGACGCATTCCCGATGGGAAAAGTAGAGCAGTTCGACTATGAGCAGTTTTGGCGGGTTTCATTATATCGCGGGTTGATTGCGCAGTCTTTGGCCCAGCAGTCGGAAGCAGCCAATTGGGAAGAAGCTTTTCTTTGTGGGCTCACCATGGAAATAGGGCTGCCCATCCTTTTTGATTTGTGCATAAGGGGTCGAACCAACCAGTTCAGTTTAGACCTCGAACCGTTAGAGGAATTGCTGGAAAAAGAGAAAGCCTGTTACGGCCTGAACCATCGGGAGGTGGGTGCGGCTGCATTAAAATTCTGGAAGTTTCCCGACCATATCGTAGCCTGCCAGGAAGTCGACCCTGGAAACAGGGACTCCAACTCCTCAAGCTTGTTGGCAGTTTGCAGGCTGGCGAGGCGTTTCACTCAGGTTATTCTGAGAGAAACTCAAGCGTTTGCGTCGTTTTATTCAGAAGCTGAAACAGTTATGGGCCTCAGCGACGAAAACATAAATGAAGCTGTTTTTCAAACTCTCGCCGAGGTCGAAAAAATCGCTGAGGGGTTCAAACTGCAGATAGACCGCCAAAAGGACTTGATTGCAATCCTGGAAAATGCCAACCGGGCATTGGTCCGGATTTCTCAGGCGGTCTCGCACTATCCTTCCGAACGGCACGAACATAACCTCCCGTCATTCGCTTCTATCGACAGGAAAGACAGGAGTGTCGAGGATGCTCTTCAGGCTGTCGCACACGAGATACGCAATCCGCTTACCGCTGTCGGTGGCTTCGCCAGAAAACTCGCTGTCACTTTAGATCCGGAATCTCAGTCCGGCAAATATGCCAGTATGATCCTTGACGAGGCGCTACGGTTGGAGAAAATCCTTTCCGAGATGCCTGAACAATCATTGCATCCTGCTTCCGATCCGTCCTGAAAAAGCGATCTGGTGGCCAAGAGTGCTAATCCCTAAAAGCAACTTTTGAGACAAATTGAGATTTATATTCAGGACTACAAAAATCAAGTGTGGTTCATCCCCGTAGACCCCCGATCAAGTTCGGAGACCTGAGTCCGCTATTTTTAACATGCTGTATTCACAACAAAAAACACTGGAGCCCCAGTTGCACGGGAATCATGGTTTTTAGGTTTGCAGTCCTTATCAGGTCGCTTTATCCGCATTTTTCAATGCCCGGTTGAAAGGCAACTTATGCAAAAAGCAGAATATTTTTACTGGAATTGCATCTAAGTTGTCAATTTATTTAAGTTATAAAATAAACTTGCCGAGTGAAAGAATGGGTCCTTTTGAAGCGATGCTGTCGAGGAGCAAAGTATGGAAACCGACCTTGGCTCGAAACAGGAAAAAGAAGGAACGCCACCGAATGTAGATGGCCTCGAAACTATCCCTCTCCAGTTAGGAGCAGTACTATGGCTCCGGTCTCTCGCAGACCCGCCGCTCAAAGTCGCCACCACAATTGTAGGCGTAATACCAAAGTTTGTCATAATGGTTGAAGATCCTGTTTGTAACTCACAAGGCGAACGGATAACCGGAAGAGTCGGCGGCGACATTTTGTGTTCCTATTTCCTGGATGGATGCTTGTACAAATTCAAAAGCAGGTTCGGACAGAATCTGATCCACAATGTTGTATGCATGGACTATCCCAGGAATATTGAAGCACGTGAGCTGAGAATGCATCCAAGAGTAAAAGTGGAACTGGAGGTTGTAGGGTCCATCGGAAAGGATGGGAGGTTAATGAACGGTATTATAAGAGACATCAGCCAGGGGGGCTGCTGTCTTGAGTTGCCGGGTTTAGTCTCCTTGACGCCAAGGACGCCTGTCTGTACAACATTCGTACTCCCGAACGACGAATCGATTGAGGATCTGGGTTGTATTATTGTGAATCTCAGGCATGTCACTGGGGAAAAAAGGACTGTCATTGGACTCAGTTTCACCGGTCCGGAGTCCGAGCTATCCAAGGTTATAAAATTTTGTGAGATGTGCAGGTACTTCAGAGTATGACCCGTTAACGATTAGTTAGAGACCGATTGCGATATTGCCTGCATTTCGCACTCATAAGAAAGAATCAATTATTTGATCGGCTTGCTCACTTCTTCCTCGGGCATGTCATAGGCTGCGGCATGATTCTGCCGTCTTCCCTGAAACTTCGATAATGATTTCGTCATACACCGTTCCAATAATCCTGGCTTCCGTGACCGCCAATCTTTGAGGGAGTAATGCCGGTGCTTTCTTTGTGATGTCTGCGGCGGTCCCTTGGACGGGCGTGTTGTAAAGTGTGCCCCGGTGCGGAGAAGGCTCAAGCCACGCCGGGGCCGGCTTTGATCCGGACTCTCTGATTTCCCCCTGCGAAGGGGAAGAGTTAGTCAGCAACAAGAAGACAAAACCGGTTCACCTGACCAGGCATGCCGAGCAGCCGTAATTGCGGAACCAGGCGCAGCCGTAAAGATCGCAACTGTAGCCGCTGACCGAGGGGCAACGGCCGCAGGCGCCGACGGCGCACTGCTCGCAACCCGCGTTACAATCGCGCCCGTTGACGCCGCAGGAATTTGTCTGCCAGTCGCCGGCAGAAGCAATATCGGTTAAGAGGGTCGGGACAAGAAGTGCCGACACCAAAATAAGAGTCAGTGCTAATAAGCCATTTCTTTTGCCTGGCATGGGAATAACTCCTTAAAACGTTATGTGAACAGGTGAACCGGCAATTCGGAAAACTTCACTTTCTCCTTCTTGCGGCATTTGCCATCCGAACTCCGGCACTGAAGGCGCCGGGGTTTTTTGCCTTCACTAGCAATAAATAATAATCATGACCCGCGGCCTTTTCAGCAACATGCCAATGATCTCGCCCTGGCTGGCGCCGACGCAAATTCAAAGCTGATCCTCTCCTTGCGGACTCACCGCATAAGACATTTTCCGGCCACGGTCAAAATCTACGATAAAAGTTGTGTGAGGTGCGGTAAGGAGTTTCAGGTGTTTCGGAAAAGAGAGGCGCCATGATTGCCCAATGGAGGGGGCTTAGCAGAATGACAAGGATTTTCTGGGTTGGTGGTCTTATCAATTCTATGGGTCCGGCTATATGATCTTAACCGGGATGACTAGCATTAACTTTATTCGGGAACCCTTGCCGGAAATGGAGTACACAGAGCCACTTATAGGTATATTCCTTGCCCATTTAAATCGGGATGAAAGATAATTGTATGGGGCATCGGGGGCGTTTCCAAAAAACTTTTCGGAAGAAATCCGCCCCTTAAATGACTCCTGAGAGATGAAAATGCGAAAAGAAAATTTACGCCTGCTTTTGATTCCCACAATCGTGATTGCGGCGGGTTTCTATCTTATCAGCCGATCAGCGTACGTGTTGATCTTCGGCGTGGGTGTCGTATGCTTCATCCTCATCGTCATATGGTCGCCGCCGTCGAAGCATAAGATATTTTCCTATGAAGACTGGCAGGAAGGGGTATTTAGGGTAAAGCCCTTTGCAAAATTGTGGACCCCTCCAATTCCAGGGGTAAATAAGCGGAAAAAGAAGAGAAAGCACCAGTGAGCGCAGCTCGGGTTGGACACGAATGACGCATAAGATAGATACAATAATGATGGTCGTCGGGCTGGTATTTGGCTGGTTTCTAACGTTCACATGGGGAATCCTCTGGCTTAGAGTAATCTCTGTGCCCTTTTTCGTTTTATTGACCGCTTCGCTTTTCTCTTTCCCGTGGCACAAGCGGAAATGTTTGTTGGTTGCCGCATTGCTCCTCTTTTTGGCTTCGACGATAGCTCCTATCGATGTTCGTCGTGCCCATCGACAATAACACACAGAATCGTCCCGAATCTGGTCGGCTTGCCTACTCACGAGGCCACTGACAAGGCGATGCGAGGAGAGGTTTACCTGCATGGGTGTCTAGCGACGGGGACCGAACCGAAATGGGTGATACTTTGGTAACTGCCACGTAAAGGACGGGATGCTGTAGAATAAAAGAGGGGAGAATGAGCAGGAAACAGACAATTTCCGCTGCCGTTTTGCTTCGGGAAATCCGATGCTGTCCTGGACCAAAATAATCCTGATCTGCCGTTGTTTAGGCTGAGCAGCATCAATCCAGGATCCGGGAATAGGGAGTCAAGCAGTTATTGTGTCTCGCCGTTCATCTTTTATCAGAGGGTAACACGACCCGGCAAAATTCGCTCGAAACGGACCCGGCCGAAAAAAAACCTTCTTCGATAGTTTTTGCCAGCTTCCGGGCAAACTCTATCTCCGGAATTTCAGGACTGAAGTTAATGACGACAGAAGCCGTACCAGCACTGATACGAATACTCCTGATGTCATCAACTGTCTCTAAAAGGGATTGTAGACGATCCGCATAAGCCTCATCCCACCGCAGGCGCGGTATCCCCATCCTGATGCGTCCTCGTGTCTGGTGAAGCACTGTCGCAAGAGTTTCCACGGCAGGAAGAGCATGGGCGGAAGATCCTCTGAGCCGCGCTCTTTTGCGTGCCCCGATAGATACGCGAAACCCTTCCACGCCTTCCAGGTAGGTGAGCAGATCAACAAGGAGATTCTGCAGGACAGCCAACCGTTCGCATCCCTCCAACGCCTCGGGCCGATCAGCCCGATCGATGGCGGCAAGGGTGCTGCGGACGGCTCTGCTCTGATACAACGGGGTGTGTTTGTTTGACTTGTCGCTCATCTCTTCCTGAAACTGAAAAAGCGTTATGGACTCGAATGTAGGGATGAGAGCCGTTACATCCCCTATGCGCCTTACAACGGCCCCGCCGAGAGACACTCTCTCGTCAAGAGTGAAACGGAAGGCATCCCCGGAGTACTTGCTGCGATTCTCGAAGGTTTCCCCTATCATTCTGATCAGTTCTATTACTCTGGGATCATTCGTGTAAGGACCGTACCGATAGTTGCGCTGCGCCCACCCAAAATACTGGCTGAAGCGGTAGAGGATTTCAATCGCATAAGGAGAGCCAAATTCATACTTCTCGGGGTATTCCTTCCTGTAAAAAGCCAGTTCGTCTTCTTCGAGCATACTGTAGAGCCGCATTTGCAGTTCTTCCGCTGCCAAGATCAAGGAATTCACAAAGAGAGCCGATTCCTGGTCCCGCTTGATCTGCCTTTCCTTTTGCTGTTCCTCTCTCCAGGTCCAGACAGACCAGACCGACGCGGCTAACGCTGATAAGACGGAAAAAATTAACGTTGGATTCATGACCATCCTCCTGCGGGACAAAATTAAACCATATCCTCATTTATGGCGTATCACCGGCTTTGCGATCTCCATTCTTGCAACATCAGGTAGGACAAAATAAATACGAAAACAATGGGTATTCCGAATAAGGATAGCACAGAAAACAGTGAGCAGTGAACAGTGAACAGTGACCAGCGACGAGAAAGATCTCTATTGTTTCTCAGATGCCGCAGTCAAAAATACCGGCATTTCGTCTATACTTATGGCTCATCTGTCCGCTACGAACAGCTTGTTTCCACTTCTGATTTCCTGGACTCTCACACAAAAGTCACGTTCCCGAGATGTTAGTGTAACAAGGACAGTCTACCAATAGCACGTCCGAAAACCAAAATGGAAGGGGTGCCTCTTCCCGGTTGATAATGGTGTCTCTGGTTTGAATCTGCTCGCCTCCCAGCTCGAAAGCATTCAAGCACCCCTTCCCCCCTCCCGGAGGAAATCAGCATTATCAAAGTATCAGGATACCGTCGTCATTCAATACGGGATTCTTGCATTCAAAGCGGTTGCAAGAGCGTGATCCCTCGATCAGGCGGTTGCCTCCATAACAGCAGAACTTCTTGAAGATCCAGTCATTCACATTTTTTACACCATCTTAATGCTTACACGTAATATGTATACTGAATTGAATTCGATTTATTTGATGAAACACAATGACTATTTATTTTATCAGTCAAATTATGTTCATTTTTTGTATAATAACCCTCCACACAAAAAACCATGCCTCGCAGGACTTTGCCCCATTTCCCCGTCATTGTCACCACTTGCAAAAAAATCGTACCGAAAATGCCCCGAAAATCTCCTTGACCTAACCCACTTCGCCTGCTAGACAAAAATCTCGCAAAAGCGATTTCCTATCACATTTCCTATCATCTCACCCACCAAAGAGACAAGGCAGAGGGCACAATGGCTTCTGAAAAACACGCTGAGAAAGATGTGATTGAAAAGATCCTGGCTATCGAGATCGAGATGTTTTTGAGCGTCCGTTCAGCCAACCCCGCTACATGTCAGCAGTATCCCGAAAGCTTTAAGATTCATCGCAGGGCTCAATTCTCTCCATGGTCATTGCCGACCCTCGAAAGCTATTTGCGTGATCTTGAAAATGCCAGGAGCGCCGGCATAAACCTCATGACCCAAAAGTATGCGCGCATGGACGATCTCATTGCGCCTCTGAACAGCAACCCCCTAATCGATGTAATCACCGCCAGTTACTGTGGTTTGCAACGAGCCATGAAGGAGAAATATCCGGGCATCCTCAGCCAAGGCCGTCCATTATCCAGTGTGGAAGATTCCGTTTCCATGACCTCCTTCGAAACCTATGCCCGAGGCGAGCTGGAAACCTATTCCGATGCAACGTTGGCGTTGCTTCACAAGGATATTCAGGACAAGCTGGCACAGGGCTTCAGTCCGACCGAAGAGGTCTATGAATGCCTGGTCAGGCAGTTGGGTTATTCATCGCTCGAGGATGCTGAAAAAAGCGTCGGGAATAAATAGGAGAAACGATACCAATGGAACTTGGAGAACTCGAGCGGAAGGCCAGGCAGTTGGAAGACATCGGATACAGCGCTTTGAAAAAAGGTGCTTATGCGGATGCGGAAAAATCATTCACTCAGGCGATCGCGATTTACGCAGAGCTCGACGATAGTGAGAAGCATGTATCTCTCCTTCAGGCCGTTTCAAAAATCCAATTCATCACCGGGAAAATGGACGAGGCCCTGAGAACAGAGACCGAACTTTTGTCTATTTACGAACAAAGCTCTAGTGTCATATCCCAGGCCAGAGCATTGAACAATATAGGGTTGCTCAACGTCCGCAGGAAACGCTATCAGGATGCCATGGACAGTTTTCGTAAGGCCTGCGATCTGTTTCAGGATGCGAACGACAAGTTGGGAATTGCAGAACAGTGGACCAATATCGGTTCGGTTTATCGAGATACCGAATACTATCAGGATGCCCTTGACAGCTATTTGAGAGTGCTCCCGCTCTACTATGAAATCGGGAAACCGGAAAAGACCGGCGATCAGTTAACGAACATTGCCTACATTCATTTCATGAAGGGCGATCTTCAGGAAGCTTTGAAATGCTACCGGGACGCGCTTCCTCTCTACGATCAGTCCGGTAATCAAGAGAAGGCGGAGACCATCAGAAAAAATATGCTGAACATCGAGGCCGAACTCGAAGGAGGATCTGCCCCGGGAAACTCGATTGGTAGAGAACCATGAAGGGTCTCGACCTCTCGCGAGAGTACTATGAAGAATACGGCATTCCGATGATCCGGGACGGTTTCGGCAGCTATGAAGACCGGATTGCCGCCGGCTGTGCCGGTCCCGGTTCGGAATGTTTCGGTTTTGACGATGAAATATCCAGAGACCACGATTGGGGCCCCGGTTTCTGCCTCTGGCTGACCGTTGAGGATTATGCACAGATCGGCCAGGATCTGCAGGAGGCATACAAGCGATTGCCCCCGGAATTCAAGGGATTTGGACAGCGAATCGTAAGCCCGGGGGAAGAACGCAGGGTGGGAGTCAGCGACCTGCGTTCGTTTTATTTACAGTATACCGGGCTCGATCATGCGCCTGCCAGCAATGCAGAGTGGCTGCGCATACCTGAGCAGGCCCTTGGGACCTGTACGAACGGGGTGGTTTTCTCAGACCGGCTCGGGGTGTTCTCGGAATGGCGAGAGCGCATCCTTCAATTTTACCCCGAAGATGTTCGCCTGAAGAAGATTGCCTCGCGCTGTTTCACTGCGGCGCAGGCGGGTCAGTACAATTTCAGCCGCTCGATAAAGAGAAAAGAATATTTTGCCGCCCGGTATTCGGAAATTAAATTCTGCGCTGACACGATCTCTCTGGTGTTTCTGCTCAACAGGAAATACACGCCCTTTTACAAATGGATGCACCGGGGCGTGCGGGACCTGTCGATCCTGGGAGAGCCCGTAGCACGCATGATCGACGATCTCACGCGCGAGACTTCGAAAGACGAGCAGGCAAAGAGGATTGAGGAGATATCCGGACTCCTCATTGCCGAGCTAAGGCGAGAAGGTCTCAGCAGTTCCTCGAGCGACTTTCTCCTGGAGCACGCATACTCCGTGCACAGCCTGATCCGGGATGAAAAACTTCGGGAACGTTTCTGGGTGGTGGCATAAGGGGTAAAAACTTTCTCGGCATCAACCTGGCCCCACGGAACATATTACAAGGATTTTGGGAGTTACCGGCCGGGAGGGCATACAGCGCTGTGCTCCCCCTCCCCCACGAAAGAACCGTGCGACAATGCTGTAGGGGCGGGGTTTATCCTCAAGGTCTCCATGAAGGATTAGTGGGCCGGAATCGCGGTGCTTCCTGCAAGAACCTCGGATCATCTTTCCATTTTTCATAGGCGCCCCAAAGCCCGGGTATCAACTGAGTCCACCGAGGGAAGCGCGCATAGAAGCAGGCATCATCGAAATCGCTTTCCCCATCACTCCAGGGATCAGGGAGCGCTTTAGCCTGCACCCTGATTTTCTCCTTCTCCTTCGGACCTGCTGCACGGATGCTTCCAGCCGCCCCGAGCCTTTCTTCAAGCTTTGTCCGAATTGCTTCGGCCCTTTGTTCCTCTTCAGCGCCAAGATTATGGCACTCCATCGAAAAACGATGGCTGCCGATATCATAATACGCGTCCCCCTTGCAGCGATATTTCCGGGACGTATACTCATGGGCTTGCAGAACCTCGAGCAGGGAAAAGATCTCATGAGTCTCTCGAGTACTCATCTCGGGGATTGGGACCGATGCGCCAACCGAGGGGAATTTGTCTTTCAGGATTTCCCCGAAGACAAGCGGAATAGTTCTGTAGAGGCCCAGGATGGATTCGTCTTCGCCGTGGAAGTGTTTGCTCATTTTCGCGAACGGGAAAATGGCGTTCCGGTCGTCGAACGCAATGGCCCACTGACCCTCGGTTTGTCTCCATTCGCCACCATAGCGGCGCCGGATGCACTCACCGAAAAACGAGCCCAGAACGCTGACAAGGTTATCCCTGACTTTCCGGGATAGATCCCCTCGGATTCCCACAACGTAGTTATCGAGCCATGCGACCGATTCTTCATCATAGGAGAGCGTCACCCCGAGCAGGTCCTGCGACTGTTTGACGACCAATTCCGCATTATGTTTGATAGATTCTTCCACCGCCGATAGGGATCCTGGATACTGTCATCGATTCTCAGATCGATAAACTACTCACTTGGCCACACTTCCCCCGCGCCGCCATATTCGTCAACCGGCGCAAGCCCGGTGCAAGGCGCAGGATTGCCGAGTGATCCGGAAATATCGAGCAACTTATGAAACGTCCTAATCACTTTTTCTTCCTTGACCCCTTCCGTGAGTAGCTCTTTCTCTTTGCCTCCTGCTGTCGTTCCCGCTCAATCTCCTGCTGGGCCTTCCAGGCCGGGCACCATTTTCCGTGCCAGGCCATAATCTTACCGATCGTCGTCGCGGGATTGTCTCTCGCGTATCGACATAAACGGCAACCATCACACGCCTTACCCAAGAATCGTCCGATTCGGGTCATCATTCTCTCCAGGATAGACAGAAGTCTATGAAGCGATTGAGGCGAATTAAAACGGCCGCTGAAAATGTTAGTAATCGATCCAGCGCCGGAGCAGCTTCAGACAGCGGGAGCGCCGGATCTATCAAAGGGACTTTCTCCCTGCTGCGGCAAATCAAACCGTTTTCTTCTTGCGAAGTATCGTACGCTTCGGTTTGCCGGCCGCACCAGTCTCGGCAGGCGTTTCAACAGCACCTTCGGTCTTTGCCTTTCTTCTGGCTTCAATCAACAGGGCCAGTTTCTCGGGCAATCCTCTTTTCTTTGCAGCCTTGCTTCTGGCCTTGGTCAATGACTTTGCCGCCAGGGGAGTCCGCATCGTGAAACCGTATTTCTTTTTGTATTCTTTTTGGCTCATGCCATGGGAGACCAGGTGCTTCGATGTGAGCTGCTTCATCTCTGCCCCGCATTCGAGACAGATCACCTTATCATTCTGGATGGAGCCTTGCGGCGTGATCAGAGGTTTCTGCTCGGGAACAGGTTCTATACCTGTCCCTGCTTCCGGTTGGTCCAATTCAAGATTATTATCAGTCGTTTCGGCCTTTTGAAGTTCATTGAGCGTAATGAAAACCTGTCGAAGAGATGATGCGATCTCAACTGCTGACATGGGCGTTAAGGATACCTGAGTCTGGACGATTTCTGATGCAATTTCGACGAGTTTTTTCGGCATTGTGTTTCTCCTGAGGAAAGGGTCAAATTAAACCATGAATTCCAGTGTAACGTTTAGCAAATTCGACGATAAGTAACAGCCAGAAGTTAACCATATCCATCATGCCGGCGAAAGCCAGAATCCAGCGTAATTTCAGTAGCTTGAGAATATAAAACACTGGAATTGGGCATCTGCCTGCCTGCCCTGGACCTGACCCGGGGGCTGCCGAGGTGACTAATTGAGTTGTTCGAAATAGGGATGATCACAGGAGGTGCCATACTAGAGACCAATCATGAACAAGAAAGGAATATTCACAATCAGAAAGACAGCCAGGAAGATCACTCCAAATACAAGCCCCAGTGTCCAGAAATCCTTTCTCCCGATATAGCCGCTTCCAAAGTAAACGGGAGATGGACCGGTTGCATAAGGCGTAATGATGCCCATTATACCCAGAGAGTAAGCCAGTAACAGGGCCAGCATGGTGACGTTCATCCCCGGAACCGCAGCGCCGGCAGAGAGGAATACAGGCAACATGGCTGTCGTATGCGCCGTGGTGCTTGCAAACATGTAATGGGTTATGAAAAAGACCGTCACCATAAAGACCATGATCAGCGCCGGAGAGATCCCCGTTAATAATGTCGCTGCGCCTTTTCCCATCCATGCAGTAAACCCTACGATAGCCAGACCGTCGGCAAGCGCAACCAGTGTGGCAAACCAGGCCAGCACGTTCCAGGCCGTCTTGTTTGCCAAGATGTCGTTCCAGTTTACGATCCCGGTAATGATCATCAAGCTGATTACAACCAGGGCCACAGTCGTCGGGTTGACTACGTTCTGCGCGAATATCCACAGTACCAGAGCCAGCAGAGCTAGTAGCGTCATTAACATTTCCTTGTAGCTCATTGGGCCTATCTTATTTAGCTCTTCAGCCGCCCACTTTGGAACTTCCGGGCTGGATTTGATTTCCGGCGGGTATATTTTGTAAACCAGCGCAGGCAAGCTAACGATCAGAATAATCCCGACAGGCAGGAACCCCACAAACCATGTCGTCCACGAAATTTCAAGGTGAACCGTTTTCTTTATCAGTTCGAGCGCTAATAGGTTAGGCGCAAGAGCGGTCAAAAACATTGAACTGGTAACGCACGTGGCTGCCAGCGCGGTCCACATGACGTATGAGCCAATTTTGCGGGCCGTTTCGCCCGGCTCCGAACCGTACAGACCGGGAATGTTCCGAATGATCGGAAAAATCGTTCCACCGCTTCTGGCAGTGTTCGAAGGCATAAAAGGAGCCAGGATAAGGTCTGCGAGCACGATCGCATAACCCAGACCGAGAGTGTTCTTCCCCAGCGCCTTAACCAGTAGTAAGCCCAGCCTGCGTCCCAAGCCGGTTTTTTCATAGCCGAGAGCGAACATGAAAGCAGCAAAAATCAGCCATACCGTAGAGTTGGAGAACCCTCCCAATGCCCAGGCAATGGATTTTGCAGGTGTTGGTTCCACCATCATGAAAGCGGCCGCCAGACTGACGCCGATAAAGCCTATTGCGGCAGCCGGAATCGGCTCTACAACCAGCCCTACGACAACCGCTGAAAACAGCGAGAAGAAATACCATGCATCGGGGGTGAGCCCGGAAGGGTGAGGGACCAGAGCCATGGCAATGCCAACCACCAGGGGGAGCAAAGCCTTAATGACAAGAGATTTACGCGCAGCCAGTGTATCATTGCTTTTTGCACTGATCGAACTATCTCCCATTAAGAGTCCTCCCCCTAAAGTCAGGTTCAGTCACAAAGCATGACCCTCGTCCTGATAGAGGTGTCGAATAGATTGCAGAAAGCAGAAGTGATAAGACTACATAGTGTACTCATATGCTGCGCGTTTGCAACTTATTTCATTTTTCATTTTGCTTGAATTGCAGCAGAGTCCTAAGGAATGGCGATCTACCCGGCGGGTCCGCTCTTCTAAATCCTCTCTCCCGCAGAGTTCCAATGGCGCAAAAAACCGCTGGAAATCTCGACCAGTCGCTACGAACACCTGATCCCGCCGGATCTTTGTTTACGCACATACCGCATCGGTGAGGCGGCGGAACTCAAAGAAACGTCTGTCAGAATCGCAAAAAGTTCATGCGAACCCTCCGAAGAAAAGCGAATCGGTCCGGGGAATTTCTCTATTATCTCAAAGCATCATTGCATATCTTCTCAGCCGTTGTTTCGGTCAACTTCATCACGTCTTGATTTTGTGCGACTATCCCCGCTTCACGAAGCCCGTAAGCCCGAATGAGATGGCTCTCAGCAAATCCATACCATTTGAAGAAGTAATCGTATCTTCCGAAAATATCGGCGAACCTTTCTTGATCCGGATTGCCCTGAGTCAAAATGAAAACCAGCTTTTTGCCCGCTGACAAGCGACTGGGTTGGGGATTGGTGATGTAGTCAGACGCGAGATAGGAGTAGGAGCGGTCTATGAAGCCCTTCATCTGGCTGGACAAGTCGCCATAATAGACAGGTGAGGCCAAAACGAGAACATCAGTTTCATGAACAGCCTCCAGAACTTCGGTAAGATCGTCTTCGAGCACGCAGTGGTCGAGCTTGGTCTTGCACGCCATGCATGCCTGACAGCCACGATATTCTAGCTTATTCAGGGCGAAAACCCGGACCTCTGCTCCTAACCTTTCAGCCGTGGCGCAAAAACGATTTGCGACGATAGCACTGTTTCCTTTTTTCCGTGGACTTCCGAGCAAGCAGACAATGTTCATTTCACTCTCCCATAGTTTGAAGACACTGAATTCAGTATGCGCAACGATAAAGCATATCGGCCGATGGTGATTCGGTCAATGAGAGGATAATTCCAGCACCTGAGCATCTCCGCGACCCATGACTTCCGATCTCTTTCAAGGCCCGGCCTAAAAATGCCGATAGAATTCTACGTGGCAACCCTTTTGAACTCAATTTAAATTTACCACGTGCTAGGGGTGAGTCTCACATAGAATATGTAGTTCATCTACATAGTACGTAGGTCATTTTTCAGTGTCAGGTCATTCCTGATTTTCGCCGATTTATTCATCCAAATCCGGATAGCGAAAATTTGGACCGGATCTACCAGCCTTTCTTCATGTGGGGAAGACATTCATCATGAGGCTGGGAGCCCGGGCATAGCCGGAACTCTCTCGGTTGGGCGTCAAATTACTGTGAACTTGGACTCAGGGACCATCTTGACGAAGGTTTTTGGGATGGCCGGGTAGTTGCTCTCCATGCTGCGTAAAGACGTGCCCTCTGTCTTGTGAGCAACTTCTCATAAGACTGGAGGGTAAGCGGATAAGTGACCCGGAGATTCTCGCTTCGAAAAGTGTTTTTCTAACAACTAACAGTGAGTAGGCAAAGGAGAAAGAACAGTATGTTCAAAAGCATGAAAATTGGATTGCGGATGGGGCTGGGCTTCGGAGTGGTCATAGTTTTGATGATCGCCATGGGTCTGTTTGCCATGAACAGGCTCGGAGCAATGGATCAGGGGACAAACAAACTGGTAAACGACAGGTGGCCGAAAACCGTCGTAAGCAACGAAATAGTAAAAGCACTGGATGACGCGGTAATATCGGTGTCCACAGCCATCTTGCAGGACGACGCCGCTGAAGTGAAAAAGGAACTGCAATATACTGCTCATCTGAGAGCAGATACCACCAAGAAAATCGAAGAGCTTACCAGGACAATCAAGAGCGAAGAGGGGAAAGCCGCTCTGAAGGCTGTAGTGGATAGCCGTTCCAAGTATGGTGGAGCGCTGGACGAAGTTACTCGACTCATAGAATCGGGCGAAAAGAATCAGGCAAAGGCGATTGTTCTCGGCCGGCTGCGTCCTTTGGGCGTGGACTACAGCAACGCCGTTGGCAATCTCGTCAACGTAGAGGGCAAAATGGTGGAGCAAGCCGGAAAGGAGGCGGAAGAATCCTTTCACCTCGCTCGAACCTTGATAATCGTAGTTTTGGGCGGATCAATTGCGCTGGCCCTGTTCATCGTATTCTTCGTTACCCGCAGTATCACGAAGCCTTTGAGCGAAGCGGTGGCCATCAACAATAAACTTGCCGAAGGCGATCTGAGTGTCACAGTGAATGTCGACCGAAGCGATGAAGTCGGACAACTCCTTGCAGCCATGAAGAACATGGTCGATAAGCTCAAAGAAATCATGGGTGATATCAACATGCTGAGCGATGCGGCCGTCCAGGGGAAACTGGCTGCGCGCGCCGATGTTTCCAAACATGCGGGCGACTATCAGAAGATCGTGCAGGGAATCAACGATACTCTCGATGCCGTCATCAGCCCCTTGAACGTTTCTGCGGAATATGTGGATCGGATCAGCAAGGGGGATATTCCTTCGAAAATCACAGATGAATACAAAGGTGATTTCAACGAAATCAAGGACAACCTCAATGCATGCATCGATGCGGTCAAAGCCCTTGTTGCGGATGCCAATGCGTTGGAGTTTGCGGCCATGGAAGGCAAGCTGGCTATAAGGGCGGATGCAACGAGGCACCAGGGGGATTTCCGCACAATCGTGGAAGGCGTGAACAATACCCTGGATGCGGTGATCGGGCCTCTGAACGTAGCGGCTGAATACGTGGACCGGATCAGCAAGGGCGATATTCCGCCCAAAATCACCGATGAGTACAACGGCGATTTCAATGAGATCAAGAACAACCTCAACAACTGCATCGATGGATTGGGCGGCGTGGTGGAATGCAATGCCGTGCTGAAGAGGATGTCTGTCAACGATCACACGAAGAAGGTCGAAGGAGAATATGTAGGTCTCTTCGCATCCGTATCCGAAGCCACAAATCTGGTGAGGACACGGTTGCTGGCGATAACAAGAATGTTTGCCAACCTGTCCATGGGCGATACTTCCGACCTGGTTGAGTACGAGAAAGTCGGAAAGCGCAGCGACGAGGACGTCATCATCCCGGCGATCATCAAATGCATGCAAAACATCAACCTGCTGATCGAGGACATGACCGTGTTGTCGAATTCCGCCGTTGAAGGCGACCTGGCCAAACGCGCGGACGCCGCGAAGCACAACGGAGGCTACCGCAAGATAGCTGAAGGGGTCAACGATACACTGGATGCAGTCGTCGGCCCGTTAAAAAAGGCTGCAAGCTGCATGGATCAAATCAGCAAGGGTGAAATACCGCCGAAGATTAGCGAGGAATACAAGGGCGATTTCAACGAGCTCAAGAACAACCTCAATAACTGTATCGATGGATTGGGCGGTCTGGTGGAATGCAATGCCGTTCTGAAGAGGATGGCTTTCAACGATCACACCAAGAAAGTCGAAGGACACTGTGTAGGGCTCTTCGCATCCGTGTCCGAAGCCACGAACCTTATGAGGGAACGTTTGCTGGCGATAACAAGGACGTTTACCGACCTGTCCATGGGCGATACTTCGGACCTGGCTGAGTATGAGAAAGTCGGAAAGCGCAGCGACGAGGACGTCATTGTCCCGGCGATGATCAAATGCATGCAAAACATCAACCTGCTGATCGAGGACATGACCGCGCTGTCGAGTGCCGCCGTTGAAGGCGATTTGGCCAAACGCTCGGATGCCGGCAAGCACCACGGAGGCTATCGCAAGGTAGTCGAAGGAGTCAACGATACTCTGGATGCCGTCATCGGCCCGCTGCAAGTGGCTGCAAGCTACGTGGATCAAATCAGCAAGGGAATCATCCCGCCGAAAATTACCACCGAGTACAAAGGGCAATATAACCTCATCAAGAATAACCTCCATATGCTGATCGACGCCATGGATGAGGTAACCACAACCGCTGAAGAAATAGCGTCGGGAAACCTCACGGTCAAAATCAAGGAAAGGTCCGATCAGGACAAGCTGATGCAAGCTATGGCGAACATGGTCGGCAGTCTCACGGACGTGGCGTCGAATATACAGACAGTAGCGAACCAGGTCATGACGGGAAGCCAGGAAATGAGCGCCAGTTCCGAGCAGTTGTCCCAGGGCGCGACGGAACAATCGGCAGCGGTGGAAGAGGTCTCTTCTTCCATGGAGCAAATGGCGGCCAACATCAAGCAAAATTCCGACAATGCCCAGCAGACGGAGAAAATCGCGCTCAAGGCTGCCACAGACGGAAGAGAAGGGGGCAAGTCGGTCTCTGAGACGGTTGCAGCGATGAAGGAAATAGCCAGCAAGATTTCCATCATCGAAGAGATCGCTCGCCAGACCAACCTGCTGGCGCTAAACGCAGCCATTGAGGCGGCGCGCGCCGGTGAACACGGCAAGGGATTTGCCGTGGTAGCCTCCGAGGTGCGCAAGCTTGCTGAGCGGAGCCAAACGGCGGCGGCAGAAATCAATAAACTCTCGGCCTCCAGTGTTCAAATCGCGGAAAGAGCCGGAGAGATGCTGGCAAGTATGGTTCCGGATATTCAGAAAAACGCCGACCTCGTGCAGGAGATCACTGCCGCGAGCAACGAGCAGGCCTCGGGAGCGGCCCAGATCAACAAGGCCGTTCAGCAATTGGACCAGGTCGTGCAGCAGAACGCTTCGGCATCCGAGGAGATGGCTTCCACGGCTACCGAGTTGTTGAGCCAGGCCGAGCAACTTCAGAACACGATTGCATTCTTCAAACTCAACAGGGGCTCTGCCGTTGCGGGGACTGGCATTGCGCCGGCCGTCAAACAGGCTAAAGCAGCGCACAAGACACATGCAGCACATTTAAAACATACCGCTCCCAAGAAGACCAACGGAGGCGCGCGACCGGGTGGCGTGACTCTGAATCTGTCGAACGAAGTAAAGACAGACATGACCGATGCGGAGTTCGAGAGCTATTAAGAAGGAGTTGACATGAGTGTATCTTCAATAACCGAAACAAGTCAGTATCTTACCTTTGAGCTGGAAGACGAGGTGTTCGCGCTGGACATAGCAAAGGTCCGGGAAGTCCTGGACTTCACATCGATTGCAAAGGTGCCGCAGACACCCGATTTCATGCTGGGAGTGATCAATCTTCGGGGAACCGTGGTGCCGGTCGTGGATATGCGTTTAAAGTTCGCAATGACCCGGGCGGAAACAACGGTAAATACCTGCATCATCATCGTCGAGATCGAGATCGACGGGGAGAACACCGTGCTTGGCGCCCTGGTCGATTCGGTGCAGGAAGTGATGGACCTCGATCCCGACCAGATTGAACCGGCCCCGCGTATCGGGACCCGCTTGAATACAAAGTTCATCAAAGGAATGGGTAAACGGGACAATCACTTCATAATCATCATGGATATCGACAAGATATTCTCGACGGATGAACTTGCCATGGTGCGCGACATAGGTGAGGAAAACGCCGCGTGATCAGAGGTCCGGGATCGAAAGGACTCGCGGGACTTAGACTGCAAGGTGGGCACAGCTTTATGTTGTGCCCGCCAACGCATCGCAACGTCATTCGATACCGGCATGAGCCTACATAAAAATACCACCGGCGCAATGCTTTCCCGGCTATTGCGCCCTCCGTTACTCCCCTCCCAATGTCTCTATGTCCCGACCGAACGTCTTCATGCAGTGTTCGCTGAAGGTCTTTCTGAACTCAGGCGATTTAAGACGCTCTTTGGTGAGCCGGTCTTCCAGCTCCAGGCTGCGCTGAAGCTCCTCCGGGTCGCATTTGAACAACTTGCGGATGGCGAGCAGGGTCGAAGCCGAAGCCTCCAAATTCGCAGCCACGAATCGCATCGTCTCTTCTTCCAGCTTCGACACCGGAACGATCCGGTCGATCAACCCCAAATCCAGGGCGTCTTCGGGGCCAAAGGTCTTCCACTGCAACACTTCGGTGGCTTTCCTGACCCCAAGCAGGCGGGGCAGGAAATACCCGCTTCCTTTGGTAATCATCCCGATGTCTGCGCTGGGGTTCTCGAATACCGTGTCATCCGTCACAATGCGGTAGTCGTAGGCCAGGCTGAGATTCAGGTGAAACATCGAGACCGTTCCCCGCCCGGCGTAAACCGTAATGGCGTTAATTTTCGATAGTGTGCGAATGAAGTAGTTGACCGCGTTTGCCAACCGGTCAACGAGCAGATTATTCTTCTTGGCCGAGAGCGCCTTACACAGAAACATGCTGTATTCTATGTATTCGTCCTTATCCGGAACGGCAAACATGACCATTGCCCTATAAGACTTGCTCGAGAGTATGGACTCCAGGTATTCATAAAATGAGTACATTGCCTGAACGTCCCGGGTCAGGGTCTTAATATGCTGTTTCTGCCTGATCACCAGGACATCGTTTTCCAGCGAAGAAGAGAGAAGATCATTGTCCGTGGTAAGACTCTTTTGAGCTGTCATGGAACTCCCCCGCGTTGTAGTGATACATGTTTACCTGCATAATGCGTCAACATAACCCCAAACGGGAGCTGGGACGCACTTACGGGCCGGATTCCCTGCGAAAAAGCTCTTGGAATGCCGAATGTGCGTAAATCATACGCTGTTCCCATCAAAACCCGAAAGAAAAAATGCCGATCAGACCAATTTGAGTGAACAGTGAGCAGTGAGCAGAATCCGCCAATTCCACAGTTCGTTTTCCTGTAAATGCAGGCCAAATTCAGGTGAGCAGTGGATAGTGATAGGGTGAAATCGTTTTCATCACTCATCATCAATGTTTCCATAAACTCGAAAAGTATTTCCATGAATTTCTGAAAGTGTTTCCATAAAGCCCAAAAATCTTTCCATGAATGTTTCCATGAGTGTTTCCATCGACAGAATGTTTCCATCAGTAAGGGTTTGTGATGATTATGCTTTTTGTTTGTTAAGGAAACATTATGGAAACACCTGGAAAACCGTGAATTGTGAATAGTGAACAGTGAGCGGCGCGAAGCGCCTGGAGTAAAGACTGAGGGCTGAGTATCGGATATTCATTTGTCAAAGATCTTAGCTTCGCGGTGAGCCGTGAACCGAGGCCGGCAAAAGCCGAAACGTCTCGATTCAAATCCGGGCGACATTTTAACATGAACAGATTGAGCCATGCCAAACGGCAACCAGAAGCGGCAACCAGAAACGGCAACCAAAAGCGGCAACCAGAAACGGCAAAAAGGCGGTGATGAGTGAGTGGTGAACAGTGGGCAGTGAGCAGTGAGCAGAATCCGCCAATTCCACAGTTCGTTTTCCTGTAAATGCAGGCCAAATTCAGGAAACTCTCGATGAGCGGGAGCGGTGAGAAAGCGAACGGAATTCCCAATCGTTCAATTTCAAAATTCCTCGATTCCGGGGAATTCATTTCAATCCGGCAACAGATAGCATGATTAATTTTGGCCCGCAAAACGGCAACGAGAAGCGGCAACCGCAAACGGCAAAAAGAAGAAAAGCAGGTGAATCGGTGAAAATTTGTGGGGCGAATAGAGGTTTCCAATTCTCTTTTGAGGTCTAACGTGAGATTCTCACACAAAGCGAAAAGGGGTTACAGCCTATTGACCGTAACCCCATGATTTTTTCTGGTGCCCCCGGCGTGATTCGAACACACGGCACCGAGATTAGGAATCTCGTGCTCTATCCACCTGAGCTACGGGGGCAAGATGCCTGAATTTACTGCATCCGGAGCAATCTGGCAAGTCCCTGATTAAGAACCCGCGCAACCATTCCGGCGCCATTGTGAAAATTCCAATCCGGCTTGCCTCAAATGTCGCGGACCATAACCGGCCTGTTTAAGCCTATCGAGCACCCGCCGTTTAATGCCAAGCGTTCAAGACCGGGCGGGGATTCTTCGACGACAAAAGAACCCCGCCCCTACGTCATTAGCGTGCGGCTCATTCGCAGGGGAGGGGAAGCGCAGCGCTGTGTGCCCTCCCGATCTGCATCGCAGGCTGCATCTAACGGCGATAGGCCTGTCAATACAGCTACAGCCCCAGGTCTTCATTTATGAGCACTATTTTGATTCTTCCTTTTGGAAAGGACTTTTCCGTAATCGTCCAGATATTGCAAATCCGGTCGAGACTGCGACATTCTTCGCACGTAGAGGTCTTCACGCAGGGAGTTTTCTTATCCAGGCGCATCGCGTTCGCCGGGGCGGCGTAATTTTTTATTCTAAGCATCGCGTCTTCCAGGTCGGGAACGACTTTGTTGCGACCCACAAGAATAATGACGTTCCTGGGCCCGTAATTGATAGCAGCCACCCTGTTGCCCGTCATGTCGAGGTTGACCAGCTTCCCGGTCTCGGTCACGGCGTTGGTTCCGGTAATGAAAAGATCGACCAGAAGCGAATGCCTTCTTCTCTCCGCCATCTGCTCCGGGGTGATTCCCTTATCATAGGTGTCAAGCACCTCGATGCCCGGATAATCCTTCAACTCCTCGTACAGACCGGTTTGGACGTACGTCATCGAGCCGCCCCACGACATGCTCTTTGCCTTGGTAGCGGCAAGAATTTCTTTGACGATCTTTTTTGCCGCGTCGACATTCTCGGCGATGTGAACTTCGAAATTATTCGTTTCAAGCGCATCTTTAAGATCAACCAGCCTTAGTGACCAAAAATTTTCAATCGGTTTTTCCATGGTATTACTCCGTGATGATCAAAGTGTCTTTGTTGAGATTTCGGAAATTTTCTCCATGAGCAACAGCTTGTGCTTCAACTCTTCGGCTCTGATTTGTTGAATGGTTAAAAGAGCGCCTGGATCTGTAATGAAAGTGGCAATGAATTCAAAGAACAGTATCGCGTCCTCTTCAAAATTAAGCGCAGCCTCAAGGATTTCCTTCTCCTCCTGGATTGTGTCGACTCGGAGTTCATCCAGGGAGAAGGCATGGCGGCCCATTGCGCCACGCAAAACTTGCGGACTCAGAGGGGAAACGGAAGGGGCATGGTTTGTTTTATCGACGATCCTTTCCCTTATTTCGAGGAACGCGCTCCTGTGCTCCAATTCCTGGTCTGCGAGCAAGCCCAGGACATTCTTTAGAGAATCTTCTCTTACCATGCCCAGAGCATATCTGTAAAACCGCTCGCCGTTTTCTTCGACCTGGATGGCGAGATCGAAAACTTCCATGGCCGTAAACATGAGCTTTTATCCCGCCAGGCACAGATATGCCGGTGTGGTGTCCCACAAGTTAGAAGAGTCATGAAACCGTTCGCCGCGAGCAATCTATCGAAGGGCGAACACCACGCGGCCTTTCCGCTTCCATACGAGCATGAAAGGCCAATCCGGGAGAAGAAGCATCAGGTCCCTGCAGGCGGCGAAATCGTCACCTTCTCTGAAGTCTTGCGCTTCCTCTCCTGCTGAAATTTTACAAGGTTCGGGGGGAGACCTCTTTTTTTGGCAGCCCGGCTCCTGGCCCTGGAAAGAGATTTCGCCGAAAGGGGAGTCCTCATCGAAAACCCCCACTTTTTCTTGTACTCCCGTTGCGTAAGCCCGTGTAACCCGAGATGTCTCCGGGTGAGCTGCTTCATTTCGATTCCGCACTCCAGGCAGATTATCCTGCTTTCGCGGATCGAGTCTTTAGGGGTTGCAGGCGCCGGCGGTTTTTCCTCCGGAGCGTCCGGGTCCGGGTCGCCGCCCGCTTGCAGCAAAACCCCATGCTGTTCCGCATTTTGCATCCGTTGCAGGACAAGAAAAGTCTTCATAAGAGTCTGTTCGATTTCTTCGGGAGAAATCTTACTCACAGACGCCTGGGCTTTAACTATAGACGCAGCGATCTCCAGTAATTTTCTTGCCATCATCTTTGGCTCCCCTCCAGAAGGAAATCACGATAAGGCCCACAGAGTGCGAAATGATTTTGCGCCGGGTCACCATATGCCGCCGGGAACCGTTTCCCTCATGATAAGTCCCTGCAAAAAACGAAGAACTTGAATCTTTTTTCATATCGAATGTACTGAATAAACATACAATAAAATAGGAGTTACGCAAGCAAAATCACAATGTTCCGCCATATTTGCCTAGAGTCCCGACACATGGCGGTTTGACAGAAATGCGAGAGTCAATTGAGTTTTACTGACAATCCGGAAATCTATAATCAACGGGAAAAGTTTCCTTTTTCAAGTTTTGCCGAAATACTACCAGTTTGCGGGTAGTCAAACCATTTTGTAACGTTATTGCGTTGCGCCATTTTTTCGTTTAATCTCTGGGACTCGAACAACCCGCGCGCCAGGTTTGGATGAATTTTCTAGAAGGCGGTCAACAGTATGGACGAGAAACTCAGGCAAACTTTCCATTCCAGGGTTGCAAAGGAGGCATTTGCCTCAAAATTTGGCCTGAAACTGCTGGAAATAGGCGACGGCTACTCGAAAGTGGAGATGAAACTTCATCCGGATATGGAGAACATGTTCGGGATGGCGCACGGTGGAGCGCTGTTCGCACTCATCGACGAGGCCTTCGAGACCGCCGGCAACTCTCACGGGACCCTTGCGGTGGCGCTGAACATGAATGTTACCTTCGTTGCATCCCCTGAACCGGGAAGCACACTGAGAGCAGAAGCGCGCGAGGTAAGCTCAACACGAAAAACTGCTTCCTACGACATAAAGGTCCATAACGCGCGAGGGGACCTGATCGCCGTATGCATGGCCCTGGTTTACCGGAAAGGCAGTCCGCTGCCCTTTATTGAGGAAGAATAGTTTTAATCAGGGTGTCTTCTCGGTCGGCAGCCCGGCATCCTGCCAGGCGGACCATCCGTTTACCAGCACCTGGACGTGTGAGTACCCATTTCCGGATAACTGCAGGGCAGCCTCTTTGCTCAGGTTGCAACTTTCGCCGTCGCAATAGGTGATGATGAGCGAATCGGGCGGGATTTGCTCCCTGACACCGGGCAGCAATTGATCGAAGTCGTCCGGCGGCAGATTCAGGGCGCCCTGGATATGGCCGGAGCGAAAGGCCTCCGGAGGTCTTGCGTCGATGAACACGGCCCCGTTTGTGAGAAAAAGCGCCCTCGCTTCATCGATGGAGATAACGCCTTCCCGGGCCGTTTGCATACCGCTCGATGAGGCTTCTGGCGCCCGGTGGCCGACCAGCGCCAGTCCGTCGCGGCGAAAGTAATTTACCCCGAGCGAAATGGCGGCGGCCATCAAGATGATAAGGGCGCTTTGCCACAGGGCCTTTGTGAAATTGATATTTTCGTTTCGGTCCGCAGTTTTCATACGCACGATCAATTGAGGAATTGAGGGATTGAGGGATTGAGGAATTCAAAAATCCCCAAATCCCCGAACCTCCGAATTCCTAAATCCCTAAATCCCTAAATTTCTGAATCCCGGCCTATGGAGGCAAAGAGGCTCTTCGGACAGGTAGTTGCCGGTGGTTTCATAGGCCCTTGCGCGACATCCCCCGCAAACTCCAATGTACTCGCATTTTCCGCATTTGCCTTCGTAGCGCTTCAGGTCTCTCAGGTCACGGAAAACCGGGGAATCCTCCCAAATATGTTTGAACGATTTTTCCCGCAGGTTTCCGGAGTCCACCTCCAGGTAGCCGCAGGGCTGCACCTGTCCAACATGGGATATGAAGACGAAGCTGCTGCCGCCGAGGCAGCCGCGCGTAACGGCGTCGAGCCCGAAGGTCTGGAAATTTATTTCCTTGCCCTCGGATTTGGCCCTCTGCCGAAGAATCCGGTAATAATGGGGGGCGCAGGTGGCCTTGAGCTGCAAGGGCGCCTTGTCTCTCTGTTCGTAGAACCAGTGAAGCGTTTTCTCGTATTTTTCAGCGTCGATCGCCTCTTCGGCCAGGTCTTTTCCCCTTCCCGTCGGGACCAGCATGAAAATATGGTGCGCGACCGCGCCGAGCGAGATTGCGAGTTCGTGGATTTTGGGAAATTCCTCGATATTTGCGCGAGTGACGGTCGTATTGACCTGAAAATCCAGCTTCGCTTCCCTGGCCATGGCAATACCGCGCAAGGCGCCATCGAAAGCGCCCGGGACCATGCGGAAAGCGTCGTGAGATTTAGCGGAGGCGCCGTCGAGACTGACGCTTATCCGCTGAATGCCCGACTCGATCATCTTTCGGACGATTTCCGGCGTGAGCAGGGTGCCGTTGGTGGCCATGGTCATCCGGAAGCCCAGGCCATTGCCGTATTGCGCGAGATCGAAAACATCGGGGCGAAGCAGCGGCTCTCCGCCCGTCAGAATGACAATAGGCTTCGCAACCTCGGCGATTTCGTCCATCACCCTGCGGCACTCGGCCGCGGTCAGCTCCCCTTCGTAGGGGCGATCCTGCGCGGCGGCCCGGCAATGAACGCATGCGAGATTGCAGGAACGCGTAAGCTCCCAGGCTACAAGGCGCAAGTTCGCCTGAAGAGTTGCCCCCGTTTTCATGGAGTGTGGGTGGCCCTTCATTTTGGTGTGGTCTGTGTTCATATACCGGCTTTCGTATCACGCGAAGACGCGCTTTGTCCTAGAAAAACTCGAAGCCTGAATGCCTGGTTCACGCGAAGGCGCGAAGCCGCGAAGAAGAAAGGGAAAAGAAAAAACAGGCGCTTTCCCTAACATCTGCTTCTTTCTTTGCGTCTTCGCATCGTCGCGCAAAAAACATGCTACTTGCGAAGCAGCCCGGCGGCGTCCTTTGCAAAGTAAGTGAGTACGAGATCGGCCCCGGCGCGGACGATGGAGGTTAGAATTTCCATCATTATACGGTCTCCGTCGATCCATCCATTTGCGGCGGCGGCTTTCACCATGGAGTATTCTCCGCTCACGTTGTAAGCGGCGACCGGTCTGTCGAATTTCTCCTTTACGCGCCAGATTATGTCCAGGTAGGACATTGCCGGTTTGACCATGACCATGTCCGCGCCTTCTTCTATATCGAGGGCCACTTCCCTGATCGCTTCCTCCGTGTTGCATATGTCCATCTGGTAGGCGCGCCTGTCGCCGAATTGGGGCGCCGAATCGGCAGCCTCTCGAAAAGGCCCGTAGAAGGCGGAGCAATATTTGGCGGAATACGCGAGGATGGCTGCCCGGTCAAATCCTTCTTCATCCAGGGTCTCTCTGATTACCGCAACCCGGCCATCCATCATATCCGATGGGGCGATGACATCGGCGCCGGCCCTGGCATGGGAAAGGGCGACCTGGGCAAGTATCTCCAGTGTGGCGTCGTTGTTCACCTCATTTCCTTCGAGAATGCCACAGTGGCCGTGACTGGTATACTCGCAAAGACACACATCGGTAATGACGGTAAGCTCCGGCCATGCTTTCTTGATTGCGCGCACGGCCTGCTGGACGGGGCCGTTTTCCGCGTGTGCCTCAGAGCCGCGCTCGTCTTTTTTTTCCGGCAGGCCGAAGAGCAGGACTCCGGGTATATCGAGTTCCACCACTGAGCGAACTTCTTCGATCAGCTTGTCTACCGAGAACTGGAAGACCCCGGGCATCGACGCCACGGGATTTCTCACGCCGCTTCCGGGTACAACGAACAGAGGATATACAAGCTGATCGATACTGAGCCTGGTTTCTCGGACCATCCGCCGCATATTTTCGGTACGCCTGAGCCTTCGTGGCCTGTAATCCGGGAAATACATATGTCACCCTCTCCAATTTTAATGAAGTTGAATTATAAACTACTTCGAGAATTTACAAAACCTCTCACCGGGTTTCACATTGGCGGCAACGGCCCATGCGGTGGCATCCAGTTTACCGGTTGACGCGGTGCGAACTTTGGTTATGAGCAGTTCCCCTCCGGCTACCGCTATCCTCAGGCCCCTTAAGTCGAGTCCTGTAACCGTCCCGGGGGCGACATCGATGTCCCCGCCGATTTTTCCCGGCACGAAGCCTGCGCCGTAGAAACGCACCATCTCGCCATGGAAATCCGCGTAAGCCCCGGGCTGAGGGTCGCACCCGCGAATGAAATCGTAGATCTGCTGACCGGTCCTTTCCCAGTCAAGGTCCGCAACCCGGTCGTCACAAGGAGGCTCGTATGTGGCTTTCGAATCATCCTGAGCCATTCGCGGCGCTTTTCCTCCTTCGACGAGCTTGACCGATTCGACTATAGCTTCCACTCCCATGGGTAACAGGCGGTTGAAGTAGAGCGAGCCCGCAGTGTCGTCCGCGCCGATATCGACTTCCTTTTGGAGCAGTATCGGGCCTGTGTCGATCCCTTCGTCCGGCCAGAAGATGGTTAATCCGGTCCGTTTGTCCCCCATTATCAGCGCCCAGTTGATTGCGCTCGCTCCCCGGTGGCGCGGCAGGATCGAAGGATGATAGCACACAGCCCCTTTTTTTGCCGCGCTGAAATAACGCTGCGGGACAAGGTTTGTGACGAATGCAAGTACCACCAGGTCTGGCCGGAACCCTGCAAATTCGTCGAAAACCTGCTCATCCTTGAATGTTTTTGGCTGGATGTTTCTAATTGCCTTAGCCCGGGCAGCTTCTTTGAGCGGATCGGGTTTTGCCCCCGGCTTTTCTCGTGGCGTGTAAACCGCGACCACCTCTTCACCTGCGCTCAGCAGGGCTTCCAGGGTCCTGGCGCCGAAGGGCGCCTGTCCGATCAAAATGATCCGCATCTTGACTCCTCCTTACGTTTTTTTCAATCGGTCCGCCCTCGTGAAGTGTCTGCCCGGTTCGTATTCGACGGGTCCGCTTTGCGTTCGTCATCTTCCGGAGCGGGAGAGGTGACCAGCTTGAGACACCAGTCCGGCTGCTCTTGAAGAGGTTGAATGCGAATCAGGCAAGGCTCACGGGAGCAAATGCGACATTCCGGGCCTACGCAGGGCTCGGCATGGATCATGGCGTCTCCCATACCCGGCAGCCGCGTTTTGAGAAGTTGCTCTATCTCCATAACTTCCCTGTGCGCATCCTCCAGGCTCAAATCGCGAGGGAGAATGAGATGAAAGTCAATGTAGATATTTTCGCCCGAACGCCAGGCGCGGAGACGATGGACGTCAATCCATGCAGGTTTTCTGTGCTGCGCGATAATCGAGCTGATCTGATCGAGCAGTTCAGGATCGTAGGCATGCATGAGGCGGGAAGAAGACTCAAAGATCAGCCGGGCGCCGGTGAAAAGGATGTTTGCGGCCACCACGCAAGCGGCCGCGCCGTCGAGAAAATACCATCCGGTCTGCCGCACCAGAAGCAGTCCGACAAGAACGCCCGCCGAAGTGTAAACGTCTGCCAGGATATGCTTGCCGTCCGCCGTAATGGCTGAGGACCGCGTGCGTCTTCCGGTGCTCACCAGGGCTTTCCCGAGCCAAAGATTGACGAGCGCGGTACCGGCAAGGATGAGAAGCCCGAAATCGAGCTCCGGCAGGGGCCTGGGTTCAATGATCCTGGGCAGCGCATGCCACAATATTCCTCCAGCCGCGACCACAATGAGCGTTCCTTCGAAGCCCACTGAAAAGAACTCGATTTTTCCGTGCCCATAAGGGTGGCCGACATCGGGGGGTTTTGAGGCCAGAAATACGCTCCAAAGGGCAAATCCGCTGGCAACCACGTTGATTATCGTTTCGAGCGCGTCGGATAGTATCGCCGAGGAACTGGTGAGCCAGTAGGAGTAGAACTTCAGCATCATCAGGAGCGTGCTGACGGAAACGGACAAGGCCATCATTACAAGCCGTTGTTTTCTCTCTGCCGCCGCCATCGGTTCGTTGTCCATCCTCATTTTCCGGAAAGCGCCTTGAGCTGGAGATAATTCAAGTCTATCCATACACTTATAAGCCGGCACGGCCGGACCGGCAAGCCGGTCATAAAAGAGGCCGTTCAGGCCTTTGGCTTTTCTTTAGACTGGAGGCGCGCTTGCCTTCGCGCTACAGCCTCCCGATTGCGCCGCGTGTCTTCTTCCGTTTCCAGGACCAGAGGGGGGGCTTGCGCCGGCCGGCTGTCCCTGTCAAGGGCCACAAAGGTAAGGAATGCGGCGGCGACTTTCCGGGTTTCTCCCGTCCGGAGATCTTCGACATGACGGTACTGCTCTCCCGGACGCTTTTTCCTTCTTCTGTCTTCATTGCTTACCCGGTCTCAATCCGTTCGGCTGATTTGCATAAAGTTCCGGCACTTGTGTGCACTCGCTTCGGGCTTACGATTTGTGAAATCGAACCGTAAGCACCGAGCATGCGGCTCTTCGAACCACCCTGTCCGCAGTGCTCCCGAAAAGGACATGGGCAAGACCCGTCAAACCGTGAGATCCCATGACCAACAAGTCTATGCCTTTGTCTTCCACTACTCTGAGTATCTCCGTGGAGGGATACCCGGACTCGATATTCACGTTATAGGGCAGGCCAGCGGGAAGTTTTTCCACGTACCTTTCCTGAATTGATTTCATGGCGGACTGTGTAACTTCCTCGATAAACTGCGGATCATACTCGATAGGCATATAAGTGGAGTGCACCGGGGGGGAGAGCGAAAAGTTCACAGTTACGTGAATGATCTCGATCGAGGCGCCGAACTGGACCGCAAGGTCCCGGGCCACGGTGAACGCCTGGTCGGCATTTTCGGAAAAATCGGTGCAGAAGCCTATGTTCTTGAAGAGCTTTGTTTCCATTTTCTCCTCCCTTGCCTTGTCTGAGTTGCTCGATTTTTCCACGATCTCTCGTCACCCGGGGCGGACCCCCGGCCTGACCGTGTCAAGCCTGACCCGTACCCGATCCGGTTCAGGCGCCGGGGTATAGCGGTTTTCAGCTTGTAACTTCCTGAGTAGACACTGGATTCAGGTTTTCGCGGCTTCCGCCGGGATGACGGGCGGAAAGACGAACCTGGCCGTTCATGGTAATGTAAATTCCTAAGGAATTTACGGAATGCTTCACTAGATCTCGATGACCCAAATTGCTGATTCGCGAGCTGATTTTATGACAGCGGTCGATACGCTGCCAAGCAGAAATTCCTTTACGCGGCTCAACCGCCTTCGGCCAAGCACCATAGTCGAGCACTCAAGCTCGGCGGCTTTACCCAGAATGATTCCGGCCATGTCGCCGGATTCAACGCAGAAGCCAGAGGATACCGACTCGGGCCGGAAGCCGCCGAGGACCAGCTTCTCTTTAGCCCTGGCAAAACATTGGGCCATATTTTTCTCCTCCTCCTCCCTCCAGAAGTATCCCGCCAGGTCAGGCCTGCCGGCATGCCTGTGTTCGATTCGCTGGACCTCGTCCATTCTCAGTTTGTCGGGAGACACGGTCGGAAGAATGTGGAAGATCACAAATTCGAAGTGTTGCGTCCCGTTCAGGACCCGAACCATGTAATCGACGATTTTTAAACAGCCCGGCATACAGTCGAGGGCGATAAGGAAGCGTTCCATGAGCTCACTCCTGATAAACGCCATATAGTATACAATGTATATGACACTGTGCCCGCTGCCTCAAAGCTAAAATAATAGTCCGCTGTCAAATATCGAGCATATAACGGCAAAACAATAATAAGAAACAGAACCGGCAACTGCCGGCGCCTCATACGGAGGTCTCGGGGTGGACCCTTGATATACTGGCCCGCGGGCTCCTTTATGATCTCTTCGATATCTCCTCGGCCCGTCTCGCAGATCTCCGTGCGTATGGGGGCGAAGCCCGGAAAAGAGCCCGGCCGAATTTGATCGGAAGCACTCCGTTAGAGAGGCTTTCTTTCAGCGGATTATATCATTATGGTCTAAGCTTAGGTTGGATTTCAACAGTGAAACACAGCACGGGCAAATTGTTTAACACTTGATCCGATGGAGAAAGGAGAAAAAGGAATAACTTGACTGAGGCACTGGAATTATTTTTTGAAGTTGCAGATCCGTCGGAAATAAGGAATCGTTTGCAGCGCGATATTTTTGTTACTCGGGCGGAGGTCTCCGTCGGGTAAATTTAGTTCCTGCCTTTCGTCAATGCCATGATTTCATCCGTTGTCATTTTGACCGTGGCAATACCTCGAAGCGATCCAAATTTCTTCTCGGAAAGGTTACCGCTTTTTAGCAGGTAAATACGATCACCGTCTTCCACAAAATCCACCTCACTGTTTGGCGTAATTCCAAGTTTTTCCCGAATGGGCCGTGGTATCCTTACCTGGCCTTTTGTCGTGACACGCAAGGGTATTCTCCTTTCGAGTAAAGTTCTTAACAGTAAGAATATTGCCCTAAATGAGGCGGTAAGACAACCGGCTTTGGACCTTGGTAGTGTCCTCATTTGCCTCCCGAAGTAAATCGCGGATAGTCCATAACCGATCCGTCACGCCAGCCTCCATCGCGGGAGTACACGGAATCGAACTATGAATCCGCACAAAATTATAGTGGGCGAAATGGAGCGCGACTGCTGCCTTCAGGTTTTCCTACTTCTTACTGAGAGCATTAGTTAGCCGGGTGAACCTCCGTATACTCATCCTCATTGTAAGGTTCTGGTGCTCCACGAGGCTGGTCGAAATGTGTGCAACGTCTGGATCGTTTTTTATCGGAGTCCTGGTAGCGCCAACTACATGCAGAGGGCTGTATCGTCCTGGTCCTACTGGTTCAGCCTCGTATGACTTTACGATCTGGCCGTAATCGATATCAATCCCGAAAGCCTGTTCGGTAGCATCGACATAAGCGGCCAGAGCGTCAGATGAAAGCTGAATCCGGTTTGTGAGGAAAGCAACCTCATTTTGAAGGTCGCGCTTTCCCACGCGGTAAGAAGGCACCAGTTTTGTTGCAGGATCAAGAGCCACGAAAGTATATTGATCTCCGACTCGACTGCGATCATCCCATGCGTTCAGGTGCCGCTCTTTCTTTTGAACAAAACTCCATATCTCATCAACCTGAATACGACGGCAGGGGAGATTCCGCATTTTATCATTTAATAAAGCTTCACAGCCTTCACCGACAGAGACCAAAAGGCGCATGATCGTATCTCGATGAACTCCAATCATCCGTTCGGTGGAGCGAATCGAATTCCGCTCAACCAAGGCCGCTATCGCAGCTTCCTGTTTTCAGTTTTCAAGTTATTCATTGCAATCCCCCGAATTTTGCTCATAATACAAGCCACTTATGGAGCGCCGGTGAATCGAGCCCCGCCCACGTTTTTAAGGGCATCCAGGGAACCAATCGCGCGCCCTTGAAGAATCGCCACGACCCTTGAGTCTTTGTGCCCGCGAAGCTACTGAGACCCAAGGGTCTTTCCCGTTATGGCCCCCGATAGCGGCGATTCGATGACTATCGGGGGCCAAGACTCTTCTCATATTGGTCCTCCATTTGAGCTTAACTCCCTCCTATACCCTTATCTCCCCCCTCGCCAAGTTTTATCGCGATAAAAAACGATAAAACGATAAAAATTTACTTGACTTATTCGATTCAATCGCCTACGCTCACGACAACACAAACCGGAAAGGAGGTAAGTTATGAATAATGAAATAAAAATAAAGAAACCAAGGAGTCCAAACTTCCCGAGCTTGCCCCTGGCTAGGACTCTCGAATTGGCGCGATCCCTTCTCAATAAGTATGCTCGAAACTCGGTTCACGTTGTTGTTGGCCTTAGGTCTCTTGGATATAGTCATACGGGAAGTTCGGGGATGCAAGTGTTAGCCTCGCTTATCGCCTATGGCCTAGTTGACACTGAAGGTTCCGGAGAGGAAAAGAAAATCGCGATATCTGATCTAGGTTTCAAAATTTTAGCCGATAACCGAGCTGTTTCCCCTGAGCGTGAGGAAGCTATACGAGAAGCGGCATTGAATCCCCCCATTTTCCAGAAAATGCTTGCTCGCTATCCCCATAGCCTCCCTGCGGACGACGCGCTCGAATGGGATTTGGTATCCACATTCAAGTTCCACAAAAGCAGCGCTATCGACTTCTTAAAGGTTTTTCGCCAAACTTTGGACTATGCAAACCTCTATCAATCGGGTATCATCGGCGATGAAAATCAGCCTTTGGATTGGCTACCTCAGACAATAGAAGGAGATAAGCCGATGATAAATATCCCAGGTCAATTAGAGAGTTTACCCCCTATGAGGACTCCCACTGCGGCGCTTGATACGATTCTAACCCGCGCGCCAGAAGGAGAACGCGAGATCGCTAATTACCCGATTGGGCAGGGACTCAAGGCTCGTATACTGGTTTCGGGGAAGTCCCCTCTCACCCAAAAAGCTATTGAAAAGCTAGTAGCACTGTTAAATCTTAACAAGGAGGACTTGCCCGAAGGTGACGACGAAGAAAAAATACTCTCCTGAAATTGAGGGTGCAAAGAACGCTATCGAAGGTCCTCACCATTGCAAGGCTACTTTATTGAATCGGTGGAGGGTACTCGAAGTCTCCGGGGTCAAACTGTATGGCAAGGAGTTTTCTACGTTTTCGAGATTGAGGGTCACCCTAGCGCCACGCGTGCATACGGATGGTCTTCATCCGTTGAAGGCAGCAGGAAGCGAAAGTTCTTCGCCGTGCCGCAAGTCCCACCGGTGGTGTCGGCACAGGATGCAGTACGGGTAGCGATAGTTCAGGAATACAAAAGCAATCCATAAAGGATGAGGTGAGGTATGAGTACATGCGTTTTTTACATTGATGAGGCCGGCACTCCAAACGAGCATCATATCCCAGTAAAAAATGGAGAAACGCCTCTCTTTACCTTAGCCGCAGTCGCGTTCCCCTTAGGGGAGTGGAGGACCAGAGATCGAGAGTTTTTAAATCTAAAGCGCCATTATTTCCCAGATCGGATGCACATTAAGGGCAAGCGCGACGAGAATGTAGAAATCAAAGGAAACGAACTAACTGCGCCACGCAGTGTATCCAGTACGAGAAAACACGCTTTTCTAAAAAGCGTATTGTCTTTTATCTCGGACCATTCCGGCACCTGTTTTGCTGTGTCTTTTTTCAAAAACTCAGTTAACCCGATATCCGCGAGAAGCCTATACACCCACGCTCTCCAAATAATCGTGGAACGGTTCTCCGTCTTTATCGATGAGCATCAAGATTATGAGAACGGTATCCTGATCTGCGATTCTAGGTCCAAAGGTCTCAGCGGGGAGCAAAATCTTGTCGTGATTAAGTCCCACATGAGCTACATCTTTGGTCACTGCAAAGGGAGGACTTGCACGAATATTTTAGAGGCTCCACTGTTTGCCGATTCGAAGCTATGCGTTGGCGTTCAATTTGCGGATATTTTCGCCTCGGTCTGTTATACAATTCATTACCAGCATCGCCTCAGTTCAGATCCAGACGCCGTGGCAAAAGGGTATCTCGATTACTCGCATATGGCCAGATATTGGCCTACCGTGAAACCTTTAATTTGGGCCAGCGTTAGGAAGGGTAGCTCTCCGAGATACGGGATGAGAGTAATAGACCATCGCCGCTCGGCGCAGTCATCGGAAGAACAGGTGGAAGCAGAATCTGATCCTAAGGTCTTACCAAGCCATTAAAAAAGAGAAGGCAGCCCTTAGTTGGGCTGCCTGGTCGCACATGGATTCCTGCGCTTGAACGCGCTTGCCAAGTGCGATTTAACTTTAAAACATTGTTTTATTTTGTCAACACTTTTTCACACGACAACAAAGAACTCGGAAATTTTGGCCAAAACTTTAGCTGTTTTTTGGTGCAGGTTTTTATGTTCAATCAATTTTTTGCTGGAAATTAACTGCCACTTAACAGCGTTCTCACCTTTGTTGAACCCGTTGAACGAACTATGCCGCCTCTCCACCTACATTCCAGTTGAGAAGCTACGCTGTGAGCTACTGAGAACTTTAACTAGACGCTCTGAGCGATGCAAGCCTAAAATCGAGCCGCACAATCCAAATTAGGACACTACCTTGACCCGAAAGCAATGATTGAGTGACGTTATCCCGGCGAAACACAATGTTATGGACAGCTTCCTGCATATGCCGGTCTCCCGGCTCCGTTATTGATTTCTCCGAATTGTCGCCGGCTTGAGACGCTGAGTCATGCATGGCTGACTCCAGTCTATGTCGCATGTCAGGACAGGTAAAATCATCAAGTGACCTGCATGCGCCGTCTCGGCTTTCCAGGCGAGACAGGAGCCCTGGTTCCGTCGCCGCCCGTGGGAGTATTGAGAACACGTCCCGGCGCGGCTTGTAGATCACCACCTCACGTTAGTTGATAGCGGCTTACAGGAGAGGCTGAACTATATTTGTTTTCCGGTTGGAAGCGGGCTGCCGCTCCGCAGGATATTCCGGATGCATGAGAGGTGCTGCTCCATCTCCAGGAGCCCTTCCAGGAGGTCCTTTTCCTCGTCCGTCCGTTGCATGACCTGCTTGACCGAACCGAGTTGGAAGACGAGCCGGCGGTCCGCCGAAAGGGCGAGCACCGGGTCGTGGGTTGCGATGACGATGATCTTGTCACTCTTGATGAGGAGGTCCAGGGCGCTGCGTTTGTCGACTCCCGCGTTCTCGATTTCGTCGATGAGAATGACCGGCGACCAGCTCAAAAGTGCCGTATCGGCAATCATCAAGGCCCGGGACTGTCCTCCGGAGAGCTGTGTGAGCTGACTGCAACCGCTCAAGGGTTCACCTGCGAGGCGATTGGCCGCCTCGATCACCCTCAGCGCGACGGCCTCCGGGTCGGGAACCTCACGACTCTCGGCATGGGCCCTGATGAATTCGCCCACCTTCATGTCGAGCACGAAATTCATGTTCTGGGTGAGCTGGGCCACGAGTCTTCCCTGCAGGGCAAATCGCACGTCCGGGTCGGGCGGGACCCCGTTGAGGAGAAGCCTTCGCCCCGTTGGGGTGTCCCCATCCGCCAGGGATTCGATGTCCGAGAGGAAACGGCTCTTACCCGAGCCGGTGGGTCCAAGGAGGGCCGAAATTTCGCCGGCCCGGAAATCGATATTCTCCGTCTCGTCCCTTCCTGCCTTGTCCCGCCCGGCAATCACGGTGATGCTTTCCAAATCTTGCAGTATGCGATCCGAACTCATGAAGATTTTCCGAAGCAGGCCTTCTTTACGTTGCCCTTCTGGTACCTGGAACCAATTCTGGTTTCGCTGAGGCAATAGGAACAGATGGCGGCCGGCATGGAAAACCGGAGCCGCATCTCCGTGATCGATTCCACCTCCGGGGCCTCGGCGACGATTTGGGCAAGGTCCCTGCAGCCCTGGCCCGTCAGCCCGTTCACATGCCGGATGATAGCCCGCCGATTCATCTGCCGAATACGATAGCGGTACACCTCTCGCTCCGCCTGGGAGACCAGGTCGCCCTTGGTGATTGCCACCACGTCCGCCATCCGGAGCATCGGGCCGATCTTTTCCGGGGCGTCGATCCCCATGAGGTTGTCGATAACGCACAGGGCGAGCAATCCCCGGATGTGGGGGGAACAGCGGTTGCACAGGCCGGCGGTTTCGATGATGCAGCACTCCGCCCCGCATTCATGGGCCCAACTGAAGGCCTCCTCGAGGTTCGTCGCATAGAAGTGATCCGGACACAACCCCCCGGAGAGGGCGACGGTCACGGGGATGCCTGCGGCCTCATAGATCGCGCCGTCGTTGCTCAGAAGACAGTCGAACTTGATGACCACGCACGAGGTCCCCGCAGCCATGAGGGGCTGACAGGTCTTTGCGATGATCGATGTCTTCCCGCAGGAAGGCGGGCCGGCTACGGTAATGAGCCTCATCCGGGCGCTCGCTGCATGAGCCGGAAGGAGGTGTTGAGTTCGTCCCTCAGGCGATTGACATCGTTTGCCTCGATGAAGTTCCATCCGACCCATTTGAGACTTGCATCGGCGGGAAGCCCCGACAAGTCGGTTCGCCCGAGGGGCGCAAACCAGGAAGCGCTCTCGATATTCGCAAAGCCTTCGGTGAAAAACGAAATCAGGCCTGCGAGCCGCTCCCGCTCACCCTTCTTGGCCAGGAAATAGAGCGGGCTTGCGGCAGCTCCATCCTCCGGCCAAACGACGCGGACGTGAGCCGGCTGTTTGGTGCTCTCGGCAAAAAATGCGGGAATGATGTAAATGGCGACGGCTTCCGGGTCCGCCGACCCGGCAATCTTGGCCATCTTCGATGAGTGCATTAAGCCCTTGACGTTGGCGGCTAGCTGTCTGAGTCCTTCGATTCCCCGTTCCTTGTAGATGTTCAGGACGACTGCATCGGCCATATCATCGCCGTCTCCGCATAAGACTATTTCCATCCGGTAGCGCGGATGGAGCAGATCGTCCCAGGTGCGGGGGACGGGAAGGGTGCCCAGCCGGTTGGAATCCACCAGAAAGATATAGGGGGTGGCGCCGTAAATGGTGTAGCAGCAGCGAGGGTCGATCATTCCGGCCCGTTCGATCATAGGGTTGATTCGAGGAGGAAGCACCGCTTCGAACAGCCCGGGCCGGACGAACCGCTCGACGAACTCCTGCCTCCAGAAGTCTCCGAAACCGATGGATGCGATGATTGCCGGAAGCCGGTCCGGGTCTGTTTCCTGATAAAGAGGATCGTATGGGTCGATGGATGTGCAACCCATGGGGATGTGGATTGAGACATCCTCGCCCCGCCCCTGCATCTCCAGGGCGATCAGATCCACCTGGTCTTTCACCGCCAGCTTGACAGGGCAGGGAGCATAGAGAAGCAGGTCGACTTTCGACGGCGGAAGGCGATCTGCCTCATGGCCCATCTGTACGATGGAATGAATCAATTTTTGAAGCTCCTGCATGCCAACCCTCCACTCTGCGGTTTTATCCGGTAGCCTTTTGATTGGGGAGCAATAAATGAGCCAAAACCTGGAGCGCGCCCTGTCATCGGGGTAGCCCGCACGACGCCGCGAATTTGGCGTAATCCAAAAAAAGAGGCGAAGAAAAAGGAAACATTGCAAAAATGCAAGTTATAGCTACAAAATTGTAAACTTTGCGGCATTCCGGTTTAAGCGGGAAGATGTCGAAGACGTCTATTTATCAAAAGCCGTATTTTTTTCCTTTGATCGATTCGATATCAATCCGAATGACCGCCGCACGGTTTAGATTTGTTTTCGGATATTCAAATTTTTTGTTGGAAAATTGCGCTACAATCATATCGAGCGCTTTAATCTTTTCCGCTTCGTCTTCAATAAATGCCGTTTTACCGAATCCCACCACCGTGCGGTGTTTCGCTTCAAAATCGCATGCCGCATCGCTTTCGATAACGCCTTGATCAACCGAAATCTCAAAACAGACGTTATTATTGCGCTTCATAATTTCTATTTTCGTTCCCGCCCGCGCCGAATGGAAATAAAGCGCCATGCCGTCGTATGCATAATACACCGGAACGAGAAAGGGGATGTTGTTATCGGCCAGCGCAAGATTCATTACCTTTGCCGAGCGAATGATCGCATCGATTTCCGCTCGGTCGGCAATTTCCCGGTCTTTTCGCCGCATGGCGCCATGCGGATGTCCTTCGGATAATTCGTGCATAAAATGCTCCTCATGATCTGTTTACCACTTTCACGCTGAGACCGCCATTAGGAAGCTCACTAGTCCCCACACTGGGAACAATATGATTCGAGAAGGAGTTCGCGACCGAAGTTTCTACGCCTGGGAACGTCGAATTCCGCTTTCCTGGATTCTGTTTGCCGCAATCCCTCTATATAACTGGAAGGAAGTCCGCGCTCCAAGGCGCCCAGGACGATGAAGTCGAGGTACTCCCGGCTTGGTTTCCCCGGGGTACCCAGCATGTCTTTTTTATAAAAGAGAACCGTGCGGGTCTTTCCCTCCGTGTCTGCCACCCTGGCAGGGTAGTGGAAGTAGGCGCCCGTTCCGTCCAGGCGTACGTCCTGCCAAGCGTCGAGCCTATCCCTGTCGGAGGAATTCAGTTCGTAGATTACGCCCCAGACCTCCTGGCCCGGACTCGGAACGACGGTTGCCATGGCCCCGTCCCATGCCTTGGAATAGCCGAAAAAGGCGACCCGATGGTGAGGAAGTTTCGCCACGGCGACCACCTTGGGATTGGCGCAACGGGCAAGGATCTGCTCCTCGTTCATGTTGGAACCGTAGGCGAAGTAATATAGTTCACTGTGTTTTCCGTTGAATATCATACAATCCGAAAGGTCCGGATCGGCTTTCTCCCCTGATAGGCGCGCCATTTTCAATCTCCAATAATCCACAGATTACCAAACGTTGAGAATCCATTCCTTATTGTGTTTATATTCCATATCGGCAAACAGTGTGTTCGCAATCTGCTCTGCAAGCCATATCGCGCCCGCATATCCTACGACCGGATGGCGGTACAATCCGGCACGGTCGTAGGTGGGGAAACCAACTCTCACCAAGGGGATATTGTTGTCGATGGCGGTAAACCGGCCCTTGGAATGCCCGAGAATGAGATCGAGTTCGAGTCCCTCGTTCTTGATTCGATTTTCCAGTTCCCATAAGTCCGCATTCGTAATGATCTCCATGCCGTAATCGATTTTTTCCTGAAGCGCCTTGATCCGGGGATCCTTTTTGTAGTTTGGGTTGTCGTCGCCGAGAAGCAGTAGCATGGGCTTCATCTCCAGATCGAGGCAGAACTCCGCAAGGCCGATGACGAGATCGGGGTTCCCGTAGATCGCGACTTTCTTGTCGGCGAGAAACATGTGTGTGAGATCGGTCAGCGCATCGATGGCAAGTCCCCGTTCGCGGACGAGCGATTGGGGAATTGGCTTTCCGGTCATGGCTTTCAGGTTATGCAGAAAGGTATCCGTGTTACGGATGCCGATCGGGGTCGGCCCGATAATTGCCGGAACACCGAATTCTTTTTCAAGAAATTGTGCAGCCTTGCCACCCTCGTACCGGTTCAGCGCGATCGTTCCGAGGGCGTCGGCCGTTCCGGCCAGATCTTCGATGGTTGTATCGCCGTGGGAGACTGTGTTTCCGTTCGGCATCAGAGGAGAATCGAAGCTTTCGATTTCGAAAAGGACGGTCGCATCGATCTGCATTTCCGACAGCAGGTGCTTGAGGGCTGTCACGTCTCCGGGATTGGCCCAGCCGGTAATAAGGTTCAGTTTTCCGCTGGCTTCATTTTTCTTCGCAAAGTGGCTCACAAAGTCCTTCACCGCAAGATCGTATCCGCTCACCATGCTTCCGACAAAGCTAGGGGTATGAATCGGAATGAGATGGACTTCCCTGCCGGCGTATTTTTCCTTTAAGAGCCCCGCATTGAGTTTGGTCACAACACCATCGATATCGTCACCGATGACTTCCGTCGAGCATGTTGAGATGATCGGGATGATTTTTACATGCGGATAGCGCATCAGAAGAACGTCGACCGCTTCTTCGACGCGTTTGACGGCGCCAAACACTGCACCATCCTCGTGGACCGAAGAAGATGCGATCTCGAAGCTTTCCTTTATATGCTGCGAGATCAGCAAGCGAACAAACATCACGCATCCCTGCCCTCCATGAACGATCCCGATACAATCCTTTATTCCGATGCCGGCATACTGTGCGCCGCAAGGCTGGCAAGTAAATATCGGGTTGATGGTACCGGCGCGCGCCTTTTCTTTTACTTCACAATACATAATGATTCTCCCTCTCAATAGTGCCGGTCGGTAAGCTCTAGATTGAGCGATCCGGTTATGGTCAAGAAGTCCATACGCTCATGAAGACCCTGCATGAGCTGCTTGATTTCCACTTTATTCATCGAGGCCAACCATGGATACTGACTTTTGAAAGCATCGGCCAAACATACGGCATCCACCCAAAAGCATTTGTCAGCCGGAGTTTCGAGCTCGACAGGTTCCCCGCACAGGAGCTGCCTGGTTTTGGTTAGAATTCCCTCGTTTTGATCCTTTCTGTCCCAAGCGCGAGAGTGAAACTGCCAGAGACATTTTTTCATGATGTAATTCACCAGTTGCTCAATCCTGTCTTTCATGAGATCTTCCATTGCGCTCCTCCCTTACACCACATCGGCAAGCTGTGATTCAAAGCTTGGATAGGTTTTCTTGCGCAATTCGGCAAGGCAGTCATATTTACCGGTATACTGTCTTAGAGAACTTGAAGAAGCCACTTCCTCGCTTAAATTCGCGTCGGAGAGCATCTTTTGTGTTTCAAATCCCTTATCCTCAGGTATCTCATCTTTGCTGATATCCACGCATGCAAGCCGATGAATCGGCGAATAAATCGCGTTGTAGATATCACGCGCAAACCTGACCCATCCTTCATATCCCTTCCATGGACCATTGTGATACGCATGTGCGTTGAGGTATGGGACACGAATCTTTTTGGCAACCTCGCCCGGACGTTTGCCGGTGAAAATAATGTCGGGTTTCAGCATCTCCATGGCTTCGAGCCCTTCGAGTTCATTGGGGTCGTCAATGGCGAGCGCGCCTTCCTCGCACCGGGAAATGCCCTTTTCCATATCGCCCTGATGACCGAACTTCGTATACACAGAGACGACATCGACTCCCATCTCGTCATGAATGACATGCGCCCAGTGCCAGAGTTTGGAGCCGCCCGGCCAGAGACACACTCTTTTCCCTTTCAGGCGTTCCTTGTACCAGTCGAGTTCCGGCTTCCATCTGGCGGTTTCCTCGTCGATGATGGCCTGTGCCCTGTCTTCGATTCCAAAGAATAAGCCGATTTTCCTGAGTGACGCCGACACTGGTTCAAAGCCAAACCCGTCGATATCAAGCCGCGGAATCCCATATCTTTTTCGTAGTTCGTTGCAGATGTATTCGGCGGAACGCGCGCATTCAAGCACGTTGAGGTGGGCCCGGTGCATGGCTCTGAGGTCATCGTACGACCCGTTACCGGTAAAAGTGGAAAGGACTTGAATACCCATTCTCTTGAAGAAGTCCATCATGACTTCCTGATCGCCCTGGATATTATACTCGCCGACATAATTGATGACGTAATCACTGGTGATTTTCGGCTCGACAGTTCCGACCTTCTGATTGAGCCATGCGATATTGATCTTGTGATGTCCTCCGGACTGGCTCGGCCCCCCGAACCCGGGAGAATTGCAGACGAAGATATCGACGCCGGGCATTTCGTCCATCACTTCCTGTGCGACCGCATTGATATCATCTCCAATCAGCGCGGAAGCGCAGGTTTGGTAGATGCTCATTCGCTTCATATCGGGAAAGGCCTTGAACGCTTCAATAATGTTTTGCTTGAGCAGTTTTTCGGCGCCGAATATGACATGCTTTTCCTTCATGTCCGTCGCATAGGTATACTTGATCTGGAAGTTGTCATTATCGCTGATATAGCGTTTGGTTTGCCATGTATCGTAGGTGCACCCTATCGGTCCATGACTCATATGGATGACATCCTTCATGGGTGTGCCGATAACATGCTTGGCCCCGCAGTACGCGCAACCGCGTTCTGATATCGATCCCGGAATAGTATTCAGGTACCCGAGTGGAAGAGCCGACGTCAAATCCTCGCCATGAGCTTTGATCACAGCGTGTTTTTTCCTCTCGGGAATGCACTTGCTACATTCAAACTCGTGATACGGCATAATCAACTCCTTATTTACTGCTTAGCTAATGGCTTTTTCGCCCTCTTCGTCGGTTCGCACCCTTACGGCATTATCAAGCGGGCAGATAAAAATCTTGCCGTCTCCTATCTGCGCGGTCTGGTTAACCTTGATGATCGTCTGCACAATCAGATCGACATCGGCATTGCGAACCACTATTGAGATAAGCCGTTTCGGAATGTACTTCATCCCGCCGGATTTACCCTGTCCCTGAAGCTCCGTGGGGATGTCGCAAGCGACTTCACCGGCGATTCCCCTTTGTTTCCCGCGTCCTATTGCCGACACCGCCGTGATGCTCGGGAACCCCAGTTTTTCGAGAGCATTTTTGGTGGATCCCATTTTTTTCGGGCGGATGATTGCAATGATTTCTTTCATATGCGTCCCCCTTGTACTTACCTGCTTAAAGCCCTTTGGCGCCCGTGCGTACCGTGAACACATTTTCGACAGGAGTTATGAAAATCTTTCCATCTCCGAAGTTTCCGGTGTACGCTTTGTACTTGATGAGTTTGAGGACTTCCTCAACGTTTTTATCCTCAACGACCATCATGAGCATCACTTTGGGAAGTTCGTCGTAATGGATTGTTCCAACGGTAATACCCTTCTGCTTGCCGCGGCCAAAAACGTGGATTTTTGTCATGGAAAAAAAACCCGCTTCGGCAAGACCTTCAGCTATGTCGTTTGTAGCTTCCGGGCGTAATATTGCTCTGATCATCTTCACGTCGTTAGCTCCTTTTTTCCAGGCATTAGTCGGCGATGCCGTATTTAACAACCATCTGCTCGAGTTCATCCATGGTAAGCGGCTTGGGAATCGTGAACATTTCGTTTTCGATGATCTTGCGCGCAAGCTCGCCATATTCCTTGGCCTGGTTTTCGTTGGCGTCATATTCGACTACGGTTTTTTTGTTGAACTCGGCTTTCTGCACCATGTTGTCGCGCGGGACAAAGTGAATCATGTGCGTTCCGATTGCCTTGGTGAACTCGTCGAGGAATTCTCTTTCGCGGTCAACTTTGCGGCTGTTGCAGATGACGCCGCCCAGACGGACGCCACTCTGTTTGGCGTATTTGACAAGTCCCTTGCAGATGTTGTTTGCCGCGTAAATCGCCATCATCTCGCCGGAAGCGACGATGTAGACTTCCTGGGCCTTACCCTCGCGGATGGGCATTGCAAAACCGCCGCACACCACGTCGCCGAGGACGTCGAAAAAAACAAAATCGAGATCGGGAGTGTAGGCCCCATTGTTTTCCATCAGGTCGATGGAAGTGATAACGCCGCGTCCCGCGCAACCTACCCCCGGTTCGGGACCTCCCGACTCGACACAGCGGATTCCATTGAAACCAACTTTGATAACCTTGTCGTTGGTGACTTTTTCAGCGCCCTCTTCGCGCAGCACATCCATCAGCGTCTCCTGAGGCTTTCCTCCGAGGATGAGCCTTGTGGAGTCGGCTTTCGGGTCGCAGCCATGGATGAAGACCTTCTTATCGTAGAAGTTGGCCATTGCCGCGGCGGTGTTCTGCTGTGTCGTTGACTTTCCTATTCCGCCCTTGCCGTAAAATGCGATTTTCCTGGTCATTTTTAGAATCCTTTCAAATAGTTGGAGTTTGTATGCCGGTGCGGCTTTTCGCAACGCCGCTTCGGTCTGGTGCTAGAGCAAGCTCGATGCCAGGCACGACGGCCCTAGTCAACACGCTGTTATTCCATCATATTTTCATTTTTAGAATGCTTTGGAGGGCCATTCCGGACACAAAGCCCTGTCCCGTTTCTTACAATCCTCTCCTCTTTTGTGCGTTTTGGGACAGTGCTCACGAGGAGGCCACGGGGAGGCGGTTCAACTCGAAAGGCAGGGACCCGAGACACTATTCAACTGGCAGTAGGCATTGCACCCGCTTTCAGGACTTGCTCTCAAAGGGAGCCGGAAGTGCTCCTTAGCAGGTCTGCGCTGTGGCACGGTAGATGCTATTGCATAGAATTGGAGAGCTTGAAGTCGATTCCTTCACCGGAGATCTGCCTGGACGCAGCTCATTGAAACAAACACGGAGGATTCTGCAAATGTCCGAAGAAATTGAAAATTGTGAAAGCAATACGGTGCGCCCTTATGTGGCCGTTGCCTCAACAGATGGCCTTTTCGTGGATCAGCATTTAGGGCAGGCTGAGCGGCTCAGGATTTACAAGCTTGGTATGGGCCGGCCGGAGATGGTGGACTTCAGGGCCATGCCTCCTCCGGGCAAGGGCGTTGGCCGCTGGAAGGATCTCGCGAAAATCCTCGAAGACTGCGGCCGGCTCCTCGTAGGCGGTATAGGCTACGGGCCCCATGTGATCCTGGCAAACCAGGACATAGAGGTTTACACTATAGAGGGGCGCGTCGATGACGCTCTGGGATTCATTGCTTCCGGTGGCGACCTTAACACCTTGATCAAACCGGAGGCCTTGGCTTGTGACAAGCCTTGTCGCGGCGGCGGTAGATGCGGCGGGGCATGAGACGCGTTGATCAAACAGGGGGGCTCGACGCAAACCGTATTTTCCATGAGTTCCTCTCCAGGGGGTCTAAAGCGTGAACGAAAGCAGGTTGGAGTCAGACAAAGACGATTGCAACTACAACTACACGATTGGCAGAGGCTGTCAGGCAAAAGTCCTTCCACTGCTCTTTCAGTTGAGCAAGGTGCTCGGTGAAAGCGAAAGCCTTTCCCAGGCCATGGCAATATTGCTCCGGATCATGGGGCGTAACCTGGGCATAATACGCGGGATGGTGAACCTGTATCATCGCCGAACAGGCAAGATCTTCATTCACGAGAGTCTGGGGCTCACAGAGGAAGAGGAGCATCGCGGCATTTACGCGCCCGGCGAAGGCATCACAGGGAAAGTCGTAGAGACCGGCCAGTCGATCATCGTGCCTAAAATAGCCGACGAGCCGAACTTCCTCAACCGCACTCAAAGCAAGCTTACCGAAGCCTACAAGAATTTCTCCTTCATCTGCGTGCCGATCATGCGCGGTAAGAAGGTGCTGGGTACCATCAGCGCCGAGAAAAACTACACAAGCCAGGAGATTCTCAACAGAGACCTGGAGATCCTCACGATCATAGCCACAATGACCGCCCATGCGGTTGAGCTATATCTCATCGAAAACGAGGAGCGGACCTTCTGGGTCAAGGAGAACCAGCGCCTCCAGAACGCTCTGGAAGAGAAGTACCAGCCCTCCAACATTATAGGCAATTCCATGCCGATGCGCGAAGTCCACGCCATGATCGAAAGGATAGCGCAGGCCAAGACGACGGTGTTGATCCTGGGCGAGAGCGGCGTCGGAAAGGAACTTGTCGCCAACGCGATCCACTACAACAGCAGCCTGGCGGCCGGCCCCTTCGTGAAGTTCAATTGCGCTGCATTACCTGAAAACCTCATTGAAAGCGAGCTCTTCGGACATGAGAAGGGCGCTTTCACCGGGGCCAGCGCCCAGCGCGTCGGGCGCTTCGAGGAGGCCGACGGCGGCACGATATTCCTTGACGAAATCGGCGAACTCCAGCTTGCCATGCAGACAAAACTCCTGCGCGTCCTGCAGGAGCGCAGCTTCGAGAGAGTCGGCGGCAATAAGCCCGTAAAGGTCGACATCAGGGTCATAACGGCCACAAACAAGGACCTCCCGAAGATGGTGGCCGACGGCAAGTTCCGCGAAGACTTGTTCTACCGCCTGAACGTCTTTCCTGTCACAATTCCCCCGCTCCGGGAACGCGGAAGCGACATAATCACTCTAGCCGACCGTTTCGTTGCCCGCTTCGCCAAGGAGAACGGCAAAGAGGTCGAGCGCATCTCTACGCCTGCCCTGGATATGCTTATGAGCTATCACTGGCCGGGCAACGTCCGCGAACTGGAAAACGTGATAGAGCGCGCCGTGATCCTCTCCGACGACAACGTGATTCACGGCTACAACCTCCCGCCCGCGCTCCAGACGGCGATTGTCTCCGGCACAAACAGCAAAATCGGATTCCAAGCCAAGCTCGACGCCTTGGGATACGAAATGGTCGTCGATGCCTTGAAAAACACTCAGGGCAACATGACCAGGGCCTCGAGGGAACTGGGCATCACGCGCCACACGCTCAGACTACGAATGGACAGGTTCAAGATCGACTACCGTAAATACCGCACAAGCGCAGGATGGCAGGAAGCTCAAGGAGACTCGCCGGCTCTGGCGAAAGCCAGACCTCTCTCCTGACTGGAATTTTACTGCGACCAAACGGTCAACGTCCGCAAACCCGCATGAATTCAAAACCATTCCCTTAGGCAGCGCGTCATCGCAGCGGACTTTCGCGGATGCTCGGAAAAGAAAAATAACATTACAACAGATATGTAGAGAATCAAGGGATTGAAAAAAGCTGGAAAGACAGTATCATGGGTTTACTGCCTGCTTTGCGATTCGTTATAGCTCTTGATTACACTGTCAGTGATATCGACGGATTTTTCAAAATAAACCGCATTATCGACAGTGAGAACTATCTTGTATTGATTGGCCGCGACAGACTGTACAGTTTTCTTTATCTCATTTAACAGTCCTGCTCTCAAGTCGGTTGCTTTCTTCTTGGCTTCCGACTGGGAGGCGCTTAGCAGGCTCTGGAGCTCAGCCGAGCTCTTGTTTAATTCCGCCTCTTTCGATTTCTTGACTTCAGCCTTCGGCTCGCTTGCCACTGCTTTTTTCAATTCCTCGACATAGGCCGCTTTTTTATCGACGACCGCCTGTTTCGCCTTCAAGAAGGATTCCAACTCCGCATTAGCTTTGATGCCTGCATCCGATTCAGTGATGACTCTTGCGATATCGATAAGTGCTACTTTCGACGTTGGTTGCACAGACGAGGAGGTATGTACCACGTATCCGGTCAAGACGAGCGCAATAAAAAGAGCAAGAAACGATGCAACAGTCGATGCTTTTATCATGTTCATTCCTTCTTAATCTTCCTGTTTCTTAATGCGTCGCAACGACGCGAGCTACAAACGCGACGATGCATCAGAAGAGGATAGATTGCAAGAAAATTTCACCCTGGGAGCGCCGCTTCCCCCCGGGCCGATCTTCGAAAGGAAAGCCTATGGTAGCTTTCCGGGAGGAATAGTCGAAAAGCCCCCCATGGTCCACAAAGAGTATTCCTCTGACGATACGCGTCAGATGGGCACTGCTGCTTACACCTGCATTGCAAACAGTTTAAAAGGAAAAACGCAAGCCGCCCATCCCTGAATAACTGTGCCCCCCACCTGAGTTGTCACAATCGAGATTCCCGTATAGTGAAGACCTCTCGCCCAGCGGCAGGTTCAAGCCAATGCCGGTGCGCAGGGAATCCGTCGGTGGTTTGGCTCCCTGGATCACGAAATCGAAGCCTGGCGCGGCAATAAACGAGCTCTCGATTGACCGCTCGTTGTCGAATTCGTGCATCCAGGCGGCGCGCACCAAAATCGTAAGTTCCCTGCCATTGAAAAGCTTGGTTTTGGTCTTTACTTGTACACCGAGCCGTGAGGGCAACGAATTGATGGTCCGCTCAGAGTATGAGAGTCCGAGCTCGCTCGCTGCTCCTCCCAGACCGGCCTCGGTGAAGCCGTCCGTGCGCATCGCTCCGAACTGCAATCCGGCGAAGGGCGTCACCTCGAACTGATTTATCCGGTTTTTGTAACCCATCTCGAAATCGCCGCTCAAGGAAGCACTTTGGGTTGTTCCAGCCAGAAATTCATTGAAACCCGATATCTGAATGGGACCAGACGGTGACCTCATCGAAACACCCGGAATGGATGCCTGTCGACTCTCGTTAATGTTGAAACTATCGTATGAAAGAGCACCGGTGGCATAAAAGTGATCCTGACGCACAGCTCCATAGCCCGCGATGTGCCACGCGTCAACGGTGCCGTACGTTTGTCGATCGGGCACGTCGAAGCCGAACGAGTCGTAGCCGGAGGCGATACCGGCCAATATGTTCGACGATATCTGGCGGTCGATGCCCACGGCAAAACCACTGCCATGTTCGTTAGCCTGAGCCGATCCGATTGTGGTGTTTCCGTCATAACTTGCCTGGCTTCCGTATCCGTTCATCCACACGCGCCAGTTGCGAGGAGCCTCGTATGATACGCCGGTTGCGTCGGACATGGAATTCGGCGCTGTCTTCTGCGCAAAAAGCAAATCTTTGTCGCCGGTTAAAGTCATACCGCTCGGATCGTCCAAGTCGTTCGAAATCCAATAAGCCGACCGATGTGCGATCGAGGAGAGAAACGCATCGTTTGCCGAAAAGCCGGCCTGCTGGGCCGCTGAGACTCCCTCACCCGAAAGCGAATCGTAGATCGAGCCGAGCCTGGCTATATTCGGCTGGAAGAACAACGCATCTGCGATGGGCCGGAAATCGGGTGATCTTTGAGCGAGTTCTATCTGATTGATCGCCGTACCAACTGAATGCTGATTGATCGTCAGGCCCGAAGGCGAATAATCGATCACATGATTCAGGACGATGTCTGTAGCGTTGGGATAGAACAGCGAATAGGTCGAAACTGCGGTCGTCGGGGCCTGCAACGTGATTCCGTTACTGGTCAAGCCGCCCGCCGCCGATAGCAGCGTGTTGTTATGTGAACCGGGCAAAGCATACCCGGCGTAACTCGCCGGATCGACCAGGTTAATGGCTATCGTGCCGGAAATACTGGCTGTGCCCGTGACGTTGATGCGATCTGTAATCTGGTTTTTCAGGTCGAGATCGGCCCCGTAAATACCGGTCGCCGACTGGACGAAATACCCGGTAAGGTTGGTCGTGAGCACCTTCTGGTAGCCTCCCGGCGACAACAATCCTTCATTCGTCAGCGGATTGCCATTGCCGAGATTAACTGTGACGCCTGAATCGAAGACCGCTTTCAACGTATTATCGAAAGAGTTCGCTCCCGCGGCCAGATCAACCGAGCCGATGACCAGGCCGTAGTTGTTGATGGCCAGGCCATAGTTGTTGATTTGATTATTACCGGTCGCGCTGCGTATGGCGAAGCCGTTAACACCCTGGATGGTTGTGATTATGCCATTGTTGTTGATCTGATTGTTGGCGCCGTTCAGAATAGAGACTCCGGCCCCCTGGCCGCTGCCGCCCTCGATGATGCTCGGCGTCGATCCCGCATTCATGATGTTGACAGTGATGTCGCCGTTGCCGTTCGTCCCGCTGCTTTGCGCGGTCAGTGCGATCGAATTGGCGCCTGGCGCGATCAGGTTCCCTGTTTGGTTCACAGTGTTTGCCTGAGCCGTTCCCGTCCCGCCGGCCGTGCCGGAAAACATGAAGGCGCCGATTTGTCCCGCGGGATCAGCCGCCAGCCCTACGGCGCCGCCTCCACCGCCGACGCTCTGCGAATACAGAGCTGTGCTGTTGTCTCCCGTCACGATGATAGACCCGGCGGAGTTGTTTATCGTGACTGTGCCGCCGTTGCCGTTGCCGCCCGATTGCAGGATTACGTTGCCGGCGCCGCCGCCAGGCAGGACCAAGCCTCCGCCGCCGCCTACGGACTGCGCGAAAATTCCGATTGAATTAGCACCGGCGATGGTTATGGAGCCAGTATTGGTGACACTGACGTTACCGCCCGCGCCGATCACACCATTCTGACCGCCGATAGTCACCGGCACAACAGCCACGCCCAGCGCCGATCCTGCCGTGCCGCCGCCGCCGCCGACCGATTGCGCCATAATGCCGACTGAATTGTTCGCATTGATTTGAATGACGCCTTCGTTTGCAACCGTGACGGCGCCGCCATCACCGCCGCCCCCGCCGTTGCCACCAAGATTCACAGTCGCCGAACCGGAAGTCCCGGTTACGCCAGCAAAGGAACCGCCGCCGTTACCGCCTCCTCCACCAACCGACTGGGCGAATATTGCGGTCGAACTGGCGCCATTTGTGAAAATACTGCCCGACGCGTAATTATTTACGGTGACAGCGCCGCCGTTTCCGCCGGTGCCGCCGTTTCCGCCTACACTCACTGTGACAGTGCCGGACTGCGACGTGTTCAAACTACCGGCGACCGTGCCATTGCCGCCGCCGCCGCCAACCGACTGGGCGAATATTGCCTGCGACGCTGAACCGTCCGTCTCGATCTGGCCATAGTTTTCGACCGTCACGCCGCCGCCGTTGCCGCCACCGGCGCCGTTACCGCCGACGAAAGTAGCGAAGCCTACGGCGGACCCTGAATATGTCCCGCCGCCGTTACCGCCGCCGCCGCCTATGGACTGCGCGAAAATTCCGTTAGACATCGCGCCCTTGGTCCAGATGGTACCATCCGCTTCGTTAGTGACATTCACCGCGCCGCCGTTGCCTTGTTGGCCGCTGTTTCCGCCCACCGCGATAGTGCCGATCGCGTTTCCGCCATCACCACCGCCGCCGCCCACTGACTGAGCGTAAATGCCATTAGCCTGGATGCCGGAGGTCAGAAGAACGTTTGAATTGTTAACGATCACCTGGCCGCCGTTTCCACCACCGGAGCCGGAACCGCCAACCGAGACGAGCAGTCCAAGGCCGATCGAGGAGAGATCGGACCCGCCGCCCGCCGATCCACCGCCGCCTCCGACAGACTGGGCGCGCATAGCATCCGAGTAGTTGCCGGAGGTAATGATCTCCGCGGTGTTGTTGATCGTGACTATGCCGCCGTTGCCGCTCGATCCGCCGCTGCCGCCGACCGTGACGCCCGAGATGAATGTGGCGCCGCCATTGCCGCCACTGCCGCCGATGCTCTGTGCAAAGAGGCCGATAGCATTGTCGCCTGTCGTCATGACAGAACCGGAATTGTTGATCGTCACCTGGCCGCCGTCACCGGCGCCGCTGCCGTTTCCTCCAACTGTAATAATCCCCAACCCCGTGGCGCCGCCATTGCCGCCGCCTCCGCCGACGGACTGGGCGAAAATGCCGTCCGACCCTGTCCCGGACGTCAAGATGGTGGCGGTCGCGGAATTGGTGACAGTAACAGTCCCGCCGTTGCCTGAAGCTCCACCAAAGCCGCCGACTGCTATTCCCGTGAGTCCGGTGCTGCCGCCATTGCCGCCGCCGCCGCCGATCGATTGGGCAGCGATGCCGATCGCATTGTCTCCCTGGGTCTGAAGGCTTGCATCATTGCTCACAATCACGGCGCCGCCGCTGCCTGAAGCTCCACCGAACCCGCCGACAGCAACTATACCGCTGATCAACCCGCTATTGCCGCCGCCATTGCCTCCGCCACCGCCAATTGATTGGGCGAAAATGGCGTCCGACCCGGTCCCCAACGTCAAGATGGTGGCGGTCCTGGAATTTGTGACAGTGACGATCCCGCCGTTGCCTGAAGCCCCGCCGAACCCGCCGACGGTTATTCCCGAGAGTCCGGTGTTGCCGCCATTGCCGCCGCCCCCGCCGATCGATTGGGCGAAAATCCCGTCCGCGGAACCTCCCTGGGTCTGCAGGCCTGCGTAATTGCTGACAGTCACGGAGCCACCGCTGCCGGAAGCTCCGCCGAACCCGCCAAGGGAGAGGAGACCGCCGGACGATCCGCCATTGCCGCCGCCGCCGCCCACCGACTGCGCAAAAATCGCCGTCGAGCCGAATCCCGTTGTCGCGATATTGGCCGAGGATGTTTGCGAGGGCGTGTTCGTAACCGTTACGTCCCCTCCGTTGCCGCTCGCTCCTCCGAAACCGCCTATGCTGACCAGGCCCGTGACACCCGACGCCGCGTCGCCGCCAATGCCGCCGCCCCCGCCGATGCTCTGGGCGAAGATTCCATATGAGCCGATCCCTGACGTCTGGATCACGCCATTGTTTGTGACATTCACCGCCTGGCCGTCGCCGCTCGCGCCGCCAAATCCACCGACAGTGATCCTGCCCAGCCCCTCGAGAGTTCCCGTCGTGCCGATGGGCAAGGTCACGATAGAGAGGGCGGTATCAACATAGGATGCGCCCGGGAACGCGCCGTCCAATCCGATCATGGCCTGACCGCCGTTGCCGCCGCCGCCGCCGATCGATTGGGCCATTATGCCTGATGACGAGTTGCCTGTCGTGGCGATGAAGCCCTGGTTATTGACCGTGACGGTACCGGCGTTGTTGCCCGTTCCGCCAAACCCACCGACATCGACCTGCACATTCACGCTGGCATTCTTCGGGGACTTACAGCCCGTGATGCTGGAAAGGATACTTTCTGTACAGGAAGTGGCCAACTGCAGTGAAAGCGTATTCGCTCCGCCGCCGTTACCGCCGCCGCCGCCGATCGACTGTGCGAGAATGCCGTTAGAGCCGGGTCCCTGTGTGACAATACCGCCGGACTGGTTGACTGTGACGTCTCCCGCGGTATTGCCGTCACCTCCCATACCGCCGACGGAGACGGCAACGTTTACGGCCTTTCCACCACTCTGAGGGTCGCCTGCGGCGATAAGTCCCGTTACCGCACTCCCGCCGTTACCGCCGCCGCCGCCAATCGATTGCGCCTCAATGCCGTTCGCCGACGGACCCATTGTCTGGATCAAACCCTGGCTGGTGACATTGACGTTGTTGCCGATTCCGCCTCCGCCGCCAAATCCGCCTACGGTGAGGCCGACGTTGATATTCGTATTTTCACCGGTGGGACCGATCGCGCCGCTGAACGAAAAGCCGCCGTTACCGCCGCCGCCGCCTATCGACTGGGCCAGAATGCCGTCGGAATCTCGGCCGGTGATCACGGTTACCTGCTGAAAGACCTGGCCGACCTGCGCGATTTGCTGATTTTGGATCGATGAAGAGCCGGTCGTGATGTTGCCGGTGTTGTTAACGGTGACGACTCCAGCTTCGCTGCCGGCTCCTCCGAATCCACCCACGGACGCCGAGATCTGCTTTGAATCCTCTCCGCCGATAGACCCGGAGATGCTCAAACCGCCATTGCCGCCGCCGCCGCCGATAGATTGCGCGAGAATACCAACCGATTCATCTCCTACCGTTGTGGTGGCGCCGACGCGCGTCACGTTCACGTTCTGGCCCGCGCCACCCGAGCCTCCGAATCCGCCCACGGACGCCGAAATCGAGGGTACATTGTTGTCACTGGCAAAATTAAACGTTCCGGCTACGCTCAAACCGCCATTGCCGCCACCTCCACCCAGCGACTGGGCGACCACGCCGCTGGCGTTATTACCAAACGTCGAGATGATGCCGGTGGATGCGACCGTGACCGTCCCGGCGTTGCCGCCTGAGCCGCCGAAACCGCCAAGCGAAGCGGAAAGGCTGAAGCTGTTGCCGTCCGGCACGGACACAGTGCCGGCAAAGCTGAAGCCGCCGTTTCCGCCGCCGCCGCCGATCGACTGCGCCAAAATGCCGTTCGATCCATTTGCCTGCGTAAGGATGTTGTCCAGGCTCGTGATCGTGACCGCGCCGGCACTGTTGCCGGCGGCGCCGAAGCCGCCAACGCTGAGGGACATGGATGCTTCTGCATCGGCCGTGGCTGTGAAAGCACCGGAAAAGCCTCCGTTGCCTCCTCCTCCACCGATCGACTGCGCTTCGATCCCGTTCGAACTCTGGCCTTTAGTCTCAATCGTCGCATTGCTTGAAAGCGTGCCGCCTATGTTGCTGTTGACGGTAACCGTGCCGCCCAGGCCGCCGCCTGAGCCGGAACCACCAACGCTGGCGGCCAAACCGGCGTTGTCGAGCGCCAATGAGCCTGACAAAGAAAAACCACCGTTTCCGCCGGCGCCGCCAATCGACTGTGCCTCGATACCATTGGAGCGGTCGCCCTCGGTTAGGATAACGCCGACGTTATTAACGGTCACAGCGCCGCCATTGCCGCCGCCGGTCAGGGTGAAACCGCCGACTGACAGAGAACCGGAAAAGTCCTGGCCTCCAGCCAAACCGATCGAAAAGCCGCCGTTGCCGCCGCCGCCGCCCAGTGACTGCGCCAGGATACCGTTGGAGTCGCTCTCTTTGGTCACTATATTGTTGTAACTCGTCACAGTGACAGAGCCTGCCGAACCTCCACCCGCGCCGAAGCCGCCAATCGAAGCAGTGAACGCCCCTCCTGAAGGCGACGCGCTCAACCCGCCGGAAAAGCCGCCATTGCCGCCGCCACCGCCGATGGATTGAGCCAGAATACCGTTGGAGAGAGCGCCGTCCGTCTCCAATGTCACCGTTCCAGCGGTGGGCGCGACCGGCCCGCCATTTGCCGTCTGGGCGTAACTCTCGACCTCGACCGCACCGGCGCCCGCTCCTGCCGAACCAAAACCGCCAACCGAAAGTGCAATGCCGGCCTCGCCGGTTGTGAAGGCGCCGGCTAGCGAGAAACCGCCGTTTCCACCGCCTCCGCCGATCGATTGGGCCTCGATGCCGTTTGATTCGTAACCTTTTGTCCAGATCGTTCCAGTATTCTGAACCGTGACCGAGCCGGCGCTACCGCCCCCTCCCAGCGCCGAGCCGCCGACGGAGAGCGAGCCGGCGAATTCCGAGCCGCCTGTCAGGCCGATCGAAAAACCGCCGTTTCCGCCGCCGCCGCCCAGCGACTGCGCCAGAATGCCGTTGGACATGTCGCCCCGGGTCACTATGTTATTGAAGCTCGTGACGTTCACCGTTCCGGCCGAGCCGCCGCCTGCGCCAAAGCCGCCGACCGAAACACCGATGGCAGCGCCCCCCGTTGAGAGGACCCCGGTCCCGGAAAATCCGCCATTGCCGCCGCCTCCGCCTATCGACTGCGCCAGGATGCCGTTGGACCGATCGCCGAATGTCTCCAAGGTCACCGTTCCAGCAGTGGGCGCGTTCAAGACAGGCGCGCCGTTTGCCGCCTGAGCGTAACTGTCGACCACGACGGAGCCTGCCGATCCGCCGGTCGAGCCAAAACCGCCAACCGAAACCCCCAGGCCGGCCTCGCCGGTTGTGAAGGCGCCGGAGATCGAAAAACCGCCGTTACCGCCGCCGCCTATCGACTGCGCCGCGATGCCGTTTGAATCGGCGCCGAATGTCGAGATCGTTCCAAAGTTCTCGACCGTGACATTTCCGCCGGTGCCTCCTCCTCCCAGCGCGAAGCCTCCGACTGAGACCGAGCCCGCGAATTCAGATCCCGCGGACAGGCCGATCGAAAAACCGCCGTTGCCTCCGCCTCCGCCAATCGATTGTGCCAGAATACCGTCCGACTTATCGCTCGTTGTAAGGATGTTGTTGTAGCTCGTAACGCTCACCGTTCCGGCCGAGCCGCCGCCTGCGCCGAAGCCGCCGACCGAGACGCCGCCGCCAGCGCCCTGCAGGGCCGCGCCGGCCGATCCCGAGAAGCCGCCATTGCCGCCGCCGCCGCCGATCGACTGGGCCAGAATGCCGTCCGATTGTGCGCCGCCGGTTTCCAGGGTAATGGTTCCGGGAGAAATAGTCGTGCCATTGGGGCTGAAACTATCGACCGTGACCGAATCCGCTGCTCCGCCGCCACTGCCGCCGCCGCCGACCGAGACGCCGACAGCGGCCGCGCCGACCGTAAATGCGCCGGAGATAGAAAATCCGCCGTTACCGCCGCCACCGCCCAGTGATTGGGCCTCGATGCCGTCGGAATTGAAACCCTGCGTCAGGATCGTTCCCGTATTGATGACAGTGACGCCGGACGCGGTTCCGGCACTGCCGCCGGAGCCGCCCACCGAAACTGCCCCCGCTGCGCCGACTTCTTCAATGGCCCCGGAGCCGGCAGCCGAGAAGCTGAAACCGCCGTTGCCGCCGCCTCCGCCGATCGATTGGGCCAGGATGCCGCTGGAATTGTCGAAAGCAGTGCTGATATTGCCCTGACCCGTTACTTGCACCGTCCCGGCCGAACCGCCGGAACCACCCAGGCCGCCAACCGACACGCCGACACCACCAAGGCCGCCGAAGGAGATATTGCCGCTGAAGCCGCCATTGCCGCCGCCCCCGCCGATCGACTGAGCGAGAATGCCATAGGCGTTGTTTGCGCCCGTGCCGGAACTGGAGCCTGCGCCTGTCGTAAGGTTGCCTGTGGAATTCACGGTGACTGCGCCGGCGCTGCCGCCTGCGCCACTGCTTCCGCCTACATTGACGCCCACGCCGGCCCCGACTCCGAGCGCCAGACCTATTGTCGAGCCGCCGTTGCCGCCGCCGCCTCCGACCGACTGCGCAACGATGGCGCTAGCCTGGTCGCCGAAAGTAGTAATGTTTCCGCTGCTGGTGACACCCACCGTCGAGGCGTCGCCCCCCCCCGCGCCGCTCCCGCCGAGGCCAACGGCCACTGAATATGCGCTTATGGAGAGGGACCCCGAGCCCGCGAAGCCGCCATTGCCGCCGCCCCCGCCCACCGACTGTGCAAAAATGCCCGTGGACTGCTGGCCCAATGTCTCGATATTGCCGGCGCTGTTCACGCTGACACTGCCGCCGCTGCCGCCTCCGGAGCCCGAACCGCCGATTGCAACCGCTCCGCCGGCTACCCCGACGCTGCTGTTAAGCGCCGCGCTAAAGCCGCCGTTGCCGCCGCCCCCGCCGATAGACTGCGCGAAAATGCCGTCCGACATATTCCCGAGAGTCGTGATATTGCCGACGCTATCGGCTGTCGCACCAGCGCCGTTGCCGCCAACGCCACCACTGCCGCCAAGCGTAACCGCTGCCGAGGCGGAAAAGGCGCCCGTGAGCGCAGCCGCAAAGCCGCCGTTGCCGCCGCCCCCGCCGATCGACTGAGAAATAACGCCCGCGGAATTGTCTCCGGCAGTAAGAATATTGTTTGCATAGGTTGCATTGCCGCTCTGCACGGTTACCTGGCCGGCATTGCCGCCTCCCGAACCGCTGCCGCCCAGCGATACGCTGGCGCTCCCCATGCCGCTGAGTAAACTCAACGTGCCTGCGAAGCCCCCACTACCGCCGCCGCCCCCGATCGACTGCGCCAGGATGCCCGCGGAATTCTCTCCGGTAGTTACGAGATTCCAACTGCCCGCTATGCCATTGACGGAAAGTGACTGACCGCCGCCATCGGCATTGACCGTCACGGCGCCCGAGTTCTGCCCGCCGCCGCCCGAGCCGCCGACCCCGACGGAAACAGTGCCTCCTAAACCAACGGTGCCAATCGCCGAAAAGCCGCCACTACCGCCGCCTCCACCTATCGATTGAGCGAGAATGCCGGCGGAGTTGTCTCCTTCAGTGCCGATCGATCCGGAGCTATTCACGGTCACGGCTCCGGACGTTCCACCCGCAGCGCCCGATCCTCCTACGCCTATGCCGACGGCGACGCCAAGGCCGCCAAGGCTCCCGCCCGCTGTAAATCCGCCATTACCGCCACCGCCGCCGATGCTCTGCGCTGCAATCCCGTACGAATTGGCGCCTGCTGTGGAAATATTGCTCAGATTCGAAATGGTGACGTCCGAGGCTGCGCCGCCACTGCCGCCACTGCCCCCTATGCCCACCGAAACACCGCCGGTAAGCCCGGCGGTCGCGGCGATGGAGAATCCGCCGTTGCCGCCACCCCCGCCGATCGATTGCGCGAGAATACCGTCCGAGTTTACGCCAAGGGTCGCGAGCGTGCCTTTGGTCGCCACATTGACAGAGCCGCCGTTGCCGCCGGCGCCGCCGTTGCCTGCAACGCCGATTGCAACGTTAAAGAGTACGGAGTCGGATAAGGAAACCGCAAAACCTCCATTACCGCCGCCGCCGCCTATCGATTGGGCGACCACGGCGGACGACTGGTCACCGTTGGTCGTTATAGAATAGGCGGTCGCCAAAGCCGCGTTTGCGTTGTCGCGTAGAATGGCAACGGTCCCGCCATTGCCGCCCCCCGCGCCGGAGCCGCCAAAAGCCGCGCTGACCCCCGGCCCGACAGCAATCGCGCCGCCACCGTTACCGCCGCCGCCGCCGACACTTTGCGCAAAGATGGCATCGGAGCCGGTCCCCCAGGTGGTTATTGAGCCGCTGTTGGTCACAGTAACACCGCCGCCGTTGCCGCCGCCGGCCCCACTGCCACCCAGGGAGACGACCCCGCCGCTGCCCGCGCCGTCGCCGCCGCCGCCGCCGACACTCTGGGCGAAGATCCCGCGGGCATCGGTACCGAATGTCACAAGGGTGCCGCTGTTGGTCACAGAGACGCCGCCGCCGGACCCGCCGCCGGAGCCGCTGCCACCGATGGCGACCATGCCTTCGGAACTGCCGCCCGAGCCGCCGCCGCCGCCGACACTCTGGGCAAAGATGGCATCGGAGTTCATCCCGGCGTCGCCGGCGCCGAAGGTCGAAATGTTGCCGCTGTTAGTCACGGTGACGCTGCCGGCGAACCCGCCGCCGGACCCACTGCCACCCAGGGAGACCAAGCCGCCGCTGCTGGCGCCGTCACCGCCGCCGCCGCCGATGCTCTGGGCGAAGATCCCACGGGCGTCCGTACCGGAAGTCTGAAGGGAGCCGCTGTTAGTCACACCGATGTTGCCGCCGTTGCCGCCGCCGGAGCCGCTGCCACCGAGAGAGATCAGGCCCCCGGAGCTGCCGCCCGAGCCGCCGCCGCCGCCGATGCTCTGGGCGAAGATGGCATCGGAGTTGATCCCCGCGGCGCCGACACCGGAGGTCGAAATGGCGCCACTGTTGTCCACACTGACGTCGCCGGCGACCCCGCCGCCGGCCCCACTGCCACCCAGAGCGATGATCCCGCTGCTGGCCGTGCCGTCGCCGCCGCCGCCGCCGATGCTCTGGGCAAAAATGCCCCTGGAGTAAGCCCCGGAGGTCGTAATGATACCACTGTTGCTCACACTGACGCCGTCGCCGCCGCCGCCGCCCGCGCCGCTGGCGCCCAGGGTTAGGACGCCGCCGGTATTGCCACCGCTGCCGCCGCCGCCACCGACGCTCTGGGCAAAGATGGCGTCGGCATCATTGCCCGTGGTGGTTATGCTGCCGTAGTTAGTCACGGTGACGGCGCCGCCACTGCCACCCGCCGTACCGTTTCCGCCCAGGGCGACTATCCCGCCGGCGCTGCCGCCGGACCCGCCGGACCCGCCGATGCTCTGCGCGTAGATTCCCCGGCTGCCCTCACCGCTGGTAAAGAGATCGGCGTAATTGGTGACGTTGACGCTGCCGCCATTGCCTCCCGCCGCCCCGCTGCCTCCCAGGCCGACCAGCCCCCAACTGCCACCACCGCTGCCGGCAGAGCCGCCCATGCTCTGTGCGAAGATTGCGTGGGCGTCGGCGCCGGTGGTGCTGATGTCACTGTAATTGGTGACCGTCACCGGACCGCCGGAACTGGCGGAGCCACCGCTGCCACCGCCGCTGAAGATGTAGCCCGTGCCGCCGTTGCCGGCCGCCCCACTTCTGCTCTGGGCGAAAATGCCGTAGCTCTGGTAGCCGCTGGTGGAGATAGTGGTATTGGCGTTCGTGGTGAGGTTGACGACGCCGCCGGCCCCGGCGCTGCCGCCGGCCAGACCCGGGATCTCGCCGTAGCTGTTCCCACCCGAGCCGCCATCGCCGCCGATGCTGGCGACCTGGATGCCGGCCAGGCCGTTGCTTACCGTCTGGATATTGCCCTGATTAGAAGGAATGGTGGTGTTGACGGTGGGTCCCGTGGAACCGTTCCCGCCGGCCGTGCCGCTATAACCCAGGATCCAACCAAAGATATCTATGCCATAGCCGTTATTGCCGTTTGATCCGCCGGCCCCCTGTCGCACATTGTAGACAAAGTTGTTATCCCCGGTCGCCGGCGCCGGCGGGGTCAGAGCGCCGCCGGGATTGGCGGGCGCGCCTGCCGCTGCCGCGGCCGCTGCAGCAACCGAGGCCGACTCGTCGGTGACAATGGGCAGGGTCTCACTGAGTGTAGTGCCTGTAGCCCTCGTGAGATTGACGCTGGTGACCATCCCTGAACCGTTTGTGGTCACCGAGGCGACCGTCCAGGCGGCTCCCCCATCGGTAGCGGGCACAGTATTCCCCACGGTGATGGTGGTGTAGATCAGGGCGTTATCGCTCGTGTACACTGCGTAGGTTACGCCGCTGCTCTGGAAAACGTTCACCACCTGAACAGCCTGTCCGGTAGCCGGGTCGGTCACCGTATCGCCGACCACCGTGCTCTCAGTCGGCTGAGGAGGGGTGGATTGCGCCATCGCCCCTGGCGCGGCCAGAAGCACCGCCAGGGCCGCGACGGTGAGCAGCCGTCCGGCCGGAAGAGACGTTATCCTTCTATCACACCGGCTCCCGGTTCTTCCCACCAAAAAAGCCGCAGCGGGATGTTTCCCCTCTGCACGAGCCTTGATCACCGCTGAATGTACGCACAAACCGAACGAGAAAAGAGACGAATACAGGTGCTTCAGCATAACCCCCCCATTGAAAAAACGGCTATTTTGCTAAAAAGTTTTGGGGCATTTGTCTTTCCGGCGGGTACCACTGCCGGTCCCAAGGATGCGGCGGGAACAGGTATCAGATAAGGGACCAGCAGAGAAGCTGGTGATTCATGCAGAATACGGCCCGGGTGCAAACAGCAGAGGAGGCTCTGCTTATTGCGCGCTTCCATTTGATAATCCTTATTATATGCATAACATTATTTATGGGAAAATTGGGATAGGAAGTTCGTACAATGGAATTAGTTATTATGTCAAATTCTTTTTCGACAAATAATTAATGGAGTTGGTTGAATAGCTACAAACAGGAATTAATGCTATTAATCGGCCATGTTCATATGCTGATCTCTATTCCGCCAAAGTACCCGGTGGCGCGGGTGGTTGGTTTTATCAAGGGCAGGGTGCTATCCGCATTGCCGGAGTCTACCATAGGCGAAAAAAGAACTTCACGGGGCAGAGCTTATGGGCCGGAAGCCATTTGGCATCCACGACGTGCGGAGAGGAAACCATTTGTAGATGCATCAGGAAGTGCAGCCTTCGCAATGATAAATCGGAAGGATAACGTTTAAAGGAGTTACATTAGCCGTTCGGAATGATGATCTAAAGCCTTTGATATGGATCAAAACTGTAGATGAAATTCTAGAAAATCTAAAACGATACTGTGAAGGAATTTCTGACCCGTGATACTGGAGCCGACGCCCGCGGAAGCCGGGAAGGGTGGGTATGGATTTTCCGGGCCCGCCGTTTTTCATACCCCCGATCCGCACTTTGGCGGGTATGATAAAGGTATGCCTCTCCTGCCGTGCGACGCCGCGAAAGTCAAATTGGAAATACCGTGGTAAGCCGGGAGCTTTACGTAGTATATGAATAATTCGTATCATTTCTCCTCCTGTAAATTCTCCCCGCGTCGAAGCGGTCTCAGATATACTGGTCCGCCAACTCCGTTATAATCTTCTCCAGATCGCCGTCCGATTACTGAGCCATATCCTTCATCGCAAATCGCAACCGCTGCCGCATGACAGGATCGGTCAAATCATCAAGTGAGGGCAATGTGTCTCCCCGCCGTCCAAGGCGAAACAGCAGCTTCTCCCCTGGAGGCAGGGCCGGGTAGCGGTCTATCACTGCGAGTATCGCTTGCTTTTCTTCCGGGAAAGTACCCTCGACTTCCTCCAGAAGGTTTATGTTGTATGCAATTTATAGGATGGCTTGGATTAAGACGGAAACGCACGATTCACCGTGTGGTTAGATGCCTCGTCGAAAGGATTTGAACTCCCTCTATTTTATGCAGTCTTCTGTCTTCCGTGACCAAAGTCAGTCCGAAAACCGAAGCGGTTGCCGCAATGAATCGATCCGACGGATCCTGGTGTGGCAACCTTATTGTTCGGCTGAGCAATGCCACTTCAGCGTTGATCGGGGCCTCCTTCATCGGCGCCTTGGACAGGGCTGCACGGACCCAAGTTTCGGGGTCGGGCTGGAGAATGATGCGCCCTTTCTCACCAAGGACCACAGTCTCCCAAATACTGATCGGAGAGATCCACAACTCGTTTTGGGAGTTCTCAAGCTCTTTAAAGACTTCCTGACCGAGCCTTTCGGGTTCGAGAAAGCTCCAAAGCCAGATATGAGTGTCCAACAGCAGCTTCAATCTCTGAGAACCTCCCATTCTTCTTCATCTGTTGCCGGAGATATAACGTCGCCAACGATGGTTCCGGTACCTCGCATGCACCCAAGCCAAGGCGTTGGCTTATCACCCTCGGGAGGCGGAACGACCTGGGCAATCGGCTCACCCCTTTTCGTAATAAGGAGGGGCTGCCCGGTTTTTTTTACCATGTCGATAAGGGCAAGACATTTGGCTTTGAATTCGGAAATGCTGACCGTCTGAGGCATGAGGATTCTCCCATCTATAATTCACACTAATGGTACCGTGGTCATTGTCCATGGTCAATGGCGCTAAATATACTGATCCCCCAGCTCCGTTATAATCTTCTCTACCTCGCCGCCCGTTTGGGAGTGGAGGTCGTGCATCGCAAGTTGCAGCCGCTGCCGCATGACGGGATCGGTCAAATCATCGACTGAGCGCAATGCGCCTCCGCGCCGTCCAAGGCGAAACAGGAGCTTCTCCCCCGAGGGCGGTGCCGGTTATTTCAAAAATGGCACTCCAAGATCCCTGCAGATCTTTTTGGCAAGTGCGTCATTAATCTCGGAATGTCCGGGTATCGATGACCTCCTTTTGAGCGTTGGATTGTGCCACCATGAATGTCGACCACCTTCCCTTAGTAACTCGCATCCACAAGATCGGAGGTACTTGAGGAACTCGGTCCTTTTCATAACGCAATTTTCACTTCCTGAAAGTCCATCCCTGCGGCAGACAAAGCATCCTGCCTATTGAATTCCAGTGCTTCTCGCAGGGTTATTTTGAGGCTTTCGACGAGTTCTTCGCGAGTATGCTCCTGGCAATTCACGCCCGGGACCTCTTCTATCCAGCCGATCCACCAATCACCCTCTTGTTTCAAAACACCTGTATACTCTTCATTCATACAAAGACCTCCTTGTATGGTTCCTCTTTAAATATACTGATCCGCCAACTCAGTTATAATCTTCTCCAGATCGCCGCCCGCTTCCGACGCCATTTCCTCCATTGCCGATTCCAGCCGCTGCCGCGTCACGGGGTCATTCAAATCATCGAGAGCTCTCAAGGCCCCTCCACGGCGTCCCAGGCGGAAGAGCAGCCTTTCACCGTCAGGCATTCCCAGGTAGCGGTCTATCACCGCGAGCATGGCCTCTTTGTCTTCCGGCAGCTTTCCAGCGACCTCTTCGAGCAGGTTCATTATGTGGTCCGATATGAGCCGGCTTGAAACTTCGAGCAAAGAGACGAACAACCTGATCTCAAGTACGGTTTCGTCATCTGACAGAGGTATAAAGCGGCCAGATTGTTTGTCCTGGAAAAGAGGTACACGGGTCGGAACGCGCAGGGTCCTCAGCCTTATGAAATGCGGGTTTATTTCGTTCAGGACCCGCGCCGATTCCCTTGCGTTATCCTCTGAAAGCTCCTTTCCTCCAAGCCCCGGCATAAAATATTCGGAAAGCTCCATGCCGGCTTCGATAACTTTTCTTCCTGCCTCTATCTGGCGTCTTGCGCTAACACCTTTTCGGACGAATTCCAGTACACGGTCAGACCCGCTCTCCATGCCTATGTGTATTCGGTCGAGCCCGGCCTGCCGTATTGCTCCAAGCTCGGCCACACTCATTTTGGCGATCGTACTGCTTCGGGCATAGGAAGTGATCCGCCTGATCCCGGGAATCTTCTGCTTCAGATACCCAATGGCTTCGACAATCACGGGGGAGGGGAGCACAAAGCTGTTGGCGTCCTGAATAAATACGCTGCCTTTTCCCATATACAGCCAAAGGGCCATCTGCCGGTAAAGATCATTGAAGCGGCCGCTGGTAAATACCGTTTCCAAAACCTCGCGGGTTATACTCCCTCCGTGGTCGAGGCTTGATGAAAAGGCGAGAAGTTCCTTATAAATCTCTGCGGCCGTATCAATGTCACTCTTAATATCTTCGAGCGAGCGCCTGCTGAACTGCTTGCCTTTGTACACCGGGCAGAAGGTACATTTGTTCCAGGGACAATTTCTGGTGAAACGAAACAGCAGGCTTCCTGCTTCGCTTGGAGGGCGTATCGGTCCTTGTTCGAATTTCTTTTCTTTCATCATTCAATCCCTGCACCTTATATTGGCTCTTTAAAACAGTGGGTGCACACTGCTAAACTGGATAATTGCAGCAAGAAAGACAACTTCCTTTGAAAATAACAAATTTATGGAGAAAGTATGGAAGAAAAAGTGACAGCGGTTTACCTTTTGGTGTGGAAACAGGAGGTGGCGGCAGGGGATGAAGGGGGCTTCGAACGTCCCCTGGCGGCGCAGAAGAAAAAATGCCTGAAGTTCATCAGGGAAAAAGGAATAGATGAGTCTAAAGTCGTTTTTTATACGAGGCGAGGTGATTTGTTCAGGGACGTCGAGCGGGACCGGATAGAGCGTCTGGTCATTAACGACGTTGGAAGGCTTGCCGCAACGAAGGGAGAATTGGAGGGGGCCCTGTTCGAGCTCAAAATGAGAAAAGTCGAGATCATGTGCGTAGAGGGAGAAGTTCCCGATAAATAGAGCCCGGGGGGGCCGATCCTTGTGACCAGTCTTATCTGCCGGGCGCCCACTTAACGTTGCATGGGCGCTGCTGCATTCCTGCTATTGAGATCGATGCTCAGAAACGGGGGATCAAGATGAAATCCGGGTTGGCGGCGGCATCTCTCTCGATTGGTATATACTATAAATGTATACATGGAGGAGATGTGTCATGAACACGGCGAAAATTTTTAAAAGCGGGAACAGTCAGGCAGTCCGTCTTCCAAAGGAGTTTCAGTTTAGCGGGGATGAAGTCTACATCAAAAAGGTTGGACGTGGCGTGATTCTTATTCCGAAGGGCGAACCTTGGGAGACGTTCGAACAGAGCCTTGGCGAGTTCACCGAAGACTACATGGAAGGAGAAAGACTCCAGCCCCCCTTGGAAGACAGGGAGAAATGGTGATGCTCTTCATGCTGGATACGAACATTTGTATCTATACCATCAAGAATCAACCTGCCAAGGTCGTCCAAAAGGTGAGGGAGTTCAGTCCCTCCGATCTCGTCGTTTCCGCAATCACCGTCTGTGAACTTGAGTACGGAGCTTCGAAAAGCCGCAATCCGGAGAAGAATCGGCAGACGTTGATAAAATTTCTGGCCCCGTTTGAAATTTGCCCCTTCAATGAACAGGCCGCTTCCCACTATGGCGACATCAGAGCGCATCTTGAGAAGGGCGGGAAACCGATGGGAGCGATGGACCTGCTCATTGCCGCTCAAGCACGGAGCCTATCGCTAACGCTGGTCACAAATAATGTAAAGGAGTTCGACAGGGTCCCCGGGCTTCGGACCGAAGATTGGGCGTGATCTGCCCTTTAGATGTCTTTCCGGTCTGGATAAATCCGCTATCCTTTAATTTGTTTTCATGGTTTCCTTCAAAATCTTGCCAACCCCATGATCCCAATTACAATGAGATAGATGGCGACAATGTAGTTGAGCAGTCTTGGCATCACAAGAATCAAGATGCCGGCGATCAGTGATATCACAGGTCCTGGCGCGAGGTGAGACAGATTCATTGCACCTTTCCTTTCTAAGAGTCAGTATTTTCGGTATCTCCTTATTATGTGATAAGCCCAGGTTCAGAAAAGTAAACCGGAAGAGAGTCAAAAATGGAACAGCCGGCTGCCTCATCAGAGCAGCCGGCTGGGTTTGACTTAATTTCCCTCCCCCGTGAAAGGGAAGGTAGAATACTCATTTTTATTTTAACTCAGCCAAATGCGCCGGCAAGCCCGCTGTAAGAATTTTTTTTTATTACTCGCTGTTCATCCGAAAACACCGGATGAGAAAACTCTCGGAACGTGGATGCGAAGAAAGCGACCCCGCCCGGGCTTTCCGGCCATGGACCGTATAGAGCCCTGCCGGCGGTCCCTCCTCCCGGACCTTCAGCAAAACAGGAGGTTATCTTCGCGAACGATCTTCCTCAGGGCCCGGCAGTAATGAATGGATCGATGCGCCCCTTCCATTTTCCGTCCTCACACAGCACGGCCAGCGCCCCATTGACCACTTCCGATCCGTGCTCATAGGATTTGCCGTCAAGGTCGCAGGATCTGCACATCCTTACCCATCCAAGTTCGCAGTTATCTTCATCTGACATTTGGATAAACCCACTTTCGTTATGTATTTTAGATAAACATAATCATTTTTAATCGGGGCTGATTTTCTCGGCAAGGACCATTCGGGTATAAGGCGACCGGTTTTTTCCTTTTGGATTATAATCAGGCAGAGATAGTACTTGATATGGGATTAAGGGGAAAACGACCTACCGCCCGGGGGGGGGGTGCCCGGGTCAAAATAGTTGAAACGAACGCGGTTCGGACAAAATGGGCGAGGGCCCGAACCCCGGGGTTAAATCAGTAACGCAAGGAATGAGAGCATAGAGCCTTCAAATGCCTGCTGGACGAAAGCACCGACGAGCGCCTTGCCCACGGTCTCTCCGACCTTTGACACTGCGGCCTCCATGGGGTGTTCCTGTTCCTCCACGGGCAAAATTCTGTAATAGCCCTTCTCTTCGAGAATCTTCAAAATTGATTCCGGATTTATTTCGCGATCGGAATAGTTGATTGTGATGCTGCCGGTCAGGGCACTGATTGAAAAATTATCGACTCCCGAGAGCGATTCGAGCAGTTCGCGGACTTTCTGTATTTCCGCGGGGTTCTGCTTGATTATCGGTGTCTTGATTCTAAGTCTCCCAGGAGTGCTGTGACAATAAAAACTCATGGTCTCCCTCCCGATTTTCGTTTTGCGCTTATCAATATTTCGCCACAAAATCTTCTCTCCCGAAAGAGTTCCCTGCATTATTGCAAGAATCATCCTTCGATTAGACGCAATATTAAGGGCGAAATGTTACAGGAAGTTGACAAACTCACTACAATTCTCAGACATTTCAGGCAAAATCCGTTTTGTCCTGTTACCAGCCCAGCATTCACGCCTGCGTAAAGCCATTGCCCGGCCGGTTCCGTGAAAGCGTCATAATCTTCTTCGAACGTGTGCTCCCGCCGTTCCTCCTCATACGGTATTAAAATGACATGAATGCTCTTCGAAGAAGACGGCAGGCGGAAACAAGAAGAAAAGTGCGGTCGGCCGGAGGAAAGGCGCGGGCAACATCAACTCCATATCCGGGTGCGTCGGATTACGGGAGAATCGGCACGGCCCTGACCAAGCCAATGCCGCGGCGGCGGCAGCAGGGCGGATAGGGTTTTTTTACGGTGAGACTACTACCGGCAGGATGCCGGCCCGGGAACCTCGGAAAAAGGAGATCGAGTCAAGCTGTCTGGTAGCTCGCTATTCAGGTTCCGGCCTGGAAAGACTCTGCAGCGCTTCCCTGACAGACTCTCTGAGCGCGGGGTTATTTTTCACCGTGACAAGGCGCTCCCACAGATCCGGAGAAATTACCGTTTTATCGTAGCTTATGATTATGGACCTCGCAGCGGCATTAGTCCTGGCATCCAAAATGCCATTAAAGTATTTCGTCAGGTACTCGACTTCGAGATCTTGCGCGAGAAGTAACCCCGAGAGCTTAACCTTGAGCCTGATGCGTCCCGGAATGTGGTGGGAGATTTCCGTTTGACTGGCGACATCAATCAGCCGGTCTATAAGAATATTTTTTTCCCCGTTCTCTGTTGCCATTTTCGGCGTGTCCTATGTAAGCTGTAGAATATTTTGTCATCATAATGTCACAGTCATGTAACTTGACATCACATAAACGACAACATATTGTAACCATCGAAGAATAGCTTTATCTGTTCCCCGGGTAATCCTTTGAAACTGGACTTGAACCTCCATGGCCGATCTTACGCAAATTGTATCAAACACTCCGAGGCGCACCCGAATCAGGCTCTCCCGTAAAAGGCGAAATCGGGAAGAAATGACCCGACTTGCCAGGGCCCTCGAAGAATTTCCCTCTGTCAACCGCGTCGACACCAATCTACAAACCGGGACCATAGTTGTCCACCACGAAAAGGAATCGCTCGAAGATATCCAGTCCAAACTGCAGGATCTGGGCATTATATTGGCGGCCGCGACGGGCGTCGAATTGCCCGGGAAATCGCTGACAGATGCAATTTCAGATCTCGAAAGCCGTCTGGGTTTTTCGGCCGAACACATTCTGAGTCTGAAGCTGCTGGTGCCACTTGGATTAGGTGCTCTTGCTCTTGTGCAACTCGCCAGGCGCGGCTTTCAAATTGAGAGTGCGCCCTGGTACATGCTTGCTTACTTCGCATTTGAATCTTTCGCGAGGTTAAATAAACCTGATGAAAAATGTGCCCGGGAAGAGTTGGGCTCCGAATTATAGCGGGCGTAATCAATTGTGAAAGCATAATACTTACGAAAAATGCATGTATATTGGATTATGGGTGAATTGCAATTTTACCAAATGCGGTCTGGTTTGTGGAGCTAACAGAGGAGGTGGCAGATGGCGCTTTTAGAAAATGGATTAAAGATCGGGACGGGTCTGGCGATCGGTCTCGTGGTAATTATTCTGGCGCCTGCAATCTCCCCGGCAATAGCAGCCGTGGTGAGGCCGGTGGCGAAGGCATCGCTTAAAAGCGCCATAATCCTCTATGAGAAAACGTTAGAGTTGATTGCCGAGGCTAAGGAATCGGTGGAGGACCTGGCGGCGGAAGCTCAGGCGGAGCTGGCTGAGGAAAGACGGCAACAAACCTCGAAGCTGATCGCCGGCGCCGGTGACGGCGCAAACGCCTACTGATATTCTTGATGTTTGGAAGCAGGGGAGAAAGAAATGAAAGAGAGCCAGTCGGCTTCACCGGAGTATGCTGCACTAAATAATGGCGCGGGAGCGCAAAAGACGATAAAAGAAGGCCTGATTAACAGCTTTCAGATTATAAACCAGATCGAGGCCGGATTGGTGGATCTCGCAAGAAACATTGTCATGGACGCGATAAAGGCGACCGGGACCGTCGCTAACGAGGCGGTTTCGGTGGCGGGCGATGTCATCAAAGGGACCATTGCGGCCGCGCAGGAGGCCGGCTCGGGCCTTTTGGACGCGACCAGGAGTATAGCAAAGGGGATCATCCTCGGCGTAAGTGAAGTGGGCGGTGACGTGGCGGGAGCAGCAGGCCAGACTGCCAGAGAGGCCGTAAAGGGGGCCGCCAATGTTGGGGCGGACGTCGCGCTCGTTGCCAGAAGAGCGGTTGACGGCATCTTGGATGCCATGGGACAGGTCGGCGGTAACGTCAATGAAGTCGCCAGGGCTGCGGCAAACGGGGCAATCGAGGCGGCTGGATCTATCGGAGAAAATGCCGTAAGCGCGGTGCGATGGATTTTGACGGGCGTTGTTTCCGGTGTTAAAGATATAGCCGGGGCGCCCTGCCGGGAAGTCAAGAACCTCGACCCCAAATCCTCCTGAATCCCCCTTTAGAAAAAGAGGACTTCAGGCATTAGTTTCGCTGGCCGGCTGTGGTGGTCTTCACTGCGCCGCCGTCGAAAGCAGGGGGGAAGGGCCGGCTGCCCCAGCGTCCTACCGCTCGCGCGGGTATTGTACCAGGTTTCCGGATGGACCTTGGCGACTTTCAAAGAGGGCCGGGGATTCTGGCCCCAATTCTTGTGAAAATACTTCAAGCAGGAAATCGCCGTGGTCGATACTTTGCACGCCGCCATAGCCGGAAGATCGCGATTCAGAGTCAATGGGCTTTACCGCTGCGATTCGCTTAAGGAGCATATCGAGCGCCGGCTTGCCGAAGACCGCACAGTAATCAGCGCCAGCGCGAACACTCTAACCTCAGCCATATTGGTACACCATGATATAGCGGCTCCCCAGGGCCTGATCGGGTCTTTGATCGAAGAAGCCGTTTCAGAATTCGGCCGATCCAACGGAACAGATCTAAGTGAGTCCCGAGGATGGAGAATGGGGGCCGCCCGGCGGCAGAGGGATGTAGACGGCCGGGTCCCCGGGGAGGTATCTCGTGCGACAGCCGAGCCTTGCCCTCCGTCGGAAAAAACGCTCGTCGAAAGAGTTAAATCCAGTTTTTCCGGCAAACCAAATGCCCAGCCCGAGCGCGCCTGGCACGCGATCGACGCTGAGGCGGCACTTGCGGCCTGGGGGAGTTCGGCAGAGGCTGGGCTTTCGAGCGAAGCGGCCTGTGAAAAGTTTGCTGTATTTGGTCCCAATCATCTTCCGGAAGCCCCGCACAGGTCAAAGTTCGAGATTTTTCTCAATCAGTTGAATTCCCTGCCCGTCGCTTTGCTAGGCGTTGCCGCTGGAGTCGCCGTCCTTACCGGAGGCGTCGTCGATGCGGTCGTAATAATGGCGGTGGTGGCAATCAATTCTTCAATCGGCTTTGTAACCGAAAATGAGGCTGAGAGGACGATCTCCTCTCTCAAAACCCTCACCCACCCATCGGCGGTGGTGGTCCGGGACGGCGTTAGAAGGCGAATCGACGCCCTGAATGTAGTCCCCGGGGATACGGTGATCCTGGAGCCTGGAACTTACATCGGGGCCGATTGCAGACTCCTCGAGGCTGCCCGCCTGAGTGTCGATGAATCAAGTCTCACCGGCGAGAGCGTCCCGGTGCTCAAAAAGACGGAAATGGTCAAAGACCCCAATACGCCGATCTCCGACCGGAAGAACATGGTCTATATGGGCACGCTCGTTACCGGGGGACAGGGGCTTGCGGTCGTGGTCGCAACGGGCCGCTTCACAGAGATCGGAAAACTGCAGGCGATGATCGGCGAAACCGTCGCTCCGCAGACCCCAATGGAAAAGCAGTTAAACACTGTCGGCAATCAACTGGTTTGGGTGAGCGGGGCCATTTGCGGGCTCGTTTTCATGATGGGACTGATGAGGCGGACCCCACTGGGGCTGATTCTCAAAACGACCATCTCTCTTGCCGTAGCCGCTGTACCGGAGGGGCTTCCCACTGTTGCCACGACTACCCTGGCGCTGGGCATCCGCAAATTGAACGCCCACCGGGTAATTATCCGGGACCTGGAAGCCGTGGAAACGCTGGGAGAAGTCCAGACGATCTGCTTTGACAAGACCGGAACGGTAACCGAAAACCGCATGGCGGTGACGGGGATATTTACCGGAAATCGCAAGGTAGAGCTTAGACCGGAGGGATTTTACCGGGGCGGGCAAAAAATCAGCCCCCGCAACAGCCCGGAGTTGGTGCAACTGGCGAAAATCTGTATCCTGTGCGGGGAACTCAGCGAACGAGAGGGTGATAAAGGTTCATCTACCGAAAATGCATTGCTCGAGTTCGCGGTTCGCTCCGGTCACAGTATAACGGAGATCAACGAGCGTTATCCCAGAATCGACACGAGGTTACGCACCGAAGACCGTCATTTCATGGCTACCCTCCATAGCGCCGGCGGCGCCAGAAAGTTTGTGGCTGTCAAAGGAAATCCGGTGGAAGTTCTCGCCATGTGCGACGTGCAACTTGTAAGAGGTCAAAAACTCCCCCTCAGCGAGCAGGACATCTCGAGAATCGAACGCGAAAACGAGCGCATGGCGGGCGAGGCGTTGCGAGTGCTTGGATTCGCATGCCTGTCGGCCGACGACGATGAAGTCCCGGACAGACTCAACGGTCTGACCTGGCTTGGACTCATCGGTATGGCGGACCCGATGCGCCCAGGAATGAAGGAACTGGTGGCCCGCTTCCACCGCTCCGGGATTGACACCATCATGCTGACGGGCGACCAGAGCCCGACAGCCTATGCAATCGGAAAAGCGCTGGGTCTGAGCGGGGAAAACCCGATAGAGATCCTTGATTCCACCAGTCTTACCGACATCGACCCGGAGGCCCTGAGGGGTCTTGCACAAAGGGTGCACGTATTCGCCAGAGTTAGTCCCGCCCATAAGCTGCAGATAGTCCAGGCGCTGCAGAATGCCGGGAGAATAGTGGCGATGACCGGGGACGGCGTTAACGACGGGCCGGCGCTCAAGGCCGCCGATATCGGCATCGCCATGGGCAGCTCCGGGACCGATGTGGCGAGGGAAGTCGCCGACGTAGTGCTCGAAGACGACAATCTCGAAGCGATGGTCATGGCGGTCGGCCACGGCAGGACCATTTACAATAACATAAAAAAATCGCTGCATTTCATTCTCTCGACCAATTTCAGCGAAATAGAGGTGATGTTTGTGGCCGGCGCGGCCGGCATAGGTTATCCGCTGAGCGCCATGCAGCTTCTCTGGATAAACCTCATATCGGATATCTTCCCGGGCCTCGCCCTTGCTCTGGAGCCTCCGGAGCCGGACATACTCGACAGGGCGCCTCGAGACCCGAAAGAGCCGATCATAGGGAAGTCCGATTTCAAGCGAATAGGGATCGAATCAGGCGTAATCAGTCTTGCAACCCTGGGAGCTTATGGGGTCGGCCTGGCTCGCTATGGAATCGGCCAGCAGGCTTCCACCCTGGCTTTTCAGAGTCTCACCCTTGCCCAGTTGTTACATGCCATAAGCTGCCGTTCCGAGAAACTGAGCATTTATGACAAGGAAAAACTCCCCGCGAACAAGTATCTCACCCTTGCGCTCGGAGGTTCAATCGGCTTGCAATTGCTCACTTTTGTAGTCCCGGGACTTCGCAATCTTCTCGGGCTTTCCCCGCTTACCCTTTTCGATGGCGCTATAATCGGGATCAGCTCGATCCTGCCGCTCCTTATAAACGAGGCTACGAAGGGGTTTAAGTCTGGTCCGAATTCGGAAAACGAGGGGCAAACGAGATGAAAAAAAACTTCATGCTTACGTCTGAATCGGTGACGGAGGGCAATCCCGACAAGCTTTGCGACATCATCAGCGACGCCGTAGTGGACCATTTCCTGGAGCAGGACCCCTACTCAAGGATAATCGCCGAGTGTTCGATTGCCGCCTCGATAGTTTTCATTGCCGCAAGATTTGCATCGAAGGCGGCGTTCAGTCTTTCCGAAATAGCCAGGAAAGTAATCAGCAGGGTCGGATACGATGGCCTCGATTTCAACGCGAGGACTTCCAGCGTGCTGACGAGCATCAAGGAGCTTCCTCTTGACCCGGCATACCGGTTCGATGAAAGAAAGCTCACCTCCAAGCAGATACAAGCAATACCGGCCGGAAACCAGGTTACCACCTTCGGGTTTGCGTGCCGTCAGAACGATGCGCTGATGCCTCTTCCCATCTGGCTTGCCCATAAGCTGTCCAGGCGAATGAGCGCAGCGGCAAAAGAAAAAATTCTGCCCTACCTTTGTCCGGAAGCCAAAACCGACGTGGGAATTGAATATAGGGACCGAAAACCCTCGCGCGTCCATAGCATTACCATCACGGCGAGCCAGAAGGATCTCGAAAAACCGAAGCTGGACAAGCTGAGGGCCGATCTGCGGGAGGCCGTAATCGACCATGTGTTCAGTGACGAGCCGCTCAGGCCCGACGGCCAGACCGAGATATTTATAAATCCGGAGGGCGTTTTTCACCTGGGAGGCCCCTCCGTTCACTCAGGCCTGACCGGAAGAAAAAACGCCATCGATACCTACGGCGACTATTCGAGGCACGGTGGGGCCGCTCTCAGCGGAAAAGACCCGCTTCGCATAGACAGAGTGGGGGCCTACGCAGCAAGATACGCAGCCAAGAACCTCGTGGCGGCCGGGCTGGCGGATGAGTGCGAGGTGCAGTTGAGCTATTCAATTTCCCGGTCGCGCCCCGAAAGCGTTCAGGTGGAGACTTTCGGGACAGGCAAAATTCCTGACGAGAAAATGGCCGAGCTTCTCGAAAAACATTTCGATTTCCGGCTGGCCGCCATAGTAAGAGATTTCCAACTGAGAAGGCTTCCGGCAAACGGGCAGGGAGGGTTCTATCAGAAGCTTGCGGTCTACGGCCATATGGGCAGGCTCGACCTGGATCCGCCATGGGAGAAAACGGACAAGGCGGATATGTTGGAGGCGGGCTGATACCCTCGGTGAATCCGTCCCGGCTGGTACCAAGTTGCGTTCAAGTCGGGTGCCAAAAATCAACCTCGCCCCCCAAACAGATTTACAGGGTTTTGCGAGTTGTCGGTCGGGCGGGCATAAAGCCCGCCCCTACGGAAGAACCGTGCGATAATGTCGTAGAACCGTGCGATAATGTCGTAGGGGCGGGGTTTATCCCCATAAGCGCTCAAATAAGCGTTAGCCACCGTAAGCATTTAGGGCAGAATTACTGAAAATCGAGAATTTCGGACTGTTAAATTCTCTATAAATTCCGCTACTTATGGCATCGACTAAAATTGGGCTGGGCTAAAAAAATTGCGAATCTTGCCCTAGTAAATTCAAGTACTTACGCGCTTATTTGAGCGCTTATGGGGTTTATCCCCGCCCAGTCTTGAACGCAACTTGGTATCAGGTATTTTGTTTCGCCGGCAGGGTTATTATGAACGTCGCTCCTTCACCCGGCTTGCTGTTCGCGGTAATAACTCCCCCGTGCTGCTCGACAATTTTCCGGCAGATGGCAAGTCCCATCCCGGTACCTTCGTAGACACTCCTGCCGTGAAGGCGCTGGAAAGGCGCAAATATGCGGTCCAGGTATATCTCGTCGAAGCCGATGCCGTTATCTTCCACAAATATCCGGTAATCGTTGTCTGTTCGCCGGGAATATATTTTTATGTGAGGCCGATCGCCGTCGCGATGAAATTTGAGTGAGTTGGCAATGAGATTTTGAAAAAGTTGATAAATCTGGCTTTTTGCAGCCTTGACGACAGGCAACTCCAAAACTTCTACATCAGCTCCCAGCCGTTGAATTTTTATCTCCAGGTCCGAAACCACTTCGATTACAGCCTCCCGCAAATCCACATCGCCCAAAGGTTCGGGACGGGTAGCCACGCGGGAATATTTGAGAAGATCGGCGATGAGCCCCTGCATCCGCTTTGCCGCATTCTGCATCCTGGTGAGATAATCTTTTCCCTGTTTGTCCAGCTTATCGCTCCATTTGTTTCCCAGCATATCCCCGAAGGCCTGGATTTTTCGAAGAGGCTCCTGGAGGTCATGAGAGGCGATAAAGGCAAACTGCTCGAGCTCCTTGTTGCTATGCTCAAGTTTTCCTGCAAATACCTTAAGTTTTTCCTCTACCTGTTTTCGATCCGAGATATCGGTCATTGTCGTCCGGGTAAGGTTTTGACCGTCTGAATCCGAAAGGTATGTACTGTCAAGTTGAACGTAACCGTGGAACCGGCTCCTCCCGTTAAGCTTTATCTCGCAGGTGTGGGGCTGTTTTGTTTGAAAGACCTTCCTCAAATGAAGGTGCAGTTCCTCCCGGTAGTCTTCTGCCGCGTAAAGATTAAAAGGCTTCCCGATCAGAATGCTTCTTTCCACTCCCAGTTGCCTTGCGGCAGTCAGATTCGCTTCAACTATTCTGCCTTCTTCGCTTATGGTCAGGTAGCCGACAGGGGCGAAATCATACAGGTCGGAGTATTTCTTTCTGGATTGCTCCAGTTCGTTTTGGATAGAGCGCAGCTCTTCGTTTTGCATTTCGAGTTCAATCTGGTGAATCTGCAGCTCTTCGACGAGCTTGCGCACATCCTCAACCGGCATATTCTCTATCGATGAAGACTTGGATTTAAGAGTCTCCACGGCCCGATTACGAAGTTCGGCAATTCCTGCATCACGGTCCTTCATCGCTCTCCGATCCCAATTCTTAATATTGTGGAGTTCTCCCGGCCTACCGGCGCGCCGTCCTCTATAATCGGGGAAAACTGTCCCCCGTACCCCGTTTTCATTCGGTGATGTCCTCTATCGCAATAACGATAAGATCCGGCCGTCTGCCCCGCTGTTCGATTCTCCTGCCATTAAGGATAAGTACTTTATGACCGATCAGCGGGAAATCATGCTCGACCCTGAAGTCGTGGAACGAACTCTTTTCGGGTATGATCTTTTCGAGAAACTCCCGCAACTTTGGAATTTTCCACTGCCCATTGCCGAGTTCGTAGAGATGGACTCCTTCGGATTCCTGCGCGGAAGTCCTGAATTTCTCATAAAAAGCTTTGTTGCCGGAAACAACCCGAAAATCACCATCGAGGACCAGCAGAGGTTCCCGGACTGTCTCGATAATGCTCCGGGCAAATTCTCCGGCATCCTCGGCCAGAGCCTGAGAGCGTTTCACCTCGGTAATATCTATAATGTTAATCACAACGCCATCTATTAGATTATCTAGGGTGCGGTAGGGGAGCACCCGGGCCGAAAACCAGTTTCCGTCGTCATCCTGAATCTCATGGCTTTCCCGGTGCAGGGTGTTTAAGACCTCATCCGCCGCCTTGAGAAGGCTAATGCCTGAAATTTTCGATGTGATATCGCCAAAGGACCTGCCGATATCCGTCTCGATGAGATTAAAGACTTTGGTCGCGAAAGGAGTAAAACGCCTGATATGAAGGCGGTTATCCAGGAAGATGGTGGCAATCTCAGTACCTGTGAGAAGGTTATCCAGATCGTTGCTCAACTCGGAGACGCGGCCAAGGTTTTTCTGAAGCTCGGAGTTCAGTGTGTTCAGCTCTTCGTTGGTGGATTGCAATTCCTCGTTTGCCGACTTAAGCTCCTCGTTGGAAGCTTCGACTTCTTCCACTGTAGCCTGGAGGTGCTCCCTGGTGGCCTGGAGTTCCCGCTCCAAAATCACAACATGGGGATCGATTTCCTCGGATGAAGAAGCCTTCTTTTTTTTCTTCGATTTTTTTGGCGCGCTCTTTTCAATAAAGGCTACAACGCTCAAGCCCTTTGCTTCCGTCAGAGGATTAACCATAAGATCGAAAATTTGATATTCTTCTTTTTCCCCCAGGGCAAGGCTTTCAATGTTAACCGGCCTGCCGTCCCTTGCGGCTTCATAAAGGGCGAATTCCAGTTTGAGACGCAAGCTCTCCCTTGCCATCTTCAATATATTGAAGCTTGGTTTTCCTTCGGGGAACTTCAGATATTTTTCAACCGCGCCATGTGAAAAGAGGATCTCATTTTTTTCATCGACTATGACATGGGGCGGGGAAAATAAGTCCACAGCGGCCCTTGCGCTTAAACGGCCCAGGTCTTCAGTTCTATAGATTTGCCGGCCTTTGGTCGGGGACATTTCGGCATAGACCTCCTCGGTTCTTGGAACAGTTTCGGCCCAAAGTTTCGAGCCGATGTCTTTTCGCTGATAAATCTTCCAGTGAGTCTCAATTGTGGCAAAAAGATCGTCAAACCTCCCGATTGACTCCGAGGAGCCAAGAAGGAGATACCCGCCTTCATTCAAAGAGTAATGAAAAAGTGGAAGCACCTTTCGCTGGAGCTTCATGCCCATATAGATAAGGACGTTTCGGCAGCTTATGAGGTCCATTCTTGAGAAGGGCGTATCCTGGGCTATGTTTTGGACCGCATAGACGATCATTTCCCGAATGAACTTTTTTATCCTGTACGAATCGTTGGATTTTACGAAAAAGCGCTCCAGGCGTTCTTCGGATACATCGGACGCAATACTCTCCGGGTATTCCCCCAACCGGGCGCGGTCAATGGCGGCGGGATCGATATCGGTTGCAAATATCTGGACACTGTGGTGTACATTTAGTCTTTCCATGTATTCGACAAGAAGGATGGCAATAGAAATAGCTTCTTCGCCGGTCGAGCAGCCCGGGACCCATATTCGCAAAGTGGCGCCCGGGCGGTTATTTTGGATCAGCTTTGAAACGACCTTTTCCGAAAGGGCCTCAAAGGCCGCGGAATCTCTGAAAAACCGGGTTACGCCGATGAGGAAATCCTTATGGAGGGCTTCTAGTTCAGAGGGATTTTCCTCAATATAGCGAAAATAGTCCTCTATGGCTTCTATCTGGTGTGTTGCCATCCGCCGTTCTACTCTCCGCCGGATGGAGGACTGCTTGTACTCGGTAAAATCGACTCCGGTCCGAACCCGGATCAGAAGAAGTATTCTTGTTATGAAATCTTGAAAGGTCCTATAGACTCTCCCGTTTTTTTCAGCGAGCACCATGTAAGGGTGCTTTACATAGCTCAAAATTCCTTCGGCCATTTTTTCAACGGGAAGGACCATATCAACAAGGCCTGTTCCAAGGGCGCTCCTGGGCATTCCATCGAATTTGGCCTGATTTACGTCCTGGACGATTACCACGCCGCCTTCTTCTTTGACGGCCCTGAGCCCCAGGGTGCCATCCGTTCCGGTCCCCGAGAGGATGACACAAATGGCCTTCCCTTTCTCATTTTCAGCAATGGAGCGAAAAAAGGAGTCGATCGGGAAAAGAGGGGCCTGGCCCACTCTTGGCTCGTTCGAATGAAGAGCCCGGCCGATGAGAGAGATATCCTCACCCGGCCCATTGACATAGACTCTATTGGGCTCGATCTTTATGCCGCCTTCCACCCGGTGGACGGCCATCTTTGTTTTAGCCTGCAAAAGCTCCCTCATAACGCTCTTGCTTCCAGGCGATAAATGCTGGATGACAACGAAGGAAAGGCCCGGCTCGGGAGGCATATGGGAAAACAAAGATTCAAGGGCTTCGAGCCCGCCGGCAGAGGCGCCTATTGCCACTATGGGAAAAGAATCAGCCGTTTCCACTTCAGGCTGCGAAGTGGTTAAGGTAGGGGCTTTCGCGTCGGCGTCCGTTAAAACCTCGGGCTGTCGGGCGGGTCTTTCTTTTGTCGTTTGACTCCCGGCCTTCTTTGCCATTTGTACGGCCTTTAATGCCTGAGGAATTGGATATAAATACCGATATTTTAAAAATAGTACTAAAATTATTTAATAGCAAATTCTTGCTGCTTTCCGGTCGAATATATTCCGCTTATCTTGTGAAGGGTGGTTCGGCAACATATTCCCGGATTAAATTGTTACCGGACCTGATACCAAGTTGCGTTCAAATCGAGTGCTTCGGGAGGGCATACAGCGTTGCGCTCCCCCTCCCCTACGAAAGAAGCGTGCGAGAATGCCGTAGGGGCGGGGTTTATCCCCATAAGCGCTCAAATAAGCGTTAGCCACCGTAAGCATTTAGGGCAGAATTACAGAAAATCGAGAATTTCGGACTGTTAAATTCTCTATAAATTCCGCCACTTATGACATCGACTAAAATTGGGCAAGGGCTAAAAAAATTGCGAATCTTGCCCTAGTAAATTCAAGTACTTACGCGCTTATTTGAGCGCTTATGGGGTTTATCCCCGCCCGGTCTTGAACGCTACTCGGTCTGAAACCTTTTTTTAGCAGTGGCGACGAAAATCGAAAGGGCGATATCCGTTTCCGGAAATCGCCCCGAATGAATGCCTCGAATTCCAAAGGCAAAAAGCAATAACTTAGTTTTTCGCGCTTTGCCGAGCAACGCCTTATTTAAGGTTATGATGTACTTTGCAGGCGCGCACGGTGTTTTTCATGAGCATCGTGATGGTCATGGGTCCCACTCCGCCGGGAACGGGCGTGATGGCGCTCGCCCTCTGGGACGCTTCCTCGAAGGCTACGTCACCCTTGAGGATTCGTTTGCCGTCGGCGGTTTTTCCCACTTCGTTTACTCCCACGTCGATCACGACGGCGCCCGGCTTCACCCAGTCGCCCTTTACATATTCAGTGACTCCCGCGGCAACGATCAGGATGTCCGCGCGCAGGCAGTGAGCCTTGACGTCCTTGGTGCGGGTGTGGGTGACGGTCACCGTGGCGTTTGCCCCCGCCGCCTTTTGCAGCAGCATCATCGCAATCGGTTTGCCGACTATATTGGACCTTCCGACTACGACCACTTCAGCGCCGGATACCTGCGCTCCTGATCGCACGAGGAGTTCCTGAATGCCGGCAGGGGTGCAGGGCAGATAATCGGGCTCCCCTATCATCAGTTTCCCAACGTTTACCGGATGAAAAGCATCGACGTCCTTGCCGGGGTCAATTGCCAGCAGCACGCGGTTTTCGTTCACGTGTTTGGGCAGAGGCAACTGGACCAGGATTCCGTCGACCTTCGGGTCCTTGTTGTATTTGTCGATGAGCTTCAGCAGGTTTTCTTCGCTCAGATCGGCGGGCTGGCTATCCTGGACGGAGTAGAACCCGAGTTCATGAGCGGTATTCTGCTTCGCTCTGACATAACTCTGCGAAGCCGGGTTCTCGCCGACGAGGATGGTGACCAGGCCCGGTACAACCCCATGCTTTTCCTGCAGCTCCTGGACCTCGATTTTGAGTTCGGCCCTGATCTCCTTGGCCACCTCGGCCCCTTTAAGCAGTTTGGCAGACATATGATATCTCCCGTAATTATTTGGAATTACCGGATACCCCTCGATCCCCGGGAGGTATCCGGTATCCGGTTAGAACAGGCCTGTGACTTTTCCGGTCTTTACATCGACGTCAATCCTGCGGAACGCAGGGTCGGAAGAAGTTCCCGGCATGAGGCTGATTGCTCCGGCGCACGGGCAGAGGAACTTGGATCCCGAGTAGATGAGAACGTCACGGATCGGCAGTGTCCATCCTTTGGGCACGCCCTTGACTGCCGGATCGTGGGTCAAGCTAAGGTGAGTCTTGACCATCATAGTGGCATACTCATCATACTTTGGATCGGCCTCGAGCATTTTGGCCTTTGCCTCGGCTTCGGGCGTCCAGGAGACGCCGTCCGCCCCATAAACTTCTTTAGCTACCAGGGCGACGCGCTCTCTAAGCTTCATTTCCAGCGGATAGAGGAATTTGAAATCGCCTGGTTGTTCGCAGGCTTCGATAACCGCGTCGGCAAATTCCAGGGCGCCTTCGCCTCCCTTGGCCCAGTGCTCGGACAAGGCGCAACGGGCGCCGGCTGCTTCCGCATGCTTGCGGACCAGAGCGATTTCAGCCTTGGTATCCGTATGGAAAGCGTTGATGCAGACGACCGGGTTGATTCCCGACTTGCGGATGGTGTTGATATGGTGGACCATGTTGGGAATACCCTTCTCGAGAAGAGCCAGGTTTTCCTTGGTGTAGTCCTCGGGAAGCGGAAGTCCGGCCACGACTTTGGGACCGCCGCCGTGCATCTTGAGCGCGCGGATGGTCGTGGTAAGGACCGATACGTGAGGTTTCAGGCCGCTATAGCGGCATTTCACGTTCCAGAATTTCTCGAACCCGATGTCCGCCGCAAAACCGCTCTCCGTCACATGGTAGTCGAAGAGCTTGAGGCCGACGCGGTCGGCGATGATCGAAGACTGGCCGACGGCTATATTTGCGAAAGGACCGGCATGAACCAGGCACGGCTGGTACTCAGCGGTGCACATAAGGGTCGGGTTGATGGCGTTTCTCATGAAAGCGGTCATGGCGTTTCCGACTTCCAGGTCGCCGGTGGTAACGGCTTTTCCTCGCTTGTCGAACGCCACGGTGATTTCGTTGAGCCTTTTCTTCATATCGGCCAGATCTTTTACGATCGAAAGAGTAGCCATTATTTCCGAGCTGACCGCGATCCCGAATTTGGACTGCATCATGAAGCCGTCCTGCCTGCCGCCGATACCGATGATGATATTGCGCAGGGCCTGGGCGCAGAAATCCATGATCCAGCCCATTTCGACACGGGTGGGATCGATGTCGAGGCGCCTCATTCTGGTCAGGCGCTGGAGCTGCTCATCATTGTAGTTTCTTTCGTGCTGCATGCGGGATGTCATGGCCACCATGGCCAGGTTGTGGGCATTCATGATGTCGTTGATGTCGCCTGTGAGGCCCATCGAGAACTCGGTCATCGGGATGAGAAGCGAGTTGCCGCCGCCCGCCGCAGTGCCTTTTATGTTCATGGTCGGGCCGCCTGAAGGCTGCCTGAGTGCCCCGCCGACATTTTTGCCTCTTTTACCAAGGCCTTCCATCAAGCCGCAGGAAGTTGTGCTTTTGCCTTCTCCAAGAGGGGTGGGGGTGATCGCAGTTACTTCGATGTACTTTCCATCCGGCCGCTTTTTCAGCCGCTCGATGATTTTCATGAAATCGAGCTTGCAGAGCCTGCCCATGGGAAGAATTTCGTCTTTTTGCAGCCCCAGTTTTTCCTGGAACTCCCATGGCGTAGGCATATTTGCTTCCGCTGCTTCCGAAATTTGCCAATCCTTCATTTTTGTCGCATCGTAGGGCATCTTCGACTTAGCCTCCATGTTGAGATTTTTTTTCGTTTCCACTCAGCCTAAGACCTGGTACGGATTTCGTTCACCTCCTTGAACTCGATTTGGTTCGATCAAACCTGTATCCTGTTTTGGATTTCAGGGTTTCTTGAGAGCTGGAAGCGCCGGACAGGCAACTCTGAGTTGAACGGGCAGTTGTGAAAGGCAGCGGAATAGACGCAGGCGCAGTAGTGAGAGAGAGACCGAGTAAGGTGGAACCCGGAGCAACCGTTAATTAAATGAGTAACGCTGGTTTTGTCAAGAAGAAAGTAGGGGCAAGGCATAGGGTTCAATGCCCCGGATGGGCGGCAGCATTGCCTCGTGAATAGATCCCGGCGATAAGCTTCGTTGCTCGGGTGTGGTGCTGCAATTGAATGTTTCAACGTCAGCCTTCTTCTGTTAAGATTATTTGTTTAATGTGAAAGAGTTTTAGAAAATATTGCAGAATTTGATACACAATTTTACCGGGGCGTATTTATAGTTATAATGAATCAGCGGACCGGACCGGATTGCGCAACCTCGGGGCGACGCTCTTCTTTGGGCCGGGCGGATAAAACATGGTAGCGGGAGGAGCAGATATGTGGGACTACACTGATAAAGTTAAGGATCATTTTCTCAATCCTCGAAACGTTGGAGAAATCGAAGACCCGGACGGGGTTGCGGAGGTTGGATCGATTGCGTGCGGCGATGCGCTCAAGTTCACTTTCAAGCTCGACGAAAACGGCAGGATAAAAGAGGCGAAGTTCAAGACATTCGGATGCGCCAGCGCAATAGCTTCAGCCTCGGCAATGACTGAAATGATAAAAGGCATGACGGTCGAGGAAGCCGCGAAGGTCACTAACCAGGATATAGCGGAGTACCTCGGGGGACTTCCCCAGGAAAAGATGCACTGTTCCGTTCTGGGGCGTGAGGCCCTGGAGCAGGCTATTTCACATTTTAAGGGCGCCCCCGTCCGAGCCGAAGAGGACAAAATCGTTTGCGAGTGCTTCGGAGTAACGGAAAAGGAAATCGAGCGCAACATCCGCGAGAATCGCCTCACGACAATCGAAGAGGTGACCAACTACACTAAGGCGGGAGGGGGTTGCGGAAACTGCCACCCGCTTATCCAGGAAATAATCGACAAGGTGCTCTCCCAGAGGAGTGAGACCCCGGCTGAAAGGCCGAAGCTGTCTAATATCAAGAAAATCAAAATGATAGAGGAAACCCTGGAACGGGAAATCAGGCCGGCCCTGAAGCATGACGGCGGCGACATCGAACTGGTGGACGTGGTGGGTAATCGCGTGCTGGTTGCAACGCGCGGGGCATGCGCATCCTGCCAGGCATCCGACCAGACATTGAAAAATTTCGTCGAGGCGAAACTGCGCGAGCTGGTCTTGCCGGAACTTGTGGTTGAGGAGGTATCGGCGTGAAACCTGTATATCTGGATAACAATGCGACGACCCAGGTGGCCCCGGAAGTGCTGGAAGTAATGCTCCCCTATTTCCATGAACTCTATGGAAATCCTTCGAGCATGCACTCCTTTGGGGGCCAGGTCATGAAACAGGTCAGGAAAGCGCGCGAGCAGGTTGCAACTCTTCTGGGCGCATCTCCTGAGGAAATCATCTTTACGAGCTGCGGGTCGGAAAGCGACAATGCGGCCATCCGCTCGGCCCTTGGGAGCTACCCCGACAAAAAGCACATCGTGACCAGCAGGGTCGAGCACCCGGCGGTGCGCGCGCTGTGCGCCCACCTGGCCACGCAAGGATACCGGCTGACTGAATTGCCCGTCGACAGCGAAGGGCGCCTCGATATGGAACAGTATAGACGGGCGCTGACTTCGGACACGGCAATCGTGAGCCTCATGTGGGCAAACAACGAAACAGGGGTGATTTTTCCCATAGAGAAGGCTGCGGAGATGGCCCGGGAGCGCGGTATCCTTTTCCATACCGATGCGGTTCAGTCGGTCGGGAAAATTCCCACCAACCTGGCAGATATGTCTATAGACATGCTTTCGCTCTCCGGACACAAGCTGCACGCACCCAAAGGAATAGGCGTGCTATACGTGCGCAAGGGCACCAAGTTTTCGCCCTTCCTCATCGGGGGCCACCAGGAGCGAGGAAGGCGCGGCGGAACGGAAGCCACCCCCAGTATAATAGGGCTGGGAGTCGCCTCTGAGCTTGCGCAAAAAAAGATGGAGTTTGAAAACACATTTGTAAAGGGCCTGCGCGACAGGCTCGAGGACACTATTCTGAAAACCGTCGCCAATACCAAGGTAAACGGTGACAGGGCAAATCGGCTGCCTAACACGACCAACATCAGTTTCGAATTCGTGGAAGGCGAAGGCATCCTGCTCATGATGGACGAGTTCGGCATTTGTGCCTCGTCGGGGTCGGCCTGCACCTCCGGGTCTCTGCAGCCTTCCCACGTTCTGCGGGCAATGGGGATCCCTTTCACCATGGCGCACGGATCGATCAGGTTCAGCCTCAGTGTGTACAACACCGATGAAGAAATAGATTTCGTCATCGAAAAACTGCCTCCAATAATCGAGACGCTGAGGAGCATGTCACCCTATTGGAAAACAGGCGTTCAGGCTTGCCGGGAAGCATAACTCCGGCGTAAAGGGATTTTCTCAAAGAGCCGGGTCGCTTGTTTTATCAACGGACCGGCTCTTCCTTTTCTGAGCCGGTATGAACAGGAAGCCTGATTTTGCAGCAGTGGAATGTCAAGTCAAATGAGGAATTTCGGGTGGACCCAGATTGCCGGAAATCGATCTGCCGGCTGGAGGTAGGACCGTGGAAGATAAACTTATTTTCGATCAATGCCGGACTGAGATTGTGACGGAGCGGCATTTCCGGGAGGAGATCCCCGGGATTGTCGAAAGGCTCGTAAGCTCCTGTGCAAACGGAGAGTGCTTTGACCATGTAGGACCCGAGCCGATTCCGTCGAGAGAGGCAGTTGTGGACATCGTGGACCGGATTAGAAGGCTGCTCTATCCGGGATACTTTATCAGGAACCGGCTGGAGAAGTTCAATCTTGGCTACTATTTCGGCCAGGAGGCAACAGCGCTGTTCGAACTGATGTCTGAGCAGATAGCTCTGGCCCTGCGCCATGACTGCATACGCCACGACCTCCCCTGTGTTCAATGTGATGAATTGGGCCAGAGGGCGACGGTAAATTTTATGCGGGACCTGCCTTCGCTTCGGCTCATGCTTGCCAGCGACGTGCGCGCCGCATACCAGGGCGACCCGGCTGCCAAGAGCTTCGATGAGATAATCTTCAGCTATCCCGGCCTCTTTGCCGTATCGATCTATCGGATGGCTCACAATCTATGGGAACAAAACATTCCCCTTATTCCCCGTATTATTACCGAATATGCGCACAGCGTGACAGGAATCGACATCCACCCCGGCGCGCATATCGGAGAGAGCTTCTTCATCGATCACGGAACGGGTGTTGTCATAGGCGAAACTACTGAGATCGGCTGCCGTGTGAGACTCTACCAGGGCGTGACGCTCGGAGCGCTCTCGCTTCCGCGCGATGCGGGGGACCTGCTCAGAAATAAAAAGCGGCACCCGACCATTGAGGACGATGTGATCATCTACTCAGGGGCGACGATTCTTGGCGGAGATACCGTTATCGGGGCAAGATCGATAATCGGGGGCAATGTATGGCTTACCGAATCCGTTCCACCCGACACCCGTATAATCCTTAAGAAGCCCGAGCTTATTTTTACAGGGCAAATAGCTGAACGAGACGGCGCATAAAGGCTTAATGCATGAAGGGCAGCGCAAGAACCTGGAAATAGCCGTTTGCGCACATCACGGCACCCAGTAAGGCAACCAGGACCGAGAAAGAGAATACTGCGCGGCTGCCCGCTATTATCGATACCGACGCCATGACAATGGCTATCTGCAGGAGCACTTCCGCGTATTCGAAGTAAGGGTCTTTTGTCCTGTTTACGTCCCGTTCCTTCTCCAGGTTCCTGGCTTCCTGCTGGATTTCTTTTTTCTCGCTTGCGAACCGCCCTTCCTCGTCTTCAAGAGCCTTGATAGAGGCCTTGACTTTTTCCACCGCGTCGGGGCTCGAAGCTCCGGAGAGCAGCACAAGCTCGTTTTCGAGAATCATCTTTTGGCTTTTGTAGAGATGCTCCCGGATCGATTTCGCCTGGTAGTAAGCCCACTGGTCCGATGCCTGCTGCTGGGAGAGCAGCATTTCCTTCATTGCGTGGTTTCCGCCAAGAGACGCTATAGCCAGGACCACCGCGTAAACCGCGGTGACAAGGGCTATCCTCCTGCTAAAACCCTTCTCCTTGATTTCCTTGAGTTCCTCGGGGTTTGGCACTTCCACCTCAGCCATTATTTTACCTCACTTGTGCTTCACTTGTGCTTCAAAGGTTGCGTTCATAGCCAGCTTCAAGTGATTATAAAAATAGGTTCAATTTTAGTTTTATTCAATGCCTGATCCTGTGTAATAAAAGATATGGCTCAAATTGGCTCGGACAAAACGGGGCTGCCTTCACATGTCCGGGTGATTACAGTTGTGGAAGCGGCGCCGTGTCCGCATAGTTCGACCTCGTATGCCCGAGCGGACTGTGAGGTCAGATGGGAATCGGCTGGAACGGCTGATTTGAAGCGAAAAATCAAGCATGGCTGTTCTCAGGTGAGGGTTTTTCTGCCGGTTCTCCCTGGAAAATCGCCCCAAAGGGAGCGGTATGGTGGGAAATTCGCAATCACAGGAACCATTTAGAGCTTATCAGAAGCCTGTTCGTTCAGGCTGAGAGGTAGAGCTTGCAGCGAAGGGAATTTTTGAATGCTGGACTTTGATTTTCTTGCGGGCGTTGCCAGGGAGGCCGGCAAGGCCATCCTGGAAGTCTACGGCACCGATTTCGAGATTAAGTGCAAGGAAGACCATTCCCCGCTCACACTTGCCGACATGCGCTCGCACAGGATAATCGCCGATTCGCTTCGGTCACGCTACCCCGATATCCCGGTTCTCTCAGAAGAGGGGAAAGAGGTCCCTTTTGAAATCAGAAGAAACTGGGACCGGTTCTGGCTGGTTGACCCGCTTGACGGAACAAAGGAGTTCGTTAAGCGAAATGGCGAATTCACAGTGAATATCGCCCTGGTGGAAGGCTGCACTCCGGTGGCGGGGGTGATCTATATCCCTGTGACAAATCGGCTTTTCATGGCGGACGCGCGCGAAGGCTGCTGGGAAATTTCGGAGAGCGGGCGCAGAAGGCTCAAGGTATTGCAAATATTAGCCAATGGGCCCGTGCGGATCGTGAGGAGCCGCTCTCATCCGAGCCCGGGGCTGGAGGAGTTGCTGTCTCTAATACCCACCCACGAGATCATAAACCGGGGGAGCGCTCTCAAGTTTTGCGCCGTAGCAAGCGGGGAAGCCGATTTTTACCCGAGGTTCGGTCCTACCTGGGAATGGGACACGGCGGCCGGCCAGGCGATAGTTACGGCAGCCGGGGGAGTTATGCTCGATCTGTCGGGAAAGCCGTTCGTTTATAACAAGGAGAATCTGCTAAACGGTCCATTTATTGTGTCTTCGAGCATGGAATGGCTGGAAAAGACCGGGATATTGGAAAGGGCCTCGAAGTTGTCGTTGCCGGCCCGGCCATGACAAGAGAGGCCGGGGAAGCAGAGGAAAAGGTTCATGCTCCTCCGCACTGGGCAATACCGCCTGTCCCCTCGGGTAAGCGGCTGTTAAGAGCTTCTATGAATCGCTTAAAGTGTGGAAGGTCCATAAGAGCGCTGGGGCTTAGCGCGGCCGAAACCTGAAAAGACCTTCTTCCCTTATGGTAGGCCTTATCGGCGCCGCAATTGCGTGTCGCATTTTCGAGCGCCGGTTGCACGTCGGATCTCGATCTCTGTTCCAAGTCGCGCACAGGCAGAAGAGCGCTTATCACAAGCCTGGCTCCAAAAACTTTACGCAGGGCTCCCCTGTCAGACATTATCCATGTCTCCATGCACGTGACCATCATTTGTGCCTGGTCGTCATCTGTCCCATGAGGACGCGTCCAACCATCGCGAGATTGGAGATGGTTCCAGACGGCCGCCGAGTCGTTGGAAAGTTCATTTTCAGGGTCCACGGGTTCTTCGCTGTCAACCAGGAGTATCGGATGGAAGCCCTGCCCCTTGCCAATGGCTGTCCGGAACATGTCAAAGGCGTGTTGTCTTCCTCCGCAGGCTACTATGCGCGGCATTCGACCCCTGAAACCCGCTTTTTCGATAAGTTTCCTGAACCCTTCGCGGCAGCGGACATGCAGTTCCTTACTGTCACCGCCCCCCTCTACATAGATGCCTACTTTTACCACCGGGTACCCCCCAATTCACCCCGCGTCCAAAGTTCGCCAAGGCGGTATTGTTTCAGCCAGGCCGAGAGCGTCTTTTTGTTGGGGCGCTCCATAGTGGTCTGACCCGAATGCTTTTCGCAGACAATTACCGCATCGGGTCTTTCGCTCATTGCATCGACCAGAATGTCGGAATGCGTCGTGACAATCAGTTGAGTACGTTGGGAAGCATCGACCAACCGGTCGGCCATCTTGGGCAGGATATCGGGATGAAGTCCGAGCTCCGGCTCTTCGATACAAATAAGCGGGGGTGGGTCCGGGTCACACAGGATAGCGAGAAGACATAGATAGCGCAGAGTTCCATCCGACAGCCTGGTAGCAGGGATAACGAAATCACCTTCAGTGAAGAATACCTGAACGGTCCCGCCTTCTATACTTATGTCGAAGTCACAAAATTCCTCATATAAATCACGCAATCCTTCAAGGATAGCATTTTTGGCCTTTGGTATCCTGCGGAGCCTGTTCAAGAAAAGGCCCAGGTTAGAAAAATCCTCTTCAAGACGGTCGTTCCGCATGTCCGCTTTTTGCGGTTCGCGAAAAATCGCTTTGCGCCCGAAGGTCCACTCTCTATAGATTCTGATCTTTTCATAGACAGAGGCCACATAAAAGAGTTCGGGGTAGGTATCTGCGTCTCGCCTTTGCGCTAGAATAGATTTATCAGGCTCGACTGTCTCGCGCGGCAACTCGCGTTCTCCAGCCGCGGTGTAAAGCGTCGGGCGCCCATAAGAGTAACGATAATAAAAGGAAGGTTTACCATAAACGGGCCTCTCGTTTTCGATTCGCTCATCACGCAGGCTAAAGCCCTGTTTTTCAGAACGAAACTCCAACAGGTGTCTGAGGGGTTGCGGCCCCTGGCGATAATTCATGACCGCGCCAATCAATGCCGCCTCTTTGGATGCTCCCTTCCAAATCCATTCGCTTACCCCGCCATTTTCCCGAATAAAGGCACGCAAGTCGGCAGGGCTTGAGCGCAGAAGAGCAAATACCTCAATAAGATTTGATTTGCCTGAACCATTAGGACCGATTAATACGTTCAGACTCGCGAGACCGATGTTTAGTCCTTGAGGTCCAAATGAGAGGATATTGCGAAGTGATACTTCCTTAACTGCAATGGGCATCCATTTCTCCTGGAATTATGGCGACCCCATGTTTGACAATCATTCAATTTAGCATAGCCGGGTTCAGAGGCAAGAATAAATGCAAAATGACTTGTGGAACAGGCGGGCATGCGGACGGGTAAAACCGGTTCGAAGGCAGCGGCATTCAAAAAGGATGAGGCGGCAAGATTGATTTGCCGCCTCCTTTATTATAATTGTCGGGTTTTTGTGCCGCGCTTCGCTATACGGCTCTCCTGGCCAGGATAGGGGAGCGGAACTCGAAGTTCTTGATATTGATCTCGTCAAGGCGCAGGAGCGCCGCCTGAAAGTCGCTCAATTTGACACAATCTTTGGCGCATTCATCCTTGTCCTGGTCGATGTATTGGCAATTTCTGCAGGGGCTTTCGACGGTTTTGGCAAAGTAGAGCATGGCGGTTCCTCCGGAGGCAAAAGAGCAAATGAACGGGGCAGTCTCAACGGTGCTATCCTAGAACATATTTTCACAATCTGTCAAGCAAAAAATATGCGGAAACTGCGTATCCGCCTGAATAATCTAAAGTTTGGATCGTGGCGTCTGCACAATGGGCAGAATCGGCCATCAGCATCCGGATAGTCCTGTGCGGTTTCCCCCGGACCTTCAGGCGAGCGTGAATGCGGGCATCCGGCATTCGATCTCAAAGCCCGCCGTCCTCAACGGCCATTGTGAATCTTTTTTTGTTGAATTTGAGGGGAACGCAACTACTTTTTTTCACGAACTCCCCATCATTGATGTTGACCCACAACGGAACTGCTGCTATAGGTTGGACGTTGAAAATATTTTCACTATCTCTTGCCCTGTCTGTTGCGGCCAGGCCAGGCATGAGGGCGCATGTTCGTTTCAAACCAATTCTCCTTTTCGTTCAGGCTCGGGTTCATTTTTCTCTATTCGGGAAAATGGCCAGGGGTGCCGAACTGTATGCGGTTCGTGCTTCTTTTTAATAGATTCCGCTGATGCAGCCAGCGGGGTGTCGCGTGGAATTTCGCCGTTGAGGAGGCTACTTATGTTCGATGAGAAGGTACTTCAAAAAATTCAAGCTGGTAAAGAAAAGTGGGACCAGGGACCCGTTGCAAAGACGCTCGCGAAGTCGCCCGAAGTAAAGCCCGTCTTTACCACGATCTCCGGGGCTCCGGTCGAAAGGCTCTATACTCCTCTGGACGTTAAAGGGCTCGACTACGACCGCGATCTTGGCTACCCCGGAATGTTTCCGTTTACCCGGGGCGTGCAGCCGACCATGTACCGCGGCCGCTACTGGACGATGCGCCAGTACGCGGGATTTGGAGACGCCAAGGGCACGAACGAGCGCTATCGCTACCTGCTCCAGCAGGGTCAAACGGGCCTTAGCGTGGCTTTCCAGCTTCCCACCCAAGCCGGCTACGACTCGGATCACCCGCTCTCCATGGGGGAAGTCGGAAAAGTTGGTGTGGCAATCGACCACATCGATGATATGAAAATTCTCTTTAACCAGATTCCTCTGGACAAAGTCACCACTTCGATGACCATGAACGCCCCGGCCGGCGTGCTGCTTGGCATGTATCTGGCCATCGCCGAAGAGCAGGGCGTGTCTTGGGACAAGGTCGGCGGGACCGTTCAAAACGATGTTTTAAAAGAGATCATCTGCCGCGGCCAATATATTTATCCGCCCAAGCAGACCATGAGACTTGCTGTTGACCTGATCGAATTTTGCCAGAAAAAGGTTCCAAGGTGGAACTCAATCAGCATCAGCGGCTATCATATTCGTGAATCGGGATCGACGGCCGCCCAGGAAATGGCTTTCACCCTGGCGGATGGTATCGCCTACACTCAGGCCTGTATCGATCGCGGTATGGATGTTGACACATTCGCCCCGAGGCTGAGCTTCTTCTTCAACGCCTTCACAAACGTGCTCGAAGAAGTTGCCAAGTTCCGCGCCGGCCGCAGATATTGGGCAAAGGTCATGAGAGACCGCTTCAAGGCAAAAGACGCACGCTCCATGATGCTGCGCTACCACGTGCAGACCGGGGGCGTTACCCTTACGGCTCAGCAGCCTCTGAACAACATCGTTCGAGTGGGACTGCAGACATACGCCACGGCCCTTGGCGGAGGACAGTCGCTGCACACCAATTCCTATGACGAAGCCTTGTGTCTGCCGACCCAGGCGGCAGTTACCGTCGCGCTTCGCACCCAGCAGATCGTTGCCGAAGAAAGCGGTGCGACCGATACGATCGATCCGCTGGCCGGCTGCTACTATGTCGAGAACATGACCGACAAGATCGAATCGGAGATCGACGATTATGTCAAGAAGATCGATGCCATGGGCGGGACACTTACTGCAATCGAGCAGGGCTACATCCAGAAAGAAATTCAGAACAGCTCCTACCGGTTCCAGAAAGAGATCGAGTCCGGTGAACGCATCTATGTCGGTATAAACAAGTACACCATGGAAGAGCCTCCTCCGACCGGTCTTCTCAAGGTGGACATGTCCGTTGGCGAAATGAAGGCCGCCGAGCTCAAGAAATACCGCGCGGAAAGAGACCAGGCAAAGTGGAAAGCCGCCCTTGACAAACTGCGCGAGGTTTCCAAAACGGATGAAAATGTCATGCCTTATGTTATCGAAGCCGTTAAAGCCAAGGCCACCGTCGGCGAAGTCTGTGACGTATGGCGAGGGGTTTACGGTGAGTACCGGCCGAAAGAATTTGTATAAGACTGGTCCCAACAGTTGACAAAGCTATATTGGAGGATAATTCCATGGCCAAAAAAATTAAAATGATTATGGCAAAACCCGGTCTGGACGGTCATGACCGCGGCGCCAAGCTCTTGGCGAGGATATTTGCTGAGGCGGGTATGGAAGTCGTTTACACGGGCCTTCGTCAGACCCCTGAAATGATAGTTGCGGCTGCCGAGCAGGAAGATGCCGATGTTGTCGGCATGAGCAGCCTCTCAGGCGTTCACAACTACTTTTTTCCGAGAGTCAATGAACTGTTGAAGCAGAAGGGACTGAAAGACGTGCTGCTGGTTGGCGGCGGCATCATTCCCGAGGAAGACTACGATTTTCTCAAAACATCCGGTATGGCCGCCATTTTTGGGCCGGGCACGCCGACCAAAGAGATAGTCAATTTCATTCAGAGCAACGTGCGCCAGCGCTAGAACGGCCTTGCTCAAAGGGATTTTCCGATTCGGCTGATTGCCGTATAGTACAGGGACCCGTCCGCAAACGCGGACGGGTTCCAAAAGTTTTTCGCCCTTATAAGGAATTAACCGAAATGGCCTTTGATTACGCCGCCCAAGTCCTGGAAGGCTCTCCTCGGGCGGCCGCGCGTCTGATTTCCTGGCTTGAGGACGAAGATGACAGGGCCTATGAGTGGATGGCGAAGCTATATCCGCACACTGGCAGAGCGTATATAATTGGAATTACCGGGTCGCCGGGGGCCGGGAAAAGCACTCTTACGGACAAGCTGGCGCGCGTCATCCGAAAGAGCTGTCTCAAGGTGGGAATCATTGCCGTGGACCCTTCAAGCCCCTTTACCGGAGGCGCCTTGCTGGGGGACAGGGTCAGGATGAGCGAACTCACCAATGATCCCGATATTTATATCCGAAGCATGGCTACCCGTGGGTTTCTCGGAGGCACGGCCAAAGCCACTGGAGACGTGGTAAAGGTCCTGGACGCCTTCGGCAAGGATGTGATCCTGATCGAAACTGTCGGCGTCGGACAGGATGAGATCGATATAATCGGCATCGCCGACACCACCTGTCTTGTCCTGGTGCCCGGTCTGGGAGACGCGATACAGAGCATGAAGGCGGGCATCATGGAAATAGCCGACGTGTTCGTGGTGAACAAGGCTGACAAGCAGGGAGCCGATCAGCTCTGCACAGAAGTTTGCTCGCGGCTTGAAATCGATGCCCATATCAAGGAGCGCGACTGGACCCCCCCGGTAAATAGGACCGTTGCGGTCGAAGATATCGGGATAGAGGAACTGTGGCTCTCCATTGAGTCGCACCGCAAATATCTGCTCGACTCCGGCAGGTTTTACGAAAAGAGGCGCGAGAGGACCAGCAGGGAAACGCTTCGGATGATTCATGCAGAGCTTTTTAGGGTCATTCGAGAGCAACTGGAGCAGAACGGAAGGCTCGATACCGCTGTCGAAGAATTGATGGAAAAAAAGAGCGACCCTTACACTCTGATGCGCGATATTGTCGGCGAGTGGCTTTCCATTTCCAAATCGAAGAAGGAGGCGTCATGAAGGTACTTAAAGTTGACCACATCGGTATTGCGGTGAGCAGTATCGAGGAAGTAAAGAAGCTCTATACCGATATTCTCGGGCTTGAGCATCTTGGAAGCGAAACCGTTGCGGAACAAAAGGTAACGACGGCCTTCTTTCCGGTGGGAGAAACCGAAGTCGAGCTTCTCGAATCGACCTCTCCCGATGGCCCGATCGGAAAATTCATTGAAGCAAAGGGACAGGGAGTCCAGCACATTGCCTTCCGCGTGGAAAATATTGAACAAGCTCTTGAAGAACTCAAGGCAAAAGGGGTCAGGCTGATCGACGAAAAGCCGAGAAAAGGCGCGGGCGGTGCGAAAATTGCCTTTCTCCATCCCAAGTCAACATACGGGGTTCTCGTGGAGCTATCGGAAAGATAACAGTCGCCGCCAGTTTCCGGGCTGGGTGAAGCTCTGTTTGAGTGAAACCCGCGACCTTCAAATTTGGTACGCAGGAGCGCTTTCGAGCGCTCCTTTTTTTCCCTGTTCCCCGAGAGCCGCACCCCGGGCAAAAGTGTGCCCTTCCATGCGGGCTGGGTTCTTCGGGATAGGACCCCTTACCTCGATTTTATACAAAAGATAGACGGATTGGCGGTTGCCTGAAGGCCGGAATCGACCGCATTTCGACAGGCGTGGTTTTGCTCCCGCGAGGACAACTCGGCATCCTACTGACGCCCGGAGCGAAACGCTTTGACATGGCGCGAATTTTTCGTTATTTAACCAAGGGTTCTCCTTAGATTTTTTGTTAGAGCCGACTCGGCAAGTTTACCTGAACAAGCATCGGATTTATAAATAGTGGACGTTTCCGCAGTGCCCAGCTTCATGCCTCCCGGTCCCGGGAATCTCAAGGAGAAAATCTATGCCCAGGTCGGTCCGGACCTGGTGAGGATCGAAGAGGTAATAAACCGGCTTCTCGACTCCGATATTCCGCTCATTTCGGTTGTCGGGCGCTACATAACAGGCAGCGGCGGCAAACGGCTGCGGCCTTTGCTCATGGTCCTGTGTTCCAGGCTGTGCGGGTACAAAGGCAAGGATGACACCAAGCTTGCCGTCGTCTTCGAATTCGTACACGCGGCAACCCTGCTGCATGACGACGTTGTTGACCATGCCGAATTCCGCCGAAGCCAACCCGCTGCAAACACGGTCTGGGGCAATCCCGCCGTAGTGCTCGTCGGAGACTATCTTTACTCCAGGTCCATACAGATGGCTGTCGGATACCGGGACATCCGGATACTCGACGTTCTGCTCGAAGCCACAACCAGGATGTCCGAAGGCGAAGTTCTCCAGCTTGTAAATTCGGATAATCTTGAAATAAGTGAGGACGAATATCTCGAAGTAATCACAAGAAAAACCGCCGTGCTCATCAGTGCGGCGTGCCAGACAGGCGCCATCTTCGGAGGCGGCGGCCTGGCCCAGGAGAAGGCGCTCAAGTCTTACGGACACAACCTGGGTATAGCCTTCCAATTAATTGACGACACCCTGGACTTTACCGGCGAGGCCGAAGAACTGGGGAAACCGGTTGGAAATGACCTCCAGGAAGGTAAGGCAACCCTGCCGCTTATCTATGCTCTGCGGAACGCAAAAACCACGGAGCGCCGTCGGCTTAGGCAGATTTTCATCGCCGACGAAATTTCCGCCAAAGACATAAGCGAGATCAGAAACATTGTGGTGCGTACCGGCGGAATCGAATACACGAATAATCAGGCGTGCGCGCATTCCATGGGGGCCAAAGAGGCGCTTCGAATATTCCCCCAGAGTCCGGCAAAAGCAATCCTCGAAGACATCGCCGATTATGTGATCTGCCGCAGGACCTGAGAGGGTGCGGGGCTACAGCCGGAACCTGCCCCAAGGGACTCGATCCCGGTAGCTCCTCGCCCCACCTGCTGGTCGTGCCCGTGCCTTTCTCCGTGCGAAAAACTCCTGCCTGCGGGTCCTTCATCCCATATGACGGGATCAGGAACCCGGTTCTTCGTTCCATACGCCATCGCGGCACATTATGCATCTGTCAGGCTTACAGACCGCCTGTCCGCTTTTGTAACGCCTACCCATGTAGTTGCATGACCTGGATTTGTCCATTTCTTCCTCCATGCTGAAAAGCGCAATATCTCATAAAGAAAAATAATCACCGGGAAGTGCTTCCGGTGGCCCATCCTTGTCCAAACTGATATTGCGAGGTTTACACTGGTTGATACGATCGGGATGGAAAATATAGTTCCAATCCTGTTTTAAATTCTTGCAAACCCAGCCGCATTGTTCTTCGGGAGGCTGGGAAGCTGTAGCTGTCGATCCGCAATCTGTATATCGAACCGGAAAAAAAGCGAGCATTGCAAACAGCCCGGTTAAAATTATGTCCCTTCTTAAATTTCGCATTTTGTTCTCCTTTCAAAACCAAGATAATAATTCATCGAGGCAAAGAAGGTGGCTGCTTCCGATGTTTTATATTGTTTTGAGTCGATTTTGCGGTTTGAACAGGCGGAGCAGTAGTGAAGTGCTCTTAGATGTCGGCGAGTCCGTTGCCCCGTGAGACTTCACTGAAGCCCCCGAAGCCCTGCAATAACTTGTTTAATCGTGTTTTCAATGTTAAATTGTGCGGGTCAGGACACAGGTAATTCCACACTTTTGAAACTGATGCCGTTAATGGAAAAACCCGAAAAGATACCGGCCCAATATTATCCTCTTTTCCTGGCCATTGAGGGCCGGACCTGTCTTGTAGTGGGCGCAGGGGCCGTAGGTGAGCGCAAAGTCAGGACACTGCTCAAATATGGGGCCAACGTACGGATTGTGGCCCGTGAACTTTCGGTATGGCTTGACGAGAAGCGCTCGGAAAAATCGATATCCTGGGCAGGCAGGCTATACGAGAGGTCTCATCTTCTGGGAGTGAGCCTGGTGTTTGCCGCCACAGACGACATGGATTTGAACCGGGCCGTCGCTGCCGATGCCAGCGAGCTTGGCATCTGGTGTAATATGGCCACGGACCCGGATCTGGGGTCCTTTATCGTCCCTTCTACTGTCGAGCGTGGGGCCTTGAGCATCGCAATATCCACCTCCGGCCTTAGCCCGGCTGTTGCAAGGGTGCTCAGGCAGAAGCTGGAGCTGGAAATCGGTCCCGAATGGGATTTTTTCATCCGGTTGCTCGGGGAGTTGAGGCAGCGTTTCAAAGCCGGGGGAGTGGCGGAAAAACAGGCCCGGGATATATTTACCGGGCTTGCGGAGCTCCCTATCCCTGAATGGCTCAAGCATGGCGGCAGGGAGCAGGCTTTTGCGAAAACAATTGAGATCTGCCGCCCGGTTATGCCCGAAACCGAAACAAAAGCTGTCTGGGAAAGTCTATGGAATCTCTTTTCCTGGTAATCGCAACGCTTTGCTACCTGTGCGCGACGGTAGGCTACCTGGTCTATCTTTTCAAGGATCTGGAGCAACTGCACGCTATCTCATGGACAATAATGCTGGTTGGGGCATTGTTCCATGGGATTGCGCTTGTAATGCGTATGGTGAACACCGGAAACCTTCCCGTCAACACGATTCAGGATGCGTTTTGCGTGTTCGCCTGGGTGTTTGTGGTTACCTATCTTATTCTTCAAATCCGGCTGAAGCTTCGCATCCTCGGTTCATTCGTATCTCCGCTTGCCGTAGTCTTCATGCTCACGTCTTCGCTTCTGCCGTCACAGGTAATGCTCAAGAGCCAGTTTTTCAAAAGTGGCTGGCTCATTCTGCACGTAGGGAGCCTGTTTTTTGCGAACGCGTTGTTCGCTCTGGCCTTCAGTGTTGGCATAATGTACCTGCTCCAGGAAAGATATATTAAGAAAAAGGATTTCGGGTTCCTCTATGAGAGGCTGCCCTCGCTTGAACGGCTCGACTCAATCGCTCATTACTGCGTCATGTCGGGATTTCCTCTCATGACGGCGGGGCTTATAACCGGGTTTGCCTATGCTGCCGTTGTCTGGCATTCGCCCTGGAGCTGGGACCCCAAAGAGATACTGTCTCTTATCACCTGGATCATTTACGCTGTCCTTGTCCACGAGCGGCTCGCGGTAGGGTGGCGGGGCCGCAGGGCGGCGTGGCTCTCGATCCTTGGTTTTGCGGCGGTTGTTCTGACCTTTGTCGGAGCGAGCCTGCTTTTGAGCGGCCATCATTCGGGTAAGATGTAATGGCTCACATCGTACTTTTGGGCATGAGTCACAAGACGGCTTCCGTGGAAATACGGGAGCAGCTTGCGGTGGCGTGCCGCAAAGAAGTAAACCCTCTGCATATGCTTCCGCATCTGGATCATGTGGATGAACTGGTTTTCCTTTCAACCTGCAATCGCGTGGAATTCCTGTTTACCTGCAGCTCATTTGCGGAGGGCGTGCGGGAGATAAAGGCGGTGTTGAGGACCCACGTCGGGCTGCCGGACAGCGTTCCATTGGATTCGTACCTTTACGTCTATGAGGACCTGGAAGCTGTCAAACACCTGTTCATGGTTGCATCCAGCCTTGATTCGATGATTGTAGGCGAGCCGCAGATACTCGGACAGTTAAAGGACGCTTTCCGTGATGCAGTCGAGTATAGAACGGTTAAGGTAGTCCTCAATCGACTTCTCCATAAATCTTTTTCAGTTGCCAAACGCGTGCGAACCGAGACCTGCGTCGGGTCCTGCGCCGTATCGGTCAGCTATGCGGCGGTCGAGCTTGCCCGGAAAATCTTCGGCGACCTCAGGGAAAAGAGCGTGCTCCTTATCGGCGCCGGTGAAATGGCCGAACTTGCCGCTGAGCACTTTATCAGGCAGGGCGTGCGCCGGATGGTGGTGGCAAACCGAACCCTTGAGAAGGCTATGGAGCTGGCCGGCAGATTCGACGCTGAGACGGTATCGTTCGACCGCTTTTTGGAGGAACTGAAGGTAATCGATATCGTGGTCTCCTCGACGGGATCGCAGGAGCCCATCATACAATACCAGGATGTCAGGTCGAGGATGCGGGAGCGGCGCAATAAGCCTCTTTTTTTCATCGATATCGCTGTGCCGAGGGACATCGACCCAAGGGTGAACGAGATAGATAACGTCTATGTTTATGATATAGACGATTTGCAGGGGGTCATAGACATCAACAAGGATGAGCGGCTGAACGAGGCGCAGAGGGCCGAACACATCATCGACGAGGAAACTGTCAAGTTCAGAAATTGGATGAACAGTCTGAGCGCGGTGCCGACGATAGTCTCCGTGAGGGAAAAGGCTGAAACGATAAGGCGAAATGAGCTCAGGAAGACATTCTCCCAGCTTCCCGACTTGAGCGACAGGGAAAAGGAAGCGATTGAAGTCCTTACCAAATCTATCCTCAAGAAATTTCTCCACGATCCCATCGTATTCCTAAAAAAGAAGGCGCAAAGAAACGCGCAGGCCGTTTACATGGATTTCACCCAGCAACTCTTCCATCTGACTGACGGTAACGGAGTGGATACAGCTCCTGTCGACTCGGAAGGCGAGGACGCTGAAGATCAAACTCTTCTCAAAACCGCGAAGAAATGAGGGTCAAAATGGCCACTATAATCGAATTCGGCAAGAAAGCCGGACACGTGAAGTCGGAGCGCGAGACCTCTATCCGTCAGCGCAAGATCGAGGCCCTGCGAAAAATTTTTCAGTGTACCCGGTGCATGGTGAAATGCGCCAAGTGCGGGGCTCAGACAGACTCGCAGGCCGATGAACGCGGCAGGTTTGCCTCTCCGTACAGTTTTTGCGGCTCCTGCCGGCAAGAGTACGAGGAATACCGCGCCAGGGTCGGCGGAAACCCGGCCGATTCAGACTGTTACTGGCATAATTCCGCGTGGATGCGGGTGTGGGAGACCTGGCTCCAGCATCAGGAAACGCTCGACCGGTACAGGCAGTCGAAGGAGTTCCTCCAACTGATTGATGAGGTTGAACAACTGCTCAAGAAATAAACCGGAGTGAACATGTCGATCAGTGTGCAAAGGCGATCCAGGGCTATAGCATTCTTCGTGCTGCTGATCTTTGCCGGTTTTTTCTCATTAGATTATGCGCGGGCGCCGGGCAGCCCTGACAGCTCGTTATCCGCCGCCGAAGGTTTGAGCGGGCATCCCGCCGGCGGCGCCTCGCCGCCGGCCGACGTGGTCATTCTGCACGGCAGAATTGCCACAGTGGACGAAAACCAGCCTGAAGCAGAGGCGCTGGCGGTTCGAAACGATACGATTGTCGCTGTGGGTAGCAGCGGCGATATACGCCCGTATATAGGCCGGTCCACAAAAGTACTCGATATAAAAGGCATGTTCGCCATGCCGGGATTCATTGAGGGCCACGGACACCTTATCCCGTTCGGCCGGTCCAAAATGGAGCTCGATCTGACAAAGGCCGGCAATTGGGATGAAATCGTGTCGATCGTCAGGGAGAGCGCCCGGAAAGCCAAGCCCGGCGAGTGGATCGTCGGCTCCGGTTGGCACCAGGAAAAATGGAACAGGGCGCCGTCGCCTGTTATCGAGGGGTACCCGGCAGATGATGCTCTCAGCAAAGTTACCCCGGACAATCCCGTGCTGCTTACCCACGCCAGCGGACATGCGCTGATCGCCAATGCCAAAGCAAGGGAACTGGCAGGGGTTACGAGCGCCACCGAAGACCCGCCGGGAGGAAAAATACTCAGAGACCCCAAAGGAAATCCGACGGGAGTATTTTTTGACGCCGCGCAGGAACTGGTTACACTAGCTTACGGGGAAAGTCTTGCCAAACGCAGCCCCGGGCAGGTCGAGTCGCAATTGCGCGAAGCCGTCCGTCTGGCCGTTCAGGACTGTCTTTCCAAGGGCATCACAAGCTTCCAGGATGCAGCTTCTTCGTTTGCGGACATCGATCTATACAAAAAACTGGTCCGGGAGCATAACCTTGGAATCCGGCTCTGGGTTATGGTCCATGAAAACAACGAAGCATTGGCTGCGAATCTTGACCGATACAGGACTGTAAACTTCGGCGATAAAAGGCTGACCGTGCGGGCCGTCAAGAAATTCATGGATGGCGCTCTGGGCTCTCATACGGCATGGATGCTCCAACCCTATTCCGACCTCCCTGAGAGCACGGGATTAAATGTGGAATCCACCAAAGATATTCTCGATGCGGCGCGGATTGCCATCAAGAGCGATTTTCAGCTTTGCGTGCACGCCATAGGAGACCGCGCCAATCGCGAAACGCTTAATATCTTTGAGACCGTCTTCAAGGAGAATCCCGGCCTCAAGGGGCTTAGGTGGCGGATCGAACACGCGCAGCATCTCAATCCCGCCGATATTCCCCGTTTTGCCGGGCTTGGGGTCATAGCATCCATGCAGGCCGTCCACTGCACATCTGATGGACCGTGGGTCACCAAAAGGATTGGACCCAAACGGGCCGAAGAGGGCGCCTACGTCTGGCGTAAGCTCATGCGGACCGGGGCCCTGGTAACGAATGGAACCGATGCCCCGGTGGAAGATGTCGATCCGATTGCCAATTTCTATGCTGCCGTCACCAGAAAGCTGCCCGACGGCTCGACCTTCTATCCGGACCAGCGGATGAGCCGGGAAGAAGCGCTGCGAGCCTACACGATCAACAATGCCTATGCCGCTTTCGAAGAGGATATCAAAGGGTCGCTAAAGCCGGGAAAGCTCGCGGACATTACGATACTTTCAAAAGACATCATGAAGATTCCGGAAGATGAGATCCCGACTGCCCGGGTGATCTATACAATCGTCGGAGGCAAGGTTATGTATCACAAGCAATGATCCGGAGCGGAGGGGGCGGGCATCGATGCCGGAATTGACCCCGCCATAATCCGTTGCCGTCGGCTGTTTGGAATCAGCAAAAGCTTTCTATCATGCCGGATTTTCAAAGTTATTTCCTGCAGAACCTTAGCTTTCCAAATGTCGATAAGATTGCCTTCTCTTATCCTGTATGATCTCGATAAATGCAGCAATCCTGGTCTTGAGCTGCTCGACGTCGGCTGAAGAGTAGTCTGTTTCTACGTGAAGGAAGGGCAATTTCCAATCGGATCGGTTGTGTTGCTGCAAGACTGCGTCCTCAATGGCGAATGTGTGGCACGCTTGCCAGGTCAGGTCAATAATGCCGTCAATGCGGTATTCCTTTATCAATTCCCCTATAAGCCTGGGACGTCCCGGGTTGGGTGACATGCACGCGCAGGGTATGCTCAAATGGCGCTCGACTATAGCCTCGAGCGGGTCTTTTCCTTTATCCTCATCGACAAGGGTAAACCCTCTGGACCCCGTGCACATCTCGAAGCAAACCACGCTTGCACCGCATTCTTCAGCTATGACTACGACCTTCTCCGATCCCAGGGACACAGGACAGCCCGTGAGCAAGATGCGCGGAGTGCCTGGAGAAAACGGAGAAAATGCATCGGGCGCGCTTTCAACCTCCGAGATCAACTGTTGAACGACCTCTATCCCATGTTCCTTGTCTGCGTTGAAGAAGACAAGTAACAGGGCCTTGAGTGTATCTAAACCGCAAAGCGGCGCCGGATCGGCTTTATTCAGCTCATGGAGCGTTTTCAGCGTCTTTCGTTCCAGGTTATACATCTTGATGGCTTCCCAGATCATTTCCCGTGTGATCTCGACTCCGCAAAACTTCTCCAGAATCTCTTGGAATAAGCGAACCTCTTCCATCCACAAGGTTTTTGAGGATGGGCGATCCGATCCAGGCGGAAGATGCATCACGTGCAAGGGCTTGTATTTCCCGAGCAGTTCGAACATCTTCTTCTTGCCGTCGCAGGTTGTTTCGGCCACAAGCATATCGGAGATACGAAAGAAGGGACAGGTATCGGTCATTGCAAAGCCAAAGCTCGACTTGATGAGCGGGCACAGGTTACGCGGCAGAATGGTTTCCGCAACGGGAATGGGTGCTTCTTTCGTTCCACAGAGGCCAACCGGTACGGCTCCGGCCGCCGAAATAAGTTCCAAAGGGGCAAATCCGCAGTAGAAGCCTATGATCTTACGGCCCTCCCGCTTAGCGTGCTCAAGTGCTAAGATATTGTGCTCGGTAAAATCGTCCAAAATCTTCATCGTTGCAGGCCGCATGCGTGCTCCTCCAAATATCGGGCTTTGGTCTTCTCTGTGGCTCACGTTCTGTTCTACCAGACATAGGCCCGCTTCACACCCTGGTTTGTCCCAGCCGAGCCTTCTCCAGCCAGTTAGCGAGCAGCGAGGTATCGGCAGTGGTGGTTTCCATGGTGAGGTTAAAGTCCTCGCAGAAGGCCTGAGCCTTTTCCATATAAGCTTCCCGTCCTTCCACCCCGGTATCGATAAAGATCCCTCGCTTGTAGTGGGTGAATAGGCGGCGGGCCATCTCCATCGGGTCCCAGCCGTAGCGCGTTGCCCTCTCCAGCTTGAGTTCCTTGATGATCAACTGAGCGCCTATCTCGGCCCACCCCGGGGTCATGAACCAGGTTCCCACCTCTCGGCGGACCTCTTCGGCGTAGCGCTGGGGGGTCAGCAGCAAGCTTATGCAGTCATCGACCTGGGGCAGGATGACCGGAAAGTCGAATTTTTCGTCTATTCCCCTCAGGGACTGGCAGTAGCCATAGCCGAGAAAGACGGCGTCAACCTTCTGCCCCATTGTGGGTATCTCCTCCAGAAGCCGCTCCAACATTTTCTGTGGATGCACATGCAGGGCAGCATCGAGATAGACCACCTCGGCAACCTCCGGAACGGAGCCCAGGAGAAGGTCGAGTTCGGGTTTCAAAACGGTGCAGGCTATTACTCCAAGACGCATGACGCATATTCTCCTTCAGTAGGCCGGCAGACCCGATGCCGTGGCCGTCAGTTTGATTTCAAGAAAGACCCGATCCCCTCGCGTGCCGGCCATCGGCATCAAAAGCTCCTCCCTGGTTACGCTCACCTCGATTTCCCTGCCTCCCCTTTCCTCGGCACGTCTCTTTGCATTTTTCCGAGAGTGTTCTTCACCGGCAGCCAGGGCTTCCTCCAGAGTGTCGAATCGATACTGCGCGTCTGTGGCCAGCAGATTAAATCCATCCAGTCTATGTGGACGGATGGTCACTTCCGTGCGCTCGACGACACGTCCGGTGATGGCGCCGAAGGCATTGGCGACCTCTGCATGTTCAGGGACAATCAAGCGGGTCGACAGTTTGGAGGCCGCTTCGGGAAGAAAGGCCCCGACCGGCGCCCCGACTCCTAACAATGGACGACCGAGGCGAACATCCAAAGCGACTCCCGATTCAGCCGGCAATTGCAACAGCCGGTCGAGAAAATCAAAATTAGCCGAGGACCAGGCGCGGCTGAGGCGTTTATTGTCCTGGAGCGCCTTTGCCGTAATCTGCAGGTAAAGGGCGGAAGTAATTTCATCCGCCAGCCGGTTCAGAAATTTTGCCCGGTCCATTCCCATGCGTTGAGCCAGGATGTCCGCCCCGATAATTGAAGCCTCTTTGTCAAAAAGATCGAGAGCGCCCCTGGCATGGAGAAGGTCCGTGGGAGTAAACGCCACCTCAGAGAGAAAACCGAGCGCCACGAAACGATCTAGAGAGACAAATGGGCCGACTATTTCGGCGATCCGGTCACAGTGCAGAATATTGCCGTCGAGAGCGTCAAGAAGCGCCTTCTCATACCGGGAGAGCGCGAATGGGGGTTTCCTCACGAGAGAAAAGAAATTGAGATCAGTCTTTAATTTTTTCGCATGCCGATTATAGAACTCTCGAAGCGTCGGCAAAAACTGAGGGAATATCCTGCTCGCCGCGCAAAGAGGCAGAGCCCTTCGAGGGCCGATAAGGAGCCGGCCTTCCGGCCGCACATCGACCCGGCTGTCTCCTCCCAGGCCCACCGTCCACATATCCACCGCCCGAACGCGGGTCTTCCATCCGCCAACCACCGCCCCATCATTGTCCAAAGGCGCACTGCCGTTGACAACGATGGCAATGTCGGTAGTGGTCCCTCCCATATCCACAACGACGGCATCATTGTGGCCGCTCAATCGACAGGCCCCGGCGACGCTCGCCGCAGGTCCGGAGAGAATCGTCTCAACCGGCCTCTCTTTTGCGACCTCGGCGCAAATCAGCGAACCGTCTCCCTTAACGACCATGAGGGGAGCGTCGATGCGGTTTTCCCACAGCATATGACGCACGGCTTCGAGAAGTTCCCGGATGACCGGCAAAAGCCTGGCGTTGAGGATCGCAGTGACCGCCCTTTCCACCATGCCTACCGAGGCCGAAAGTTCGTGACCGCACACGACGGGATGAGAACAGTGTTTTGAGGCGATCTCTTTGATTTGGAGTTCGTGACGCGCATTGTAGATGCTGAAATAAGCGGAGACCGCGAAGGCGTCGACCTTTTCCGCCATATGGACGATGGCGGCTCGAGCGGCGTCGGTATCAAGTTCGGCGGCGACCTGGCCCCGACGATCGTGCGCGCCGGCGATGACAACCGTCTCCTCGGCCGGGATATTCGTGAAAGAGGAAAAGCTCTCGGGCTTGGGAACCGCAGCGATCAATCCCACCCTGGCGCCCTTTCCCTCGACGATGCTGTTGGTGGCCAGGGTGGTGGAAAGGGAGACAAGCTTCACCTGGGGAAATAGAGATCCATCTAAAGCCTTTAACGAGTTGCCGATTCCTATCCGCAAATCCTGACGGGTAGTGGCCGCCTTTGCCTTGGTCAATATCCGGCCGGAATCAATTTCAATAATAACAGCGTCTGTGAAGGTCCCGCCTGTATCGATGCCTAAACCGAGGTTCATATTCAATAGTCCTGCCGCTGATATCCCCTAAAAACCCAGGCAACGGACGAAGACCTTGTCAAAGTCCGGAACGCCGACCAATTCAATGACCTGGATTGCCTTTACCAGGGCGGCCATTTCATCGCGGGTCCCACGATTCAGAAGAAAGGCCTGCCCCCCGGATTTGGATGTATTGCCGACAAATTCAATCTTCCCGGCAAATTCTTCCGGGAGGAGTCCCACGTTGATGAGGCTTTTTTCCTGCAAGTGGTAACCGAAGGACCCGGCGATCAATATCCTGTCCACCTCTTCTGGTCCGATCCCGGCATCCTGAAGCAAAAATTCGATGCCGGTCCGGACCGCCGCCTTGGCCAGTTGCACCTGACGGATGTCCTTCTGGGTTAGCAGGATGTCCTCTGCTGCTCGAAAGGCTGTTTTTCCCTCGTGCTCGATCAATCTCGTTTTAACCATGGCCGGGAGGTCCGATTTCTTCCGATCTATGAAGCGGCCGCTTCCCGCGATCACCCCATGTGCGACAAGCTCGCCAACGATGTCAAGCAGTCCGCTTCCGCAAATCCCGGCAGCTTTGGCGTTTTCTATGGTTTTAACAATAATCGCGCCGTCCTCGTCAATGTCGAAAGCCTCTATCGCTCCCCGTCCGGCGCGCATGCCGCAGGAGATGTTCATCCCTTCGAAGGCGGGACCCGCCGCGGTGGAAGCGGCGCTGAGGCGGCCATTTCCAGCCAGGACCATCTCCCCGTTTGTACCGACATCGACCAGCAGAGTGATCCCCGCGCTCTGGTGTAGCCTTGTCGCCAGGATGCCGGAGGTAATATCCGCCCCGACAAAACCGGAGATGATCGGCGGCAGATAAACCAGTCCCGATTCTGCTATGTTAAGTCCCTGCCGGTTGGCGCTCACGTGATTGCCGCCCGTTATGGCAGGAGTGTATGGAAACTTTCCAAGCGATGAGGGATTACAGTCGGTGGCCAGGTGGAGCATGCAGGTGTTGCCGCTGAACACCATTTCATATATGGATTCGCCTGCAATGCCGGACTTGGCGGCAAGCTCTCCCGTCAGCCGATTTATCTCCTCTATCGCCGCCATGTGCATGGTTTTAAGACCAGGCTCTTCAGACGCATAGCGAATACGGGAAAGCACATCCTGGGCGTGCAGGCTTTGAGGATTTAGCGCCGAAGTAACGCAGACCTCCTGCCCATTGGTTAGATCGACAAGGGATGCCACGAGGGTTGTCGTTCCAATATCGACCACAATGCCGAGATTGGTCCCGCGGGTGTCCCCCGGCTCCCGGGCTAGAAGCCTGTCCAGGGCAAAAACACTGGTTTTGTCTTCCTCCTTCGAATATGTCTTTCTCATGTACGGATCAAGCTCGACGGCCCGCATCCGGCCGTAGCACAGGATCTTGATCGTTTCGGACTGCTCCGTGCCTGGCACCTCGACCGCAATATCCCCCAGGATTTCCGTCTGGCAGGAGAGGACCCATGCATGTTCAAGATCGATCCCCTCCCGGGGACCGGGGGTCGTCACAGCTATGTTTTTCAGGGAATCGGCATCGAGTCGAACCGCGCATTTGGAGCAAATCCCCACGCAGTTGCAGGGGGTCTCGATCATTATTCCCGCCTTCCTGGCAGCCTGCAGGATAGTGAAGCCCCGTGGGACTTCGATCGACCTACGGTCCGGGTAAAAACTGACTATCGCCATTAGCGCTTCTCCGAGGCTATGCCGCTTTGGGGCGTTTAAGGGCCGCCTCGGCTACGGCCAGAATATTTTTCGTCGGCGTTTTAGGGCTAATGCCGCAGGCGGGCGCAAGAATATCGACGCCATGTCTCAAACACTGTTCGGCCGCCTTTGCCAGCTTAGCTGGTTCCCCCCGCTCCAGGACATGAGTGCTGATATTCCCCATCGTGACTTTGCCCGGAACCATACTTCGCAAATGCTGGATGCCGACGACCGAGTCGACGCTCACGACCTCGGCGGACAGGCCCCGCAAGACATCACCAAGACGCTTGGCATCCCCGCAAATATGCACAATGGAAGGCTTCCCGTAACGTCTTCGGAAATGCTCCGTCATTTTGTTTATGCAGGGAAGGACGAATTCCTCGAAGGCGGCGGGCCCGATCAAATCGCCGGTGGCGCTCGGGTCGGCGATGCACATCACATCGGCCCCGGCTTCAACGAGTGCGTCTCCAAAAGCGATGGCATTCTCCATCGCAAGTCTGTTCAGATTATGAGCAGCTTCCTTATTCAGGCGCAGCGCGCGGTAATAGAGAAGAGGGTCGACCAGGGAGGTCGCCAGGCTGACGGGACCAGTTAAGCTGGCAATAATCGGGACCTCTCCGGACTGCTCTTTGAGAATGCGGAGCGCATCCACGCAGACCCGGGCTCGCCCTCCGGTCACATCTACTGAGGTGAGACGGTCAATGTCCGTCATCACATCCATGACATAGCGGGTAACCCGAGGTTCGCACTCCTTGTGGCCGAGATCCACTTGGGCGCCCATGGCCTCTGCCTCCACAGTCATGCAGAAGGGCAGGCCGAAATTTTCAATTCCGGCAAGCCGGTTGGCGCCGATAGTGAGAGCGGCCATTTTTTTCGAATCAATATGCGCTCCCGGCCAGGAACATCCCACGGCATCCATAACTTCGGTCACGACCATGGTCATCATCCCTCCCGGGCATATGAAGGGCGCCCGGTCGACAGCCTCGGCCCGGATTGCCTTAAGCAAGCGTTCTTTCTGTGTCATATCGTTTCCTGTTTTTACTTCAAAAATTCGCTGATCCGTTTCCGATCCAGATTGAAACCGATCAGTATGATGCGCGACCGGCCCTCTTCATGGAACGGGGTCAGAGTCGGAGTTCCACCGGCGAACTGAAGATTCACCCACCTGCCACCCTCAACCCTCAGCAAGCCTTTGGCCCGGAAGACCTGTCCGAACTCCCCCCTTGATAGCGCATGGGTGAATTTTTCCAATTGATTTTCGAAAATCGGCAGCTCGGGAACTATGCTGACGCATTCCATTCCAAGTCCAAAATGACCTGAGGAACGGACTTGCCTTTGTCTTCCCGAAGGCAGGGAAGTCTCCAGTTGGCAAAACGCCGTTTCCACAGGCAAAGCTATCGGGTTCAGGTCGAAAAGCCGCCTGGCTACTCGTTCGCGCTCAGAAGGGGAGACGAGGTCGGTCTTGTTGACGATGACCAGGTCCGCGTTGGTCACTTGGTCGAGAAAAAAAGAGCCGAACGAGTCGGGTTCCGAAAATTCCAGGAACGTGGAAGCATCGATAATGGTTATAACGGCATCGAGTCGGATCACGCCCAACAAGGGTTCGTCCGTCAGTACCTTGATAACTTCCGATGCCTCGGCAACGCCGCTTGGTTCGATCAACAGCATATCCGGCCGGATTTCCCCGGCAATAGTCCGGACACTCTCTACCAGGCCTTTCTGCTGGCTGCAGCAGATGCATCCGCCGGGCATCTCGACCACATGGATCCCGCCCCTGGAACGAATTAGAGACCCGTCAATACCGAGGTCGCCGAACTCGTTCACCAGGACCGCCGTCCTGCCCCTGGAACTTCTGAGTTGCTCCATTATGAAGGTGGTCTTGCCGGCTCCCAGAAAACCGCAAACCAGCAGGGCCGCCGGAATAGACGATTCCTTTCCTGCACTCACATCCAAACTTTATCCTTTGACCTGATCGTAAAGAAGAGCGGCTCTGCTCAGCAACATGATTTCCCCTTGGGGCTGGGTACTTCATCAGCGTCGAATCGGCCGTAACGACGAGCGGCATTTATAAGGGCATCGATATTCTGCGGTGGAGTGTTGATTGGAACTTCGCAACCCGACCCCAGGATAAAGCCTCGCGGATTTCCAATGGCCTTCTCACAGATAATCTTCGCCTCGGCGTCAATTTCATCGGGAGTGTTCTTCAACAGGTTGGCCGGGGTCACGTTTCCAACCAGGGTTACCCGGTCCCCGGCAAACGCCCTCGCCTCCGCCATGTCGACTGCATCGAGGCTCCAGATATCCCAATCGGTTTCGCGCATTGGCTTCCAGTTCGTTTTGGTCTTGCCGCATATATGCAGGACAGCGGGAAGTCCACCGCCGTTGGCGTGAATGTGGTCAGCCATCCGCTTCAAATAAGGAGAAACGAATTCAGCGAATACCCGAGGACTTACCAGACTTGCTGAACCGATTGGTTCGGCAATGATTGGAAGGGACTTTCTTTTCAGGATCTCGTCAATAAACTTAAGGCCGGCCTGACAGCAAAGTTCGATCAATTTATGGACCCATTCCTTGTTGTTGTACAGGTCCCTCACAAAAACATCCGTGCCGCGCAGTGCCGCAGCGGTTGTAAAGGGCCCGGCCAAAACGGTGCTTACGCAAACCTCCTGGCCCACCTCCGCCACCGCATGCTCGGTCGCCCCAAGGTAGACCGGGAGGCGTCCGTCACTGGAAAAATCGGGGATCTTCACCCGTTCGATATCTTCGAGTTGTTTGACCAGCGGATCGGCGAGTTGGGGGGCGTCGTCCTCGATAAAGTTCATTTTCTGCCCCATCGCTTCGGCAAGAGAAGATGTGCTGGAAAGGAAAGTGATGAGGTCGTTTCCGTAGCGCCGATAGGCGGCAACGTGGGCTTTGCCGAAGAGTTCGGCATTCTGGATGCACTTGGAAACCGGCACATTGATAGCTCTGGACGCATGGTTGAGAATAAGAGGAAAACATGCGATCCGCTGCGGGTTTACTCCCTGCAGGTAACTTAGGACTCTTCCCAGGGATGTCTGAGTATCTTCTGGAATTTGCATTTTCACTAATCCTTTCCGGCTTTTAGGCTCGGGCGGCGGTTACTGGTTTTCGGGCGATAAGTTCTTTGGCGACTCTCACGGCATCGGCCGCATTGTCCGCATAGCCATCAGCTCCGATCCGATCGGCAAATGCCTGGGAAATAGGCCCGCCTCCCAACAACACCTTGAAACGGTCGCGGATTCCCTCTTCCTTGAGCATTTCAATAACGGTGGACATTTCGTCCATGGTTGTCGTCATCAGAGTCGAAAGGCAGATAAGTTGAGCATCGACCTCCTTGGCTTTTTCGACGAAATCGGCCAGGGGAACATTTCGACCAAGGTCGTGAATTTCAAAGCCGGCGACATCGAGCATTATTTTGACAAGATTTTTGCCGATGTCATGGGTATCCCCTTCGACCACGCCGATCACACAACCGATCTTTGCCTGCCCGTCTTCCCTTTTCAGATATGGGTTGAGAATTTCAAGAGCAGCGTACAGGGCGTCTGAGCAAATGAGCAGCTCGGGAACGAAATATTCCTCCTCCTCGTAGAGCACGCCGGCTTTATTCATCCCTACGACCAGCCCATTGGTGATAGCATCAAACGCATCCAACCCTGATTCGATAGCCTCCCGAGCCGTTGAAACGGCAAGGCCCTTGTTCATGTTCAGGACCGAGTCCGACAAATCCTTGAGAATATCCTCCCTCTCTCTCGCCATGACACTTCTCCTTGCGAAAAATGGCCTCTCCCGAAGGGGAGGGCGCATGAATGTTAATGGGAAAAACAGTAAATTCCACAGACGGGATCTTTAGTTGCCTCACTGCATCATTTTTATGTCACGTTCGCTCGCGGAGGACTTGGCGGCAGTCGCGTCGTCCTAACAGATGACCAGCATCCTGCCTGCCTCATTGCATGGGTGAAGCACACGGGAGTTTTACGAGCCAATTTACATAAATATTTCCGATATGTCAAATAGAAAATATCTATGTAAAGAATAATTCCTATTGGGACAGTGCAGTTTGCCGGAACCCTGAACTCCAAGCACATCGAGATATGGTCCGAAGCATCTTGATGCGGCAATCGGCATATTCCGGTCCCGGCCATCCCGGCAAGGCTCGCCTTCAAGCATTGGAAAGATGGCCTTGAGGCGTTTACCGGCGGGTGCTTCCTAACTTGTGATTGTGAGCGTAGCGAGATCGAGGCAGGCAAAGAAGAAAACTACTTTTTGACAGATCTTTTCAGGAAGGAACCCGGACCGCCTTTAGCTGGAATTACCATACCCGGCCGGGGCTTTGGGACCTCATCTTTCTGATGCGATGCTAAGGAAAACCGGGGGCCATGGTCCGGCTTCAAAACCCGGGGATGCCCCGAGAAAGCCGGCGACATCGCCAAGAGAGACATTTTCCACCAAAGTAACAACCAGACTGGCCCTTTCGCCTTCGGGCACATCGCATTTTCGGCACAATTTTTCAAAGGCGCTCTGCGGCGACCGGCTTTCGCCTTGCAGTTCAGCCTTACTTTCGCCCCCTGCGGCCCTTTTGATGAAATCTTCCAGTTCCCGGTGGCAGGAGGAAAGAAGTTCGGGCATCCCGGGCGACTCCATAAGAGTCTGAAACTGTTTCCGGCCAAGGCCGTCCACCCTGGGAATCGACCCCAGCAGGTAAGCGGCCGTGGAAAACTCCTTTTTTTTCTGCTCGCAACCGGACCGGATCATCTCCAGCGTCTCTTCGACCACCTCCGGAAAACGGGACACAAAGATCGGCATGCCCTCAACGGGTTGAAGCGAAAGCATTTGGAACCAGGTCTCAATCCGCCTCGGGAGCATATAGAGCAGGCCGTTTGTGTCGGGGGCCAAAGGCGGGGTGAGGTTGGTTTCGGCCGACTCCGCCCGGTCGTCCTCGATACCCAGTATGTCTCGAAATTCAAGTTCAATGGCATTCAGACGGGCGTAGCTGGATTCGATCTCCAGCTCCTTTTCATCCAGTTCGCGGGCTATTTCAAGAAACAGCGCCGCCTGGATGGTCTTTTTTTGAGCGGGCTCCAGCTCGGGCGGGCATTTTCCCCGGATCTCCTCCTGGATTTTATAGCGCGGCTCGTCAATTTCATCGAGCAACTGGCTGACGAACCCGAGAACCCCGCCCAAGCCGCCATGAGCTTGCGCGAATGCCCTATATCCCTCGATGCAGGAGCTGAGCATGGTCGAAAGCTCCTCCCCGCGCAAAACCGGCCAACCGGAGAACGTTCCCTTCGACCATTGCGGGAAAGAAGCCTGCCGGGTGATTTCCAACACATTCAGCCGGGGCAGAAAAATGCCCAGGCTCCTGAAGTCATTCACGGAAAGTGTCATGTGGGGAAAAAGAAAGTAATTCAATGTCTTGGTTCCGGTCATAAAGTAGGTACTCTTTCTAATGTAGTGAGCCGGAAGACCACTGCATAATATCCGGTCAGATCAGCTCCAAAAAAGCTGCCGGCTCGGCAGAGGCCTGTTTTCCATGGCGCAGGCCGCTTCCAGAAGGCTTCTGAGCGCCCTTTCGCCTTCAGGCCCGGCATCGATGCTAAAGTCATTTACAAACGTATCGATATGAAGACGCATCACATCGGTGGCCATCTCCTGCGCGTGGCGGCTGATGTAGGGCCAGGCTTCATCCGGGTGCTTCATGGCGTAGAGCAGGCTCTCCCTGATTTTCCCTTCCACAGCGCCGGCGACTTCCCCGCCGAGGTCCCGCCGGATGGCAATTGCCCCCAGGGGGAGCGGAAGCCCGGTTTGGTCTTCCCACCACCGCCCGAGGTCGAGCGCTTCATGAAGTCCGTACTTCTGATAGGTCCATCTGCCTTCGTGAATAATGACCCCGGCGTCGACCTCTCCCGCAACGACCGCGGGCATTATCCGGTCGAACTGCATTGGGACCCGCCGGCCCCGGTGAGTTCCCTCAAGCCGCAGCAGAAGGCTGGCGGTGGTCAGATCGCCGGGTGTGGCTATTTTAGCGTCTCTAAGCTCCTCGAACCGGGTGGAGCGCCTCGCCACGACGAGCGGTCCGCATCCCCTGCCCATGGCCCCTCCGGACCGCAGCAACCAGTACTTGTCCAGGATGCCCGGGACTACACTTGCGGAAATCTTGGAAATATCGAGAGAACCCAGCCCGGCCCGCCGATTTAGCGTCTCGACGTCCTCGAGCACGACGTCCAGTGCAAAAGGGACTTCGATTCGCTTCTCCGCCAGGGCGTAGAATATAAAGGTGTCATTTGGGCAAGGGGAGTATCCGAGGGTGAGCGGTTTCAATTTTTGCCTCGATTGACTTCGGGTTTTGATGCAGGATTGAGTTTGCCGGATAAAAACCTCGGGCAAGTGGAATCTATCAGCACCGGGAGCTAAAGTCAAATTTGCGGACAGTGTGAGCCGGGTTGAAAACGGCGGGTTTCAGAAAAGCAGTTGGTCCAGAAGGAGCTTTATTACCGCGATACAATGATCGAGGGCCGCGCCAATGTCCCATTTGGCCTTGTCCCGCACTCCCGCCGTATTGCTGATACCGCGGAATTCCAGGAATGGAACGTCGAAAAGAAGGCAGGTCTGGGCGATCGCGCTTCCCTCCATGTTTTCCGCCAGGGCGCCGTGGCGCCGGAAACGTGTGTCGGCTGTCTGGGTGTCGCCGCTTGCCATGCTTACCGTAAGACTCGGCCCGTAATGGACCTTAAACCCTCTGCCTCTTTCATCGGCCCCACAGGGCTCGCTCGCCCGGATGCTCCAGGACGGACCCAGTGTGTAAGCGGCCGCCGGAAGAAGGGCGCGTATCTGTCTCCGGGAGAGGAACTCATCGAGCGGGAAGCAGTCGTAGAAAGCTTGACCCTTTTTGAGAACCAGCGGGATCGCCAGCGCGCTGGTGGGCAGGGCGCCCTTTTTTTCCAGAATTCCTTCATCCCCGCACAGACAGTTCCGGGTGATCAGGACATCTCCGATTTCAAGTCCCGAGGCGCTGTAGGCTCCTGCGCAGCCGATGTTCCAGACCTCGCTTGTCTCGAAGCTCGAAAGCACGGCCGCCGCAACCGCCGCCGCATTTACTTTTCCGAGGCCGGTTGTCCCGATCAGCAGTCTGAGATCGCGATAAATATGTATCGAGAACGGATTGCCGGCTATTTCAAAACAGTCCGCGGGCGGCAAAAGACCCTGGAGCCGCGATATTTCTGCGGGAGTCGCGCCGAGAATTGTCAGATCGACTTTTTCCATTTTCTTTCCCGTTCACAAAGGCAATCAAGACACCGCCGATGTATGGAGTTCACCTCGCGCACGGAAACGCTCCTGCGGTAAACGCAAAATGCCGGGTCTTTGTCCGGCAGGGATGGCTCTTTACATAAAGCTTTTATCATGGTTAAAGACCAAATTCAGTATTCAAATTTGGTTCCGCAGTCACAACTCACGATTCCGGAGAACGGACCAAGGCTGAGTTCCCCCTCGGGCCAGCTTCCCGGGGGCCGGGGTAGAATTTCCAGTGGCTTTTGCCCTTTGCGTCCTTTTTTCCCCGCCATTGCCAGGACCTCTCAAAGTTGGTAGGATTGATGACGCAGGATGCAGGATTAACAGTATGAAAAGCAAAGAGTTGCAGGTAAAATCATTGTATGCGCAATAATGGTGTGCAGGACATTTTCTCTTACGAAAAGTTTTGATGGGTTGTGCTTCCGCTCCGCCCCTCCTACGGGTCTACGGATCTTTTCATGGTTTCGGGTGTCACAACAGGACGTGAGAGAGGCTGCGGCCGGCAGGAACTGCAAAAAGTGCAGTAACTTGAAAATGGAAAAATAATGAAAGTCATCATCGCCAGGACTGCCGGCTTTTGCAAAGGGGTCCGGGACGCAATCGAAATTACGATGAACGCCATCCAGCACCGTGAAAAAGGTGAGGATATCTGCACCTTCGGACCGCTCATCCATAACAGGCAGGTCCTGGCGATGCTGGGGAAAAAAGGCGTTGTGGACGAAAACCTGATTGAGAACTGCGCGGGAAAAAAGGTGGTAATCCGCGCTCACGGGATTCCTCCCGACAGCCGTCAGAAGCTTCACGAGCAGGGGGCAAAACTTCTGGATGCGACGTGCAAGCGTGTGGCCAAAGTGCACGCGGCGATAAAGAGACATGCAAGGCACGGATATAACACGATAATAGTTGGCGACGCAGACCACGCAGAGGTGATAGGGCTGCTAGGATACACGGAAAACCGCGGGGTGGTCATAAACCGCCCCGAACAGATCAAAGAACTTCCATCGCACTGGCGCGACGTGCTCCTGGTGGCGCAGACCACTCAGAATGAGGAGGTTTTCCGGGCAATTGAGGAGGCATTTCTAAAGAAATACCCGTGCGGTATCGTAAAAAACACGATCTGCGATTCGACCCAGGAGCGGCAGGCGGAAGTGAGGCAGCTTTGTTCCCAGGTCGATGCCGTGGTTATAGTGGGTGGGCTTCACAGCGGAAACACCCTGAGGCTTGCCGAGGTAGCCAGGGAATGCGAAATACCGACTTTTCACGCCGAAACCGAGGCTGACCTGGATCCCCAGGTAATGGCCCGTTTTAGCCGCGTTGGAATTTCGGCAGGGGCATCTACTCCCAACTGGATCATACGGGACGTTGTTGAATTTCTCGAAGCCATTACGCCCGAAGCCGGAACGAAGTACCGGTGGAAGCACATTCTTGAGAGGCTCGCCTACAGCAACTTCTACATCGCCCTGGCAACAGCACTCCTGGCCCAGATTTCGGAAGCTCTGACCGATTTCGCCGGCTCGGCGGCTTTCAGCCTTATGGCGGCCGCTTACGCCTTTGCGATGCACTCCCTCAACATTTACCTGGATCAGGACTCCCTCGAGTTGAACGACCCGGGCAGGGCTGCGTTTTATCGAAAATGGCGGCCCGTCTTTATGCTGTCGAGTGTCGCATCCCTGGCGGCCGCGCTGTTTCTGGCGCACGGTATAGGCGTGCCCAACTTCCTCGCGATGGTCTTCTTGATACTGCTTGGCCTGCTGTACGGGGTAAAGCTCCTGATGCCCGCCAGGTGGGAGAAATTTCCGGTAAAACTCAAAGATATTCCCACTTCGAAAACCTTTTTCGTACCGATGGCCTGGGCAGCGGTCAGCGCGGTCCTGCCCTATTTTGCGGGCGGCTATGAAGCGGGCCGTGTGGCGTACGCCTGCTGGATCATTTTTCTCCTTTCCCTGGTACGAACCACCCTGCGTGACTTCCTCGCCATCCAGGGCGACAGGCTCGTGGGCAAGGAGACCCTCGTCGTACTTGCGGGAGAAAAGAGGACGGCGCTCTTCACGGTCGGCGTCCTGGCCGCGCTTGTCATTTCAGCGCTTTGCGGACCCCTGGCAGGGGTCAGCACCGGATTTTCCTATCTCTTTATCGCCCCCGCCCTTACTTATGGTTTTTTCCTTAAAATGGGTTCCAAAAGAAAGTTTCGGGAGGATCCTCTCTACGAAGTTCTCATAGAGATCGTTCTGATCGCGACCGGCCTTAGCGCTATGATCTGGAACCTCACGCACTGAGTTGTTCGCGCCCCCACGCTGCTTATCTTTAACCATTGACAGCCAATCGGTATTGTACCAATAGAGAAACTTGAGGTTCCATGTCCCCTCCGGGCTTGTTGGCTCCCGGTTCAGGGTATCCAAAGGGACATGATTAACTCCGGCGCGACCATTACCCTTTGAGGAGCATTTATGCAAGGAGAGCCGTTTAACCCGTTTACTATTGCGCAGCAGCAGATCGATCAGGCAGCCGAGAAACTGGAGCTCGACAAGGCAACACACGAATTGCTCCGGTGGCCTATGAAGGAGATCAAGGCGACCCTGCCGGTTAAAATGGATGATGGTTCAACCAGGATTTTTCACGCATTCAGAATCCAGTATAATACTGCTCGCGGGCCGGCCAAAGGCGGCCTCAGATGGCACCCTCTGGAGACAATGGATACGGTTCGGGCGCTTGCCGCCTGGATGACGTGGAAGACTGCCGTTGTGGACCTGCCGCTTGGAGGAGGCAAGGGTGGCGTTGTCTGCAATCCGAAGGAGCTGTCGGGAACCGAGAAAGAGCGCCTGGCCAGGGCCTATATGCGCGCGATGGCCAGGTCCCTGGGTGTGACAAAGGATGTTCCGGCCCCTGACGTCTACACGACCCCCCAGATCATGGCCTGGATGATGGACGAGTATGAAACGATCGTCGGGGAAAATCATCCTGGAGTCATAACCGGAAAACCGATAGCTCTGGGTGGGTCGAAGGGCAGGGCCGACGCCACTGCAAGGGGCGGCATCTATGTCACGCGTGAAGCTGCGAAAGTTAACGCAATCAAGTTGGAAGGCGCCGCAATGGCCATCCAGGGGTTTGGGAACGCGGGTCAGAATGCGGCTCTTTTGGGCGAGGAAATACTGGGCATGAAGCTCATCGCGGCTTCCGATTCCAGGGGCGGCGTCTACAACCCCGATGGAATAAACGCGGCAGCCCTGGTCGATCACAAGATCAAAACCGGAGGGGTCCAGGGCTTCCCGGAGGCCGAAGACATAAACAATGAGGACCTTCTCGGGCTTCCGGTAACGGTCCTTTTCCCATCAGCTCTCGAAAATGTCATTCGCGCCGACAACGCGGAAAATCTTAAATGCAGGATTTGCTGCGAACTGGCAAACGGTCCGACTACGCCCGAAGCCGACCTCATTCTCCTCGACAAGGGTATGGTTGTATTGCCGGACTTCCTTGCCAACGCCGGAGGAGTGACCGTATCTTATTTCGAGCAGGTCCAGAATGCCTACAACCTCTACTGGGAGCTCGACGAGGTCCACTGGAGGCTCGACAAGAGGATGACCCAGGCCTTTCGGGACGTGTACGAAATGAGTCAGCGCAATAAAATAAACCTCAGAGAAGCCGCCTACCTGGTTGCAATTGCTCGAGTGGCCGAAGCCTGTAAGCTGCGAGGATGGGTGTAGCGTCTCAATCGGGGATTCCAGCGCGGTGGGTTTCAAGCCCCCGGAGTTTCGATGGATCAAGAAGGTAAAGCTTATTTCACCTCGGCAGACATGTGCGCAGCGGACTTGGTTCACGCGTACAGGCTCTATGGCGAAATGATCCGGTTCCACCATCTTATTGGTGATATTCGCAAGCTGTTTCTCTCGGCGCTCTGCGAGCGCGGGATCGTGTGCGCGGAGTCGATCCGGCAGGATGCAATCAGGCAACTCGAGGCGCTGGGCGAGCCTGTAACAGAGCAGGCAGCCGCTGAGTTGACAGATATACTTACCGATATATATTTTGCCCGGCATTTTGCAAGGAAGGATATCGAAGACTATATCAATCTTGCCAGAACACACGACTCTTTCCAAACTCTCAACAAGATCATGAATTCGGAAGGAGTTACCTCCAGCCAGATTCGCGAAGCCGTAAGAGAGTTTTGCGCAATCCCCAAGGGGGGGTTGCATATGACCCCGGGCGACTCGATGGGCGTGCGTGTCGGCCTGATCAGCCGATTCATTTCCGATCAGCTCCCTTTCCTGGGAGTCGCCAAGAATCATATCACGATCCGGGATATGGACGAGCTGATGGAGCGCGTTATCTGGAACCCGAGGCGAGGCGGGCGGATCGGCGGAAAATCGGCAGGCATGTTCCTGGCCTATAAGATCGTTTTGCCCCTGCTTGGACCCAGGGACCCTGAAATTGAAAAATACGTCAGGATCCCCGAGTCGCATTATTTCACCTCAGGTTTTCTGACGGATTTTCTCGACTCGAACAATCTTTACTCGCTTCACTCTCAAAAGTACAAAAGCCGGGACACAATTGAGGAGGAATTCGCCCAGGTATCCGAGACAATTCAGAATGCCGCTTTCCCGCCCGATGTGATATCGCAGTTCAGGGGTTTTCTGGAAAAGACAGGGCAGCATCCGCTTATAATCCGATCCTCGAGCATGCTCGAGGACAACTTCGGATATACTTTTTCGGGGAAGTACGACTCGGTTTTCATAGCAAACCAGGGCGATATCGAAATCCGGCTAAACGAATTCATATGCGCCCTGAAGCAGGTGCTCACCAGCGTCTTCAGCTCAAGGGCCATTCTTTACCGCCGAGACCGTGACCTGCTCGATTTCGATGAACGGATGAGCGTTCTCGTCCAGAAGGTCGTAGGGAGGCAGTTTGCTGATTATTTCTTCCCGACGGCGGCAGGCGTTGCCTTCTCGCAGAACATGTACTCCTGGACTCCACGGATAGTCAGGGCGGACGGGCTGCTGAGGATGGTCTTCGGGTTGGGCACGCGCGCTGTTGACCGCATCGGGCCTGATTATCCCAGACTCGTTCCCCTCAGCCACCCTCTTCTTCGCCCGGAAGCCGGCGCAGAGGAAATAAAGAAATATTCTCAGAAGCTCGTTGATGTTCTGGACATGAAAGCAAACTCGATCCTGACCATCCCGGCCTCGGACCTCTTGCGCTCAATCGGTCATCCCGACGTCTATTATGCTGTCTCTGTCGATGACGAAGGGCATCTTTCGGCCCCTCTTTTCAAAAATCAGGAAATCGACACGGCCCGCGCCAGTATAACTTTCGATAACCTTCTTTCCAAAACCCCCCTGGCAGGCCTTATGAAGAAAATCCTGCGACGGCTGGAGCAGGCTTACGGCCGGCCGGTAGAGGTTGAATTCGCGTGGGACGACGGCAACCTCTATCTCCTCCAGTGCCGCGCGCTGGCTGCAAGCCGACTTGTGGAAAAAGTGGTCATTCCGAAGGACATTGCGCCTGAAAAGGTTCTTTTTACCTGCGGCAGTGTCCTGTTCAGCAGCGTGGTCAGGAATATCGAATATATCGTCTACATAGATCCGAGGGCTTATGCCGGGCTCTCGACATTTGACGGGCGGCTTGCGGTGGGCCGCTCTGTGAGAAGAATTAATCGCCTGCTCGAAAATAAGGCTTACGCGCTTTTCGGGCCAGGGAGGTGGGGAACCAATGATGTTAAAATGGGCGTCAGAGTGGGGTATGAAGACATCAACCACACGAGGGTCCTGGCCGAAATAGCCACCAGAGAGCTTGGGATCGTTCCGGAGCCATCCTTCGGCACGCATTTTTTCAACGATCTTGTCGAAGCAAACATCGTCCCGCTGGCAATTTTCCCGGACAACCCCGCAACGGTGTTCAGGGAGGAGTTTTTCCACCAGTGCCCGGATGCCCTCGTCTCGCTCGACCCCGGGCTTCAAACTGATGGAATTGCGCGGGTGATACACGTCCCTTCATGCGCGCAGGGGCAATATCTTCAAGTCTATTTAAGCGGAGAGGAACAGGAAGGCGTGGGGTTTTTGGGCCTTCCTGAACAGACGCCCTGAAGTGCAGGCTCTCCCGGCTGCCCGAAGGCAGATATGAGAAAAAACTCCTCCCCCGAGCATCCTGCCATTCAGTTCGAGGTTGCCATACCCTCCAGAATGCGCCCATGAATCCTGGGATAGCTTGACTTTGGGCAAACCGTTCATAAGAAATACAATGTGAGTATTGGGTGAATCGCACCGGGCAAAACGCCCGCCGCTGGCCCTGAGTTCCAGGCGCGAACAGGCGCTGCCTTGGGCGCCGGGAAAATGTTTTGAGGAGCATAAATGGAAGTGGAGAACTTACAGCGCGTTTTGAATCTGATAAAGGGCGAGGGAGAGCCAAGGGAGCCGCTCCGCAGTTGTGAGGTCAGCGCTGAAGGAAGGCAGGATGTCGAACTGCTTGACGCATATTCGCGGGCTGTCATAACTGTAGTGGACGCAGTAGGACCGGCAGTAGTCGGTATCCTGGCAAAAAGCGCGCAGGCAGGGGGGAAACCGGGGCAGGCCGGATCTGGCTCCGGAGTGCTCATCACTCCGGATGGCTACATTCTCACCAACGATCATGTGGTTCGCGGTTCAAAGAGCTTGACCGCAACGCTCCGGGATGGAACAAGCCTCGACGCCGAGCTGATCGGCGCCGATCCTGCCACGGACCTTGCTCTGATCAGGGCCGGGGGATCGGCCCTGCCTTATGCCTCGATGGGAGACTCATCGGCCCTGCGTGTGGGGCAACTCGTGATCGCCATAGGAAACCCCTTCGGCTTCCAGTCAACGGTTTCCACGGGTGTGGTGAGCGCGCTTGGCCGGGCTCTCAGGAGCGCTGACGGGCGGCTGATAGAGAATATCATCCAGCATACGGCGCCTCTTAATCCCGGTAATTCAGGCGGCCCGATTGTCGATTCCAGGGGACGGATCGTAGGGATCAATACCGCCATTATAGTTATGGCCCAGGGGATAGGCTTCTCAATCCCTTCCGATACGGCAAAGTGGGTGGTGCCTCAGTTGCTTACACTCGGAAAAGTAAAGCGCGGCCACCTGGGGATAACTGCTCAGCAGCGCCCGCTCGCACGGCGTATGGTGCGCTTTTATGGGCTGGGGGCAGAGTCCGGCGTCGAGGTCATGGCCGTCGCGCCGCAAAGCCCTGCCTCGCGCGGCGGCGTTCGAGAAGGCGATGTCATCGTAGCCATCGATGGACGTGAGGTGTCCAGTGTGGATCACATCCACAGGTTTCTTGCCGAGTGGCCCGTCGGAAATCCGGTAAAGCTCACTATCATTCGCGGTCCCGACCGCATGGAGGTTGAAGTTGTTCCCGTTGAGGCGGCATATCCAGGTTAAAAAATCAGGCCACCCTCCGGGCAGTCCCGCCTCGCAGCGCGTCGAGAACGCATTCATTGCCGCAGGTTGATTTCCTCGGACAGCGCCCTCCATTTCTCTTCTCCCCAGCTCAGATGCTCTTCCATCTGCGCCCCGGCGCCTTCCTGATCTCCACATTCGATGGCCTGAAATACCTTCCGATGCTGCTCGATAACGGTCGCAAACCTTCTTGACAATCGAATATGCGTATGTCACGTTTTGGTCTGACCAGGGAGTCCAAAAGCACTTTCGCTTGGAACAAATTCACTTATCACATTTTCCGTCCGGTGTTTTCTTATCCATCGCTCAAAGTCGGAAAGCGGCCGGAGTTGTTAAGATCGCGAACCTGAAAGGCTAGGATATCGGAGTAAAAGAAGCCAATCGTAAACCGGGCCTTCGCGCTCTCATCTGCCTGGAACGCTTGGTATTTTGGATTTATCACCGGATACTGGGGGCTGCCTTATGCAACTCGAATCAGATGTGCGGAATGCTGAACTTGCGCTTGGTGCGACCAGGCAAAGGGTGGTGCTGGCCGTAATCCTCATGATAACCTTGCTGGTAGCTTATCTTGACAGGGTAAACGTCTCCGTCCTGGTGGCCGACAATAATTTTCTCATCGATATGGGCATCAAAGGCAAGCCGGTCCAGATGGGAATGCTGATGACCCTGTTTTTGATCGCTTACGGTGTGGCTAACGTCTTGCTCAGCCCTCTGGGCGACATTATCGGTCCACGCAAGGCGATGATGATTTCGATTTTCCTGTGGACTATTTCCGTAATGATTGGAGGTCTTACTGCGACTTTTGGCATAATGCTTTTGGCGCGCGTACTGCTGGGCGTCGGCGAAGGGATGCACTATCCGATGCAGAGCGCCTTCGTGAAGAACTGGTTCCCTCCCACCGAACGCGGTAAGGCCAATGGGGCGTGGCTGCTGGGCCTTATGATCGGGCCTGCGGTTGCGATGCCGTTTTTCACCTGGATTATTTCGGGTTGGGGCTGGCGTCCCGGTTTTTTTGTGCTGGCCTCCATGGGGCTTATTCCATTGTTCCTGCTGTACTTCTTTGTGACTGACCATCCCCGTCAGCATAAAGGCGTCAATAAGGCCGAACTTGACTACATCGAGAATGCCCTCAGGGCGGAAGCCGCACAAGAAGAAAAAATGAAGGTGGGAAGCCTTGGCCAGCGGCTCGCATCTTTTTGTTTCAATTACCGGTTCTGGCTGCTTACGATCAACTATTTCTGCATCGCTTCCATTTGGTGGGGAACTATGGCGTGGCTGCCTTCCTATCTGAAGGCTTCACGCGGTTTTAGCTGGGCTGCCATGGGAGGGTTGTCTTCATTGCCATATGTTCTTGGCACCATCAGCATTTTGTTTTTCGGGCACCTGGGTGATAAAATAGGGCGGCGGGCGCCCCTTGCTGCTGTTGGGCACGCACTGGCGGCTATCGGCATCTATTTTGGCGCGTATGCGACTGACAATATGACCGCCGCCCTGCTCATTTCCTTCGGCATAGCCTCGATGGCGATTGCCCTGCCTGCATCCTGGTCACTGCTCCAGCGTATCGTTCCCTCAGGGGCGATCGGCGCCGGGTCAGGCATGATGAACGGGCTGGCAAATGGCAGCTCGGCCTTTGCCCCCGCGCTCATCGGCTATTTCATTGCACTTACAGGCGGCTACATTGGCGGCCTGATGTTCCTGGTGGGACTGGGAGCGCTTGGGTGCTTATGCATGTTTGTTCTGTCTTTACAAAAGTATTAAACGGCAGCTTTTGCCTCCGCCGTGATTGATGCAAAAGACTCTATAGTCCTGAAAACGAGAGGGTTTTGTCCGGTAAAGAACGAAAGGATTTACCAATGTTGAAACAGGAGGTCCTGCAAAAGTTTATCGCCATTGTCGGCCGGGAGCGATGCAAAACTTCGCCCGAGGATTTGCTGACATATGGTTACGATGCCTGCATATACGAATATATCCCTGATGCGGTGGTATTTCCGAAATCGACGCAGGAAGCCGCTGAAATCATGAAGGCGGCTTCGGCTCATAACGTTTTCGTGACGCCGAGAGGGGCTGGGTCCGGTCTGGGTTCGGAAGCCCTTGCTAAAAACGGGGGGATCGTCCTGTGCTTTTCCATGATGAACAAGATCCTCGAAATAAACACCGCAAACCGTTACGCCGTGGTCGAGCCGGGAGTGGTCATCTCGGACCTTCAAAAAGCGGTGGAAAATGTCGGGCTTTTCTATCCGCCTGATCCCGGCAGCGCAGCGGTCGCGACCATGGGCGGGGCCGTGGCAATGAACGCGGGAGGGATGCGGGGAGTCAAATACGGGGTCACCAAAGACTATCTGCTCGGGCTCGAAATTGTCCTGCCATCGGGCGATGTGATGATGACCGGGACCGTGACCGCCAAGGACGTCACGGGTTACGATCTGACCCGTTTGATTTGCGGGTCCGAGGGCACACTCGCCCTGGTAACCAGGATAAACGTCCGTCTGCTTCCCAAACCCAAAACGAAGCGAACACTGCAAGCCATTTACAACGATCTCGACGCCGCCGGGGATACGGTCTCCAGAATAATTGAAGCGGGGATCGTTCCGGCGACCCTTGAACTCATGGACAAGATGATCATCAGGGTCCTCGAGGAGTTTACCCATATCGGCCTGCCCCTTGACGCCGAGGCCATTTTGTTGATGGACGTGGATGGAGATACGGAAACGGTAGAAAAACAGGCCGCGCTGGTGGCTGATTTTTGTAAAGGGCAGGGTGCTCGGGAAGTGCGTGTTTCTTCATCGGACATAGAAAATGAACAGCTCTGGTTTGCCCGCCGCTCTGCTTTTGGCGCCGTAGCCCGAATGCGCCCCTCCTGTTTGATCGAAGACGCCACCGTGCCTGTGAGTTTCCTCACTGCTACCATCAAGAAAGTGGTCGAAATCTGCGAGCGCAATCGCGTTCAGGTAGGGGTGCTCGCCCATGCGGGAGATGGAAACTTGCATCCCTTGATGCTCTGCGACCAGCGGGATGCCGAAGAGATGGCCAGGGTCCACAAGAGCATGGATGAAATCGTAGACTTTGCTCTGTCCGTCGGGGGGACACTCACCGGTGAGCACGGCATCGGCGTCAACAAGGCCAAATACCTGCCTCTGCAACTGAGCGAAACCAGTCTGAAAATGATGCGGGCCGTCAAAGCGGTCTTCGATCCCCAAGGGATCTTGAACCCGGGCAGTTTTCTGGAGCATTGCAGATCATGATTCCCACGGAGTTGAAAGAACAGGTTTACAACTGCATCAAGTGCGGGCTGTGCATGAACACATGTCCCGTCTACAGGCAGCTCTGCTATGAAGGAGTTTCTCCCAGAGGCAAGGTCCAGCTCATAAAGAAGATACTGGAAGGAAAACTGGAGATATCGGAATACTTCAGCCGTCTTCTGGGGACCTGTCTTCTTTGCGAGACCTGCATGGTGAATTGCCCCAGCGGCGTCAGGCTGGATAGTCTCATGAAGGCCATGCGCGCGGAAGTGGTCGCCAAATTCAGCCTGCCCTGGCAGAAGCGGGCGGTTTACCAACTCCTTTCAGGCGCCCACTTGCTGCCATTCGCCATGTTCTGGGGGCGAATGCTGGAAGTGCCTTTACGCTCCGTGCTGCCAAAAGATGGCAAAGCAGGGACCATTCCCTGCTCCAGGCTCCCACGGTTGAACTCCAAGCCGCTGCTGAGCCAATATCCGGAGATCGTTTCACCGGTTGGAACACGGGTCGGCCGGGTACTCTATTTCGTCGGTTGCGCGACGAATTACATCTCGGAAAATGTCGGCCACTCGGTAATAAGCATCCTCGGAAAGCTGGGAGTTGAAGTGGTCATCCCCGGAAGACAGATGTGTTGCGGCTTTCCGATATGTCTGGCCGGCGCCCGAAAACCGGCTCTTAAAAACATCAGGCGCAATCTGGAGGCATTCGATCCGGGAGAAGCGGACGCGGTCATTGTGGACTGCGCTACGTGCGGCGCTGCTCTGAAGAAAGAATACCCAGGCGTGTTGGAAGATATGGGACAGAATTCTCAGGCTGCCCGCGAGCTGGGGCGCAAAGTGCTCGATATTACCCAGTACCTTTCGGGCTTCGATTTCGAGAAATACCTCCGGCCGTTCCCGGCCAGAGTGACCTACCATGACCCCTGCCATCTACTGCGCACTCAGGGAGTAAAGGAAGAACCTCGGAGCCTGCTGGGTCGCATTCCGGATCTGGAACTCGTGGAAATGGCCGGCGCCGACGTCTGCTGCGGGGGAGGCGGCGCCTTTCAGATGGAACATCCCGACGTAGCCTCAGGGATCACAAGAAACAAGATTGAGGCCATCACGCAAACGCGGGCGGACATAGTTGCGACAGGATGCCCGGGATGTCGCCTGCAGATTCACGGCAACCTGGAAGATGATCATATCCGGGTTATGCATCCGGTGGAGATTTTAGCGATGGCTATGGCCTGAAATCAATCCTGTCCTCAAATCCCGGCTGCGGATGGAGCATAAAATCGGCCAGAACCAGCAGGGTCATGGCTTCCAGGACCGGGATGATCCTTGGAATTGCGGAAATGTCGTGACGGCCTTTTACACTGATCTGCGCGGGTTTACCGCTCGAGTCCACCGTGTTTTGAAGCTTCGAGATCGACGGGATCGGCTTTACTGCGGCCCTGATTATGATGTCCATGCCGGTGGAGATTCCGCCCAGGATCCCGCCTGCGTGATTTGATTCGTAGCCCTCCGGCGTTATCGGATCGTTGTTCTGGCTGCCGAGCATGTCCGCGGCCCTGAACCCTTCACCTATTTCAACCCCTTTGACGGCGCCTACGGACATGATCGCAGCCGCCAGCCGGGCGTCCAGTTTATCGAATACAGGCTCACCAAGACCGGGGGGGCACCCTGTGGCGCGGATTTCGACGATCCCGCCCGCCGAATCCCCGGCGGCCAGGAGTTCCCTGACGCGATCGAGCATCTTTCCCGCGGCTTCGGCATCCGGGCAGTAAAGCCCGTTTCTATCTATTTCTTCCGGATCGAAGTTGCGGCATTGCACGCCCCCGAGGGCGAGAGTACAGGCCTGCACCCGAATTCCCCGGCTATCCAGAAACTTCCTGGCGACCGCCCCGGCGGCTACCCTTGCGGCGGTCTCGCGAGCCGAGCTTCTGCCTCCGCCCCGCCAGTCTCTAATCCCGTATTTCTGCTCGTATGTCCTGTCGGCGTGACCGGGCCGGTAGAGATTCGAGATCTCGGAGTAGTCCGTACTTCGCGCATCGCGATTGTAAATAATCAGGCTGATGGGAGTCCCGGTTGTGAGGCCCTGAAAAACTCCCGAGAGGATTTCGACCCTGTCCGTTTCGTTCCGAGGTGATGTGAACGCCTTGCCCGGGCGTCTGCGGTCCATGTCCTTCTGAATGTCCTCGGGGCTGAGCGCAATTAAGGGCGGGCAGCCGTCGATGACAGCTCCCAGAGCCGGGCCGTGCGATTCCCCCCACGTTGTTACCGAAAAAAAACGTCCGAAACTATTACCTGCCAAGTTTACTCTCCGGTTTGAGTGAATACCTTTGTATACTGTTAGTCAAAATTTGACACATTATATTATAATTAAGCAAAAGGGAGCAGAAGGAATTTTCTTTTAATTTCCCATGCGGAGGTTCGGGGGATGAGTGATTATCATCCTGATTACAGGGAGGACCTTGAGCAACAGGTCGAACAGGAACTTGAACTGCCTCCCATGTACAAGGTCCTGATTCACAACGACGACTACACTACGATGGAATTCGTCGTTGAAGTTCTTCAGAAGGTGTTTCATAAAAACGCCGCTGAAGCTACCAGGATAATGCTCCTGGTCCACAAAACGGGATCGGGCGTCTGCGGTGTTTTTACCGAAGATGTAGCTGAAACTAAAGTAGGAATCGTGCACCATCTGGCGAGAAAGAGCGGGTTTCCGCTAAGGTGCAGTATGGAAGAAGCATAAAATGATCAATAGAGAGCTTGAACTAACATTTGCCGCGGCAATTAAAGAAGCCAAACAGCGCAGGCACGAGTTTTTCACCTTGGAGCATATCCTGTACGCCATCCTGCATGACGTGACGGGCAGACGCATCCTGTACCACTGCGGAGCCGATCTCGAAAAGCTCAAAGAGCGCCTGGAAAAGCACTTCGATGAGCGTTCGGAAAAACTGCCCGATGGTGTGGAGCAGGACCCGATTCAGACCCTGGCCGTCCAGCGCGTTTTACAGCGGGCGCTCATGCACGTGCAGGGATCGGAGAAAAAGGAAGTTGACGCTGGCGACATCCTGGCGGCCATGTTCTTCGAGGAGAACTCCTATGCAGTCTATTTTTTGAAATCCCAGGGAGTATCGAGGCTGGACGTACTTAGCTACATTTCGCACGGCATCTCCAAGGTCTCCGACCCCGAGGAGGAATTTCAGTCGGTTGCCTCTCCCCAGGACCAGCCGAACCGCAAGACGAGCGCGCTGGAGAGTTTTACTGTCAACTTGATAGAGAAGGCCGCCCAGGGGCTGATCGATCCGCTTATCGGCCGCGATGAGGAAATCCTGAGAACACTTCAAATCCTTGGCAGGCGCAGCAAGAATAATCCTATTTACGTGGGAGACCCCGGAGTGGGCAAAACGGCTATAGCGGAGGGCCTTGCGCTCAAAATCCATAAAAAGGAGGTCCCACCTGCATTTTTCAATATCGAGATTTTCGCCCTTGATATGGGAGCGCTTCTTGCCGGGACAAAGTTCCGGGGTGACTTCGAAGCGCGCCTCAAGGGCGTTATCCAGGAACTCAAAAGGAAGCATGGAGCAATCCTTTTCATAGACGAAATCCATACCGTGGTGGGCGCAGGCGCTACAAGCGGCGGTTCCATGGACGCTTCCAACATCCTGAAGCCGGTGCTGGTGGCGGGAGGACTTCGCTGCATCGGCTCGACCACATACGAGGAATATAAGAACCACTTTGAGAAGGACCGGGCGCTCAGCCGCCGTTTTCAGAAAGTGGAAATTCGCGAACCTTCGGTCGATGAGACCTACCGGATACTCCAGGGGCTGCGGCCTTACTATGAACAGCATCACGGGGTAAAGTACACGGACGCTTCGCTCAGAGCTGCCGCCGACCTTGCGGGAAGGTACATAAATGACAGGTACCTGCCCGATAAGGCGATCGATGTGATTGACGAGACCGGTGCAAGCATGCGGCTCAAAAAAGACAAACGCGTTCGAAGGATCGTCGGGGTACGGGACATCGAGACCGTAGTGGCCAGGATAGCCAAGATTCCGGCCCGAAGCGTCACTTCTTCGGATCAGCTCCAGCTCCAGAATCTCGACGACGCGCTTAAGGGTGTCGTTTTCGGGCAGGACCTGGCCATTGGCATGCTGGTAAAGGCGATCAAGCGGTCGCGGGCAGGTCTGCGGATTCCTGAAAAACCCATCGGGTCCTTTCTGCTCATCGGTCCCACTGGAGTGGGAAAGACTGAAGTGGCCAAGCAGCTTGCCAGGATTTTGGGAGTCCATTTCCTGCGCTTCGACATGAGCGAGTACATGGAGAAGCACACGGTCTCCCGGCTGGTGGGCGCCCCTCCGGGCTACATCGGCTTCGACCAGGGCGGACTCCTGACCGACTCTATCCGCAAGCAGCCTTATACGGTGCTGCTGCTCGATGAAATCGAGAAGGCGCACCCCGACCTGTTCAGCATCCTTCTTCAGGTGATGGATCATGCCACCTTGACCGACAATAACGGCAAGAAGGCGGATTTCAGAAATGTGATACTGCTTATGACGTCCAACGCCGGAGCAAGGGAGATGAACGCGCCTTTAATCGGGTTTTCGGGCGGCGAGGTGGTGGACACTCGGGTGGCAAAGGGCATGAAGGCCGTTGAAAACCTTTTCAGTCCTGAGTTCCGCAACCGTCTCGATGGTATTATTCCTTTCAACGGTCTGAGCATCGGGATAATGGAGCGCATAGTCGGCAAGTTCCTTAACGAAGTTGAAGAACAGCTCGCTGAAAAAAATATCCGGTTCGAGCTTAGCCCAGGCGCCAGGAGATGGTTGGCTGAGTCCGGTTATGACTCCAGTTTTGGAGCGCGGCCGCTTGCGAGGTTCATCCAGTCTGAGATAAAGGACATACTGGCCGATGAAATCCTGTTCGGAAGGCTTGCTAAAGGCGGCAGGGTAAAGATCTTCAGACCCGACGAAGAGTCCGCTGACGACCGTGGCGATCTGAGAACCGAAAACCTGGTTTTCGAGTTTCCTGACAGGAGTGTTGTGCTGAATGTAGAACAGGAGCTGACCACTTAACGGAATATGCCGGTTTTCCGTCTCACAGACGAACTCATATTTCCGCATCCATCTCTTGCCGACCCCGGCGGCCTTCTGGCCGTCGGGGGCGATCTTTCGCCGGGCCGGCTCCTGCTTGCTTACTGCCAGGGAATCTTCCCCTGGTATTCGGACCCCAGCCCGATACTGTGGTGGTCCCCTGACCCACGGCTGGTCCTTTTTCCCGATGAGATAAAGATTTCCCGCAGCCTCAGGCGCGTTATAAAAAAACAGGTTTTCACCATCACGATAGACAGGGCGTTTGGCGAAGTGATCCGAGCATGCGCGCGGGTTCGCGATGAGACCTGGATTACAAAGGAAATGATCGAGGCTTACCTGGCCCTGCACGATCTCGGATATGCCCATTCAATTGAAACCTGGCATGAGGGGAATCTTGTTGGTGGACTATACGGGATCGCACTGGGCAGGGCTTTTTTTGGCGAGTCGATGTTTTCAGTCATGAGCGATGCCTCAAAGGTCGCGCTGGTACACCTGGTGAGCTTCGTGGCCGGCCTTGGGTTCGAATTCATAGACTGCCAGACGGCAACCGCACACCTCAAAAGGCTGGGCGCAAGGGAAATACCGAGAAGGGAATTCCTGGCTCGCCTGAGAAGGGTGCAGGACGGACGAGGTCCAGAATGGTCGAAAAAGTCATAATCGTCGGCGCGGCCGGACGCGATTTCCACAACTTCAATGTCTATTTCAGAGCAAATCCGCGCTACAGGGTGATTGCCTTCACTGCGGCCCAGATACCCAACATCGAGGGGCGCACATATCCTCCCGAGCTGGCCGGAGAATTATACCCCGATGGAATCCCCGTCTATCCCGAACAGGACATGTCCAGGCTCATCCGCGAACACCGGATCGATCTCGTGGCCTTTTCCTACAGCGACGTTTCCTACGGGGAGGTAATGCACCTGGCGGCCCTGGCCATGGCCGAAGGGGCCGATTTCATACTCCTGGGGGCCACCTACACCATGCTCAAATCGCAAAAGCCCGTCATTGCGATTTGCGCAGTGCGAACCGGCTCCGGAAAATCCCAGACCACTCGCAGAATCGCCAGAATATTAAAGGAACTTGGCAAGAGGATAGTCGTTGTCCGCCATCCCATGCCCTACGGAGATCTGAGGCGGCAGGTAGTTCAGCGCTTATCGGCCTATGAAGATTTCGAGATCAACAAGTGCACTATAGAAGAGCGCGAGGAATACGAACCTCTCATCGAGGCGGGAATAGTCGTTTATGCCGGAATAGACTACGGCCGGATTCTTGAGAGGGCCGAGTCCGAAGCCGATATCATCATCTGGGACGGGGGCAACAACGACACTCCGTTTTACTCCCCAGATCTTCATATAGTAGTCTTCGATCCTCACCGGGCCGGCCACGAACTGCTCTACTACCCCGGCGAAACGAACATGATCATGGCCGACGTGGCGGTCATTAACAAGGTGGATACCGCTCTGTGGAGCGACGTCGAAAAGGTGAAGAAAAATATCGCCGCCAGCAACCCGGACGCAATAGTCATCCTGGCTGAATCCCCTATCGTGGTCGATGATCCCGAACGTATCCAGGGGCGGCGCGTGCTGGTGATAGAAGACGGTCCCTCTATCACCCACGGCGGAATGCCCTTCGGCGCTGCAACAATTGCAGCCCGCAACTTCGGGGCGTCGCAAATAGTAGATCCACGGCCGTTTGCGGTGGGATTGATAGGGGAGATCTATGAACGTTATCCGCATATCGGAAACCAGTTGCCCTCAATGGGCTACTCGGAGCAGCAGATAAGGGACCTTGAGGCAACCATCAACCGCGCCGATTGCGACCTGGTTGTCTTTGCGACCCCTGCGGACCTGTGTTCCCTGCTCCAGATAAACAAGCCGGCGCTCCGGGTTCGCTACCGATACAAAGACCACGGCCCGCCCTTTCTCAAAGACGTGCTCGTACACAAGCTTGAAAAAATCGGGATTCTGTAGACGGGGCGGTGGGACCCGCCTCGCGGGTGGGTGGGTGTAGAGATCGGCGCTGTGCCGGATGCGGCCCGGTGCGGCGCCTGAAGTCGAAGATCGCGTGCAAGGATGACGGAGATTTGCCTGCGAATTCAGGACATGAAAACGAAACAAGGCCGATTCTGCTGGTTGCGCTTGGCGGCAACGCGCTCATCGGCAAAGACGAACGCGGGACGATTGACGAACAGTTCAATAACCTTTCCGTCCCTATTAGACAGGTCGCGCGCCTCTCGAAGAAGTATCGCATCATAATCACTCACGGAAACGGTCCGCAGGTGGGAAGTCTTCTCCTCCAACAGGAAACGTGCCCGGGAGTTACGCGGCTGCCGCTCGAAATTCTTGTCGCGCAGACCCAGGGACAGATCGGGTACATGATCGAGTCCACTCTCGACAACGAACTGACCGAGATGGAAGGAGAGCACCAAAAGCTGATAGTGACTGTGCTCACCTATGTGCTCGTCGATGAGAACGACCCCGGCTTCTGCAGTCCGTCAAAACCTATCGGCCCGGTTTTCAATGAAGATTCTGTCTCGACACTGATTTACCCTACCGTGAAATCACCCCTTGGCATCAGGAGGGTGGTAGCTTCTCCGAAGCCTATAACCATCATCGAGAAGCGGGAAATCAAACGGCTGATCGAGATGGGATTCATCGTCATCGCATGCGGCGGGGGGGAATCCCGGTCATCCGGCTTGGCAGAGCATTTCATGGAGTTGATGCGGTAATCGACAAGGACCTCGCCAGCGCAAAACTTGCCGAAGAAGTCGGGGTGGATGTCGTGGTAATCGCAACCGATGTTGAGGGGGCTGCAATTTCATACGGCGCCCCGGACGAAAAGTTTCTGCGCAAAATGACTGTCGAGGAAGGGGTACGTTACCTCAGGGAAGGGCACTTCCCCGCCGGGTCGATGAGACCCAAGATCGAGGCCGCACTCCAATTCATCAAATCCGGCGGCAACCGGGCCGTGATCTGCTCGATCGATTCCATTGAAGAGGCGGTGGCTGGAAACGCGGGGACGGAAGTGGTGAGATGAGGCGGCAGAAACGACGCCGATGGAAGAGAACCAGGTCGGCGCCGCTGCGCGCTGCATTTATGGTTATCACGCGCTCTATGCCGGCCCTGGAATAATTTTAATGATCCCTCTGGATCCATCAATCCTACTAAAAGGTAAAGCGCATTACATCTGTAATGCGCGCAGGACTCCTTCGGGATCGCGTGCAATCACTTTGAGATAAGCCCGAGCCGGTTGATCCGGCTCCGTGCGTCTCTGCTCCCGATCCCGAAGCGTGCCAATGGGGATGTGATAGCGCGTTGCAAATTCCTGCTGCGTAAGGTTGAGCGCACGACGCAAGGTTTTGATGCGCGGTACGCGCCGGGCTGTCCGTAATTCTGCGGCTGTCATGGGCCTGGCATCCGGATCAGCCGCTGCCGCCGCTTCTATTTCCGCCTCCGTCATCGGGCGCATGGGGGTGTCAGGAAACAGGCGCTCTCCCTCGTCCAGCACCTCAACAACCGTGCCGTCAGAACGAATTCTCGCGATAGTAGTCTTCTTGCTCATGTCTCTCTGCACTGCCCTCCCTTCGTCATCAGCAGCTTCGGATGAGCTTGCGGTGCAAATTGACAACAAAATCCTGTGTATTCGTAAGAATCGACCTGGCGGTCAGAGATCCTCTGTCCGCAAGCTTGTTTGCCGCAAATTCGGACATATCGATCGTAAAGAAGTATACAGGGCGCACCGTACCGTCATCCGTCACCGTGTATGAAGGGGTCATGTTTCCTGTCGCGATTGAGTGAAGCTGGGTGGCCATTGAGATGACGGTGGTGGCCTTTCGGGCCAACGCTCGCATTCTATCCTGGGCTTCATACGAGCTTGCGATCACTTCGGGCATGGGACCGTCATCCCGAATGGAGCCTGCGAGCACGTACGGGACCCCGCGCCTCACCAGAGAAGCCATTATCCCGTCTTTAATGATTCCCTTTTCGACGGCTGCCTTAATCGAACCGATCCCCCGAACCAGGTTGATTGTGTCCAGGTGCTTGTAATGGCTCAGGTCAGCGTGCCTTTTTGTATAGATATCCTGTCCGAGCGCAGTGCCATGGATTGACGCCTCTATGTCGTGAGTCGCTAGGGCGTTTCCGGCAAGAACTCCGTCAACGAATCCTTCTTCGATGATTGCGGCCAGAGAATCGCGGGAATCCTTGTCGAATGCAACAGCAGGCCCGAGCACCCACAGGAGGAACCCTTTTTCGCGTTCGTATTCGAGCAGGTTGTATAGCTCGTCGTAATCATATGAAAAAGAAGTCTCGCGAGATACCGTGGTCCGAAAGGCAAATTTTTCCGACACCGGGTGTTCCCATCCGAAAGCGTCGACGTGGACGAAGATCCCGTCTTCACCGTTTTCATGCCGGCCGATTGCGACCAGATCCGCGGGCTTGAGAAGCCGGAATTCCCGGACCTCGATGGTCGCGTCGGACTCGAGCACCGCTACACAGTCCATGCGGGAATGTTTGGGAAGGACCCACTCTCCCTTGGAGACCTGGAAATATTCCGGGTATATTGAGGTTGCGTGATATCCCTCCGGCGCCACACCGGCCCGTTCGACTTCTTTAAACTGCACTGGAGGAGCGTCGTTGAGGGGTGGAGCGGCAAAATCGGGCGGACGGAATTGCGGCAATTTAAAGTATGGCATTTGCAGTGATCCTTCCAAATTCGGCAGTGATAACGGGGAAATTCCGGGGAAGGCAGTTATGAATGGTCGCTTATATCCGGTGGTCCACGGCGTTTTGCCTCCCTGTAAAAATCCAGGAAGTAGTCCAGAGCGGAGATATAGCCAAGAACCAGTGAAATCCACAGGAAGGAGGTCCCGACCAAATTCAGTGTGGCTTGTATGCCGGGAATGGCGGGCAGCAGAAAAATAAATGCCAGGGTCTGGGAAACCATTTTGTTTTTTCCCATCCGGCTGGCGTTCATGATCATCCCATGTGCTGCGGCAATCGAGCGCAGGCCGGTTATAACGATTTCACGGCCGACGATCAAAAAAGCCAGCCACGCCGCAACCTTCCCGTAGGGAATAAGCATTATGAGCACAGCGGTGGTGAGCAGCTTATCGGCAAGGGGGTCGAGCAGCTTCCCGATGGAAGTAACCGTGTTGCTGCGCCGCGCCAGGATGCCATCCAGGTAATCGGTAAGTGAAGCTATGCAAAAGACCAGGAACGCCAAATTCAGAGCAAGGCCGGAGGCCGGCGGTATCATGAGAACAATCAGAACCGGTATGGTGGCCATTCTTAGGTAGGTCAGGACGTTGGGCAAAGTCGTGAGGCTTTGCCTTGTGAGGTCGCTTCGGTTCAACACGAGCATAAACTCAAACTTCCGTTAAGAAATACTCGGCGCCCCCCGTTGAAAACCAGCATAAAATCAGGCCTCAAGGCTAATTATCATCCCAACATGGGAGCGGGTAGTAAGGAGCAAACACCCTTTTTCGCTCCTCGCCTCTTCGCTTATGTCTTTCATGCTTCCCTTTTCCTCGTTCGGGCTTCCTCCAAATTAGTAACGATATCGGTCATAAAAGTCCATAACTGTCTTAACATAAATTTGTGTTTCGTCAAAAGGTGGAATTCCACCGTGTTTTGCAACCGCCTCCGGGCCCGCATTGTAGGCGGCCAGCGCAAGGGCCGTATTGTTGTTGAACCGGTCGAGCATCATCCTGAGATACCTCACTCCACCGTCGATATTCTGCTGGGGATCGAAAGGATTCACAACGCCGAGATCGCGCGAAGTCGACGGCATGAGCTGCATCAGGCCCATTGCGCCTTTTGGGGATATCGCCGCAGGATTGAAGCCCGATTCGGCCCGGATGACTGCCTTCACCAGATTACAATCCAGACCGTAGAGTTTGCATGTCATCTTTATGTGCGGATCGTAGGCGGCCTGGTTGGGCAGGTTGAAGAAGGGGGAAAAAGCTCCCGGCTGATATCCCTGGAATCCTTTGTAGATCGGGAAATATTTCTGAAAATTAACCTGGGTCAGGGGTGGGAGATTCATAGGAGTTGACTGCGCAGATGTGGGGGCATTGGTGTAATGAATTGCCCCGTCCTTATCGACGAACTTGAATATTTCGGCATTCGAGCTTATTGGGCGGCCAACCCCCAAAACAATGACGATCGCAGCCAAAAGGAGATACGCTGGAGCCCTCGTCGTGCGCTTCATAACCCCTCCTGTTACAGGCTGTGGCATCCGTTCTATCGCTCTACTTTCTTCCAATCCTGCAAGAATTTTTCTATTCCCTGTTCGGTCAACGGATGACGTACAAGCTGCTCAATAATCTTGTACGGGATAGTTGCAATATCCGCGCCTAAGCGCGCCGCTGTAAGCACATGCACCGGATTTCTAATGCTGGCGACGATCACCTCGGTTTCAAAAAGGTAATTCGAAAATACATCCAGAATTTCGCGAACCAGGCCCATACCGTCCTGGGATATGTCGTCGAGTCTGCCGACGAACGGGCTGACGTAGGTGGCTCCCGCCTTTGCAGCGAGGAGAGCCTGGAGAGGGGAGAATATCAGGGTTACATTCGTTTGCACCCCTTCCTGCGACAATGCTTTGACCGCCCTGAGGCCGACCGTGGTCATCGGGACTTTCACGACGACGTTCTGGTCGATTGCGGCAAGCTCGCGCGCCTCTGTCAGCAGACCATCCAGATCGTCGCAGACGCCCTCGGCGCTCACCGGTCCCTGTACGATCTCACATATCTCGTGTATATGACTCTTGAAGGCCTCCCTGCCCGCGATTCCTTCCTTTGCTATCAGGCTGGGGTTGGTCGTCACCCCGTCCAGGACCCCGAGGTCATAGGCATCTCTTATTTCGTTAAGGTTGGCCGTATCTATGAAGAATTTCACATCGGGCTCCTATAAAAATCGTTGTCTTATTTTTGGATTCGTCGCCTTTCGAGATACATGACGTAGCATTGCTCGCTGCAAAAATAGACGACCTTACCTTCAACTACCCCCTTCACCCCTTTTTGCTTCATGAAATAGGCGCCGCACTCAGGATCGCGGATGAGTTCGGTTTCGGAAGATGCGGGCGTATCACTCCGCGCGCTGGAGGGCGCAAAAAGCTCCTTCCCGATCTTTTTTACGAGAAAGTAGGCTATCCACGCCAGCAGGGCGTAGAGAAAAAAACGTCCCATTTCAATTTTCCACTTTATGAATTTCCTGCTGGTGGTCGAGTTCAAGAATTCGATCCAGCATTTCATGAACGGTCAGCCCAAGGGCCGGATGCACCCAGTCAGGTTCTAGTTCGGCCAGGGGCGCCAGAACGAAAAGGCGCTCGCTCATTAGCGGATGAGGCACCTTGAGTCCGGGCAGATCGAGTTGAATATCCTCGTAGAAGAGGATGTCGAGATCAAGGGGCCGGGGTCCCCATTTTACCGTTCGGACTCTCCCGAAGCTCTTTTCCACCTCGAGCATAAGCTCGAGCAGCGCCTGCGGAGCGAGCCTCGTATACAGAACGGCGGCGGCATTTATAAACCAGTCCTGCTCCGTGACCCCGACGGGGCTGGTTCTGTAAAGCGCCGAAGTTCTAAGAATACTAATCGCCGGGTGTTTTTGCAATAGATCAAAAACATCCCGGCATATTCGGACCGAGTCCCCCTGGTTGCTTCCTACTCCGATTGCAGCTTTCTTCACTGGACGGCGGATTTTTCGAAATTGAGTTTGCAGATTCGCTCAACGGCCTCCATGACGCGCTCCCTGGAGACTGTCAGCGCCATTCTCACATAGCCCTCGCCGGGTTCGCCGAACCCGCTGCCGGGAGTAGTCACTATACCGGCCTCGCGGAGCAGGAGGGAGGTGAAATCACTTGAACTATACCCCGAAGGAGTTGGGCACCAGACATAGAATGTAGCTTTCGGGATCTGCGGATCGAGTCCTGCCTTTCTTAGACCGGCAATAAGAATATCGCGTCTTTCTTCATAAATCTTCTGCATATCGTCAACCGGTCCCTGGTCACCCTCAAGTGCTGCAATGCCCGCCCACTGGATAGCGTTGAAGGCGCCGGAATCGATGTTGCTCTTTATCTGCCCGAGCCCGGAAACCAATTCACGGTTGCCGACGGCAAACCCGAGCCGCCATCCCGTCATGTTATATGTCTTTGAAAGAGAGTGGAACTCGATTCCCACTTCCTTTGCGCCGGGTACCTCAAGAAAGCTCATGGGGCGATATCCCCCGAAGGCCATTTCCGTATAGGCCGCGTCATGGCAGACGATTATTTCGTACTGCCCGGCAAACCGGACGACCCGCTCGTAAAAGTCCCTGTCGGCGGTAGCGCCGGTAGGGTTATTGGGATAGTTTATGAACATAAGCCGCGCGCGCCTGGCCACTTCGGTTGGAATGGCTTCCAGGTCCGGCAGGAAGCTGTTTTTCTTGAGAAGGGGCATGAACCAGGATTCACCCCCTGCGAACATGGTCGCAATATGATATACGGGATAGGCAGGAGCGGGCACCAGCGCAAGGTCTCCCGGGTTGATGAAGGCAAGAGGCAGGTGAGCCAATCCCTCCTTGGAGCCTATCAGGGTGAGCACTTCCGAGAGTGGGTCCAGCTCGACTCCGAATCTGCTCTTGTACCATTTCGCCACGCTGACCCGGAAATCGTTCATCCCCGAGTAGGAAGGATACTGGTGGTTAGCCGGGTCTTTGGCCGTTTGCGCCAGTCTCTCGATTATGTGAGCCGGGGTGGGTAAATCGGGATCACCGACCCCGAGGTTGATTACGTCGACTCCCTTGGCTATCAGTTCCGCTTTGAGCCTGTCGATCTCGGCAAAAAGATAGGGTGGAAGTTGCCGCAACCGTTCAGATTTTACAACTACCATTCGAACCTCCTGACGGGGATCGGATGACGGATTTCCGTCTTCCGTTATTTGATACCCAGCACATCGCTCATGTCGTAGAGCCTCCCGGGCTGATTGATGACCCATTTTGCGGCCCTTATCGCACCTCTGGCAAAATTGTCGCGGTTGTGGGCGCGATGAACTATCTCTATTCTTTCGCCAAGGGAGGCGAAGATAACAGTATGCTCACCCACGATGTCCCCGCCGCGAATGGTCTGAATTCCAATCTCGGACCCGGTGCGCTCTCCCGTCATCCCGTGGCGCGCATAGACTCCGACCTGCTCCAAATCCCGGTCAAGGGCCTGGGCTACAAGCTGTGCGAGTTTTATGGCGGTACCGCTTGGCGCGTCTTTCTTGAACCGGTGGTGGGCTTCAACTATCTCCACGTCGTAGCCGTCTCCGAGAAGCCTTGCCGCCTCAGCCACCATTTTGAACAAAATATTGACACCAATGCTCATGTTCGGAGAAATTACGCACGGGACCTTGCGCGCGAGCTCTGCGGCCTCATCGAGCTGCTCACGTGTAAATCCGGTTGCCCCTATCACCATGGGCCTGCCGTATGCGGATGCGGTCCTCAAGTGTTCGAGCGATGACGCGGCGTTTGTAAAGTCGATTACGACGTCGGCGGCCTCCAGCACGTCTTCGATGCGGCCCTTAATCAGGTCGCCTGTGGGTCCGCCTCCGATCGCTTCGGAAAGATCTTTGCCGACGAGACGATGCAGTGAATACTCAAAGCCGCCGGCCAGCTCGATGCCTTCGGTCTCCCCGATGATCCGGGCGATATTTGAACCCATTCTTCCCGCGATTCCAGCAACCGCTGCACGCACCATCTTACGCCTCCTCAAGGCGGTGGGACCGCCAGCCAAGCTTGACGCAGCCTCCCACTCCCCTTTTCTTAAAGGGCCAGGGAAAATTTCATGCTCCTAAGCAAGCGACTTAATTAAAAAATCATCCTCTTTAGAAAAGGGAACTTCGAATCCATTTCTTTGGAGCCGTACCAGGTTTCCGTACGGACACCAACGAGTTATCTCTTTACGCTCTGGCCTTCTTCAGGAAGAAGACCCTGACCTTCCAAAATCTTTCTCAGGTGCTCCTTGTTGCCTGCCGACATGGCTACAAGCGGGAGCCTCACTTCTTCGGATTCTATCTTCTTCATCATGGCCAGGGCAGCCTTGACCGGGACAGGGTTGGGCTCGATGAAAAGACCGTGGAGCAGGGGCAAAAGCTTGTAGTAGAGCCTCCGGGCCTCTTGAATTTTGCCCTCGAAAAAGATATTGCAGAGATCGGCCATGTCGCGTGGAGCAACATTTGATACGACCGATATGACCCCCTTGCCTCCAACGCACAACAGGGGGAAAGTCAGGTAATCCTCGCCGGACACCACAGTGAAATCATCCCCGCACAGGGAAATTATGTCCGTTATCTGCTTCATCGAACCGGAGGCTTCCTTCACCCCGATAATGTTGTCTATCCTGGACAACCGCTCGATCGTTGTCGGCTCGATGTTTGAAGCTGTGCGGCCCGGGATGTTGTAAAGAACGATCGGAACATCGACGGCTTTGGCCACCTTCTCGAAATGCCGGTAGATCCCTTCCTGCGTAGGCCTGTTATAGTAAGGGCTTATCATGAGAACCGCGTCGGCGCCTGCCTTCTTGGCGTGGCTGGTAAGAGCGATCGCCTCCTCGGTGTTGTTGGAGCCGGTTCCGGCAATGACCGGAACGCGTTTTCCCGCCTGCTCGACGGTGATATCGATTACCCGGGCGTGCTCCTTGTGCGAAAGCGTGGGCGATTCGCCCGTGGTCCCGCAGGGAACAATGCCGTGCGTTCCGTTTGCGATCTGGAACTCGATGAGGTCTCTCAAGCCGGCTTCATCGACCTTGTCGTCCTTAAAGGGTGTAACAATCGCAACTATTGCTCCGCTAAACAACATTGCCGCCTCCTTTCTGTCCCCTCAGGGTCTCGTCCCAGAGTTCGCCGTCGTAGACAACCTTTGCGTCGCCTTCCATGTAAACGTCGGAGAAGCTCGTTTCACCTTCTTTCGAGATCTTCTCGAAGTAAATAACCAGCGTTTCCCCGCTCATGGTCAGCACTTTGACGGGTGACGCCGCTAAATCCTTTGCTGCGGCGAGCAGGGCCGCCGCTATGCAACCCGTGCCGCACGCCAGGGTTTCCGCTTCAACGCCGCGTTCGTAGGTCCTGATGGAAATGTCGTGAGGGCCGCGAACAAAAACGAAGTCAGCGTTTGAACCCATAGGCTGAAATCGCTCGTGAAAACGAATGCCCCGTCCCCGGTCAAAGACGTCCAGATCATTGAGTTGCGCCTCGGACTCTGCGAAATAGACCGCGTGCGGGACGCCGGTATTGATGAAATTGAGATTGAAAAGACAATCACCCAGCGCGACCGCGATGTCAACTTCCAGGCTGTGCGGCTGAGTCATGCGGACTTTGGCGCGTTCGCCGAAGACTTGCGCTTCGATAAGCCCGGCAAGCGTCCTGAAAGACAGGCGCTCCTTCTTTACTATGCCCTTCAAAAATGCGAACCGGGCCGCGCAGCGCGCGCCGTTTCCGCACATCTCCGCCTCGCTCCCGTCGGCATTGAAGAACTGCCACCTGAAGTCAGCCTCGCCCTCATTTTCAATAAGAATCAGGCCATCAGCGCCCACGGACATCCTTCTGCGGCAGGCGAGCCGGGCTAGCTCGCGCCCGCGCTCCTTTTCAAGCTTCAATGCCCGGTTATCTATTATTATGAAATCGTTGCCGCTGCCGGTCATTTTCGTGAAGCGGATTCGATTCTGAGTTTCTGACAATTCCACTCCTTTATAGTTTTTAGTTTTGGTCCATCTTCGCACCCGAGCAGCCTTTTCCAGCACTCCACCGTGCTTTGCAAGGCCTGTCGCCCGGAGTACTCTGCGAGATCTGGCCGAGTTTCTTGAAGTATTGTCAAGTGTATCGGGTTGAGCCGCTGTTTTTCTCGACGTTTTTCTCAGCGATCTCTCAAGATCGACCCTGGCCACTCGAAGCGGGCCACCGGATTTTTGACATTATCGAACGTTCCCTGTGGTGAACCGCTTTTGGTCTTTGGTTTAACCTGCAAGAAGATCCGGAATGGTCTCGGGCCGCACCAGGTCTTCCCAGCTCTCCCTTTGCCTTATGACAAAGTATTCTGCACCTTTTACGAGTACTTCCGGGGCGCGTGGGCGCGAGTTGTAATTGGAGGACATACTGAACCCGTATGCTCCGGCAGTCATCACTGCCAGATAATCGCCCGGCGCAGGCATGGGCAGTCCGCGGTCCCTGGCCAGAAAATCGCCTGACTCGCAGATGGGACCCACCACGTCGACGATTTCCGTTTCCTTCTGGCTCTTCACAACAGGCTGGATGTAGTGATAAGACCCGTAGAGGCTTGGACGCACAAGATCGTTCATGGCCCCGTCGGCTATCACAAAGTTTTTCAACTGGGTCCGCTTTGTATAGAGCACTTTGGTCACAAGAACACCGGCATTTCCCACGATAACCCTGCCGGGCTCAAAAATCAGAGTGCAGTCGGTGTCTCCGAGTTCTCGCAGAATTTCCCTTGCATATTCATGAGGCTGAGGCGGCGCTTCCTGATCGTAGACAATGCCGAGCCCGCCACCCATGTCGAGATAGCGAATATGGACCCCGGCCTGCCGCAGCCGCTCTATAAGAGAGCGAAGCCGTTTAAGAGCGTCGATAAACGGTGTGACCTCGGTAAGTTGGCTGCCGATATGACAATCGAGCCCGAGAATCTCTATATTCTTAAGGCTTTTCGCCTTCTCGTAGGCCTTCAGGGCGGCATCGATCGAAATCCCGAATTTATTCTTCTTCATGCCCGTCGAAATGTAGGGGTGCGTATTTGGGTCTATATCCGGATTGACCCTCAGAGAAATGGAAGCCCTGGTGTTCATCGCTTCAGCCCGGCGGTTTATCTGCTCGAGTTCCTGGATGGATTCGATATTGAACATCAGGATTTTTTCGCGCAGTGCGAAATCGATTTCTTCAATAGTTTTGCCCACCCCTGAATAGACGATCCGCTCCGGCGCAATCCCGGCCCTTCTTGCCCGGTAGAGTTCTCCGCCTGACACGATGTCCATTCCTGCGCCCATCGAGCCTAACAGCTTTAAGATTGCGATATTGGAATTGGCTTTTACAGAGTAACAGGTTAGGTGCTCAGCATCTTTGAAAGCGGAGTCGAATACCATGAAATGGTGGCTGAGCGTGGCATGACTGTATATATAGCACGGGGTCCCGATTTTTTCAGCGACAAGCCGGACCGGAACGTCCTCGCAATAGAGTTCGTCTCCTTTATATTGGAAATGGTGCATCGGAAATCCTCGTATTTTATAGACTTTAAATGGCCCGGTTGAATTTCAGGGCAAGCTTCGCTCCACGAAATTCGATTGCCGCGCCCGGGTTTAGACTTGCGGATGAGTCTTTCTACTCCATCAAAAGATTTTTTACCTCAGTCCACTTTGATAGCAGCCCTTCTTTATGGTCCGGGCCAGCGCTTACCGCCGATACGGCATAAAAATAAGTCGCACCCTTCTTGGCGCCATTGTCCACAAAAGGCTGGTGCTCTACCGGACTCGCGGTCAGGCGTATTATTTCTTTTCCTTCACGCCGGTAGACGTGATAACCGCTGTTTTTTCCATCGCTCTCTGTCCAGTGAATCTCGAGCGCCCCACGCCCCGGAGTTATCCAGACCTTTTCAGGAGGAGGAGGCGCCATTGCTTCGGGCCCTTTGACGAGCATCGTCGAAGATGGCTCCCCGTAAATAGAGGTTTCATCTATATTCAGGACAGGAACAACCCGATAGCTGTAGCTCTGCTCCGCGGCAATCGCCTGGTCGTAATAGGAATTGCCTTTCACAGGAGACGGTGAGGCCTTTTCCCAGGCCTTTTCTCCGGAACGCCTTTCGACTCGGAAAGACACACTCGCCACATCGAGATTGTTGCCATCGACGTCCTTTAAGACCGGCTTCCACGAAATCAGAACTCCCTGGGGCTGAATGGCGGCAGTAACGTTTACAGGCGCCGCCGGTCCGGGGTAGACCTTGGCTACCGCAGGGTTGGAAAGGCTCAAACGATTGCCTTTATCGTCAAGTACAGCTACCTGATAACGAAACGCCCGGCGATAGGAGACATCGGTGTCGGTCCACCGAAACTTGCCATTCGAGACGGCTTTTGCGGCAGCAATATCTATCTTCTGGACCTGCTGCTGGTTGGGGGCGGGGCATTCAAGGCAGTTGCGATTTTCCCATTTCAGCTCGGACCGTAGGATGGAGTAGGCAACCGCTTTGTCTCCGGCAGGGACCGGGCTCCACGAAAGCTCGACCGATCGAAGCATGACCTGCGCCCGCAGGTCATTTACCGATGGAGGGGGCGCCTCACCAATATGCTTTGGAAACAGTTTCTTGCCGCAGCCTGAAAGTATAATGCTCAAAACGCAAATGGAAATGATTCCCAGGCACTTATATTTAGCCGAATCAGCCAGGATTCGCATACGCCCCCTATTTTTCCGGTCTCGGGTTTTCGTTTGAGCCTCGTTTGCAGGCTTCCAGGTCTGCCCGCGCCTGGGCAATGGCTTCTTTCACCCGCGATGTGGCGGTGCCGCCAACCGATTTTCTCTGGTCGATTACGCTCAAAATATCGAGGTAGGGAAAAACGTCCTCATCGAAAGCCTTGTGGAAAGTTTTGAACTCGTCAAGCGAGCAGTCGCCCAGCTCTTTGCCTGTCCGAATGCAATATTGAACGATCTGGCCGACAATGTGATGCGCTTTGCGGAAAGGAACGCCATGCCTGACCAGGTAATCGGCCAGATCGGTGGCCAGCGTAAAGTTGTGCCCGGCCATAGCGGCCATTCTCTCCCGATTGATCCGGATTTGGGGGAGCATTTTGCCAAGCAGCCGCAGGGTGGCCAGTACCGTATCAACTGTATCGAAAACCGGCTCCTTGTCTTCCTGCAGATCGCGGTTATAGGCCAGGGGCAGCCCCTTGGTCAAAGTGAGAAGCGCAAACAGGTTTCCGTAAACCCTGCCGGTTTTGCCGCGCATAAGCTCCGGTACGTCCGGATTTTTCTTCTGAGGCATAATACTGGAACCGGTGCAGAAAGCATCACTTATCTCGATGAACGCGAATTCCGGGCTTGACCAGATGATAAGCTCTTCGGCCATGCGGCTCACATGCATCATTAAAATAGCCGAAGCCGAGCAGAATTCGATCAGGTAATCGCGGTCGCTTACAGCATCCACCGAGTTGGCCACTACCCTGGAAAAACCAAGCTGGCGTGCCGTCCATTCCATATCGGTGGGAAAAGTTGTGCCTGCAAGGGCCGCACTTCCCAACGGCATAACGTCGGTTCGGGTGAGACAATCTCTGAATCTTGCGCAATCGCGGCCAAACATCTCATAGTAGGCCATCAGATGGTGCGAAAAAAGAATCGGCTGTGCGTGCTGGAGGTGAGTAAATCCCGGCATGGTTACGTCGAGGTGCTTGTCAGCCATTTCGATCAGGGTCGATTGCACTGCGCGCACAAGGTCCAACGTCCTGGAAAGCACATCGCGCATGTAGAGCCGCATATCGAGAGCAATCTGATCGTTTCGGCTCCTGGCCGTGTGGAGCTTGCCGCCGGTCTCTCCTATCCGGGCCGTAAGCTCATTTTCGATTGCCATGTGGATGTCCTCCTGGGAGGAATCCAGGGCAACCTTGCCACGCTCCATGTCGCGAAGTATTTCGCCCAACGTCTGAACTATGCGGGAGGCATCCTCGTGCGAGATTATGCCGAACTCTGCCAGCATGCGGCAGTGCGCGATACTCCCCTCGATATCAAACCGGTAGAGCCGACTGTCAAAATCGATGGAAGCTGTATATTCTTCCACCAGCTTGTCTGTGGGCTGGTCAAAGCGTCCCTGCCAGAGCTTCTCGGCCATGCGGAACTAAACTCCTGATGCAGATTAATAGGTCTTACAGGTCCTATATGAGTTTGCTTCTCAATTTGACTTGAGAGGCCGCTGAAGGCTTTGCTTCACAAGCGTTTCGATCCGCAGCCTCAGCCCAAGCAGCCGGATAAAGCCGCTTGCCTCATCCTGCCGGTAAACGTCGTCTTCTTCAAAGGTGGCAAAGCTGGGCTGGTAGAGAGAGCGCTCCGACTTGCGCCCGATTACCTGGCAGCTTCCCTTATAGAGCTTTAGACGCGCGGTTCCCCAGACACTCTCCTGGGCGAAGTCCATCATGTGCTGGAGATAGCGCATCTCAGGCGAGTACCAGAAACCGTTGTAGATCATGCGCGAGTATTCAGGAACAAGGCCGTCACGCAGATGGATGACTTCTCTGTCCATCGTGATCGATTCCACCGCCCTGTGGGCGATTCGCATGATAGTGCCGCCCGGAGTTTCGTAAACCCCTCGGGATTTCATCCCGATGAAACGGTTTTCCACGAGGTCCACGCGGCCGATGCCGTGTTTTCCGCCGATCTTGTTGAGGTATTGGAGGAGCCGGGCCGGGCTCATCCGCCGGCCGTCAACCGCTACCGGGTCTCCTTTTTCATATTCGAGTTCGATAACTTCAGGTTCATCGGGAGCTTTTTCCGGATTTGCAGTCAAAACGTACATTTCCGGGTCGGGTTCTACCCATGGGTCTTCGAGAATGCCGCCTTCGTAGCTTATATGCAGCATGTTGCGGTCGCAGCTATAGGGCTTGGCCTTGGTAACGGGAATCGGGATGCCGTGTTTTTGAGCAAACGCAATGAGGTCGCTTCGCGATTTCATGTCCCACTCCCGCCAGGGCGCAATCACCTTTATGTCAGGCCTGAGCGCCATGTAAGCCAGCTCGAACCGCACCTGATCGTTTCCCTTGCCGGTGGCTCCGTGGCTAACCGCGTCCGCGCCTTCCTCTTCGGCTATCTTGATTTGTTGTTTGGCGATCAGTGGACGCGCAATCGAAGTGCCGAGCAGGTACTGGCCTTCATAGATGGCGTTGGCGCGAAATGCCGGAAAAACGAACTCGCCGGCGAACTCTTCCCTCAAATCTTCGATGCGTGCCTTGATCGCGCCGGTCTCGAGGGCTTTTTTCTCGATACCGTCCAGTTCCTCCTCCTGGCCCAAGTCGGCCGAGAAAGCAACAACTTCGCATTTATATGTCTCGATGAGCCATTTCAGGATTATCGACGTATCAAGTCCGCCGGAATAAGCCAGAACTACCTTTTTGACACCCATTACTAAAATACTCCGTTTTCAGAACCATTTGAATAAGGGGCGGAAAGCTGAGCCCCATGAGCGTTGCCCTCAACACCCCGTGGCGTTGTATTTCCCCTTTTGCCAATTCCGCGACAGTGTTTGCCGGTGGCCAGGGGAAATTCTCAATTTGGCCAAAACTCGGATTAGAGATTTCGGCTTCCGATCATCCAGTCAAGAAGGGCCATTTGCAGGTGAAGCCGGTTCTCCGCCTGATCGAAAACCGGCGCCCGCTGACCCTCGAGCACCTCCCCGGTGATTTCCTCGCCGCGGTGAGCGGGCAGGCAGTGCAGCACTATAGCATGCGGGGGTGCACATTTCAGAAGTTGTGAGTTTATCTGGTAATCCTGAAACGCTTTCTTACGCTTCTGCGCCTCAAGTTCATGTCCCATGCTCGCCCAGACGTCGGTATAGAGCACATCGGCGTCCGATACGGCTTCCTTCACATCGGAAATCAGCTTGATCTTGCTTTTCGCTTGACTCGTTCCCCAGTCGAGGACCTTTTCTTCGGGCTCGTATCCGGCCGGGCAGGCGATATTCAGCGAAAATCCGAGACGCCCGGCCGCATACACCCACGAATTCGCAACATTGTTTCCGTCCCCGATCCAGGCGACCTTAAGGTTTTCAAACGAACCGAGCTTTTCCCGTATAGTCAGCAGATCGGCCAGTACCTGGCAGGGATGCGAGTGGTCCGTCAAAGCGTTTATCACCGGAATGGAGGCAAACTTCGCAAGTGCCTCCACGTCGCTGTGAGCAAAAGTCCTTACGACTATGGCGTCTACATATCGCTCCAGAACGCGCGCCGTGTCCGAGAGAGGTTCCTGCCGGGAAATCTGGGTGTCACCGGCGGTCATGAAAATGGGGTGCCCGCCGAGTCGGTAGATGCCTGCCTCGAAGGAAACCCGCGTTCTGGTCGAGGGTTTCAGGAAAATGAGGCCCACGATCTTTCCGGTAAGCGACTTGAGCAGGGTCCCGGCGGCAAGCTCCGCCTTCATCTTTTCGGCTTTATCGATCAGGCGCAGAATTTCTTCCGGGGACAGGTCCCGGATAGAGAGCAGGTCGCGCTTCATGGGGCTTCCTCTTTAAAGACGCCCTCCAGGATGCCGATCATCTCGTCGACTTCAGAGCGGCCGGCGATAAGAGGCGGAACGAACCTCAAAACGGAATCATGCGTGCAATTTATTATGGCGCCCCTCTCCAGGCACTTGGAAACGAATTTAGCACCGGGGACATCCAGCTCCAAACCCACTATGAGACCTCGCCCGCGGACGCCTTTTATGAACGAATAGCTCCTCTTGATCTCTTCGAGCCTTGAGATGAAATAGTCGCCGGTCTCGCGAACTTTGGCCAGGAACGCCGGTTCGGAAATGATCCTTATAGTCGCCAGGGCTGCCGAGGCGATAAGAGGGCCTCCTCCGAAGGTAGAAGCATGGCTTCCGGGAGTAAAAGCCCGGGCCACTTCATCGACGGCGAGCATTGCCCCCATTGGCAACCCGTTTGCCAGCGCCTTTGCCAGAGTCATTATATCCGGCGATACATCTTCATTCTCATAGGCAAAAAGCGATCCGGTTCTTCCCAGTCCGGTCTGGATCTCATCAAAGATGAGAAGCAACCCTTTGTCTTTGCACAGCCTCTTAAGGTCTCTCAAGTATCCGGCGGAAGGAAAATTCAGTCCGCCCTCTCCCTGAATCGGTTCGACCATTACAGCGCAGGTCTTGTCCGTAATGGCTGTCTCAACAGCCGAAATAGAGCCAAAATCAACGAAGGCAAAACCTTCCATCAGGGGCTCGAAACCTTGATGGACCTTGCTTTGACCGGTTGCCGAAAGCGTGGCCATCGTCCGGCCGTGAAAAGAGTCCTTCATCGAGATGATATGAAACCTGCCGGGGCCGAAAGTGTCCCTGCTGTACTTTCTCGCGAGCTTTATGGCCGCTTCATTGGCTTCAGCTCCGGAGTTTGAAAAAAATACCTTATCCGCAAATGAAAGGCGTGTCAATTGTGCCGCCAGCTCAACCTGCGGATATGTATAAAAAAGGTTCGAAACATGTATCAGTTTTCCGGCAGCCTCGCTGATTGCCCGGGTTACTTCCGGGTGGCAGTGCCCGAGGCTGCACACCGCTATGCCGGCCAGAAAATCGAGATATTCTTTTCCGGTGTCATCCCATAGCCTGCACCCGTCCCCCCTTACAAAAGCGACCGGAAACCTGGCGTATGTGCCGAATATGTGCTTGCTGCACTCCTGTTGTATTCCTTCGATATATGCGTTCATTTGGTTTGCTCACTGCTCCTCAGAATCTCGGTCCCGATCCCTGCATCGGTGAATATCTCCAGCAAGACGGCGTGGGGAAGACGGCCATCGACTATGTGGACCTTTGCGGCCCCGGCCTCCAGGGCGTCGATTGCGCATTGGATCTTCGGGATCATTCCACCCCGAAGCGTCTGGTCGCGCATGGCCGCTCCAGCTTCTTCGATCGTCATGCTCGATATGAGCTCCCCCTTCCTGTCGAGCACTCCGGGCACATCGGTCATGAGCAGAAGCTTGTCGGCCTTGAGAGCCCCGGCAATAGCGCCGGCCACAAGGTCGGCATTTATATTGTAGGTTTCTCCGTTCTCACCCACTCCGACCGGCGCAATGACCGGAATAATATCGCTTTGCGAAAGGGTTTGCAGTATCTCCAGGTTTATCCGGGCCACCTCCCCGACCAGCCCTATGTCAATTATCTCGGGAGGCCTGTCCTCCCCGGTGTCTCGAACGATCTGGAGCTTTCGAGCCTCGATGAGTTGGCCGTCCTTGCCGCTCAACCCGACCGCGCGTCCCCCCTGCCTGTTTATCAGGGTCACTATCTCCTTGTTGACTTTGCCGGCGAGCACCATTTCCACGATGTCCATGGTGTCCTCGTCCGTTATGCGCATTCCTTCGTAAAAATCGCATTTCTTGCCGATGCGCCGCAGCATCTCGCCTATCTGCGGCCCACCTCCATGAACCACCACCGGATTTATCCCGATGTACTTCATCAGGACAATGTCCTTTGCAAAGCTCTCCTTGAGTTCCTCGGCCACCATCGCATGACCGCCGTATTTTACGACGATCGTCTTTTGATAAAACCGGCGAATATAGGGGAGAGCTTCAACCAGAACGTTCGCTTTTTCAATCATGGCAATCCCCCGGAAATAGAAATAAAAATCCTCCCTTTCCGCCTGAACGGGAGGATTGGCCTGAAAACAGATCTCTCACTACAAGAATTTAAAGTATTGGAACAAGTGTTTCAAATAAAATATGCAGAAGCAATAATTCGTGTCCCATTGGGCCACCCTGAAACCACGAAAAGTCGTAGGATGGGAGAAGCGAAACCCATCAAGTCTTTTCCGCGACAGTAAACCTCATCCTTGAAAGGAGATTGACAGTTTGTGTGTGCCGTGTTATTCTCCATACTGATGACACATTAAGGAGACACAATGCACACTGTACGAGTCAACATAAGCCTTCCGGAAGATCTTCTTAATGAGATCTCTCGCGAGGTAGGCCCCCGGAAAAGAAGCCGGTTTATTACACAAGCCATCGCCAGATCTCTTAAAGAATTGAAAGATCAAAAGCTCGCAGCCGAATACGAGGAAGCCGCAGCAGAGATCTCAAGGATAAATAAGGATCTTGAAGGGGCCATAGCCGATGGCCTCGATTAAGCGAGGGGACCTTTTTTTGATCAATTTCGACCCGACCGTAGGCGCCGAGGCCAGAAAAACGCGCCCCTCGGTCGTGGTCTCCAATAATATCAACAACGCCCATTCACCCATAATATCCGTATCACCCATTACATCCAATGTGTCTCGCATCTATGCCTTCGAAGTTGAAATCCCCGCTCAAACAGGCGGACTTGATTTGCTCTCGAAGGTGATGGTTAACCAGACCAGGGCAGTGGACAAAATTCGCCTCATCAAAAAGCTTGGCCGTCTGTCTCAGAGCATAATGAAAGAAGTGGACCGGGCCCTGAGACTGCACTTTGAGCTGGAATGATGTCAGTGGCTGGTGGAACCCAAAAAAGAAGCGATCCGTACCGATTTTGACAGTTCGAGCCAATGAAACCTACTCTTCCGGCACTTCTACCGGTCGCCCGGGCCGTGTTTCCTGCCAAAGATCGTTCAGATCGATTTCGATCCCGGCAAATGGCTCGGCCCGCACCTGGGCCCCTTCCACGTAGAGCCCGGCGACTACCCATTCACCAGCTTTGAGCCGGAACACATCCAGAGTTTTGGCGATTGGATCGATAAGCCAGAGATGGGGAACACCGGACCGGGCGTAGACGGGCATCTTTTCCACCTTGTCTGTTCTCTGAGTACTCGGAGAAAGCACCTCGCATACCCAATCCGGGCGCACTGAAATCCAGTTATGAGGTTCTTCTTCCGGATATCTTCCCTCTATCCATCCGGCCAGGTCAGAGACCAGGATGTCTTCTCCGAACCCGATTTCAGGTTCAAGGAGAATGATCCAGCCACCGGGGCCTCCCCCTTCGCCAAATTGATACGGCGGCCCGATCTTGTTACCTAAAGCGGACTCAGTGTAGAGATGCTTCCGCGATGGCCGAGGTGTCACTATGAGTTCACCATTGATGATTTCCCCGGTCGTGTTTTCGGGAATGTTCAAGAGATCGTCGTAAGTCGCTTTCTTTTTAGCCGGTTCCGACATGGCGTTGCTCCTTCTTTCGAATTCTACCGGAGGTTAATCGCCCGATCCGAGTTTTGCGATTTCGCTCTCCGTCAGGGCGACCGGCGCCTTTCGGTCCTCAAGCATGGAGGCGTAGAAAAGAATTTTTGCGCAGTGCTCGAGTTTTTCCATCCTCATGCAGGCTTCCGTAACGCTCCCGCCGAAAGTGAGCGCCCCGTGTCTGCGGAGAAGTATCGCCCGGCTGTCGGCTATATAGGGCGAAATGGACAGCGGGACTTCCTCGGTCGATGGGGTCGCGTAGGGGGCGACGGGAACTTTGCCCAGCATGAGCCAGACCTCGGGCAAAACTTTGGAGTTGAAAGGAAACCCGGCTAGCGTAAATGCTGTCGCCAAAGGCGGGTGCGCGTGCACGATCGCCATAACGTCGGGTCTCATGTGGTAGACCCGGAGGTGCATTCGTATTTCGCTCGATGGCCTGATCGGGCCTTCCAGAAGATTTCCCTGCATGCAGGTTCTCGCGAGGTCCTCAGGTTCCATGTCCCCCTTTGAAACTCCGCTCGGGGTTATCAGCAAGCACTCTTCCCCCAACCTGCAGCTTACATTGCCGTCGCTTGCGGCAATAAGGCCTTTGCTATCCAGTTTCCGGCACACCTTAATTATCTCCAGACGTAAACTCCGCTCTTGACTATCCATCCCGCTCCCCCCAAAATCGCGCCTTGCCGGCGACAAGTATCTTGTCTAACTTCAACTCTTGAAACCCGGTTTGTCCTTGTTACATACTATACTTTACAGCCTTGCGGGCGGCATACCGAAAAGAATCTCCAAAGGAGACGAAATATGATCAGGTGGTTCAAGCGAAAAAAGAAGAAAGACCAGGGGGAAGTGCAGAAGGACATCCGTGAAACGGATATAGAACAGGAAGAGGGGCCGCAGGACGAGGAAGTCCTCGTGGATGAGACCGGGGTCGAGATCAGGACGCCGGGACCCGGAGCGGAGGAGGAACCCGAATCCGAAACCTTGCCCCCTGAAGCCGCCGAAGAAGAGGAGGCATGGGAGGAAGAAGATGAGTCCTGGCCGGAAGAAGAGGGGGCAGGGGAGGAAAGTGCTCCGAAAAGGGGTTTTTTCAGACGCCTGCGCCAGCGGCTCAAAGGAACGCGGCAGAAATTCGTCCGCCGGATAGATCGGCTGGTTCTGGGCAAAAAGGTCATAGATGAGGACCTTCTGGATGAACTGGAAGAAATTCTCATCACTTCCGACCTGGGGGTGAAGACCACCGGACTACTCCTGCGCAAAGTCGCCGACAAGGTAAAGCGAAAGGAATTGAGCGATCCCGCCAGGCTCATGGAGCACATACGCGAGGAAATCAGGGGCGTTTTGAGCGTTGAAGCCCCTGTGCTCGACTACCGCGCGCACAAACCGACGGTCATCATGATTGTGGGAGTAAACGGCACGGGCAAGACTACCACGACCGGAAAGCTGGCCAACCAGTTGAAGCTGCAGGGCCTGAAGCCGATGCTCGTTGCCGGCGATACCTTCCGGGCCGCCGCAGTCGAGCAACTGTCAATCTGGGGCGAGCGTGTCGGTGTCCCGGTGATCAAGCAGAAAAGCGGATCGGACCCTTCCGCGGTGGTCTTTGACGCCCTTGACGCAGCGGTTTCGCGCGATATCGATGTCGTCTTGATGGACACCGCAGGCCGCATGCACACCAAGGTCAATCTCATGGAGGAACTGAAAAAAATCCACAGGGTCATCAATAAAAAGATGCCGGACGCTCCCCACGAAGTTTTCCTTGTCCTCGACGCCTCAACGGGCCAGAACGCGCTCTCGCAGGCAAAGCTCTTCAAGGAGCAAATCGGGCTGACGGGGCTGATTTTGACCAAGCTCGACGGCACGGCCAAGGGGGGCATAATCGCCGCCATTTGCGACGAGCTTCAAATACCGGTCCGCTACATAGGAATAGGGGAGAGTCTCGACGACCTGCGTCCCTTCGACCCCGAGGAGTTCACGAACGCGTTGTTTTGACTAAATAATAACAAAGGATAGCAAGCTCTGTTATCAAAATGGAGAGCAATGAGAGGAGCCGGCGCCATGAACGTTTCACTCACGCCATCGCTCGAAGAACTGGCGAAAAAGAAAGTGGAAAGCGGTCTTTACGGCTCTGCAAGCGAAGTTATGCGCGAAGCCTTGCGCCTTATCGAAGAGCGTGATCGTATTCGTGCCATGCGCCTCGAGGAGTTGAGGGCGGAAATTCGGAAGGGACTTGACAGCGGCGAAGCGACCACCTTGAATATAGGCGATATCAAGGCAAGGGGCCGCAGACGGCTTGCCGCCGAACGGGAGACAATAACCCCCTGACGCCGAAAGTCCTTAAGCGTCCCCAAGCAGAAACAGACCTCGATGAAATCTGGTGGTAGATAGCCCAGGATAATCCGACATTACGAGGAGGTGTAAAATGTTCCCATGGGCGATCCTGATTACACTTTTGCTTACAATCCTGCTCATCAAGATAGGGTGGTTTTGGCGGGTCTTTAACGTGGTAGGATTTCTATGTTTCCTGAGTCTCATGATTGACGTTTTCGATGCAATATTTTCACCGGAATGGCATAAGGGTCATCCCGGTCCCATTTTTATCATAATACCCCTCGTGTGGATATTCCGAGTGACCAAAAGAATATGGATGCCTCCGCCCATCAAACAATTGCCGAAAAAGGAAGAGTAGCAATGTCGGGTTTGTGATACAAGATAGAATCAACATCGTGCATGTCGGTCTCTATGGATGGGACACAACGCCATGAAATGAACCAACCCGCACTGGTATACCGAAAACCCGATGGTCTCAGCCCACCAAAAGCCATTAACTTATTGATATTTCTTATTGGGTCTTTGTTTTTCTACTTTCCCAGAACGACTGCAAGCACGCCAAATTACTTAGTGTAGGTGGAATACCCGGTCTTATCCTTCACGCCAAGATGACGCATTGTGATTTTCTTGTAAGCCGCCTCATCCAGGATCCCGGTGCTCCGCATATCTTTGGCCGTCTCAAGCATTGCCTGGGCCAGCCGGCCAGGTCTATTGCTTTCCTTCATTCTAGTTTGCCTCCTGTAAAATCCCCTCATCAATCGCATGTTCCGGGCGATCTGCTTCCACCTCCAGCCATGCCGCCCAAGATCCAGCGTCAACTTTTGTCGCTGCCCGGCCTCAGCTCATCCCCAAGGCCTTCCGCAGATAGAACGCCGTATGGGAATTTTTCGAGAGGGCGACTTGCTCCGGGGTCCCTGCGGCGACGATTTGCCCGCCGCCCTCTCCGCCTTCGGGGCCGAGGTCGATTACGTAATCGGCCGATTTGATCACGTCCGGATGATGTTCGATGATGATGATCGTATTCTGCTGGTCCACCAGTTTGCGAAGAACGTGCAGGAGCTTGCTGACGTCTTCGAAATGCAGGCCGGTCGTGGGTTCGTCGAGTATGTAGAGCGCCTTCCCCTGGCCTCGGCGGCTCAATTCCGCTGCAAGTTTGGTTCTTTGGGCTTCGCCTCCCGAAAGGGTGGTCGCCGGTTGCCCCAGCCGTATGTAACCCATTCCGACTTCGATGAGGGTATCGAGCTTGTGGCGGATCGCACGGAAATTTCCGAAAAATGCCGCCGCCTCATAAACAGTCATCTCCAGCACTGAAGCTATCGAGTGGCCGCGGTATGTGATATCCAGTGTCTCCCGGTTGTACCTGCTCCCCTCGCAGACCGGGCAGGTAACGTAAATATCGGGTAGAAAGTACATCTCGATGCGCTGAAGGCCCTCACCGCGGCAGTGCTCGCATCTGCCTCCCCTGGCGTTGAACGAGAAGCGGGCGGGCGAGTAGCCTCGGGCGCGGGCTTCGGGCACGCGCGAAAAAAGCTGCCTTATAAGCCCAAAGACTCCCGTGTAGGTCGCGGGTATGGAGCGCGGCGTCTTGCCGATCGGCGCCTGATCGACCAGGATGACTTTTCTCAGGGATTCGGCGTTTTCCAATCCCGAGAACGGGGCGGGATGGGTCTCGACATTATAGATTCTTCTGGCCAGCGCGCGGTAGATCGTATCCAGGACCAGAGTGCTTTTGCCCGAACCGGAAACGCCCGTTACGCATGTCATGCATCCGTAGAAAAATTCTGCTGAAATGCTTTTGAGGTTGTGTCCGGTCGCGCCGGTTATCCTAAAAAATTCCCCTCCTTTTTTCCGCTGCTTCGGAACGGGAATTTGTTTTTTTCCCGAGATGTAGAGCCCGGTGAGCGAGGCAGGGCACTTTGCGATCTTTTCAGGCGGCCCCGAGAAGACGACCTCACCTCCCTGGGTTCCTGCTCCCGGTCCCATATCGATGACGTGGTCGGCGCGCAGGATCGTCTCTTTGTCGTGCTCAACCACGACCAGGCTGTTGCCGGCGTCTCGAAGCCGGATAAGAATGTCCAGAAGCCTGCCGTGATCTCGCGGATGCAGGCCGACGCTCGGTTCATCCAGAACATAGAGGACCCCGGAAAGTGTTGAGCTGATCTGGTGAGCAAGCCGGACTCGCTGCGCCTCTCCCCCTGAAAGAGTATTGGAGGCCCGGTCCAGGGTGAGATACGGCAGCCCCAGTTCGATCAGGCTTTTGAGCCGGTTAAGGATTTCTTTTTGCGGCCGCTTCAGGATGTCGAGCCGGGATTGATCGAAGTCAAGTCCTTCGAGCCACTGAGCCACTGCGGGCGGGTTCATTCGTAAGACCCGGTCTATGGAAAGACCTCCGAGCCGAACCGAGCGGGCAGCCTCATTCAGTCTCGTTCCATTGCAGGCCGAACAGGGAGAGCGCTCCGTGCTGAATTCGGGAAGTTCGGGTCCTTCGGTTTCCGCCGCAGCGGAAGCGTCCGCCCCCGGAGCGGCCTGGTTTTCATCCGCGCCGGTATATCCAAGGCCCCGGCACAAAGGGCACATACCCGATGGATGCTGGAAGGAAAACAGGCTGGGGGAAAGCTCGGGCCCCGTATATCCGCAGGAGGCGCACCGGGCCGACTCAGAGTAGAATTTTTCCACGCCTTCGGGGGTCGCGATCCCTACGGTCCCTTTCCCGGCCCTGAGGGCAAGTTCGAGCGAATCGACAAGCCGCCTGTGCTTTTCTTCATCCAGCACGAGCCGGTCAACGACAATTTCAATCCGGTGGACCGGCCTGCGGGATAGCGCAGGAAGCGGGTCCAGCTCATAGACTGACCCATCGGCGCGCACCCTGCCAAAACCATCCCTCCTGAGCCTTTTGAGCAGATTGGGCAGCTCCTTTTCCGCAATTTCACCAAGGGGCGCAAGGATCAGCATCCGGCTCTCAGGGGGCAGGGCCTCCGAGAGGTCGCGCAGGATCTCGGGGATCGTCCAGCCCCGCACGGGCAAATCGCAGTTTGGGCAAAAGATTTCGCCCAGCCGTGCAAAAAGAAGACGCAGGTAATCGGAAATCTCGGTAAGTGTTCCCACCGTGGACCGGGGATTGTGAGGCAACCCTTTTTGCTCGATAGCAATCGAAGGGCTTAGTCCCTCGATTTCATCGACAAGGGGAGCGTTCAGCCTTCCGGCCATCTGGCGCGCGTAGGTTGAAAGAGCCTCCAGGTAGCGCCGCTGCCCTTCAGCGAAAAGAGTGTCGAAGGCGAGCGAAGACTTGCCTGAGCCGCTCACACCAGTAATTACGACGAAGCTGTTTCGAGGGATCAGGAGGTCGATGTTTTTGAGGTTGTGCTGGCGTGCCCCCCGTATGGAGATCGAATCGTTTGCCATTATCGATGCCAGTGCTGTTTTTTGTAACCATTCACCGCAGAGACGTTCGATAACTCCAAAGACCCCGTGGCCCGCTTCGAGGGGTTAGGGTCGATCTTTAGAGGGCGCGGAGAAAAGCTTCGAAAGAATAGAACCGATCTTGTTAAATTTCGGTTTCTCCGCGCTACAAACGTTCAGCTTCTTGAAATTTTGTCAAGTACGTCATGCTAAGCTATTGTTTTCTCGCTGCGTTTTTTCTCAGCGATCTCAGCGCCTTTGCGGTGAATGGCTTTTGGTCTTTTGGCCAAAGGCCGCGCTGTGCTCCCGGTGCTCTACAGTGAATCGGCACTGTTTTTCCTGTTTCGAGCGATAAAGGCTGCGAGGCTCACAGCTTCCATCAGGCTCCCGGGGTCGGCTAGTCCTTTACCCGCAATGTCGTAGGCGGTTCCGTGATCGACCGAGGTGCGGACGATCGGAAGCCCGAGGCTTACGTTCACGGCTTCGCTGAAATGAACGAGCTTCACCGGTATGAGCCCCTGGTCGTGGTACATAGCTACAACTGCGTCAAATTCGCCCGTGACGGCGCGGTGGAAAACGGTATCAGGAGGCCATGGACCGCTGATCCGGGGGTAAAGGCCGGTTTTGTGCTTTCCCGTTTCCTCGATCTCGGCCTCGAATTGCTCGATTACGGGCCTGATAACCTCGATTTCCTCGCGCCCGAACTTTCCGGCTTCTCCCGCATGCGGATTGAGGCCCGCAACGGCGATGCGGGGAGATCTCATTCCGAAATCCCGCAACATGGAGTCCAATGTAATGTGGATGACTTTGCGCAGCAGCTCTTTTGTCAGCAGGCCGGGGACGCGGGCCAGAGACTCGTGGATCGTGGCGAGCGCCACCCTGAGGGTCGGGCCGGCAAGCATCATTACCACATATTCAGCGCCCGTCAATTCCTGCAGGAACTCCGTATGCCCGGGAAAGGGAAAACCGTGCCTGTGAAGCTGTTCCTTGTTTATGGGACAGGTGCAGACCGCATCGACCGACCCGGCGCAGGCCAGCTTGGCGGCTGCCCGAATGCAGGATACCGCCGTTTCGCATGCAGCCGGTGTCGGTTTGCCGAATTCTATATCCGCCTGCGTAAGTCCCCTAACCGAACTTTCGTCTCGATCCGCTGAGAGAAGCGGAATCACACCCGCAGCCGACCCCGAGGCGCCGGAGCCAATAGACTTCAACGTTTGACCGGTGATCGGCAGGACCACTGCGGACGAACCGAGAAGCTTGATCGCGCGCTCTAGCGGCAGGCTGTCTCCGATCACCAGCGCAGAGCACTCACCCGCAAACCCGGGCGAATCGAACGCTTTGACGATGATTTCGGGTCCGACCCCGCAAGGGTCTCCCATTGTTATGGCAACGGTTGGCAGCGTGTTTAACCCTCCATGGATTCTATCAGTTGTTTTTGCATATATCAGGTGTACTGGAATTGAAGATTAATTTAAGATTCTAGCACCCTTGAAAAGATTTTGTATCAAATTATAAGGCCGAGTTCATTGCGCCCATGGCCACTCCTCGGATCAGAGCCTGCACTGGACCAGACCCGGAGTCCGGGGCAGCTTTTCGCGGTTTTGCACGTCCTTTCGGATAGATGGGGATGCTCCGGCCATTTTTGAAGGGCTGCAAAGTTTCAACGCTCAAAGGTCCCTGCGATGCGGTCGAGTTCCGCCCGGGCGAGTTCATAACCCAGGATAGCCTGAAGCTCCTCCGACTCGGCTTTCTTGAGAACTGCAACCGTTTCGGCATGCTTTGCGTAGCTGATGGTGGAGGCTTTGAGCTGGTTGGAACTCAAGCGGTGCTTTTCTCTGCGCAGTTCGAGCACCTCACCGGCAACATCCACCATGCTCTTGGTACGCTCGAGTTTCCGGTATGCCTTGTCCGTTTCCACGGTGATTCGATCCTTTAACCGCTTAAGGTTCTCCTCGGCTTGTGTGAGCTGCGCTTTTCGCTGGCCGACAACGCCGCTGCGCTTGCCCCAATCCCAGATATTAAACGACATCAGGACGCCGACCGTACCAATGTGGTTCGAAAGGAAGGGTGCGCCATCCTGATACGTATAGGCCGAAAACAGGCTGATATCGGGAATGTATTCGTCGTAGGCGGCGCCAACGGCGCTATGGGCTTTTGCCACCGCAGCTCTTGCGGCTTCCAGTTCGGGGTTCCGGGAAAGAGCCGCCTGCAGATAGTATTCGCGGCTTCCCACCGGAGACGGCGAAGGGCTGACCTCGGAGAGTTCCAATTCTGTATCCGTCGGAAGCCCCAGCAGTTCATCGAGTTCGCTGGAAAGATCTGAAATCTGAATGTCCACGGTGAGAAGCGATTGCTTGTTCTGGAGCATGGTGGCACGATTTTCCGTTACGCTGACGTCCAGGAGATCACCGGTTCGAACCGCGTCTTGAGTTTCACGCAAACCTTCCTTGGCTGCGTCCAGCGCGGCCTGGGCGGCTTCCTTTTGTTTGCCGGCGATCAACAGACCATAATATAATTGGTGTACGGCGAGGATGACTTCATTTTCGGCCTTGCTTACGTCCGCCTCTGCGATCTTTTGGTCGGACCTGGTGATGCCGGTCGCTTCATGGATCTTGAGCAGTTGTGTCAGCGGCTGGGTGAGTATTGTGTTGCTTACAAAAAACGTTGACGACCCCTGGTTGATCGGAGTGTCGTGAAGCGGGAAAGGTCCCAGGCCCGGAACCGTTCCCAACGCCCCTTCCGGAATGGTTACAAGTTGTCGGTCTGAAAGCCCCAGTAGCGCAGACTGATTGGAGAGGTGCGGGTAGTAATCGGCCGAGGCGGAAACCACCTTCTGCCGGTTTTCGTTCACCTTGGCGCGAGCGATTTTCAGCGCCGTATTCTGCTTCAGGGCCAGATCGACAGCCTCGGACAAGGCGACTTTCTTCGTCTCGGCAAAAGTCGGGCCCGCCGTTAACAGCAACGCGGCTACAACCATCGCCGCCACAGTGCCGGCTGGTTTCCCCAGGCGTGATTTAACGATTACGAACAACACGGGCACCACGAGCAACGTAATGAACATGGAAAAGATCAATCCAATGGCGATCACGCTGGCCAGCGGACTCCACAGACTCGATCCGGATAAAATCAAGGGCGTTACTCCCACAGCGGCAGCCATCGTCGTCAGAAAGATCGGTCGCAGCCGGCGCTCCCCGGCTTCGGTTGCCGCCTGTTCCAACGAGTGCCCTTCGAGCATCCTTTCATTCACGTAGTCAATGAGGATGATCGCATTTCGCACCACGATTCCACACAGGCTGATCATTCCGATGAACGCTGTGAATCCGAATGGATTACGGGTGAGGATGAGCCCCAGAACCGCGCCGGGTAATGCCAGGGGGATTGACGACATGACGACGAGAGTGTCCGATATTCTCCTGAACTGCACGAGCAGGATAAGGAATATCGCAATCAGGCTGATGCCCAATGCAGCTATCAACAGCGGGGAAGTCTCCGTCTGGTTGGATCTTTCTCCTCCGTAGTCGATCCGGTATCCGGGCGGAAGCTGCAACGCATTTATTCGTGGTTGAACCGCTTTGAGGAGATCGGATGCGTAATAGCCCAGCTTTACAAAGCTCCGGACGGTCAGGGTCCGCGCGCCGTTGCGTCGCACGACCCTGCTGGACTGCCATTCGGGCTCCAACGTGGTGATCGCGCGAAGCGGGACTCGAGCCTTGGTCACCTGGGATGTCACGTATGCATCGCGGACATCGGCAAAAGAAGCGCGGGACGCTTGATCCAGGCGCAGTAGGATGGTAACGGCGCGGTCGCCTTCCCAGAATGTGCTCACCGGGCCGCCGTCGAACGCGCCCGCCACAAGCTTCGATACTGAATCGTTGGTGATGCCGAGCCTGTTGGCCAGTTCGTCATCTACGTTGATATCGACCATGCAGGAGTCGTTATAATAGTCATGGTGGACGAACTGGGAATAGGGGACTTCCGAGAGGAAATCCTCCACATGGGCCCCGAGACGTTTCAGTTCGCCGATGTCATCTCCCGAGATTCGAATCTCGATGGGAGCTTCCAGCACCAATCCCTGCTGCAGTTCCTTGACGATCACCAGGGCTTCCGGCGCCAGAGTGGCCAGGGCTGTCCGGAGTTCGCTCACCAGCGCCGGGGTTTCATCCACGGAGCGGGTATTGACGATGAACTGTCCATACGCGGTATCCGGTTGCTGGGGATTTACGTTGTAGTAGAACCTCGGCGCGCTCTGCCCGACGAAACTTGCGAAGTGTTCTATCCCCTTTATTCCGGCCATGTATTTTTCGATACGGTGCATAACGGCGTCCGTCGCCTCGATACGGGTGCCTTGGCCCATCCAAACGTCGATCACGAACTGATTCCGCTCCGCTGTGGGGAAAAACTGCTGTGGCACAAACCTGACGAGCATGATTCCTGCCACGAAAGCGCAACCCCCTATCGCAACGGCGAGACGTTTATGTCTCATAAAATAGACGATTACCATCTTGTAACCGGTCTGGATTTGATTCAAGATACTGAAATTCCCTTTTATTTCAGCCGATTGGCCGCCTCCGTGATCGTGCAGCCCTTTCTTGATGAAGAACCTGCAAAAAATCGGAGTCAGCAGCACTGCCACGATGAATGAGACCGAGAGCGCTATGGCGACGGTCAGGGGAAGCGCCATGATGAACTCACCGACCGATCCCGTAAGGATCAGGAGAGGCAGGAATGAAAAAATAATGGTCACGGTGGCGGTTAAGACCGGAACGACTACCTCCATGACACAGCGCCAGGCGGCTTCCGACCTGTCGATTTTGCGGTCGAGAAGTTCGACGTAGTTGTCGGCAATGACGATGGCGTCATCCACGACGATACCGAGGACCAGGATCAGTGCTGCGATGGACACCTGGTGCAAGGTGACTCCGATGGCATTCATGGCCCCCAGTGTTATACAGAGCGTTATGGGGATAGCAAGGGCGGCGATTATGGCGACACGGATCGGCAGAAGGATAATAGTGACGAGGATGACCGATGCGATTGCCAGCATGAATTCATGGCTCAATTGAGTGGTGCGCTTTTTTACAACCGCAGGCTGATTGGCGATCAGGTCGAGTTGGATGTCCGGGGGGAGCAGGGACCTGATGCTCGTAAAGACCTGATGGATTTGGTCACCGAATTGGACGATGTTTTTGCCTTTTTGCATTTCAATGGAGAGCAGAAGGCTTGGGTCTCCATCGTAGCGAACCACGAAAGTCGGGTCCTGATAGCGTCGCTCCACGTCGGCGAAGTCGCGGATGTAGACGGGTTGCCCTGTGCGGGAGACATCCACCAGAACATTTCGAATCTGATCTTCCGTGGTAAACAGGCCGGTCGTATGCAGAGGAATCTTGGCGCGCTCCGCTTCAAAATGGCCGGAGCTGACGATCACATTTCGCTGCTGCAAGGCCTGGACGACACGAAGCGGGTCGGCAAAATACTGCGAGAGGCGCTCGAGGCTGCTCGTTATCCAGATTTGTTCGTTCTGTCCGCCATATACGGCCAGTTTGCCTACATCGCGAATGGTGCGCAGCTCGTCTTGAATCGTGTCAACGTAATCGCGCAGCTCGCGATATCCGTAACGCTTCCCGTGAATGGCGATGAGCAGGGCCACCGTGTCCCCAAAGTCCGAATTGACGATAGGCCCGCGGACTCCATCGGGCAACTCGGTGGCGCGGGTCTCATTCATCTCGTTCCGTATCTTGGCCCACACAAGATCGGTGTTTTTCACGTACTCTTCCAGTTCCACGTTTATGACGACCAGGCCCGGACGGCTTGTGGAATATGTTTTCTCTTTGCGGATTTCCGGAAATTTGAAGATGTGTTTTTCAAGAGTCTTCGTGACCTGTTTTTCGACCTGTTCGGTGGTGGCGCCCGGATAGAGGGCAAGTACCAGGCCCGCGCGAATGGTGATAGTCGGGTCTTCCGTCCGCGGCATGTCCAGAAAAGCGTGAATCCCCACGGCAACGGCCATGGCCGCGAGGACCAGGGTGACAGTCGGGTAGCGTAGCGAGGCTTTGACGGGATTCACTTGGCCCCTTCCTTCGCTTCCGGCGCAACCATGGTCCCAGCCGGCGCGTTTTCGGCTGTTACGGAGACCCTGACGCCATCCCGCAGCTTCTCCTGTCCGGCAAGAACGATGGATTCATTGCCTGAAAGGCCGCTTTTGATGGCGATCTCTTTGCCGTAAACGGTTCCCGTTTCCACTCGTTTGGCATACACGCGTCCCTGATCGGGATAATACACAAAGACCACCGTGGCTCCCTGGGGATCGCACACGATGGCCTCGGCCGGCAGTGTCATCAAATCCAGCCTGCGGTCCCCTTGAATCCGGGCCTCGGCGACCATGCCGATCCGCAGAGTATGCCCGGGATTGGGCACCGTTATTCGCGTCATGTACGTCCGTGTACCGGGATCTGCCGAAACGTTGATGACCCGGACGGCGCCCTGGAACACCTCACCGGGCAGAGCTGGAATCTTGAGTGCGGCCGTCTGGCCGATCCGAACCAGGTGTATGTCGGTCTCCGGCACGCCGACGCTGATCTCTACGGGATCGAGTTTGACTATCTCGAAAACCGGGTGACCGGGGCTTGCCAGCTCGCCCGGCTCGATCGCCCGTTTTGAAATGAATCCGCTGACGGAAGAATAAAGAGACGCATCGGTGAGCCGCTTTTGAGAGAGTTTTTCGTTTGCGACTGCCTGGTCCAGTTGCTGTTTCGCACTCATGTAGGCGGCCTTGAACTTTTCAAAATCGTTCGCCGCAAGACTTCTGGACTCAAACAGGAACTTCATGCGTCCATATTCGTCCCTGGCGCGCTCAAGTGCGATTCTGGCCTGTCCCGCCTGTGCGGAAGCCGCTTGCACCCCCAGTGTGTAATCCGTCGGGTCGATGGCCGCCAGGAGCTGGCCCTTTTGAACGTATTCACCTTCTCGCGGTCCCACCTGGACTACCTTTCCGGAGACGAGGAAAGAGACGACGACAGGCGCGTCCGGCGAGGCAACCGTCCCGCTGACCGATATGAGTTCGTAGTCCTTTACGTGTCGTATCTCGCCGACTCTCACCGGTATTGCATCGTTTCCCGGCTGCTCCGTTTTTTTCTCCGAGGAACAGGATGAGAGCGTTAAGATGGCGAGAATAGAAAAAATCGCTATCGATGATCGCATTGAACCGAGTCCTTTCGTTCCGAATGAACCATCTCTCGAGAAATCATGTCCGTCAGGAAATCCTCGCTCTACCGCCACACTCTCAACCGCAGCTCATGGCTCCCCGCCAAAGCTGCGTGACGGAGGTTTCCAATTCTGTATGAAACTGGCGGTGAAGGATCGACAGAGCGGGAGCATCGAGTATCTTCCGCATGGCCTCAGGCAGATCCAGCGTCTGCCACAGGCCGACAGTGAGTGTCCATGTGTGAAACAGCAGATCTGTGCCCTGGCCCGGCAGGAGGTTTCCGAAGCGCCGATCGAGCAGTTCCCCTGCCGTGGAGAGGCCCGCTCCCAGATTTCTGTTGAATTGCGACAGCGATTCGATGGGCAGGTTTTCTTTAAAGATACTGGGAGGTATCGATGTAAGCGGCAGGATGTCCGGAATTTCGCCCAGCAGTTTCACATATTTTGCCGCAAAACCGCGGGCAGCAGGGCCGGGAAGCGGGTCCAGGGTCTCGATAACGGGCAACAGACCGGTGATGAGCGTTCCAAAATTGGCATCGAGAAGCGCCACAAAAATTTCATTCTTGGTTCGAAACCACAGGTAGACGGCCCCCTTCGACATTCCTGCCGCTCTGGCGATATCCAACACGGTCGGGAGCGTTCCACGATCGCGGAAAAGGCGTTGGGCGGCGTCCAGTAAGGCGGCGCGCCGGCTGAAACGTTCCTCTCCACTGAGCGCGGGTCTCGCCATATATGCCTGATCCTGTGCGAATCACAAATATGAGGGTATTTTGTCCATTGGTCATTTTATTATTATTCAATTTTGACCGGCGGTAAATAATAAAATGAGATGATTTCATACGGAGTTGCGTTCAAATCGGTACCAAAGGAGGGCGTAAAGACCTCCCCTATGGAACAACCATGCGACGATGCCGTAGGGGCGGGGTTCTTTTGTCGTCGAAGAATCCCCGCCCGGTCTTGAACGCAACTCGGTATTACCAGCTTTTATGCCTTGGCGGCGCAGGCCGGCGGGGAGCAAAATTATCTCCCGGACCGCTTGGAGGTAAATGATTGGCAGGCGCCTCGAGAAAGAAGATGTTGGAAGCTGAGTCGCGTGCGGGCAAAAGAATCCCTATGATTTTTTATCACCGGCATCGGCGGGATGCGTCGAAACATCTGTTTGTTGCCAGCCGCCGCCTAAAGCCTTGTAGAGGCTTATCAGGTTAACGAGCACTTGAGTTTCGCTCAAGGCAAGGCTGTTCTCGACATCTCTCAACTGCCTTTCGGCATCGAGAACAGTGAGAAAATCCCTGATGCCCGTCTCGAACCGCTCCCGGGCCAGTTCCACTGCCCTCGATTGCGATTGGACCGACAGTGCGAGCCGCTCCCTTTCAACCTGATGTTCGGCATAGCCCACAAGTGAGGTCTCAACGTCTTGCATGGCCGTCAGGACTGCTTGCCGATACCTGGCCAGCGCCTCATCACGCCGGGCTTGCGTGGCGGCGATGTTGGATCGTATCCGGCCCCCCTGAAAGACCGGCCACGAGATGGTCGGCCCAATAGACCAGGCGAAACTGTTGGCGCGGAAAAGATCGACGAATTTCGCGCTTTCCGGCTCAGCATAGCCCGTGAGATAAAAGCGCGGGTAGAGGTCCGCCGTCGATGCGCCGATGTCCTCAGTGGCGGCGCGCAGATCGTTTTCCGCCCGCCTGAGGTCCGGCCTTCGCAGCAGGAGGTCCGAAGGCAGCCCCACGGGTACGATGTCAGGGGGGTTGGGGATGGGGGATGTCGTCAGCAGTTCACTCAAAAGCGAATTCGGGGGCTGTCCCGTGAGGACCGCCAGTTGGTAGGCGCTTCCGCGAATCGAGGCTTCCAGGGGCGGAATGCTTCCCCGTGTTCGCTCCAGTTGTGCTTTGGCCTGCTCCACTTCGAGGTCGGAGGTTATTTTTGAGTCTTGCCTGATCTTTACAAGAGAGAGGGTTTCCTCCTGAATGTCCCTGTTTTTTTCCGCTATGGCCAACTGGCGTTGCGCGCCTCGCAGTTCCACGTAATTTCGGGCAATTTCGGCGATTACAGACACCATTACATCGCGATAGTTTTCGACGCTCGACTGGGCACGGGCCGAAGCGGCCTGCACCTCCCGCCGCCTTCCGCCGAATATGTCTATTTCCCAGCTTGCGTCAAAACCCGCCTGGAAAAAATTCTGCTCGAAGTTTACCCTGCTTATCACATTCTGGGGTAACTCGCTGATGATGCCGGCGGTGTCGCTTGTCAGCGATCGGTTGAAGAGGGCGGCGCCACTCACCTGCGGCAGCAGGCCGGCTACCGCGACTCCACGGAGCGCCCTCGCTTCGCAAACGCGGGCCCGGGCCTCCTTTATGTTCTGATTTCCGGATATCCCTTTTTCGATGTAGTTTACGAGCTGTGGATCGTTAAGGCTGCGCCACCAGCGGACATCTTCAGGTTGCTGCGGTTCGGCCCCTTTTACTGTCTGCCAGCCGTTCTGCTGTGGGACAGACGGGCGGCTGTAGTCCGGCCCGACCATGCAGCCCTGAATCAGCACCAATATAATCAGCGGCCAAACGTACCTCGTAATGTTCGCCAGCCGGTTTCTCATGCGCTGCCTCCCTGCTCGTATTACAGACTTGTTAACAATACTAAACGATCATTTGGTGAGATGCTCTCGCGGGCATCCCTTAGCGATGTACTTCGCGGAGCGCGGAAGGCATCCCGCCTGGTTGGTATATCATGCGCGCCGGCCGTCAGCGGGATGCCTCGTATTACAGACTTGTTAACAATACTAAACGATCATTTGGTGAGATGCTCTCGCGGGCATCCCTTAGCGATGTACTTCGCGGAGCGCGGAAGGCATCCCGCCTGGTTCGTATATCATGAGCGTCGGCCGTCAGCGGGATGCCTTGATATGGTTCGCCACTGCCCGGAGCCCCCCAGCGCTGAAACGCCAGATATGCCGCGCCATCCTGTCAATGCCCTCGCCTCTCAGATTGATCCCGGGGTTGATCAGTTCGATGGCGTCTCTGTTCTGGAAAATAAATACAAATTGAGCAATCGTACTCCCGGTCCCAAGGATCACGGCCTCGTGGTCCACCGGGAGGTCCATCAACCTTGCGACGATAGTACGGAACAGCCTTGCGGTGGGGCGGATCTGTTGCTCGATCAGTTCAGGGAGTGCCTCAGTGTGGGACGCCGTCTCACGCATGATTACCCTTATGGTCCATCCGTCCGGTGATGGATCGAGCATCGCATGAAGAAAGTCGGCAAAAAAACCCTCCAACCTGTCTTCCGGGGCATGGACGTCTTCAGCCACGGCCTTGAGTGCGCCAAGGTTCATCAGGCGGCGGTGGGCCTCTCGCAATACCTCCACGTAGAGATTTTTCTTCCCGCCAAAGTAGTAATTGACCGCGGCGGAGTTGACGCGGGCAAAGTCGCAAATCTCCCGCGCCGATGTTCGCTCGAAACCCTTTTCGGAAAATACGATGCCGGCGGCCTCCAGAAGCCGGTCGCGGGTCCGACGGTCCTCGGATTTGAAAATCTCGATACTTGTCAGGTCTTTGTCATTCTCTTTCATGTCTTGAGGATATAGCACCGTGGTGAAACCGATGTCAAATATAAATTTCAAATTTAAATTTCAATTTGACAGCGCTCCTACTTTTACATCTATATTGGTTGCCCGGAGGAAATCGAAAATGAAAAGGGCCGTAACACTCATATTGCTCGTAGTGGTGATAGCAGGCGCCGCCGTCTACTGGTGGGCGCATCATTTTGCCGGGACACCGCCGAACGAGATCCAGTTGTATGGGAACCTGGACCTCCGTCAGGTCAACCTCGCGTTCAACGGAAACGAAAGGATAGAAACCGTCCTGGTGCAGGAAGGGGACCGGGTGGAGAAGGGGCAGGTCGTGGGCACCCTGGAGATGAAGAGGCTCGAGGCGACTGCGGCGCAGGCCAAAGCAAGGGTCGAGGCGCAGCGGCATGTGCTCGATCGCCTGGAAAACGGGTCGCGGCCCGAGGAGATCGATCAGGCCCGTGCGAACGTGAACGCCGCCAGGGCTGACCTGACGAACACCCGCCTCAACTATGAGAGGTTGAAAAAATCTGCCGGCGGCGGCGCCACAAGCCAGCAGGACATGGATGCCGCCAAGGCGGCTTTTGAGGTCGCCGAGGCGAAGCTCCGCGTAAATCAAAAAGCTCTGGAGCTTGCGGTGATCGGACCGAGGCGGGAGGACATTTCCGAAGCGCGCGCAACACTTTTGTCTAACGAAGCCGGGTTTGCCGTGTCAATGCGGGACCTTGCCTATGCCACTCTTGTCAGCCCCACAAAGGGGGTTGTCCAGAACCGGATTCTGGAACCTGGGGAAATGGCGTCGCCGCAAAGAGCGGTGCTGACCATTGCCATTACCGATCCCAAGTGGGTCCGCGTCTATGCGGAAGAGCCCGATCTTGGAAAAATCCGCATGGGAATGGCGGCCATGGTGACCACGGACAGTTTTCCCGGCAAAAAATACGATGGCTGGGTGGGATTCATCTCTCCGGTTGCCTCATTTACTCCCAAGACGGTCGAGACGACCGAGTTGCGTACGTCGCTCGTGTACGAAGTCCGGATCTTCGTAAAAGACCCGGCCGATGAGCTGCGGTTGGGGATGCCCGCCACGGTGCTGATTCCGCTGACCGGGATGGAATCCAATAATGGTGGAAGCTCGACGGAAAACCGGGGCGGCTGATGGCGGAGCATATATTCGAATCGGACATACTGAGCTGCGAGGGTCTGACCAAGGAGTTCATGCATGGTCCGAAGGAAAAGATCAAAGCCCTCGACGGCGTGACGCTCCGTGTTGCGCGTGGCGCTGTCACCGGCTTGATCGGCCCCGACGGCGCGGGCAAGACGACCCTGATTCGCGTTGCAACGGGTCTTTTCGCGCCCGAAGCGGGGTCCATTCACGTGCTCGGCGTCGATGTCGCCGCCGACCCTCAGGCCGTGCAGTCCAGGGTCGGCTATATGCCGCAGAGATTCGGGCTTTACGAGGACCTGACAGTCGAGGAGAACCTGAACCTGTACGCGGACCTGCACGCGATTACGCCGGAAACCAGGTCCGAGCGCTATCCCCGGTTGATGCAGATGACCGGCCTCGGGCACTTCATGGGGCGCCTTGCGGGGCGCCTCTCCGGTGGAATGAAACAAAAGTTGGGGCTCGCCTGCACTCTGGTGAGCACCCCCGATCTGCTTTTGCTCGATGAGCCGACGGTGGGGGTAGACCCCCTGTCGCGGCGCGAACTATGGGAAATAGTCTATCGACTGGTAAGGGAGCAGGGCGTGACAGTGCTGCTCAGCACCTCCTACCTGGATGAAGCCGAGCGCTGCGATATGGCGGTGCTGCTCCTGCGTGGCAAGGTCCTGGCGTCGGGGCCCCCTTCCCAAATCAGCTCCCTGGCGAGCGGCAGGTCTTTTAGAATCGATACCCCCCAATCCTTGAAACCACGCCAGTTGCAGGCCTCCCTGGCGAGCGCGGACGGTATCGTTGACGCAACGCTGGAGGGCAGGCGCGTCCGGGTAGTTACATCCGGCGACGAAGGGCCTCAAAGCGCGCTCTTTGCCGGACTGACCGCAAATCCGGTAACGCCGAGGTTCGAAGACGGATTCATGACTCTTGTGCGCCAAGCCTCGGGGCCGGGCGCCGAGGCGCCCTTTGCGCCATTCGGGTCTTCTATGCCGCCGGAAGACATGCGCAAGGAAGAAGTCGTTGTGGAGGTCCATAATCTGACCAAAAAATTCGGAACCTTCACTGCCGTTGACAACGTCACGTTCCAGGTCCGCAGGGGAGAAATATTCGGCCTGCTCGGCCCAAACGGCGCGGGGAAAAGCACTACTTTCCGCATGCTCTGCGGTTTGCTCCCGGCAAGCAGCGGGACCCTGAGCGTTGCCGGAATGGACCTGCGCTACGCCCGCGCATCCGCGAGGCAGCGGATCGGCTATGTTGCCCAGAAGTTTTCCCTTTACCGGCAACTCACCGTAATGGAAAATCTCAAATTCTTCGCCGGCGCTTACGGCCTTCGGGGTTCGCACAAAAATGAACGTATGGATTGGGCGCTCGAGCAGTTTGACTTGCACTCGCAAGCCGGCCTGACCAGCGGCGGACTTCCGGAAGGCTACAAACAGCGCCTGGCGATGGCCTGCGCGCTGTTGCACCAACCCGAAATGCTCTTCCTCGACGAACCTACCTCGGGGGTCGACCCATTAGCGCGCCGTGAGTTCTGGCGCCGCATCAGCGCGTTAGCCGATCAGGGAGTCACGGTGATCGTCACGACCCATTTCATGGAGGAGGCCGAGTATTGTGACCATATGGTGATCATGGTGGACGGTCAGGTCCTGGCCACGGGAACGCCGGCGGATATTCGCGGGTACGCCCGGGGCACGGAAGTAAAGGAACCAACCATGGAAGATTCGTTTGTCGCCATTGTCGAAGACTACAGGGCGAAGAGTGAAGAGTGAGGAGTGAAGAGTGAGGAGTGAAGAGTGAAGAGTGAGGGGTGAAGGATGAAAACCCGTTTTACCGGCGAACCAGGAACCGATTCCTCAAGGATGAGCCCGCGGCGTATCCGCTCGCTCATCCGCAAGGAGTTCGTCCAGATCGTCCGCGACCCCAGCAGCATCGCTATCGCTCTCGTCTTGCCGGTGTTTCTCATCCTGCTTATCGGATATGGTTTGTCACTGGACGTTAAAGAGGTCCCGGTGGCCGTGGTCCTTGAGAACCCTACTCCGGACACGGCCGGTCTGGCCGGAGCGTTCAAGCTGTCCGACTATTTCAAGGTAACGGAAGCCACTTCGATGCAAGAAGCTGAGAAACTGATCAGGGACCATGAGGTGGACGGCATAGTGCGCTTGTCGCAGGATTTCGACCGGCAACTCGCTTCAGGCAGCGCGCCCGTCCAGTTGATCGTCCGGGGCGTAGACGCCAACCGGGGCCGCTTCATTCAGGGTTATGCCCAGGGCGCGCTCCAACAGTGGACAAATCAAAGAGCGGTAAGCCAGGCCGCCCCATCCGTGGGATCGGCCCGGCTCCAATCCCGGATGTGGTTCAATGCGGCTGTGGACAGCCATTACTTTCTGGTGCCGGGATTGGTCGTACTCATTATGACGCTCACGGGATCATTGCTCACCGCCCTCGTGATGGCGCGCGAATGGGAGCAGGGTACTCTGGAGGCGCTTTTTGTAACACCGGTCCGAGCGGGCGAGATTCTGATCGGCAAGACTCTGCCCTATTTCCTCCTCGGGATGGTCGGTCTGCTTCTGACCGCTTCGGCCGGACGCTTCTTATTCAATGTCCCGCTCAAAGGCTCGACGCTCGTTTTAGCGGCAGTCTCGGCGCTCTACCTGCTGGTGGCCCTGGGATTCGGCCTGTTCATATCTTCAACAACGCGCAATCAGTTCGTTTCCGGCCAGATTACGCTGATCGCGACGTTTCTGCCCGCGGTTTTCCTCTCCGGCTTCATCTTCGATCTGACAAGCGTTCCCAAAGCGGTCCAATTCGTCAGCTATCTGCTCCCGGCAAGGTACTACGTCTCGTTCCTCCAAACCATCTTTCTGGCGGGAAACGTATGGAGCGTCATCATCCCCAACTGTGCCGTCATGATAGTGATGTTCCTGATACTTTTTGCGCTCACTTTGCGCAAGACCCGAAAGAGGCTGAATTAGACGATGGAATCGTTTCGAAGAATTCTGGCGCTGATCCGAAAAGAGCTTTTGGCCATCTTGAAGGACCCCCGGAGCCGATTTACCGTAATCGGCCCCCCTGTTATTCAAGCCCTGATTTTCGGCTACGCGGCCACATACGATCTGAACCAGGTCCACTACGCGGTTTATGACCAGGACCGCAGCGAAGCCTCCCGGCAGTTTCTGGCCGATATGGATGGTTCCGGCACCTTCAGGCGCGTCGCCAACCTGCGGGACCAAAGACAAATCGCTCCGTTGATCGACAGCAGAAGTGTTCTCGTCGTGGTGCAGATCGGACAGGATTTCGAGCGGCGTTTGCTTTTAGGTCAGCAGGCCGATGTACAGGTCATAGCCGATGGGCGCAATTCCAATACGGCAGGGACCGCGCTGAACTATATCGGCACTATCGCCGACAGCTTCAACACAAACTGGCGACAGGCTCACGGCGCTCCTGCCGCCGCCCGTGCAATCCGTGCCGAGGGCGTGGTACAATCCGAACCTGGAGACCCGCTGGTACATGGTCCCCGGCATGATCGGGATGTTGACCCTGGTTCAAATGGTCATCATAACCGCCATGTCCGTGGCGCGCGAACGGGAGCAGGGGACCTTCGACCAACTGCTGGTAACCCCGTTCCGGCCCATCGAGATCATGATCGGTAAATCCGTCCCGAGCATTCTCATCGGCCTGGCGCAGGTGACGATGGTCCTGGCGCTGGCGCTTTTCTGGTTTAAAATACCGTTCCAGGGGTCGTTGTTCACTCTCTATTTCGGGGTCCTTCTTTTTCTCATCGCGGCTGTGGGAATCGGACTGATGGTCTCGTCGTTCGCGGCCACCATGCAGCAGGCCCTGCTGGGCAGCTTTCTCACCATCATGCCCTTCGCCATGCTCTCGGGCCTGAACACACCGATCAGCAACATGCCGCGCAACGTACAGTATGTTACGCTGATAAACCCGCTGCGCTATGTCATATCGATTATCCACCGGGTGTTCCTGGAGGCCGCTTCTTTAGGGGGGATCGCCTCGGACCTGTGGCCGCTCGCCCTGATCGCCGTCTGCTCCCTGTCAATCGCCGTATGGATGTTTAGCCGCCGCCTGACATGATCTGCCTTAAATTGACAAGGGTATAATGAATTCGAACTCCCTTTCCCCCCGGCCTTTCAGAGGATGGAACCAGTTACTTGATCAACACATTACTATCATTGTCGTTAGGCACCACGGCCTCAGCAGAATTCTCCATAGGGCAAGCTAGTGAAAGAATCGGATTGGAGTCTCCACCATTTCTGTTGAGTAGGAAGTCTTGCGTATAACCTGCTCCATATAACCCGGGATACAGCGTTGTTGGGCCAGAGCGTCAAGCCTTCCATAGATTCAATCATCCGGCGGCTCGTAAAGGTTGGAGCAAAAGTGGTCTACCATGCGAGGAAGTGGTATATTCATATGGATTCGGCTTTTTGACTCGCACATTACTATCGTATCTTATTCGTCTGGCGCTGTGACCCGGCGGGGTGGGACAACGGGTTTATAAAACGCGGGGAACAGGTGTGCCCTTGTATCAATCGTAAAACCAGTCTCATTGGCATTTCACTTGCGTGATCGATTGGGGGATCGTATGATTTTGCAGTTCATCGGGTTGTCCAAGGGTTTTTTCCGTGCGGAATCCGCCTCGACATCGGGTTCTGCCCTCCCTGACAGCCAGGTTGATGCATTATTCCGGTAGAATGTATGTTCTAGGGAATTTGCCAGTAACTCTGGTGCAAGCACTGTGTCAAAGGATGTGTGTCATGTTAAAGTATTTTGACAGTTTTACTGAGCTGATTTCCACAGTGCAAAAGCATCAGAAATATCTCAAAGGATGCTTTAACTGCGGATTCGTCTGGTGTTCCAAAAAGGACATTCTGGAACGCCAGCTTACTGAAGAGGAGGTGGAAGAAATACAGAGATGCGCGGTTGATCTCAGTAATATGGGCTTGACCGTGCAGCAACTGAGCGAGCTCAAGATCAAGATAAGCCACGGCATATGCACTCCCTGCTGGCGCCTGAAGCGAGGAGAAAAAGTACGCAAGGAACAGCAGGAGATGGGACTATCCCCATGTTTTGGATCAGCCAATGATGGTCATTGCTCGCAGGCGGGTGTTTGCAAATGGTATCCAGTCTGCGTTATGGACCGGACCGAATTAGCCAATCGATAGCTCAGGATGCATCTTCTAGGGTAGTACGTGGATTCCCTCCCCCGAAGGCTCCACAGCTATGTAGCTGGAGCAGGTACAATTCCCCTTTAAAGTACAGCCTCCGGGTACGTCAGTTTACAGTGTGCTGCTTATTTGCCCATCCATCTGTAGATTTTAAATTTGAAGGCTAGAGAATTTTGGCTTTTCCGATTTGGGAAAAGCTCGAACTGTTCTCCAGGAGAGAAGATGTGCCCAATTCTGATCGTCGAAGATAATCCACTTCTTCGTAATACCCTCAAGGGCATGCTGACGACACGATTCCCATCAATCATGGTCCATGAAGCGTCCAATGCCGGGGCGGCTCTGTCCGAATTCGAAAAAATCAACCCCTGTCTGATCTTTATGGATATAAGGCTGCCTGACAAAAACGGGCTCGAAATTACCAGGACAATCAAAGAGACCAACCCAGAAATAGAGATTATCATCCTCACGAGCCATGACATCCCTGAATACCGTGAAGCGGCTTTCCGCAGCGGAGCGAGCCATTTCTTGGCAAAAGGGAATGTCAAAATCGATGATATTGCCACTTTGGTCGCATCCGCTTTGAAGGCAGACAAGAAATGCAGAATTGGATAGTTGGAGCGAAAGGGCAGTATAAGCAAAAGCTTATGCCCTCGTGATTGTTTGGGCGGTCGGTTCTTAATGCCAGCTTGGTGTATGAACCGCATGAGAGGCTTATGGGCAAATTGGTCATGAGAATTTTTGTTTCTGCAGTTTTTCTCGAATTTCTTTTTTAAAGATAGTCTGGTCTTTCAATAGGCACAAATCAGCATGGCATCAGAATCAATTCATAAAATAGCCGAATGCCTTCCAGATCATCTTTTAACTCGCCTTTGAGTAGGAATTTTTCCCAATTCGAACTGGCAAAAAAGAGAACAGCCGGTAGAACTCCGTCTTCATATTACTGTTTTAACGAATGGGAAATACACTCCATGCCTGATTTTCAAAACGAGAAAATCTGCCTATTTTGCGGGTAGAAGATTCTCCTCACTTTTTAAGTGACCCCGTACTCATTTACCCCGGAAGCCAGGAGCCCCCGCCCTTGGCTTTCTCCTTTTTTGCCCCCCTGTTTATTGCGTTACCTTGTCCCTCAATGCTGTCCTATCCCTATCACAAACCGGAACCATCGAAATCATGAAGGTTGGTTGTCGGACATTGATCCTGAATCATTTCCGTCTCGGGAACTCTGGATTCAACCCTTTCTGCTTGGACGATCAATTTGTCTCGAAGAACGCTCGATGACGTCTAAGAGCTATGGATAGACTTTAAGGAGGAGTCCGGCCTGCGTGGGATTGTAACCAAGTTACAAGGTGAGATCACAATTTCAAAAGGAGTGAAGAATCTCAAGAATGCTTCCCGATACGAGCCCTGCTGGCTCAACCATATGTACAGCTTTCACTGCGGCACGAACCCGGTTCGACGCAACCGGTGGTCTGGGCGATTCGGTCACCGACGTTGTTCGACTACAGGCTAAATTTCGATCATGCTCTCCTGTAGTAGGTCGATGTCTGGGATTTCCTCTTCCAAGTACGCCTTCAGCTTCGTCTTGAGACGACTTTCAATCTGGCGTACGCGCTCCCGGCTGATCCCGAATTTATCTCCGAGTTCCTGGAGGGTCATGGGATCTTGAGCGAGAAGCCTTTTTTCAAATATTGCAGGCTCCTTGCCTTTGAGATGGCCTTTGAAAAGCATTAGTTTATCATGGAGAATAGCCTTGGCTTCCAGGTCGGCGATCTGATCGTCAACGGGCAGGTCGCCCGAAGGCAGAAAAGATTTGTGTGTGTCCTCGGAGTCCTCCTTCACGGGGCTGTCCAGAGAGATCTCCCAACTGTTGAGCCTCTGGTCCATTTCGACGATCTCAGACTCCCTAACGTCGAGCCGGTGACTGAGCAGCTTGGGGGAAACCTCGATGCCCTGGGCTTGCAGTTTTTCCTTTTCCTTGCGCAAGTTGAAAAAGAGTTTCCGCTGGCCCTGGGTCGTTCCGATTTTGACGAGCTTCCAGTTGTCCATTATGAACTTGATTATATAGGCCTTGATCCAGAACGAGGCATAGTAGGAAAACTTATATCCCCGGTAAGGATCGAATTTCTTTACCGCTTGCATCAGCCCGACATTGCCCTCCTGGATGAGGTCCATCAGGTTCTGCATCCAGTATCGCTGAAAGTCCATGGCGATCTTGATCACAAGCCTGAGATTTGCGCAAACGAGCTTGTGGGCGGCTTCGATATCGCCTTTTTCACGATATCGGATCGCCAGCTCCATTTCATCCTCCCTGCTGAGAAGCGTATAGCGCTTGGTCTCGTCGACGTATAGACGGAATGGATCGAACGAAACCGGTTGATGCCTGTCCTGAGTGTTTGTTGACCGTGGCTCTTCGTCGTCTTTCGAAACCTCAGCCGAAGTTTCTCGGCCAACGGTAGAAGCCTTCTTAATTCTGGTGCTTTTGAGCATGGGTCAGTCATACCTTGCAGTGCTGACATGTGATAAGTGGCGATACTTGCAGGACAGTTCCAAGTATCGAAGAACTATTGAACTGCTATTTACTTGTATGAATATACTCGCACCCACTGTCAAATACCACGTTAATTCTCAGCCCCAAAATCATCTTAATTTTCCCTTTTTGCCGTAATGTCGTACTCGTATTTTGAATCACCCTCAAATTCCAGTCGTATCTGAAGCTAACAAGAGGTTGGACCATTAATATAGCATAGCTTATCTAACAGGAATGATTATTGTTCTCATGCAACTTGATTGCTATCGAGTTGAGGAAGGGCCGCTGAGACCAACTATGTTGATCATAAAAACGAGCACAATAGAAAGTGGACACCGATATTTCGAAAGCGAAAGGGTAGTTTTGAGAAAATGGCTTGTATTTCGTGCATATGTATGATTTGGAAAGACCGCAGGCGGCAGGGAACTCATAATATCAGGAGATGGAAGAAGAGCTGAGGAAACTGAAAAATCCGAGCCACTGAATATGAATAGCGGCGTAATGGGGTCAATCGGGCATACTCATCTTATCTGGAGGTTCTGATGATGAAAGGCAAGAGAGGCCCGAAAGGTCCCGAAGATCTCGGAACGCGAGCCGAGGAAAGCGTGAAATACGAGCCGGATAGACGGGGTGATACGCGCCTGGAAGAGGCATCCTCCCTTATTCATGAACTGCGGATGCGTCAGATCGAACTCGAGCGAGCAGAGCAGGCGTTGCAAAAGGCTAACGATGAACTGGAGTTGCGGGTAAAGGAGCGGACAGCCGCACTGGCAAAGGCCAACGAGGAACTGCGGCAAATACCGTCAAAGCTCATCGCGGTTCTAGAGGAAGAGAGGAAAAGGCTTGCTTCCGAACTCCACGACAGCATCGGACAGACTCTTGCCGCTGTTAAGCTTTGGGTAGAGATGGCCTTGAAGCTCAGAGATGAAGGTGCTGGCAGTACAGCCTTGGACCGCCTGGAGCAGCTCGTTCCGATTCTCCGGCGCTCAATCGAGGAAACCAGAAATATCTATATGGGTTTGCGTCCCCCGATGCTGGACGGCGCAGGGCTTTTAGCAACACTTGAATGGCTGCGGCATGAATGCATGAAACTCTATCCCCAACGCCACATTGAGCTTCAGACCGGAGCTGCAGAAGAAGAAATCCCTGAAACCCTGAAGATAAACATCTTTAGAATTGCCCAAGAGGCACTGAACAATATCGCCAAGCACAGCAAGGCGGAGTGGGTTGACATTTCGCTCTCAAAGAATGTGGGCGAAATCGAGTTGGTCGTTTCTGATGATGGCGTGGGCATGGATCTGGGTCTAATTCTTCAGGTCAGCACAGCCAGGAGTCTTGGCCTCACCAGCATGCGAGAAAGGACCGAACTTACCGGGGGGAGCTTCTCAATCAAGTCCGCTCCTGGTAAAGGCACGACTATCCGCGCCTCCTGGCCAATTGGGGGTTGAGTCGACCTCTATAAGTGGGAATGACTCAATGGCCTGCAGTATCAAATACTTAGCTGCATATCCTCGGGAAATTCTAAAATAACACTCTCGTTTTCCAGAAGAAGTAGCTACATCACACCTGAATGACTTCACATGGACACAATTAACAGCAGTTTAGTAGATCCCGACATACATCTCCAACCTGGACATTTTTCTCCATTAACTTGCGCTGTACGTAACAAATCCTTTAAGCAATCGCCAGTTAAGGCTCGGCAAAAGTTCACACAGCTCTCCTATGTGGCGTTATTCGGTGCTCCATTCAGAATCCTTCCGTTTTCGGAACATACCTGGATTTTCATTTCTGATTGCAGATTCGTTTGAAATTCTACCTTTTTGACGATACCGATCACGGAGGGAGAATTGACATGGGCTGAAAGCAGGAGTCCCCGAGAAAAAGCCATCTCAATGAGTTTTCACGAGGCAAGCAAATACATAAATACCTTTAGAAGTCTGGAATTTTTTCGAAGGCGATCCTCTTATGATCTACATCCTCGACCCGCATACCGCTCTGGTTGAAAAGAGGCTGGAGCCCAATTTCGACATGGGAGAATCTTTCCGGGCCGCCATAGAGGCCGGGAACCGGTTTCATTGCGGTTCGGGGTCGGGCCGGGCTAAAAGCCTGCTGGAAGCGAAAATGGGTGTCGCAGACGCCCATTTTTTGGCCTTAAAACCTGCTTTTTAACCCGAAAATGTCCATTCGGCAGGGGGGCAGAATTGATACGAAGTCCCAAAGCTTGGGCGTCACACGACTCCTAATCCGCAATTTCTTCCAGCAGCTTAGCGGCGGATGGCCGATGGCAACTGAAGCTTCTCCTTAGTCTCTGACGGACCGGGCCAGAGCCGTTTCGAGTCACTCCTCCACCGATTCACCCATTCAACCGGCTCTCCAGTCCTTTCTCTTCACCCTTCACCCTTTACTCATCACCGCCTTTTTGCCGCTTCTGGATGCCGCTTCTGGTTGCCGCTTCTGGTTGCCGTTTGGCATGGCTCAATCTGTTCATGTTAAAATGTCGCCCGGATTTGAATCGAGACGTTTCGGCTTTTACCGTCCTCGGTTCACGGCTCACCGCGAAGCCAAGATCTTTGACAAATGAATATCCGATACCAAGCCCTCAGTCATTACTCCAGGCGCTTCGCGCCGCTCACTCCTCACTCCTCACTCCTCACTCCTCACTACTCACTACTCACCATTCACTATTCACTATTCACTATCCACTATTCACTATCCACTATTCACTATCCACTATCCACTATTCACGGTTTTCCAGGTGTTTCCATAATGTTTCCATTACAAACAAAAAGCATAATCATCACAAACCCTTACTGATGGAAACATTCTGTCGATGGAAACACTCATGGAAACATTCATGGAAATATTTCTAGGCTTTATGGAAACACTTTCAGAAATTCATGGAAATACTTTTCGAGTTTATGGAAACATTGATGATGAGTGATGAAAACGCTTTCACCCTTCACCCCTCACCCTTACTTAAGAAAACCGAACGCTCAAAAGAGCCTTCCACCCAAAGACCGATATTGAATCGCTTTAAGCAGGCAAGAGGGGTCGGACCCAATGCCGCTAACTTAACAAAAAAAGCTGTCCTTTCGCTCCCTTACGTGTTTCGGGTTGAGGCAGTGGGGATGCCTCCTGGTACTTACGTTTGTTATTTTTACGAGGCCTCTCCAAGCCACGACTTTTCCTTCGATATTCCTGGCGATCCCTGGTGAATCGACGATCTGGTTTATATCGGACGCGGTGTTGTGCGCAACAAGATACGTGAGCTGCCCAAATAGAAGCCCACAGGTCTTCATCAGTGGAGACTAATAAGAGTTTCAAGAACAATCGCGTTTCGGTCAAGGCGCGTGCAAAGCTGAGCTGCCTGAGTGAAAGCTTGACAGGCCGACAGGCTTCGAGCATGGCTATGCGTATCAAACAGCAGACGATCATATGCCTTAAGAGTTCCTGGTGAAAGGACTTTGGCGTTTGGCAATGCCAGCCGGAAACTGGTTTCCGACGGAACACCCGAGCCGGGGAGAGTTCACCCTGGCAGGATGTACGGTAGTGCCAGGTTTTGAATACGAGGACATGGAGATTGCCGGACGGGCAGAGTTGAAGGCGGGGTATCCTCAACACCTGGAAATTATTTAAAACTCGACAAGGGCTTGATGAATTCGAACTCTCTTTCCCCCTGGCCTTTCAAAGGATGGAACCAGTTACTCGATCAACACATTAGTATCATAAGTCGTTATGCATGGTCTGTTCTTTGGACTCAATGGATTGGCAATAAGTATGGACTCTTCGCTGAGCTTGAACTGGCGGCTTTTTCACTTCCAGCTACTATCGTACCTTATTCGCCTGAGCCTCCCCAACTCCATGAGGGGCGGAAGCTGGCTATTAACTGCTCGGATTGTGGTGTGTCCTGAAATTGCCCAATCAGGCTGGATCGGCATTTTTCCTTTCGGGTTTTGATTCGAGTATCGTATGATTCACATGCATTCGGCATTCCAAGAGCTTCTTGGGATGCGATCCGATCCCAAAACCCGGTTCGGCTCCGGGGGTCAAGTTGACGCACTATTCAGAGGCTATGCCTCTACATTAAAAAACGAAACCTATCCGAAACGATTTTTGAAGGGGGGCAAAAATGTTTTGGAACACATGTTCTAAAAGGCTTCCTGGCATACTGCGGACTTTTACATTATTGACTCTTGCGATTTCTTTCGCGGCGGGTGTGCTGGCCCTGGCGACTGAGGCCCAAGCGAGCCCATCCAGTCTGAGGGAGCTGCCGGAAGTGCTGCAGGGAGCAGTTTCCTGCGCGCTCGGGCTGGACGACCGGTCGTACCATGTGGAGCAGGCGGGCGAGAACTGCCGTGGAGTGAACGCTGCGCAGCAGTTCGAGGTTAACTGGAGCGAGGGCGGCCTTGCCATTCAAGCTGGAAAACTGACTTGGGGGTTACGGCTGGAAGCCTGGGGCTACGGCGACGAACTGGTGTCTGCCGGACGTGCGGTTCCACAGGCGAACGAGCATCGCGTGGAATACCACCGGAGCGGTCTGATCGAGTGGTACGTTAATGGTCCCCTGGGGATCGAACAGGGCTTTACGGTGCTGTCACCGCCAAAGGAGACCTCTTCCGGTGGTGCCCTTACTGTGCGTCTGGCCTGGTCCGGGGAGGTGCGGATTCAAGTCGAGCAAAGCTCGGCGGTGGTATCGAATTTTGCCGGCGAACCGGTCCTGCGCTTTAGCGGCCTTAGCGCCCGTGACGCTTCAGGAAGGGGCCTTCGCACTTGGCTTGAGCAGCGAGGGGCCGCTATACTGCTCCGGGTGGACGACCGTGAAGCGACATATCCAGTGGTGATCGATCCCTTGATCCAGGAGCAAAAGCTCACCGCCTCGGACGGTGCGGCAGATGCTTATTTTGGCGCCTCAGTGTCACTTAGCCCAGACGGTAATACCGCCCTGATCGGGACACCCTATGCTACGGTTGGCGCCAATACGCACCAGGGGGCGGCCTATGTGCAACAGGCCTATGTGCAACAAAGCAGCTCCCTGACAGTCACGATCAGCCCTGCTGCTGCGGTGAGTGCAGGAGCGATGTGGAGTGTCGATGGCGAAGCATGGCAGGCAAACGGATCGACGGTACCCAACCTGAGCGTGGGATCACACACTGTCGCCTTTAGCAGCGTGCAGGGTTGGTACACACCTTCCAGCCAGTCGGTAATCATCTCCCATGGGGTATCCGCTTCCGCAATAGGTACATATACACCTTTCTTTGCAGCCATTTTTACTGCAAATATAACAAGTGGCAAAGCACCCTTGAAAGTACATTTTATAAACAGTTCTGCCGGAAGCTTCACCAAATGGTTCTGGCACTTTGGAGACGGCAAGACGAGTAAAACCTGGAATCCGAACCATACCTATAGTAAGGCCGGCACCTACACGGTGACGCTTACCATGACAGGAGCCAAGGGAACAACCACCTGTACTCAACCTGACTACATCACGGCCTACACTGCTCCCAAGGGAAACTTTTCTGCCGCACCCAGGTCTGGGGGTGCTCCACTGCAGGTTCATTTTACCTATGAATCTAGCGGTGTCATCACTAGTTGGCTGTGGAGCTTCGGAGATGGCACAACGAGTACGGATTTGAGCCCGACTCACACCTACTACGGCCCTGGGACCTACAAGGCAAAACTTACTGTGTATGGGCCTGGGGGATCAGGTTCCAAGACCGAGAGTATACGAGTGGAGAAGTGATAGGAAGGTCTGCGCTCGGGCAGGCGGGAAATTTCCGTATCTCCCGAGATTACAACTCCCCGCATAAAGGCCTGTTATCCGTTAGCGTTGGAGTAGACAGGTCAAGAAATAGCAGGCTGCGAGAGGTCGAATTTTGACATTCAGTTTCGTGAGAAGGGGCACCCGAGCGTTCAGCGGTGTCCCTTCGTCTTTATGAATGATTTAGATAATCTAAAATTCATCCATCGAAGGGGAGCTTGTTGTAGAGCCATGCACCCATGGTAGATGGAAGCCCGGGCAATGAATAAGCGGACGAACCAGACGGTTGATTATTCCGGCAGGTACGCGAAGCGAAGTTTTTGCTTTTGCTAATTCTACAACGGTTCTTTTTCTTCTTTAAAAAGATCGTTTACGCTCCACCACAACCCTCGCCTTTGGATCGGGACCAGCTAGTCGCGCTGCATAAATCCTTAATCATGACACACTGACACAGACATCTGCCTTCCGCTGAAATGATGCTTTTTCTCTCCTGTACGTAACAGATCGCTCCTGGTCCTTGAGAAACGGAGCCACAAAATCTTCGCCGTTTCCGAATCATTTGTTTACCTAATCGCCGCGAACTGGACTCTTTCGAGACTGGCAAGTAACAATAACTTTTCATGAGTAGGTGATCGGGATTCTAGAGGTCAGTTGCGCACAATGGCAAGGATTATGACGCCTACTAGACTTTTCCAGCCTATTTTCCCTCTCCATATCTCGCCGCACTCCGGGCGGTTGATGCATTACACAGCATATTTTCCCTCAATGGCGATGTCCGCACGGACTTGCGCCCGCACGGACATTGGGTACCTTAAACAAGGAATAAAGGACTAAAAAGAAACATCGTGATCGCATTTGTGGCCGCAATCATCCTGATCGCAACGGCCGAAGTTTCTTGACCTGCCCCACTCTCGGCACAGTGTTACCGTCTGGCTTGTCGAATAGTTGTAATTATTACTTGCGGCGTCCTGCATTGTCCCACTCTCGGCAATGGTAAATCCGGTTACATCGTCGGGCACGTTGAAGAATAACCTCAGAGTGGTTGAAGCTCCTTTCTTGATATTTCCGATTTTCAGGGGCAATTTCCCCGAAAGGGCAGCATTGTAGCTTACTGTTCCTTTGCCGCAAATCGTACGCAAGTTCAATTGGTTGATTGTTACATTCACGGCATCACCTTTGCCGGTATCGGTGAGTTGCAGGTCCACAAAGAGCGTACCTGAAGGGCCCTTGCCTTTTGCGATAATTTGGCCGTAGATCTCAGGAGTTCCTGAGGACGCCGGACCCGACGAGACAGCCAGATTTACCGCTGTCCCTGGGGCAACGGAGGTTCCGGACGTCGGATTCTGCGATATGACAGACCCTGCCGGGACCGTCGATGAAGACTGGGTGGTCACAGTTCCGACAACGAGTCCTGCTCCCGTGATGGCGGTCGAGGCGGCTGACTGTGTCAGACCGACTACGTTTGGTACCGACACGGACGCCGGACCCGACGACACAACCAGATTTACCGCTGTCCCTGGGGCAACGGAGGTTCCAGACGTCGGATTCTGCGATATGACAGACCCTGCCGGGACCGTCGATGAAGACTGGGTGGTCACAGTTCCGACAACGAGTCCTGCTCCCGTGATGGCGGTCGAGGCGGCTGACTGTGTCAGACCGACTACGTTTGGTACTGACACGGACACCGGACCCGACGAGACAACCAGATTTACCGCTGTCCCTGGGGCAACGGAGGTTCCGGACGTAGGATTCTGCGATATTACAGACCCTGCCGGGACCGTCGACGAAGACTGGGTGGTCACAGTTCCGACAACGAGTCCTGCTCCTGTGATGGCGGTCGAGGCGGCTGACTGTGTCAGACCGACTACGTTTGGTACCGACACGGACGCCGGACCCGACGACACAACCAGATTTACCGCTGTCCCTGGGGCAACGGAGGTTCCGGACGAAGGATTCTGCGATATGACAGACCCTGCCGGGACCGTCGATGAAGACTGGGTAGTCACAGTTCCGACAACGAGTCCTGCTCCTGTGATGGCGGTCGAGGCGGCTGACTGTGTCAGGCCGACAACGTTTGGTACCGACACGGACGCCGAATTAATTGTAACGCTCGTCGGGACCGATGTAGCCTGATAGGTCCCGTCACCGGCAAAGGAGGCCGTCAATGTGCCCGAACCGACCGGCTGGCTAACACTGGCAATGTTGCAACTGGCCGTGCCGGCGGCGTTAGTAGTTCCACTGCATGACTGTGCGCCCATGCCGCTACCGAGCGTGAAATTGATAATTTCCCCGGAAATCGGCGAACTACCTGCATTGGTGAGCACGGCAGAGAGGGTTGCCGTGCTGCCGTTCGTGAACGTGGTCGGGCCGGTATAACTTAGGTTTGTTGCTAATCCGCTAACGCTGAATCCCCTCGAGTCCGTAGCGGGCAGGTACTGTGAGTTGCCGGAAAAACTCGCAGTGAGACTGCCAATACCAATAGTTGTGGGCATAACAACGCAAGATGCAAGGCCGTTTATATCGGTTGAGCCAAAACAGGTATCGCCATCGAGAGTCAGGCTGACGGATTCACCGGAAAGCGGCGCCGCGGGATTTACCGACAGGTCCGTAAGCGATGCAATCACGGTTACCGGTGTGTTCACGGTACCGGCCGTGGGACTCGGATTCAGGGTAAGAAAAGTCGTATGCAGCCCGCCGGTCCAGGTAAATTGAACCGGATTGGAAGTTACGGTTGAACTGTTGACTGTCGCCGATGCCAAAACCGTGTCTGTGCCGGCATTCACGGCAGTATAGGAAAACGAGGCCTGGCCGTTTGCCCCTGTCTGGACCATCTGGATCTGAGGGTTCGCGCCTGTCACCTGGAAAACCACCGGCACTCCTGCCGGAGCGGTTACATAGTGGAGTGAAGCAGTAAAGCTCTGGGAAGTGCCCTGCGCCGGGTTGGGCGAAACGGCTGCCGGTGTCAGTGCTATCGCAGGCGCCGGCTGCGCTGCCGTGTAATTGCATGCGCCGGTGGAATCAGTGATCCTGAAAACCGCATTGCCCGCGGCCAGATAGATGCATCCATCCATCGGATTAACGGCCAAATTGTTATTATTGACGACGCCGCTGCTCACCAGAACGGTACTGACGGACGGCGGGCTTACGGTGAGGTCCGCGATGCCAATACTGCCCGACGTAGCGCTGCTGGGAGTATAGTTATACACCAGGAAGTTCGCGTCGCCATTGGTCTGGGTTCCCCCTGCCAGGAGCCCGAGGAAGCCAGGACTTACCGCAAGCCCGGTCACAGGGGTTATGGTTGGGGGCGTGGGACCGTTTGTACCGCTTACCTGCACGATCTGAACGCCGGTTGTGTAATCCCAGACGTAGAATGTGCCGCTGGGAGCGAATGCGATGGATGCATTGGTGCTTCCGGGCATAGTCGCGTAAAGCGATTCTGTTGGCGAGGTGGATGGATTGGAGATGCGCCAGAGCGATTGATTGCCCGATCCGCCGCCTCCACAGCTATCGCCTACAAACAGGTCATTGCTCAGCGGGTCGATAGCAATCTGTTCGGGACACATCAGGTCCGTGGCGAAAGTGTTTATCGTCGCACCTGTGGTGGGATTGACTTGATATACGGCGCCCAGGTACCCGTTGTAGCCGGATGTCGTCGCGGAGCGGCCGGCGAACAGGTTCCCGTTCTTGTCGACCGCCAGTTGGCCGAGCGACGGCCCAATAGCGGTTGAAGTAAGCAGCGTAGTGCTGTTGGCGACGCCTCCTCCCGACGGAAACTTGTAAATGTTGCCGGTAGGCGAATCTCCGACGTAGAGATTTCCGGAGCTGTCAAAAGCAATCCCGAACGCCCCGGGGCAGCCGCTGAAGCCAATGTCTCCGTAAGAAAAGTTCTGGGAAAGGAAGCCGGTGGCATAGGGTGTCACCAGGTATCCAGGCCCGGCTACCGGATTGCCGTTGCCGCACCCGTTAGCCGGGCCGTTGATAAACATCACCGTCCCCGTGGCGGGGAACGGCAGGTTGCCGTCGGTTACGTCAATGGCTGAATATGTGACGGTCTCTGCTACCTGGTCAACAACAGTGAATGTGATTTGACCGCTGCTGTCGGTAACGCTCGGGTTGGGGCCGCTGATGACAGAGTGACCGCTGCCTTGCGAGAGGGTTACCAGCTTGCCGGGCGTAGGTCTGCCGAGAACATCCTGGAGCGTGAGTGTAATGGTGGTGGAGCTCACGCCATCGGCAGTAACAGGGGTTGAGAAGACATCGATGCCGGCGCTGGCGGCGGACGGAACACCGAATGGCACCGTTACGTTATTATTCAATGCAACACCGTCTGTTGAGTCCGAAGCAGACAGGGTGATATTCTCCGGCACAAGGTCGGTAAGAGTAAATACGGCAGTTCCATTATCCACCGTTGTCACAGCAGTCGCGGGGCTGATCTGAGCATGGCTGCCCGAGTTGGCGGACAAGGTGACGGTTTTACCGGGCACGGGATTTCCGTTCGCGTCAAGCAGCACGACGTTGACGAAACCCTGGGATGTCCCATCCGCGGGAACGACACCGGTGGATGGGGACAATGGCGTCTCGATGTATGGGAAGATAGTGGACTGGTTAGCGTCAGGTGTGCCTAAAGCGATGCCGCCCAGTTTCAGGTAGAGCTGATTGAGATTGGGAGATCCCAAACCGACATGGGCAAAGTCGGACCCCATGGAGGCTGCATTATGAAACGCGGTTGTATTGGCAAAGGGGTAGGCCGCATGGTTAAAAGCTCCCACGTTGTGCCCCAGGGCCTGGTTGAGCACTGCTGCAAAAGCAGCCCATGCCGGCGCCGCGACACTGGTCCCTCCATAGAGAAGACCGTTGGGACATCCGCCTGTGCTCGCCTGGCAGAGTTGGACGCCGAATGCCGGGTCTGCGTTAGCCACAACGTCGGGAACGGATCGAAAAGTGGAGGTATTCAGCCCAATCTGATAAGGAGGAGCCGGGAAGAATTTGCTGACTCCGAAGCCGCCCTGGCCGGTCGGTGGACTGGAATCGACGCCGTTCCACCACGTCTCGGTGCCATACGTAAATCCGGGACCGGCTTTTAACGACGCCCCCCCGACAGCCGTGGCGCTGGGAGAGTCGGCCGGCACCGCGACCGTGTTTGCGCTTCCATCCAGGCAGGTGCTTCCGGTGTCCCCAGCCCCGTTGAATACGCTGATTCCGGCAATTGCAGCAGTCTGGAAAAGTGAGTCTATGCTCAAAACGTCGGCAGCCGTAGTCTGGTCCTCGCAATAGGCCCAACTGTTGCTGATGATCGTCGAGCCACCGTTTATGGCCGCGTTGAACAGCGTCTGGAAGCTGGAGCCGGGACCGGTGAATGGGGCATCGTAGACGACGACTTTCGCGCCGGGCGCAATGGTGAGCACAGTGTCAATGTCGAGCAGCACCTCGTCCTGGTTTGGCCCCGGTGGTGCGCCGCCGTTAACCTTGACCTCGGTTACATTATTGATCAAGCTCGCGGGAGATCCGATCATATTGATGAAATTAGCTACATCGGACAACTGAAAGGTATCGAACTCTATGAGGCCGACCGTCTGGCCCGCTCCATTGTCTTGACCCAAGCCTGGCGGGTCCGCTACCAGGTTATAACCAGCTTTACCATAGACATAGGTGCCACATGCAAAGAAAGGAGGAATATCTGCTGTCTTTACCCCAAACGTCTTCCAAAACGTCTTGCAGATGGCTACCCACAAGTTGTGAATCTCATCCTTATTGGCGCGGGGGCGCGCTAAATCGGAAAGGCCGGCTATCGCTTGGACAGAAGAAGCGATGCGGGTGGGCACCGCAGGGTCCTTATCATTTGCATAAAACTCCCGATCTCCGAGCCGGTAGTCGCCAATGTGTAATGCAAATGCTTTCTCGGCCTGAGCACGCGTGCCTCTTACCGTAAGTGTCAACCGGTTCGCGGATCCCTCGAGCAGTTTGAATCCCTTGGCGGAGAGATAATGCAAAACCTGTTCGTACTCTTCGCGTGTTGGCCCGAACGCATCGGCTATTTCGTCCTGTTCGAGGAAGCGGTGAAAAGCAGGAGAGTTCGGATCATAGATATCTTGCAGATAAGCGTCGAAGGCGCCCTGGTCGGTGTGCTTCAGGACGACGGTGAGCGTGAGCGATTTGGAAGCTGTACCTGGCGATGCGGGCACAGGCGCCGCTCCTTTGAGGGCAGGCAGCACATGGCCAGGGAGCCGTGTCCGGTCGCCGGCGATTTTTTCGGATGGAGCTTTCTTGGCCGTGGGCGTTACTGACTTTGAGTCACTCTGAGTCGAAGCAAACCCGGGCAGAGGCATCAATAGCACCGCCACGAGAATGAAACAGAATAAGACAATTAACGTTTGCAGCTTCCTCATGGAGTCCTCCGAAATTTGATAAAGGTGTTAGAAACTTGCTTTTTGCGGATTGGTGATGAATGCCTTTACCGTGGCCTACGCCACGGAGAGTGTGCCCATTCCACGATCCGGTTCGCCGCATAAATAACTGACATTTTGGGATAAATAAGAAGGAAGAAGGTAGTGTTGCAATAAGGGTAACTCTTAATAATCAGAAATTTTCTCCTGTAGATTGAGAACTGTTGCTGACACTGATGAAATATCTATAAATTTGATACCTTGCCAATGAACGCGTAGTTAAGTTGGACAAGGAACGACTCTCCAGATACCCGTAACTCAAAATACTCTGAACCGAATCCTGATCTATGGAGATGTATGCCCTGTGGTAGGGTTTTTAGTAACCGTTCGGGGGGAGCCGTCCATCGCCGGACATTCTTTGCCTGAAATATTCCCACTAAAAACCTCATTATCGGTGGTAGGTCGAGGGTAGATGAGGGAGTCAATACAGCTCTCCTCTGTGGCGCTATGCGGTGCTCCATTCAGAATCTTTCCGTTTTCGGAACATACCTTGATTTTCATTTCTGATTGCAGATTCGTTTGAAATTCTACCTTTTTGACTATACCGATCACGGAGGGATAATTGACATGGGCTGAAGGCAGAAGTCCCCGAGAAAAAGCCATCTCAATGAGTTTTCATGAGGCAAGAAAATACATAAATACTTTGAGAAGTGTGGAACTTTTTCGAAGGCGATCCTCTTATGATCTACATCCTCGACCCGCATACCGCTCTCATTGAAAGGAGGCTCGGGCGCAATATCGACAAAGACGAGTCTTTTGAGGTGGCCATAGAGCCCGGGAACTGGTTTGCGGCTGAACACCAGGGTGGGGGAGAGTTCACTCTCGTGGGATGCACAGTGGCTCCGCCGGCGTGTCTCATGTCCCCGTGGGATGCCCATCACATTATTTTCGTTCATCCTGCGAGCCCGAGCTATACACGACGACATAAATAAATGCGCAATGGGTGT
>CAVUGX010000059.1:0-12049 GCA_963741035.1 uncultured delta proteobacterium
TGACCGCCTGCCAGACTTTTAGTTTTCAAGATCGAAGTGCCCGATTATGAGATTTTTAAATACGAGCGCTTGGCTTCGCCGATTGCGTGGCGTGCTTATGGTCCTCGTTTTTATCACCGTATTTTTATATATTTTTTCCCTCAATTTCCGGACTCACTATAGAATGGACGCTCTCCAGCGCTCTGTGACGGAAACGGTGAGCCCGCCTATCCAGTTGTTCGGCAGAATGTTTTCCGGTTTCGAAGAGTTCTTCAAAGATTATATCTGGCTGAAAAAGCTTCGTGGTGAAAACGAATCGCTGAAAAGAGAAATTAGCGAGTTGGAAAGCAAGGTAACCTCTTACAAGGAGGCTTACGTTGAAAACCAGCGGCTGCGGCGCCTGCTGGATTTCAAGACTGTGATCAGGGCTGAAACCGTTCCTGCTCAGGTAATAATGCACGATTTGACCGGCTGGTTTCAGACATTGATGATCGATAAGGGATTTCGGGATGGAATAGCTCCTGATATGCCTGTAGTCAATGACGAAGGGGTTATTGGGCGTATTCTTGATGTCTCGGATCGGCACAGCCGGGTCCTGCTTATCACCGATCAGGGAAGCTCCGTTGATGCCATCGACCAGCGCAACCGGGTCCGGGGGATTCTCAGCGGTAAGGACGCAAACGGATGCCTCCTGAAATATGTCCGCGGAAACCTCGATATAAAGGAAGGTGACCTGGTGATCACCTCCGGCAAAGACGGTATTTATCCCAAGGGGCTGCGTCTGGGAGTCGTGCAGGCGGCGTATAAGGACCCTGTCGATCTTTTTCAGAAAATAGATGTCAAACCACTGGTTCGGATGAGTGGCCTCGAGGAGGTGCTCATAATAAAGCGTGGCGGCGAGGGGCTTGATGATGAACAGGAAGGCCAGCCCGCTGGGGCGCAACCTGAGGCTCAACCACCGGTTCAGACGAAACCTGCGGTACTACCCCAGGCCGGTCTTCAAACAAAGCCGGTGGCTAAACCTCCGGCTCAGATTACGCTCAAAGTCCGGCCGGCGGCAAAGCCCACGCTCAAGCCTCAGACCCAGACGAACCTCAAGCCCAGGGCTCAAGCCCAGGCAAACCCTCAGACCAAGCCTCAGGCCATGCCCCGGAACAAGACGAAGTTGGAGCCTCAAAGCCGGGTGAAGCCAAAGCCAAAGACGAATTAAAGATGATTGTCCCCGCCTACCTTACTCCAGGTACTGCAGCGCGACGGTTGATCAAGATCGCCCTCTATACCTTATTCATACTGGCGCTCCAGGCCCATCTGATCCCGAGCCTGCCTTACCCGGCGCTGCGGGTTGACCTGCTCATTCCGCTCATGTTCGCAATCGGAGTTGAGTGGTCTCCTCTGGCGGGGTTGCTCTGGGCCTGCTTTTGGGGTTTCGTTGTTGATAATTTTTCAGGCGAGTTCTGGGGTTTGCATGTCGGCTCCTATGTGGTGACGCTTTGCCTTGTGCACCTGGTATCCGACAGGTTCGACCGGTATAATCCGGCATATCAGGCGGGTCTCGTCGGGCTGTGCGCTCTTGGCCAGTCCATAGCGATCGGGCTGTTTTTGTCTTTCGTGCCAATGGACCTCCCATCGCTCACTTCCATATGGATCAGCCTGGGTATTCGAACTCTGCTTTCATGCACGATAGCGCCTTTTTTGATCTATCCTATCTTGAACCCTAAAAATGCATATTAGTAGCGGAGCAGGCCTGACCTGAACAGAGATGAAACCTAAAGGTAAAAAATTAGACGGGCTCAAGCTTATAAACTGGGATAGCACGGAGTCGGTTTCTTTTCAGAAGCAGTACATTCTGCTTTGTGCCGTCCTGCTGCTGATAATAATGATCTATATGGTTCGACTCTGGTTTCTTCAGGTGATCCAGGGCGAATCCTATCGCTTCCAGTCCGAGAACAACAGGATCAGGATTGAAGACATCGCCGCGCCGCGCGGAATAATATTTGACAGGAACGGGGTGCCGATTGTCGAGAACCGGCCGGCCTACCACCTCGTGATCATCCGGGAGGATATTGATGATCTGGATGGAACGATAAAAGAGCTGGCACGGCTGTGCGACCGCAATCCCGACGAGTTTTTCTCAATCATAGAAGCCAACAGGACCGTCCCCAGGTTCATTCCTCTTCGCCTTTTATCTGACTTGGACAGAGATTGCCTTGCCCGGGTTGATGCGCAGCGCATCAGGCTGCCGGGCGTAGTGATTCAGCTTGAACCCAAGCGGGAATACAAATGGAACGCGTCGGCGGCGCACCTGCTCGGGTACTTGAGCGAGATCACCGAAGCAGAGCTGAGGAGCGAAAAATATCAGGGTTATTATTCCGGCGAGGATATTGGCAGAGTCGGAATCGAAAGCGCCTTCGAGAAATTCCTGCATGGCAGCAGAGGAGGGCGGCAGCTTGAGGTGGACGCTGCCGGCAGAAGGGTCCGCCTGCTCGAGGAACAACTGCCCATATCAGGCCGGAACTTGTGGCTCACCCTCGATATGGACCTTCAGAAAACAGCCGAGTCGCTGCTCGAGGACAAAACCGGGGCAATCGTGGCGGTGGATCCTTCCGACGGAGCGATTCTTGCCTTCGCCTGCAGTCCTTCTTTCGATCAGGAAAAATTCATACGGGGACTGTCTAAGGAAGAATGGCTTGCGCTCAGCAAAGACCCGCTTCATCCTCTTCTGAACCGTGGCAGCGGGGCTGCTTATCCGCCCGGGTCTACTTATAAGCCTTTTATGGCTCTTGCAGCACTTCAGGAAGGCGTAATAAGCCCGACCTCCACTTTCTCCTGCCCGGGCTATCTTCAGTTCGCCAACAGGCAATACCGCTGCTGGAAAGACCATGGTCACGGCTCGATATCAGTCGAAAGAGCTATTATCGAGAGCTGCGATGTTTTCTTTTACCAGACCGGTCTGAAACTGGGTGTTGACCGTATAGCTCAGTATGTGAAAATGTTCGGGTTGGGGGAAAAAACCGGCATAGGGCTTCAGGGCGAAAATCCCGGACTCATACCCACCTCCTTGTGGAAAAAGCAGGCTACCGGCGTTCCATGGCAGAAAGGTGAAACCCTCTCAATTTCCATTGGTCAGGGCTTCGATTTGGTCACACCGCTCCAGATGGCGCTGGGCTACGCAGCAATCGGCAATGGCGGGATGCTTTGGCAGCCCTATGCTGTGAAGAGAATCGAGGGCGGTTCCGCCGATGAAATTGATGAAATCAAACCGAGGTTGAAGCGCCAGATCCCCATCGACCAGCGTTGGTTCGACCTTGTCAGGAAAGGCATGTTGGGTGTAGTAGAAGAACCTAGGGGAACTGCTCACCTGATACGGGTCCCCTCTGTTCAAATTGCAGGCAAGACCGGTAGCGCTCAGGTCGTGCACGTGGCCCAGGGGATCAACAGGAAACTGCTCGAAAAGATTACGAAATACAAAGACCTTGACCACGCCTGGTTTGTTGGCTACGCCCCGGCTTCCGACCCCAGGATATGCGTGGCTGCAATAGTGGAGCATGGTCGTCACGGGGCTTCGGCAGCCGCCCCACTGGTTCAACAAGTTATTTTGTCCTATTTGAAAAACAGGCAGAAACCGGTCGAAGAAGTCGAAGAATAAGAAGTGGGCCGCGGGCTTTTCCGGTTATCGGATAGAATTTCGAAAGGTCGTTTTTCGTTATGATGGACAGACGCCTGATAGAAAATTTCGATTGGTCGATAATATGGACTTTGTTGGCGATTATCTGTATCGGGCTGCTCAGCATCTACAGCGCCCTCTATCCCCAGATTCAGGCGCGGCCTGCCAACAACCTGTTCATAAAACAGATTATATGGCTTGCCATAGGGTTTGCCGTTCTGTGCGCTTCGCTTTTTATCAATTATCAGCGTCTCAGAACGCTCAGCCCATGGCTCTATGGCTTGGGCTTTCTTCTTCTCATAGTGGTCCTTGTGGCCGGAAAGGAGGTGCACGGTTCGAAAAGGTGGCTGGAAATCGTAGGCTTTCAGTTCCAGCCGTCCGAGTTTATTAAGGTGATCATCGTCATCCAGTTGGCGGGTTATTTTTCGTCACAGGAGCTGACAAATTTTCCAAGCATCAAAAAACTGATATTTCCTACGGCTCTCGTTGTTTTACCAGTATTGCTGGTTCTTGCTGAGCCGGACCTGGGCACCGCGATCTCTTTGGTGGCGATTGCAGCCACCATGATTCTTTTTGTGGGAGTACGCTGGAAATACCTAGCTGTTTTGGCCTTGACCGTCATTCCTCTCATCGTGCCTGTGTGGGAACACGTCCTGAAACCCTATCAGAAACGCCGCATTCTCATTCTTCTTAGCCCCGATCTGGACCCCCTTGGCGCAGGATACCATATCAGGCAATCAAAAATTGCCATTGGTTCCGGAATGCTCTGGGGAAAAGGATTTCTAAACGGTACTCAGAACAAACTCCATTTCCTGCCCGAAAAACACACGGATTTCATTTTTTCAGTCTGGGCTGAGGAATGGGGTTTTGTCGGGTGCGCCCTTTTGCTTTTTTTGTTCAGCCTGCTTATTTTTCTCACTCTGAGAGTTGCGACAAGGTCGAGGGACAGGTTTGGTTCGCTTATTGTCGTCGGAATGAGCGCGCTCATTCTGTGGCAGGCTTTGATCAACATCGGCATGGTGATCGGAGTGCTTCCGGTGGTGGGAATTACGCTGCCTTTCGTAAGTTACGGGGGGTCCTCGCTCATAACCCTGTGCCTGGCGATTGGGTTGATAGAGAATGTAAGCATGCGTCGCTACGTGTTCCAAACACATTGACGGCTCCAGATCTTGTTCTAAAAATCACAAGTATCAAGTCTATGATTATTTGTGATAATTATTGCTTTTCACTTGCTAATACTGGCGACCTGTGCTAGTAACCTCGCCCATGCTGTAGGTCCAGCGGTTTTCAAAATGCCAGTTTTGCTGTTTGTGCCATTTGTGCCTATGCATGAATGCCCAAATGTGCATGTGATTTTTTGTATTTGTTGGTAGTCAACGTGGGGGGTCCGCAAGATGATCGATATCAGTTACTCGCTTTTTATCCAGATGGCCAACTTCCTGATTTTTCTCTTCGTGATGAACTTCGTCCTGTACCGTCCCATTCGGCGCATAGTGGCGGAGAGAAAGAAGATGATCTCAGAGAAGCAGGAAAGCGTGGAGAGCCTTGAAGCACAGGCAAAAGCCGCGTTGCTGGAATATGATCGCGCGCTTCAGGAATCCAGGAGCATGGGTTTCCAGAGAGTTCAGGAACTCAAGGCTGCGGGTTATGAGCAGGAGAAGGAACTGTTGCGCGAGATCACGGAGCAGGCGGCCGCAAAGGTGGGGGAACTGCGCGAAAAGATTAAGAAGGATATCGGGATCGCTCGAATGGAGCTCAAACATCAGGTGAAGGCATTTTCGGTTGACCTGGCGCAGAAGATTCTGGGGAGGAAGATTTAAATGCATGCGAGTCTAAGGGCAAAGATGATGAGATCCAGGTACTTTGCGCCCCTTGCGGGGACAGTGATCTATTTTGCGTTGCTGAGCAACGCCCTGGCCTCGGAAGACGAAGGGGGCCACCACCACCTGAACTGGACTGATTTCGGATATCGTACTGCTGCATTCGTAATTCTAGTTGTCGTCCTTGTAAAACTTCTCAGAAAACCCATAGCAAACTTTCTCAACGCGCGCCGCGATGAAATTAAACGCCTTATTGCCGAACTCGATGCCAAGACCGCTGAAGCCCGGGCGGAACAAGCCAGGGTTCGGACCAAGGTCGCCTCGCTTGAGCAGGAGACGAAAAAAATAGTAGATGAACTCATTGCTGAAGGGGAAGCGGAAAAGAAAAAAATTATAGAAGCCGCCCACCGGCAGGCTGAGTACATCCAGCAGCAGGCTGAGATTGCCATTGAGCAAGAGATCCTGGCTGCTCGCGACAGTCTCAGGAACGAAGTCGCGGACCTGTCCGTGGCCGCCGCCCAGGATTTAATCCAAAAGAAAATGAAGGCTGACGATCAGCAACGTCTGGTTCGTGAATTCATGACGAAGGTGGTGGAGGCGAAGTGAAAAATCAAATTATTGCCAAACGTTATGCGAGGGCACTGTTCAATCTCGCCGATGAGGCAAAGGCAATCGAACAGTATGGTACGGAGCTCGGCGGCTTTGCTGAAGTCCTCGTAGAGTTCCCTGATCTCGAAAACTTGCTCCGGAATCCTCTTTACCCGGAAGCCGTAAAAAAGACCCTTTTCGAGAAGGTGGCCGGCCAGCTTCAACTTTCGCCGGTCGTCAACAGCTTTCTCAATCTTCTCGTCGAGAAGGGGCGTATCCAGCACCTGCCCGAAATCGCTGACTACTACCGCAGGTTAATTGATGAGCATTCCAATATAGCTAGGGCAAAAGTCAAAGCGGCTTTCAAGCTGGGAGATGACGAGATCAAGAAGCTCGCTGCGGTTTTGGAGAAGAAGATCGGAAAGAAGATTGTCGTTGAATTTGAGGAGGACCCCTCTCTTCTTGGAGGTGTTTTCGCGCAGATCGGCGACTTTGTCCTTGATGGCAGCGTAAAGCGTCAATTGCTCAATTTTAAAGAATCTTTGAAGAGGGGTGCGGTAGGATAAATGGAAATCAGAGCAGAAGAAATCAGCCAAATCATCAGAGAGCAGATCAAAGATTATGAGAAAAAGGTTGATCTCAGCGAAACCGGACGAGTGCTCTCCGTCGGCGACGGTATTGCCCGCGTTTACGGAGTTGAAAAATGCATGTCCATGGAATTGCTTGAGTTCCCTACGGCGCATGGAAACATCTTCGGACTCGCCCTTAACCTCGAAGAGGACAATGTGGGCGTGGCCATCATGGGTGAAGACGTCCACATCAAAGAGGGCGGCGAGGTAAGGCGTACCGGTCGTATCGCGGAAGTCCCGGTTGGCGATGCGGTTCTTGGCCGGGTTGTCGACTCGGTCGGAAACCCTATAGATGGAAAAGGCCCCATCCAGGCAACTGAATTCCAAAGAATCGAGGTCATCGCTCCGGGGGTTATCGCAAGGCAGTCGGTTAACGAGCCGATGTACACCGGGCTCAAGGCTATCGACGCAATGACTCCGGTTGGCCGCGGCCAGCGCGAACTGATCATTGGTGACCGCCAGATAGGCAAGACCGCTATCGCCGTCGATACCATAATCAATCAGAAAGGCAGCGGCAACATCTGTATCTACGTGGCGATTGGTCAGAAAAGATCCACGGTAGCGCAGGTTGTCGAAACGCTTCGAAAGCACGGTGCGATGGATTTTACCATCGTAGTCGCCGCTACTGCCAGCGACCCGGCCGCGTTGCAGTTCGTCGCTCCCTATGCCGGAACCGCTATGGGTGAGTACTATCGGGACAAAGGCGGGCATGCTTTGATCATTTACGATGACCTCTCGAAGCAGGCTACCGCTTACCGGCAGGTTTCACTGCTTCTTCGCCGCCCCCCCGCGCGCGAAGCTTATCCCGGCGATATTTTCTACAATCACTCCAGGCTTCTGGAACGCTCCTCCAAGCTCAATAAAGAACTCGGAGGCGGCTCACTCACGGCCTTGCCAATCATCGAGACCCAGGCCGGTGACGTTTCGGCATACATCCCGACTAACGTTATTTCGATTACCGATGGCCAGATTTATCTCGAACCGAGCCTTTTCTTCGCTGGTGTGCGCCCGGCCATTAACGTCGGTCTCTCAGTCTCCCGGGTAGGCGGGGCCGCCCAGACAAAAGCGATGAAGCAGGTTGCGGGAAAGCTGCGCCTCGAGTTGGCCCAGTACCGCGAACTCGAAGCTTTCGCGAAGTTCGGAAGTGACCTCGACAAATCTACCCAGGCCCAGTTGAACAGGGGTATGCGTCTGGTCGAACTGCTCAAGCAGCCTCAGTATAAGCCTATGCCCGCGGAAAAAGAGGTCATGTCGCTCTATTCCGGAACCAGGGGTTTTCTCGATTCTATTCCCGTTGAGAAAGTTCTCCAGTACGAAGAGCAGATGTTGGCTTTCGTCGAACGAAAATACCCGGAGATTTTTGCTGAAATAAAGGAGAAGAACATAATAGGTGATTCTCTTGATCAGAAGATGAGTTCAGCCCTGACGGAATTTGCGGGGGTTTTCCAGGTATAACAGCCTCGGAATAAACCAGAGGACAGATAAACAATGGCAGCTCTAAGAGACATAAAGAGGAAGATAGAGGCCGTCAGAAAGACCTCGCAGATTACCAAAGCGATGAATATGGTGGCCGCGTCGAAACTTCGCGGCGCCCAGCAGAACATGGAAAAATTCCATCCCTACGCGCTAAAGTTCCGGGAGTTCATCGGCCGGCTTGCGTCGGGGGTGGAGGATACCTCTGAGTACGCGCTGCTCACTCCCAAAGAGGAAGTGAAAACCGTCGAACTTCTGCTGATTACCGCAGACCGGGGTCTTTGCGGCAGTTTCAATACAAACCTGTTAGTGTCAGCCGAGAAATTTATAAAGTCCAAGAGTAACGAAGGCATAGAAGTAAGTCTCATCAATGCAGGTAGGAAGGCCCGGGATTATTTCAGGCGCCGGCCCGTTAAAGTTCGAAAGAGCTATGCCGGGTTGCTCAATAAGGTCGTCTACGAGGATGCCCGCCGAATTGGGGGCGAGCTTATCGAACTGTTTGAGACTGGCGGGGCTGACGAGGTTTATGTACTTTACAGTCATTTCGTCAACATAGCCAGGCAGCAGCCTTCGATTGTGAGGCTGCTTCCCATAACTGCGGCAGGGCGGCAAGATGGGGAGAAAGCATTGGAGTATGTGTTCGAGCCTTCTCACCAGGCACTGTTGACCGATCTGTTGCCAAATTATATTTATGTCCAGATTCTGGAAAGCTTGTACCAGACAGCCGTGGGTGAGCACGCCGCGCGTATGGCTTCCATGGAGAATGCGACCAACAACTGTAAGGAACTGGTAAAAACCCTTACTCTTACGTACAACAAGGCAAGGCAGGCAGGCATTACCAAGGAATTGATGGATATAGTCGGCGGCGTCGAAGCCCTCAAGAAATAGGATCAAGGAGGATACAGGCCCATGAATATGGGGAAAATCGTACAGGTTATTGGAAACGTTGTGGACGTCGAGTTTGCTGAGGGAAAGCTCCCTGCGCTCTTGACAGCACTGTTTGTAAGTAACCCCGGAATTAGTTCTGTGGAAGACAATCTGGTTCTCGAAGTGGCCCAGCATCTGGGTGACAATGTTGTGCGCACTATCGGGATGGATCTGACCGACGGCCTCGTGCGCGGCATGCCGGTAAAGGATTCTGGAAATCCGATCATGATGCCGGTCGGCAAAGCGGTTCTCGGCCGGGTTATCAACGTGGTGGGCAGGACTGTGGATGGGCTCGGCCCGATCGAAACCGACACATACATGCCGATTCACCGCTCCGCGCCTGCTTTTACCGAGCAGGACACCTCGGTTAAAGTCCTTGAGACCGGCGTAAAAGTTATAGACCTGCTCATTCCGTTTCCTCGCGGCGGCAAGATGGGGATGTTCGGAGGCGCGGGTGTCGGCAAAACCGTAGTTATGATGGAGATGATCCATAATATAGCCATGCAGCACGGGGGTATCTCGGTTTTTGCGGGCGTAGGCGAGCGCACTCGTGAAGGCAACGACCTCTATCACGAAATGAAAGACTCGGGCGTTCTTCCTCGCGCCGGGCTGGTTTACGGCCAGATGACCGAGCCTCCGGGGGCCCGCGCGCGTGTTGCGCTTTCCGCCCTTACGGTCGCCGAATACTTCCGCGACGTCGCAGGCCAGGACGTTCTTCTCTTTGTTGATAATATTTTTCGGTTCACCCAGGCAGGCGCTGAAGTTTCCGCTCTGCTCGGCCGTATGCCCTCCGCAGTTGGTTACCAGCCGACCCTGGGTACCGACCTTGGTGAATTGCAGGAACGAATCACTTCGACAAACAAGGGATCGATCACTTCGGTTCAGTGCGTGTACGTTCCGGCTGACGACCTCACCGACCCGGCGCCTGCTACGACCTTCGCTCACCTTGACGGTACGGTCGTTCTCTCTCGCCAGATCGCCGAGCTTGGAATTTACCCGGCCGTGGATCCGCTTGACTCCACTTCGCGTATTCTCGACCCCAACGTTCTTGGCTCGGATCACTACTACACGGCGCGCGAAGTACAGCAGATACTCCAGAAATACAAGGACCTGCAGGATATTATCGCCATTCTCGGCATGGACGAGCTTTCCGATGAAGACAAGCTGACCGTTTCCAGGGCCAGAAAGATGCAGCGCTTCCTGTCGCAGCCCTTCCACGTCGCGGAAACCTTCACCGGAGTTGCAGGTAAGTACGTGAAGATGGAAGACACCATCAGAGGGTTCAAGGAAATCTGTGAAGGCAAGCATGACGATATTCCGGAGCAGGCCTTCTATATGGTCGGGTCCATCGATGAAGTGGTTGAAAAGTCTAAGCAGATGGCCGCAGCAGCCTAACAGCAGAATATGGTGAATATATTATGGCCGAGAAAATTTTGCTCGAAATCGTAACGCCGGAGAAAAAGGTTCTCAGCGAAACGGTGGACATTGTCGTAGCGCCAGGAGATCTGGGCGAATTTGGCGTCCTGCCCGGTCACGTCCCCTTCCTTTGCAAGCTCAAAGTGGGAGAGCTGAGGTACCGGATCGGAGCGGCCCTGCGGCTGGTTTCGATAATGGGAGGCTACGCCGAGGTCGCTAACAATCAGGTGACTATTCTGGCCACAGCAGCCGAGGAGGCCGCGGAAATCGATGTGGTGCGCGCCCGGGCTGCTCGTGAAAGAGCTGAAAGGCGAATCGCCGAAGCCAGGGACAAGTTCGATTTTGCGCGCGCCCAGGCCGCTCTCCAAAGAGCAATGGCCCGCCTTAAGATCGCTGAGAGACTGTAGGACATTTAAATTTCAGGAAAAAAGCCCCTCCTTTCGAGGGGCTTTTTTTGTGGGTGTATTCTTGGTATCGGAGGAGGGGGCGGCCTCATCCGTGCATAATGCCTTTCCTTGGATCTCCCTGAGTTGGTCTCGCCCGCTTGTCCGTTGTTGGCTATAATCAACCTTGACTATCAATGCGCTTTTTAGCTAAAATATTGCTGGATGCGATGTTTATGCCCGGCAGGCATTTGCCGGGATGTTGATGTAGGTGCAGCAAATCCAAAAGGGGTGCATGCGCCCGCTGATGTTTTCAGCTATATAACTGGCGAGCGTGGAGGAAAACGCTTCAGACTGTCTGAGACTGGAAGAGGTTGGATTGACTTAACCGATCTTAATTACCGGATTATTCGGCAGAAATACCAAAATTTGACTCCGGCTCGTTTTGCGGCGCTGTAGTTTAAGGTGCGCGGCAGAGAAGAGCCGAAAGAATAAATCTGGCTGATCGAATTTTTTGTGGTTTGCCCCTGCTGTGCCCGTGATTGGCAGAATGTTTCAGAGCCAACATTTATGAAACGGGAGCCCTTCCTTGCTCTGGTGTGCAAGTCAGCCCTGGCTGAAAGCCTGAAGGAGTAATAGGGCGCCCACCTGAACCTTAGGTTCTAGACCACCTGCCAACACGGCACTTTGCGGGGGCAATGCCTTTCTTGTCCTCTTCCCTGTTTCTCGTTTGAGCTTCAAGAAGTCCTTCGACGGGTCTGGAAAACCTCCAGCATTATTCTCATTTACACTCTATTATTGGTAACTTGTTAAATGGCTCAAGATTGTGTTGTTTGCGCCATTCCCGGCTCGATGGTTCGCTTGTGCGGCTCGGGCCGCTAAGGTCGAAAGGAAACCGAGATAATGGGTTATATCCCCGCAGTTCTGTTAATTGTCGGACTTGTTGCTGGTGGGGCCGCAGGGTACCTGCTCAGGTACTTTTGGCTGGAAAAAAAACGACGCAAACTCGATAGTGATGCTCGAAATTTATTTGCCGAGGCAAAAAAAGAGGCTGAAACTGTCAAAAAGGAGGCAATCCTTCAGGCCAGGGACAGCCTCTTTCAAATGAAATCGGAGTTCGAAAAAGAATCCAAGGAAAGCAGGAAAGAGTTCCAGAATCTGGAGAAGCGA
>CAVUGX010000060.1:0-24910 GCA_963741035.1 uncultured delta proteobacterium
CCGCGCATAGAAATCTCTTCGCCATTGTTGAAAGCGGCCTGCGGCTATTGCCGCGCGCATCTGCGCCATCAGGCCCAGATAGTAGTGGAGGTTGTGCAGCGTGTTCAGCCGATAGGAAAGGAGTTCGCGGCAGATAAAGAGGTGGCGCAGGTATGCGCGGGAGAAGCGGCGGCATGTATAGCAGCCGCAATCCGGGTCAAGAGGGCCCGGGTCCTCGGCGTATGCGCTGTTCTTTATGTGAACGGGGCCGCGCGAGGTGAACAGGGTCCCGTTGCGGGCGTTTCTCGTAGGCATTACGCAGTCGAACATATCGACCCCGGCGCGCACTCCCTCGACCAGGTCTTCAGGGGTGCCCACCCCCATCACATACCGTGGCATCGACTCCGGAAGCCGGGGCGCAAGCCAGTTCATGACCTCCATCATCTGCTCCTTCGATTCGCCAACAGACAGGCTTCCGATCGCATATCCGTCGAAGCCGATCCCGGCCAGCTTCTCCAGGCACATGTCGCGAAGGTCCTTGAAAACACTCCCCTGGACTATCCCGAAAAGGGCCTGACCCGAACCGGCTGCGGCCTCCTTCGAGCGCACCGCCCAGCGAAGCGTGCGGCTGACGGATTCGGAGGCGTACTCAAGGGAAACGGGATAGGTCGTGCATTCGTCAAAGCACATCATGATGTCCGACCCAAGGTTTCTCTGGATGCCGATAGCCGCTTCGGGGGTAAGAAGGTGGCGGGAGCCGTCGATGTGCGATTGAAACCGGACGCCCTCTTCCTCGATCTTGTTTATCCTGGCGAGGCTAAAGACCTGGAACCCGCCGCTGTCAGTCAAAATCGGGCGGTCCCAGCCCATGAACTTGTGAAGCCCGCCCAGGCGGGCGACCCTTTCGTGCCCCGGGCGCAGGTAGAGGTGATACGTATTTGCGAGGATGATTTGCGCTCCCACGGACTCCAGATCGTCGGGGGAAATGCTTTTGACGGACCCCGCCGTTCCAACCGGCATGAATACGGGAGTATCGACCGGGCCGCGGGAGGTCTCAATCCGTCCGGTCCGTGCGCTGCCTTCCGGATCTTTAGAGAGAACCTGGAATTTCATCTACTTATTTTTCGTCCCATTTGAAGCTGCATGCCTCACAACACAAGGGTTTCTTTTCGCGTTCTGCGGCGCCGAAGAACTACGCTGGATAGGTGGCGCAGCCATGAATTTCTGCAGTGTCTGCACTCCTGCGCGCGTCAATGGTTCTCCGGCTGCAGAATGAACATCGCGTCTCCGTAGCTGAAGAAGCGGTAGCCTTCCCGGACCGCTTCCCGGTAGGCGGCCAATATGCGGGAACGCCCGGCGAAAGCCGATACCAGCAGGATCAGGCTGGACTTCGGGAGATGAAAATTGGTCACCATGCTGTCGACAACGGCAAACCTGGAGCCCGGATAAATATAGTGATCGCACATACCGCTGAAAGGAGCAATATGGCCCTGCTTCGCATAAGCCCACTCCAGGGTGCGAACGACGGTCGTTCCGACAGCGACTACCCTCCTTTTTTCGCTCTTTGCCCTGTTTACCGCTTCTGCCGTCTCTTTGCCAATCTCGATAAACTCCGCGTGCATCCGGTGATCGCGAATGTCTCCGCATCTTAGTGGTGCAAAAGTACCGTAGCCTACGTGAAGGGTCAGCGCCGCGACTTCTATCCCTGCGGCCCCAAGGCTTTCCAGCAGCGATTTCGTAAAATGCAGGCCGGCTGTTGGCGCAGCCACTGCGCCGGGATGTCTGGCATACTCCGTCTGATAGCATATACAGTCATCGGCGGAAGCTTGCCCCGATATGCGCTCGATGTAAGGCGGTAGAGGCGTCTGGCCGATTCGGTCAAGAATGCCCAGAATAGGGGAAGTTCCGGAAAAGCGGACTTGCGCTCTTCCGTCCACAGGGGCGGAAATCACCTCCGCGCCGATACCTTCCGAAAGCTCGATTATCTGCCCCGCCCTGATGGCCTTGGACGCTTTTGTCAGGCAGCAGTAGCCTTCGATGGCTCCAAGCTCAGGCGGCTTGTATGGATCGAGCACCAGGAGTTCGACCATGCCTCCTGTCTGTTTGCGGCCCATCAGCCGGGCCGGGACGACACGGGTGTCGTTCACGACCAGCAGGTCGCCCGGTCTTAGATATTGTCCGATTCTATCGAAGCGCGAATGCTCTATTGAGCCGCAGGACGGCTCAAAGACCAGCAGGCGCGATTGTTGGCGCACGGGAGCGGGACGCTGAGCAATGAGTTCGGGCGGCAGATCGTAGTCGTAGGTTTCGAGCCTGAATGAGACTTCGGGCCTATCCACCATGCCGGCGGCCCAGGTAAACGAGAAACAGACCCGCGACCATCAGAGCGGCTCCGAGGATTCTGAGGGAATTGTTTGAGGACGAGAGGACCCATTTAAGCCATTGTCTTACCCTGTCAGGGGTTGCCAGGTATGGGAGACCTTCCAGAAAGCAGATGAGTCCCAATACGGTGAGCATATATGCGTACATCAATTACCCTCGTGAGGTTTTTTTTTATGCGACCCGAATCGCAAAACGTTTAATTTCGGGACTGATTCCAATAGTCGGGATTTCGCCAAGTATAACGCATAGAACTGGCAAGTTAAGCAGGAATTGCTGCGGACTCTAGAAATTCCTCTTCGGGCGCTGCGGTTTGGAGCCGCTGCCAGGTTGCCGCTCAAATCCTCTGCGCTGCCTGCGGCGGCGCCTTGAGTCCCCATGACAAGGCCGTCAGTGACAAGATTCAGGCAGCAGGGGATGACCAGGCCGTGCTCGGCGTGCAAGTCTCAGTGGGCCGGCTGCGGGTGGCCTGAATTCCTAAAATCCTCACCTCATTTTTAAATATTTGTAGACAAAAATAATTGCCTGCGCATCCCATAATCAAATGCGATAAGTGTTCTGAATGATTATTTTTTCTGGTGGACGATCCGTTGACTGGAAGTCCGTCGGAAAGGAGCACATATGAAAGGAATGTTACTGATATTTCTTGGCGTAAGTCTGGCTCTTGCGCCATTTACCGCTTCAGTGAACGCACAAAGCTCGACCTCCCAACGTCCTCCGGTTGAACAACCACTGGTCAGGGAAGGCGATTTTGCCGTCGAACTGGCAACTGCCCTCAATTTAACGAAGTCCAACGATGAAGCGGCAGCAGAAAGCTCTTTGGCCGCGATCAACATCGCTCCTCGGAATGGATGGATTTCCGACTATCCCATGACGCCCGATATCGTTTTCGAGGTCAGGGAAAGCGCCGCAAGATCGGCGTCCGCGGGAAGTCTGAAGATGTCCGAGGCTGATGCGGGCAGCACCGTGGACAAGATCAGCATTGCGATGAATCTTCCGGTCAAAGCTGCCGGCAATAGCTACGCTTACGATTCAAGTTCGAGTTCCGAATACAATTCAAGCTCCACCACTGCTCCTCCGGAGAGTTCGGAATATATCGAGCCCTCTGAAGTCGAACAGTACTACGATGACTACGGGCCTCCCGTCGTAAGTTATTACCCACCTCCCTGGGAATATGGCTATCTCTATGATTGGGTCCCCTGGGACTTCTGGTGGGGAGGATTCGGGTTCGGAGGCTTCTTTGTCCTGAACGATTTTGACAGGGATCATGATCACCACGGTGACCATCACGGGGAACATGATCACGGCAGAATTACCAACCACGTGAGAAATGCGAACGGCACGGTGAGCAGGGTCGATCCGGCTACACGTGCGAGCGGGACTGCGGCTTCTTCGCGCCTGGCCGGAACGAACCGGGCCGGACAGGGCTCGCGGTTTAGTTCCTCTAACGCGCAGGCGGGCGCAAGAGCTATTGTGAACCGGTCAACCGGGACGGGTGCAGGAACGAGGGCCGGAAACACTGCCTCTTCATCGCTCGCGTCCTCCAGGTCTTCACGAAATATGGACAGGTTTTCGAACTCGGGTTCAGTTTCGAGGTCATCGTCGTTCACCGGGCGGTCCTTCAGCAGTAGCCCCTCAATGCACTCCTTTAGCAGTTCCGGCGGCTTTGGCGGAGGCGGCTTCCATAGCGGAGGCGGCTTCGGTGGCGGTGGCGGATTTGGTGGCGGATTTGGTGGCGGTGGCGGAGGCGGCGGCGGGCACAGGTAGGTGAGAACGGGACGAATTCAGGATTCAGTATTGAATTGAGGAATTGAGTTTCCTCAATTCCTCAATCTATCTCTGTTCGCTACCACTTTTTTGCCATCTCTGCATTGAAAAGGCTATAAAAACTCCTGTATTCTTTCATTGCGCGGGCAAAAAGTACTTTTGCCTTTTCAATATCGTTAATATTCAAAATAAGATTTACCCCCATCTTGAATGCCAGCTTCGCGTCCAGGGTCGGCTTGTTCGGGCTGAGCAGACAAAGATAGAATTGTCTTCTCAAATGCATAGGAAGAACCTGGACGTGGTGAAGAACGAGGTTTTTGGAGTTTTTGGCGGAATCGAAATCCTCCTCCAGGACTATAAGATCGTAGGTATTATAATGAAGCTTGCCGAGGGCGAACCCCGGGCGCATCGCATGTACGACCCAGAAGTCGAGTTCCTGGAGCGCGCGTACGAGTCTTTCAGCGAGCTTCACATCGGTGGCGCACAGCAGGGCCGTTCTCATCCCCTCGTCGACCACGTCTATTGCATTTGTGTAATCCAATACGCGATCGTCGTCATACTTGGACTCGAGTGTCCCGGATAGATAAGGGACGCGGCCGTCAATTTCCGTGGGGATAGCTGCTTCAGAGATTTCGACAGGCTCTTTGCATTTTGGGCAGAGGATTTTCAGCACCTTGCCCTCCGGCACTTTATCATCCGGTATGTTGAATCCAATCCTACACCCTTTGCATTGAACTTTCACCGTCGATCTCCTTGCTGATCGTCAAAACTGAAATCCATGTATCTATTCCTGAAACCGCTCATTTAGGATATATAATCAAATCCGCAGAATATCGAAATCAGGCAATAAGGCGTGCAATTTTTAGGCCTTCCGGGGCCGATTTCACATGGAAAGGGATGCTCTATGAATTTCCTGAAACCGGATGCGTTTTTCGATATCCCCTCTTTTGTTCACCGTGATCTGTTTTCCGGCTGCAAGTATGTCTGGGAGGCCCTGAACAATATTTCCGGATACCTTGTGCAGCACCTGGAGCGAAACATTGGGGGCGTGAAATGTTTCAGGCGCCCGCTGCCCAAGACCGTCGTGGTTTGGCGGGGTGAGACGCTGGATAGCGGTTTCGAGATTATCGGCGGAGATGTCTCCAGGGGCGAATTCCGCGTAAAGATCGGCAGCGAGGAAACCAGTGAGGCGGCTGTTCTCTATGAGGGAAGCGTGCTGTGGGACGATGCGATTTTCATCGGCCCGGGGGCCGTCGTGGAACCAGGCGCTCTGGTGAAAGGTCCCTGCATCATTGGGGCGCAGACCGAGGTCCGCCAAGGCGCCTATGTCAGGGGCAATTGTATAGTGGGCGCCCGGTGCGTGGTTGGCCACACGACCGAGATGAAGTGGAGCATCCTTCTGGACGGCGCAAAGGCGGGACACTTTGCCTATATCGGGGACAGCATTCTGGGAATGGGCGTGAACCTCGGAGCCGGAACCAAACTGGCCAACCTCAAGATAAAGGACCAGACCATACGCGTGATGGCCCACGGCACGAATATTATCACAAACTTGAGAAAATTCGGGGCAGTGATCGGAGACCATGGGGAAATAGGCTGCAACGCCGTTACCAATCCCGGGACTGTCCTTGGCAGAAGCTGCCAGGTTTTTCCTCTCACATCCGTACGCGCCGGCTACTATGAACCAAATTCGACCATCAGGGGGTAGCAGGGCGAAGGCGGTAGCGGAGATTATCGGATATTTCCGCAAGCTTCAGGGCGGCCGGAGAGCTTGCGGCGAGTTCCCGCCCTATCGTTTGACCGCCTCGGGCGCGTGGGCTGCTTCACGGCCGGCACACCTGTACAGTTTTTTCAGAAAGATCGATCTGTCCGGGTTTCGCCTCTTCATAGACCTCGGCAGCGGTGACGGAGTTGCCGCTTGCACCGCAGGGCTGTTCACCAGGTCGATCGGAATGGAATCCGACCCCTTTCTGGTATCGCGAGCCGCACGAGCCGCACGCGATCTAAAACTCGAGAGCCGCGTCAGCTTCATCTGCGCCGATTTCCTTACCCAGCGCATTCAACAGGCCGATTGCCTCTACATCTATCCCGATAAGCCAGTCCATGCCATTGAGGATACCCTCGAAGGTTGGGACGGCACACTTCTCATTTACGGCCCCCATTTTCCGCCAAAGCGATTTTGCCTCAGGGAAAAGCTCAGGTGCGGCAGGGAGACCATGTCCGTTTATGGCTAAATATGAACCCCCAGGTGATCGAGGTTTTCCGACAAATCCGCAGGGTCCCAATATACGCGGTATGCGCCTGCGCGAAAAAGTTCCTCCTCCGGATATCCGCCTGTCAGCAATCCGACCGCAAGGGCTCCGGCTCGGCGCGCGGCCAGTATATCCCATGTGCTGTCTCCGATGACGATGCACTGGTCGGGTAGGGCCTGGAGCCGCTTCATCGCGGCAAGAAACAAGTCGGGGTCGGGTTTTCCGAAAGAAACATCTTCGCGTGTGATAACTGGAATATCGGGGCCGAGTCCGAGCATTTTGAGGGAGCCGGCGGCCCTTTCGCGCGAACTGCTGGTGGCTATTGCATATCTGACGGAGTTTTGCGCCAGAAGCGAAAGGATCTCCCTGGAGCCGGGCAGCAACCGCAGCTCCTTTACGCGCTCCAGGAAAAACCTCGTGTGGAGTTCCCTCACTTTTTCGGTCTGGCCGGCATTGAACGGTTGTCCGGCCTCCCGGCTCAATTCCTTTGAAATCAACGCGTCACCCATGCCGATGCGGCGGTGAATGCGCCAGTTGGGAATGTGGATGCCGAGCGCTTCGAATGCTTCCCGCCACGCCAGAACATGCTGGTAGACGCTGTCAACAAGGGTGCCGTCCAAATCGAAGAGCAAGACGGGGCGGCTCGATCCGATCGAATCTTTTTCTGCGTTCATAATCCTAGAATATAATGGCTCAGGCAGAAAATCCTGCAAAAAAACATTCAAACCACGGATGCGGAACGCAGCACGGTGGATGACCACGGATAAAATAATTGACACCAGCGTTCCCACTCGGCTCCTGCGATTCCGAGGCTGCGCCCGGCGCCGATCCCGACAGCCCGCTCACCCGTGAGGCGGGTCCCATCGTCCCGGCGCTCGCGATGCTTATTTTACGAGAAGGCAGCCACTTGCAGCCGGGTCTTGCCGTTACCATATTTTTCTCAGGCCAGGCAAAAACATTCGAATCTTCACGAGGAGGTCAAGCCGAACATGGGCCTAGATGCCGCCGCACCACTCACGGAAAACGCCGCTTGGAAGGAACTCGAAGTCCATTATCGCCAAAGCAAAGACATTCACCTGCGGAGGCTATTTGCCGAAGACCCCGGCCGGGCCGAGCGCTTCACTGTGGAAGACGTCGGGATCACCTTCGATTACTCGAAAAATCGCATAACCCGGGAAACAATTAGCCTCCTGACCCGCCTTGCCGAATCGTGCGGTCTGCGGCAGCGAATCGAGGCCATGTTCAGTGGTGAAAAGAGGAAAGATGAAAAAGCTCGCAGCCTCCATTCTTTCATCTGACTTCGGCAGGCTCGCCGAGGAGGTCAAAGCAGTCGAGCGTGCCGGGGCGGACTGGATTCACGTGGATGTGATGGACGGCCATTTCGTACCTAACATAACCATCGGGCCCGACGTGGTGCGAGCTATCCGAAAAACGACGTCGCTCCCGCTGGACGTGCATCTTATGATCGAAAGGCCTGAAAGCTACATCGAGGCCTTCGCAGACGCCGGGGCCGAATCGCTGAGCGTACATGTGGAAGCAACAGTCCACCTGCATCGGGTGATTCAGAGGATCAGGGAACTCGGGGTCAAGTCGTGTGCAGCCCTGAATCCTGCTACGCCGCTCGACCGCATTCAAAACGTTCTTTCCAATCTGGACATGGTTCTCGTCATGACGGTAAATCCCGGCTTCGGCGGTCAAAAATTCATCAGTTCGATGCTCTCCAAGGTGCGCCGGTGCAGAGAGATGATCGATCAAAGCGGGGCAAACGTCCTGCTCGAAGTGGACGGCGGAGTCCATAGCGACACGATCGGCGATCTGGCCGAGGCAGGGGCGGACGTATTCGTTTCGGGCTCGGCAATATTTCAAGGTGCTGATTACATTAGGAACATAGACGCGCTAAAGACCGTTTGGAAGCTTCGGGCCGGTTAACGGCAGGCGGGAAAGCCTGCCCCACGAGGAGACAAGGAAATGCAGGACCAGGGGAAACTGGAGAAACTCAGTAAACTTATACGCTATTATTCTCTTGCCATGTCCACCGGGGCGGGTTCGGGACATCCCACATCATCCCTTTCGGCGACGGAACTCATGGCCGGGCTTCTCTTTGGAGGCTCCTTCAGATACGACCTGGACAAGCCCGATAATCCCAATAACGACCGGCTCATTTTCAGCAAGGGCCATGCCTCTCCGCTGTTCTATTCCCTGTGGGCAGCCGCCGGGGCTGTGAGCGAAAAAGAGCTCATGAGTTATCGGAAATTCGACAGTCTCCTGGAGGGGCACCCTATGCCTGAATTCCGTTATACGGAGGCGGCGACCGGATCTTTGGGGCAGGGGCTCTCGATAGGCGTAGGGGTCGCGCTCAATGCCAAATACCTCGATAAGCTTCCCTACCGGACTTACGTACTGCTTGGCGACAGCGAGATGGCGGAGGGCTCTCAGTGGGAATCGATCCAGATCGCGGCCTGGTACGGGCTAAGCAATCTTGTGGCCGTAATCGACGTAAACCGGCTGGGCCAGCGAGGCGAGACCATGTACGGTCATAACATCGAGGCTTATGCAAAACGGATCGGGGCTTTCGGCTGGGAAACAATCACGATTGACGGGCATTCTTATCCCCAGGTCCTGGATGCCTTTGAGAAAGCCGCTCGTTCAGACAGGCCCGTGATGATCATCGCCAAAACGATCAAAGGGAAAGGGGTTTCGTTTCTGGAGGATAAAAACGGATGGCACGGAGTTGCTCTCAAGAAAGAGGACTTCGAGCGGGCGGTAAAGGAATTGGGCGAGATCGACCGTTCGGTGCGAGGGGAGATTGCTCGGCCCGAGAAGCTGAAACCGCAGTCCGTGGCGCCGCAGGCTGCCGGTACGGTGAACTGGCCGATGGATAAGCCCGTGGCCACCAGGGAAGCGTTTGGGCATGCCCTAGTGCGTATTTACCCGCAGTTTCCCGCAATTGTGAGTCTGGACGCCGAGGTGAGCAACTCGACGATGTCGAAAACATTCAAGGATGCTTATCCGGACCGCTTTTTTGAAATGTTCATCGCCGAGCAGAACATGGCGGGTGCGGCAGTCGGCCTTGCCCGGCAGGGAAAGATCCCGTTCGTTTCGACTTTTGCCGCCTTTTTTGCCCGCGCGTTCGACCAGATCCGCATGAGCCGGTACTCCGATGCGAATATAAAGTTCGTCGGCTCTCATGCCGGGGTGTCGATCGGGCAGGACGGCCCATCTCAGATGGGTCTCGAGGATATCGCCATGTTCCGTGCGATTCTGAACAGCGTGGTGCTCTATCCGAGCGACGCGGTATCAACCGACCGGCTGGTCGAGGAAGCGGCTCGACACAAAGGGATCGTCTACATCAGGACCACGCGGATGGCTACTCAGATCCTCTACGGTGCGGATGAAACTTTCGTCATCGGCGGCAGCAAGGTACTGCGGAAAAGCGACAGGGACATCGCTACGGTCGTGGCTGCCGGGGTAACTCTTCACGAGGCGCTCAAAGCATGCGACGAGCTGAAAAAAGAGGGAATCCCGGTCCGCGTCATCGATCTCTACAGCGTGAAGCCGCTGGACGAGGCCACTCTTCGCGAAGCGGCAAACAGCACGGGCTTGATTGTCACTGTTGAAGACCACTATCCGGAGGGAGGAATCGGCGAAGCGGTCCGCAGCGCGCTTACGCCGTTGAGCGTGCCGGTCTATTCGCTGGCCGTGCACAAAGAGCCCAGGAGCGGCTCACCGGAGGAGTTGCTCGATTACGAGGAAATTTCCCAAAAGGCCATCGTCTCGAAGGTTAAAGAGGCGGTGGGACGGCGGGGATAGAGGGATTGAGGGATTCAAGAATTCAGGAATTGAAGAATTGAGGAATTGAGGGGAACAGGAAGGGAAAACGGAAATGCGTCTGGGTGTTGCTGCAGATCATGGCGGCTTTGAGATGAAAGACAAGCTCGCATCCGATTTGAGGGCGATGGGCCACGAAGTCGTGGATTTCGGCGCTCACGCGCTGGACCCGGTCGATGACTTCCCGGATTTCGTGGTGCCGCTTGCGCTTGCGGTATCCAGGGGCGAGGTGGACAGAGGCGTCGCCGTCTGCGGAAGCGGCGTCGGCGCGAGCATTGCGGCAAACAAGGTGCCGGGGGTCCGTGCGGCGCTGATCACGGACATGTTTTCGGCCCATCAGGGAGTCGAGGACGATGACATGAACATCCTGTGCATCGGCGGCCGGGTGGTCGGTTTTGAACTGGCCAAAGACCTCGTCAACGAATTTCTGAAAGCATGTTTTAAGGGAGATGAACGCTTCCGGCGGCGCCTGCGGAAGGTGACAAGGCTGGAATCGCGGGATGAGGCACATGAAGACAAATCCGTTAAGAACGTTGGAGTCCTGCGGCCAGAGTGTCTGACTTGACTATATTCATCGTGATCTGATCGAACACGGCGGATTGCAGCGGCTAATAGATGAGGACGAGTTGCGTGGGATGTTTTGCCAAGGCTTGCTGAAATACGATTCACCCCAGAGACGCAGAGAGCTCAGAGGCAAAGCGCGAACCACGGATGGACGGGAACCACGGATTCACACGGATGAGATCAGAAATAAAAGATTCCCACTTCGGCCATCTTTTGAACCCCAAGGTTTTCGCTCCATGGACGCTGTTTTGAGAGTATTTTCCCACTTCTGCAGCTATCCGTATATATCGCGGTATCCATCCGTGGTCCATTTTTTCTCAGTGTTTTCTGTGGCTCTGTGGTGGCATTTAATCTTAAGAGGTAACGGAGGGAAATAAATGATACAGGGCGCAAAGATCGGCGATCCAACCGTATTCGTCATATTCGGAGGAGCCGGCGACCTCACCCTGCGCAAGCTCGTACCTGCCCTCTACAGTCTTTTTCTGGACGGCCGGCTGGGGGAGCGATTCGAGGTCCTGGGAGTTGGCCGCAGGCCGCTGTCCGATGATTCCTACCGCCAGCAGTTGCGCGAAGGTGTCGATAATTATTCGACGCGCGGCAAGACCGATGAAAAGACCTGGACCGATTTTGCCGCTCACATTTCTTTTTCGAAAGCCGATCTGAGCGATCCCGGTGCGTTCGGGACCATCGGTAAAGATCTCTCGGCTTACGATAAAAAATGGGGTGCGAAGGCGGCCAAAATTTACTACCTGGCCTTGCCTCCCGACATGATAAAGCCCATGGCCGAAGGGCTTGCGGGCGCAAAACTGAACCTGGACCGTGAGCGCGCCCGCATCGTTATAGAAAAACCCTTTGGCCGCGACCTGGAGTCGGCCCGGGAGCTGAATGGGCTCCTGACCCAGTATTTCCATGAGTCTCAAATCTACCGGATAGACCACTACCTCGGGAAAGAGACGGTACAGAACATCCTGGCTTTCCGGTTTGGAAACACGCTTTTCGAGCCGATCTGGAACCGCCGCTACATCGACCACGTACAGATCACGGTGGCGGAAAGCGACGGGGTCGGGCACAGGGCCGGGTACTTCGAGCATGCCGGGATACTGCGGGACATGATCCAAAACCACTTGCTCCAGGTTCTTTGCCTGATTGCCATGGAGCCCCCAATCTCTTTTGAAAGTGATGAAGTCCGCCAGAAGAAGGTGGACGTGCTCCGGGCCATTCGTGCCATTAACCCGGACCAGGTCCCTCACAGTGCGGTCCGGGGCCAGTATGGGGCAGGCTTTATCGAAGGCAAACACGTCCCGGGCTACCATTCAGAGCCTGGCGTGGCCCCTGACTCAGCCACGGAAACCTTTGCTGCGGTCAGGCTCTATGTGGACAACTGGCGATGGCAGGACGTGCCGTTTTACCTGCGTACGGGCAAGCGGCTGCCTTCCAGAATTTCAGAGGTTTCCATCCACTTCCGGCCGGTGCCCCACCAGACCTTTGCGGCTTCCTCACTTCTGGACTCCAGGCCGAATCGGCTGCTGATAGCTATTCAGCCCGAAGAGGGTATTTTGCTGCGCTTCGAGGTCAAGCACCCCGGCAGACTTATGGCCCTGGCGCCGGTGATGATGCAGTTCTATTACCGCGAGGCATTCAAGGTCCGCTCCCCGGAAGCCTACGAGACCCTGCTGCTGGACATCACGAGGGGGGATTCCACGCTTTTCATGCGGGCCGATCAAACCGAAGCCGCCTGGAAGGTGATCGCCCCGATTCTGGAAATGTGGCAGACGGTGAGGCCGACCGATTTTCCGGATTATCAGGCGGGAAGCTGGGGGCCGGAAGCGGCTGATATCCTCGTCGCCCAGGACGGACGGAGTTGGACGATGCCTACCTATCTGCAATGCAGCGAGGACCTTGCCACGTGCCGGGTTGCAACAGAGTCTGCGTAGGGGACCTGTTCACCACAGAGAAACAGCGCCGCGTGAGGGCACAACCAAAAAACGAATAGCGATTCACCGATCGATAACTCACAAAACCCGGTAATCCGATTGCGGGGCTGGATCGATCTTGAGAGACACAGAGAGCACTGAGAAAATAAGAGCTTAGATTAGAAATGTTTACAGAATTTCGAGAAATCGCACGTTAGCAGTACAGTGGATTGCCGAACCGGGCGGGCGTTCAGGGCATCGGTTGTTCAGGTGCCTGTGCACCATGCCAGACTGCGACAACCCAGACGATCTCCCCTTTGACCCGGTAAAAGAAACGATATGGTGAGATGACTACTTCCCGGTACGGTAGCTCCGGAAACTCCGGTACGACTCTTCCGGATTCGGGGAATTGTTCGAGTCTGCGCAATATCTTTTCAGCCCGGCTGCGGAAGTGGGCCGCCGCTGGAGGGCTGTCGCGGCGAATAAAGGCGAGCGCAGAAAGAAACTGAGCCCTGGCAGACGGGGTAAATCGGACCTTCACGATGGTTCTTCCGCAAGGAGTGCATCGGCCTCAGCAAGGACAGAATCCAGGTCATACCCCTCGGCTGTCTCTATTTCCTTTTCCCCTCTTGCCAGAAGGCGTAAAAGTTCCCTGTCACGTTCCGACCGTTCATATGCTTCGACACTGAGCAGTACGGCAGCCGCGCGTCCCCTTTGCGTAATCACGACAGGTCCTTTGGATCCCCTGACCTGTTTCAGAACCTTAGCTGCATCTTTCCGCAAATCGCTGACCGGAATAATATTCATTACCTTGCCCATATTGTACCTCCTATAGTACATCTAAACGTACTACAGAATATGTCAGGAAGCAAGAGCCGGCATAAAAGGGGAAGCAGGAAGCTTCTCGCTTCCCGTTTCTCAATAGTTTTTTCCTATTCACTAGATCGCTAACTTTGATAAAATCCGATTAGACTAAGACCCGAAGAGATGGTATCAGACTCAGTACGGGCGAAATTGTTCGCCCATGTACGGGGGGTCTGCTCGGCAATGATTCGACCAATCCAGGATGCTGAATGGAAACTCGGGATAATTCCACATCAAGACGAGCCTTTCTTAAAAACGCTCTGGCCTCGACCATCGGCGTGGCAATGACCGGATGTACTGCTTCTGCTTTCTCCCAAGACAGCCTGCAAGTCTGGTCATGCGGAGGTCTGGCCGAAGCGATGATTCCGGCAAATTCCCTTTTCGAAAAGAAGACCGGAGTGAAGGTTGGTTACACGGGTGCTTTCGCGGCCGCTCTCGGAAAGTCGCTTCTCGGAAGCGGGCAAACCGAAGTGTTTGCCGGCCGGGTGCTCGATCTTGCAAAGAAGCTGCGTGAAGCCGGAAAAATGGAATATTTCAAGCCCCTTTGCTTTACGAGCTATGTCATGGTCACACCCAAAGGAAACCCGGCGAATATTCTGGCAATTGAAGACATCGCCAAACCCGGAGTTCGAGTTGTCCTTGCCCCGGAGGCGTCACCACCGGGCGGCCAGGCTGTGCAGGCGCTTCTCAAGAAAGCGGGCATTCTGGAAGCGGTAACGAAAAACGCCATTATCCAGGGGAGTTGCGTTCAGCGCACAATGGATGACGTTATAAGCGCGCGTGGGGATGTTTCCATCGTCGAACTGCGGATAACAAGGATGCGGGAGTTCGAAGGCAAGCTCGACATCGTTCCGATTCCCGAGCGGTTCTTCCCTCCGGGACCGCTCACTTTTACCGTGGGTGTTATGAAAAATGCCCGCGACCGCGCGCTGGCTGACGTGTACGTCGATTTTATAACATCCGCCGAAGGGCAGGCATTTTTTGAGCGGCAGGGATTCATACCGGCTATCTCGGGTAAAGGGCGGGAACTGGTCGAAAAATTCGGAGTAAAAAATGCCTGATGCTATCATTTCTCCGTCGGAAAAAAAGAAAACACTCCCCCTTAAAGCGCTACGCAGACTTTCACAGGCGTTGTTCCTCGGGACCCTCGGTCAGTGGTCGTTCTACGGCATCTTTCGCTGCCCGTTTCTTGTGCCCTATGTGAGCTGCCAAAACTGCCCCGTCATCACCTGCCATGGCCGTATTTTCACGATGTTCTGGGGTTTCTGGCTGCTTTTGCCCGTCTGTGTTCTGCTGGTTGGCCGGGCTTTTTGCGGTTGGGCCTGCCCCGGTGGGTTTGTGAGTCAACTGATGGGGAAAACGGCGCCTTTCAAACTGCGGACCGGACGTCTTCCGGTTCGTTATGCTCGGGCCGGGCAGTATATCGGTCTGTTCTGCGCTCTTATCGCCTATTTTTGCCTTGGGCAACCCAGAGCAAACGTTCCCATCCGGGCTGGCGGTTTTTTCGAATCGGTCGGGCTCACCTTCGAACATGCCGGGATACTTTGGCTCGCGCGCAGTTTTATCGTCATTGGCCTCCTTGTGCTCGGACTTCTGGCGGCCAACGCGTGGTGCCGGTTCGCATGTCCCACCGGAGGCATTATCGAGGCCATAAAGCGGTTCTCACTTTTTAGTTTTCACAAGACGCCGGAATGCAACGACTGTAACGAATGCCTGAGAGTCTGCGAAATGGGAACCAGACCCGGTGAGGCAAACTGTACGAATTGCGGGGATTGCAAAGACGCGTGCCTGACAGGGGCAATCCGGTTTGGCAGAAAAGGGCACTGATCCTTATCAAACCCGACGCCCCGCGAGCTTGGCGGCCTACTTATTGTCCTTTTCGATCGGATAATCCGCTTCCATCCATGCCTTTATCCCGCCCGGGTCGCGGAAGATGTTCGTATAGCCCAGCTTTATCGCCCACATTGCCGCGTTGTGGCTTCGGCCGCATTTTGTGAACCCGCAATAGAACACGATCTTACGACTTTTGTCCGAGCCGAGGAGTTTCTCGAGGGCCGCTTTTTTTGCCTCATCCAATTGCGACATTTCTTCTACGGGAAATTCTATCTGAAGCGCAGTAGGGATATGGTTTTTCTTATAGCTGTCTTCGAGAGGCATAGTGTCAACTACGAGCATTGGCTCTTGTTTATCTATCCACGCCTTCAATTCCTCAGTCGTTACTATGCCGTAGCCACCCTTTTTGACCTGATTTGCGAACTGAACTGCAAGTTTTTCGGTCTCTATTTCTTTAACGCCCCATTCGAGCCCATAAGCGGCCGTGCTTATGCTGCATGTCATAATCCAGCCAAGAACAAGTGCAATGAGTTTATGCCTTCTTATCATCTCTACTCCTTTCATTGCTCTTTAGTTGTTTTGGAATTCATATTCCACGTGAAGCGGTTCTGAACTCGCTGCCGCCACATGAGAAAAAACGATACGGCCATTAAACCCAGGTCCCTCAGAAACGCTACAAAAAGACTGTTCCTTGCATGGATTTCCAGCTTGGAAAAACAGCCGCAGTCTACGTCGAGATTATTCCAGATTGCGTATCCCAAAGCGAAAAGAAAGCATGTCAGAAGCCCGCAAATGGCGGCAAGGCTTCCACGAACTTTAAACAGAAGGCCGAGTCCAGCCAGAAGTTCAATGGCGGGAAGGCCTATTGCCGCAGGAACGAGCAGTTCTTCCGGAAGCAGGCCGTATGCGGAAATAGTGCGGGCAAAGGCACGTGGATCAATAAGCTTGGCGCCGCCGGCTATAACAAAAACGCCGCCGAGCAGGATGCGCATAAGACGGCAAAGCCATGGGGAATAAAAAGGCGATGTCCGAAGGAATGTCAAGGCAGGCTCCAGATTATTAGAAATTTCAGAATTTCCAGACTGGAAGATGAAAAACGGAATCATAAGTAATCGACATATAAGAGCATCCTGGTTTAGGTTTGTAGTTGGTATATAAATTGGATTTTCCTATGTGTCAAATAGATAATCTAGATAATCGCGGTCTATTTTGACGAAATCATCTGAACAGCTCTACGGTTTTACGGCCAGAAGTAAATGCAGGATTTGCGGGAGAGCGAAACTAACGTGCGGAATTGCTGTTGAAAGATTGAAATCAGCCGGTCAACATTCAGCGCAGCCCCGGCGTGCCGGGGTCTTTGTACGTCTGCTCAACCGGGGCAATCCGATTCGGCAGAAAGAATTCCTGAGGGTGGGTGGCCTGACTATTTCTCTTTGAAGGTGAACTTGTATTTGAAGCTCCCTGGTGCGAGCCAGTCAATGGTCCTATCTCCGACTTGAGCGAAAGGATAGCCAAAAGTGTTGAGGGGCTTTCCTGCCTGTGGCGGATTCAAAGTGATGTCACGTCCGACGGCAAGTTTGATCCGGTATGGATCGATGCCGCCCCAAAAATAAGCTATGTATTCGGCTGTCTTAGGGTCTTCAAGCTTGAGGTTCTCAACCAGCATCGCCTTGCGAACATCGGCGGGATCGACTGGGACCCAGCCGTAACCAGGTTCGTAGAACTCCGCCCAGCAATGCTGGTAGCCAGTAATATCTTCTTCCGGCTTCTTTCCAAGGCGAATGCCGAACACCTCCCTTGCCGGAACGCCGGACGCTCTGGCGAGGGCTATAAAGACCGAAGAAATATCCGTGCATTTGCCGCCCAGCTTGTGAAGAAGGTAGCCGACATCTCCTATCCCGCAACCTGGCGTGTCCGGGTCTCTGTACATATTCGTATACGTCCAGTCGTAGATGGCTCTCGCTTTCGCCAGAACGCGCTTCTTGTCTCCGGTAATTTTATCGGCAAGGTTTTTCACTTCTCCATCTATGGGACCGAGGCTCGTAGCACTCAGGGATGGTTGCAATGTGGTGCGGTCCCAACCGGGCTCGCCGGCGGGGAAATCCCCTCGGATGACCTCCTTGCGCTCAGCCTCAAAAGAGAGGGTCAGTTTACGGCTCCCGGCATTCTTGTCCCAGGCGGCAAAGAGAATCGGGTTGCCGTGTTGAGGGTCTGTATAGACAGCCGATTCACCGTAGTCACCGGATACCTTGACGTTGCTTATGAGCTGATCGGGATCGGAAACCGGGTAGGGAATCCAAAGTTTGACTTGTTTGCCTGCTTCCTGGCCCGACAAGTCAAAATCCATCGTAACCGTTCCCGACCGGGTAACGGCAGAAACTCCCCGGGCTGGAAGAATCAGACACATGAGCAACAGAATGCCAAGCCATTTCTTCATTATTGACTCCTTATATCTTCCTTACAAGATAATGCCCATTGCCCATGCCGGACTGCTGCTATGCCGCCCAATGTGAATAGAGGCGGGAAAAACAGGCAAACTCGCCCACAATAAAGAAGATAGCCACACGCGTTTCCGGTGTGGCCATCAAAGCGGTTCTTGTGATCCATTGGATGTGACCATTCACTCAGCCGCGGTTGCCGTCTTAGCATCGAGACGTAGGACTTTGGCTGGAGCTATCCTTGAGCTTCGCCTTCGAATTGATCCAATGCTTTGACTAACAGGGACGCCGTCGCGCCCAAAGAAGGCCCTCCTCCGAAAACAATACCCATTGCCGCAGCTTCCAGGATCTCCGCCCGTGTACATCCTGCCTGCAGGGCCTTCTGCGCGTGAACCGCGATGCAGTCCTCACACCTGGTGTAGATGCTGACGCCAATGGCGATAAGCTCCTTTTCACGAACGGTCAGGGCGCCTTCCTTTTGCGTGGCATTGATGAACTCGAAAAGGCTGTTTATAGAGTCGGGGATTCCCTCCATGAGAGTTCCAACGCCTTTTTGGAAACCATCCAAGCGACTTTTTGCATCAAACATCGAGCAGCACTCTTTCTCTCTTTAGAATAGCCTTCCTTGTCAGTCGGCGTCCTGGTTCCAGGCAACAAGAGCCCGGCTGACGCTGCGTCCGGCAGAACTTGAGAGAAGAGTATAGATTGAATTTGTCTATACTTCAAATAGATAATTACGATTTAGGAGCGGGAGAGCGGGGAGCGGGGAGCGGGGAGCGGGGAGCGGGGAGCGGGGAGCAGGGAGCAGGGGCAGTGACGCGGCTTGCAGTTGTTCGTTCAACTGTTTTTTTCCGCGACTTCTAAATATCGACCCTGGACCCTCGAAGCAGGCTACCGGGTTTTTGGAATTGTCGAACGTCTCGGGAGGATGCTTACACATGTTCAGAACTGGGTTTAAAGGTTCGACACCTGCATTGGAACTGCGGAACCGCAGTGTGGGCAAAAAAAAGCATGCTGAGGAAATGATCTGAATATCAAAAAAGAAACGATCCAAAACTCCGATCGAGAGATAGGAGAGTTCTGTGGGGCTTCCTTTTCTTCAGTCGAAGGCAGCTATAACCAGCAGGGAACTTGAGGTATATCCGCCTTCATGGCCTTGGTGTTCTTATTTTCGAATGTCTACTCCTATTGATCCTCCCAAGCTCTTCGAGCACAAGTGAAAAATTGTCTTTGAACACCTGTGTGGATACCTAACTGGCAAGAGCACCAACAACAGAACTTGCCATATGGAAAGAGTCCAGGTTGCGGCGATTTGGTAAACAAATGATTTGAAAACGGCGAAGATTTTGGGGGCGAATGCCTGAATGAAGGGCGGGTGAATTAAGGGCCGGTCAATAGGTGAATAGGCGATTAGGTGAGCGGGTGCAGGAAAACGTCAGCGGTTGACCACTCGCAGTACGATCGAGCCTCAGCTTGTTTTTTCTATTTTTTCCAGTTTAATAACCACGCGGCGATTTTGTGCCTGGTTGTCTGGTATTGCCTTGCCGTTTTCATCGCGGTTGGGGACCTTCGGAAAGGTATCGGAATAACCGGCTGCGCGAAGTTTTTGCGCCGGGATCCCTTCATCGAGAAAGAAACGCACCACCGCCGCCGCGCGTGCGGTCGACAGCTCCCAATTCGAAGGGAATAGCGGTGTGTTGATCGGCGCATCGTCGGTATGGCCTTCAACGGTGACCTGATAGTCCTCGAATTTTTCCGATTTCAGGTTTCCGGCCACGTCGTGCAATATCAACTTTCCTGCCGGACTCAGTATGGCAGAACCACTGTCAAAAAAGGCAGCACTGCTTATTTCGAGCGACGTAATTCTGTCGCTGTTTTGCTCGAAGTCGGCCGCGCCCTGAGATTTGAGGTTATCGACAATCTCGGGCAAAGAGGCCGGCGGCGGAATTTCCTCGGCCGTTTTGTCAACAGCGGCTTCGACCCCGGGTTCGGACTTCTCCGGTTTCTTTTCCTCACCGGGGCCGCACGATTCAGGTTTTATCATCGCATCGGGATCGGGGAGAGACGGATTGGCCTCCATCGGTTTTGGGGCCTGCGCAGGTATTTCCACCTTTTGCGCCGCGCCGGCGTTCGGCATATTATTTTTTTGGGAAATCGACGCCAAGGCAGCCACGACAAAAAAGCATAACAACAAGGTGATCATGTCCGCATAAGTCATGAGCCAGTCATCGGCGTGGCTGATCTTCTGTCGTTTCCTTTGCCTGCTATACATCATGCTTTCACGACCTTCAAATGAGGCGGCGCTCCATCCCCGATCACACACAGACGCAATTGATCTTCGGGCGCAGGCTAGTCAGACTGTGCATACGGCAAATTCCTGAGAAATTGGGAACGCCCTTCAAAAATGTTGTAATAATCGTGATTTTCCGGGCGCAGGAAACTGTTCAGGCGATCCCGAATGGACATGGGCGATTTATTGTTAACCAGCATCACCATGCCCTCTGTGATCAACTGGTTGCGAAAACGGCTTTTTTCGACCTCCTGGCGCAACTTGGACGCCGCTGGCACATAGACCATCCGCGCTGATACCACGCCGTACAGTGTCGAGAGAAACGCTATGGCAAGGTTTGATCCTATGCCCGTGATATCGCCGTTAAGGTGGCAAAGCATGGTCACCATACCCACCAGCGTGCCGACCATGCCAAAAGCCGGCGCATGGCTCGCCATGGCTTCCAAAATGTCAACCGGTATACTGTCTCGCTCATAGCAGGCATCCGCCGCCGTTTCCATCATCGCGCGCACTTCCTCCGGCGTGTATTCGCTGACCACCATATTGAGCCCATACCTGACAAAGGTATCGTCGATCCCGCTTTCCCCGACGCTGGCCTCCAACGCGCGCATTCCCTTTTGCTTCACCAGGCCTCCCCACTTGATGATGTCCATCGTATCGCTATGAAGGTCCTCGTGCGTTATGGGCGACTCCTTGAGCATAGTGGAAATCGCGCGCAGCGCCTTTCGCACGTCGCTTGCCTGAAAGCTCATGAAAGCGACGGCCATCACGCCGCCTACCACGATCATCAACCCTTCAACGCTGAAAAAGGCCATGAAACCGTGCGCGCTCATTACAATCGACCCCAGAACCAGCAACAAACCAAAAGCCGCTCCCATCACCGGAGCCCGCGCGTAAGGAGATGATTCCGTCGTTTTACGCATTCCCCAACCTCTATCTGGAAAAGACAGTCTTCCACGCGAAGACGCGAAGAAGTCCCAGTGAGACATGAATTGCTGCTTCGAAAAGGCCTCCCGCGAGGGGCTGGACTACAGTAAGGTTCAACTGGAGACCCCCAAAACATTCCCTCGGGCAGTGCGAGTTAACGAGCGATCGGGCGCCCTTTCATGGTTTTGCCGGAACTAACCCACGCAGATCGATACAAAAGACATGCCAGGGGATGCAGCGCTGTAATGCGCTTATATAAGCCGATATATAAGTTGTTTGTCTTTGAAGTATGGCGGAACCTCAGTGTCAATTATTTGTTCTGAAGTCCCTATGGTAGAGTTTTCTTGGGCGGATGTTTGTATTGCAGGGTCCATTACGTGGGCATAGTTGCCGCCAAAGGAGGTGCGACGGTCCAATTGGTATGGAAAGCCCCCATCAGCCTGCGGCCCGCACGGTGGCTTTGCGCTCGAGTTTGCCCCAGCCCACCAGCACGCCCCGCAGGGAATTCAGCATACTCTTGATGGCCACGTAATACATGAGTTGGCGGTAGAAGAAGCGCTGCCAGAACAAAAAGATGAGAAGCGACCAGTTTGCGTGGTGTTCCAGAGTGAAGGCCAGGATGGCGCTCAGGTAGTCAACGGTCAGGAACAGGGCGTAATAGAACAATACGCGCCACAGAGCCTGCGGGGTATAATCCGCGGGGTGATTGAAGTAGCTTATGGCCGCCACTCCCAGGGCGCCTGCCAGCAGCAGGTCCATCACCGGCGAAACCAGGGGGAACAGGATCTGGAAAATCACGACGTTGGGCAGGGCGACAAAGCCCAATGCCCCGTAGCGCGGCCGAAACAGCGCATCGCCATGCTTCCAGGCAGCCTGCATGGTGCCGAACATCCAGCGGTAGCGCTGGCGGATAAACCCGCGCACAGTGTCGGGGGCCTCAGTCAGGGCCACCGCCTCGTCCTCGTAGACGACGGCATAGCCAAGTTTGCGAATCGCCATGGTGAGGTCGGCATCCTCAGCCAGGGTGCTCCGGTCGAAACCGCCGGCGCGCTCTATGAGTTCGCGCCGCCAGGCCCCCACCGCGCCGGGCACCACCGTGATGCAGTTGAGGACGCTGAAAGCGCGCCGGTCCAGGTTCTGGCTGGTGATATACTCCAGTGCCTGCCAGCGGGTAAGCAGATTCACGCGGTTGCCCACCTTGGCGTTGCCGGCCACCGCCCCGATTTTGGGATCGGCGAAGTGCCGGATCAGCTTTGCGATGGTGTCGCGGGCAAAAACCGTATCGGCGTCCAGCGCCACCACGATCTGCGCCCAGGTCTGCGCAATTCCGAAGTTGAGCGCCGCCGACTTGCCTCCATTTGGCTGGGTGTACACCCGTACCCTCGGATTGCCTGCGAAAGCAGCGCTCGCCGCGTGGAAGGTGCTGTCTGTGGAGCCGTCGTCAACTACAATGATTTCGAATTGCCCCGGGAGTTCACAGGCAAGCAGGGAAGTGATTGTCTGAATAATCACTTTTCCCTCGTTATAGGCAGGCACCACGACCGCCACGGAAGGCGAGTACGCCGCATCATAGACCGCGCGGCGCCTGGACCAGCGCTGGTAGACGGCCAGTACCCCGATGAACATCAGCCGCGCGATCCCCAGCACGATTCCCAGCAGGAACAGCCAGTGGAGGGCCGCCGCCGCCAGGCTGAGCACGCTGAACGCCAGTCTGTCCGCCCAGATTTGCCAAAGGGTGTCCGGGGGCACAAGCGGCATCACCTCATCGCGGCTGCGGCCCAGCAGGTCGGAAACAGTGACGAACTCGAAGCCGCGACTGCGCAGGGCGTCGATGATCAAGGGAAGCGCCTGCACCGTCTGGCTGCGGTCGCCGCCGGCGTCGTGAAGCAGGATCACGTTGCCTTCGCCGCGTTCGGCCCCTGTCAGAGTCCGCAGCACTATCTCGCCGACCCCCGGGCGCTGCCAGTCGTCCGGATCGATCTGCATGCCGACGATGAGATAGCCCTTCTGGGTGGCCATTTCGATTTGACGAAGCTGATCGACGGTCTCCGGCTCGCTATCCGTGGCGTAAGGCGGGCGAAACAGCAGCGTCTGGCGGCCCACAACGGCGGCCAGCAACCGTTGACACGCGGAGAGTTCGAGCTGGAACTGAGCAGGAGAGATGAGTGAGATATTGGGGTGGGTGAAGGTGTGATTTCCGATCTCGTGGCCTTCGTTCACCTCGCGGCGCAACAAGCCGGGGTGCAACTCGCCATTGACGCCGATAACAAAGAAGGTTGCCGGCACTCCATGTTTGTGCAGAACATCAAGAATCTGCGGCGTGTAACGGGGATCGGGACCGTCATCGAAGGTCAGCGCCACCTTGCGCGTCGCGCCGCCGTGGCGGGTAACCACGTAGGGTGAGGGAAACACCGTAAAACGTTCCGATGTGATCAGGTTGCGCTTCGGGTCAAATTGGAGGTCTCGGCTTCCCGGCTGAGGCTGGGCGGTGATGCGGAGGATTTCGCCCTTGCCCTCGTAGTCCAGTCCATACCCGAAGTCAACCTCGTGCAACCCGGCGGCGCGTTCCGCGTCCAACGGGCCGTTATTGCCAAACACCCGCCACAGCGCAGGGTCTTCGCTGCCAAGACGCCACACAGCGACGCCGCGCGGGCGCACCGAACCGGCGATCACCAACTGGTTGAACGCAGTCACGGCGTCCAACATCCACACGTGGTGAATATGGTCGTTATCGTCGGAGTAGTCGAAGGTTGGGTTGAGGGATACCGGATCAAGGCCGATGTTGCCCTCGGATTCTTTGGCGGTAAGGACCGCCTCCTCGAAGCTTCGCTCCTCGGCGCGATGGCCCGCCTCCCAGTCGTAGGCGTAGTTGCCGATGGCAACGATCATCTTCTTGGCAGGAACGTCACGCTGACGCTGGCGCAGTACGTCGGCGAACCATGGCAGGCCGGCGATGGGACCGGGCGGGCCGCTCGACCAGTGTTCGTCGTAGGCCATGAGGATGAGGTAGTCGGCGTTACGGGCCAAATCTCGGTAGTTAAAGGCCGGGTTGGCGGCGGGCACGTTCACCGACACCGTCAGGCCCTTCGGGTTCAGCGCGGCGTAGAGTTCGGCTACAAAGCGCTGAAAGTTGGGTTGGGCCTTGGCCGCGATATCTTCGAAGTCGATGCTGATCCCTGCGAAGTGTTGGCGCTCCACGTAGGCGAGCAGTTGTTCGATGACGCGCTTGCGCGCCGCCGGGTCCGCGAGCATACGGCCCAGCTTTTGGCTTTCCCATTGCTTGCCGTTCCAGTTGTTCACCAGCGGTACGATGGGCAGGTCGGGACGACGCAGGCGGGTGTATTCGGTGACCTGGGCCTGCCGGTTGGGATCGTCCTCCCGCAGTAATCCGCTGTCATCGGCGAGGTGCAGCCATTCGGCGATCACCATATCCAGGCTGTCCAGATTCAGCTTGAGCGAATTCAAACTCGAATCGTCCCAGTTGACGAAGAACCCTATAGCGAGTTGTTGCTTGGTTGGGTCCAAGGACTCTTTATGGGCCTTGGCAAGCAGTTGCTGTAGGTTGCGTTCGCGCTCGCGCTCCAGCTTGGTCTTGGCATTGCGCAACGCCCGCTCGCGGCGTGTCAGCGGCCGCTCGGGAGACAGGTGCGGAACGCCGGGCACTGAGTGAATGCCATGAGGCAAAAAGCTGACGCCGGGCAGATCGAGGGTCGGCAGCGCAGGGCCGGCCAGGATGCCCAGGATGAGTGCTCCCAGCAACAGGGTCAGAATCAGCGCAATCAGCGCAATCCCGAGCCGCAGGCGCGGCCAGCGTTTGTTGGCAGGATCAAAAAAGATGGGCTTCACCGCAGCGCCGGCCGCCTGGTTTAGCGCCTT
>CAVUGX010000061.1:0-9254 GCA_963741035.1 uncultured delta proteobacterium
GGTGGGACCGCCGGCCGGGGGGACTCATAAAATCAAGGAATTCTATGACTGAGAACACAAATCATGGCGCTGTGAAAACAGGCCCTTACAGAACCGCGTTTCAATACATTCTTGCCTTGTTTGTTTTTTTAAGCGCTACAGGTCTTGTTTCTGCCGCCGGCCCCCCGATGCTCGGGGAAATCCTTGCAAAAACCGAAGCCAATTATCAGAACATTCATGCTTTCACGGCCCTTTTCCACCAGAAGACCACCTCGGCGGCGACGGGGACCATGGGCTCCTCGGAGGCATCGGGGAAGCTGTTCTATGCGAGGCCTCGGCAGATGCGCTGGGAATATGAAAAGCCCGAAAAACAGGTCTTCGTTGCAAACAACCAGTCTGCATGGCTCTATGTGCCCGCTGACAACCAGATCACCCTGTTCGATGCGGACAAGCTTTTCTCCTCTCCCCTCGCCAGGACCTTTTTCGATGGGGCGATTGGACTCAAGAACCATTTTGACGTAACCCTCGAATCAAGCCGGTCAACACGCAACTCGGCTGTCTTGAAGCTCGTCCCGAAGCAGGAAGACCCGAGCTTCCAGCTCATCTATCTTTGGATAGACCTGCAGAGCTACCGGATTTCACGCGCGGAAAGTCATGATATAGTTGGAAACACCAACGAGATCACAATCGAGTCCCTTTCGCCGCACTCGAGCCTCGATCCCAATCTGTTTCAACTGGAAGTCCCGCCCTCGGCGAAGGTTTTCGGCGCCGATGGCCACGACCTGACCGCAGCCGAAATCGAACAATTGAAGGCGAGGATTTCCTCCGGGAAATAAACGGTCATGAACATCAAGACGGTTCTTGAAAATCTCATCGGCTTTTTCAATAGAGAAGAGATCGATTTTGCATTGATCGGAGCATTTGCGCTTCAGGCATACGGTTATGTTCGCGCCACCCAGGACATCGATTTCGCGTTGAGCGGCGAAGGGCAGGACAGGAGCGTGGGGTTCCTGGAATCGCTCGGATATGAAACCCTCTATCGCTCCAAAGGGTACTCAAATCACGTCCATCCGCTCCCGGAGCTTGGCCGGATAGACCTGGTGTACCTGGAAGGAGAAACCGCCGAAAAATTATTCTGCGGCACAAAACCCACACTGATCTTCGAAAACCTCTCAGTCCCCGTGGTGAGGCCCGAACACCTGATCGCCCTTAAAATTTTTGCGATGAAAAACGACCCCGGCAGGTCCTTTCGTGAAATGGCGGATATTCAGCAACTCATGAACCACGTTGGGATCGATATCGATGAGGTCAGGAGCTACTTTGAAAGGTACGGTCAACTGGAGAAGTTCCATGAACTCACCGGAAAAATGTAAAAACCTCCTCGGCAACAGACTTCTCGACCTGGATTTGGGTCTTGTTTTGACCACGGAAGATTTTCGAGCAATGAAGCGCATGTCATGCGGCTGCGATGTGGACCTTGCCGGCTATATAATGTGGCTCGAGGAGATCGGCGCCTTCAAAACAAGGAAAATCGACGCAAAAATATACCCGGAACGTTTTGAGTTATAGCTTACGTACCGGTTCCCATCTTGAAGAGGTCCTTCACACGAGTTGCCCCGGGGCAGGTCCCACGGGTCGGCGGTCCGGATCAGATCCGGGGACGAGGGATAATGGAAAGGAATGGCATGGTTTTAGGATTTTTTTGAATCCAGCACATGAGCGGCAAGCAGAGCATCGCATTTACGTCAAAGGCCATCCACATATAACATACTGATATTATTCATAAAAGATAGCTTGCGTTGCTTAGACTTTTAACGGCATTTTATGTACTTGCTTGCCTCGTGAAAAGCACTTCTCAAGGTATTTCCCGTTTTCCTCCAGCCCCTCGCGCGATCTACTACCCCTTTTCAAACAGCGCGACCAGTCACCGGGACATAGAATAATCTCACTTACTTAATATAGTAAGGTCCCAAGGTGCTTCTATGCTTCCCGCCGAAGAAATTCGGATTTGGTATTTCGGCGGCAAACCCGAACGGCGTACCGTTTTTATTATTTCCAACAGCGGCCCACAGGATATGAGAGTGGACCAGTTCGCGCGCCGCACCGAGCATCTCATCCTTTATCCCGGCAGGCAGTACGGCGACAGCGCCATTCACGCCAAAATCTATGAGTTTCTGAGGCATCACTTCGGCCGTCAGGGTGCCATCGAACAACCTCATCAGACCAACCGTCTGCATTCCGCGAACTCTCAGTCTTCCATCGAGATAGATCAGAACCGCGCCGTGATTGTCCCTGATTAGAGCCTCACTCCAGGCAGCAATTTGGTTTGTGCCTTTTGCTATCCGGCCGAGCAAATCATGGTGGAACGATGGATGTAGTATCGGGTCAACCCAATCAGCCGGAAGACCGGGAAGCGGCGACACGTTGTAGGAAGTCCCATCCGGCACTATAAATGCGTATTTTCCGGAATTTATTATGATGTGGCCTATAAGCTGCGGAATTTTGCCGAAAACGTACGCGGTCGCTCCCAAATCGGCAATAGAAGGCGTAGGGTCCCCTGCTGTATGGTTGTGGACCATATAGACCGTATCCGCGCCGAGGCGTCGAATATGTTCCCGCATGTACCGCATATAATCATCCGGGGCGCCCAGACAAATTCTTGTCGCCCCTGGAGTTCCGCATGAAACGCCCTCGTGATCTACTATAATATTATCTCTAACATAGACATATCTCAGTTCTTGATAATTCGGGTTTCTCCAGCCTTGGTAAAGCAAAGGAGCGCTTTCAACACTACTTTGTGGTGGGCCAATTGCTTGCAGTGGTTTCTTTCTCGACGTCTCAGAATGATTTTCCGACGGTGCTGAAGGGCGCGAGTTGAACAGGAGCTGTGGTTCCATGATTGTCCCGGTGTCCTGATCAAATTTCCCATTGTACATCAGAAGACCGGTCTGCGGATCGATCCCCAGCTCATTAATGTGGAATGTGTCCTCCCGCGGAGGTATTAATTCTACCATTTTTCTTCCCCCGGCTTTCCATTCTCCGACACAGAAGCGCACCCCAATGGGGTAAATTGTCATTGCCAAGGCTGGAATATACTACAATTGAAAAACAATCTCATCTGTTCTGGGAAAAATCTTGAGTATAGCACCGGGGTGGCATGTTCAACTTGCCTGATTGTCAAGCCGGTTGGTTGCGTGAGCGAGCTTCAGGGTTGGACGAGCAGACAGTAAAGGCGCTATCCATGGTCAAAGCTAAAGGGGGCAGGATTAGCTTTCACCCAAAAATTGGAGACAGCAGAGTTCAGTTGGCAAGGACTCTTAGAGCAGGGTCCGTGAGCGGTTGAAATATTTTTCGATGTCCATCAAGACAAAAGTGGTACTGATGCGACAGAAAAGCAATCTAGACCAAGATTTTAGTCCATGTGGAAACCCTTGCCCTTAGGCCAAGGTCAGAGTTCATGGGCTTTGCCATCTGAACGCCCCATCTGCAACTAACCAAAGTTGAGTTGTCCCCACAACTTTGAACCAAGGAGTAACAGATGGCCGCTATTTGAACTTACAAACATGGCCTGCACTGTCAATACCGGCAGCCAGAAAGCAATAGCGTTATGGCTTGCGCAGCAATGGTAGCGAAGTTTCCCGGAAATCGACCGGCGCAGGCCTCGTTTGAGACTGGCACGAAGACGACTATGAAAAGCATGCACACCAAGGTTTATCTTATCATGCCATTTTCTACCTGTTCAACCCTGCTCTGGTTATGCGGGGAAGTATTTTTCAGGAGGGAACGGCCCTTGTCAGTGCGGTCGAAGAAAATACCATGCTCCATATTTGGACAGCGGTCCGGCCTGGTCTAGAGGAGGACTCTCGAAGGCGGGGTCCTCTCTCTTTGCCAATATATCCATAAGCTGGTTCCAAGTGTCTATCTTGTCGAGGCTGATTTCCTGCAATTCGCGAAGAACTGTTTCGTCGCGTATGGAAACTACAACGGGCTTTTTTCTTTTGGTCAAAGCTTCAGCCCAGTGAGCGATTGTCGAGACTGGGTAATGCATGGCGGCCGTTTCGTTTAGATGGGCGCCGGTAACAGGATCGGCATGGGGGAGAGCCATATCCGGCAGCACACGTAAAATGGCTATTCCTTTTATGGTGATAAGGCCAAAAGAGCATGGATTCAAAACAATATGGCCCTTTATTCCAGGAGCCTTGCCGAGGATGGCAAGTTTTCCGTCGACCGCTGACGGAGTAGAATATGCGTAATATTGATTATGGACCATAAAGAAAGAATCGGCGCCGAGCGCGGCAAGGCGTTTCTTTATATGCTTTGCCGCTTCAATGGGGTCTTCGGCCAGGAAAAGAGCATTCGCCGGTAGACGGCGCCTCACCCTTTCATATTCAACTATGACGCCATCCTTGACATAGAGATACCGTATGTTCTTGTATATAGGTTTTCTCCATGCCCGAGTGAGCACGGCAAGATCGGCAAAGTTCCTAAGCGAATGTCCCATTGTCTTGACCGGTTTTCTTTTCGGTTTCCACGCAGGGTTCCAATCGGGCAGATGTTCCGGCCATCCCGTCGCCCAATCAAATTTATGTTTTTGCCATATAATGTCGGTATCCGGGTCGTACTCCACTTCATCCGGAGGACGGTCATGCACTGCTGCAACCCACTCCCCGTATTCTTCCGGCGTAAGGGTTTGCCTGCCCTTCAATATCTCTTCCGGCTTTTTATGAATGTCCAATAGAGGGTCCCTCCCGCAAAGCAAGATGATATTTTTCAAGACTATATTTACCATAACCAACGCAGGAGTTCGCATGATCCGGTAAAAAATATGCATAATTTGATTGCCGAATTCGAAAATAGGCTATCATTTTTTCACCTGATGGGTTGAGCGGGGAAGTCGCTTAGAGGTCGGCCGCCAAATCGCTTCTTTTCGACTGCTGTACCAATGTCCAAGACCGAATGCGGGCCGTCCTTGTCAACGGATACCACATTATAAAATACCCCTCGCCTTACCAGCGATTCTCCTATTTCAAGCATGTAACCGCGGGACCTCTCCGGGAGAATGAGAACGGCATGGGCAGAGCCGAAGTCAACGAGTTTCTCCGGCATGGCATCTGCCAGTTGTTTCCAATCCAGACTCCCGCCCGGATTGATTTCCTGCAGGCCGCGAACTTCAAATTTGGGGTTCAAATAAACTATAAGTGGCCGGTTTCTTTCTGCCGTCAAAGCTTTTGACCATGCCGCGATTTCCCACGGCCACTTTAAGGGTTCTCCGAGTATCTCGTGTGGAACGGACGCAGTAAGAATTGGATCGATCCATTTCTCGGGGAGATTTGGTAAATCATAAGGCTTAGCCTCTCCTTTCAGATCGATAAAGGCATACTTCCCTGAATTTATAATAATATGACCTTTCATTTCAGGTACCTGATTAGCGACGGTGAGGGTCAGATCCAGGTCTTCTCCTGACGCTTTCAAATTGCCGGAAGGGTGATTATGGACAAGATAGAGAGAATCGGCACCGAGTGCGGCGATGCGCTCCTTTATGTGCTTTATTCCTTCTACTGAGTCCCCGAGAAAAGCTTTTGACGCCATCGGCAGTCGACACGTAACCCCCTCATGATCGACAATTACGCCGTTTCTGATATAGACGTAACGCAGTTCTTCGTAATTGGGATTTCTCCAACTCTGGGCGAGTACCGCAAGATCGGCATCGCTCTTGACGGGAAGGCCAATTATTTCAACCGCAATTTTTTTGATTTTTTGGAAGGCTTGTGCAAGGGTGGTGTATTGGGCATTGGAACGATATGTGTTGTTAAATGCACCACTATCATTCTGTTCAAATATACCACGGTTTAATGGCGATTTTACCTGATCCGGTGAGAAGACTGCATATGTATAATTTCCATAATAGCGATCATATATAACTCCATCCTTTCCTTGAGCTTTCGCTTCGTCTATTGCAGCGTCAATAGATACGCCGTTGTATGCCTTTATTTCCAATGGATTCTCTATTTTCAGATACGCGGGAATTACTTCGCCCTCTTTGCCGGCAATCTCCAGCGCACCATCCGTGCTCGTCGTGAATAATATTACCCCTCGCTCGTCGGGTCGGAATAGGTCGGCGCTAAGCCTTTCGGGCGTACCATAGTAGACCATCCTTGGAATACCGGCGATGCCCCCCGGATTTTGATAAGGGTCCCACTCTCCCTTTTTACAGACCACCTTGCTGGCGCCGAACCACTCCTTAAATTCGGGCGTCTCGGTAAGCTCGGCGTACTCGCCCTGCCGCTCTCCAACAATCGGTTCTTGTGTGCCGGCGATAATTCTTCCATGTTGATCCGGCGGGACGGCGCCTTCTCTTCGCTCCCATACGTCGGCGCCGGCGACGCCAGGCGCAGGTTCGCCGCCGGACCCGAACTTTTCCTCTGCATCGAGGACTGGTTTTACATAGGCTGAGTAGTTTGGAGCGTCCTCGATTCTTGCCTCCGGATTATCGGCGATAAATTTACTTGCAGCCTCTGGATCGTATGCCGGGAGGGCTTTCCCCCTATCTCCAAACCTGTCGAAAAGTGTTCTTAGAAGTCTCGTAGATTGCTCTAAAGATTGGCCACCGTGTTCAGTCTTATTCGGGTCTGGGATCGTCTCAATTGGATGTTCAATTGTTCCAATTTTTTCGCCCGGCCTAGTCCCAAAGACCGCACCGGAACGATTTTCCATTTGCGGGGCCGTCATATCCTTCGCAAACTCGTTTAAAACCGGCTCGGTGCCTTGGACCTTGAGAATGTTGTTGAATTCTTCCGGCGTGTAACCTTTGTTCTTTGCCCAATCCCAAATGGTTTCCTTAATTGTTTCCTTTAATGTTAGTCCTTCCTTTGCCGCAAGAGCCGCAAAGCCGGCCATAAGGGTTGCATTTCGGATAACGTCCTCAGTGGTCGCGTCGGGATTGGTAAAGTACTCCTGGCCGGCTCCAAGACCGGCCCCGACGACGCTTCGAGCAATTCTGCCGTAAGGAGACATTACGCCGAGAATTGCTCCAATCGCCGCACCGGTTGCCGCCTGAGTCCCTGGTTGATATGGCTCAAGGCCTCCCTGCAGCCCTTGAGTAAGGGCGCTGTTCACAATCGGAGCTACCTTTGCGACTAAGGTTGGATATTCTGTAGCAAGTCCCGCCCATGAGGGCGCGGTCGCTCCTTCGGTAAGGGCGGATAAGCCAAGCATCACAACCAGGGACATGCCCGATTCGCCAATACCGCGGATAAGGGCCGCGCTAAAGCTGTCAGGCTCGGCAACGTCCTTAACCTGTAGAACACGGGTTATGGCATCGTAGGTCTTTTGAAAGGCTTCCTGGCGGATCGGCGTATAGCCCTCGCGCTCATCCGGAAGTTCCCCCTTGGCCAGGGCGTATCCAAGCGAAAGGACGTAGGCTGCTGAGTAGGCCGCTCCTTTTCTTAACCCCATCTCGGCTTCCTGCATCAGATTGGCGGGTATGTAGGGTTCATCCGGAAGCGCATAAACCCCCGGTGAATCCATCCTTAGATCAGGCCGCAACTGGTGCTCCCGAAGCGGCCCAACCATTGATTCTGGGCTGGCCGTATTCCACACGTCCTGCAGAATCTGCGGCGCATTCTCGCGGTAGAGCCTTTCAGGCGGACGGGGTACAGAGGTGAAGAGCGGTTGCGCCGGCGCATATCCTGACTGATCCCCAAAGTCGGGTATCATTTGATCCGGAGATAGTTCAGGCCAGGGCTGATCGGGCAGCGCGGAAAAATCATACTGTTTTGGCTGATCGGGCAGAAGGGAAAAATCGTAGTCGCTCATTTAGCCCCCCTTGCCTGGTCCTGATCGTACAATGCCTTGATGTTTGCCGGAGTGGCAGGATAACCGCCCGGTTCCGATTTTATAATGGCCTCGTATTTACTCACAAGCTCGGGAGGGATGGCAGGTCCGGCTTGAACGGATGCCTGTTTTTGCCCCGGCATACCGTTTGGAAAAAGTATCCCCTGCGCGATTTCGCGCTTCTGCATATCCGTTGGAATTTTATTGTTGTTATTCTGCTGCCAGTCATCGAGGGCCTGACCGTATTTGCCCACAAATCCAATCCATTTTTGCTGCTCGGGCAGGAAGGGCGAATTGAAGTCCATTTTGTAGAACGGAGATTTGGCGGAAGCGACGGCCTGGGTTATCAGGTCCTTAACCGCGGAGATAGAGGAAATAAGATTCGTGTGTTTTGCGGCCTCGGTCGCATCGTTCTTACGAATCCTGTCCTGTGCATCTATCAGGCTGTTCAACTGGACGATAGGCATTCCGCCGTAATATGACATGAGATTCAGACTGGAAAATCGGGGGCGGTCCGTATCCTTCATGCCGTTTAAAGAGTCATAGAGTTGGTTTGTTTGCGCACTGGCGGGCGGGTCCCACATGGCCAGAGCGTTGGCGTTGATGGCGTTATTCACCACCCTGTACGCGGACGGATCGGTTTTGAGAATCGCATTGTAGGCATCCACCAGCCGGGGATCGGTTAGCAGGTCCTGCTCGGATTTAAGGGCATTGGGACCGTTTAATGCCGCATTAAGGATGTTCCAGTTCGCCTGATTGGTCACCTGCTCGGCATGAAACTGCTGCCCCGCCTGCTGGATGTAGTGGCTGCGATATAGCTGCTCTGCCGTGGGGTCTCCCGGGTGTTCCTGCCGCGCGAGATCGGTTACCGCCTGTAGACCGGCTTCGTAGTTCTCCTTGAGGTTTTGAGCGGTCGGGGCCCCGTTTGCGGCGTACATCATCGAATGCCGGTCAACGTAGCCCTTGATGGTATTTATGAACTGCCCGGCGGTCATTTCTGTTGTCCCACCGTTGCCGGTGATCGCCTTCGGGTTTCCGACGACATCCCCCGCATTTGAGCTCGGATCGGCGTGCAGAAGGGCCGTTGCCCCGTCCAGCCCCTGCTGGTGGGCAAGGTAGACTTCCCACGGCTGAGGCTGGCGGCCTAAATCTTTGGTAAGGGCCGCGCTGTTTTGCTTCGTTAAGGCAACGCCGAGTTCGATCTGTTCTTTGCCGTCTGTCCTGTTCTGATCAGTGCCGCCCAAATCCCCCCAAGTTCCAGCCGTATGCTGAAAGATTCCCGTTGCTGAAGAAGTGGGATTCTGTGTAGCCGGGTTCGTTACGCCGCCTTCCGCGCTCCAGATGGTCAGGGCCGTGCTCGGGTCAACTCCCTGGCGCAGTGCTTCTCCGGCTATCTGTTTCGCCGTCGCATGGCCGGTAACGGCGTTGCAGGCGTTTTGCGC
>CAVUGX010000062.1:0-134738 GCA_963741035.1 uncultured delta proteobacterium
GAGATGGGTGCCCGGACGGGTTTACGTCACACTCAAGATGAGTTGGGCAAACTGAGCCAATCCTTCGATAGTATGGCGGAATTGCTGGAGCAAAGGAATCTGGAAATGAAGAAGGCGCAAGAAGAGCTGATAAGCGCCTTTCGCAAGAATGATCTCATACTCAATACGGCGGGGGAAGGTATTGTCGGTTTGGACGAGAAAGGAACCATCACTTTCGCCAATCCTGCGGTTGGAGAGATGCTTGGATATGAGGCAGAGGAACTGATCGGCAAGGATTTGCACCTGACGATTCACCATTCCTTTCCGGATGGGACCCCTTACCCGGTGACGGAATGTCCCATGTGGCTATGCCTCCGAAATGGCACAAGCTGTCGGGTACGAGATGAAGTCCTTTGGAAAAAAGATGGAACGGGTTTTCCCACTGCGTATTCGATTGCTCCCATTATGGAAGATGGCCAGGTGGTTGGTGCAGTCGTCACCTTTCGTGATATCTCGCTGCGTAAGAGAGCTGAGGAGGCGCTACGGGGATCACAACGGGAATTGGCTGACATCATTGAATTCTTGCCGGATGCGACATTCGTCATCAATAACGAAGGAGCAGTTATCGCCTGGAATCGCGCCATGGAAGTAATGAGCGGAGTCTCGAAGAATCAAATGATTGGCAAGGGCGATTTTGAGTATTCCTTACCTTTTTTCGGGAGCAGGAGACCGATACTGATTGACCTTGCGTCTGCAAGCGAAGAGAAGAAAAGGGAGTACCATGACTCTGTTTCAACGGTTGGTGGCGTCATAGCAATCGAAACTTATGCACCGGAGGCATATGGAGGAAGTGGAGCATATCTGTGGGTTCTCGCAACTGCCCTGTTTGATGAGCAGGGAAATGTCACCGGTGCAATAGAATCTATACGGGATATCACCAAGCGCAAGCTGGCCGAAATTGCGTTGCGCGAGAGCGAGGAACGTTTCTCCAGATTCTTTCGCTCCGCTCCCGTCGGTACCAGCATATCACGCTTGAGCGACGGCCAATTCGTCGACGCCAATGATGCATTCCTGGGCTTATTTGGCTACTCACACGAGGAGGTTGTCGGCCAAAATCCGCTCAAGCTGAAAACGTGGGCCAATCCTGAAGACCGGGCTAAGATGGTCGAGATACTCCAACAGCAAGGCAGGATACGGAACTTTGAAACCCAGTGCCGCAAGAAATCCGGTAAGATCATGGAAGTGCTTGTCTCGGCGGAGGTTATGGAGGTGGCCGGGCAGCAGTGAACTTCCCCGTTTTTGTAGACAAGAAGTTAAGCGATTTAGGGAACTGGCCTCTCTGAGCACAAATGTGCTATGTTTATTCCGCCCACTCGGAGGATAGGGCTACGCTGGGGAGCGACCTGAGCGCCGTGGTGGGGGGATATACGGGTTAGGCAGGGCTGACTTGGCTCTGCCTTGTCTTTTATATCACCGGAATCCCCGAAAAGCGAAAAACCCAAACGTGCCTCCGTTGCAAACTCTACGGCAGTTCTGTGTCCCGGACTCATAGGCCGGCGGCTGCCTTCCACTCGAAGTCGGTGGGACTCAGATAGCCGAGCGTGGAATGTCGCCGTTTTCGGTTATACCAGGTCTCGATGAAATAAAAGATGTCAGACCTGGCATCCGATCTTGTCCGATATCCCTTACCTTGCACCCACTCTCTTTTCAAGGTCGAGAAGAAACTCTCTACAACGGCATTGTCCCAGCAATTGGCTTTTCTGCTCATCGAACAACTGATCCCCGACTCCTTTAGCAGAGCCTGGTATTCTTTGCTCGCATACTGGCTGCCTCGATCCGAGTGATGCAGCATGCCCCTCACAGGTTTTCTTTGTCCAAGAGCCATTAAAAGAGCATCGATTACCAGTTGCTTTTCCATCCTCTCTTTCATCGACCAGCCGATTATCTTTCTGGAGAATAGATCAAGAATAACAGCCAAATACAGCCAGCCTTCACGTGTCCAGACATATGTTATATCAGCAACCCAGGACATGTTCGCAGACGCGACATCAAAAGCCCGATTTAAGCAATTATCATACACCGGCAAATGGTGGTTGGAATCCGTTGTGGCCTTAAACTTCCTTTTATGCCTGGCCTGGATTCCTTTCTGTCTCATTAACCTCGCCACTCGGTTTTTCCCGCACCGAATGCCCCGACTGGAAAGCTCTGCATGAATGCGTGGGCTGCCGTAAGTTTTCCTGCTCTCTTCGTGCACGGCCTTTATATGAGTCACAAGCTTCAAGTTCTGCTTTTCTCTGCTACTCCCAGTGTTTCTCTTCCATATATAGAACCCGCTTGTGGACACTCCGAGCACCCGGCACATCGATGCAATACGGTGTTGCCCCCGATGATCTTCAATGAAACGGTATCTTACCGAGGGCGGTTGCTGAAGATACCGACCGCTTTTTTTAAGATTTCCACCTCCTCTTTGAGGCGGGCATTTTCTTTTTTAAGCCCGGACAGCTCCTCATCTTGTGGATTGCCTTTCCCAGGAAACGGCCTGTCCGGGTTGCCTTTGATTTTTTCCTGCCACTTCCTCAGCAAACTGACATGGATACCCAGGTCACGAGCGACTTGAGACATGTTGCCGCTTTTCTCCACCAATGCCACAGCTTCCCGCTTGAACTCTTCCGTGTACGACTTCCTGGTCGTGGACATCTCGCACCTCCATAATGAATTGTTTCATAACAGGGTGCTTAACTTCCTGTCCAGTTTTTCGGGGAAAGATCAAAAGTGTACCCACGAAACAGGGCTTCTCATCGTGGTTCTTCCTGAAGAGGTATTTCGCATCCTATCGCGACGCGACCGGTTCCGGGTCTTTCAACCATCCTCTGTAATCAAGGTGGAACTCCATCATATGATCCACAGATAGAAAGAGTCTGGATGGCCCATTGCAGAACGCCATATAGGAGAGCTGTACGTAACAAAGTCTGTTTTTCTGTGTGATGTGAAGTTGTTATAGCGACTTAGCGCTTCTGTCTCCCTTTTGCGCTATCTGCCTGTTTTTGTCAATAAAATAAAATCGGTTAGGGTTTAGTCCGATTTTGTCTGATTTAAGATTTCCATGCTAAAATGTCCACCGCCCGTCCGGAGGATAGGGCAACGCTGGGGAGCGACCCGAGCGCCGAGGCGGGGGAACGACGGAGGGGCAGGCCCTTTTGGCTTTGCCCTTCTTTTATTCTGCCCCTCTTGAGTTCCCCAAGGCGATAAACCCAAACATGAAGTCGGCTATGGACCACCCGGCGCCGGCTCTGCGTGGACAGGTGAAGTCCTTTTCACCACCAGGACCAGCGCTTTGGATAGTGTGGGTGGGAATTCTTCGGCTACCCGATGCCCTCAGTGATGCTTTAATCTTGAAACAAGCATTCCTCAGCAGCCGCTCATAGCAGTATATCTCAGTATCATTCTCTATTAGCCACACGCTTCTTCCCTTAGTAGTTCTTGCACATAATCATTAAATTTATAGCGATTAAGTTCGGATTCCCACTTAGATCTAAACCTATACTCAAAGTAAGGTAGTGATTTTTCTTCGACCGGTGATTTGTAATTAAGGCATTGCTCCAGGCTTCCCCCAATCATCCGGTCTTTGTAAATGGCTTGCCAATCAGATCCCCGGGCCAGATAGAGGATTGGCTCCTCGCCATCGATGAGACGAACAGCAACGAACAGAAACTTGTCTTTCAGAAAATCCACAGACGTCATCGGCCCCTTTGAATCGTTTACATATATGCATGGATTCGACTCGTTACTCGATTTCCCATACTCCTTCTTCGGCCGGACCGTTGTCTTAACCTGAACATCGTACATAGGGCCATTGGGGTTTGACTTCCTGACTACGAAGTCAACTCCTCGGTCGTCCCATTCCGGCGTATAGACCAAAAAACCACTCTGGATAAACATAATCTTCGCAAGAGCCTCACCGTAAGCACCCTTCTGCAAATTATTAGACAGATACTTATTGTATTCTTTATTAAAAAACATAAATGAGTTCTCTCTCTTCGGATTTCCCGTATCTGGATAAATCAATTCATGGCAGCGAAATGTGACCTTTTATGTCCGCCGTCACTTGATTTCCTGCTCAGTGTCTCCATGTGGGCATCCTTATCACCATGAATATTATCCGACCCCGACGCGAAATCATAGCGGAGGATTGCAGCTGAAAACTCCCTATTTCTTGCCAATACATTATGCCAGAATTGCGCACCAACGCATAACGCTTTATGATTCTAATTTAGGAAATTAGCGACGGGCGGCAAAATCATCAAAATCTCATATGAGATCGGAAGCTGTGCAAGAAGGCTGTATGGGCTGATCGTTGGGGAAGACTCAGGAACGATTTCAAATGCTGCAGGCTGTTTGTTAGAGTACTCAGGAATCTGTAATCGAGAAACTCTTCCACCACATTTTGCGGAATGAGTCATGACCATGAATGACGATGGTTTAATTAACGACGGCAATAACAAAAAGAAGCTGAGCACACCGATAAGTCGTGAGGCGCTGTACAAGCTGGTGTGGGCGGAGCCTATGCTTAGGGTGGCGGAAAGGTTCGGCGTTTCGTCAAGCTACATGGCCAGGATCTGTACGCTGCTAAACGTTCCGAGACCGGCACGCGGATATTGGGCCAGACTTGCCGTCGGCAATGCTCCGCGGATTCCGCTTCTCCCAGATCCCCGTCCGGGCGACGAACCGGTGTGGGCGCGGGAAGGTGAAGAGATACGAATTGATAAACCTCTTCCGCGGCCGCCTATTACTACCCGCAGGAGTCGAGCAGTGTCGGAACCTTCAATGACTGAACATCCTCTGCTAAATGGGGCAAAAGAACTTTTTGAGGCGGGGCGTCTTTCTTATGAAGTTGGCTATCTCAAGCCGGCAAAAAGACTTCTGGTCGATTTGGTAGTTACGAAGACAGGTCTTACCAAAGTTTTGTCGTTTGCCAACGATTTCTTTCTGGCTTTGGACCGCAAGGGTTATAACATCGTTATTGCTCCAAACAGTGAGAAGTTTTACAGACCAGAGATCGACGAACACGAAATACCAAGAAATAAGCAAGGATACGGCGGCGAGAATCTCTGGTCCCCTTACCGATGTACTGTTGTGTACATCGGCACTGTGGCGATCGGTCTGATCATCATCGAGATGTCTGAGAATATTAAGGTGCGACACGTCAAGGGTAAATACATTCCGGAGAAGGATTACGTTCCCCCTAAGAGAGCAGGTGCAGACGGCTATACTTGGACGACGAATAAGGACTTCCCAACAGGCAGACTTCGCCTCCAGGCCTACTCGCCCATGGGAGGACCAAATGGGTCAAGTGCTGGCAAGAAACCAAGGGTCGTGACCTGAATAGCCAAATTAAATCGATCGTCAAAGAACTTGAGAAAGCTACTGAGACTATTCCGAGTCTCGTCGGAAGAAGGAAGGCGCCAGGCCGAGATAGAGCGCCAAAAGTGGGAGGCCCAACACGAGCGGTGGCTCAAGGAGGAAGCAGAGCGTAAGGCCGCTAAAGCGCTAAAGGAAAGTAAAGAAGAGCTTGTTCAAATTATCCAGGTCTGGGGGGAAGTAAACCGGATTGAAAAGTTTTTCCAGGATATCGAAACCAGTGCCGCCAGTTTGAGTGACGATCGGAAGATCAAGATTATGGAGCGGCTCAGACTGGCTCGCGAAATTATCGGCAGCGTTGATGCTGTGGATTATTTCCTGGCCTGGAGATCGCCTGGTGAGCGGTGAGTATCAGCATTGGCGGAGTATCTGAAAAGAATCGCCGCCGATGACGCGGTTGAGCTAGCAGTCCATTAAACCTCTCGATTTAACGCTTTGATTGCGGGCGAAAAAATATGATTCAGAAATGAGAATCTTGGGGACGATGCTCTCCAGATCCCCAAGACGGAGAGATGTCGAAAGCTAGGCTTAGTGCTGATCCCATTTAATTGGAGAGCCTCGCGTGCCCTTCTACGCTGAGAAACTTCGTCAGTGATTTATTAACTTTTAGGCCTGAACTAGTATCATTCAGAGTTATAACGTACTCTAATATATCTTTATTATTAAAAGGCTTATACCTTCCGAAAGGACGAGGAGTGATAAAGCGGAGAAACTTCACGCCAGCTTCATCCCGAAACTTAAAGAGCCAATCAATATCGTCCCGACAGAGTCCATCATGTAGCACACAATATATATGGACAATTCCATGTGACGCCATTTTCATAATTCGTTTGCACACGTGCCTAAAACTGTTAGATCGAGTATATTCATTGTGAGCTTTCTCACGTCCATGAAGGGAGAAGGCAACTAACCATCCGAAGTCACATAACTTACCATCCATATACTCTCCGAAAAGCCCATTGGTATTTAGTACGAAGCCGCAGTCTGGAATCATTCCAGGAAATTCAATTATCTCGTTTATATTTGGATGGAGGAGTGGCTCACCGCCTGTAATGACAATCCGGATGAAATTGTCAGCCTCGCGTACGACAAAGTTGCATATATAATAAAAATCTATGCTATTGCCAAGCAAACGCGGTCCCGAATTGGAAAAACAATTCGAACAGGCCATTTGACATCGAGTGGTCACCTCAATGCACAAATCCACTGGCAATTGAACCTGTGTCCTGTCATAGCAAGACTTTAAATGCACCTCACCGTCACTAATAACATCTGAAGCTATGTCATAGTAATAGGTCTTATTATTTATTGATTTTTGAATAATTTTGGGCAATACCATATTGGAAAACTCATCCTTGTTGCAATGAGATGCGCTAGAACTGCAATCGCAATGTCATACACTGCAACAGTATAAGAATGTGATAACATGGCTACGAGCGATCCAAGCACAACAAGCATGATCGGAAAAGCTAATTGTCGTAACCAGTAGGTAGCTGCTTTCTTCCACCATAGTCTGAACAAAGGACAAGAATACCGTAACGCATATTCATATCGTTGTTTAATAGCATAATATAGGGATGTATTGTTCATTATTGTTATTATATGACCATCTCGTGTTGTCGTTTCGCTCAAAAAACGCACGTCAAACCGAGCTTCATTTTCGGAAATTGCACTTGTGTACAAGTCTGGAAATGGTCTACTCGTAATGCGAATCTCTATGTTGTCTTTTAATGTTTTTGGGCCATTCTTTATGAAGTCTGTCCACATATTTAGAATTTGATCATAGTGCGTTCCTCTCCTCTCGCTAAGAGCGGACTTCTTGGGTATTAAGAATGTGGTTTTGAGACCAGCTTTTGCTCTAGATTCAAGCCGTCTAAATACTGAATGTGATGTGACTTCGAGGCTGAGAAATATGTGGTCACCGCCTATTTCAAAGAATTCATCAAGCCCTTCCATGGCCTTTTTTGAGTGAGGGGCACCCTGATCATCGAATGGCGTTCTCTTCTGAGTGCAACAGTTCTATTGCCTCGGCATCAAAGTTGAGAGATTCATAGTTCGCAAAATATCTCACCCTACCATGCTGAGTATCCAGTGTTAATAGTCTTTTCTCCAGAAGCTCGATAATAGCCTGGTTTGCCTTTTCCATCGAGATATCATGACTCGAAGCGACTATGGAAGGTCCTGCCTCTTTCTCGATCCCGTGAGGATCTTGAGCCAGAAGGAAAAGAGCCTGAGCAGCTTCTTCGGAAAGTTGCAGAGATGCAATAGTTTCTTTTAGTCCCGACATAATCGAATCGACTGACATGAGGTACCCTTCATTATTCTCTGGAACTCTCAGCTGATGATGTTTGATAAAATTTCCGCCGGGAATGACTTGTCGTCTTGCCCACTGGCCAATAGTTTTACAACGCGCTTGGTGGGCGCTCGGAATACTTTATCTTAAGCGCTTGAATTATCAATACTTTTGAATGTGGAGTGAGTCAATAAAAATCGGTAGTTTTGGCTCAGCACACCTTGCCAACGTGTGAAATCCAGATGTATCCGGATTGCATAATGAAAATGATTTCAAAATGTTAACTGTGCTGCTGAAAAACAGTAGCATGCCCAGTTCTCTGTTGAGGAATCTCGGCCTGTTCACGATACGTTCCGTCTACCTCAATCTTCGATGATTTTCGTGCTGCCAGATGCGCGAATTAAATGCAAAGCTGCCAAGTACCATGCACCATGCACAGCCCTTTATTGATGTTGGCGATTGTAACTTTAGCATCGGATCGGTCCAGTTTCAGAGTGAAGTCGCAGGGGACTTTACCGATGGGGATATTGATTGTAGGACCATCTGCCGAGAAAAGTGCCTTGCCTACGTTGAGTACCTGGGAGAAAAGTGTCACGGGAATTTCAACAAGCTCATAAAGACGCTGCAACTGGAAGTAACGAAGTTGCACGATCGCATCGACCTCCCCGCAATATTCACGAAACAGGCGATGTGTTTCTTCACACCGTTTGGCGGCAGTCCTGCAATCCTGAATCCACGCAGCTTCGGTGAGTTTGCTTATGTGGAGCGTTTCACTTCGTAGACTCTTGGCCTTGGATGATTTGAGACTAATTCGCCTTCCGTCGATTCTCACGTCCCAAAAACGTTGCCCGACTGGCGCCAATTCTATTTGATGACCCGCGTAAGAGCATGCAGCGATAAACGCAGAATCGAAACTCTCCTGGAAGAGTGGCGAACCCATGAAGCAGTGATGGGTAAGAAGTTTCGATCGGAACTCACTCTCAAAGCTCTCAGCATTAAATATCGATTCTGAGTTCATCCGTGCCGCACAATCGGTCCGCAGAGCGGTGATGAACTCCCGAAGTCGTCGTTCTTCGGCTTCAGTCACGGACATGGTGAAATCAACCATGGAAAAGCTCCCGCTGCCCTTTCCGCACGAGATCGAGGCTGCTCAAGTGAGTTCCGGGAAGAATGATTTCTTCGACCTGAGGTTGCTCCCCCGTCAGAATCCAGCAGGCAAGGTGAGCTAACTGGTAAGAGATTAGCGGGGGTACTGCATCACCTATATGGCGGTACATGTTAGAAAGCGCAGCCCCATTGAAGACGAAATAGTCGGGGAAGCCCTGCAACGCTGCTATCTCACGCACAGTGCAGAGGCGATTTTCCTCAGGATGAGCGTAGCGCCCGTTTCCTACATGTGAGCATTCCCGCTTTATCGTCTGCGCCGGTTTGTCCCAAGCAATACGCCCATAGACATCGGGGTAGGATCCGAACCGTTTTCCTGCTACGATTCGCTTCATCGAATCTGTCAGCAGGTCTACGGCATCCGACCGCTGCAAAAGATCCATCCACGAGCCTCCGTCCTTGGGAATCGCTGCAATTCGTCGCCGCACCGATTCCGAAGAAAATTCAGGAACAGCACGAAACCCGTCAGCCTCAGGCGAGATCTCGCTGAAGGCCCTCCTAACAGTCAGGGCTTCGTCTTTCAAGTGCCATCCGTCCCACAAACTATCCAGAGTATGGAGTGGAAGGTGCTGTTTAGCTGCAATGACGATTGCCCGTTCCCGAATCTGTGGAAGGCCGAATCGCGACAGCATATATGTTCTACCGAAAACGTTGTATCCATGGCTTTCCAGGTGTTCCCTGAACCACTCATAGTGATATTTGAAATTGCCCCGAATCAACTCGCGCGCATTCTCCATTACCACAATGTCGGCAGAAAGCGCGACAGCAAATTCTGCCGAGCGGCGGACCAAGCTATTCCGCTGGTCGTCTCTCAAATGATTTTCAGGAACAGCCCGGCTAAACCCCGTGCATGGAGGACAGGTCAATAGAACAGAGACGGGTAGTTCTTCGGGCAGCGCAAGTGCTGACCTCAACTGCCTTGGCGCAATTTCCGACAGATCGATTGACGCGGGTTTCACACCGATATTTCGAACATAAGTCTTATTGCACTGGAGCTTGCCCGCGCCAGCACTTGGCTTCCCCTGTTCCGCATCCGCTGCAGCGACTATTTTGAAAGCCGTATGCTTGTGAAATCCATAGCTCATCCCGCCAGCGCCCGAGAATAGGTCGATCACCGCAAACTTAGCTTTCTTCATTATTGGTCACCCTCCTTTTCCTCGGCTCCACTTAAATTCGGTTTCTTCTTATAAGAAGCAATACGGAATCGTACTCTTTTCTCAGCCACCGCCAACAATTCTGCGCGATCCATAACAGGTTCACCATAACCGAACTGATCGGCGGAAGAGGCCCCCTCTTTAAGCCAAAGAGCAACCTTCCGGATCGTCTCAACCGTTCTTTTGACCAGCTCACATTGCCAAACTACCGTCACTCGCCAACCCATCGCAGAGAGTTGTTCTTCGGTGCGTCGGTCACGTTCCACGTTTTCGGCGAACTTCCGGGTCCAGGAATCCACGTTGCTTTTAGGCATACTCGCATCTTTACATTCTGGATGTCGATGCCAGTAGCACCCATGAACGAAAACAACCGCATGAAATTTAGGGAACGCTAGGTCCGGCTGTCCCGGCAGGTGCTTGTTTCTGAGCCGGTATCTGAACCCAAGTCTGTGCAGACCGGCACGGAGAATCCATTCAGGCTTCGTATCCCCGCTACGCACCTTGGACATTGTGATGGACCGTTGCTTTGTCGAGAGAATGTCAGTCACGTCCCTCTTCGTTCAGAGCCGGTGCTTAAAAGCGATGAGTCCATGTAGCAAAAAACCGTCCGGCTCATCATCGCCTTCAAGTCTACATTGGCATTGCATTTAATACAATATATCTCGATGCGAAACTCGCCAAAAGGTAATACAGGCCAATGGTACAAATGGAAATGCCCCAACAATCTAGAATATGGCAGGCGGACTATTTTGTCTCGATCTATAAAGGAATTCGAGTGAGCGATCCCCAAACGAAGTGAGGCCTGCATTTAGGACCCGATTCCTCCCATGACTTAAGGTATTTCAGTCAATCGAGGTGCGCATCGGTGCTTGCCAGGGCAAGAAAGAAGTTAGGGGCTGACTAATGTAGTCTCTCCGCTTGCCAAAGGTAAAAATCGTGCTTGGGCGGGCCAGCAGAACGGGAATGATCCGGATGTGTTGAGATCGCGACTTTAGACTGGTACCTTGAGGAATCCACTCACTCCTCAAGGGATTTCACTGGTTACCATGTGCTTGATAATTTTGTGAAAGTGGGCCAAATGTTGCGGCAATTTCATTCGAGGTACTCACGGGAAAAGCTTGACCGGGATATGACAAAAAAATGCAACGCAAAACAATCCTGGTCAATTTGGCTGCGGCTATGTGTAACCTAAATTGAGCGATTCGTTACCTGGACCATGTCATACCGGAGAAGGCCGCGGTATCGTCAGGTGAGCGGCCCAAGCTGGATTCCCGTTTAAAGCACGCGGGAACGACGATCGAACTGAAAGGGCAATCGCTCAATTCAGGTGTAAGTTCAGTGTGCCGTTTAGAGTGGGCATAGATTTGTCCGCCCATTATTGCCCGGGGTAAATAATATCAATTTGCCTTCAAGATATGCCCAAGGCGATGGGTTTCGCTCCGCTTCACCCATCCTACACCTCTGTACCGGCTGCGTTAATTCGCTGGACAGGTAGAGCGGGGCCAAACCAATCACATTCATCTTGAACGCAATTCGTATAAGACGATGGTCGCTGGAAAGCTTTGCTCACCCTGCCCTGCAAGGGTCACGATTCGAAACAGACCACCACTATGTCGACAGCCTGCTCCCGAACGGGAATAAGCGCCTGGTAAGCCGCGGAGCCGTGCCATCCCGCAGCGGAGGCGGCGTCGGGAAACCGGATCACCACGGTATCGGTGTGCGGATGTTCCCCGCTGAACACTTCGACCTTTCGGCCCCGAAAGATAACCTCGCCTCCCCACGGGGCGAGAGTGGGGGGCACTTTGCCGCGGTATTCATCCCATTTCGCGGGGTCTTTGACCGTGATATGACCTATTACGCAAGCGCTCATCTTCTTCTATCCTTAAAAGCGGGCCGGCAAGCCTGCCCTCTACTGCCTCAGCCTCGTCATATACTGACCCAGCGCCATCAGCGGGAAACAATTCCGGTAATTATGATACCGTATATAGAAATGCTTCGGGAACCCGGTGCCGGTGAACTCGATCTCGTCCCAGGAGCCGTCGGGGGTTTGATTTCTTAACAGGTATTGGATGCCCTTGCTGACCTCCGGGGATTTTTCTTCGTCCCCGGCCAGAAGGCCCATTATTGCCCAGGCAGTCTGCGATGCGGTGCTGGGGCCCTGTCCACGGAGTTCCGGCCACTTATAGGAAGCGCACAGTTCCCCCCAGCCCCCATCCGGATTCTGGTGGTCTTTGAGCCAGTGCATCGCCGCTCTGATACAGGGCGACTTCGGGTCTTCCCCTATCGAGATCAACCCGCGCAGAGCCGACCATGTTCCATAAATGTAGTTGACTCCCCAGCGCCCCCACCAGCAGCCGTCCTTTTCCTGGAGTTTTTTAAGAAACCTGATCCCGCGTTCCGCCGCCGGATGGCTGCTATCGTATCCGCAGCATCCCATAACCTCGAGCACTCTGCCTGTCACGTCGGCAGTCGGCGGGTCCACCATTGCTTCGGTATCGGCAAACGGTATGCGGTTAAGGATATCCATACCGTTGTCTTTGTCAAATGCGGCCCAGCCCCCGTTTGAACTTTGCATGCCGAGGAGCCATTCCATCGCGCGCGATTTGCAGGAAGTCAGCCCATCGTATCTTTCCGGGCTGAAGCGATTCAACACGTTCAAGACAACAGCCGAATCGTCAACATCGGGGTAGCGCGAGTTGGAAAACTCGAAGGCCCATCCACCCGGGGCGCAACGGGTTTTGACCTGCCAGTCGCCGCCTGTCAGTATCTGCTGCGAGATCAGCCACTTCGCCGACTTCTCGAGGGCCGGATGCTCGGGACTCACGCCCGCGTCGAGCAACGCCATTGCAGTGAGGCCCGCATCCCAGACCGGGGATATACAGGACTGCATCCGCAGCCCCTCCTCATCCTCGATGCAGAAATCCTCAATCGCTTTGAGTCCCTTTTCCATGACCTCATGAGAAAGGGAAAACCCCAGGTAATGCAGGGCAAGCATCGAATAGACCATGGGAGGCTGGATGCCGCCCCAGTCGCCGGTCTCCTCCTGATGATCGATGATCCAGTCCCGCGCAGCCTTGATCGCCCAGCAGCGAAGCTTTTTTATCGGCCTTTTCTTCGAGCCTTTTTGCAACGCGGTCGAAGACCCAGAAGAGCTTGTTTATGCGGGAATCGAGTTTTTTGCGTGCCGGGATCCAGAGCTCTTGAATACAGAGGGAATCGGGGAGTCTGAATTTTGGTCGAATGCAGAGCACAACCGAAAGTGGTATCGCCGTGCCCCTGGCCCAACTGGAAAATTCGTAAAAACTGAAATAAAGTTCAGGCGGAAGGAGCACGAGTTCGACAGGCATCGAGGGAACTTTGTTCCACTCATACTGGTCAAACAGGGCGAGCCACATTTTGGTGAAAACGCGGGTAGATTCTATTCCGCCGCGCTGGAGAATGAAGGTCCTGGCTTTCGCAAGAGGTTCGGACTCGGGATCTTGCCCCAGGAGCTTAAGAGCGAAATAGGCTTCGACCGTGGTGCTGATTTCGCCGCCATCGCCGAGATAAATACCCCACCCGCCGTTTTCGTTCTGGTGCTTGAGAAGGTACCTGACAATGCTGCTTTGCTTCCTGCCAAGCGGAATTCCCAGCAGGCGCTTGAGCATGACATATTCGCACGTTATGCTGACATTTGATTCCAGTTCGGCCCACCAATAGCCCTCAGGGTACTGGACCCTGTAGAAATACTCGCAGGACTTCCGGACTGCCTCTTCTATCTGCGGGATCCAGGAACTGCGGATGGTGGCAGGTTTGGAACGAGGCGAACCGACTCGTTCGGCGGTCCAGGCCGATTCCGCAGAACCTGCGACGTGTTCGCTCGCAGCCTTTTCGTCAAGATCCCTGCGAACCTTTCCCTCCTCAACGGCCCGAGCCGTGACACTGCGCTTGCTAAAAGATTTCATGTTTCTCACCCGGCAACATATTTCTGCGATCCGCTAGCCCCAAATCGGATGGCAGTTAATTTCCAATCAAGCCTGGTTGGTTTTTGTCCGGGCCATCGGGCCGCTTACGGCGTTGCAACTCAAAACCTCCGGCCGGATGGGCACTAATTAGTCGTAAATGCGCCACATTGCAAGTAATTTGACAGTGGACGATTCTGTCTGCTTCTAAAAGTTCTTTCACGCGGAGACGCGGAGACGCGAAGAAGTGCCAGAGGGACGTGAAAAGCTGTCTCGAAAAGGCTTGATGGGTTGCGCTACCGCTCCACCCATCCTACGGGTCTTTTCATGGTTTCAGGGTGATCCGAAGGGACATGAAAAGCTGCTATGGGGGATTTATCGCCGAGCTTCCTGTGAGAAGCTCATTTTTTGCGGGAAAAAACTATTAATTTGGTACCGGGGGGATTAATACCGAGTTGCGTTCAAGAGCTGGCGGGGATTCTTCGACGACAAAATTCTTCGACGACAAAAGATCCCCGCCCCCACGGCATCGACGCGCGGTTCTGGGGTTGTTTGTAAATAAGCCCTAAATAAACCGTTTCTGCGTATCCTTGAGATATTTTTCTTCGAGCAGAGCAGCGATTTTGTTGATTATATTACGGCGAATGTCGAGTTCCACCGGCAGGTTCGGGTCCTGGTGCGCTTCATTTACGCGGGTTCCCACCAGAAAATAGATGACATCGCTGTCGAGCAGAATCGATACGAGATCGGAGGCGGCGTTGGACCTTACCGTCTCGGGTTTTTGCCCGCTCTCCAGCATCTCCCCCACCTTACTGAGGGTGAGAGTACCTTCAGTTATCAACTCTACCCCTTCCATCCTTGACGATGGAGGGATTTCGGGATCGAGATTGTCCAGGTCCATTTCGATCTCTTCGTCGAGTTCGCGGCTGAGAATCTGCGCGGTTGTGCCTCCACAGATCACTTTTCGTCCGTTGAAAGACTTGACCACTGAGGCCAGTTCCTGGTCTCTGGTCTCCGAAAACGGCGGCCCGGTTACAAGCAGCAGCAAACGGGGATGGCGCAGATATATCACGCCGCTGGTAATATCGTCCTTTGGTTCGAAGGAGTCGATCTGGCGTGCGTGGATCGCAATCTTTCTTGCCAACTGGCGCGCGGATATCGCCTTTTCCCAGCCAATCCACTGCTGCAGGTGCCTGACGACATCCTTGACGCCCCACCCCAAAGGGTAGTCCGGGAGTCCCATGCCCGCCTGGCTGACGCCGTCTGAAAAATAGATCAGCCTGTCCCCTATATGGAAATCGAACTCGGAAATGTTGACTTCCCGCTCACTCCATTTCTTAAGCTGTATCCGCGACCTCGGCACACGGACGAATTCGAGGCCCCGCAGCAGCACATAATCGGGATTTCCGTGCTCTATTATTCGGGCATGCCCCGAGCTGTTAATATCGATTATGGTGAAAGTGGAGTAGCTGATCTTACGGACACTGCACACAGGCAGGGTCTCCATAATCACTTCCGCAGTCTCGGTTACATCGGCATAGTTGGAGGTGTATTTCAGGGCCATGGTAGCCGTGAGGTTCGCCAGGACACTGGCCTTTATACCGCTGCCCAGCCCGTCGGAAAGGCAAGTGATCACCCGGTTTTCTTCCTTGATCTTGTGCGTCAGCACCACGTCGCCGGTTACATATTGGCGGTGCTTGTTGAACTGGCACGAGTCGATATCGAGAAAGAAATCCCGCGCGGTCTTAATCATTCGATCTCCGGGGTGGTTACGGACTGGATTATGGAATTGAGAATGACCTCCGATTCCGCCGCGTTTTCACCGAGCAGGTAAGCAATCTGTTGAACCGTCGCCAGGTTCTTTTTGATAACCTCCTGCGCCTTTTGAATCATGGCCTCCTTGTGGATGGTCGGCTTGGTGATGTCCTGAAAAATTCCGCATACCACCCTATGTTTCTCGATGGCGAAGATATCGATGTGGAGCACCGATTTTTTGTACCTCAGATCGCGATTGAGCATATCCTCGCCTTTTTCGAGCACTGTTTTGAACAGCGAGTGAAACGGGGCGATCTCCCGCAGAAACACACCTTCCAGACCCGGCTTAATCCGGAACGCTTTCTCAACGTCGGGGCCAAGAATTCTGGCGAAATTGAGATTGCACTCTATCAGCCGGATCTCTTCATCGACCAGCACGATTGCGCTGGGGACCTTCTCCATAAGGGCGTTCGTCTTCTTCTGGGCCAGTTTTCGCATATAGGCGGCGCACATCACCTTTTCAGCCTTGCCGTCTATGAGCGCCTTTGCAAATTCGCGGCAATTGTCATAGCCGCAGCCGCCGCAATTGAGTTCGTCCTCGGGACCGTACTTGCCCAGCGTCTGAAGGGCCTGCTTCATTATTTTGTCAGTGTATTCCTTAACGGGGACCGGATCGGGGGCAATTCCCACGACCCGTGGAGCCTCAACCGGATGGGGCATCGCGGTGCCGGGATATTGAGCGTAGTCTATGATCTGGCAGCGCTTCCAGGCTGTAGCATTGCGCTGGCTGGCCTTGGGGCCGTTTACGCATCCGCCCTCGCAGGCCAGCAGCTCAAGGAAAACGGGGTGTGACAGGCGTATTTCATTCAGACCGGAAATCGCCTTTTTGATGTTCCGGATTCCTGAAAAAACCATGCAATCGGCTTCCATGATGCTGCAGTTTGTCTTGACCCCGGCCACCATGCCGCCGTCGACCGGGTAGAGCGCTCCCTCCCTGGCGCTGTAAGGGACAAAACTATCCGAGTCCCCCGAGCCGCTTCCGAAGGAAAGTCCCTCCTCAACCATCCAGCGTCTCATATCTTCGAAGGTGAGGGCGACATCAAGCAAGTTTGGATTTGAGTCCGCCTCTCCCTTTTTGCCGATGCAGGGGCCGAAAAAAATGATGCCTATCGAGGGGCCGTACAATTCCCGCAGCATCTGGCAGTGCGCGAGAACCGGCGAGACGTGGGGCATCAGGCAGTTGACGTATTGCGGGTAGTATTTCCCGATGTAGTTAACGACGACGGGACATGCGGTAGAGATGATCACGCGCGGAGACCTGTCCTGGAGCATCCTGGCCGCGCTGAGGGAGACCTGTTCGGCGCCGAGCGCCGTCTCCGAAACGCCTTTGAAACCAAGCTGCTTGACGGCGCGAATAACGGCCGCCGCGGGAATATCGGGGAATTCGCTCACAAAGGAAGGCGCAAGCGACGCATAGACCTCTTTTTTATCGACAAGAAGACGGCGCGCGCGCTTCAGATCGTCTCTAACATGCTTGGCTCCGTTTGGGCATATCTCGACGCAATGACCGCACATGATGCACAGGTCCGGAATGACGGCGGCACAGACATTTTCGACTTTGATCGCCTTGACCGGACACTCCCGGATGCATTTGAAGCAGTCCTGGCATTCAGTCCTTTCGGTGTAGATGGGGGTCTGAGCGTTCATCTCGTCTATTCCTGTCCTTTAAGGTGGTCATCGAGAACGAATTCCAGGCAATCGCAGGAATTCAGGCTGAAGACGTTTCCATCGACTGTTATGTTCGGACCATCCTTGCACAGGCCTTCGCAAAGGTGTCCTTTCAAAAGAACCTTTCCGCAAAGCCCGTGCAGGTCGATGTATTCCCGGATCAGGACGATGTTTTTCTTGTTGCCCCTTGAAAAGCAGGAACTTCCCATGCAAATCGCCAGCTCAATGGGTTCTTTCGTGTCACTCATGGCTACACCTCTTGCGGTCGAGCTTCCACTTGGTTTCCGTTACGGACGCAATACAGCCGGCAGTTAGTTTTCGGACGAAAACGCCCCGCGAGCCGTGACTTGCGGTAAATCTCCAGCGCTGCGGGAAACGGCGCCAGCGCACGTTCCATAATACCCAGGCTGTAGGCAATGACAAGTCCGTAGTTGGTGATCGCAACGCCTGCCTGGCGGCAATGAAGTATTCGGCTCAACATTTCCCTGCGGTTCCACATGCAGGCGCCGCAGTGGATTATGAGCCTGTAAGCCGAGGGGTCCGAAGGAAAATCGTGTCCCTGGCAGTGATCGATTTCCAACTTCGCTCCCACGTACTGAGTCAACCAACGAGGGATTTTCACCCGGCCGATGTCCTCGGCGATTGGATGATGAGTACAGGCCTCAGCGATAAGCACCCTGTCTCCAGCCCTCAATTTTTCGACTGCAAACGCCCCTTCGACCTGGGTGAGCAGATCGCCCTTGAAGCGAGCGAGAAGAATCGAGAAGCTGGTCATCGGCACATCCTCAGGCGTATCGGCCGCAACTTTCAAAAAGGCCTGCGAGTCGGTAATCACCAGCTTGGGCGGACTTTTCAGCTTTTCAAAAGCCCTGCGCAGTTCGCGCTCCTTTACTATCATGCACATGGCGTCACTATCGAGCAAGTCCCGTATGGTCTGCACCTGGGGCAAGATCAGCCGGCCTTTGGGCGCTTCCTTATCTATCGGGATGACCAGTATAGCCACCTCTCCGGGTCCGACAAGGTCCCCCGCAATTACCGGATTGTCAATGAACTCGCCCGGAGCAGTGTCCAGCAGCGCCTGCCGCAGCGAAGCAATTCCCTCACCGGAAAGGGCGCTGACGCAAACCGTACGTATTTTTCGGCTGGAGAGCCCCTTTAGAAGGACCGAACCGGGGGCGCCCAGATCGCATTTGTTGAAAACGACGAGAACCGGGATTCCGTGCGCCTCAAGCTCATCGACAACCTTCTCTTCAAAATCGCTCCAGGTTGAAAAATCTGTTGCAAGCACACCGATATCGGTCCTGTCGAATACCTGGCGCGTTTTTTCCATCCGCAGCTTTCCGAGCGCGCCTTCGTCGTCTATGCCCGCCGTGTCTATGAAGAGCACGGGACCGAGCGGCAGAAGTTCCATTGGTTTTTCAACCGGATCGGTAGTGGTTCCGGCAAATTCGGAGACTATTGCCACGCTCTGGCGCGTAATCGCGTTCAAAAGGCTTGATTTGCCGACGTTGCGGCGGCCGAAAATGCCGATATGAACGCGCATGCTCCGGGGTGCTTTCAGCATTCGAGACCTCCCGGCTTTTTTGCGGCCCCCCCCAGACTGCACACAGCCTCCGGACTTATAAGCTGTTCAAACTGCTCAGGGGTCAGTAGTTTTTCACCAAGCACTATGTCCCGCACGCTCTTTTTCTCCATACGAGCGAGCCGCGCGATCCGGCACATCCGATCGTAGCCCAGAACAGGCAACAGGGCCGTTGCCGTCACTGTAGATGTCTCAACGTATCTTCTGCATTGTTCTTCGTCGGCCTCGATACCGGAAACGCAGTGCCGGCACAGAATATCGGAGGCGTTGGAAAGCAGGTCGATACTGTCGAGCAGGCATGCGGCTACAAGCGGCAAAAAAGGATTGAGTTCGAGGCTTCCCGAAGCACAGGCGAAGGTGAGCGAGACGTCCAGGCCAAAGACGAGCATTGCGGCCTGGCTTACCGCCTCGGGAATCACCGGGTTGACTTTCCCCGGCATTATCGAAGACCCTGCCTGGCGCTGGGGCAGGATAATCTCGGCAAGGCCGCTCTCGGGGCCGCTCGCCATGAGCCGCAGGTCTGTGCAGATTTTCAGCAGAGTCGAGGCGCAGGCCTTCAAAATGCCCGATACTTCCACGAATACGTCGGCGTTTTGCGTGTTGTCGATCAGGTTTTCAGCGCGGGCGAAACCCACAGAAGTATTTGCCCGCAAAATATCGGTCACCGTGAATATGAAATCCCTGGGCGCAGACAGCCCCGTGCCGATGGCAGTGCCGCCAAGGTTGATTACGCGCAGCCGTTCCTCGCATTTGTAAATCCGCCACCTGTCGCGGTTCAGGGCTTCGGCGTAGGCGCTCATCTCCCGGCCGAGGGTTGTGAGCACAGCATCCTGAAGCTGGGTGCGGCCAACTTTTACAACGTGCGCAAAACGCTTCTCGAGGACCTGAAACGCTTCCTGGAGCGACACGATCCTCGACTCCAACACTCGAAACCGCCGGATTGCCGAGAGTTTCAAGGCCGTAGGGTAGGTATCGTTCGTTGACTGGTGGAGATTGATATCGTCTAGCGGGGAGACCCTGAGGTAGCTGCCGCGCTCTTCACCCAAAATTTCCAGGGCGCGATTGGCAAGCACCTCGTTGACATTCATGTTGAGGCTCGTCCCGGCGCCCCCCTGAAGCAGATCAACCAGGACATGTCCGGTAAGCAGGCCTTCCCCCATTTCGCGGCAGGCCCGCTCGATGGCGTCGGCCTTTTGGGGGTCATCCCGCCATGAACCCAGCCTTCGATTGGCCTGAGCACATGCCAGCTTAACCTGTCCGAAGGCGCAGACCAGTTCCGGATGAACAGGCCGGCCGGCGAGCGGAAAATTCTCAAGGGCCCGGAGCGTATGGATGCCGTAGAGCTTGTCTTCTTCTATAGCAAGCTCGCCGAGAAAATCGCGCTCTATTCTAACCGCACCCGTTTGCTCTGGCTGACCCATCCTGGTGAACTTTCAATCGGAGAAGTCGAAGGGAGCAATCCAGCCAGCTCCAGAGAAATTTTCGTAAAGATTATTCTAATCTTTTCTAGTTATTAATTCAATTGATCTTTTCGCCCCCTAAACAGATCGCTTTCACTTTTCCCAGTGAAGCCGGAAGACCGGAGGGCGCTCCGTTTACGACTATGAAATTTGCGGGCATTCCCCGGGCGAGCCGCCCAAGTTCGTGATCGATACCAAGCAACCGGGCGCCTACAGATGTCGCGCAACAGATCGCCTCTTCAACAGAAAACCCCGCCTCCATCATGAGTTTCAATTCCTCGGCCAAAGCTTCGCCATGCCGGACCCCGAAACAGCCGGCGTCGGTTCCCGCCGCAAGCACGACCCCAAGCTCCGCGGCCCGGCTCATTTGCTCCAATTGAGCTTCCAGCATTTTGGCCGCCACTTCCGACTGGGGACTGCCGGCAGGAAGGTGGGCGCACATGGCTTTCATGGTAAACGCCGTCGGGACCCAGACAACCTGCCGGTCGGCCATCCTTTTCATATTTTCCTCACCCATGAAGAAGCCATGTTCGATTGAATCACATCCAGCCTCGACCGCAACCTGCACCGGCAGCCTTCCGTTTGCGTGAACCATCACTTTTCGTCCGAGCTTTCGCGCATCCCGAAACGCGGACTGAAGCTCGTCCCGGTCAAATTGGGGCATGGTCTCCCGGCCGAATTCATCCAGACTGTTGAGACCTGAATTCAAGATCTTTATGTGATCGACCACATCGCAGTTCGCTTTTATGCTTTCGGCAAGAGTTGAGCCGCTCCGCGGAACACGGGCTATGAACTTTCCATACCGGCCAGGCGCGCGCCACCCCCTTCCGGCGCATTTGACACGCACGCGCGAGGCCCCGCCTTGCCTCACATACATGAGGGCGTGACCGCCAATGTCCCCTCCATCTCTAACAGCCATGATTCCGAGCGAAAGGACTTTCTCCAGCCTTTCGCAAATGAGGAGGCTGTTTTGAGAGAAATCATTCTGAAGCTGCCGGATACGAAGGCTTTGGTCAGTTTTCCCGGACATGGTCAGATGAACATGACAGTCGATGAGACCGGGAAGGACGGTGCAGGAGGGATACTCATCAACGGCGAAACCTGAACCTTTCAGTTCAGAAAGATTACCTTTTTCCAAAGACGCAATAAGCCCGTTTTCCACTCGAATCAGGATATCCCGAGCCGCCGGAGTTCTTCCCGTCCCGTCAATAAGCCAGCCGGCAAAATAGGAGGATTGTTGCATGGATTACTCTCCTCGCGCTCGGAAATCCCGCCTGTTGCGTTCAAGCCGGGTGTTAAAGATCAACCTCGCCCCCCCGAACAGATTAGAAGATTTTGCGAGTCGCCGGCCGGGAGGGCGTAAAGCCCTCCCCTACGGAAGGACCGTGCGACAATGCTGTAGCTTCGGGAGGGCATACAGCGCTGCGCTCCCCCCCCTCTACGAAAGGACCCTTCGGCAATGCCGCGGGGCCGGGGTTTATGGCGACTAAATCAGACCCTTTCCACCCGCTGCAAGAGACTCCAAAGCTTTGCGGTCGAGCACCCTGATCGTTCGGCCCTCAACAGAGATGATCCCCTGCTGGGCCATTTTAGCCAGGATTCGAGAAAGCGTCTCCGGGATTGTCCCAAGCAGGCTTGCCAGTTGCGTCTTTGTTATATCGAGCTCGTGGGTTTGACTGCTTCCACTCCTTTCGCCCAGATAGATCAAATATGCCGCAAGTCTTCCGGGAACTTCCTTGAGGGAGAGGTCCTCGATCAGGTGAGTAAACCTGCGCAGGCGCTGCGCGAGTATGCCCAGCAGGTTAAGAGCTATGGCGGGCTCCCTGCCTATCAACTCGACAAAAGACCTCTTCGGAAAAAACAGTGCACGGCTGGGTTCGATGGCCTCCGCGTTGGCCGGGTAACTTCCTCCCGCAAAAACCGGGACTTCCCCGATAACCTCGCCGCCCCCGAATATATGGAGAATTTGCTCTTTGCCCTCCATCGAAAGCTTATAGATTTTGAACTTCCCGGATATCACGAGATAAAAACCCTTTGCCTCGCTACCCTCGGAAAAAAGCTCCCGGCCTTTTTCATATTTCAGGTCCACGCAGATTCGGGCCAACTCTTCAACCTGTTCGGCAGGCAGCCCGTTAAAAAGAGCGCTTTTCGAAATTTCATCGGCGATATCGGCGATCATTTTCATTTCCCTCAGCGAGCGCCCGGCGGGGCGCTGGAAGTCGAGCACCGGCATCGGGCAGCCGGGCCTCAGGTGATATTATCTTCGCGATAAGAAAAATTCAGAATTTTTGATCCAAGTCAAGGTTTCTTTTGAGCCCGGGGCTTAATTTACCTCAAAAGACAGATCCACAAGTTACAATTAATCAAAGAGAATTTGGAGCAAATCATGAAATGCCCTGGTCAGGACAGCCGGTATTGGGGTCCGGAAGCGATTTATGAATCCAGTTGCCCCAACTGCGGCGGGCCGATTGAATTTTTCAAGGATGAGAGTTCGAGAAAGTGCCGCAAATGCGGCACAAAGGTCCTCAATCCGAAAATGGATTTCGGCTGTGCAACCTACTGCAAGTTCGCCGCTCAGTGCCTGGGCGCCGACATGCCCCCCGAGCTTCTCGCGAGGCGGACCGATCTGCTCAAGGACCGCGTGGCGGCGGAAGTAAAGAAATTCCTGGGCAAAGACTTCAAACGCATCGGCCGAGCACTGAAAATCGTAGAATATGCAGGCAAGATTCAGCGATCCGAGGGAGGCGATCCGGCAATCGTCACGCTGGCCGCCTTCCTTTCGGCGGTCGCCGGGGGGGCTTCGCCGGGACTGAACGCCGGCGCCCGGCAATTGTCCGCCGAAGAAATCACTGAGGCCCGATCCATTCTCTTGCGGACCGGGGCTTCCGAAGAGCTGACCCGTGAAGTTCTCGCCATTTTGAACTCGCTCGGCGCCAAGAGACTGGCCGATGAAAACAATTTCAAGTGCGTCTACGACGCGATCTGCCTTGCGGACCTTGCCGAAGCGCTCAAAGCCCGGTCGCCTCAGGCAGGGAATTCGGCCATGGATGGACCTCTTCTTACCCAGACAGGTAAGAACATGATGCAGGAAATTGTGGACCAAAGCCCTGTTGGGTCCTGAAAAATGATTAATTTTCAACAATGAGATCGAACGTGTTTTCGGTCGGGAGTGCGATCAATGGCAACAACGCGAAAAATAGTAGAGATAGACGAAGAACTCTGCGACGGCTGCGGAATGTGCGCGATATCCTGCGCTGAGGGCGCCATTGCGATAGAGGACGGCAAAGCGCGCCTCATAAAGGAATCCTACTGTGACGGACTTGGCGCCTGCCTTTCCGGATGCCCGAGGGGGGCGGTTCGGGTAATCGAGCGGCATGCCGACGAATTCGATCCGGAGGCAGTTGAAGAGCACCTCGAACAACAGAGACTCGCTCAGCAAAAACAAGAGGAGCACAAGGAATTAGCAGCCTCATGCGCCTGTCCGTCGGCTCGGCTCCAAACCTTTGTCAAAGGGCCGCTTTTGCAAAGGGACCCAGCGCCGAAGGAACTTGACGAAAGCCAATCAGAGCTTTCGCACTGGCCGATCCAGATAAGGCTCGTTCCGCCTGGCGCGCCATTTCTCAAAGGAGCGGACCTGTTGGTCGTGTCCGACTGCGCGCCGGTTGCATACCCAAATTTTCACCGCAAATTCGTGAAGGGGAAAACGGTCCTCCTTGGCTGTCCCAAGTTCGACAACGCCCAGGAGTACGTAAAGAAGTTCGCTGAAATTTTCCGCACCGCCGACATCCGAAGCGTAACGATTATCGATATGGAGGTCCCCTGTTGTTCCGCCATGCCCGCTATCGTTCAAAAAGGTTTACAGGAAGCTGGAAAAAGTATTACCATTGAAGAGGTTGTAATAAGCGTCCGCGGCGAGATTCTCAGGCGCTGACAAGACGCGGCATAGCGGAGCATAACACGAGGGGACACTCAGAATGTACGCAGGGACCTTCCCGATCATAACCGCAGAAGAGGCAGCTTCTCATATTCAAGACGGGGCGATGGTAGCGCTAAGCGGGTTTGCAAACGCAGGGACGGCTAAAATCGTTCCACGAGCCATCGCTAAAAGGGCGAGAGAGATCCACTCCGCTGGAAAGCCTTACAAGATACGGCTGCTTACCGGGTCGTCGAACGGCAATGATATCGACGAGGAACTCGCGCAGGCTGAAGCCCTGTCATGGCGCGCTCCGTATCAGAGCGCGGCCGCGCTTCGCGGTCAGATCAACCGGCAGGAGGTGCAGTACATCGACATGCACCTGGCGCAGGCTCCACAAACCCTGCTGGCCGGGTTTTTCGGAAAGCTCGATTATGCAATTATAGAGGCGACCGATGTGACCAGGGACGGCAGAATCTATCTCACCACATCCATCGGAGCTTCTCCCACTTACCTCAAGCATGCAGATCGGGTCTTCATAGAGATAAACGATTATCACTCCAAGCGTCTGCCGGAAATGGCCGACATAATGGTGCTCCCTCCGCCCCCCCGTCTTGATCCGATTCCCATCTACGACTCGATGACCAAGATCGGTTACCCCTATGCCACTGTCGATCCCAAGAAGATCATGGGCATAATCCGATCCAACGAACCGGATCGCATCGAGCCGTTTACCGCAATTGACTGGAAGGCCAAAAGCATTGCAGACAATGTGGTCCGGTTTCTTTTCGGAGAAATGATAAGCGGACGCATTCCCACTGAATACCTTCCCTTCCAGGCGGGTGTGGGGAACCTTTCAAACAGCATCATGGCCGCATTGGGGAGCAACCCTTATATTCCGCCGTTCAGGATGTATTCCGTCACTTTCCAGGACTCGCTGGTCGAACTGATGGAAAAAGGAAAGCTGCTGGGAGCAAGCGCCTGCAGCCTGACTGTAACTGCGGATACGCTCGAGCACATCTGTTCGAACATGGACTTTTTTGCTCCTCGAATCGTGCTGCGTCCACAGGAAATCTCAGACGACGCAGGAATTGTCCGCCGCCTCGGAGTCATAGCGATCAATCCTGCAATCGAGGTGGATATCTACGGCAACGTGAACTCGTCCCACCTCTTCGGGACCGACATAATGAACGGCATCGGCGGAAGCGGGGAATTTACGAGGAACAGTTACGTATCGATCATAGTGTGTCCATCAATAGTTCTGGGCGGACGCATTTCCTGCGTAGTGCCCATGACCCCGCACGTTGACAACAATGAACACTCGGTGCAGGTCATAGTGACCGAACAGGGATACGCGGACCTTCGCGGGGTAGGACCGATGCAGAGGGCGAAAAGAATTATCGACAACTGCGCTCATCCGGCATACCGCGACTACCTTCATGCTTATATCCGGGAATCCGACTGCGGACATATCAGGCACAATCTGAGCAAAGCATACGAACTCCACCGCAATTTCATGGAGCATGGCAAAATGCTGCCCGACCTCGCGGGAATCGGAGATAACTTTTAGAACAAAGAAGGACCTCATGTCCATCATCACATCTTATCCGAAACTCAGTCCTGAAGAGGCCGCGTCCAATATCTTCAACGGTGCGACAGTAGCGTTCAGCGGGTTTACGAACGCGGGGGCGGCAAAGCTGATCCCAAGGGCCCTCGCGGAGCGCGCGCGTGAACTCCACGCAAGAGGAGCGCCTTTCAAGGTAAGAGTCCTCAGCGGGGCCTCCAGCGGCGCGAGCATCGATGAACCCCTGGCGAAACAGGAAGCCATCTCCTATCGGGCGCCCTACCAGAGCGGCCCCACTTTGCGAGCCCAAATCAACAAGCAGGAAGTCGAATATGTCGACATGCACCTTTCCCACCTGCCGCAGACGGTGCTCGAGGGCTTCCAGGGGAAGATCAATTTCGCCGTTGTCGAAGCAACGGAGATCACCACGGACGGCAGAGTTTACCTGACCACTTCGATCGGGGCTTCTCCCACTTACTTGAAGTATGCCGACCGGGTAATCGTCGAAATAAACCACCATCATTCCCCCCGGCTTCGTGAGATGACCGATATACTCATAATGCCGCCCCCTCCTCATCGCTTTCCGATCCCGTTCCACCATCCGCTTACAAAGCTGGGCTACCCGTATTCGGTTGTGGACCCGCAAAAAGTAATAGCGGTAATCGAAAACGATGAATCGGACAATATCCCGGAATTCGGGGGAGGCGACTGGCGCAGCGAAAAAATAGCAGAGAATGTCACCCGGTTTCTCCTGGACGAAATGCTGGCGGGGCGAATTCCGCAGCATTTCCTGCCTCTTCAGGCAGGAGTTGGAAACGTGGCCAACGGAGTCATGGCTGCCCTGGCCACAAATCCCTATATCCCGCCGTTTGAGATGTTTACCGAGGTCTTCCAGGACTCTCTGGTCGACTTGATGGAAGCGGGCAGGCTCACGGCCGCGAGCACCACAAGTCTTACACTGACTGAGAAAACGCTCAAGCGCATCTACGACAATATGGATTTTTTCGCCCCCAGAATCGTTCTGCGTCCGCAAGAGCTGTCCAATCATCCCGGGGTCATCAGAAGGCTTGGCGTGATCTCGATGAACACCGCCCTCGAGGTCGATATTTACGGCAACGTCAATGCGTCGCACGTTTACGGCACACACATAATGAACGGAATCGGAGGCAGCGGGGAGTTCACCCGAAACGCATATATTTCGATTTACATGTGTCCGTCCATTGCAAAGGGAGGGAAGATCTCCGCCATTGTCCCGATGTGCCCGCATATAGACAATAACGAGCACTCGGTCCAGGTGGTCGTAACCGAGCAGGGGCTAGCCGACTTGCGCGGACTAGGGCCGATGCAGCGCGCCGAGAAAATAATAGATCACTGCGCCCACCCCGCGTATCGGGAATACCTGCGGAAATATGTTGAGAATTCACGGGTGGGGCACATACGGCACAACCTTGAGAAAGCCTTCGAGCTGCACATAAACCTGAAGGAAACCGGCTCCATGCTGCCGGACCTGGATCTCTCCCAGGTCAAGGCGGTTTAAGCGCCAACTGTGCGTGGCCGGGCAGGCGGCTATAGATTGGCGTTCACGACCTCTGCCGGACAAAAATGAAGGGAAGTCCCGTACAGAACCAACCTCAGGCCCCAATACCGTCAAGAGTCGATTTCTTGGGGCCAGGTTTTGTAATCGTTTATTTGCCGAGAAGGTGAATTGTAATCGTTTTCCCGCGACCGAAAACGTTTTTTAGAACCAGGCTGATTCATCCCACCAACCGTTCTGCACGAGTTGGTGGAAGAGCTGGATTTTCTGGCTAGTTACGACAACACCAGGCAGGCTATCCAGGAGATCGTAGACATGCCCGACCGCCAGATCGATCTCTTCATCAAATTCTGTTTGCAGAACAGCGGCCGTCTTTCAACGGGAAAGCGCGCATCCTATTTCAGCTTCCTGACTGACGACGAGCTGGCTAGAATGGAAGATGCCGTCCGGGCAGGGTACGAAAGGATCTGAGCGTCAGGCATGCGCCGGCCAGGCATAGACAATCCTCAAGGGGAAATGCATCGTTCATAGTACGTCTGTGCAGGAGGCAAGGGCAATCTCCCGCCTGTCATTATTTTGTCCAGTTTCCGCTAAAACTTGCTTATCCAAGGGCTCTTTCATTTGACTTTTCCCCGCCCCCGGAGCGCTCTGCCCGGTTTTGCCCCGGTATGCTCTCCATTTTCGATTACACGCACACCATTTACCAGCACATGTTTCACACCGGTCGCATACTGGTGCGGGTTTTCATACGTTGCGCGGTCGGTTGTCGTTTCGGGGTCGAAGACCACCAGGTCGGCAAAATACCCCTCTTTGACCATACCCCGGCGGTCCAGGCCCAGGTTGGCGGCAGGAAGGCCTGTCAGGCGGCGGATCGCTTCCTGAAGAGAAATTACCTTTTCTTCGCGCACATATTTTCCGAGCAGCCTGGCGAAGTTTCCATAGGCGCGCGGGTGCGTGGACTGTTTTAAAAACACGCCTTCGGCCGAGATCGAAACTGCGTCCGATCCGAGCGAAACCCAGGGCAGGCTCAACTCTTTTTTGATGTTTTCTTCGCTCATGACGAATGTGGCTGCACGCGTGGCCGCCTTATCTTCGGCAATCAGTTCGAGCATAGTTTCAACCTGGTCTTTTCCGCGAATCCGGGCGGCCTCTTCAAGCGTTTTGCCGGTGAGCGGGCGCAGGCTTTCGGCAGTAAAGCCGACCAATATCGTTTTGGGCATCGTGCCGCGCCGACGCATCTCAGAATCGATTTTCCGGCGCATGGCCGGGTCGCGAAGCCTGTCGAGCAGGGCCTCGTCTCCGCCTTCGCGCGCCCAGGCGGGCAGCCTCGATGAAAGCCTGTTCGAACTTGCCGTATAGAGATAAATGTCGGCGGTTATGCGCAGCCCATCTCTTCGAGCCCGTTCGATCATCGAGATTACGCGGTCGATTTTGTCCCAGTTACTTTCCCCGCCGGCTTTAAAGTGATAAATCTCGGAGGCAATCCCGGCCTCGCGGCTTATGCGAAGGAGTTCGTCAACCGCTTCGATGAGCTCTCCCCCCTCATTTCGCACGTGAGAGATATACATTCCGCCATATTTAGCGGCAACGCGGCACATCGCGATAAGCTCATCGGTTGTTGCGAACATATCGGGCGCATAGCCCAGTGAGGAGCCGACCCCCAGGGCCCCGGCCTCCATCTCGAGCCGGACCAGGTCACACATCCGCTCTATTTGAGCGGGAGCAGCCTTTTTATTTTCGAGGCCGATGACATTTTCACGCACAGTTCCAGCGCCCACGAACGAACCGACGTTGGGGGATATTCCCCGCTTCTCCAGATAGCTCAGATATTCGCTGAGGCTGGTCCAGGCAATATCGAATTTGAGGTCACCCTGCGCTGCAACCGTCCGGCGCTTCATATCCTCGGTGAGCGGGCCCATCGATTGGCCTTCACCAAAGATTTCAGTGGTAACCCCCTGCCTGATTTCGCTCTGGGAACGGCCATCAACTATGAGGGAGGCAGTTGACCAGGAAAGCATGTTGATAAAGCCGGGCGCGACGGCAAGGCCCCCGGCCTCGATGACATTACCCGCCGATGCTCCGCCGAGAACGCCAACCGCGGCAATACGGTCCGCCTTGATGCCGACGTCGGCTTTAAACGGCGCGCCGCCGGAGCCGTCATATATCGTTCCGTTTCTTATGATCGTATCGAAGTCAAATGAACTCTCGCCGGATGCATGGAGGAGAACCGTTGAAAAAATAATGACTGCTGCCGCGAGGACGATTCGCATGCGAGTGTGTTCTCTGTGCAGGACCTCACCCGTTTGCAGGGGGCCTGGTGAATTCCATGAGTCAGGCTTCGGGCAACCGGCCGGTTTAGCCAACGCCGCCCTGTTCCAGGGGTCACTCCCCTTCCGAGGCGATTATTGCCGGCAGCTTTTCTCTTACAAGCGAGCTGAGTTCTTCTCTTACCTGCCTGTATGCTTCGATTTCGAGTCCAAAGGGGTCCCGAACGTAACAGGAAATGAGTCTTCCGGAAAAGGAGGGCGGAATCAGATGCTCTACGTTAAGTTGGGTAAGGTTTACCAGGTATTGCATATCATCGAGCCGTACATCAGAAAGGCCTTTCGAATAGAGCCCGTCGGTCGCAATGCCGGCCTCGTTCAGTACCGCCAGCGTCTGGGACGGAACATACCCCAGGGGGGCCAATCCCGCAGAGCGGGCTTCCATCCCGTTATTCCAGAAATGGCGCGCCAGAGCTTCGGCCATTATGCTCCGGCACGCATTCCCGTAGCAAAGGAAAAGCACTGTTTTCGCAGGCTTACCTGTCAGAGACGTTTTACGGTCCATTCTCCGGGTTCTCTTTGGACACGACCTAAGCCGAAGCAGGCGCCTGCGACCGGCTCGACAGGTTCAAAGCCGCGCGCGCGACCTGCCGGCCCAGTTCAACGCACTTGTCCAGGTCCTCTTTTTTGGGAGAATACTTAACCCTGACCCCATCGATCACCTGGCCGATGTTCATTTCCCGCATGGCTTCCGACATCAGCTTTACCGCCTCGCCGCTCCAGCCGTAGGAACCGAAGGCGGCGCCGACTTTGCCGGCCGGACGCAGGCCCTTCATGTAGCTCAGCAGGTCGGCCATCGCGGGCATCATACCATTGTTTATGGTCGCTGCGCCCAGAACAACGGCACACGATTCGAGCAACTCGGTCATGATGTCGCTTCGGTGATTGAACTTCAGATTGAGGATTTTGAAGTCAACGCCCTCTTCTTTCAACCCTTCCCCAACGGCATTGGCCATTTTTTCGGTTGCCTGCCACATCGTATCGTAGACGATAATTGCCTTTTTGCGGCTCTCCTGCCTGCTCCACCTCTGATAGGCTCCGATTATTCCTTCGGGGTCCTTTCGCCAGATAAGACCGTGGTCGGGAGCTATCATATCTATGTCGAGCCCCATTTCAGCGACCTTTGCGAGCAGCTTCTGAACCAGGGGTGAAAAGAGCAGCAGGATATTTGCGTAGTACTTGCCGGCGTGATGAAAGAGTTCGGAAGAGTCGACTTCGTCGTCGAACCTCTGGCTGGTTGCCCAGTGTTGGCCGAAGCCGTCACTGGACATCAACAGCCGGTCTTCGGGTATGTATGACATCATGCTGTCAGGCCAGTGCAGCATGCGGGTTTCGAGAAAACTGACCGTTTTTTTCCCCAATTTGAGCGTCTGTCCCGATTCGACAACATCGTAGGGCCAATCCTCGCGATTGTAGTGGTCTATGAGGGCTTTTTTACCCAAAGACGAGCAAACCACTTTCTCGGGCCTGACCAAGTCCATAATGTCCGGCATACTGCCGGAGTGGTCCATCTCAACATGATTTACCACGAGGTAGTCGATCCGCCCGGGGTCGATTATCCTGCTTATATTTTCGATCAGATCTTTTTTAAAGGGAATCTTGACTGTATCGAAGAGCGTGATTTTTTCGTCGATTACAAGATAGGCGTTATAAGTTGTCCCTTTCGGGGTTGAGTAACCGTGAAAGTCGCGAATATTCCAGTCCAGTGCGCCAACCCAGTAAACGTTTTTTTTAATTTCAACCGGTCCCATCGAAATCTCCCTTCCAAAATCTTATCAGTTTCGGCCAAAGAATTCATAACATAACAAGGATGCGAGCATGCCGGGCAGCTTTCGAGGGCTTCCCCTCAACAGGATGATAGTCATAATCAGAACCGGGTGCAATTTCAATCGAAGACTCCCTCTTTTCCGCAGGTATGACGTTATAATAAAATCTCCGGACGGAACTTTCGCCTGGCGTTCCGGCCAGGAATCAGGGAGAAAATGCAGAATGGAAAACGGTGAACCCATACGCAAATTCAGCGAAGCCGAGATCAAGGAAGAACACAGACGAATCAGGCATCTAAGGCGGCTGGTAGATTTCTCTATGGCTCTTATCGCGCAGTCGCCCATGTCTTTGGATGAGGCGCACCAGATCGTCCAGGCGGTGCGGGGACAGGCGATGAGGCTTTTTCCCGGGAAAGAGGAAACTTTCGAACTCCTGTACACTCCACGTTTCAGACGGCTTATTGCGGAAAAATTCAGCCTGATGTAGCATGCTGGTCCATTGAAGACTGTCACGGCATATAATCTTCCCTACCCCGGACTGCGCGGTCATGTCGAAGCGATCGGGGGTGGAAGGGCCGTGGGGCGCAAATCGATTTCCGTACCGCGAGGTGTGGAAAACACGAATGAACGAAGCTGTCTGGAAATTACAACGGGAAGCGGAAAGAATCGCCTCGAAACTCCCTCTTCCTGAATTCTACAAGCGGTTCAAGGCCCCTATTGCCGTTGCCAAAAAGCTCTTTTACAGCGAGCCGGGGGCTTTGCGCCTGCGCGAGATGATAGAGCCCGAGTACCATGAAGAGCTGGGCCACGGCATCCTGCATTGCACTCGTGTCAGCATCGACTGCGCAGCCCTCATCCTTATAGAAACTCATGGCGACCGCATGGAGCCCGTTGCGATCGAGCGGCTCATGCTGCTCGGCATATATGCGGGCCTGCTGCACGACATCAGCCGGAATGAAGAAAACCACGCCGCATGCGGGGCCAAGAAAGCAGAAAAGATACTGGGCGCCTTCAGCCTCAGCAAAAATGAAATCGCTTGTATAGGCAACGCCATAAGAAATCATGAGGCGTTCACACCTGCGGTCGAACTCGACCCCGAATGGGCTCAGCTCGTCAGCAACTGTCTCTATGACGCCGACAAGTTTCGCTGGGGCGCGGATACATTTACGCACACGCTATGGCGCATGATGGACCACCAGGCGTTAAGCCCCCGGGAGATCATCGATAAATTCCCGTGGGGAATGTCGGGGACCGTTCGCATCATCGAAACCTTCAGGACCGCCACCGGCCGGCAATACGGCCCCGAGATCATCGAAACCGGGATGGAAATAGGCAAAGGAATCTATCGTTACCTGCTTCGGCATTACAGGGAAGCTTAAAGATGAAAAACGACACAATTACCGCGATAGAAGGGATACGGGTCGGCCATGCCCGGCTGGACGGGATTCCCAGCGGATGCACGGTTCTTTTGCCGGACGAAGGGGTGGTGGCGGGTGCTGACATCAGGGGAGGGGCGCCGGGGACCTTTGGAACCGATACTTTGAACCCGCTCAATCTTGTCGAAAAAGTGAACGGACTTTTCTTTTCGGGGGGAAGCGCCTTCGGATTGAGCGCGGCTGAGGGGGTGCGACGATATCTGAAAGATCGCGATATCGGATTTGACACCGGCCACGGGGTGGTCCCTATCGTTGCCGGCGCTATCATCTTTGACCTGGCGGTTAACAAGACGGGAGTCTATCCCGGTGCGGACCTTGCCTTCGAAGCCTGCCGCAACGCATCCTCCGAGCCTGTGGAGGAAGGCAGCGCGGGCTCCGGGCTGGGAGCGACAGTCGGAAAACTATTCGGGTTCGAGCGCTGCATGAAGGGAGGCGTCGGGAGCAGCGTTCTGCATGGGGCCTCAGGACTCAAAGTCGGGGCGCTCATGGTTGTGAACGCGTTCGGAGATATAGTCGATCCCGATACGGGCATGAAAATCGCCGGGGCCAGGAAAAGCCGCGAGAGCAGGGAACTCGTTGAAACCGTCCCCGCGCTGATGAAGATGACCAGCTTCACAGGGGGGTTCCCGGGCAAAGAAAGCACCGTCATCGGAGCGATTGCGACCAACGCCCTGTTGAATAAGGTCCAGTTGACCAAGGTAGCCCAGATGGCGCATGACGGTCTTGCCAGGACCGTCTACCCTGTTCACACGCAATATGACGGGGACGTCACTTTCGCCCTGAGCTGCGGGACCCTTAAAGGCGTGGAAGTGAGCCTGGTAGGCGCGCTGGCCGTCATAGCAGCAGGCGAGGCGATCCTCAGAGCAGTTCGCAAAGCTCAAGGCGTTGGAGGGATACCGGCCGTTAGCGGGGCGGGCACGATTTAATCGTGCCCGCAATCTCCTGGCAGCGTTGCATTCTCGTCCACAGAACCGAGAAGAATCAAACCTTGAAAAACGCCTTTGTATTTGCGCCGCACACCGGGCATACGCCTGGCGCTTCTTTTTCTGCGGTGTGGCCGCAAATCTTGCAGATCCAGTAATCCTGCACCGGGAATTTGTCCGGATCGGCAAGCGCTTTTTTATAGAGCTGAGCGTGGATGGCTTCCACCTTGTTTGCGTACTCGAACCCGATTTCGGCCGACTTATGCCCCTCCTCTTTCGCGTGCGCTATCATTTCCGGATACATTGTCTTGAATTCATGCGTTTCGCCGGCGATCGCATCCTCCAGATTTTCCTTGGTGCTCTTCACCTTGTCGGCGGTGCGCAGGTGCTTAATAGCATGGATGGTTTCGGCCTCGGCGATGGCCCGGAAAAGCTTTGCCACCCCGTGCAGAAACTCGTCTTCAGCCCTCTGGCTATAGGCTAGATACCTTCGGTTTGCCTGAGATTCGCCAGCAAATGCATCCATCAGGTCCTTTTCGGTCTTGGACATCTCGTTACTCCCAGCCTGAGAAAATTGTGGAATCAAAAAACAGCGACGCGGCTGCGTTGCCGCAACTCCGGTGCCGGCGCCCTCCCTTATTGTGTACCACATGGGCAGGCGCATGGTGAAACAGGTTTATGATTGAGTCTTAAGAAAATAAGTAAGGGTTAACTCAAAGTCAAATATTCATAGTGACATAAATAATCGCCTGTTATTAAAGCCCGGTGCAGCTCAAATACCCGATGCGCGCTGAATTTTTGGTTTGACCGCAAAAAAGAAACATGTAATCCTCTCGACTTCGACTCACTTTGAAGGCCGGTTCGGAAAAAGCGCAAGGCAATGCGCACGCCGCCTCTTTTGCTCAACCAAATCCGCATGCCTTCCAAACTCTCCGAATATTCCGATCCCGGAAAGGCGGCCCAACAATCGGTGGCCGTTCAGGCCTTTTCTCTTCAGAGCCTTTTAACTATCCAAGAATTCACATTTTCAGCGGGGAGGATTTAAGTCCATGAGTTTACCTTTTGAGCCAGGCATGAGCCGGGAATTGACAGTGGTTTCCACCCAGGAAGATTCCGCCCGCCGTTTTTATGCAAATCTCCCCGACGTCTTTGCCACTCCATGCCTGGGCGGCCTGATGGAGCGAGTATCTGCGGAGCTTATTAACGAACATCTCAACCCCGGCGAACAATCCGTCGGGGTTTCGATGAATCTCAAGCACACCGCCGCCACGCCTCTTGGCATGGAGATCCGGGTTAGAACTGAAGTCACCGCCGTAGAGGGACGAAAGCTCACCTTTAAGCTCGAGGCCTTCGACGAAGTGGAGAAGATTGGAGAGGCCACTCATGAGCGCTTTATAATCGTTGCCGACAAGTTCAACGCCAGGGTGGCCGAAAAGGCCAAAAAGAGCTAGCGGGCATTTGCCCAAAGGCTTAACGGCGCAAAAACCCGGCTTTGGGGATATCACCGTCACTTGAGAGAGGGCCTTAATGTCGTCAAAACTCGGATTCATATTCAATCCGGCAGGCATCGCCGTGATCGGGGCTTCAGACGATCCGCGAAAATATGGTCACGAAATATTGAAAAACCTGATCAAGGGTGGTTTTCCGGGCGCGCTCTATCCGATAAACCCAAAGACTGAAAGCATTCTTGGGATAAACTGCTGTAAGAATGTCAATGAAATTCCCGATCCGGTGGATCTGGCTGTAGTGATAGTCCCTGCGAAAATAGTTGTCCGGGCGATCAAGGATTGCGGCGAGCGTGGAATCAAGGGCGCGATCGTGATCTCCGGCGGATTCAGCGAGGCAGGTCCGGAAGGCGAGGAACTCCAGAAAAGTCTCGCCGAAGTTGCGGCTCAAAACGGAGTTCGCCTGGTCGGGCCGAATTGCCAGGGTGTAAACAACCCCTACCACCCCATGTGCGCCACCTGGCCGCTTCTCACCCGAAAGGGCCGTGTAGCTGTCATCAGCCAGAGCGGCACTGTCGGAGCAGCGATGCTCGACTGGTTCCAGGAGGACGAACTTGGGGTCTCCGGATTCGTGGGCCTTGGAAACCGCGCGGACATAAATGAAGTCGAATTCATCGAGCACTACGAATCAGACCCGAACACCAAGGTGATCGCATGCTATCTGGAGGGCATAAAAGAACCGGAGCGATTTCGCAATACGCTTGAAAAAGTAACCAAGCCGCTTGTCATGCTGAAATCGGGGCGCACGCCGAAGGGCCGGATAGCCGCCGAATCCCATACCAAGTCTCTGGCAGGGGCCGATGCGATTTATTCATCGCTTCTTGAGCGCTACGGCATATGCCGGGCTCAAACCTTCGAAGATCTTTATGATTTTTCAAAGGCCTTCGCCTACCTGAAACCACCGTCAGGGAAAAAAATCGTCTTTGTAACGACTTCCGGCGGAGCGGCCATTCTTGCAACCGATGCGGCCGAAACAGAGGGCCTCGACACCGCACCGCTTCCCCCGGAATTGTCGGATTCGCTCCAAAAGGTCGTCCCGGGCCATGCAATACGATCAAATCCACTCGACCTCACAGGGGATGCCACTTCAGCGATGTTCAAAGAAGTGATCGACATGGCTCGCCCACATTTCGACACGGTTGGAGTTATCTTCGGCGACCCGATCCAGAATGCTTCCGAGGCGGTCACCTCCGGCGAAAACGAGCTTGTCATATTCCTCGGCGGAGCGGACGTCGAAAGGTCTGAGAGGCTGAAGATGCAACGGAAGGGCATTCCCGTTTTCCCGACACCCGAAAGGGGCATCCGGGCGCTTTGTCAACTTATCCCGGCCGGCAAAAAAGGGCGGAAGGCCGAATACACGCTTCCCGATGCCTCCGGACGCTCGCAGATGGATGCATGGGAGAGCTTTGAATTCCTCGAATCCAAAGGCTTCGATTGCATCTTCACCCGCCCCGCCACGAGCCCGGGCAAAGCGGTCCACCTTGCTCACAGGATTGGATTTCCCGTGGCCCTTAAAATCAATTCTCCGGACATCCTCCACAAGTCGGACTGGGGCGGCGTGCGCCTCAACATTCAATCGGCCGGGGAGTTGCGGGAGGCTTACCGCAAAATAATGGAAGACGCCGGGCTCAAGTTCCCGGCCGCGCGAATTACGGGCGTCGTGGTGAGCGCAATGGCCGCCCCCGGGGTGGAACTTCTTATCGGCATGAACCGGGACCCGCAGTTTGGCCCTGTAATCATGTTTGGACTCGGAGGAGTGACGGTTGAACTTTTTCGGGACGTCTCGATAAGCCTCCTTCCGCTCACGCGCGACGAGGCTTGCGCAATGCTTGGCAGAATCAAGGGAGCGCCGATGCTCAAAGGTTTCCGGGGCCGTCTCCCGATAGATGAGAACGCCCTTATAGACGGGCTTCTTCGAATAGCCGCCATTGCCGAAGAGCACCCTGAAATCGTCCAAATTGACCTAAACCCGGTGCTGGCCTACCCCGAGGGCATGCTGGTCGTGGATGCCAGAATAATTACAGCTTAGCCGGTCTCTTGCCGGGATTTCGCGACTCAAAAAAGTCCCCTTCCGCCCTTGGCGGCGCCACTATGCGGGCCTGTTTACGCAGCCTATGCAGCGCCGGGCCCGGCAAAATGATTATTTTAATTTGAAGATTGGATTATTTGCCGGCCGGAGTGGCCAGGGAGGAGCTAAATGGAGAATATATCCGGAATGCCTGGAACAAGTTCTTGTACCTGCGAGGACCGGGAGTTTGCCCACCTCGAAAAGGTATGCCAAAAGACCGCATGCTTCATCTGTAAGAATGGAAATTGGGAAATTGATAACAAGGTCTTTGTCCTGTAGACTCGCAGTTCAATTAAATCCATTTTAGATGGCGATTGAATCACTCACAGAGCAACAGTGGTCTAAATCAAGCCGGAAGCCTGACAAGCTTCCGGCTTTTTTTGTCGCTTATTGTATTCCATTCGATTGTGCATTTTTCACGTGTTTGCACATTTTTTTGAGGCGTATTGTTTTATTTCTTCACAAAATCGTAAAGAATTTTTCGCTGCTGTCCGAATGAATGTTCAGCAAGGTCAGTAGAAGTATATCTGGTTTTTTTGTGTTTATAGCCTGACAGGGGAAAAGACTTTAACTAAAGATTTGTTATTGACAAAGATTTGTTATTGAGAGTTCCAATTTCCGATTCACATTGCAGTTATTCACAAATGCGGGGCATGATCATGGACAATTTCAATCGGATACTCTTCTTAACTTTCTTTTTAGCTGTGTTTGCACTGTTTTCGGTTTCGGGCTGGCAGACAGAAAAGGCGCGGTGCGCCGAGCAACCCAGGTACGTGGGGACGGAGGGATGCAAGGAATGCCATGCCGACGAGTATCGCACCTTCAAACAATTCAATAAAAAGGCCCATTCATTCCAGAGTATCATCCGCCTGAAAAAGGGACTGGAAGAAGTCGAACTGAAAAATTGCTACGAGTGCCATACCACGGGATACGGCAAGGAAGGAGGCTTCCGGTCCGAGCAGGAAACACCTGCGCTCAAAGACGCCGGTTGCGAGGTTTGTCACGGTCCCGGCAGTATTCATGCTGAAACGGGCGACCCTAAAGACATAAAAGGGAAGCTTACCGCCAAAGACTGCGAGCTATGTCACAACTCGGAGCGCATCGACGCATTCAAATACAAACCCCTGGTCTACGGGGGGGCACACTAATGAAAACATTCAACGTAAGCCTACAGACAAAAATCGTCCTGGGAATCGCCGTTCTCATCGCCCTGGCGCTCGCATCGATCATCAGCGTAAACATTTTCTATCAGCAGAAGGAAATGAGGCAACAATTCCAGAGTTCGACAAAGATTCTGACCGATGCAGTCTACAACGCCCTGCTATACCCGATGGCTATAGGCGACAGCAAAACCATCGAGCAGCAGATGGCGGAATTCCGAAAGAACAGCAGCAATGTCAAAGTCTACGTTTTTGGATTTGATAAGCTTATCACCTATACTTCAGAACCGAACAAAGCCGATTCCCTGTTATCCGAAAACATAAAATCGCAGGACCTCATCCAGGGGATAAATGACATTCTCGCCACCGGAACAACGCCCGAGTCCGGGTTTGACGAGCAACGGGATGGAGTGCACTACCTCAGTCTTCTGCGTCCGCTAACGAATGAAAAGCGCTGCCATCACTGCCATGGATCGAAGCGTTCGGTCCTGGGCGGCATGCTGGTGGAGCAGAACAGCGACAGCATGTTTGCAGCTATCGAGGGTATGCGCAACAAAAACATAGTCATAGGACTTCTTGGCTGCCTCACGGTTGCCGCGGTTCTTATCTTAATGGTTTCAATGCTCGTGAGCAGGCCGATCCGCCAGGTGATTTCGGGTCTTAACGAAACAGTAGAAAACGCTTCGAAGGCCTCCGGCGCGGTGGCGTCCATCAGCCGGCAAATGGCTGACGGCACAGCCACCCAGGCGGGAGCAATCGAGGAGACATCCTCTTCGCTTGAAGAGATGTCCACAATGACCAGGCAAAATGCTGAAAATGCAACTCAGGCCGACAAACTGATGCAGCATGTCCAGGGAATTACATCGGGGGCCGCTGATTCGATGGACCGGCTGATGCAATTCATGCAGGAAATTTCAACCGCAAGCGACAAAACTCAAAAGATCATAAAGACCATCGACGAAATAGCCTTCCAGACCAATCTTCTGGCCCTTAACGCGGCAGTAGAAGCCGCACGCGCAGGAGAGGCGGGAGCAGGGTTCGCGGTTGTGGCCGACGAGGTAAGAAACCTGGCCATGCGTGCGGCCGAAGCCGCAAAGAACACTGCGTCCCTGATCGAGGGCAATGTAAAGATGATCCAGACCGGCGCCGATGAGGCAAAAAGCATGAGCGGAGAATTTTCGGAAGTGGCTTCAAGTGTCTCGAAAGCAGGCGATCTCGTCAGGGAGATTTCGTCAGCATCACAAGAACAGGCGCAGGGGGTTGAACAGATCAATCAGGCGGTTGGAGGGGTTGACAAAGTGGTCCAGGAAAACGCGTCCAACGCGGAGGAAGCCGCCGCCACCTCAAAACGATTGGAAGAACAGGCACGGCACATGACCGGGTTTGTAAACCGTTTGATAGCCCTTATCGAAGGAAACGCGGATGAAGCAGAGCCGGTCAGCCGGCCGGTTGAGAAAAAGCCGTTTGAAAAATCAGCGACAAAGCCACAGAATCGGCCAAATGCAGGGGTTCAGAAACACAAAGAAGCAAAAATGGATTCATCCGGGCATTCAACGGGAATTCCGGACAGCTCAAAAGCTGCAAGAAAACAGGCATCCCCTGTTAAGGGGGTTGGTATCCGTACATAGCGACATAAATAATCGCGGAATAACCGGTTTCCGTCATTCAGGCGGAAGCCGGGCCGGGTACTGCCAGTTTATCGCAAGAAGTCCGGAAGGCGCATTATCTTCCTGTTATGGTGTATTTTTTTATATCAAAAATATAAATATGATTACATTCTTCCCCGGGTTACCGAATTGGTTTTTCATTCACTGAGCCTGGAGGAGAAAATGATAACCCGACGCGCCCTTCTGTGGTGGGTTAAATCGAGCAATCTGAAGCTTCAAATTCTGCTCCTCCTGATCATTCTGATTACAGTCGGGGCAAGAGTACTCCCGCTCGAGATGCAGAAAAGGATCGTAAATGAAGCGATCCGGCTGCGACAAATCGACTTGCTGCTTCTTTACTGCGCCGCCTATATCTTTGCCGTTCTGACCGCCACCGGGTTGAAGTTTCTCATGAACCTGCTGCAAACCCGGATTGGACAACAGGCGCTGGCAAGGATGCGCAAAGAACTCTATTTGCACATCATCACGCTGCCTCTCGAATTTTTTCAAAAATCGTCACCAGGAATGGTGGTATCCTCGCTTGTCACCGAACTTGCGACAGCAGGCGATTTTGTAGGCCAGGCGGTAGCGGTGCCTATAGGCAACATGCTCACCCTGCTCGCTTTTGCCGCCTACATGTTCTACCTGAACCCGCTTCTGGCCATCCTTAGCATTGCAACGTATCCTATCGCGCTTCTGCTCATTCCCATCGTTCAGAAGAAATCAAACGAAGCCAACAAGGCGCGCGTGGACGGCACCCGCAAGATGAGCAGCCTGATCGATGAGACCGTCTCGGGCATCCACGAAATCCATGCAAACGCAAGCTATCGCGTCGAGGAGCGCAAGTTCGGCGACATTGTGGATCATTTGTTCAAAATCCGGGTTATGTGGATTGCATACAAGGGCGCGGCGAAGGTGCTGAATAATTTCTTTCAGAACCTCGGGCCTTTTATTCTCTTTCTGGTCGGGGGCTATCTTGCCATACACGGTCGATTCGACCTCGGCGCTCTTGTGGCCTTCCTGTCGGCTTACGAAAAGTTGTTTGATCCGTGGAAGGAACTGATGGATTTTTACCAGCTCTATCAAGATGCGTGGGTCGGGTATACAAGAATCATGGAGTACTTCGACGCCGAACCCGGATACGGGATCGAACCTGAAGGCCGCGCTCCATTGAATCTTCAGGGGGCTGTCAACGCGAGCCGGGTCTCCCTTGCAGTCGACGGCGACATCCAGTTACTAAAGAGTGTCAGCCTGGATGTGAAACCGGGAGAGCGCGTTGCGCTCGTAGGTTATTCGGGGAGCGGCAAGAGCACTCTTACGCGGTGCATAAGCCAGCTCTACGGGTACACTTCCGGCAGTCTTAAGCTCGACGAGCATGAGGTATCGCAACTGAGTAAAATGGATATTGCGGCAAACCTGGGGATAGTGTCACAAAACCCGTTCATTTTTCATGGAACCATCAGGGAGAACCTTCTTTATTCCTGGGAGGCCGTCCGTGCCAAAAACCCCGCCACCTCCCCCGGCGATGCGCCTTCACCGGAAGTAATAATCGAGATGTTGCAAGGTGTAGGCCTCTTCGCGGATATCGTGAATTTCGGCTTGAATACGGTCCTTCGACCGGGAGAAGAAAAACCATTCGTCAAAAAGATTATCCTGGTCCGGCATAAGTTTCAGCAACATTTCGGAGAGGTCCTGGGCGGCTACTTCGAATTCTTCGATCAGAAAAAATTTCTGCAGTTCTCCACAATTGCCGCAAACATCCTCATGGGAAGTCCCGAGAGCCCCGAATTCGGCGCGGACAGCCTCGCTGCGAGTCCCTTCCTGGTCTCCAAGGCGCAGCTAAAAAACACACTGATTGAATTGGGAAAAGAGCTGACCGCGAGATCGATTGAAATCCTCGGGAAAATGCCACCGGACGAAGTCTTTTTTCGGCAAACCCCTCTTCTTCCCGAAAGACTTGAGGAATACAAGGAGATATCCGCGAGGACCGACGAAATGCGGCTAAACGCTATCGACCCGGAAGACGCTTTTAAACTTCTCGATTTGGCCCTGCGCTACATTCCAGGAAAGCATAAGATAATCGGTATGCCCTTGACACTGGAGGAACTCGTCCTTGACGCAAGAGGATCTTTCAGAGAAAAAATCGTAGCCGAGCGTCCCGACGCGGTGAGCTTTTATGATATTTCCCAGTACATTCATTCTCTTCCGATCCTGGACAATATCCTTTATGGGAAGCCAACCACCAATCACCCGCGGGCACAGGAGCGCATCAGGAAAAGTATCATGCAGTTTCTCGAAGAGGAGAATCTGCTCGGGCGAATCATCGAAATAGGACTGCACTTTGTTGTGGGCTCAAAAGGCGAAAGACTTTCCGGTGGCCAGAAGCAAAAGATCGCAATCGCCAGGGTGCTGCTCAAATCGCCCCGCATCCTGATCCTGGATGAAGCTACCTCGGCCCTCGATAATACTTCGCAGCAGCAGATTCAGGACCTGCTTGAATCCCGGTGGAAGGGAAAGTGCACTATAATCACCGTCGCGCATCGCCTTGATACCGTTCGGGAATACGATCGTATTGCCGTAATGCGGGCGGGCAAGATAGTTGAAATCGGGCCTTATGACGATCTCATGAGCTGTGGAGGAATACTCTATGAACTCGTTCACGGAACAAAATCTCGCGTGCATTGAGTACAGGACCGCTATAGACCTGCTCATGCGCATACCGCTTTTTTCCGTAATACCCATCGAAGCTGTAAAGGTCCTGGCCTGCCTGGGCCAGACCGAGCATTTCGCGGCAGGAGAAGTCGTCTTTGAGCAGGGGGAAATCGACGACCACGCCTACTGCATTCTGGAGGGCGAGGCGGAACTGATCCTGCGTACCGAACAGGGGGAACAAAAGATACGCGGCTTCGGACAGGGAGATTTTATCGGCGGATTATCGCTGGTTTCCAACATGGAACGGCTGTTTTCCCTAAGGGCGCAAACAGGCCTCTGTTGCCTGGTGTTCTCGGCGGATGGTTTTCAAAAGGTACTCAAGCAGTTCCCCGAAGCGGCCACGGAGATCCTCAGGGAGATAGCCTCACAGGTTTTTGAGTGGGAATACGGACTGCTGCACGGAGATGGTAAATTGTGCGCGAAATGCACGAACGCGGTGGGAGTTACTCTTTTATAGGAGAGTGAGTGAACAGGTAAAGACCTGTTCACTCACTTGCCCTATTTATCAACACGATTCCTTGAGCTTGCGCACCTCTTCGGTAAAGGCCGGGACGAACTTGAACAGGTCTTCCACTATCCCGTAATCAGCCTTGCTGAAAATGGGCGCGTCAGCGTCCTTGTTGATCGCTACGATGTATTTTGAGTATCCCATGCCCGCAAGGTGCTGAATTGCCCCCGAGATGCCGACCGCGATGTAGAGGTTGGGGTTTACCACCTTTCCGGTCTGCCCGACCTGGTCCGAATGAGGACGCCAGCCTGAATCGACCGCGGCGCGCGAGGCGCCCACAGCTGCCCCCAGGACTCCGGCCAGTTCTTCCAAAATTGCGTAGTTGGAGGCATCTTTCATGCCCCTGCCGCCCGAGACAATGACCTCGGCCTCGGTCAGCTCCACCTTCCCGGAGACATCGAGGTCGTATTTCACGACCCGAGCCTGCGGAACCGGGACCGGGATATCAATTTTTTCCAACTCTGCTTTTCTGTTTTCGTCCACGACGAAGCATTTCATAATGTTGGGACGAATTGAGAGAAGCGGGGAGACCCCCTTGGCCCACTCGCACCAGGCAAAGCACTTGCCGGCAAAAAGGGGCCATTTGGCCGTTATCTTCCCGGCCTCGTCAACCCGGACCTCGATCACGTCCTGGAGCAGGGTGACGTTGATCCTGCCGCAGAGCCGCGCGCCGATATCCCGACCGTCAACCGAAGCCGGCAGCAGAACGGCAACGGGTTGGGTCTTCTCTACAATATGCGCTATAAGCGGAACGTAGGTTCCCGCCAGGTAGTACTCCAGCGCGGGATCGTCCAGCATATAAACCTTATCGACCCCATACTTTCCCAGTTCGGCAACCTTGCCGGAAACGCCCGATCCGAGCGTGACAGCGATCAGCCCCGCCCCGAGCGCATCGGCAATACGCCTGCCTTCGCTTGCCACTTCATAGGTCACGCGGCGAAAATTCCCGTTCCGGAACTCGGTAACTATCAGCACATTTTTTGCCATTGAGATAACTCCTGTATCAGATGACCCTGGCTTCTTCACGCAATAGCTTGACAAGCTCTTTCGCCTTTTCCCCGGTGTCCAGCCCTCCATCCACTATTTTCCCCGGCTTTCGCTGCGGAGGCAGTTCCATGGAGGTAATCCGGATTTTCGCTTTTTCGGCGGCAAAATCCGCCGGATCCAATCCCAAGTCCGGAAGTTTTTTCATGGCCAGAGGTTTTTTCTTTGCTTTCATGATCCCGGGAAGGGAAGCGTACCGGGGATTCCATACGGCATGCGACCCGCCGAACGTAACCAAAGCGGGCAGAGGGACCGCTATCGTCACTTTTCCACCTTCGATCGGGCGTTCAACGGTCACGCTGGTCCCATCGCATTCCATGGAGACCGCGAGAGCCACATGAGGCCATCCGAGCTTCTGGGCAAGAATTGCGCCCCTTTGGCCCTGGTCATAATCAACCGCCCTCGAACCGATCAGAATAATATCAGGGTTCTTCTCCCTGGTGGCTGCGGCCAGGGCCTCGGTAACCTGGAGGAAGTCCGCGCCCTTCATATCGGTATCGTCTATGAGCACTGCTTCGTCAGCCCCCATAGCCAGAGCGGTCCTGAGGGCCTCAACAACTCTCTGAGGGCCGTAGCTGATGACCGCGACCGTTCCGCCATGCTTTTCCTTAAGGCGCAGAGCGGCCTCGATAGCGAATTCATCGTAAGGATTGATGATCCACTTGATGTCTGACGTTACGATTTGACTTTTATCCGGGGCTAGCCGGATAACGGTTTCCGTGTCCGGGGTCTGTTTTATGACGACCACAATATTCATAACGCATCCTCCATAAGATTTCGGCCTACCACTTTGGACCCGCGATACCATTTCCGTTTTCTATTCAAGGGCGAATTTTTACCACACTATTTAATGCCACTCAAGCTAAAGAAAACTTGACCCGGGTGCTTCGGGAGGGCATACAGCGCTGTGCTCCCCCTCCCCTACGGTTGATCCGTGCGACAATGCCGTAGGGGCGGGGTTTATCTGCGCCCGGTCTTGAACGCAACTCGGTATTAGATTTCTATCACAGATGCATTTTGGATTGATGACACAGAACTCTTAACTGCAGGCGGGATGCAAACCCGTTCGCTCTTCTCATTCAAGGCAGGATCGATAGATACATTCCGACTAGGGCGCGGCGCCCCGGGAGAGCTCTAGGACCGAGGATCTACGCAATTCCCCTTACACCCCGGACAATACCCCTGGAGGACCACCTGCTGCCGAAGCACGTGGAACCCATTGTGCTCGCCAACCGGTACTTGCGGTTCCCCGGCCGGGCATTCAGCATCCTGAATCGATTGACAATGCAGGCAGACCATGTGGTGGTGGGTACCAGTTACCGCATCGTACCGGGCCACTTCCGTTATTGGGTTCACCTTTTGAATAAGGCCGACCTCGTAGAACTTCTCGAGCGTTTTGTAAACGGTCCCCAGTGAAATCATCGGGAAACGTTTCTTTACCTGCTGATAAATGACCTCAGCGCTCGGATGCTCTTTGGTGAAATACAAGGCCTGATAGATGGCCAACCGCTGATAAGTTACCTGGAGGCCGTGGTCCCGCAGAGTGGCAATGAAATCCTTGTCGTTCTTCCCCTCCATGATCTCTTTCCCCCTTTTTGTTGGAGCAGGATTGGGAGCAGCTATAGAAAAACTCTAGTATAGACTATATGTAAACCCCAATTTACGCAAGCAGAATCTTCTAATAATGTGTATTGCTAAGCATTACTTTCCACATTAGGAGATAACTCCCTAAAACGCTTTAGAAAAACAAGCAGAATGGAAATTGCTGCCGGGGTTATTCCCGGTATTCTCGATACCTGTCCTACCGAAACCGGCCGTACGTCCTCGAGCTTCTGCCTGACTTCGTTAGACAGCCCCGGCACCCGATCGTAGGGAAAATTCGCCGGAATCCGAATCCCTTCAATCTGTTTGAACTTGTTCACCTCGGCTTCCTGCCGCCGAAGATAACCTTCGTATTTGCACTCTATTTCTATTTGTTCCTTCGTTCTTTCTGAAAGCACTTGATCGGACCCGCAAAGGGCCTCCACATCGGAATAGGTAAGTTCGGGCCTTTTGAGGAGTTTTTCGAGCGAAACCGGTTCCTCGAGCGGATTCGAACCCCGACTGCCAAGGATCTCGCTTACCCGGGGAGACGGCCGCACAAATGTCTTGCGAAGCCTATCCAGTTCGGCGCGCATTGCCTCACGCCGATCGAGAAGCTCTCTGTAGACCGAATAATCATGAAGGCCGAGTTCGTACCCCTTCTCCAGAAGACGCAAATCGGCATTGTCCTCCCGCAGAAGAAGACGGTATTCAGAGCGCGAGGTGAAAATTCTGTATGGCTCACAGGTCCCTTTTGTGACCAGGTCATCGACCATTACGGCCATGTAGGCATCCGAGCGGTCCAGGAGAAACGGGGGCCTTTTCTGGACCTTCAGGGCGGCGTTCAGGCCCGCCCACAAACCCTGCGCAGCCGCTTCCTCATAGCCGGAAGTACCGTTTACCTGGCCGGCCAGGAAAAGACCCTCCACCGGCTTGGTCTCAAGCGTGGGATGCAGTTGCGTGGGCTGAATGAAATCATATTCGATCGCATAGGCCGGCCGCATTACTTCAGCGAATTCCAGCCCCGGGATCGAGTGAATCAGATTAAGCTGAATCTCCAGCGGAAGTGAATTGCCCGTTCCGCTGGCATATATCTCCTCGGTATCAAGACCTTCAGGCTCGAGAATGATCTGATGAAAATCCTTGTTCGGAAACTTCATCACCTTGTCTTCCAGTGACGGACAGTAGCGCGCGGAAACTCCCTGGATGGCTCCGTTATACAGCGGAGACAGGTGAATGTGGCGGCGAATAAGCTCGTGCGTCCGTTCGGCGGTACGCCCGATGTGGCAGGGTTGCTGCTGAAGCGGCAGATTTGACGTGAAGAGTGAAAAATGCCTCGGTTCCGGGTCGCCGTGCTGTTCACGAAAGGAGCTGAAGTCGATGCTCCGGCGGTTGATTCTGGCCGGAGTACCGGTTTTCATCCTGCCGAGGGTGAACCCGAGTTCTTTTATCTGGTCGGCAAGCGCGATCGACGGGAACTCGCCTGCCCTGCCCGACGGAATCCTGCTCTTCCCGATATGGATAAGGCCGTGCAGAAAGGTCCCCGTTGCGACAACGACAGCTTTGGATTCGTAGAAATCCCCGAACTGGTCAATTACCCCCGATACCCTTCCGTCCTCGATAATAAGGGATTCCACCAGGGATTGCTTTAATTCGAGATTGGACTGCATCTCCAATCTGTGCTTCATTTCGCTGCGATATCGGACTTTGTCGTTCTGAGTCCGGGTGCCGCGAACGGCAGGCCCCTTTTTTGTGTTGAGCAGGCGGAACTGAATGGCGGTCAGGTCCGAGACCTTGGCCATCTCGCCCCCGAGCGCGTCGATTTCCCTCACCAGGTGGCCCTTGCCTATTCCGCCCACCGAAGGCGAACAGGGCATGTGCGCGACGGTATCCAAACAAATGGAGAGCACCAGAGTTTTGCAGCCCAGCCGCGCGGAGCCAAGCGCCGCCTCACAGCCGGCATGGCCTGCTCCGATCACTATTACATCGTATTTTCCAGCCATTCCAAACCGGACCCGAACTTTCAGCTAGTTAAAGACCATGCGCGCAGGGCAGCTCATTTTTCGAGCACTCCCTTGCCGGTAAAAACCATTATGTTCCTGCTACCAATATTATATTCGGCACAACTTGCCGCCGCACCTTACTATAATCCGTTCTTCCCATTGTGCACTATAATCGGTCCCTGATAAACCTTTTTTTCCGAAGCACACTACTTACAGCTAATTAATATTCATAAAAAGATTCGGGTGAGGTTAACCTCAATGCCGATCGACGGTATTTCCGGTTACTCGCATCGAGAAGCCTCTTGATCCGGATCGATGCTATTTCCGGTTACTCGCATCGAGAAGCATGGTGATATTGAGGCCGATAATAGCCCGTTCCTGTTCGCCGGTCAGCTTCAGGCGCAGGATTTTATTCAACTCGGAAACAGGGTTTCCGAAGGGGAAATCCGATCCGAACATGAGCCTTTCGCAACCGTAGCGCGAGATATAGTCCCTTATGTCGCCTACCGGGGCCAGGGCGGTATCAGCATAGATGTTGGGCATTTCCCATATGCCGTGGCGACGTAAACGGTCATATCCGCCATTGAGCATCCCGCAGTGGGGAATGATCACTTTCACCCCGGGGGCCAGTCCGTTTATGAAATAGAGCGTATTCTCATATTCCTCTTCGATGCAGACAGGCATGCCGCGCCTCCTGATTTCTTCGATCGCGGCGGCGCACCTCAAATCGTCATAGTTGTAGACAGGCTCGTCGGGATGCCTGTGCCATTTGATTCCCTTGTGAGCGCCGGTCAACTGCTCGACGGCAAAGTCATTCCAGATAAAAAAATAGGGATACACTTCGAACCCCGGTATCCCGACCGAAAGCAGATAGTCATTCGATTCGGCTCTCGCGCGCTTCCATTGCGCGGTGTCCCTGAAATGTGGATCGTGCCTGTCGTAGATTTCCATTACAGGGGGGAATATCACAGCCCCCGCGATACCGCAGCCTCCAAGGTGGGGAATATAGTCGCCAAGCTCCTGGGGGGGAGAGGCGTCAACGCGGCCGCAATGGACGTGAGCATCGATTATATTGAAGGTCATTGATATCTCCGGCAACAGTTACCCGTTCGTTTATTCAACGCTTCACGGAAGGGCGGCGCCACGATTATACGCCAGGCATTTAACCCAGTGGCCGGGAGATATCTCCTGGAGTTCAGGCGGACTCTTTTCGCACTCCGGCTCTGTCTGAGAGCAGCGGGGCTGGAAAATACACGATTCCGGAAGCACCTGTCCGGAAGGTTCCCTTGCCTGTTTCCAGTGTTTCTTTGCCTGGTTCGGGTCCAGCAGAGGTATCGCATCGAGCAGCGCCCGGGTGTAGGGATGACTGGGATTTCTGAACAGTTCGTCGGCTTGCGCGAGTTCTACAACCTGCCCGAGGTACATAACGGCAACCCGGTCGCTGATGTGGCGTACGACCGAGAGATCGTGCGAGATAAAAAGGTATGTCAGGTTGAACTCCTGCTGCAGGTCCTGAAGCAGGTTGATCACCTGCGCCTGAATCGAGACGTCGAGGGCCGAAAGGGGCTCGTCGCAGATGACCAGCTCGGGGTGGAGAGCCAGTGCCCGCGCAATTCCGATCCGCTGGCGCTGCCCGCCGCTGAATTCATGTGGATAGCGGTTGATGTGCTCGGGCCTAAGCCCGACCACTTCCATGATCTGGCGCACCCTTTCCTTTCGCTCGGCGGGGGTCCCGATTCCATGTATGACCAGGCCTTCACCGATAATCCGCCCCACGGTCTGCCGCGGGTTAAGCGAAGAGTACGGGTCCTGGAATATGATCTGCACGCGCCTCCTGAACTGATGCAGTTTTTCGCGCTTCAGGGTTGAAAGGTCCTGCCCGTCAAATATGACCCGGCCTTCGGTTGGAGGTTCAAGATCGAGAATCACCCTGCCCAGAGTTGATTTTCCGCATCCGCTCTCCCCCACGAGGCCAAGGGTTTCGCCCCGGCCGATCTCGAGATCGACCCCGTCCACGGCCTTGACGATGCCGACTTCGCGGCGAAAAAGCCCCATGGTTATGGGGTAGTATTTCTTGACGTCACTAATTTGCAGAAGCATCGATTCCTGGGGCAAGCACAACTCCTAATAAAGCCAGCAGCGCACCGGGTGGCCTCCGGCAGGCGTCAGGAGCCCCGGTTCCTCGCGAAAGCAGCGGTCGAAAGACCAGGGACACCTTGTATTGAATTTGCACCCGGGCGGCAGCGCCAGCAAACTGGGAACTACTCCGGGGATCGGTTTGAGCCTATCCCTGACATCCCCGATCACGCGGCTGGGCATCGACCGCATAAGCCCCTGGGTGTACGGATGGAGAGGATTTTCGAAAAGCTCTACCACACCGGCATACTCCACAACCCGGCCCGTGTACATCACAAGGACCTGCTCCGCCATTTCAGCTATCACCCCGAGATCGTGGGTAATGAGTAAAATCGACATCCCGTGAGTTTGGCGAAGATCGTCGAGAAGCGAAAGTATCTGGGCCTGGATGGTCACGTCGAGAGCGGTAGTGGGTTCGTCCGCGATGATGAGGGCGGGATTGCAGGCTATCGCCATTGCGACCATTACGCGCTGGCGCATGCCTCCGCTCATTTGATGCGGGTAGTCGAACATCCTGACTTCGGGTGAGGGGATACCAACCCGGTGAAGAAGCTGGATTACCTCAAGATGGGCGTCTTTTTTCGAAATTGGCTTGTGCCGCAACAGCACTTCGGCAATCTGGTCTCCGACCCGGAAAACAGGGTTCAAAGAGGTCATGGGCTCCTGGAAAATCATCGAGATTTCGTTTCCCCGTATGGATTCCATTTCATTCTCGGGGATCGAAAGCAAGTCTTTTCCCCGAAACGAGATCTGCCCACCTGCTATTAGCCCCGGGGGAGGAACAAGGCGCAGAATGGAAAGCGCGGTCACGCTCTTGCCGCATCCGGACTCGCCGACAATTCCGAGCACCTGTTTCTCGAAGATTTTAAAGCTGACCGAATCCACCGCCCGTGAGATCCCGGCCTCGGCACTAAAATAGGTCGTCAAGTCTTGCACATCGAGAAGAGCTGAATTCATCGGTCTCCATTGCCGGATCAGTTTTGATGAAGACGCTTCCGTCCTATAAGAACGAAATTCTCCCGGCCCCGACGGAGCCCCCATCGGACCCTGGATCGAGTCCGAGACAGACTTTGAGCGGGCGCGAGCCCTGCGCACACCTCGCGGAGCGTCCCGTTAAGTATACTTATCACCGGCCGCTTTAACAAGTATTCGGGTCAAACGCAAGAATGAGCTTCAGGACGATGGGAGGGAGCAGACCGTGCACAAATCGTAACCAACGTGTGCAAAAATCGTAACCTTTGAGCGGAAGGCTTTACCGTGTGTCCTGATTAAGTAATGATTTTAATATCTTAAGTAATGGTACGCTTATTGCCATAGCTAATGTAGCTCATAGCTTACGCTGAGCCCGAATATTTGCGCGGGGGGGAAAATATGAAAAACAGAATAAGTAGTGCGGCGCCTGATGTATCGGCCGAGGATATCGAAATTCAACCAAACCTGATGGGGTTCGCGGATTCAGCCCTCCCGGAGTTTGATCCGGGCGGCAGGTTTTTGCGGCCCCTCCCTGAGCGGGAAGGCATAAACTCAAAGAAACTGAAAAACACCAGGGACTTCCTCCGGCTCCCGAAGGAAAAGCCTGTTCTGCGGCCTGATTTCAAGAAACTCAAATCTACCGGAATCGCCGAGTTCTACCTCAATCCTCCCAAACATATCGCGGTCCGGGAAGGAGTGCGGGCTTCGGTAAAAGGGAAGTTCATCTACGCCGGCGATGAGAAATTCTACATCCGCGGGGTAACCTACGGCCCTTTCAGGCCTGACGAGCAGGGTTGCGAATACAAGGACCCGCAGACGGTCGACAGCGATTTCGCGCAAATGGCCGCTTCCGGCATAAATTCGGTCAGGACCTATACGGTGCCGCCCAGGTGGCTCCTCGATGTAGCCCTGAAGCATAACCTGCGAGTCATGATAGGCCTGCCATGGGAAGAGCACATAACTTTCCTGGACGATAAGAAACTGGCAAAAGACATCGAGCGCCGGGTGCGGGAAGGTGTAAAATCCTGCGCCGGGCATGCCGCCGTGCTCTGCTTTACGATCGGCAACGAGATTCCCTCTTCGATTGTCCGATGGCACGGGCGGCGAAGCATCGAGTCTTTTCTGGAACGCCTCTACAAGGCGGTAAAAGAAGTTGACCCCGAGGCCCTGGTTACATACGTAAACTTTCCCACCACGGAATACCTGGAGCTTCCTTTCGTAGATTTCGTCTCTTTCAACGTCTATCTGGAGACCCGGGAAAAGCTGGAAGGATACCTTGCGCGCCTCCAGAACCTTGCGGGTGAAAAGCCGCTGGTTATGGCTGAAATCGGTCTGGACAGCATGAGAAACGGCCAGGAGGCCCAGGCTTCGACGCTCGAATGGCAGATCAGGTCAACTTTCGCGGCCGGGGGCGCGGGTATTTTCGTCTTTTCCTGGACCGATGAATGGCACCGGGGGGGCTTTGACATAGACGATTGGGGATTCGGCCTGACCGACAAGGACCGCAATCCCAAGATCTCGCTTGCCAGCGTCGGCAAAGCTTTTGCGCAAGTCCCCTTCCCCGCCGATCTCAACTGGCCGAGCATCTCGGTTCTCGTTTGCACCTACAACGGAAAGCGCACCATCCGCGACTGCCTGGAAGGCCTCAAAAAGGTCGATTATCCCAATTTCGAAGTAATCGTTGTAAACGACGGTTCCACGGACGGTACTGAGTTAATAGCCAAAGAATACGGCTTCAAGGTGATTTCCATTCCGAACGGCGGCCTCAGCAACGCCCGCAATGTCGGAATGCGCGCCGCAAAGGGCGAAATAGTAGCTTATATCGATGACGACGCTGTTCCGGACCCGCAGTGGCTGACCTATCTTGCGGCGACTTTTCTTTCGACCGATCACGTTGGGGTCGGCGGCCCGAATATCCCTCCCGCCGATGACGGTCCCATAGCCGAATGCGTTGCAAACGCCCCGGGTGGACCGATACATGTCCTTCTGACCGATCAGCAGGCCGAGCACATTCCCGGCTGCAACATGGCGTTTCGCAAAGCCGCTTTGGAGGCTATCGGCGGTTTCGACGCACAGTTCCGGATCGCCGGAGACGACGTCGATCTTTGCTGGCGGCTGCAGAAGCAGGGGTGGACACTTGGTTTCAATCCGGCCGCGATGGTGTGGCATCATCGCCGCAATTCCGTCAAAACTTACTGGAAACAGCAGTTGAACTACGGGAAGGCGGAAGGTTACCTGGAGCGCAAATGGCCTGAGAAATACAATGCCGCCGGACATATCCCCTGGGCCGGAAGGCTTTATTTCAAAGGTTTCGAACAGCTTTTCGGCTGCTTCCGGGGCAGAATTTATCAGGGTACATGGGGCAGCGCCCTGTTTCAATCGATATATCAGCCCTCATCGAGTTTCATGTGGTCTCTGCCTCTCATGCCCGAATGGAACGTGATAGTTGCGGCCCTTGCCTTGTTTTCGCTGCTGGGGATCGAATGGAGTCCCCTGTTGCTCTCCTTTCCACTTTTCCTCGTTGCCCTCGCCCTGCCGATAGGCCATGCGGTATCGTGCGCATTGAGGGTGCCTTTCCTGCAGTTTCCGGCGCAGGAGCGGCGCAAGCTCAAGGCCCTTACCGCCTATCTGCATTTGATGCAACCGGTGGCGCGCCTGATCGGAAGGATCAAACTCGGTTTGACTCCATGGCGCAAATGCGGCGTCGCATCCGGCATAGCGCACCCCCTGCCGTGGCCGAAAACTTTTACGATCTGGAGCCAACAGTGGCGCTCACCGATTTCCTGGCTGGAATCGATCGAGGAAGGGGTAAAAGCCTTAAGGACAATCGTGCACAGAGGCGGCGACTTTGACGGCTGGGACCTGGAACTGCGCGGCGGTCTGTTCGGTTCGGTGCGCGTGCTCATGGCAGTGGAAGAGCACGGCGGCGGCAATCAGTATATCCGCTTAAAGAGCTGGCCCCGCTGCACTCCGGCCGGGATAGTCATGACGCTTTTCTTCGCAGCCATGGGGGCCGCTTCAGCCGCAGGTAACGCCTGGATCGCCTGCGGAGTGCTGAATGCCATCGCGCTGGTCCTGATGGTGCGTGTCATGATCGAGTGCTCCGCGGCAATGTCCACAGTGACCGAGGTGCTCAATCATAAGGAATAGGCGGTTTCCATCCGGAAACTGCCAATAGCTTCAGACCAGAGCGTAAAACCCCCCTTTCTCGAAGAGCAAGGGGGGTTTTTGATTGTAGGGTTGTAACGTTAAATCTCGGCTAAATCCTCAGCCTGGAGAACCTCATTTACCGCGGCGATGATCTTCTCAAGCGCAGATGGCCCCAGCCCTAGAGCTTTGGAGCTTTCACTGCAATTGAGGTCAAGGGCCGGTTTTTGCGTGGGGCCGACTGAAAGTTTGTGGCAAATCGAGTTGGCGAGGTTGACGATTTGAGTAAGCTCCGGAGCCCAACGGGCCTGGTTGAGTTGGTGATGATTTGTGATGGCCTCTTCGATATCGACAGTAAAACGCCACTTATCGGCGATTATCCCGCCAACGTCTGCGTGTGTAAAGCCCAGCCTTCGCTGTTCGACCTCGAAGAAGTCGGTGCCCTCGTCATAGACTTCCTGCATAATTTCCCGCATTACCGCTGGAGATCGAAAGAAGAGCACCGCTTTGCCAACGTCGTGCATAAGCCCGATGAGGTAAGCCTCTTCTTCGCGCGCGAAGCCAACTTCGACGGCTATTTTTCGGGAGATCAGACCACAGCCCAGCGCGTGTTCCCAGAGGAGCCTTTCCGGATGACCCACATTTGCAAACATGCCTTTCAGGACCGCCGTCATAATAAGCGATCTGATCGAGTCGAATCCCAGGAACATAACGGCGTCCTGCAAAGTTGCAATAGACCGCGATGCCCCGTAGTATGGTGAATTTGCCACCTTGAGAACGCGGGCGGCAAGCGCCTGGTCTCTAATAATGAGCTGGTAAATCTCCCTGGGTGTGGAGTGATCATCCCAAAGTCTCTCAAATAACTGAGCCGCAATGCGGGGCATCGGGGGGAGCTCTCCGGTCATCTCGACAATTTTGACAGCCTTGGGAGATTCGGACGTCCGGGATATGCTTCTTTCTCCAGGGGCTATATGCAAGCCTATTGTCATTTCAGGCCTCATCGTCACTCAGTGATTGTTCGGCGCCATTTCTTTCAGGTCAGGCTGCGTCACTATTAATAATTCGGCCTTATGCGAGAAGAAGTTCAATAAAAAGGGCCGCCGTGATTTGATCGAGACATTTGCAGAAGGAGGGGCTAACAAGGAGAAATGGACAGCCCCCAAAAGCTCCACTGTGCTGCTGAAGCCCGCGGAGCCTCATTATTTCCCAATCGAACATGCAAATAATATCTCATTGGGGACCTGTTTCTGCGATTCCAGGACTTACTTCCACCCCTGGAGTCTATAGCCCGCTTTCAGCCTTTCAGAGTCCAAGGGTTCAGGTGATAATGATTTATGCGGTACAAAAGGGATAATTGCGTAAGAGGCCTCGTGTCCGGTTCGTGAGGCGCCCGAATAGAAATCGGCGGAAGACTATAAAATGGATTGGGTGGGTGCGATCCGGACGGGCAGGCCATGAAGGTTAACAAATGTGACGGAAATGCGAAGGTTGGTCGCGGGCTTGGGAGGTGAATATTTAGAGTTGTGTTGACTTTTTTCCGATGCATTCCCCAGGGGGTATTCGATGATGGAGACCACGCAGGACGGATCAGGGGGGGGAATCCACACTCGGAAATTCGGTTGAGTACACCGGATGGAAATCACGTTCAGGGAAAAGTCACATCGAGAGTGCTCACCGAAGTCGATCTCACCCGTTGCGCCGATCAGCCACCGTTCGAATTCGTCTGTCATCCAACGACTCTACGTCGTATACAGTCCCGCTTGATCTGACAGTGAGTATGATACATTATCATACCTGAGGTGTATGATGGCTTCAGCAAAAATCGCAATCACAATGGATAAGAGCACAGTGCATCGGCTCGATCAACTGGTGAAAGACCGGGTGTTTCCCAGTCGAAGCAAAGCAATTCAGGATGCAGTAGAAGAGAAACTTAAGAAACTGGAACGAAGCCGCCTTGCCCTGGAATGTTCGATGCTCGATCCTGCCGTGGAGAGGGCTATTGCTGAGGAAGGCATGGGTGAGGAATTGGAACAGTGGCCGGAATATTGAGGGGAGAAATTCGTTGGGCCGATCTGAATCCAGTAAAAGGGAAAGAACAGGCTGGTCTGCGCCCCGTTGTCGTTGTCAGCCAAGATGTCTTCAAATGAACGTTCAGGAACAGTGATTGCCATGGCCATAACCAGCCAGTCTCAACGTGCTGGATTTCCTCTGACTCTGGAACTCGATCCCGAGGACCTCCCCAAACGCTCATGGGTGAAAATCAGTCAAGTTCGCACGCTCTCCACGGAGAGAATTGGTAAAAAGATCGGCTCGGTATCACCGGAAGAATTGGGCAGAATTATTTAAGCGAGATCATTGGAAGCTGACATTCTTTGGAACTGACGGCAAACGACCAGCCCCTTCCTGACCATGTCCCGTGCACCCGCCATTGTACGTTGATCCAGGTTTATGCACCGCAGTGTCCGTCATTGGTCGGCTTCTGCCCAAGGGTTCCTCGATGACGGAGACCGTCGGGGAGGTTTCCGGCATGAAATCCACACCACGTTTAGCGAAACACCTGCGCTGGGAGTGCAGACGGAAGAGGAACTCGTTCGGGGATGGACTCTCCGCCATTCAAGCCCTTCTATAATCAATGCCCCAGCTTAATCACAACGGCGAAGGACAGAGCCTGTTCCTACCGCGTTTTTTAAATTTAAGAGAAGCACTACCGCGAATTCTTTCATGCAGTTATTGCCGGTGGCCTCGGCAATTCCCGCGCAGTGGAAGGCGAAAGCAATTGCTTGTCGCGTCAATATTGACCTTTATCTCCCGCCAGACACCATTCTTTTTTGATATCGCAGAGCCGCGCGAGCGTCCCTTCATACTCCCTGGTGACAGCCGCTCTTTGCGTCAGGCCCATAGGCTGGATGATGTATCCATGGGGGCCTTGCTACGCTGTCTGTATAGGCATCAGCCGTGCCCAGCAAAAGGTTGATGGCGCCCGGTCCGAGGGTCGCGATGCACACTCCCGGCTGACCGGTCAGACGGCCGTAGATATCGGCCATGAAAGAAGCGGCCTGCTCGTGACGGACAAGGATGAAGCGAATGGACGATCCGTTAAATGCATCGACCGTGCGGATATTTTCCTCTCCGGGTATACCGAAGACGTATTTGACACCCTCGTTTTCCAAACAGCGCACAAACAATTGCGCGGCATTCATGGGTGGTTTGATATCATGCTTTCCCTGAGGGATCTCTTCACCGTGCTGCACGAGATTCAAACCTCCTGCTTCGGTGCGTCTTGCGCTGTCGTGGAATCGTACCCGAACCCGGTGGGACCTTGTTGGAAAGTAAGGTAGGCGGATCGTTTGTCAAGCTAAAGGGAACCACGGCAGTCAGGGGCCTTCCGAAGCCGCGAGATCCATTGGTGGCCGGGTTGATGGGTTAGTCCGAATTGACCCTCCGACATGGGGTGCTTACCAAATTAGTATATAAAGATGCCTTCAAAGGAAGACCATAAGACAGAAACTGGAGAACAACCAAATGAGAGTCTTTATCACCGCCCGGTTGCCGGAGGAAGTTTCGGCCCGGATAGCCCAAGAGCATTCCGTGGAGGGCCACAACGAAGACATTCCTATCGACAGGCAAAAGCTTCTGGCAGGCGTAGAGGGAAAAGACGGGATTCTGTGCACGCTCACCGACCGCATCGATCTCGAGGTACTGGAACGCGCCCCTGACCTCAAAATCATAGCCAATAACGGCGACGGCTTCGATAAAATCGATATTGAAGCTGCAACCAGGAAGTCCATTCCGGTAACAAACACCCCCGGAGTGAGCGCAGATTCGGTTGCCGACCTCGCATTCGCCCTGATCCTGGCTACGGCGCGCAGACTCGTGGAAGGCGACGGGATGACCAGGAGCGGCGAATTTAAATTCTGGGCGCCTTTTCACTTCCTCGGCTGGGATGTCAGCGGCAAGACGCTTGGCATAGTGGGCTTTGGTAGCATTGGAAAAGCTGTCGCCAGGCGGGCCGCCGGATTCGACATGAAGGTGAGCTATTTTAACAGCCCACGACTCGAAAAATATGAAGAAGACAAATCAGGCGTTACCTTTGCCCCTCTCGATCAACTGCTGAAGGACTCGGACTTTGTATCGCTGCACGTACCTCTTCTACAACAGACTCGCCATCTGATCGGAGAGAGGGAACTCCGGACGATGAAAAGTTCGGCCTGCCTGATAAATACCTCCAGAGGCCCTATCGTTGATGAAAAATCATTAGTTAAGGCACTGAAGCAGGGACGTATCAGGGCGGCCGGCCTGGACGTCTATGAAAACGAACCCTTGCTCAGCCTGGGACTGGCCGACCTCGACAACGTGGTCATTCTGCCGCACGCCGGTAACGCCACCGTCGAGACCCGGACCCGAATGGCCAATATGGCCGCGGATAACCTGCTGGCCGGGCTGCGGGGCGAACGCCCTCCCAACTGCTTGAACTGCCAGGGCAGGCAGTCAGTTACGAAAAGCGATTCACCACAGAGACATTCGATAATTCAAAAGACCCGGTTGCCTGCTTCGAGGGGCCAAGGTCGATCTTTAGAGAACACAGAGAAAAACGCAGAGAAACAGTAACCGCTTAGCCCGTATGCTTGCCAAAATTTTAAGAATCTGCATGTTAGTAATACAGAGAACACAGTGGACACGAACCACGGGTTAACACAGATGACCACGGATAATTCAGAAGATACAGATGAAAGAATCTACGCGACGCGTTAGACCACGGGTCTTTTCATGGTTTCAGGGTGTCCCTGAGGGACGTTGAGGCGCTGTCTCTATTCGAAGTGGTCCAGGACTTGTCTGACTCTTGTCGCAAGATCGTCGCTGCCGAAAGGCTTCTGAATGAAGTTTACTCCTTCGTCCAGAATGCCTCGATGTGCAATCACGTCGGCGGTATAGCCCGACATATAGAGGCACTTGAGGTTCGGCTTGAAGGCGCCAATCCGTTCCGCCAGCGCCCGGCCGTTCATCTCCGGCATCACCACGTCGGTGATCAGCAGGTGGAGTTCACCTCGATGCTCCTGCACAAGATGAATAGCGTGTACCGGAGTCTGTGCCGCAAGCACCGTGTAGCCCAGGTGTTCGAGAATCGTTTTGCTGAGGCTCAGGATCGCTTCATCGTCTTCGACCACAAGGATGGTTTCCGTGCCGGTCGGGGGCTTTCCGGCCGCCTTCTCAGGGAAATCCTGCGCGGGTTCAGCCTCGAACCGAGGCAGGTAGATTCTAAATGTGGCGCCTTTCCCCGGTTCACTGGCAACATAAATAAAACCGTCGTTTTGTTTGACGATGCCGTAAACGGTGGATAACCCCAGCCCGGTTCCCTTGCCCAGTTCCTTGGTGGTAAAAAAAGGCTCGAAGATATTCTCGCAGACTTCCTTGCTCATACCCACGCCGGTATCGCTCATGATCAGCAGGACGTATTCACCGGGGATGAATTCGGGGGTTTCCGCCCTGTTGGAACCATCGATCACAACGTTCTCGGTCCTCAGAGTGATGGCGCCCACTCCGGAGATGGCATCGCGGGCGTTGACAACAAGATTGGCCAGAATCTGGTCCATCTGGGAGGGATCGATTTTCACTTTCCAGAGATCGAGCTCCGGTATCCAGAACAGGTCGATATCCTCGCCGATGAGGCGTCGAAGCATCTTCAGCGTGCCCGAGACGGTGTCGTTCAAATCCAGTATCTTCGGGATAGCGGTCTGTTTGCGTGCAAAGGCCAGCAGTTGCCGGGTAAGGTCGGCTGACCGCTGGCCCGCTTTGAGGATTTCTTTGAGATTGTGCTGGAGTTTGTCAGCAGAGACGTCCTGTTCCAGGGCCATTTCCGCCCTGCCGATGATCACACCCAGCATGTTATTGAAATCGTGCGCCACGCCACCTGCCAGCCGCCCTACCGACTCCATCTTCTGAGCCTGGAACAGTTGTTCCTCGAGTTTTTTTCTTTCCTTCTCTCCCCGCTTGCGCTCGGTGATATCATGCGTGAGGCCCAGAATATACTGCTGCCCCGCCAGTTCGATCAGCTCCGCCGAGAAAAGCGCATCCATGATCTCGCCGGATTTCCTGCGGAACCGGGTTTCAAAGTCCTGTACTCTGCCGTATTCCTGCAGTATATCGATCATCTTCGCCCGGTCTTCAGGATCGACCCACATTCCAAGCTTCAACGCGTTTTGGCCCATGACCTCCTCACGTGTGTAGCCAAAAAAGTTCAGGTGCACATCATTGACGTCGACATATTGGCCGTCGCTCAAACGGTTAATACTAGTGCACACCGGAGCGGCGTGAAAGAACCTGGAGAAACGTTCCTCGCTCTCCCGCAGAGCCATTTCCGCATGTTTGCGTCCCGTGATGTCGCGGGTTATCGAGAGGAGAACGTCTTCCCCGTCGATGCGTAATATACTAGCGGACCAAAGGCCGATTATGATCCTGCCGCCTTTCCCACGAAACCGGACTTCCACATTTTCGACGAATCCTTCGCGCACCAGGGCGGCGATCAGGCGTTGTCTATCTCCAGGATCGTCCCAGATGTTGAGTTCAAGGGAAGTTTTTCCGATAACTTCCTCGCGCGTATACCCCGCTATCTTTGTAAAACCCTCATTGATATCCAGAAACATACCGTCGTGAACACGATTGAGATTGACTGAATCGGGGCTGGTTTGAAAAGCCAGCCGAAACTTTGCCTCGCTCGCCCGCAGGGCCTCCTCGGCGCGCTTGCGGGCGGCTTCGTTTTCCAGACTTTGAAGCGCGCGAGCCAAGTCCGCAGCCAGGTTGCTCAAAAGTTCCACTTCTTCCAGATCGAACGCATGCGGACGGTCAGCCACGACAGTAAGGACGCCGAAGATGCGCTCCTCATGAATGAGTGGGACGGAAGTGATGGAGGCGCCGCCAGAGGCCAGGACCTGATCTTTCCAGAGGGCAAAGCGCGGATCGGTTGTGACGTCATCGAAGACCACGGCATGGCGTTCGCGCATTGCGATGCCCGCAGGCCCCCGTCCGGTGGGGCTGTCATCCCAGGTGATCAGGGCGTGTCGCAAGCAATCTCTGCCCCTTCCCGAGCGGGCAACCGGCAGCAGCAGCCTGGAGTCTGCCTCCGGTTGTCCGATCCACACCAATACATAGCCGCGGGTTTGGACGAGGCTGTCGCAGACGGCTTTCAACAGTTCAATCGGATCTTTTTCCCGGTTGATGAGGCTTCCGACGTCACGAATGGCACGCAAGACATCGTTGAGATGGCATATTCGCGCATTGCTCTGCGCCAGCGACTCCTCAGCCCGCCTGCGTTCGGTAATGTCTTCCACGACGGTAACGTGATAGTCCCGCTCCTCGCCCGCAGCCCACAAGGGGGATACGGTTTGATTCACCCACACGGTCTCCCCGTTCCGGTGGATGTATCGCTTCTCCATCGTATAGCTGCCGACCTCCCCTGCCGTCAGCCGGGCAGTATTCCTCAAGCTGGCCTCCAAATCGCCGGGATGCGTAATGCTCTGAAAATCTCTGCCGAGCATCTCTTCCGGGGAGTAGCCGACGATGTCGCAATACTTCCTGTTGATTCTCACGAAACGGCCGGTATGAGACTCCACCTGCGCCACGCCGACTCCCGTATGCTCGAAAATCGACCGGAAGCGCATCTCACTCTCCTTGAGAACGTCTTCCGTCCGCTTCCGCTCGCTGATATCCACGCATAGAGCAAGTATAACCGCGCCTTCCGCAGAAGGGATTGAAGTTGAATTCATCTCGACGGGAATGATATTGCCGCTCTTGTCTACGTAATCCATCCTGAGGTGTCGTGCGAAGTTCTTCTCTGCGCACTTCTTGAATTCTTCGGTGATTCTTTCCACGTCGTATGGCGCTGTCCACTCGGCAACACTTCTTCCCAATATCTCCTGCAGGGTATTATGCCCGGTCAACTTCGCGTAGTGCACATTGGCATCGAGTACTTTCCCCTGCCGGTCCAAAATCGCGTATCCCGTTTCTGTGGCCTCGACCAGGGCCCGATATTGCTCCTCGCTTTTGCAGAACGCCTCTTGGGATACCTCAAGTCTCTTTATGCCCCGGTTGACTAGATAGTAGAGCAGCAGGGCGGTCAATAAGACATAGAGCAAGCCCTTTATTATCTCGATCTGCGCGAGACCTTGAGGCGTATCGGAAAACACTGCGGCCACTCGATCGGAAAAGAATATATACAATGCCCCCACTGCGGCATAGATCGCAGCAATCTTGAAAGAAAGCCTTACCCGTTGCCGGTTTTCTCGTGCTTCTTCCACCGTATTCCTCTCTCCGATTCTTTCAGCCCTCATGCCAGACTTCCCGGAGGGGCCCCGGAAGCCCCCGGTCTCATGAAATGATAGTTCGGTCAGTTATCCAAAAGGCTAAAATTTTGATTATAGCACCGAAACTTTTAGCGGAATATCGGCAGGTAAATCAAGGCCGCCTTTGTTCGGCTGAGATATCCTGACGTATTCACACGGGCTTTGGTACGTTTAATTTTAACGGATGCTGCAAAGAAAAGTTGTCAAACAGCCTCGATGCATGTCAATAGAAAGATGACAGGAACCGGAATTGTCAACGGACCTAAATTAGACATGACGGCCCGCAGGGAAAATTAATGGACCGAATCTGGTACAAACATTATGACCCGGAAGTCCCGTTCTCACGGGAATACCCTGAAACATGCCTGCCTCTGATTCTGGAGCAAAACGCCAAAATCGTTCCCGACAGCATCGCGACGGAATTTTTCGGTGCAAGGCTTACCTACCGCCAATTATGGGCCCATGTGCTCCGGCTGGCGAACGGTCTCAGGCAGATAGGCGTGAGAGAGGGGACTAAAGTAGCCATAATGCTCCCGAATACTCCCCAGTGTGTGATAGCCTATTACGCGGCGCTCTGGGTGGGAGCGATCGTGATCATGACAAATCCGCTCTACGTGGAACGAGAGCTTGTTCATCAGTGGACGGACTCGGATGCTGAATTCCTGTTTATTCTCGACCATCTCTATCCTAAAGCCGAAAAGGTCCTGTCCAAAACGGGAATCCGGATGACCATCGTCACAAGCGTGAAGGACTACCTTCCCGCCCCTTTGAGGTATCTTTATCCCCTGAAGGCTCACTTCAAAAAGCTTTTCACCTCTGTTCCCTACGATGGAATTCATGTCCTCAGCCTGAAGAAATTAATGGCTCAAAAACGGCCCGATCCAATTCCATGTGCAGCGGCGCCCGACAACCTTGCCCTGCTCCAGTACACGGGCGGCACAACCGGGATCGCCAAAGGCGCAATGCTCACTCACAGAAACATTCTGTCAAACGTCGTACAGATTGCGTCATGGTTTCCCGACCTCAACTGCGGCAAGGAACGCTTTTTGTCCGTACTGCCGTTTTTTCACGTGTTCGGCCTGACCGTTGGTCTCAATCTCTCCATCTATACCGGTTGCACTATAACAATTTTGCCGCGCTTCGACGCCGATGAAGTGATAAAGACCATAAAAAAGAAAAAACCGACGATCTTTCCGGGAGTCCCGGCGATCTACACCGCGCTTATGGCTCACCCGAAAGTCGATTCATTCGACCTCTCCTCGATCCGGTTCTGCGTCACCGGGTCTGCCCCAATGCCGGTCGAGGTGATGCGCCGGTTCGAACAGAAAACGGGAAGCAAAATCGTCGAGGGTTACGGGCTCTCGGAAGCCAGCCCTGTTACACACGCAAACCCCATCGAAGGTTTGCGCAAACACGGATCGATTGGAATCCCGCTGCCCGACACGGATTGCCGTATAGTGGATGCTGAAACCGGAACCAGGCAGATGCCTGCCGGCCAGGTCGGCGAACTGATCGTTCGCGGGCCGCAGGTCATGAAGGGCTACTGGAAAAACCAAGAGGACACCACGGACGCCCTTCGGGACGGATGGCTCTACACCGGAGACCTTGCGACCATGGACAGTTCCGGGTATTTTTTCATCGTGGACCGCAAAAAAGACCTGGTGATATCAGGCGGGTACAATATCTATCCACGCGAGATAGAGGAAGTGCTCTATGAGCACCCCAAGGTGCTGGACGCGGCGGCTATCGGAATCCCTCACCCGAGGAAAGGGGAGGCCGTAAAAATTTTCATCGTTTTAAAGAGGGGCGAAACCCTTGACCGGCAGGAAATCGTGGACTGGTGCACGGGGAAGCTCGCAGCCTACAAGATCCCCAAAGAAGTCGAATTTCGGGATTCGCTGCCCAAGACCATCGTGGGCAAAGTGCTCCGGCGGGAGTTGCGTAAAACTGAGCAAGTCCGGCAACATGATACCTAAGCCGAATATACGAACATTTTTCCTGTTGTATCCACCCTCATATGGATAACTTACCGGCCCTCAGCACAAAACGAAAATGGCTCCTGTTCCAGGCAGCGGCGGATTTCTTTTTCCTCTTGAATAAATTCTACCCGAGAACGGCCGCCCTCGAACTTGTGGGCAACCGGTACGCTCTGGATGCCCTGGAACGTATGGCGCTCAGCCGCGGCCTGTTCAGCCAGAAGGAAGCCCTCGGAAGGCTCCAAAGAAAGGACCGGGGGCCCGGCTGGCAGATGAAATTGCTCGCGGTTGACGGCCATAACGTTCAGATTACTCTCGAAAGCTTCCTAGAAGGCAGGCCCCTGCTCAAGGCAAACGACGGCGCGCTGCGGGACCTTGCCGGGCAGTCCTACCGGTTCCGCCTGACCGAGACGAGCAATATGGCCCTGGACATGATGTTCAGGTTCTTCGAGCAATTTCCGCCCAGCCAGGTCCTTTTCCTGTTCGATGGACCAATGAGCCGCAGCGGTGAGCTTGCCGCCACATATCGCGACAGGCTCATGAGAGCTGGGATTGCGGGGCGAGCGCTGGCAGTGCCGGTACCGGAGCGCGAAATTCCCTACGACGCCTGCGTTGCCGCAAGCAGCGACAGGGCAATCCTGGATTCTTCCTCCCGATGGATAGACCTCGCCTGCCTCATCATCGACTGCCTTGGAGCGCCCGGGATTACGGCCGATTTTTCAGGGATCATCCTTACCAACTCTGCCGACAGGCGCTTGTTCGAAGATAACGGCGCTTTCCGGTAGACCGATTGCGCAGGGCGGATAGAGCAGAAGCCGATGGGCGAAAGCCAGATCACACGGAGACGCAGAAACAACAACTTAGATAATAATCTCTACAGAATTTCGAGTAACTGCACGTTAGCAATGCAGGCCGGAGCCGGGAATTCCGGATAAAGACTCCACGCCCCGCAATGTATCCAGCCTCCGATTTCCGTTTGTAAAACAACCCAACCTATGTTAGCAAAAATGTCCTCAGTGCGAACGCTCTACTCTTAAACGCATGCCAGCAGAAAGGACCCGCAAAGCTCATGGCTGAAATCGCCCCGTTCAGGGGATTGCGCTACAATCAGCAGATAATTGACGACCTTGCTCAAGTGGTTATTCCTCCCTACGATGTTATATCTCCTGAAGAGCAGAAGGATTTTCACGAACGAAGTCCATACAATTTCATCCGGTTGGAACTGGGAATGACAACAGCCGGGGACACTGGTGAGGATAATCCCCACACCCGCGCTGCAGCCTGGATCGAGCAGTGGAAACGTCAGCAAATCCTCGTCCGCAACCCTGAACCATCCATTTACCGCTACGAACTGGATTACAAGGATGGCCCCGGATCGGCCAAAACCCGCACGGGCTTCATTTGCGCTTTACGGCTCGAGGATTTTTCCTCAGGAAGGGTACGCCCCCATGAGAAAACTTTCCGGGCCATAAAAGAAGAGCGCCTGGCGCTCATGCTGGCCTGCAACGCGAACCTGAGCCCGGTTTTCGCACTTTATCCGGATTCGGACGAAAAGGTCCAAAAAGCGCTTGCCTCGGGCAGGCGCGGCGCCCCGGCGATGTCATTCACGGATTCGGCCGGTATGACTCACAGGGTCTGGCCCGTAACCGAGCGGCCGATCCTGAATGAAGTCCGTGACCTCATGCTGGACAAGCCCATCTTTATTGCTGACGGCCACCATCGCTACGAAACCGCGCTGAACTACAGGAACATCTTCCGCAAGCGCTATGGGACCGGAAATCCGCATGCCCCCTACGAGTATGTAATGGTATACCTTACCGATATGAACGAATCGGGGCTCACCATTCTCCCTACTCACAGGCTGTTGAGAAATCTCGGCGCATGGGGCCCTGAGCAGTTTATCGAACGGGCCAAAACCTGCTTCAATGTTGAGTGCTTCGAGATCGGAAACGGCGGAGAACTGAGGTGGAAGGAGGCAATTGCGGCTGGAGGATCGAGGAGGGATACGACCATCGGCTTCTACTGCAGAGGGGCGGCGAGCGTATACGTGCTCACGGCAAAGCGAGATGTCGTTTCAGCTCTGCTCGCGCAGAAAGGCATAGCCGTGCCGCTGAGAACGCTGGATGTGGTCGTGCTTGACCAGGTAGTGCTCAGGGACCTTGCCGGACTCTCCGACCAGGTCCTTGCAAATGAGCACAACATAAGCTTCATGCATGATTTTGCGGAAACTATGGATGCAGTAAAATCAGGAAGATACGACGCCGGCTTTTTCATAAACAACACGCGAATCGAACAGGTCCGGGAAGTCGCGAACGCCGGGCTGATAATGCCTCACAAGTCCACCTACTTTTATCCGAAGGTTATATCCGGGCTGGTAATAAACCCTCTTTCCCCCGACGAGGAAATTTTTTGACGTCGAAGACTCTCAGAGAAAAAGGGCGGCAAACCAGCGACGCTCTTTTTGGTGGAAGACTTATCATTTGCCAGGATGAAAAAGGATACCGTTTTTCAATAGACGCGGTCCTGCTGGCAGGCCTTACCCGTATAAGAAAAGAAGACCGGGTGATCGAACTCGGGACAGGCTGCGGCGTGATACCGCTCGTGCTGGCTTATCGAAAAAAGACAGAGCGTAAAATCGTGGGAGTTGAGATTCAGCCTGAGCTTGCCGAGCTTGCCGGAAAAAACGTCAATGAAAATCATTTTGGCGACTGCATAGAAATTTGTCAGATGGATTTGCGTGAGGTTTCATCCCGGTTTAAAGCCGGGAGCTTTGATCTGGCACTGAGCAATCCTCCATACAGAAAACCAGGGACCGGCCGAATAAACCCCGACAGGCAAAAGGCCCTTGCTCGCCACGAACTCAGCGCGACCATGGCCGATGTCTTCGGGGCTGCGGCGTATCTGCTCCGGCAGGGGGGGCTTGTTGCGCTTATATACCCTGCGACCCGGCTAGCAAACCTGCTGCACACTGCTATCGACCACGGCTTCAGCCCCAAACGGCTGACGGTCATCTACTCATATCCGAGCGGTCCGAGCCGGCTTGTTCACCTTGAATGCCGCAAAGGCGGGGGTGAAGAACTCAAGGTCGAGCAGCCTTTTTACATTTACGACGAAAGCGAACACTACTCCGATGCCATGCAAAAGTTTTATAATGACAGATTGTAATAGCTATGACAGCATGAGATACTGATGGTTTTGCACCTGAATTTTAGTCAAAGGGAGTTCTTCAAGTGGACCTGGGTCTTAAAGACAAAGTGGCCTTCGTGGCCGGCGCCAGTAAGGGACTGGGCAAAGCTGTCGCCATGGAACTGAGCAAAGAAGGCGCAAAGGTGGCGATCTGCGCCAGAGAGCACCCGGAGCTTCCGAAAGCGGTCGAAGAGATTCGGTCGCTGACCGGCGGAGAGGTGATCGGAATCGCCGCCGACCTGAGTATTTCTGAACAGGCCCGGGCTTTCATTCGCAAGGGTTTGGAGCATTTCGGGACCGTTGACATCCTGGTGAACAATGCGGGCGGACCTCCCGACAGAAAATTCCTCGATATAGACGAAGATTTGTGGAATTCCGCCTTCCGCCTGATTTTGCTCAGCGCCATCACCATGACCCGCGAAGCCGTTCCCGCGATGATCGAAAAGCGCTGGGGGCGTATCATAAACCTGACCTCCGTTGCCGTGAAGCAACCGATCGACGGGCTGATTCTGTCCAACACGATCAGAATAGGCATTATCGGACTTGCCAAGACACTCTCTAATGAACTCGCTCAGTATAACATCACAGTTAACAACATCTGCCCCGCTTACACCATAACCGAACGGGTGCAAAAGCTCTCTGCCGAAATCGCCGGGAAAAAAGGCATTACTCCCGACGAAGTCATCGATACATGGGAATCGCAGATTGCCCTGCACCGCATGGGAAAACCTGAGGAAATCGCCGCTCTGGCAGCTTTTCTCGCTTCCGAGCGGGCAGGCTTCATAACGGGAGATTCCATCCAGATTGACGGCGGGTGGTACAAAGGGGTTATGTAGAGGTATAAATGACGCTCAAACGCACAGCATATATTCGTTCCGTCGGCCGCTTTCTTCCGGAACGCAGGCTGACCAATCACGATTTAGAGAAGATGGTGGATACCTCTGACGAGTGGATAGTAACCCGTACAGGGACCAGGGAGCGCCGGATTCTGCAACCCGGGCTCGGAAATTCACATATGGCCGTTCCGGCCGCCATGGAGTGCCTGGACAGGGCCGGTGTGAGTCCCGGGGAGATAGACGCAGTCCTTGTGGGTACGGTTACTCCCGATATGATTTTCCCGGCTACCGCTTGCCTGGTGGCAAGGGACATCGGGGCAAAAAACGCCTGGGGCTTCGACCTCAGCGCCGGGTGTAGCGGGTTTCTCTACAGCCTTTCCGTAGCCGCTCAGATGATCGAGTCCGGAAGGGTCAATAAAATACTGGTAGTCGGCAGTGATGTGATGAGCACAATTATCGACTACACGGACAGGAATACCTGCGTCCTTTTCGGAGACGGGGCCGGCGCCGTGCTTCTCGATTCGTGCACGGAAGAGGGGTATGGCATCCTCGATTTCATACTGCACGCCGACGGAACAGGGGAGCCCTACCTGCACATGAAAGCCGGGGGAAGCCGAAGGCCGGCGAGCCATGAAACTGTGGAAAAAAGGGAGCATTTCGCTTTTCAGGACGGCCGCAACGTATTCAAGACGGCCGTTACCGAAATGTCCGAAGTTGCCGCTCAAATTCTGGCCAGAAACGGTCTTACCGGCCAGGATGTCTCACTGTTTGTCCCTCACCAGGCAAATCTGCGAATCATAGATGCCGCCGCAAAAAGAATGGGGATAGACAAAGGAAAGGTCGTCATAAATATCGACAAATATGGAAATACGACTTGTGCCACACTGCCGCTTGCGCTCTATGAAGCGGTGGTGGAAAAAAAATATGCGCTGAAAAAGGGCGACTATGTGGTAATGGCCGCCTTCGGGGCGGGCTACACATGGGGCAGCGTGCTGCTCAGGTGGTGGGATTAGCCCATACGACAAAGGTTGCAGGGAGTTCCAAGGCAGAAAATGCCAAATTCTCAAAATCTTTCCGTCAAATCCAAGGTCTGGATCGAGGACGAAAACGGCCGGGTGGTCTTCGGAACGGGCCGCCTCAATATTTTGCAGGCCGTCTCCAGACACGGTTCTATCCATGCCGCTGCCCAGGAACTTCAGATGAGCTATCGCGCCGTTTGGGGAAAAATTCGGGCGACCGAGAAAAGACTGGGGCAAACCCTCCTTGACAAAAAAGCAGGAGGACTGAGGGGAGGCGGCTCCGAACTGACCCCTTTAGCCAGAGGAATTATAGAGAGATTCGAAAAACTCCAGAACCTTACAAGGGACTCCGCTGACGAGCTTTTCCGGGATCTGTTCCTTGCCGTGCCTAAGGAAGAAAAATAAAAACCGGGCCCCAAAGGAAGACCCGGTTCTACAAAGGGATGAAACTTAGCTCACCTCCCTTATACTGCAAAAAAGTCGTTATGTCAAGCATGACATAACGAGTAAGGCCCAAAAATACTGGCAATCCTTCCACCGGGCAATCGGGTTATGTCTGTTTGTCTGCGTCGGGGAAAAACAGCGGTTGCCCGTATCTATCCTTCCCGAAGTCACCTATGAGCTTTTGAGTTTCCGGAGAAGTCATGAAATCGACAAACGCTTTGGCGCCCTCGGCGTTGACTTTGCCGAATTTCTCCGGGTTTACTTCCATAACATGATAGATGTTGAGCAAAGACGAGTCTCCTTCGCAGAGTATATTAAGCTTTGTATTCGGCCTTTCAGCAAGATAGGTTGCACGGTCGCACAGTGTATAGCCTTTTTTCTCCGATGCAATGAGGAGAGTGGCGCCCATTCCCTGCCCTGATTCCAGGTACCATTTGGCGCCTTTCGGGTTTAGTCCCGTTTTATCCCAGAGCTTAAGCTCCATCTTATTAGTTCCGGAATCGTCGCCCCTGGAGATGAAGGGACCCCTGCCTTCAAAAATGGCCTTGAACGCTTCAAGGGTGCTCCTGCCTTTAATCTTTGCAGGATCTTCGGCCGGACCTGCCATTATGAAATCATTGTGCATCACCAACCGGTAGTTTCGGACGACCCCGGAGTCAACAAGCTTCTTTTCTGCCTGCTCGGCATGCGCAAGCACGACGTCCGCTTCGCCTTTCTCGCCCATCGCCAGCGCCTGTCCGGTGCCGACCGCAATTGTTTTCACCCTGTAGCCTGTCTTCTTCTCAAATATCGGCACAAGACAGTCCAGGAGCCCCGAATCGACTGTCGACGTGGTAGTAGCCAAAATCAGGTCCCTGGTCTCAGGTCCCTGTGCGGAGGCCGCGCAAGTGAGGACAAGAACAGACACGGCGATAATCAGCGACAGGACAAGGCATCTTTTTCTTCTCATGATTCGAGGTCCCTTTCGAAATCCGTAACGGGATTTGACGCCACAGCCGGCAAGGCTGAAGCGTTATGTCAAATCAGGCACGGTATGAGGCCATCGCATGCCTGAAACGGAACATGGAGCATCTGTTCCATCGAATCAGGGGCAAAAATAAAAAAAGGGTCCGGCAAGCGGACCCAGAGAATCTCAAAGGACAATCTACCATAATTGAGACGGAGAAAACTAAAACCCGGCCCTCTTAAGCAGTTCCTCCCATTTCTCATCAACTCTTAGTTGGAAACCGGTCACCTGTTCGGGAGTGATTTTTTTGAAACGGCCCTGAAGAGCAATATACTCATTTATGGGTTTCTTTTTGCCGCTTTTGGCGATGCTCAGGCTCTTGCCGGTAAGCTTGACGCGGCCGTCTTCGATCTCATAGAGAGGAAAGATGCATGATTCGACCATCATACGACCCATTTTTACAGTATCTTTAGTAGGATACCACCACCCGGTCGGACAGGGTGCAGAGAGGTGGAAAAATCTTGTCCCCTCAATGTCTCTAGCCTTAAGGAACTTATCATAGACGTCACCGGGATAGGAGCACGAGACCGTGGCAAGATAGGGAATGCTATGCGCTTCCATTATCTGCATGAAGTCCTTTTTGGGTTGCGCCTTGGGAATTATTGGCGTTGTGGTGGTCATGGCGCCCACCGGGGTTGCGCTGGAGCGCTGAACACCCGTATTCATGTAAGCTTCATTGTCGTAGCAAACATAGATGAAGTCGGTGCCGCGCTCTGCGGCGCCGCTGAGGGATTGGATTCCCATATCGAATGTCCCGCCGTCTCCGGCCATTGCCATAACATTCCAGTCTTCGCGCCCTGTGGCTTTGAGACCGGCTACCAGTCCCGACGCGGTGGCAGCCGCGCTGGCGAAAGTCGTGTTGACAGTTGTCGCCGAGATCGGAGTTTTGGGATAGATCCCGTGCAGGATGGTTACGCAGCAAGCCGGTACGGAAATGATCGTTTTTTGGCCGAGCGCCTTTAGAATAAACCTGTACGCAATGGTAACACCGCATCCGGCGCAGAGCCGGTTGCCCGGAAGGATGTATTCTTTTTCAGGATAGTCGAGAATGACTGTTTGCTCTGACATGGCCTGTTATCTTCCTTTTTTCGTTATTTAGACTCCGTAGCCGATCCATTGCGGTTTTCCCGTCAGTTTCCCGCTCTTTGCGGCTGCAATGGTTTCCCGCGCTGCATGAAGCAGATCGGCGGGAGGGATATCTTTTCCACCAAGTCCGACGATGTAGTTGATGAGCCACGGACAATCCCCGTTCTCCCTGTAAAGCGAGGCCTTCAGTTCGGTCATGAGGGGGCCTTCGTATCCATAGCTGATCGCTTTTTCGAGAACCGCCGCCGCCTGCCTGCCCCGAACCGCCTCGAGAAGTTCCTTGGCCGGGAAAGGCCGGTATACACGAACGCCGAGCACGCCCGCCTTTATGCCCTCTTCTCTCAGAGAATCGGCTACTTCTGTAGCCTCGCTGGCAAGAGCTCCCATTGTGATGAAGAGGAAATCGGCATCATCGGCCCGGTAGCGATAGAGCGGGTCCTCGTAGGAACGGCCAAAAAGCTCACCAAACCCCCTGCCGGCTTCACTGATAATGGGAAGGGCTTCTTCGAGACTCTGCTGGAGCCGGAACCGGAAGCCCATGTAACCAGGCGAAAGCACACCATCGGGGTCGCAAAGAGGGTCGCTCATGACCACGGGATTTATATTCACAGGGTTTTCAGCATCCAGCTTGTGGTAAGGGACATATGGCGGAAGAAACGAATCCACTTTCCCCTGCTCGGGTATTGTTACCGGCATAAGAGTATGTGAAAGTCGAAAGCCGTCAAAGCAGACCATGCAGGGAATCAAAAGCTGTTCAGCAGCCTTGAACGCTACGATAGTAAGATCGAGGACTTCCTGATTGTTCATGCAGTAGAATTGCATCCAGCCGGTATCGCGTTGTGAAATACTATCCTGGGTATCGTTCAGAATCGTCCAGGGCGCTCCAACTCCTCGGTTGGTAACCGGCATCACTATTGGAAGCCGCGCACCGGCGGCCCAGTGAAGTTGTTCATGCATGTAGGCGAGACCGTTTGCGGCGGTAGCGGTAAAAGCCCTGGCCCCCACGATGGACGCAGCTATACACACGCCCATTGCTGAGTGTTCGCTCTCGACGCGCACGAACTCCGCCTTCAAATCCCCGTTTTCCACGTATACGGACAGTGTTTCGGGTATCTTTGACTGAGGCGTGATCGGATAGGCGGCCACGACCTGAACGCGGCTCAATCTCGCGGCCTCGGCGGCGGCCTGAGCACCGGTCAAAATCTGAGTCTGTTCCACGATTGCACTTCCTTTCTGAAATGACACGAAGAGCAAACCAGGACCAGGCGAATAAGAGGGACCGCATGCGTCCTGAACTTGCCCATACTCCCATAACGGATGGGCACGGGAGAAGTCAAATGAAAACAGAAATAATTATACACTCAGATTTGGATGAAAACACTAAGAGGATGGTGAGAGCAAACCTCCGGAACGTAATGTGTACTGGAGGCCGCTCTCACGAACCAGCGGAGAAGGTTATTACCTTTTGTTGTTTCTCTTGGAAGCCTTGAGAGGATTGATCTTCTGCTGACCTTGCGCCTCTGCTTTGTTATGAGTCGCAAAATTACAGGCGCTGGCTTTCCATTTAATGGAAGGATTCGGATAACTGGTGCAGAACGTTCCGGTCGAGAATTCCACCGTGCGTTGGCATCCTTCGCACTTCTCCACGATCGGATGGCAGGTACCGCCGTTGTAGCCACATCCCGTTTTCGTCATGAAGGCGCATTCCGCTCCGGCCTTCATTGTTGAGCAAACCATGACAATCACCCCCTATTCTGATATTATTTTAGTGTTTCTCAAAACTTCGAGAAAACGTCGCGAATAATAACCGGGAATTAAATAGTGTCAAGGTTTTTTGCATTTTTTTGTTCACTTTTAGTTGAATATTGAAGCACATAAACCGATTTAATCAGTGTTCGAGGTATATTTTATATTTTCGAATCTCCGGGCTGTCCGATTCGAGTTCACGTTGGGTCTCTGCCGATTTAAGCGATTGCAGGATCGGGCCGGTTCAGTTTCTGCGACAAGAAAGTCTGGGAAGGATTAAACTTTGGCCAAGAAAATAGGCGAGTTGCTGGTCCAGGAAGGCCTCATCACCATCGATCAGCTCAACCGCGCGCTCGAAGAGCAGCAGCAATCAGGAGAACGCATCGGCGAAGCCCTCGTAAAGCTCGGCATAGTCGGTGAAGATACTCTACTGGAGTTTATAGCCAGGCAGTTCCACTGCCCCGAGGTGGACTTAACTAAACTCAACGTCCCGAAAGAAGTCCTGGCCCTTATCCCTCTTGATATCATGCACAAATACCAGGCCATTCCTTTCGGGATTATGGGCAATACTCTCAACGTCGCCATGGCCGATCCGGGAAACCTGTTCGTTATAGACGACATCCGCTTTCTGACTCGGAAAAATATCCAGGTTCACGTCGCCTCCGATAACGTCATCAGGAAAGTCATCGGCATGCACTTCTCCGCCGACGAGTCGATGGACGATGTTCTCGGAATGCTCAAGGAGGAAATTGACGTCGATATTGTCCAGTCAATGGAGGAGATGGACCTCTCTCCATGGAGGATGCAGCCGAGCAGGCCCCAGTGGTAAAGCTCGTCAACCTTATTTTGATGGACGCAATACGAAAACAGGCTAGCGACATTCATCTGGAACCTTACGAGAAGACCATGCGCGTTCGGTTCCGCATCGACGGCGTGCTCTATGAGGTGATGCGGCCTCCCATGCATCTAAAGAACGCGCTTATATCACGCATTAAAATAATGAGCCGTCTTGACATCGCCGAGAGGCGTCTCCCCCAGGACGGGCGCATAAAGCTAAGGGCCAAGGGGCGCGAGATGGACTTCCGGGTCTCGGTTATGCCTACCCTTTTTGGCGAAAAGGTCGTTCTGCGCCTTCTCGACAAAGGAAGCCTTCAGCTCGACATGACCAAGCTCGGGTTCGAAGAGATCCAGTACAAGAATTTCCGCGAGTCAATCTATATGCCCTTCGGGATGGTACTGGTTACCGGACCGACAGGTAGCGGCAAGACCACGACACTTTACAGCGCGCTCTCAGAGCTCAACCAGATCAGCCACAACATTTCGACAGCCGAAGACCCCGTTGAATACAATCTCACAGGTATTAACCAGGTGCAGGTGCACGAGGCTATCGGGCTGAGCTTCGCCGCTGCCCTGCGTTCATTTTTGCGTCAGGACCCGGATATCATCATGGTCGGCGAGATCAGAGACTTCGAAACAGCGGAAATCGCAGTTAAAGCTGCCCTCACCGGACACCTCGTACTGAGCACCCTCCACACCAACGATGCCCCCAGCACGATAAACCGTCTGCTCAATATGGGGGTCGAAGCCTTTCTGGTTGCATCAGCCGTTAACCTGGTCATCGCCCAGAGGCTCGTTCGCCGGGTATGCAACGAGTGCAAAGTCGTCGAAGAGGTCCCGCCTGAGACGTTGCTCGATCTGGGGGTTTTGGACGAGGAACTGGGCACCTTTGAATGCTATCGCGGGTCGGGATGCCCGGTTTGCAACGATACGGGGTACCGTGGCCGCATTGCTCTATATGAGGTCATGCCCTTGCACGATCAGATACGCGAACTCGTTCTGATGGGGGCCTCAGCGGCTGAAATAAAAAAGGAATCCATCCGCCTTGGGATGACGACGCTGCGACGCAGCGGATTAAATAAGCTCAAGGACGGGGTTACCTCCGTAGAGGAGGTGATAAGGTCGTCGACCAAAGATTAGCACGGTGAGCCGTTCTCCTTTATGTGGACAAGAGCGTAGCCCTGACCGCCCTGCCTTATACTCAAATTTTCAAGATTCTACGTATCCTTCGCAAAGCTGTCAGGGTATTTGACAACCACCAGTCCAGCGGAGAGAATTATGGAACAAAACTTGCTTCCTCTGCCGTCGTTACCCCCTCCTTTAATACTTTTTTGACTCTACAGGAGAGCAACATGGCGGTTTATGTATGGGCTGGTTTAGATCGCGCCGGGAAAAAACAAAGAGGAGAAATAGAGGCTGACAACTTGCCTCTGGCGCGCCAGATGGTCGTCCGAAAGGGAATAGCCATCAAGGCCGTGCGACCGAAACCCAAGGCGCTGATGGACTATTTCCCTGCCGCAGCCGGCAAGGTCAATGACAAGGACAAAGTAATATTCGTACGGCAGTTTTCGACGATGATAGATGCCGGGCTCCCGCTTATCCAATGCCTGGACATTCTCCAGGAACAGCAAAGCAATCCTAATTTCAAAAGAGTTATTCGACAGATCAAAAAGGACGTTGAAGAAGGCTCCACTTTGTCGGATGCGATCAAGAAACATCCGAAGGTCTTCGACAACCTCTTTCACAGTCTTATTGCCGCAGGCGAGGTCGGCGGCATCCTCGACGTTATCCTTAACAGGCTGGCATCGTACATCGAAAAAATGGCCAAACTGAAGAAAAAGGTAAAGGGCGCACTTACCTACCCGATAATTGTAGTCGCAATTGCCGTAATAGTGGTAGCGGTCATCCTTATATGGGTGATTCCGGTCTTTGCCCAGCTTTTCCTGGACGCGGGTGTAAAGCTGCCGGCAATGACGCTGCTTGTCATGAACTTGAGCGATTTTACAAAGAGGTACTTTCACTGGATGATCCTTGGACTCGGTATCCTAATCTATGCGCTGCGCCGGTTTCGCGGGACGCCCAGAGGACGCGACATCACTGATCGGCTGCTATTGCGATCGCCTGTTTTTGGCTTGCTGCTGCGCAAGATAGCTGTGGCACGCTTTACCAGGACACTAGGCACGATGCTCTCAAGCGGCGTGCCGATTCTGGACGGCCTCGAGGTGGTTGCTGCAACTGCTGGAAATTCCGTAGTCGAGAAAGCCATCCGGAACGCGCGTCTCTCTATTTCCGAAGGCCGCCCGGTTGCAGAGCCGCTGTCTGAAACAGGCGTGTTTCCGCTTATGGTGACTCAGATGATATCGGTCGGCGAGGCGACTGGAGCTCTCGACTCAATGCTTGGCAAGATTGCCGATTTTTATGACGAGGAAGTCGACTCAGCCGTCGGAGCTTTGACAGCGATGCTCGAACCGATGCTGATCCTCTTTCTCGGCGTAACTATAGGCGGCCTCCTGGTGGCAATGTATCTGCCGATTTTCCAATTGGCCGATGTTGTTGGAAGATAGAGGGGAAATGACCCCGCTCGCGCCCAGGCAGGATAGCAACTCGGATGACAGCCGCTTTAGAGGGAAACTTAAAAAGCTCCTCCTCTACCGGTTGATTCTGGCCGTCTTTTTCCTCATACTTACCCTTGCCGTCCAAAGCGGCAGGAATGCCGACCTTCTTTCCGCCAACTTTCATCCGCTCTATATTTTTTCGTGCATCCTGTTTCTGTTCACCATTCTAGGAGCGCTCAGCCTGGAGCGTGTCCGGCGCCTCGTCTACTTTGCCTGGGCCCAGATCCTTTTCGATCTGTGCGCCGTGACCGTCCTGGTCTATATGACGGGTGGAATTGAGAGCTCGTTTTCATTTCTCTACATGCTCGTGATAATTAGTTCAGCCCTTCTGCTTTACCGGCGCGGGAGCCTCCTTACCGCCTCGGCATGCACTCTGGTTTACGGGCTTTTTCTCGACTTACAGTACTTCGGGTGGATTTCACCCCTTGCGCTCGTTTCGAGGACCGGACAGGAGCGTGACAGCGGAACCTATTTTTTTACCATCCTCATGAATATGGCCGGCTTTTTCCTGGTAGGCTTTCTTTCCGGATATCTCGCCGAGGAACTCCAAAGTTCCAGCCGACGGGTTCGGGAGCACGAAAGAGACCTCAGCAAGCTTTCAACCCTTCATGCAAGCATTGTCCAAAGCATGACCAGCGGTCTGCTGACCATTGATCTCGAAGGACTCATAGTATTTTCCAACAACGCGGCACAGGAAATCCTCGGAATAAAATCAAGCGAAATCGCCGAACTCACCGTGACGGAACTCTTTCCTGCAATTGACATCTCACAACTTCCTCGAGGCAGTGGACCCGCCATTCGAAAATCGGCGGTCCGCAGGGAGACCGCCTACACGCATCCAACTGGTTTGCAAATCACCATTGGCTACTCTGCTTCGATTCTCCAGAACGAAAGCGGAGAAACCTTCGGCTGGACAATCATATTCATAGACCTGACCAAGCTAAAGGCAATCGAGGAACACATCCAGAGAATGGAACGGCTGGTCCTGGCCGGAAGGTTTGCCGCCGAAATCGCCCATGAGATCAAGAACCCGCTTGCGGCAATGAGCGGTGCAATGCAGATGCTACAGGGCGAAATGGGACACAATGCTCTTCACAAAAAGCTCATGGAGATCGTGCAGCGCGAAATCGAGCGGATAAATGGGCTTGTAACTGAATTTCTCTGGATGACGAAAGGTTCGCCCAAATCGGCGCAAGTCGAAGATGTCGCGCTGTGCTCCGCCATAGAGGAGATCATTGCCCTTCTTAAGGCAAAAAACCAGGTAATCACATCTCATGCGATCAGGACGGATTTTCAAACCAGGCCATTGATCGCAATCGATCCTCACCATCTCCAGAGGGTGCTCTGGAACCTTTTTATCAATGCTCTGGAAGCGATGCCGGAAGGCGGGGACCTGTCGGTCCGGGTCAACATCCAGGACGATTCGCCTGACGGCAGCGGCAAAGCGGTCCGAGTCGACATCTGCGATACAGGATGCGGAATTGCAGATGACGCATTGAAAAGAATTTTCGACCCCTTCTTTACCACCAAGACAAATGGAACGGGGCTTGGGTTGAGCATCGTTTATCAACTGGTGGAGAAGGCCGCCGGCCGCATTGAGGTAAGCAGGCCCTATACTGGGAGCGGGACAGTCTTTTCACTTTTTTTCCCACCGAGCGCGTCTTTTTCACTTGCCAAATGAATCCGCGATGATTAAAAGCACTCATCATAGGTGAGTGCTAACACAAAGGGCGGGGGCTCTAAGAAGATCCTTGCCCGAAACCATTTAATGAAAGCGAAAGGAGTTGTTATGAATCTCAGACCGCTCAACGATCGCGTCGTGGTCAAACGCATGGAAGAGGAACACAAAACCGCCGGCGGCATCATCATCCCCGACACGGCGAAAGAAAAGCCCATCCAGGGAGAAGTGCTATCGGCCGGAAACGGCAGGATCATGGAAGACGGCTCAAGAAGAGCTCTCGACATCAAGAAGGGTGACCGCGTCCTTTTCGGCAAATACGCCGGCACAGAGATTACGGTCGAGGGCCAGGAAGTTCTGATCATGCGCGAAGACGACATTCTCGCGATTATCGAATAGATTTTTACCTCAAATAAGCACATCGGAGGAACAGGCTAATGGCAAAACAGTTGATATATGATACCAAAGCGCGCGAGTTGCTGCTCAACGGCGTGAACACGCTCGCCGATGCAGTAAAGGTTACTCTTGGCCCCAAAGGCCGCAATGTAGTTATCGAGAAGAGTTTCGGCGGCCCCACTGTAACCAAGGATGGGGTTACGGTAGCCAAGGAAATCGAACTTGAGGACAAGTTCGAAAACATGGGAGCACAGATGGTAAAGGAAGTCGCAAGCAAGACCAGCGACGTTGCCGGTGACGGAACAACCACTGCAACCATTCTGGCTCAGTCGATCTACTTCGAAGGCTCAAAGCTGGTAACCGCCGGCCATAATCCAATGGCGATCAAGCGCGGCATTGAAAAGACGGTCCAGATCATTATCGACGAGCTGAAAAAAATCAGCAAACCCACCAAGGACCAGAAAGAGATAGCCCAGGTCGGTACGATTTCCGCCAATAATGATACGACCATCGGCAACATCATCGCCGAAGCCATGAACAAGGTGGGCAAAGAGGGCGTAATCACGGTGGAAGAAGCCAAGTCGATGGAAACCACGCTGGAGGTGGTGGAGGGGATGCAGTTTGACCGCGGATATATTTCCCCCTATTTCGTGACCGATCCGGAGAAGATGGAAGTCCTGCTCAACGAGCCGATGATTCTCGTAAACGAGAAAAAGATCAGCAGTATGAAGGACCTTCTGCCCGTACTCGAGCAGATCGCGAAGATGGGCAAGCCGCTCCTGATTATCGCCGAAGACATTGAAGGCGAAGCGCTTGCCACACTGGTTGTCAATAAGCTCCGAGGCACCCTCCAGGTCTGCGCGGTAAAAGCCCCGGGCTTCGGCGACAGGCGCAAGGCGATGCTCGAAGACATCGCCATCCTCACTGGTGCACAGGTGATCAGCGAGGAGAAGGGCATCCGGCTCGAAAATGTTACCTTGAACGATCTTGGCAGAGCAAAAACAATCCGCATCGACAAGGACAACACGACGATAGTTGACGGCGCCGGTGACCGCAAGACCCTTGAGGGCCGCGTGCGACAGATCCGCACCCAGATCGAGGAAACGACCAGCGACTACGACCGTGAGAAACTCCAGGAAAGACTTGCCAAGCTGGTCGGCGGTGTCGCGGTGATAAGCGTTGGCGCCGCGACTGAAACTGAAATGAAGGAAAAGAAGGCCAGAGTCGAAGATGCTCTGAACGCTACACGCGCCGCAGTGGAAGAAGGCATAGTTCCCGGTGGCGGCGTGGCCTACCTGCGCTGCCTGCCGGCCCTGGCAAATCTTGACTTTGGCGGCGACGAGCAGCTCGGCCTGAAGATAATCAGGCGTGCCCTCGAAGAGCCTGCCCGCCAGATTGCGGCCAACGCCGGCGAAGAGGGTTCCGTAATAGTGCAGAAAATAAAGGAAAAATCCGGCGCCTTCGGCTTCAATGCCGAGACCTCCAAGTTCGAAGACCTGATCGAGGCGGGTGTAATCGACCCGACCAAGGTGACCCGCACGGCGCTGCTTAACGCCGCCAGTGTCTCGGCCCTCATGCTGACCACCGAATGCATGGTCGCCGAACTGCCGAAGGAAGACAAAGGAGCACCCGGCATGGGAGGCATGCCGCCCGGAGGAGGCATGTACTAGAGAGCGTCCGTCGGGATTTTTCGATAGAATAAGAAGCGGGAAGCAAGGAGTGGGAATGAAGCCGCTCCTTGCTCACTGCTTATTGCTCCACTTAAACCCCCGCTCCCTTTCATGGGATCGGGGGTTTTTTGTGTACAGTTAAGATTTGCAGGGCGAAAATGAAATTGAATAATTATCTGAAGGATGGGATATAGTTGACCGTAAACGATAACATTCCTGGATCGAAGGGAGAAGCTTCAGGTTGAGAACTGCATTTGAAAGAGAACTGGAACGGCTTCAGGATGCACTGATTGACCTCGGAGTGATGGTCGAACGCACCATAACCGACGCAGTCCACGGCCTCAGCAAGCGGGACATCGAAGCCGGCCGGCGTCTGATTGCAGCCGATTCCGAGATAAACCGGAGACGCTACTCAATCGAATCAGATACTCTTATTGTGATAGCCAGACAGCAGCCGATGGCAAAGGACCTGCGGACCCTTGCCGCCATACTGGAAATTGCCACCGAGCTGGAAAGGATCGCCGACTATTCGAAGGGGGTTGCAAGGATTTCTGTCCAACTCGGCTCGAAGCCTCTCGTAAAGCCGCTGGTGGATATTCCTCGCATGGCCGCGCAGGCTTCGGACATGCTCCACCGGGCGCTTCTGTCCTTCGTTGACAGAGACGTCGATGCCGCTCGATCGATCCCCCTTGAAGACCGGCATATGGATGAACTCTATGACCAGATATACCGGGAGCTGATCACCTACATCATCTCCGACCCCGGGAACATCGAAGGCGCCAGCCACCTGATGTGGGTCGCTCATAACCTGGAACGCTCCGCCGACCGCGTCGTAAATATCTGCGAGCGGGTAATCTTCACGGTGACAGGCGAGCTGATCGAATTTGACGATATTACCAAAGAGCCAGAAGACTGAGAAATTCCGAACAGGACTTGACTTGATCACGTAGCTACTGCGTCAGTCTGCTTTTCTTTCTCACTAATCCAGTATGGATGCACGAGATCCTCGAACACTGAGAGGGCAGCCTCGGTCCCCTGTCCCATTGCGGTCACAATCTGTTTGTAGCCCCCTTCGACGTCTCCTGCGCAATATATTCCCGGAATATTGGTCCGGTGATTGGAGTCATGTTTTATGAAACCATCAGGGTCCAGTTCGATTCCCAGAGGTTTTGCGAGATTGACCGAAGGCTCATATCCGACAGCGACAAAAACTCCCTGTACTGGATAGGGATAGATCAAACCCGTTCTGTTATTTCGCAGAATGACTTCATCCACCTTTTCCTTCCCTTTAATTTCCACGACTTCGGTGTCCCACAGGACCTCTATGTTGTTGGAGAAAATATTTTTGGCCAGATGCTCCTGAGCCCTCAACTTGTTTCGTCTGTGCACCAGGGTCACATTCACGTCTATGTTGTGGAGAAAGAGGGCTTCGGTCACGGCGCTGTTGCCGCCCCCGACCACGATCAACTTCTTGCCCTTGAACAGCGGTCCGTCACAGGTTGCGCAGTAACTCACACCTCGACCCATAAAGTGCATCTCGCCGGGGACGCCAAGCTTCTTGTACTGGGCGCCCGTTGCGAGGATGATCGCCCTGGCAAGAAACTTTCTCCTGTTCGTCTGAACTTCCGCCGTTGGTCCCGGTTTAATGTTGACGACCTCCTCCCCCTGGAATATCTGCACATACTCAAGAGCGTGGCTGACCAGAATATCTACCAGCGTTTTCCCGGGTACCCGTGTAAAGCCGGGATAATTCTCCACGATGGGTGTGGCAGCGACCTGCCCTCCGAGGGGCCCCCGCTCGATCACAGCGGTCTTCAAGCCGCTGCGGACCGCGTAGATACCTGCCGCAAGGCCGGCCGGCCCCCCGCCCACGATAACAATGTCCGTTTCGATAACCTCGGCGTCTGTTTCAGGAATGAATACAGTCTGCTGCTCAAGCTTTCGAAGCGAGAGCGCAAACAGCTCCTCCGCCTGCGCTCCATAGGCGATGAGGATATCGTTTGCAAAGGTCTGAGGCACGCTGAATGCGGAATAACGATTGGCGGTCTCCTGGTTGGACTGAATATCTATTATCTCGAGCGAGACCATATCCGGTCGCTCGATGGCCGCCTTCACAGCATTGATCGCCTGATCGGGACAATAGGGACAGGTCGGACTGACGAAAACCTTGATTTCTCTCTTTGAGCCAAGACTGCTCATGATCTTGCGGGACTGGTCACTCATATTGGCAGTATGAAACCCGAGCAGCAGGATCATTCCCACAAGGGTCCTGCCCTCTTCCCCGAAAGGAACCCCAAGATACCGGATCGAATATCGATCAGGGTCGAAAATCAGCGTGGGCGAACTGTTTACATTGCGCTTCATTGCCTCCGGCCCGTTCAGGTCAAACTCACTCAGCTCGATCTTATTGGAGATTCTACCGAACGCCCTGAGCAGGTCCCGTGCAGCCTTGTTCAAGACATCGTTATTGTCCTTTTCGGAAAAGAGCATAACCGGGACACTGTGAGGCATCGAGTCAAATGCGGCCCTGAGATTCTCTTCGACTTCGCTCCCTAAAAACGAATGTTGCTGACTTTCTGGCTTTTTTTCCGGCATTTTTCCCCCTCGTTTTATTTTGATAAGGCCGAAATTCCAAGTTAATCATTGAATATAAGAAAACACGCCCCGCAGCACCACAGGCTCGGTCCAATTTTTGCCATACCGGGCTCTTGCGGCTGCGAGGCCAGGAAATTCAGCGGTGCTTCATCTGCTCAACAGGTCGAAGAGACCTCGGACCCGGGCGCCTGCCCCCTTGCCCCTGATCCAGTGACCTCCCAGGTGACGGCCAGTGAGAGTTTTTGCAGGTATTATTTGCGCCACATACAAAACGAGGTTCTTCGCCGAGGGATCGAAGTTGCCTCTGTTCGCCAGTCTATTTATCAGAGGAATATTTCATCAAAAAAATCCTTCATGTATTTCCACGAGCGCCCATCGGCCGATTTAGAATAGGCGAGCGCTTCGAGGCCGTACTTTCCGGCCTCCGGATTGGTAAAACCGTGCTTTGCCCCGCCAAAGATCACCATCTGCCAGTCGAGGCCGGCCTGATTCATAACTGCAATATAATCCTGCAACGCCTGCGGGGTTTCGAACTGGTCGGCGCCGCCGTGGCAGATCAGTATTTTTGCAATGACCGCTTTGGCCTCCTCCTGCGAAGGCTTTACCAACCCCCCGTGGAAACTGACGATTCCCCTTAGCGGCGCGCCTGCATAAGCCAACTGCTGAACTGTAGAGCCTCCGAAACAGTATCCAATTGCAGCGATCCGCGTGATGTCCGTTCTGGGGTCTGCTTTGAGGACTTCCAATCCGGCCATTGCCCGCTTTCTCCACAGGTCGATATTGCCCCTTATCTGCTGTGCCCATCCCGCAGCGTCTTCCGGGTGTTCGGTGACTTTTCCTTTGCCGTACATGTCGACCGCGAAAGCCACAAATCCCATACCGGCAAGTTGATCGGCCCTCTTTCGCACGTAATCATTCAATCCCCACCATTCATGCACGATCAGAATCCCGGGCCTTTTCCCCGCAAAGGAATCGTCGTAAGCGAGATATCCCGCTAAATCCACATCCTCATGTTTGTAAGGGACAGTGCCGCCAATCAGCTTCGCCTCAACCGTCGAGGCAAACCCGATCAACAAGAGTGTAAGAAATATCCAAAAACGCATTCCCGCCTCCCTTTTTTGAGAATATACTAAAGATGATAAATCGCGCTCCCTCGATAACAACCCGTGCTTCACACCTTTGATTCACGGCGATTTTTTTTTGCGTATACTGTACAATCAAAACTACCATCTTGCCCGGGGCCGAATACTCAATCCACTGTATTGCAATCCCGGATCAAAGCGGATGAAATACCGGCAGCACAGGCCACCTTTTCAGAGAGGTTCGAGACGATGCAAAAAACAAGAAAAACCATGGGATGGTGCGCGGTTATTGTTTTCTGGGTTTCGGGCGCCCTGCTTTTGTGGCGAATATGGAATTATCAAAAATCGCTTCCAGATCCAATTGGCTCCTATATCGAATTCTCTGTCATGTTTTTGGTTACTTTCTATGTTCTGGCGCTTTTTCCAATTAAGTCCTGCGTGGACTGGTTTTTGAGTCGCAGAGACATCTCGGCCCCATCTATCGGGAATTCCTCATTGGGCTAAGGCCTGCCAGGGACCTGAACGGGGGCCTGCCCGGGGAAGCGCGCGCGGCACGCCGTGCGGCCTGGAGACATCGTTGCAGGGCCGGGATCGCAACGAAATGGCAACCCTTCATTTAGCTGTTGCCGCGTGTTCGTGGCTGCCCTCGTCATTCCTCATCCAATTTCTTTAAGGATATTAAAGACTTACGGTTTACGAAATCTCCGCATTTTTGCGTCCGCATCAGGGGCAGGTCAGAATTTTTGGCCCGGACCTTGCCCCTCCGGTAATCTTATGTGATTATTGCTTTTTAGGATGCGTTAACCCGGCCTAGCTTAAACAAAGAACCGCTTTTATGCGGTTTTGATTTATCTTGTGAGGACCATTTCGTTAATGACTCAGGCACGGACCGACCGGCCCTTTGAAAAAGAAAAACCTGAACAGCTTAAACTCTCGCCGTCGAAGGCTGAGACTAATTCTGTGGATCGGCGGCCCACCGCAGCCCCGGATTCCGGCGCAGTTCGACATAAGCGCCTGGCCTAGCTCGACGCCTTTCGCGGCCTTACAATAGCCCTGATGATAGTGGTAAACTCTCCCGGCGACTCCGGGAACGTCTTTACGCCTTTAAGCCATGCGGATTGGAACGGATGGACTTTTGCGGACACCGTTTTCCCGTCCTTCCTTTTCATAGTTGGGGTATCGCTCGTTTATTCATTTGCCAAGCAGCAGGAAGGCCGGATTGTGGTCCGGATTCTAAGGCGAACCATTATTCTGTTCGCACTTGGACTTTTTGTTAACACTTTTCCGACATTCGAACTCTCAACGATTCGAATACCGGGAGTTTTGCAAAGAATCGCGCTCTGCTATTTTTTTGCTTCGCTGATTGTCCTGCGAGCAGGTTTGAGAGGACGCATCCTGTGGCTTATCGGCCTGCTTGCCTCGTATTGGCTGATGATGCGGTTCATACCCGTCCCGGGGATCGGGGCCGGGGTGCTCGAACCGGGACAAAATTTTGCCGCCTGGGTGGACTCGCATTTACTGAGCGGGTACATGTGGTCGTATTATGATGGGGCATGGGACCCTGAAGGGATCGTGAGCACAATTCCCGCAATCGCCACCACTCTTTTCGGCGTGCTGACGGGACAATGGCTCAGGTCTTCTTTGTCCGACCGCAGGAAAGTTGCCGGAATGGTATGCGCCGGGCTGGTTCTGCTGATCGCAGGTTACATGCTGGATCGCTGGCTGCCGATAAACAAGAGCATCTGGACGAGCACTTTCAGCATATTCATGGCGGGGCTGGCTCTTGTTTGCCTGGCATTCTTTCATTGGTCGATCGATATGGCAGGTTTTCCGCGATGGCCTAAACCGCTCATCATTCTCGGCTTGAATCCTATCACCATCTACGTGCTGTCCATAGTCCTCGATACCACCCTCAGGTCCATGAATCTGGCCGTATCCAGCGGCAAAGAGATCGACTGCCGATTCTACCTGTTCAAAATCTGCTACGTCCCGACTACCGAATCGGAAATCGCATCTTTGCTTTACGCGCTCGTGATTCTCCCGTCCATGTTTCTTGTCGCATGGATTATGTGGCGAAAACGGATTTTTATAAGAATCTAGCATAGTCGCGCCGCCATGGAAGACGGCGCTACCAGGGATATGCGATCGCGGCCTCAATATCCTAGTCCCGCATGATGAAAACTGCCTCAATATCCCGGCATTACCTGTACGTCCAGGTCCTTCTGCAGGATTTTCATATGGTCCGGATCTGAGACATCCACCAGGTTACACTCAATTACCAGGTCAGCCTCATTTCCGCATATCACGCATTCACATTCCTCGGTTACGGAACGCATTGAAACCCCTTCAAGAGTTCAAGTCCAAAGTGGGATATCCACGAACACAAAGTAAGTATCATTCATTCTACAATACAGACGGCTGGAGAGAAACAATGCGCAGGAGGGAAGATGAGCGCGGGAGAGAGGCCCCGCGCTTTTCATCTCTTTTTTGGTTCATCCGGCAAACGAGTACCTCCAATATTTTCACGCGACCCTTTATAATGGGCCCGGAGGCGTCATTCCCGCGGAGCCTGCCCTCGAAGTGTTTGGTCGGGGGGCGGGAATCCAGTCTAAATGCAGATCGTTCTGTACAGATCTCTCCACTCAGGATTACTCTCCTCTATTAATCTCATCTTCCAGGCCCGTTCCCACTTCTTGAGCTCGCGGGAATACGCTTTTCCCTTGTAATCGCAGACTCGGCAGTTTCGTGCGGCTCAAAATAGACAAGCATTTTAACGCTATATTTGCTGGTGAATCCTTCAGCCAGACCCTGTTTGTGATTCCACACTCTTTGCACCAGATTCGATGTTACGCCGATATACAGTGTGCCGTTTCGTCTGCTTGCCATGATGTAGGCGGGACAAAGAACTGTTTTGCCACGCTGGACCGCTCTTTCTGGATTCCCGCCCCCCGACCAAACACTTCGAGGGCAGGCTTCGCGGGAATGACGCTTTGCAATCCCTTTCATCGCCGGCAAATTGTCCAGGTACGCGTTTGCCGGAAGACCCTCTTTTTTCCGCAGGCTAGTACATTGTCGACAAAGTTTTTATATGGTTCGACTTAGCGCTTGAACCAACCAGAAAGTCTGGATTCCCGCACCCGATGAAACACTTCGAGGGCAGGCTTCGCGGGAAAGACGAATGGAGGTTTTAACCAAGATAATTTAGTTGACTGAAACACTAGTGTCCTAAGTCAAAGGTTCGTTTCGTAGATTTCAGGGTGGGCACGCTTTATGATGCCCACCAATCAGTGGTGGGCAACGCTCTGTTTTTGCCCACCCTACCCCGAATCAGGCGAGGGATTAATGACTCCGGCCGCTATGAAGCATTACCGTAGGTTCTTCATACAGGGCTAGCATAGTTGGCTCCTATCGCGCCATGCCGGCACAGTACTATCGAACTATTTCAGGAACCCCGTATGAGATGAAATCGGAGCTGGATTCCGGCTTAAAACATGCCGGAATGACGACCCTGCGCTCACCGGAGTTATGTAGCGGATTTCTGACTCAGGACACTAGAGACTCACACGCCACTTCGTTCCTTCAGGGGAGTCTTCCAGTTGGATGCGTTTTGTTTCGAGTTCGAGGCGGATCCGGTCGGCTTCGGCGAAATTTTTTTCCTGGCGGGCTTTATGGCGCAGGGCTATAAGATCGTTCAGATCCTTTTCACTGACACCGGTCGTCTTCAGTTTGAGTCTTCTCTGCTGGTCTAGAAAGACCTCCGGCTCAAGCATCAGAAGGCCCAGGGCGTTGCAGTGTTTTGACATTGTGCCGGCCGCCATCCTGGCGAGATGCGCGGCAGGACCTTTCAGATTTTTTCTTCCGAATGTATCCAAAAAGCGCTGGAGGTTTCTCTGGAGGGCGAAAATATAGCCTACCGCCTGGGCCGTGTTAAAGTCGTTGTCCATAGCTTCAAGAAACAATGCGCGGAGCGACGCCGCCTTTTCAAAAAGATCCGCATCCTGCTGTTTCAGAATCTCGTCGGAATACTCGGCGCTTTGGGCGCCAACGGCCCTTTGCTTCACCGCCTCAAGTGTGCCATAGAGGCGCTCGAGCCCACGCTCGGCTTCGGCCACGGTTTCGTCCGAAAAATCCACGGGGCTTCTGTAATGTTTGCTGATAACGAACAATCTCAACGATTCAGGGTGCACATCCCGCAACACGTCGCGTATGGTAAGAAAGTTTCCGAGCGACTTGGACATCTTCTCGTTATTTATATTGACGAAGCCGTTGTGTATCCAATAGCGCACGAAGGGCTCATCAAAAGCCATTTCGCTCTGCGCGATCTCGTTTTCGTGATGTGGAAAGACCAGATCCTTTCCGCCTCCGTGCATATCGATAGTCAGCCCCAAATACCTGGACGCCATCGCAGAGCACTCGATGTGCCATCCGGGCCGTCCCGGCCCCCAAGGGCTTTCCCAGGCAGGCTCCGCGGGCTTGCTTCCTTTCCAGAGCACAAAGTCGAGAGGATTTATCTTGTTTTCGTCAACTTCAACCCTGGCGCCCGCGATCATGTCTTCGGTATCCCGCCCGGACAGTTTCCCGTAACCGGGGAACCGGTCCACCTTGAAATAGACATCGGTTCCGGCCTTGTACGCAGCGCCCTTTTCGACCAGCTTGCGAACGATTTCGATCATCTCGGCAATGTGCTCGGTCGCAAGCGGCTCAAGAGTCGGGCGCAAAAGACCCAGCCGGTCCATGTCTTCGTAGAAGGCCTGGATATACCGGTCGGCTATAGTGCGATAGTCCTTCCCCTCCTCGGCTGCCCTGCGGATTATTTTATCGTCGATATCGGTAAAGTTGCGTACATAGGTAACCTGGTAGCCAAGACTCAAGAGGTAGCGGTAAATCACGTCGAAGACAATGGCGGAGCGCGCGTGTCCTATATGGCACAGGTCATACACGGTGATTCCGCACACGTACATGCGAACCACGCCCGGCTCGAGAGGAACGAATTCCTCCTTTTTCCCGGTCAGAGTGTTATAGACCTGCAATGCCATCGCTGGAAAATCTCCCCGTGTGCTCTTTTCGGAACAACTGAAACGTATTACTTATCATTTGCCGAATCTAATTAAAACAGTTTATGGAAGGCCCGAACCGCTGTCACGCAATCGTTTCCGCAGATTCCTCGATAAGCGCCACCGCATATGCCGCGATTCCCTCCTCGCGGCCCGCAAATCCCAGAGTCTCCGTCGTTTTGGCTTTGACATTAACGTATTCGGGGTCCAGCCCGGTCCGGTTCGAAATCTTCTCCACCATTTGATGGATGTAAGGAGCGAGCCTGGGCTTCTGGGCCACGACCGTGCTGTCTATATTCTTCAGCCGCAACCCTCGCCCCCTGAGAAGAGCCGCCGTCCTGTGCAGCAGTATCAGGCTGGAAATGTTCTTGAATTCGGGACTGGTATCGGGGAAATGCGTGCCGATGTCGCCCAGCCCGGCGGCCCCGATCATCGCGTCACAGATGGCGTGCAGAAGAACGTCGGCATCGGAGTGGCCAAGCAGGCCCAGTTCATATGGAATTTCAACGCCGCCGAGGATCAGCGGGCGCCCCGCGACGAGTTTATGGACGTCATATCCGAACCCCACCCTCATGAGAGTTCCTCTTTCCCAACACTGCCGCTCAGAAACCATTGGGCCCACCGGAGGTCTTCGGGCGTTGTCACCTTTATGTTCGACCGCTCACCCAGCGCAATGGATACGCTGCCCCCAAGGCGTTCGACGAAAGAGGCGTCATCGGTCCCGGTCCATCCAGCCTCAATCGCTTTTTCGTAAGCGGCCACAATGAGCTGCTTTCGGAAGACCTGCGGCGTCTGCACGAGCCAGATTTCATCCCTGGACAAAGTCTCCAGCACCAACCCGTCCCGCGCACGCTTGACGGTGTCCGTAGAGGGAACGGCCACTATGCAGGCGCCCGTCGCCAGGGCGCCTTCCCATGCCGCCGCGATAAGGCCGGGAGACGCGAAAGGACGGACCCCGTCATGAATCATCACCCAGTCACACTCGGCCGGCAGCTTCATGAGGCCGTTATAGACGCTGTCCTGCCGCTCGGCGCCTCCCGCCACAATTGAGACCTCCGGCACACCGGAATGCCGCTCGCGACTCCATGCCGAGACGATCTCACCGGCAGCCGGAATATATCCTTCGGGAACGACCAGGAAAATGCTCGATAGCAACGGCAGGCTTGAGAGCGCGCTCAAGGTGTGAGCCAGTATCGGTTTGCCGCCCAGGCGCAGGAACTGCTTGGGTTCGACGCTTCCCATCCTGGTGCCGCTACCGGCAGCGGGCACAATGGCGCATATTTTAGGCATGATTCCAAATAACCACAGGGAAAAAGGTAAAAGGGACCCGGAGCAGGGCATAAGCCGGGTTCTGTTCCCTGAGCGCCCGAAGGCGAACAGGGCATGATCATTCCTCTAGCCCCGCCGTTACCAGCGGGATCAAGCGACCAACCCGAGAGCATCGGACGGGCAGCCCTCAAACGCTCTCCTATTCGGTCTTGCTCCGGGTGGGGTTTGCCTGGCTCCCGATGTCACCACCGGGACCGGTAAGCTCTTACCTCACCGTTTCACCCTTACCCCCGCGCGAGCGCGAGAGGCGGTCTGCTTTCTGTTGCGCTTTCCTCCTCGTCACCGAGACTGGGAGTTACCCAGCACCCTGCCCTGCGGAGCCCGGACTTTCCTCCAGTCACGCCTTCGTGACCAGCGATCATTTGCCCTACTCCGGATAAACTATTTTATACCGAGTTGCGTTCAAGACCGGGCGGGGATTTTTCGACGACAAAAGAACTCCGCCCGTACAGCGATTTGAACGCAACTCCGTATTAACCAAACCGGAGCACAAATCCCTTTCACCTCTATCTTAGCAGATTTCACCCTTTATGCAAACGCCCTACGGCCTTCTCGGCCAGCAGGGTGATTTCGTTCAGGCTTCGTTCGAGCTGAACCCGGCACTCTTCCAATCTATCCGGCGAAGCCCCCCGCTCAACCTGAATCATGGGGCCAAAAGCGAAGGCTACTCTGGCAAAAGGCTTCGGCAGCATTGTCCTGTCCCACGTTCGAAATCGCCAGCACCTGTTGGCGGCTACGCTGACCGGCACTATCGGCGAGCCTGAATACATCGCCAAAAGAAGAAGCCCTTTCTGGGCAACCCGTGCGGGCCCCTGAGACCCGTCGGCGACAAACCCTCCTCCGGGACCGCCCCGAAAAGCGGAAATAATGCCTTTGAGCGCAGCAACCCCGCCCTTTCCGGGTGAGCCTCTGAAGGGAAAGTACCCGAGGCTTTTTACCAGCCTCGCGGCAAATTCTCCGTCGCGGCTGCGGCTGACTACCGTGAGGTAGCCATGATCGCGGAAAAAATAGAGGACGGTGGGATAAGAAAAATGCCAGAAAGCGGCTATTCGAGTGTTGAACCCTCTTGTGGCCCGTTCATTTTCTTCCCCGATGAACTCGAACCGGCAAGTCCTGTGAAGAAGCCTCATGACCATGGCGGCAAGGGGAGGTAAAAACGGCATGGATTCCGCAATATTGAGGCGTTTCGGCGGATTTTTGTGTATATTTGAAGGCGCAGTGTTCATCAAGTTCAGCACATTTTTTTATTTGATTGTTTACGGACCTAAAATGAGAGAGCGCAATATAGCACTTATTGGCTTTCGCGCAACGGGCAAAAGTACGGTCGGCAAAATTCTGGCCCGGAAGCTCGGCAGGCAGTTCCTTGACATGGACCAGCGCCTCACCTCGGAGGCCGGCCGCGACATTGCGGCCTGGGTAAAGCAGGAGGGCTGGGATTCCTTCAGAAGAGCCGAATCCGCTCTTCTTGAGATCATCAGCCTGCAGAAGGACCTCGTGGTCGCAACCGGAGGCGGAGTTATCCTCGATCCGCAAAACCGAAGAGTGCTTCTGGAGAACTTTTTCACCGTCTGGCTCAAGGCCACGCCCAAAACAATTTACGCCCGCTTAAGCTCGGACCCCGGATCAACCAAGACCCGCCCTTCCCTTTCCGAACTGCCGATGAAGGAGGAGATCGAAAAAGAGCTTTGTCAGCGTGAGCCATTCTACTCACAGGTTGCAGGCGCCGAGATCGATACCGAAGGAAAACAGGCGATCGGGATTGCCGATGAGATTCTTAATGCAGTGAATAGTGAATGGTGAGTAGTGAATGGTGAATAGTGAGGAGTGAGTAGTGAATAGTGAATGGTGAATAGTGAGGAGGGAGGAGTGAGGAGTGAATGGTGAGTGGTGAATAGTGAATAGTGAGGAGGGAAGAGGGAAGAGGGAAGAGGGAAGAGAAAAAGCGAAAGAAAATAATTCCTTTTGATTCTATCGCTTCGCGAGGAGAGGTGAATAGCGAATAGGGAGCGGGGAGCAGTGAGCAGTGAGCAGAAAAAGCCCGGCCAGATGGTGAACCGTTTGACCGATCACGATAAACTTCTGGATAAGGCAAATGAAATAGCCAAAAAATTACTTCAAAACCGCCCATGGCGCTCCGCATGACCAAGCGGCTGATTCGAAATGCCCAGTACGCCACGCTGGAACACGCAATGCAGGATGCCGCCGCCTAAATGAATGATTGTGACCTGGCAAAGTGGCAGGGGAATAAAATCAATCGGGCATCCTGTAAACAAACGGTTGGCATTCAGTACGTAAACTGATAGTTTACAGATGATCTGTGGTGCCCGTAGCACAGGATCATGGCCAGAACCTCCGGCCTCATTAAAACGAGAAAGGATGCGCCTATGAGCGAGTCCAGGCTTGTCAGTCGAGAAGGCGGAGTACTCACGTGAGTATACGCAGCTTCAAACACCGTGGATTACATAAGCTTTGGAAAGATAATGATCAGAGCGAAATTCCCGCTAAAGATGCAGGCAAGATCAGAAGAATTTTGAATGTGTTGAATTCGGCAAGATCCAAGAGAGATATGAACTATCCGGGTTCAGGCTTTCATCCCTTAGAACCTAAAGAGGAGAACTACTTTGCCATGAAGGTTGCTAAGCGTTTCCGCATTACTTTCAGGTGGGATGAAAAAGAGGGCCATGCCTTTGAAGTTAACTTTGAAAACTACCATTAGATTGATCCCCTCCCCTCGGTTCGGGGGAGGGGCCCAATATTTGAATTAGGATTATCAATGATTGAAGAATACATTATGACTGAAGCGGCTCAGATGCCTCCGATACATCCGGGAGCTGTTCTGAGGGAAGACGTCATTCCAGAAATGAATATTTCCGTAACCGAGTTTGCAAAAAGGATCGGGGTTTCACGGCAGATCCTTCACCGCATTCTTGCCGAAACCAACAGCATCACGCCGGAGATGGCTCTCCGGATCGGCCGGTTCCTTGGGAATGGCCCTGGTTTGTGGCTTCGGATGCAGGAGGAGTTTGATTTGTGGCAAAGCGAACAGAAGTTGCGTGAAGTTCTTGAGGCCATTAAGCCCTTTTGTCAGCCCGGCCAGGATGAATCTTTTCGTGAAGAACCAGTTTAAAACTTCAGATCATGTGGGGTTTGCGCGCGCGCAGTGCCGGAGGGTGGTAATCCTTTTCCCGTTTGCCCCTGGCAGCGCTTATGATGGGATTACCCCTATCGGGCTGTTACCCAAATACACTTTCTAACCATAAGCACCATACCCGACAGTTTTCGGCCGGCCGAGAGATTTCCATAACCGTCACTAATGAAAACACTGGATTCCGGCCCAAAACCATGCCGGAATGACGAAATGTGAGATTCTCCCTGGCCGGGATGTTTTTTCAGATAGGGATGTTTTTTCAGATAATGAAAACCCTGGATTCCCGCCCAAAAGCCCTGCGGGAACGACGAAATTGGGCGACAGCCGCTGGATTGCGGCCCGAAGCCCTGCCGGAATGACGAAATGTGAGATTTTCCCAGATAGGGATGTTTTTTCAGTTATGCATGTTTTGGGCGACGGCCCTCTATACATCGCGCTTTGAAATAAGGAGTTTTCCTGATATTCGTATCTTTTGGACCGAACCTTAGCCGCAATTCTCATATTCCAATCCGGAGGAGTCGCCATGGAATTCAAGGAGATTCTGTTCAAGGTTGACGGCGCCGTTGCGACAATGACGCTTAATCGCCCCGACATTCGAAACGCTATTACCCATCCCGAGATCATCGCCGAAATCAAATCCGCCTGCGCCCTGGTCAATGAGCGCATGGAGACCAAGGTGTTCATCATAACAGCCGCCGATCCGGCATTTTGTTCCGGCGGCAATGTCAAGGATATGAAAGAGCGAAGAGGGATGTTCCAGGGGACTCCTGCCGAAGTTTTCGAAAAATACAGGCAAAACATACAGGAAGCGCTCATGGCAGTCTACAATGTCGAGGTACCGACAATAGCCGCGGTAAACGGATCGGCTGTCGGCGCCGGCTGCGGCCTCGCCCTGCTGTGCGATATAAGAGTGGCTTCAAAAGACTCCACTTTCGGTCAAACCGTTGTAAGCGTTGGCCTCGTTCCGGGCGACGGCAGCGCATGGACCCTTCCTCGGGCGGTGGGAATGGCAAAGGCATGCGAACTTCTTTTCACCTCGGACATGATAAATGCCGAGACGGCCCTCTCCATCGGACTGGTAAACTACTTGACCGATCACGATAAACTTCTGGACAAGGCAAATGAAATAGCCAAAAAGATTGCTTCAAAACCACACATGGCGCTCCGCATGACCAAGCGGCTGATTCGAGATGCCCAGTACTCCACTCTGGACCACGCAATGCAGGATGCCGCCGCCTTTCAGTCACTGTGCCATTACACCGAGGACCATATGGAGGCACTCTCTGCGATGTTCGAAAAGCGCAAACCGCAGTTTCTAAAAGGCTAAAAGCTATTCACCGCAGAGCCGCAGAGAAGTTCGATAATTTCAAAAACCCGATGGCCCGCTTCGAGGGGCTAGGGTCGATCTTTAGAGGAGACAGAGAAAAACGCAGAGAAACAATAACCGCTTAGCCCGTACGCTTGCCGAAATTTTAAGAATCTGCATGTTAGTAATACAGAGTGATATGGGCACAGTTCTATCACCACGAAGAGACGAAGAACACGAAGGGAAAAACCTCCTGTTAAAAATAAACGAAACTCCTGATAACAGTACCAGGAAAACTAATCCGTGCAGCAGCGCACGAGGAGAACGAAGGCAGGGAGCCGTCCCCTTCTTTGTCACTGTTCGATAATTCACAAAACCCGGTAATCCGATTGCGGGGCTGGATCGATTTTGAGAGCCGTTCGATAATTCCAAAAACCCGGTGGCCCGCTTCGAGGGGCCAGGGGCGATCTTTAGAGGAGACGAGAGTTGAAAAACACATCGCTGAAGCCTGCCCCAATGCTGTTAACTTAAGCATATCGGGGGCCACAGAGTGTTATGGGCATAGTTCTATCACCACGAAGATCACAGCCCGGCCTCAGGCCGCAACCAAACAGAAAAACGATCTATCCGCAGATTACGCAGATTACGCAGATAAAACATCCACTTAGATAAGAATCTCTGCAGAATTCCGAGAAACTGCATGTTAGTAGTACGAAGGGGAAAACCTACTGTTAAAAATAAAGGAAACTCCGGCGAACAGTACCAGGAAAACCAATCCGGATAATACTTTAGCGCGATCCCGATTGATGTGCAGCACGCACACGAAGAGAACGATCTTCAACTTGTAAAATCCTCCGGTCCGTTCGCAGGACGATGTCGATCTTGAGCCCACGAAGGGAGCCGTCCTGGGTCTTGAAAGAGGCCCACGAAATGACGTCCCGAGACCTGACAATTTTCTCAGGTCAACGGCATTGGGTCCGACCCCGGATTAACGCATTTTCACGCCTGGATTGCTCATAATGTATCCCTATCTTAGTATATCCCCGGAGATCACCATGCGCTGCACTTCGCTGGTGCCTTCGTAGATTTCCGTGATTTTGGCATCCCGCATGTAGCGCTCGACCGGATAATTTTTCGTATACCCGTGTCCGCCGTGGATCTGCACGGCCTTGACGGTCGTCCACATCGCCGTTTCCGATGCGTACAACTTCGCCATCGCCGCCTCCGTGGAGAAACGGGCGCCGGAATCTTTCGTCCACGCGGCGTGGTATACCATGTGGCGGGCCGCCCGTACGCGAGTGGCCATATCCGCCATCATCCACTGCAGACCCTGGAAACTGGAGATGGGCCGTCCGAACTGCTGCCGTTCCTTCGAATAGGCAATCGATGCTTCCAGGGCGGCCTGGGCGATGCCCAGAGCCTGCGCGCCGATTCCAATGCGGCCGAAGTCGAGGGCGTTCATTGCGATCTTGAATCCCGCGCCTTCGCCTTCCAGCAGATTTTCCCCCGGTACTTCACAATTGTTCAACACAATTTCGCGGGTCTCCGAAGCATTGATGCCCATCTTCTCTTCCAGTTGGCCCACGCGAAACCCCGGGAAGCTCTTTTCAACGATGAAAGCGGAAATACCTTTCGTACCCTTGCTTTTATCGGTCATGGCCATAACGATGTAGAATTCCGCCCGGCCGCCGTTGGTGATGAACAGCTTACTGCCGTTGAGGATGTATTTGTCTCCGTGCAGCACCGCGGTGGTCTGAACGGCGCCCGCATCGGTTCCCGCAGCCGCTTCAGTCAGGCAGAAGGCCCCAAGCACTTCCCCTTTCGCCAGCGGAACCATATACTTCTTCTTCTGTTCCTCCGTGCCCCACTGGAAAATGGGATGGGTCCCCAGCGCCGTGTGAGTCGATACGATAACTCCCGTGGAAGCGCAGGCACGCGAGAGCTCTTCCACGACTATTGCAAAGGAGAGCCCATCGGCCCCCGCTCCGCCGTATTTCTCGGGAAAAGGAACGCCCAAAAGGTCCAGCTCCCTTAGCCTTGCTACCGTTTCGACTGGAAAGCGCTTGTTTTTGTCTATTTCCGCCGCAATGGGCCTGACTTCACTTTCGGCAAACTCACGCACCATCTTGCGGATCAGTTCCTGTTCCTCTTTCAGCTTAAAATCCATGATCAGACCTCCTTATGCCGGGCTCGAAAAGATAGGTTTTCACGCGAAGGCGCGAAGACGCGAAAAAGTGCCAAAGAGACATGAAAAGCTGCTTCGAAAAGGCCTTTGACAGGATTAACAGGATTCACAGGATTCACAGGAATAGAACAGGCCAAAGACAAAACAGGAGGTAATACTCGTCAGGAAAGTTTCGGTGGGCTGCGCTGCCGCTTAGGCCTTTCGCTCCAAAAGGTTGGTCCCAGTTAGTGCTGTTCCGAAAAGACAGGCTTTCACGCGAAGGCGCGAAGACGCGAAAAAGTGCCAAAGAGACATGAAAAGCTGCTTCGAAAAGGCCTTTGACAGGATTAACAGGATTCACAGGAATAGAACAGGCCAAAGACAAAACAGGAGGTAATACTCGTCAGGAAAGTTTCGGTGGGCTGCGCTGCCGCTTAGACCGCCCTACACGCCTTTCGCTCCAAAAGGTTGGTCCCAGTTAATGCTGTTCCGAAAAGACAGGCTTTCACGCGAAGGCGCGAAGACGCGAAAAAATGCCGAAGAGACATGAAAAGCTGCTTCGAAAAGGCCTTTGACAGGATTAACAGGATTCACAGGAATAGAACAGGCCAAAGACAAAACAGGAGGTAATACTCGTCAGGAAAGTTTCGGTGGGCTGCGCTGCCGTTTAGCCCACCCTACACGCTATCCTTCCAGCTACCCTTCACATCCGTTGACAATTCCGATGCTACGCATGCAGCTCATTGCCCTTCGCCTTGCCGTGATGCTCGGGAATCTTTTTCAGGGCATCGCCTATTTCCTGCGCCGCAAGCCGCAACTCGTAGTTCTTCTGCAGGTTCATCCAGATATCCGGCCCCGTCCCAAACCACTTGCCGAGCCGTAAGGCCGTGTCGCCCGAAATGCCGCGCTTGCCGGCCATGATCTGCGTCAGCCGGTTCGTCGGCACGCCCAATTCTTTCGCCAGCTCGTTCGCGCTCATGTCGAGAGCCTGCAGCTCGTCGGCCAAGTGCTCGCCTGGATGAATGAGAATTCGCGCCATGTTACACCTCCTAGTGATAGTCCACAATTTCCACATTAAGCGGTCCCGGTGAATCCTCCGGCCATTCAAAACAAATCCGCCATCGGATCGCGTGGTGCGCCCATCCAGGGTTGAGGAAGAGCATCTCGAGCGGCCGATGAGCATTTCCCCTCGGGCTGAACGACAGTTGCTCATTTTACCCTTGGACAGGCCCCCGGGCGGCGTCTCACTCCTTCTTACAACTCTCGAGCGCCTCCAGCACGGAGGCGATGACCTCACTCCAGCTTCCTCCGGAGGGCTGCCGGAAAAGGCGCATGCCTTTCGGATACCAGGGGGAATCCGTGCGCCCGGTCAGCCAACGCCAATCGGTCAAGTGGTCCGGAAGCAGGACCCAGCAGGGCTTCCCCAGCGCTCCCGCCAGATGGGCCACGGCGGTATCCACGCTGATCACCAGATCCAGACAAGTCACGATCGCGGCCGTATCGGCAAAGTCCCGCAGGGCACTGCCAAGGGGGAGCAAGCGAAGCCCGGCCGGCGGCCGTTGTGCATCTTCCTCCCCCTGCCCCTTCTGAAGGCTGACAAAATGTACTCCGGATACCGCTCCAAGAGGCGCCAGAACGTCCAGGGACGGCAGGGATCGATCCTCATCGTTCTCGAAATTGGGATTGCCCTTCCAGACCAGGCCAATTTTAAATCCGGATGGCGGCAATAACGGCGACCATTCGGCCACCTTTGCGGCATCGGCCTTCAAATAGGGAATCGACGCCGGAATGTTATGCAGGCGGGTCTGACAGTAATAAGGCAGACTCAGCGGGAGCGACCAGAAATCCCAGCCCGAGGCGGGCACGTCCTCCGGAAAAGAAAGCACCTCATCGGCCCCTGACAAGCTCTCGAACAGAGTTCCCAGACCCGGGTGACAAGTCACCGAAATCCGCGACGCTCCCATTGCCTTCAGTACCGACGCGTAGCGGCAAAATTGAATCATGTCGCCCTGGCCGGCCTCAAAACCGATGATCAACGACTTGCCGCGCAGCACCTCGCCACGCCAGCGAGGGAAGATGAAATGCTTGTCCAGGACGCAGGGCCGCCCCCGCCTTTCCAAGCAGCGCCAGCCTTCCTCGAAATGCCCCCGGCGGAGCAACACATAGCTCAGATTGAAGTGGGCCTTGGAATAACTATCGTCCAGTCCTATTGCCGCGCGATAACACCGCTCCGCCTCATCTTCCCGTTTCAAGCCCGCCAGCAGAACTCCCAGATTCGTCCAAGCGGCCGGCGAATCCGGCGCCAAGCGCAGAGACTGCCGATAAACCTCCTCGGCTTCGGCAAAGCGCTTTCGTTCCATAAGGAGTACACCCAGGTTCAAGTGAAGCTGGACATTATCGGGAAGCAGGGCAATGGCGCGCCGATAATAATCTTCCGCTTCCACCACCGCCCCATTTTGTTTCCGCAGCAACGCCAAGTTAGCCAGTACTTCGCCGGAATTGGGGACCAGCGCAAGAGCTTGCCGGAAGCATTCCTCGGCCCCCTCGGCATTCCCCGCTTTCATAAGGCGATTGCCATCGAAGAACAAGGTTTGAGCCCGGGTACATTTCCGTATGCTTTCATCGATGAGCTTCTTGAACACGGGGACTCTTACCTCTTTTCACTCCGTTGCCGACGCGGATCGCGGCATTTCTCCCGGCACCCGGATGCAATCAGCTCGCGATATAGGAATCCGGGCCTCAACTGATTTTGACACCGGTCCCGGTTCCAACGCCGCCGCCATAACCTCAAAACCCGCGCGACCCGGACGGACCGGCCCCCCACCCGGCAATGCCGCCGCGCCGTCCAGATCCACTGTCGATGTACGATCCATTATGCCTCCATTCAAGATCGTAATGAAGCGGTAAAATGAAGAGTTCCCCGGCGAGAGTTTGACATATTCAGGGGAGAGTATGTCCACGAGAAAGCCCGATTATACCCTGGAAGACTTCCTGCCCCACGTCACGTTGGTTTTCGCTTTATCTCACTATTCAAAAGAGGGCGCCAGAAGGAGAAGGGAGCAGCGTTCAGGGAGGGAATCAAGTGCCCCGAGATCAGGGAGCAACTTCTTCAACAGAAATCTCGACATGCTACTGCTCTGTCAGCAACGCTTACTTCATTTCCGTTATGTACTCAGACCGCATCGGTATTTATCACAGTGGCAAGAAATGTTGACTTGGCAGACGCTGGAATCATGGCGAGGTTGAGTGAATGATGATATATTTCTAACGGCAGCTATACATTTTCCTGCAGGAGGTAAGGAAGTGATTCTTGCTAAAGAAATTGTCGAGCGTGTTCAGCGGCTTCCGGAACCATTGCAGGCTGAGGTTCTCGATTTCGTGGAGTTCCTTCTTGCTAAGACTTCCGGGGAGTCCGGGAAAGAAGAAAACCGGCGCTGGATGGGATTTTCACTGCAATCTGCCTTTCGAGGCATGGAAGATGAGCCGGAATTGTATGCAGACACGGATCTAAAGGAGCGATTTCAGTGAAGCATCCAGGGCAGATTGTGCTTTTCAGGTTTCCGAGTACCAGCTTGGCTGAAGGGAAAACTCGGCCGGCTCTGCTCTTGGCAAAAGTGCCCAACGACTTTGATGATTGGTTGCTTTGTATGATTTCCTCCCAACTGCATCAAGCATTGTCGGGTCTGGATGAAATCGTCAGTGAGGCCGATACCGATTTTCTTCTATCAGGACTAAAAACTACCAGTCTGATCCGTGTGACGCGATTGGCTGTCGTAAGTGGCGATGTTCTGCTCGGCTCTACAGGGCAGGTTGATCCAACGAGGCTACGCCGCATTAAAAATCGCTTGGCACGTTGGATCGAGGAAGTGTAGCCGTCTTTTGCGGTTGCTCGCCACGGCCAATTTGTGGCACGACCCCGGATCGCACGATGACGATCCCGCGTCCCTCAAAATGCGCACGCCGGGATTAAAGTGGCCTTTTGATGGCGTCAAAAACGGTATTCTAAGACTGTAGAATGGCCTATTATAGCCACTCTTTATTTGACCAGCAAGGTTTTGACGTGGTCCGACCCGAATCAGAAACGAATAAGGCCAACGGGCACTTCAATTACCGCCGGACGATCTGGAACACGACTTTATTCATGCTCTGCAAGAAGTGCTCTCCGGGCTTTCCAGGGTGCCTTTAAAGATGGCCGAACTGCGCGAGGCACTCTTCGCCGGGGGACACCGATACGCCTGCGCAGTCGAAAAAGCGTTTCGAGGATTACCCGGACAGGGTTACCAGGGGCAAGGAGCCGGGCAAGATCCGAATTGTTTTGGAGTGAATCCAGTGGGAAAAATCTATGAAATACGGGACCCGATACACGGGTTTGTGACTCTGGACGAATGGGAGCGAGATATAATTAACCATCCCGTCTTCCAGCGTCTTAGGCGCATTCGGCAACTTGGTTTTACAGACATGGTTTATCCGGGAGCTATGCATAACCGTTTCGAACACTCGCTTGGAGTGATGCAGGTTGCTACACGAATGTTCGATCATATCCAGCGGAGAAGGACTGATTTTCTAAAATCAGAGCTGAATTTCAACGAAGATGGGTTAGGGCGTGACAAAGTGTTAGTTCGCCTGTCCAGCCTATTACACGATGTTGGCCATGCGCCATTTTCCCACGCAGCCGAAGGACTTATGGCTAAGGATAGTGCAACGGGCAGGTCTTACAGGCACGAGAATTATTCCGCATCTGCCGTGGCGTTTCTCATGCAGGACGTGATAGAGAGCCATCCATTTAACCAAAACTACCGTCTCAAAGCCCAGGATATCGCAGACTTTTTAAACGGTGAGGCAAGCCTGGGCCGATCGCTTCTTTGGAGGAATTTGGTTTCCGGTCAACTTGATGCCGACCGGGCCGACTATCTGATCCGAGATTCTCATCATATTGGCGCGGCCTATGGCCATTACGATCTCAACCGCCTAATTGCGACGCTTACCGTTGCGATTGATCCCGACACGACGTCCCCTGTCCTTGCCGTGGAAGAAGGCGGTGAGCATGCGGCTGAAGCGCTTATCATCGCCAGGTACATGATGTTCACGCAAGTTTATTTTCAGCATACCCGGCGCGCTTACGATTACCACTCAGTCGAAGCGATCAAGCAGCTTCTGACCGAGCATCAGTGCCAGACCGATCTAGCGAACAAGGCCGCTTTTCCGCCACCGACAACCGAGCAGTATGTATCAGAGTATCTCAAGTGGGATGACTGGCGAGTTGCGGGCATGGTCAGCGAAGGCAAGGCTGGCGAGCATGGCCGCATTCTGATGGAACGCAAGCACCACCGCGCCGTCTTTGAAACGCCGGAAATCCCAAGCCCCGATGACCAGGAATTGGCCAAGGAAATCCAGGACGCCTTGGGCGCCGATGTTGGTTTCGTCGATTTTGCCTCAAATTCCTGGTATAAGTTCGAGTCCGCCGATGTGCCCCTGTTGTTACGGCCGGGGCAACCGGACGAGCAGTTGACGGCACTCTCGACGCGGTCTTCGGTTGTCAACGGTCTAAAAGCGGTCGAACGTACTCGCATTTACGTGCCCATGGACAAGAAAGATAAGTCACGCAAGGTAGTCGCGGACAAACGAAAAGAAAAGGAGAACAGTCCATGAATACAACTGTCAATATCCCCTGGAACCGTTACGCCCTGATTGCCGAGCTGGCCAAGCGGCTTGATGGCTTAAGCCCGCAATTCGGCAAGACCGCTTTACAGAAAGTCGTCTTCTTCCTGCAGGAGGTTTATGGGATCGACTGCGGCTATGATTTCAAACTGTATTCCTTCGGACCCTTCGATCCGCAATTACTCGGCGATCTTGATCTTGTAGAGCACTGGGGATGTGTAACCATTGAGTGGGCTAAGGCCATATTTGGCGGATACCGAATTAGGCCGACAGAGAAGGTGGACTTCATCCGGCAGAAAGCAGCCGGTTTTCTAGATGATATGCGAACAGAATCAGCCCTCAATAATTTAGTTTCGACATATGGCGCCATGACTGCGAGGGACTTGGAGCTTCGAGCGACCACGGTATACGTGGAACGGAATATTCGAGCCAAGGGCCAGTCGGCTACCAGAGAGAAGGTGCTTCACCTTGTCGGGGAGGTCAAACCGAAGTTCTCCTCCCATGAAATCGAGCAAGCGGTAAATGAGTTGAACAGTAGAAACCATATCCAACTCGCAGCCTGATGCCAATATACCGATTGAACTCAGAGGACAGACGGGTAGACGGCTAATGCCTGCGTCCCGCAGCGAACGATGGCCAGCATCTCATAGCGGGCCGGAAGCGATGACAAACTATGATTTCATCGTTAAAAGTTAGTTGATAGTTTGTACCAGGAATAGGGGGAGACACTTGTGAAGAAGCAACTTACAGCGATTATCGAGCGTGAGGGAGACGGGTATGTGTCGCTCTGCCCTGAACTGGATATCGCCAGTCAAGGCGATACGATCGAGGAGGCTCGAAATAATCTTCGCGAAGCGATTGAGCTATTTTTTGAAGCTGCCTCTCCTAATGAAATTCAGACACGCTTGCATGATGAAGTGTACGTGACCCAACTGGAGGTATCTGTTGGGTAAGCTCCGTGTCCTCTCCGGGAATCAGGTCTGCAGAATCCTCGTACTCCGCTACATCGTGATGCAAAAGCGGCTTTCAGACACAACGATTACGGTCCCGGTTCCAAACCATGACGAGCTCCGTGCCGGTACGCTTCAGTCGATTATCCGCCAGTCAGGCGTGCCTGGGAGCGAGTTCGAGTCATGAGAACCACCCTCGACGCATGAGCGCCGCGGAGAAGCGGATACAGATGGTCGTCGTTAAAGGGGCCATTTGCAGGTTAAAATAGTGTTTTAAGACTTTATAATGGCCAATTATGACCAGCCTGTCTTTGGTTAGCAAGGTATTGGCGTGGTCTGATCCGCGAATCACCCCCAACCTCTGCAGACCCGGTATTCCAGCGCGCCCTGGTCGCGCGCCCTGTCCTCTTATGGCCCTTCTCTCGATCCTGCTTCCTGTCCTACCCTTCCGTGCCGCCTTTCACGGCAAACGCTTTTTTTGTGGCCTGCTGTCCCGCTTGTTGCCCCTTCTGACGTTCTTCATTTCTGTTTTCTGACCGCACGACGCGGCCTTTTTATGTGCGGATGAGTGACAGTCCGCGTGCCGGCGTCAAAACCGAACAGGGGACCCCTGCCCCATTACGGCAAGGGGCTACGCCCTTTTGACCCCGCCGCTTATCAGGCCCGAAGGCCCGGCAGATGAATCCCGAATGGGTGTTGCATGTCAAGCGCATGTGTGAGGAGCAGGGGGCAGCTTTTTTCTTCAAGCAGTGGGGTGGGTGGAGTGTCGATGGTAAAAAAGGAAGCAAGAAACACGGTGGGCGCGTACTGGATGGACGTGCCCGGGATGCAGCACCCCGGCCAGCCGAGGCAGCCATATTGTGATGCAAGAGCGGCAGTCAGTTGTGCCCATGAGCGGGTTCGAGTCATGAGAAGCACGTTGGACGCAAGGGGTGCTGACGTGATGTGCCCCTACGGATCAATAATACTGCCTGACATAAGCATAAGCCTTGTCGAAAAGTTCCTGGTCGGTATGGAGCTTGTATTTGAGAAGGGTGCGGCGGAGTTCCTTCTGCACGAGGCGCTCGCCCTGGCTTGTGTGCTGCCAATCAGGGAAACGGACCTTCTTCACGATGTCGTCAATGTCCGCCACGATGCGCTCAACGATGAAGTGGGTGCTCTTGTTCCTGGCTTCTTCGAAGAGCTCCGTTAGAGCTTCTTTCGCCCGATCGCGTTCTTCCTCCCGATCGCTCTCCCGTTCTGCTTCCACGACGTCCTTGGCGATTTCGAGAATAGCCTTCAGAAACCCCAGGCTTGTGAGGAACCCCTGTTCGTGGCGTTCTCTGATTTTCTCCAGCCGTTCGCCCAGGGCGGTGAACTTCGGATTGCCGGCGTGCTTGCGCAGGCGGGCGATGAGCTTGATTTCGATCTCCCGCGCCTTCTTGCCGGGTTCGATATCCTTGAGAATTTCCTCCAACACCCGGGCATCCATGACAAGCGTCTCGACGTCGTCGCGCACTGACTCTACGTGGACGTTTTCGTTGATCAGTTGGACCGTCTTCGCGCCGAGCGCGTGCCAGAGCAGTTTGCCGTTGCCGCTGGGAGGCTTCACCGATTCGTATACCTGGGTCAGCCAGCGGTAATCTTTCTCGTAAGGGCTGAGCATCGAGTCCGGGGATAACGCCTCCCAAATGTTGCCGAGCACGGAATATTCGGCGGCGAACCTGTCGCGCACTTCATTGTTGGGCAGACATTGCTGAGCGGCCGCGAGACCCTCGTAACCGCCTACGCTGCGGTCCACGCCAGGGAAAAAGGCAAGGCATTTATGCATCTGAACCGGAAGTGCTTTCCTCAGTTCGTCGATGTTGGACACGACCTGCTGCACGGCTTTCTCATCGAAGTCGAGCGCCTGGGCAACGTCGTCGAAGATGCCGATGTAATCCACGATGAGGCCATGTGTCTTTTCCTGGCCGAAAGTCCGGTTAGTACGGCAAATTGCCTGGAGGAGGTTGTGATCCTTCATGGGCTTATCAAGATACATCACCTGCAGAATGGGCGCGTCGAAACCGGTCAGGAGCTTGCTTGTGACGATGACGAACTTGAGCGGGTCCACCGGGTCGCGGAAACGGTCGAGCAGCTTTTCCTCGGCGTCTTTGTCGCGAATGTGCTGCTTCCACTCGGACGGGTCGCCCTGGGCAGCAGTCATGACGATGGCGCTGGTTTCGGGACCGATCAGTTCGTCCATAACGGCCTTGTAAAGCACGCAGCATTCGCGGTCGAACACCACCACCTGCGCCTTGAACCCGTTCGGTTCCACCTTGGTCTCAAAGTGCCTCACGATGTGATTCACCACGGCGCGGACACGCTCCGGATTTTTGACCAGCACCGCCATCTTGGCGGCGCGCTTGGCGAGGTCGTCACGGTCCTGTTCGCTCAGATTTCCCGTGATCTCTCTGTAGGCTTCGTCAATGGCGGCCTTGTCGATTTTGAGCTTCACCTCCGGGGCCTCGAAGTGCAGAGGCAGCGTGGCCTTATCGCGGATGGAGTCCTGGAACGAGTAGCGGCTCATGTAGCCCTTCTCGTCCTCGTCGGCGCCGAAGGCCCAGTAGGTGTTGCGGTCGGCGCGGTTGATGGGCGTGCCGGTGAGGCCGAAGAGAAACGCATTCGGCAACGCCTCGCGCATCTTGCGGCCGAGGTCGCCTTCCTGTGTACGGTGGGCTTCGTCCACCATTACGATGATGTTCGAGCGCTCGTTCAGCCTTCCGCCTGCCTCGCCGAACTTGTGGATCGTGGTGATAAGCACCTTGCGCACGTCATGGCTAAGCAATGCCTGCAATTCCTGCCGCGTCGCCACGCCTACCATGTTCGGCACATCGGACGCGTTGAAGGTGGCGGTGATTTGCGTGTCGAGATCGATGCGGTCGACCACGATCATCACCGTGGGATTGCCCAGCTTCGGGTGCATGCGCAGCTTCTGCGCGGCAAATACCATGAGGAGCGACTTGCCGCTGCCCTGGAAATGCCAGATGAGGCCTTTCTTCGGATAACCCTTCACCACGCGGTCCACGATCTGGTTGGTGGTGAAATACTGCTGGTAACGGCAGATGATCTTGATGCGCCTGTGCTTCTTGTCCGTGGCGAAGAGAGTGAAGTTTTGGAGGATGTCAAGCACCACCTCGGGCCGGAGCATACTCCCGACCGTAGCCAGGACGTGATGAAGCTTGCCCTCCGCCTGGTTTTCCTCGTCGCGCCACGGCCCCCACATATCGATAGGCATTCGGACCGAGCCGTAGCGGAACAGGCGCCCTTCCGTGGCGAACGAGAAGACGTTCGGCACGAACATGGCCGGGGCCTGCTTCTCGTAAATTTCGTTAACCTGAAACGCTCCGTCGAACCAAGTCACCGCGCTGCGCGTGGGGGTCTTGGCCTCGCCGATCACTATCGGCAGGCCGTTAACGAGGAACAACACGTCGAACCGCTTCTCCACCGCACCGGCCTGATAGGTCCACTGGTTGCACACCGTCAGCCGGTTGTTGGCGGGCTGGAAGGAGTCCACCAGCCGTACGGTTACATGCTCGCCATTTAAGCCGAAAGGCATGGTCTTATCGCCCCGCAGCCAGGCCATGAAGTTCTCGTTGGCCCGCACCAGACCGTCGGCCTGCACGGAGAGGATGCAGGCACGCAGACTGTAGATGACCTCGTCTGCGCGGTCAGGCTGGGCGGCGATTTCAGGATTGAGCCGGATGAGCGCCTCGCGCACCCACGATTCCACCATCACGTCGGTGCTCTTGCGCGGAAGCTGGGCGGCGGGCATGTAATCCCAACGACTTGGTTTAAACTCCCCCCCAAGCGAATCGCCCCAGCCGGGGGTGTCCTGATGAGCTTTCAACGGCTCGGTGTCGCGCTGCGGAGCAACGCAGTCGAGGATCATCTGTTCGACGGTGTTGGCTTCGGTAAAAGTCATTCGACCACCTCCCAGCGCCCGCCCTTGGCGGGACCGATGCGCCGGATTCGACCTTCTTCGCGCAGTCTGGCAATCTGCTTTTCCACTGCCCGCCGGGTAATCCCCAGTGTGTCCGCAATCTCTCTGGCAGCCAATTCGGGGGCGTCTTTCAGCAAAGCCAAAATCTTCTCCGAACTTTTCTCCGAACTTTTCTCCGAACCGGCATCCGGTTCCTCCGAACTCGTCGTGGCTTTCCGGCGGACCGTTGCGGTGAACAGACAGCCGTCCCGGTCGTCCGTGAAGTCGATGTCCGGCCAGTCGTCCAGTGCCCGCTTGATGCCCGAGCCCAGCCCCTTGTAAGGCAATATGCCTTTGGCCACATAAGAAACAAGGATAGGGTTGCGGATATTCGAAATGCCCGACCGGATCTTTTCGACTGTCAGATTGTCGGGCAGATGGCCGGGGCTTACGATCTCAATGCGGTTGTCGAAAATGAACAGCCGAATCGTCGCGCTCACCAGGTAGTCCCGGTGGATCAAGGCGTTGACCAGCAGTTCTTCAAATACGGAAGGCGGAATTTCCGGAAGACCGGGAGCGTTCACGCCCCTTCCTGCCTGCACCTTGCGCAGATTACGCATAATAAAAGCCAGTGAATCATCAAAGATCTTGCGCAGCGGCCCGGAAATATCTTCGGTATCCAAATACTTTGTCGAGTGAATAGCGTTGCCGGGATAACGGATGGCCTTGACGATGAACTGCGGCTTGATCCACTCCGGGCGTTCGGCAAAAATCAGCACACCGGCCAAATTCAACATACCGTTATCGGTTGCAAGATCCATGTTTTGCAGGAGCTTCAGACGTTCGGCCGGCGAATCGGGATAATCCTGATTATACACGTCCCGCAGGAAATCGCGGAAGCGCAACTTATCCAGCTTCTCGATCCCCGCTCTTGTGGGCAGTTGATCCGCATGGAACTGATCCGACATCTGGAAGAGGCGGCGCAACTCCTCTTTGGAGTTAACCCGCCGCTTGTCGGCCCCGCTTTTGAGCCAGATCACCCCGTTGCGGTCGAAATAGGGCTTGTCCCGACCCTTGGGAATGGTAAGCACAATGACGACACGATCGTCGCCCGCGCCTATGTTCTCGGTCTGCACCGTGAGCGGACTCCTTACATGCTGCGAGGCTGCGTTGCCGATCAGTTGGTTCAAGCGCTTCACGTCCGAGCGGCTCAGCCCCGGGAGGGAACCGTCATCCGCCACGCCCAGAAAGATAGTGCCGCCCTCCGAATTGGAAAAAGCCGCCATCTCGGCAGCAAGGGAGTCAGCATTGGCGGCATCCCGCTTGAACTGGCGGCGGCTGTCTTCGCCAAGGGCGATTTGGGCTTTCAGTTCGGTCAATGTCATCTGGGGGCCTCTGCGCCGCCGCGCTTTGTGACGGGATCGAGGGTCATTTGCTCGATGGTGTTGGATTTGGTGAAGTAGTTCACGCTCAGAACTCCGAAGCTTTCAAATAAGATGAGCCTGTTTGGGATGCGTGACGCTTTATACGGGAAACAACTTGCGGCAGTGTCATCACACCTCGAAGTATCAGGTCAAAAATGTGGCTATGGTCGATCAACAGCATCGGGGTCCTCTGCTTCGAGGCCGCGCGCTTAGCTCCGTCGTTGAAACCAGAAATTGAAACGAAAAGTCCCATCGTGTTGTCTGCCTTTGATTCGATCTTGGCCATAAATGTGTCGATGTCCGGAGACCCAACGGGTTCGTTCGTGAACTTCGTTTCAATTAGGAAAGTTGTACCTTCTATGGTGAGCGCGCCATCGATTTGGCGGCCTTCCGCCTTGTAGCCAGCGCGCGCATCCAGCTCGAAATAGATAGCAAGGTCGTAAAACCATCGCTCGAAAGCATACCCACCGGGCTGAGTCCCGAGCTGGGGTGTGATTTCAGTGAGGCGATCCTGAAGCTTTTCGACCGATTGCTGAACAGCAATATGCGCAGCCATCTCTTTCTGCGCAGTTTTTCTTCTCCTTTCTGCTTCCTTGGTCTCGTGCATTGTCTCATTGACAGCTAGCACTGCCTCGCGAAGCCTGGCAATGGCTATCCTCGCTTCCGGTATGCGAATCTTTGTGTCCTCTTTCCGTTCGAGATCCGGAAAGTGCTTCATTTCGGCAAGAGACCGCGCCATGCTCAAGATGGCATTCTGGCCTTTTTCATCCTTCACAAGTTGAGGCCAGAGCCACAGGATGAAATCACGTTTGCTTTGGTCGGCGTGCCATTGGGCTAAAGCTCTGTCGGATATACTATGCTGCTGAAGAAACAGCCGCAAAGACGGTTTGTACCAGAAGGCCTTTAGCAGCGCGTCTTGGGTAAGTTCGATAAACGCTGGTGACAGTCTCTTACTCATGTGAAAGCCTCCGTGAGTGCTCTGAGTTCTTCGCGGATCACGTTCAGATGTGAGGCGAGCCTAGCCTTTACCGACTGGAGCGACTCAACTTCGAGGGTGATCCCTTGCTGCTCGGCAGTCTTCGGCAGTTGGAAGGGAAATGCCTTCATCTGTGTTGAATTAATAGAAGCCAAGTTCGAGGTCTTCTTGGCGCAGCCGAGGAAATACCTTTTGCCATACGGGCTACTGAGTTGGAGGGCAAGAAACTCAGGCAAGAGTAATGAACGGTCGGCACGAAGGCAAAACACATGGTTTTGGTGCAGGCAATCCGGCACCTGCCCTCGCCAAATTGTTCCGCGACCAACCTTGTCGAAGTCACCCCCTTCGCAGATAACCACATCCCCATCGCGGAGTAAGTAGCGCTCTTTTTCGGACCTCGGGATAAGGATTTTCTTCATCTCTGAAAGGTCGAGGTGACCATCTTGAACGTTGGCAACCCTCAGGTATGGCAAATCGACCGTCTGTACTTTGGCCGGATATTTCTTTCCTTTCGCAATGCCGGTCTGAAGAAAGGCAACTTCGCCAAGGGCCCTTGTTGGAAACCTTAGTTGATGGGTTCCATCTGGCCCTGTGCCGAGTGCATCAGTCAGCCGGGCGGTGATCGCTTCTCCAGATGCTCGAACCGCTTCCTCGTACGCAACGCATGCGTCATCCGGGGCCCAGAGAATTTCCGCGATGCGCCGCTGCTGGTCGAGCGGCGGGAGGTCGAACTTCTCCAGTTTGAGCGTCGTCCAGTTGATGGTGGGCGAAAGTGAACCGACCGAGATCTCCACTGCGCGGTTCATGAATTTGTCGCTCATCATGAGGAATGGCAGGAAATCCGGCAGCACCACGTCAGGCTTTGCTCGCACTACCATCGCGTGCGCCGAACAAATCCCGTTCATCTCCGCTACGGCCAGTTTGCGCTGGTAGGCGCGGCGGCGTCCGAAAATGATGTCGCCTTTGCGGAAGCGCAGCTTCGTGCCGATGACGTCGCTGCCCTTGCCCCGGCGCCGGATGTGCAGGCTGCCGGGATCGAGATCGTCCAGCCCCACATAGATTTCCTCGGCCGCATTTGCCGGCTCCACGCGGTCATTGACACTATCAGCGAACGAACCAAACGGCAGCCGCTTCCACTCGCTTCGTTTGAGCCACGCAGGCAAAGTTCTCTTGATTGTCGCAGGAGCGCTGATCTCGGTGGGCGCGATTTTCTTTCCTAGTATGCCATTCAGCGCGTTGCGGACTTCCGACGCGGAGCGGAGCCACACGGACAGCGATTCCACAAAGGAGCTTCCGTTCGTGGTCCCGTTGCTTGGTGATGAGTGTTCAGTCGCGGCAACATAAAGGGGTATGTTGAGACTACCGCCTTGCTTACGGATTTCCTGCAGTGTCGCCACATGGGTGAAGCCGGGTTCGCTCTTGAAGTCACGGTAGGCAGCAACGATTCGCTCGATGTGTTCGCCGGTGAGAAAGCTCTGGGCGCGCTCGCGGGTGACTTCGTTAACGGCGTTGATGAAGAGGATCCTGCCTTTGCGCCCCTTTGGCTTGGCCGAACGGCAGATGACGATACAGGCCTCCATCGGCGAGTTGTAAAAGAGGTTCGGCCCGAGGCCGAGAACGCATTCGATAGCGTCGGCATCGATAAGCTTGCGCCGCATTTCCGCCTCTTCCTGGCGAAAGAGGACGCCGTGCGGGAAAAGGATGGCGCAACGGCCGGTTTTGGGCGCAAGGCTGGCAATGATGTGCTGCCAGAAGGCGTAGTCGGCCCGGCCCTGCGGCGGGGCGCCATAGAGGTTGCGCCCCCAGGGGTCGGAAGCGAATGCGTCGCGGTCCCACTGCTTGATGGAATACGGCGGATTGGCCAGGACGAGGTCAAAGCGCATGAGGCGGTCGCCCTGGACAAATCTTGGCTCGGAGAGGGTGTCGCCTCGCAGGATCTGAAAGTCCTCGATGCCGTTGAGGAAGCAGTTCATTCGGGCGATAGAGGATGTCATCAGGTTCCGCTCCTGGCCGTAGAGACGAACATTTCGCCACTCCATGCCCTGGCGGCGCAGGTGGGTGACGGCTGAGAGGAGCATGCCGCCGGAGCCGCAGGTGGGGTCGTAGATGGATTCGCCCGGCTGCGGTTCGAGCATTTCGGTCATAAGATGTACAACCGTGCGGTTGGTGTAGAACTCGGCGGCAGTGTGGCCGGAATCATCGGCGAATTTCTTGATGAGGTATTCGTATCCCTGGCCCAACTCATCCTCCGGCAGGTTGGCCAAAGTGAGTTCGAGCGTGCTGAAGTGCTCGACGAGATCACGGAGCATGGCGTCCGCGAGGCGGTCCTTGTTCGTCCACTGTGCGTCGCCAAATATGCCGTAGAGCTTATCGGGATTGGCCGTCTCGATGGCTCGCATGGCTGACTGGAGCACCTGACCAACGTTCCTGGCTGACTGCCGCACCTTGCGCCAGTGCGCTTCCGGCGGCACCTGGAAACGGTGGTTCTCAGGGTATGCGGCGAATTGGGCATCCCCACCGGATTCTTCCAGCGCAGCCCATGTCTCCTCATCGAAGACATCGCACAACCGTTTGTAAAAGAGGAGCGGAAAGATGAACTGCTTATAGTCGCCAGCATCAATAGTACCGCGCAGGAGAGTGGCCGCGCCCCAAAGGTAGGATTCAAGCTGCTGTTGGGTGACGCGGGTGGTCATTACTTTACTCCACTCGCCGGGGTGCTCCCGAGTTTGTTGCTCCCTACGGCCCAGACCAGGAAATCGGCGATTCGTGGGGCCGTGCAGTCTTTCAAATACGGACGCCTTTGCTTAACGGCAAGGAGGATTTTCTGGAAGTCGCTATCCTCCGACCAGGATTGGTAAGTTTTACGAAGGTACTTTAGATTCGCAATAAACCCCGCAACCCTGAAATCGATGCTTCCGTTGGAGGGGGCGCTGATGCCAAAGAAATCACTTACATGCCGGTCAAAGATCGGGTATGACTCATCGTGAATGGCGACCAGCTTGGATACGAACGAGCACTGAAGCGCCTTGTCGCCCTTGCGCCTGGGAATTTCGTAGAGTTCCATAAGGATTGGGGCGTGGGGATCATCTTGGTCCTGGATTTTCAGGCCAAAGAGCAGTTCAAAGTATCGATCCTTAAACGCATCCGTAACACCACCCGCATTGAGGCCGTAATATGTCTCGAATATGCGCCGAAATTCCCTTTGGTACCCACCTGGCTTATCGGTGAGCAGGCGCTTTAGCTCCATGTAGGGAGAAATATTTTCTTCCCGCAGGTGCATCGTTGCCTCACCAAGAAGGATCAATTGATATCTGTTGGGCGCGCTCATGCAAGCAGTCCCTCTCGCTTAAGAATATCGAGTAGTTTCTCCTCTGCCGCAAATGCAGCCGTGGCGGTTTGCTTGAGCCGCTTCATCGCCTCCCCCACCGTGAGCACTTCCTGTTCGTTCTTTGGTTCGACGTAGCGCGGGATATTGAGATTCCAGTCATTGGCGGCGATGTCGTCGAGGGTCACAACTCGGGCCACGCCCACTACATCCTGATAGTCGCGATACCAGTTGTAGATGCGCTCGACATGCTCGGAGAGGAGTTCGTTTTGCGCCCGACCTGTCTTGAACTCGCGGGCGGCATCGAGGATGAGGACTTTCTTCTTCCGCTCCTTTGTCTTGCGCTGGCGGAAGACAAGTATGCAGGCCGCAAGGCCGGTTCCGTAAAACAGATTCGGTCCGAGACCGATGACGGCTTCGAGCAAATCCATCCGGAGAATCTTCTTTCGTATTTCCCCTTCTTTATTCATCCGGAAAAGCGCGCCGTGCGGCAGCACCACGGCCATCCGGCCGGTAGCCGGGGCCATTGACTTTATCATGTGCTGGACCCAGGCATAGTCGCCCGTCTTGGCCGGCGGCATCCCTGCGAAGTTCCGGCCGTAAGGATCACAGGCCCAGACTTCATCGCCCCATTTTTCCAGCGAAAAGGGTGGATTAGCGATGACGCAATCGAAGGTGGCAAGGTTATCGCCGGAGAAAAATGCCGGCAGGCGCAGCGTGTCTCCCCGCACGACCTGGAAATCTGAAGCACCGTGAAGGAAGAGGTTCATCCGCGCAATAGCGGAGGTGGTGAGGTTTTTCTCCTGCGCGAAGAGTTTGCCCCAGAGAGTGCGGTCGTCACCGTGGTTTTCGCGCACGTGGTGAACGGCCTCCAGCAACATGCCGCCTGTGCCGCAAGCGGGATCGTAAATCGACTCGCCTTCCTTCGGATCGAGGATGTTCACCATCAGCCGCACGACCGAGCGCGGAGTGTAAAATTCGCCCGCCTTCTTGTTCGTGGCGTCCGCGAACTTCTTGATCAGGTACTCGTAGGACTGGCCGAGGATGTCAGCCTGCGCCGCCTGGTTGCCGAGCGCAATTCGTGAAAAGTGCTCTATGAGATCGCGGAGCAGCGAATCGGGCAGGCGATCCTTGTTGGACCAGGCCGCGTCGCCGAAGATACCGTAAAGCGTCTCCGGGTTCGCCTTCTCGATGCAGCGCATTGCCTTTTGCAGCGCCTGGCCGACGTTGTTCGTCACTATGCGCACATCGCTCCAGTGACAGCCGTTTGGAATCTGAAAGCGGTAGTTCTGGGGAAACTGCGCGTATTCCTGGTCGCCGCCTGATTCCTCCAGCGCGGCAGCGTATTCCTCATCATTCACATCCGAGATGCGCTTGAAGAAGAGCAGCGGGAAGACGTAGGTTTTGAAGTCGGCTGCATCCACCGGCCCACGCAGGATGTTCGCCGATTCCCAGAGGTGCGATTCAAGCTGGTCTAAGGTAACTGTCGAATCATGCACGACCACGTCCCCTTTTCACTGTTACGATGCTGGTTTGATTGGCTGGAGTCATCTATCCATACCACATGGCGAAGCGGTCCACAATGGCCGCTATGAAACGCATTGAAACGGCGAGGCCGGACCGGAGGTAATCATCCGGAGCCGGTCTTTTGCTCAACGCAAATGGGGTCTCAACGCAAATGCTCAACGCAAATGGGATCGGGCCAAGCTGAAATATTGCTATCTAAAGATTAGTTTTCAAAAAAGGGGTATTTTACGCTTAGAAGGCCATTATTGGCCTCGAAATCATTGCCGTAGTACCAAATTGCGTTCAAGTTTGATTTGATGGGTCGCGCTTCGCTCAGCCCATCCCGATGGCGACGATTTTTGGCAAGAAAACTGCTTGTAATAAAAGAAACAGATGGCTATATTAGCTAAAATATCTAAAATGGGTGGTTCGGAAGGATTGGCAAATATGGTAACCGTAAAAGCGACGGAGATGAAGAATAGGCTGGGCCACTATCTCCAAGTGGCACTGACAGAACCGGTTGTTGTTGAAAAAACGAAACAACAGGTGGCCGTGCTAATGTCCATGAAAGAATATGAACGTCTCACCAAGCTCGAGGATGCTTATTGGGGCGAAAGAGCGAGAGCTGCGGAGGCTGAGGGATATTTGAGCGAAGCAGAAACCAAAGAATTCATCGAGTCTTCTCTCCGTGTTAAAGCTTAATATTACAAAACAGGCGATAAAGTTTTTTCGTTCCGTGCCGGCAAAGCAGTATCGCCAAGTTTTCAATAAGATCCTGGCACTTATGGAAGACCCGGAGCCGCCCGATTCTTCTCCCCTTATCGGGTCTCCCTATAGAAGAGCCGATATCGGAGAATATCGGATTATCTACCGGGTCGAGAATTGTCTCAAAGTGGCTTTGGTTGGGAAAAGAAATGACGATGAAATTTATCGTCAACTAAAGGGCCAATGATTAGCGACGTCTCCGGGGAGGGCAATCACAAATGGCCCGATGAATTGCCCGCCGACTGGGACCCGATGAAGGACAAGCGCATGACTGCCCGGGAGACGGTACATCAGCTCATCCGCGCTCTTGAATCCGGCGGTGAAGGCGCGACAGCGGCACTCGTAGCCAATCCGGGATCTAAAGCCGAGATTGCCCGCGAACTTGCCTATAGGCTTTATACACTCTGCGAGCGCAAAAAAAAGGCGCCTGAGGCGCTCACCTATAACGGCCTGGTGCAAAGCTGGCCGGAGATCACGCGACTCGCACGCGAGGAGAAGCCCAGGATACTTGTGCAACAACATGTTTTTGGACAAAATGAACGGGATTGACAGGAGCCAAAGGGAGACGTGATGCAAGAAGCAGCGCGGACAGAAAAGATCACGAAACGCAATGAAATCATCCTTGCCTTGCGAAAGTTCAAGGAGATGAACCCGGCAAAATATGACATCCTCAAAATCGGTGTTTTTGGCTCTGCAGCCCGAGACGACATGAAGGAAGAAAGCGATATTGATGTTGTTGTAGAACTTACAGAACCGGATTTGTTCAAGCTCATCGGTATCAAACAGGATCTGGAAGAGCAGTTCCACCGTCCGGTGGACATTATAAGATATCGTAATAATATGAATAAATTTCTCAAAGGCAGAATAGATAAAGAGGCTGTTTATGTATGACAAAGCCCTTGCAATGGAAATCTTACAGCAAATTCTTCAGGCACTCCGAACTATCTTACAGCGTTTCGAGCCGGTAAAATCACCAGACGACTTTACCAGTTCACTTTCCGGGATGGAAAAACTCGACAGCATCTGTATGCTGTTGATTGCAATTGGCGAGAATATCAAAAATATAGACAAGGTTACGGCCGGTTCGCTTTTACCTCTATATCCGCAAGTAGATTGGAAAAAAGCCAAAGGCATGAGAGATTTAATCAGTCATCATTATTTTGAGGTTGATGCTGATGTAATTTATCATGTCTGTGCAAATTATTTGGAGCCCATGGCGCAAACCATAACCCGAATCATTAAAGAGTTAAGATAGTGGCGCGGCGCTGACCCTGGGTTACCCTATGCAGCCCTTTCAAGGCGAGAAACTCAAGATGCCCCACAGGGCGAGTTCACAGTAGACAGATGCTGCCCTTTCTCGTCTGAAGGTACACTGTTGCCGGATGAACCGATTTTTTCCGGGCGCTTCGTGTTCGTCGACTTCTGCTCTCCGAAGGTCCACACCGTTTGGAGCAATGAAAACCTCGTAACCTTTGTTGTCCAGGTCAAGAAAGAGATCATTGGCAAGCGATAAGGCTTTGTCGAGGGGGCCAGGTTGATCATTCGTTCAGGACCGGGCGGGGATTCTTCGACGACAAAGGAACCCGGCCCATACAACGATCGGGAGGGCATACAGCGCTGCGCTCCCCCTCCCCGAACCGACCGACAACTCGCAAAATCCTGAAATGTGTTTCGGGGGGCTAATACCAACTTACGTTCAAGATTGAACCAGTCTTGTGCACGATAACTCGGATGTCACTGCTGACCCGCACCGACCAGAAATTGGGGTCCTTCGCCTTGTCGAGCTTGTGGAGCTTCATTCCCGGATTGGCAGGATTGAGTTGAAGGTCAAAATCGGTGGTTTTGACCGCTTTTTGCTCGTCGCCAGTGAGACTGGCAAGGCTGTCTATAAAAGTGTCAGCAATGCGAAATTCCATCTCAACGCGAGTGAGCGGACCGCTTTTTTTCAGCTTCCTTGCGCGCCGCTTCTCCCGCCCTCCTGAAAAAGTCAATTATCTCAGCTTCGGATTTGCCTTTAAGCATCTGTGCCTGTTGGTCACGGATACTTCGAGCCATATCAACTGCTTTGATTTGAGTCTTCTCTTCCATAGGTCGTCACCTCACGGGGCGAATAAATCGACAGGGTTTTATAACCGAGTTCAATGTTTATTCCGTTGAATTGCTGTATCTTATCAAGTCTCACAATATGCCGAAAGATTGATTTAGCCGCTATGCCGTTTTTTCGAGCAAAACGGAAGCTATTCGCTTTGCGGTATGTCTCTGTGATGAAGCGAAAAGCTGGGCGGCGTTCGTCATTTTTGCGATCTGAGCGGGGTCACCGAGGGCCTTTTTGAGGAAATCCTCCAGCTCCTTTTCGGACGATACCCGCATTGCGCACCCGGCGTCCAGGAGTTCCCTTTCGATTTCACCGAAATTGAAAAAATGTGGTCCCCAACATGCGGGCCGACCCTGGGCGATCGCTTCAAGGGGGTTATGGCCTCCGATTTCGGCAAAGCTCCCGCCGAGAAAAGCGATATCGCAAATCGCGTATATTCTTGCAAGCTCACCGAGGGTATCGAGAATATAGACCTGTTTTCCGGCTGCGGTTTCCCCTTTCGAGCGGAGACCGGAGTCAAAACCAAGGCCATGCGCCAGAGCCGCAATTGAGGTCCCACGCTGAATTTTTCTCGGGGCGATTATAAGAAGCAGGTTCGGAACCCGAGCGTTCAAACGGTCCAGGACGCGCAGCAGGATTTGCTCTTCACCTTCATGAGTGCTGCCCGCCACCCAGACGGGCCTGCCTGCTTCCACGCCGATACCGGCCCCGATCGAAGCAATCTCCGATTCCGGGACCCTGGAGATGGAGGACTCGAATTTGAGGTTTCCGGCCGCCATCACTTTTTCTGAAAGACAACCCATGGAAGTGAAACGCGCCCTGTCCAGTTCGGTCTGCGCAAATATGAGGTCGAACCCGCTGAAAATGAGGCCAGCGAGCCGCCCCAGACGGTAAAAGCCGCGGTACGAACGAGGCGACACTCTCCCGTTGACCAGCACCGCCGGAACGCCTGCTCTTTTTAACAGCCAAAGGAGGTTGGGCCAGAAATCGGTCTCTATGAGTACGAAAAGCGAGGGTCTTACCCTTTTGAGCAGCCGGCAAACGGCCCACGGGAAATCGTGCGGCATGAAAAAAAATTCGTCCACCAGTCCCTTGAGCCTCTGCGTGGCAAGCGACATCCCGGTTTCGGTGGAGGTGGAAAAAACAATTTCGAGTGCCGGACTCAGTTGCTTCAATTCGGTTATCAAAGCAATCGATGAGAGCGCCTCACCCACCGAGAGGGCATGAATCCAGACGCGGCCGGGGCTCGGCTTTAAAGGCGCCGGGAGCTTTCGCCCCATGCGGCTCAGGTAATTGTCCCTGTATTTGCCATCGGTCCGGGACCGGCAAAAGTAATAAAGGTAAAGCGCCGGCCAGCTCAAACACAGGGCTGCTTCGTATGCAGCCCAGGCCAATGCTGTTAACTTGAGCATATTGGGACCTCAGGGTTATATGGGCATAGTTCTATCACCACGAAGAACACAGCGCAGCCTCAGGCCGCAACCAAACAGAAAAACGATCTATCCGCAGATTGCACAGATAAAACATCCACTTAGATAAGAATCTCTGCAGAATTCCGAGAAACTGAACGTTAGTAGTACGAAGAACACAGCGCAGCCCCAGGCCGCAACCAAACAGAAAAACAATCTATCCGCAGATTACGCAGATTGCACAGATAAAACATCCACTTAGATAAGAATCTCCGCAGAATTTCGAGAAACTGCACGTTAGTAGTACGAAGGAAAAACCTCCTGCTAAAAATAAACCAAACCCCTGATGACAGTACCGGAAAAACTAATCTCTGCCGCAGCACACGAAGAGAACGATCTTAAACTTGTAAAATCCTCCGGTCCGTTCGCAGGACGATGTCGATCTTAAGCCCACGAAGGGGGCCGTCCCTGGACCTTGATAGAGGGCCATGAAATGACAGCCCATGACCTGGCAATTTTCTTAGCAGGGTGATGAAAAAGTCCAGCTTAGTGGGAACTAGGCGCAAAAACGGTATTAAGCCACGTCATCCCTACGAAGGCGGGAACCTAGGCTTTTTTGTAACGATGCGTAATAACACTGGATTCCAGCCCCTCGACTAAACACTTCGAGGGCAGGCTTCGCGGGAATGACGCCCCGTTATTTTCACACTAAAGTGGGAAACTGAATCCTTCTTCAGCAGCCTGTCAGGTTAACAACATTGAGCCCAGGCGAGCAGCCGCAAGAACCTCATCTGGCCCTTCCAGCCGTATCGAGGGCCAGCCGCGCGACCCGGGCGGATATGCCGGGGGCGCCAAGCCGATTGCGAATTGCCCGCAGCTCAAGGCGTTGCTCGTCGAGAAGGGCCGGATTCATTAAGAGCTTGAGGGCGCAATCGGCCAATCGCGGTCCGGTAGGGTCCTCCCGCACAAATTCGGGGACTATTTCCCTGCCCGCGATCACATTGGGCAGCCCGGCGAATTTGGACCGAATGAGCAGTAAACCGATCTTCCTGCTGAGCCTGGAGACTTTGTAGACTACTATCATGGGAGTTTCCAGGATCGCGGCTTCCAGGGTCACCGTGCCCGAAGCGGTCAAGATCAGATCGCACGCCCCGATCGCGCTATAGGTGTCGTTGTACACGAACTGCACCGGCAGCGACCATCGCGCGGCCCAGCTTTCCATATCCCGAGTGTCCAGCGAAGATGCCACCGGAATCAGGAACCTGGCGGCAGGGAGCGAGCGCGAGATGATTCGGGCGGCCTCCATCAGGACGTCGAAAAGGAGCTTAACCTCGCTTCGCCGGCTACCGGGGAGCAACCCGACCAGAGGTCCGCTGAAATTGTGATAGAGCCGGCCGCATTGGGTTTTATCGGGCAGATCGACCATTATGTCCACCAGCGGGTGGCCGACGTAATCGACGTCCACACCGTGAGAGGCATAGAAGCCTTTCTCGAACGGCAGGATAACAGCTATCCTGTCCGCAAGCCTTTTGATTTTGTTTACGCGGCCTTCGCGCCAGGCCCAGATCTGGGGGCTGATATAGTATAAGATTCTGGCGCCGGTTTTTTTGGCAAACTTCGCAAAAAACAGATTGAAATCGGGGAAATCGATCAGTACGACCAGTTCCGGGCGGGTTGCGAGAATGTGGGACCGGATCTTTACCCAGGCGCCATATATCGCCCGGATATGAGCGGCGACTTCCGTGGCGCCCACAACCGAAAGGCTTCGATTATCGACGACGACCGAAACGCCTTCGGCCTGCATGTGAGGTCCCCCGAGGCAGGAGATGCGCGTTTGGGGGGCGATAGACCATATTGCGCGGGCAAGATGGGAACCGTGCAGGTCCCCTGAAGCTTCTCCGGCGCTTATGAAGATTTCCAATTCCCGATCTCCGGAAAAACGCGTTTATACCAATTTGCCTTCGAGATGTGTCCAGGGCGATGGGTTTCGCGCCGCTTCACCCATCCTACACCCTTGTACCAGTTGCGTTAATTCGTAGAATAGGTAGAGCGGAGCGAAAACCAATCACATTCATCTTGAACGCAACTTCGTATTAGCGCGCATTTGTTCCTCAATCCGGCGTGATATGTCGAGTGCAACGCCAAGCGCCTTGCGCCCCTGCTCCCCATCTACGTCAGGATGACTGCCGGTCCTGACAGAGTTCAGAAAAGCGCCGATCTCTTCTTCGAGGGAATCTTTCTCAATTATTTCAAATTCTTCCATAGAAAGCTGGGGATAGCCATCCTCATCGGATTCCGCTTCCCTGTAGACGGCATAGGCACGTTTTTTGGCATAGTCGACCGAAAAATAGCAATTCTCCTGGAAGACGCGAAGCTTCCTCATGTTCTTTATGGAAATTCGGCTTGCGGTGAGATTGGCTACGGCCCCGTTGGCAAACTCCATTCGAACGCTTGCAATGTCGGGCAGCGGACTGAGGGCGGAGACGCCGGAAGCCTGAACGTCCTTGAGAGGGGCATTGATGATGCTGAGTACGATATCGATGTCGTGAATCATCAGATCGAGTATTACGTCTACTTCCAGACCTCTTTCATTAAAAAGGCCGAGCCGATCCGCTTCGATGAACATCGGGTCGCGAAGGCGCGGACGAATAGCCGTAAAAGCGGAGTTGAACCGCTCCAGATGACCGACCTGCAGAATCGCGCCGCTCTTTTTTGCCGTTGCGATAAGTTCGTCGGCTTCCTCCAGGCTTTTTGTCATCGGTTTTTCGAGAAGAACGTGAATCCCGGCGGTGAGGAATTCCCTGGCGATAGCGAAGTGCTGGGGCGTGGGCGTAGCGATGGTGACCGCATCGACCTTTCCGATAAGTTCCCTGTAATCGGTCAAGGCCTCGGTCTTAACCTCCTCGGCCACATGCCGCCCGCGTTGGCTGTCTACATCGACCAGCGCAACCAGATTGGCGTCAGGCAGCCTGGCATATTTTTGAGCGTGAAAGCGCCCGAGGTAGCCGACTCCGATCACGGCGGTCCTCACTGCGCCGGGGCGAGGGCTGCGAACCAGAACGGCTTCCGGGGGTTGCTCTTCCAAATACACCCGGCTCCGCGACTCGCTCTGGTCGAAAAGACTCGATTCCAGGACCGCCAGGGCGTCTTTGTCCTGGTTTTCCGGAGATCGAAACCCCTCATTCTGGACGAGTATCGAAATCCCGGCAGAATCGGCAAGGTCTATCATTTTGCCCCGGTCGAATATGACGGTTTTGCCTGCTTCGAGAACCAGCACTCGCGCATTGACCCTTTTCATCGTCGCTATGGTGTCGGAACCGGCAGCGGGGACATCGAAACGCATGTCCTGCATGGGCTTGCTGGCCTTGACGACCACCGCGCCTTCGCCGCAAAGACGGCCGCCGCGCATAATAGTGGCATCGGTGCCGTCTATTCCTTCAACGGCGAGCACGGTCTGGTTTTTCACTACGAGGCACTGCCCGATATCGAGTCTGCCGATCGCCTTGGCCAGAGTCCAGCCGAAAGCGATGTCCGCCTGCTCGCGGCGGTTGGGCTTTCTGCGCGTGAGTATTCCTTCGGGCGCAAGAAGTTCGGGCAGGAAAATGGTGGAAGGCTGGATGAGTATCCCCTCGGACTCAAGCTCTCTTGCCAGCGCCCTGAGAAGGGAGTCGTCCTTGGTATTTCTGAGCCGGCCTATAAACCGCACGAACCTCCAGTCGGGCCGGATTTTCGTATAAAAACGCGTCTTGTCTATAGCCCCGGCCATTGCCGCCTGGGTTATGCCGGCTTTTTTGAAAGTAGCTATCAGGCGGTTGAGCTGGCCGAGTTTAAGCATGTGGAATTCATCGACGTACCTGGAAAGGGCGGGATTGGTTTCGCCATCGAAGCCGACCGCAAGGACCCGGACCGAAGCCTTGCGCGCCGCGTGAGCAAAAAGAAGCGGAAATTGCCCGCTGCCCGCAATAAGTCCTACCTCTTCGACCCTGCCCTCCGAATTCTGCGTATTCGCCAAAGACATTATCTGGCCAACCCTCGTTTGGAACTAAATGATACAAACTCTATGAGTCTTTCCACTTCCGGCAGCGGCTCTATACTCTCGCGGACTTTTTGGACCGCCTCCTTGATTGTGAGACCGGAGCGGAAGAACACCCTGTAACATTTCTTTATCGCCTGGACAGCTTCTTCGGAAAAGCCGTTGCGTTTGAGGCCGATGACGTTAACGCCGTAGAGTTTGGTCTGTTCGGCGCCTTTGGCCAGCATATAAGGGGCAATGTCCATACGGATCCCTGTAAATCCTCCTATGCAACTGTATTCCCCTATTCGCACGAACTGATGGGCGGCAACGATCCCACCGAGCACGGCGCACTCGCCCACAGTCACGTGACCTCCCAGGGTCGCCGCATTCGCCATCAATACCCCGTTTCCAAGCCGGCAATCATGAGCGATATGCGCATAGGCCATAAGATAGACCCCATCGCCGATCCGGGTCGTTCCCTCACCTCTGGAAGTGCCTCGGTGAATCGTAACATTTTCGCGCATTACATTGTTATTTCCAATAATTACCCTTGTTTCCTCACCCGCGTATGTGAGGTCCTGCGGAGGAAGACCTATCGCAACAAAGGGATAAATGCGATTGTTTTCACCTATTGTGGTTTTGCCGTCTATGACTACATGCGGCCCCACAACGGTCCCCGAATCGATGGTAACTTGAGGACCTATTATACTGTACGCCTCTATGGTGACATTTTCGGCAATTTCAGCCGTTGGGGACACTATCGCGGTCGGGTGAATCGGCATCTTTTCTCCACTGCTCTTGAAACAGGATCTTCGGCCGGGCGCAAACCTTTCTAGTCGCCTTTAGTCTCCCCTGAGTTTATATCCACATTTATCATCATTACGGCTTCGGCCACCAGTACATCATCGACGAAAGCTTCGCCGCGCAGTTTGAAGAAACCGCCGCGCTGTTTCTCAAGTTTGACTTTCATAACAAGCTGGTCTCCGGGCCGCACGGGTTTGCGGAAACGGACCTTGTCCAAGCCGGCAAAATAAACTGCACTCTTGTCCTTATACTGAGGGAATACCTTGAGGGCAAGAATCCCGCCGGTCTGGGCCATGGCTTCCAGGATAAGAACGCCGGGCATAATCGGATTGGTGGGAAAATGTCCCTGAAAAAAGGGCTCGTTGACCGAAACGTTCTTGATCCCCACTATCGAATCGGAGGTGCATTCGACAATTCTTTCCACGAAGAGGAAAGGATAGCGGTGCGGAATAATTTCTTTAATCTGAATTATGTCCATCATCCTTTTTCAGTGCCTCCTCGAGCATCCGCACCCTGTCGCCCAGCCGCTTCAAGGCTTCCTTCAGCCTGGGCAGGCGCTGTACGTTAATTAAATTTCTGAGAAACTCCTCTTTTGGAATGCCAGGGGAGCCGATGATAAGCTGGTCAGGCTTGATGGAATGATGAATTCCAGCTTTTGCAGCGATTTGTGTCCTGTCTCCAATCTCAAGGTGTCCCGCTATACCGGCCTGTCCGCCAAGGGCCACATGATCACCAATCCGGGTACTGCCTGAAATGCCGACCTGGGCGACGAGCAGGCTGTCTTCTCCAACCACGACGTTGTGCGCAATCATAACGAGATTATCGATCTTTACGCCGCGCTTTATCCAGGTCCTGCCAAGAGTTGCCCGATCTATCGTGGCATTGGAACCGATCTCGACGTCGTCGTCAATTTGCACTATGCCGGTCTGCGGGATTTTTACATGCCTGCCCTGTTCGTCCTGGGCATACCCGTAACCATCCTCGCCGATTACGGCCCCCGAATGGATAATGACCCGGTTGCCAATGACGCACCTGTCCGCGATGACAGCCCTCGGGCGTATCACGCACATATCGCCGATCCGGACCTCTTTGCCTATGTAGACCCCGGACCCTATCTTCGACCCCGCGCCTATCCGCGAATTGTTTCCAACATGAGCGAACGGACCGGCTGAAACTCCTTCGCCGAACAATACACCCTCTCCGATAATAGCGGACGGATGTATTCCGGCATCATTGTCCGAATCGGGCAGAAACAACCGGGCAGCTTTAGCAAAGGCCAGGTAGGGATCTTTCACGATGAGAAGATCGAAGCCAAGATCCCGGAATTCCGGCGACACGATCAAGGCGGAGGCCTTGCATCCGGAAACCAGATGACGGTAGCGGGAGCCAACCAGAAAGCTCAACTGCCCCGGGGCCGCGCTTTCGAGAGCCCCTATGCCGCTGACATGCAAATCCGGGTCACCCTTGACCTCTGCGTCCAGAAGGCGGCCAAGTTCACCCAGCGAAAAGGACCTTTTTCCCTCGTGATAATCGTTCACGCCGGTTTCCATGTGATAAGAGAGCAGTTATGCAGAGTTGCGTTCAAAACCGGGCGGGGATTCTTCGACGACAAAAGAACCCCGCCCCTACGACATTGTCGCACGGTTCTTTCGTAGGGGAGGGCTTTTATGCCCTCCCGATCGACAACTCCCAAAATCCTTTGATGCGTTTCGAGGGGCCAGATCGATCATCAGCACTCGATTTAAACGCAACTCCGTATCAATCCGCAAAACACCGGATGAAATAATGAGGCCCCCTAACGTCGTTAAAAGGGCGGGACCTGGTCCCGCCCTCTACAGGAAATTGGCCCCTATAACGATCGAATCATTTAATGCGATTTGTCCAGCTCGTCAGAGATCCGTTTGGTCAGGTCCTCTTTCTCATTGCCTACGTAATAGAGAGCGCTCTTCTCAAAAATATAGTCATACTTATCGTCTTTACCGATCTTGACTGCTATATCATGTACTTTCTTGAGGATAGGAGCCCGGGCCGCAGTTGCCTGTTCATTGAATTTAGCATTTGAGTCGGAGCGCATCTTCTGCACCTCCGTGTACATATCGGTTAATTCTTTCTCCTTGCGGGTCCTGGTTTTCTCATCCATTACGTCTCTTTTCTTTTCGTATTCATCCTTGGCGGTCGTGAATGCGCGCGCCTTCTCCTGCAGCTCTACGCCGAGCTTCTCCTCCTCCCTTTTCATATCCTCGAGAAACTTCTTACCCGTCGCCGATTGAGTTATCGAGGCCTGAAGATCAAAAAAACCAATCTTGAGCCCTCCGGCTGCAACCGCGTTCACAGAAAACAACAGAGTGATGGCAGCGGCCACCAGTACATTGCCCAAAAATGTCCTCATCTTCATCTCTCTTCGACTCCTTAAAAGAAAGCTCCGGCAGAAAACTGCCACTGATAGGGCGTCTCGCCCGAACGGTGGTCGAGGACGTAGCCCATCTCAATTCTGAGCGGTCCAAATGGTGAATTCCATCTAATGCCCGGACCGATGTCTTCCCTGAATTGGGAAGGATCGATCCCCTGACCTTCAGCGAACGCGTTACCTGCATCGAAAAATACCAGTCCCCGTACGCCATACTTTTCAACAAGCGGAAACAAGAGTTCCGCATTCATAACCACATACTTGTCGCCGCCATAAACCAGGCCCCGCGAGTCAGTAGGTCCAACCTCGCCGAACTGCCAGCCGCGAAGTGAATTTATACCTCCAAGGAAATAGCGTTCATAGATTGGAAAGTTATCCAGGCCTCCCGGGTTTTCAAATCCGATTTCACCACGCAAATGCCCGATGAATTTCCAGAAAAGCGGGTAATATACGCCGACATGGTACTCTTCTTTAAAAAGGTTGTAATCGCCGCCAAGCGATTTAGAAGAGTACTCGAAATTGGTGCCGATGTAAGTGCCTGTGGTGGGTAGAAAAGGATGGTCGGTCGTATTTCGTTCGAAAGCAATCCCGATCGCACTTTTGACCTCGAAACCGATCAGGCTCTTGACAACATTGGGATCCCTTTCCGCAAGCACATCCAGGTCGTCAATTCTGGCATCCTGCCACATGTAGTATCCAGTCAGACTGCTGTACTGGCCGATGGGGTACCCCGCACGCAACTTCGCCCCATATGAATTCATTGTAAAATCCGGATAGGCCCTCTCCCAGTTATAGAGATCCATCCCGACCGTCAGCGGGGTCCCGAAAGCATACGGATGCGTATAGCTAATTATATAGCGGGAAGCCAACTGGCCCAGGTATGCTTTGAGGGACACCATGTCGCCTGTTCCAAACAGGTTTTTCTGCTGTATCTGGCCGGTCGTAAAAAGACCGTCTTCCGAGGAGTAACCGCCACCAATGCTTATCGAACCGGTCTGCTTTTCTTTAACTTTAACATTAAGATTTACGATTTCTTTTTGATCGGTATCGATCGGGTCAATTTCGACGTTTTCAAAGTAATCCAGCTTCTTGAGCCTGCTCAGGCTGGCCTCTATTTTCTTGGCGCTGAAAAGATCGCCCTCATATATCCTCAACTCGCGACGAATGACGTAGTCTCTCGTTTTCGTATTGCCCGTAACGAAAATCTGACCGATGTGCACAATCTGCTTCTCTTCGATATGGAAGTCGATATCGGTAGTATGTTCTTCGGAATTGCGTTTGATTCGAGGGTCAACATCAACCCGCGCATAGCCCTCGTCCTTGTAAGATTTTGTAATAAAATCTATGTCGTGGCGGACTTTTTCACGGCTGAAATAAGAGTTGGGCTTGAGCTCGAGTTTTTTCATGATCTTTTGTTCGTAACCCGGGAGCAGGTCCCCCGTCAGTCTGACATCGGTCACCTTATATCTCTCGCCTTCCTCAACCGCAATGGTGATGTGGAACCCATCCGGTTTGAGTTCGATTGCAGGCGAGCCTATCTTTGCATCCATATACCCTTCGTCATGGTAATAAGCGGTTAGCCGATCGAGGTCCGTCTCAAGGATCTCTTTTTGGAGAATACCCCTGTCAGTCACAAGCGAAAGTATGCTCTTAACCTTCGTCTGCATCGCTCCGCGCAGTTTTCGCGCGACAATATTCTTGTTGCCGGTAAAATTTATCGATTTTATGTAAACCTTATTCTTTTCATCGATGTTGAAGGTGACAATGGCTTTGTGCGGATCCTTGGGAAAATCCGTTTTGGAGGTCACTTCAGCATTGTAATAGCCCTTTTGCTGATAGAGCTTGAGTATCTTCTGAACATCATCGTTCACAACGCTTGCCTGCAGGATCGAGTATGGCTTTGTGACAATGGCAGCCAGGAGGTCCTTCTCCTTTATTTTCTTATTGCCGACAAACTTGACTTCCTGCACCGTCGGGTTCTCCTGCACGATAAACGTCAGGACCTTTCCCGTGGGGGTGTCGGCGACTTCGGCATCCACTTTTTCGAAATACCCCATCTTGAAGATGGCCCGGATATCTTCACTCACCTGCTCAGGCTTGAGTAATTCACCCTTCTTGCTTTTAACGTTTCCCTTTATCGCCTCAACTTCGATACGATCATTTCCCTTGATTTTAACATCGGCGATCAGTGCCTTCGAGAGCACCTGGACGCTCATCTGCTGCACAATTTTCCCAACGCCGGAAGCAAGGTTTTCAGCCCCTTTCTCTTCGGCCAAAAGAGTTACGGGCTTCTTCTGGCCGGACACATCCACGAGCGTGGCGTCGATACTGATCGCGTTGCCGATCTGGTTGAAGCTGCCGAACACGACGTAGGCAGCTCCAAGCCTGCTCCCGATGGACCGAGCCTCCGCTTCGGTGCCAACAGCGGCGCCCGCCACTTTCTGGACCTCCTGGGGATCGATCAGTTTCATGCCTTCACGAGAACAGAGTCGAACGAAAACCTCATCGAGCGCTTTTTGCGTCTTTGCGACGTCCTGCTGGCCATGCATCACGAAAGGCAAGACGGCGACTTTGCGTCCCTGATCCTCAGACCACGCTACCTGAACTGCCAGAATAGAGAAAACAACGAGACATAGAAGTCCCCCCGCTTTTTTCAAGCCTACCATGATCTAACGCCCCCCCGCCTGCTGCCTGCCCTGCAGTGTCCGCCAAATCGCGGCCGAAAGCCGCGCAGCCTTCTCTGAGCATCATTTTCAGGCAGACCCCGCCTGCCCCGTGCTCTCTAATACCATCTTCTTAACGCCTGCCCAATAGAATTTTTTTGGACAGTTTAAACCCCGAAACCGTGGAGTTTTGCGCAATATTCAGGGACCTGCCCCCAGCATCGAGCCCCGCTTACGTCAAATGCTTCGACGTCAAAAGATCGGGACGCCAACCGGCCGCGGCACGGCGCCATGCTCTCAGATCGAGGCTGTCGAGCATACGCCGGACAGATCTCGATCCTCTCTCAAATGGGCATCTTTCAAACGCAAAACCCGGTGCATCATAGACGCCAGTTCCTGGTTGTGCGTAACGATTATCATGGTCAAACCAAGCGACTCATTGAGTGAAACCAAATGTTCATGCAGAGTGCGCCCGGTTCGGCTGTCGAGATTGCCGCTCGGCTCATCGGCCAGAAACAATCTCGGGCGAAGCAGAAGCGCCCTGGCCACTGCGACTCTTTGCTGCTCGCCACCGGAGAGTTCTCCCACCCTGTGTTTGAGGCGCCCGGACAAACCGAGCCTGTCCAGTAGTTCTTCGGCCATGGACTTTGCCTCGGCCCGGGAAAGACCGGAGATCAAACCGGGCATCATAACATTTTCGAGCGCGTTGAACTCAGGGAGCAGGTAGTGAAACTGAAAGACAAATCCGATGTTGCGGTTCCGGAAATTGGCCAACTCCCGCTCACCCCAGAGAAACACATCCTCTCCACCGTAGAGGACCTTCCCGCCGGTCGGTTTTTCCAGGGTACCCAGTATATTCAACAGGGTTGATTTGCCGGCGCCCGAACTCCCTACGATGGCGATCCTCTCCCCACTTCGGATCACAAGCTCGAGGTCCCTGAAAAGCTCGATCGTATTGCTTCCGTTTCCGAAAGTCATGGTAAGCCCAAGTGTCTGGACTTCTATGCTGTGCCTGACTTCACTCATATCTTAAGGCTTCCGCCGGGTCGAGCCTGGCAGCCTTGCGCGACGGATAAAGGGTCGCCACCAGGCTTATGCAGATTGCCGCAAGTGCAATAGCCACCAGATCAAAAGTTTCCATTTTAACCGGGAGCTTGGAAATATGATAAACCTCGCTGGGCAGATCGATAAATTGGTACCTCCCGAGCAGAGCGCACAAAGTGTAGCCGCCCAGAATACCCAGGCCCGTTCCGCATATTCCTATGAGAAAGCCTTCCAGGACGAAAATTTTCCTTATGCTGGCCGTGGTGGCCCCCATGGCCTTGAGTATCGCAATATCGCGGCCTTTTTCCATGACCAGCATTGTCAGCGAACTAACTATATTGAAGGCCGCCACCAGTATTATCAGCGTCAAAATTACGAACATTACCACCTTTTCCAGCTTGAGCGCGGAAAAAAAGCTGCTGTTCATTTTGATCCAGTCGCTGACATAAAAGGGAGGCCCAAGGCGCTTTTTCAAAGCTTCCGCGATTTCGCCCGCTTTGTAGATATCATCAACTCTGACCTCGATCCCGGAAACAGAGTCGCCCATCCCCAGGAACTGCTGGGCAACGGGGATATCAACATAGGCAAGTGTATTATCGTATTCGTACATCCCGGACTGTATGATCCCGACCACCTGGAAAAGCCTGCTCCTGGGCGCCTGCCCCATCGGAGTCAGCCTGCCGGACGGCGAGATGATCGTCAAATACTCCCCTACCCTGGTGTTGAGATTACTCGCAAGCTCATAGCCGAGGATGATGCCGGGATAAGGCGCTGAGGCATCGTGAGAAGATTGAACCAAATCGGCGAGATTTCCCCGGACGAGGTTTTCCTGGAGTTTCAGGACCTTTGATGCAGAAAGGGGGTCGATCCCGCGCAAAACAGCCCCCGCGCTCCTGCCCGATGTCATCATGACCGGCGCATATATGAAGGGGGTCGCCCCAAGTACCCCCTTTTCTTTTTCGACTTCGGCCATCACTTCCCTGTAGTTCGAAATCGCGCCGGCGAAGCTTGTGATATTTACATGAGAGGTTATGCCCAGGATGCGGCCTCGAAGGTCGTCATGGAACCCGTTCATTACAGCCAGAACGACGATCAGGGCGGTTACCCCCACCCCCACTCCGGCGATCGAAATGAAAGTGATCAGGGAAACGAATGTCTGTCTGCGCTTGGCCAGCAGGTACCGTATGCTTATAAAAAATTCGAAACTCATGATCTCTTATTGGCTTTTCTTTTCCGGTCTCATATGAGGAAAAAGAATAACATCCCTGATAGAGGGAGAATCCGTAAAAAGCATAACCAGCCTGTCAATTCCGATTCCCTCCCCGGCCGCCGGAGGCATGCCGTATTCGAGCGCCCTGATATAGTCATCATCCATCTGGTGGGCTTCCTCGTCTCCAGCCTTAAACGCCTCCAACTGGCGAGAAAACCTCGCGCGCTGGTCCCTCGGATCGTTTAATTCGGAGAAGGCGTTGGCCATCTCCCGAGCCGCAATAAACAGTTCGAACCGGTCCACGAATTCGGGGGCTCCTTCCGTTTTTCTCGAAAGAGGCGATACCTCGAGTGGATACCGGTAAATAAAGGTCGGCTGGATCAGCCTTGGTTCGACCACCAGGTCGAATATTTTGGTGAGCAGCTTTCCATGACCTTCGAAACGTTCGATCCCGATGCCCACCGATTTTGCGAAAGCAACAGCCTCATCGAAGTTCTCCACCGCGCCCTGCGGGACATCTCCAATGCGGGTGAGCGATTCCATGAAGCTGTAGCGCGCCCAGGGCGGCGAGAGATCGATAACGTCGCCCTGGTATTCGAGGACCATATTTCCCTCGTTTACCTCCATGGCGATCAGGCGGAAAAGTTCTTCGCTCAGTTCCATCAGGTCTTCATAAGTTGCGTAGGCCTGGTAAAACTCGAGCATGGTAAATTCCGGATTGTGCTGAGTGGAGACCCCCTCATTGCGGAAATTGCGGTTCAGCTCGAAGACCCGCTCGAATCCGCCTACCAACAGCCTTTTCAGGTAAAGCTCGGGAGCTATCCTTAGATAGAAGTCCATGTTCAGCGCATTATGATATGTCTTGAAGGGCTTGGCGGCAGCCCCTCCGGGAATAGCCTGCATCATGGGCGTCTCGACTTCGAGAAACCCCCGTTCGGAAAGAAACCGCCTGATTGCCGCGATTATCCGGGCCCTCTTGCGAAAAGTCTCCCGGACCTGCTCGTTTACGATCAGGTCTACATAGCGCTGGCGGTAACGCAGCTCTATGTCCTTGAGGCCATGATACTTTTCGGGCAAAGGCCGCAGGTTCTTGGCAAGGAGCACGAATTCTTTGGCTAAAAGCGTTACTTCGCCGGTCTTGGTTATAAAAAGCGGCCCGGAAAAACGGATTATATCGCCAATGTCGAGCTTTTTCGCCAGCGAGTAGCTCTCTTGTCCGACCTGGTTCTGCTGGACATATATCTGAATTTTTGCATCCGAGTCGGCGATATGCATGAAGAGCGATTTGCCGAATAAGCGCACCGAAAGAACCCGGCCGGCAACCGTAAAGGCCGCAGCATCCGATTCAAGTTCTTCTGCCGTCTTTCCGGCGGCGCGTTCCAGCACATCCTTTATCTTATGAGCAACGGGATATCCGTTGGGATAGAGCGCTATATTCTGCCGCTCGAATTCAGCGGCCTTTTCCAGCCGCTCCCGCACCACGCTGTTCAAATCTTCCATTTACCAGACGCCTTCCAAAAATAAATGACCCGCCGATCAGAAAAGCCGAAACGTAGATGATTTGGCCTGATACGTCAAGTGGCTTATATTTTTGCCTGTCTTTGCAGGCTGTTGACCACAACAGCCCGCAAGCGCAACGATCGATCCTCGAAATTGGGCCGGCCGGACGCCGGACAGCCCACGAGCCCATGGAAATCACTCATTCCTTTGGTCCGATTCCCCTTTTCCAGCCCTGCCCTTCGCCAGCAGGGAGATCGAAAACGCTATTATCAGCAGGCCCAATATCATTGGAACCCATTCCGGCTGGGGTTGAAACAACTTGAATATCCCGTATCCGAGGACCAGGATGCCTCCCGTTAAGCTCAGCCATTGCGTCGATCGACTCATAATATTATCTCCCTTAAGCCGAAAACATCCATCCGGAGGCGCACTTTGAGTATTAGACTCGAAACGGCCCGGTAACGTTTACTACAGGTAACGATTTTTCGCCGAAAACGCAAAACAAAATGGCGGGCGTCAGGTCGGGAACAAGGCGGAAGCTTCGTGTAGAGCGGGTCGGGCGGCGGCGCGCCACTATCGGCCGGGACCCGGCGAACGGGGGCACCACCAGCCTTCGTCGCGAATACGGCTTTTTCCGTCTCTTTCAAAATGTTGGAGGGCCGAAACCCTGAACAGCGGAAAGTTTATTGACATCCCGGGTAACAAATCACTATTAAGAGGACAGCGCGCCTGTAGCTCAGTTGGATAGAGCAACGGACTTCTAATCCGTAGGTCGAGCGTTCGAGTCGCCCCAGGCGCGCCAGTTATTTCAATGGTTTACGGAGATTGTTCTATAGGCTCTTTTCGTTGCGTGCATATTGCGTGCACGAATGGAATTTGAAGCCGTATTTTGCCGCTCGAATCGGTCGGCCCGGAAATTCGCGCTCCACGATACCGGCCTACTCGATTCCGGCAGTGAGAAGTGCCAGGATGCCCTACAATCGACTTTCTCCGCTCAACCCATACCCGAACACCTCTCGCTTGGGTGCGGCCCTCTGTGACTGCACAAAAAATTCTTGCGAAACCGGAATGTTGCTGTAGTATGGTTTCAGTACCAGATTCACCCGCTTTGCCCCCTCTCCC
>CAVUGX010000063.1:0-27915 GCA_963741035.1 uncultured delta proteobacterium
GTCACGCTCGTACCCGAGGCCGGGTTTTGGCTGATGACCGTCCCTGAAGCGACCGTAGCGCTTGACTGAGCGGTCACGGTTCCAACCACAAGCCCAACTCCGGTGATTGCAGAGGTTGCCGCGGCCTGCGTATCACCCACCACGCCGGGCACACTTACCGAAGCAGGAGGCGGGTTAGGCGTCCCACCGGCATACTCGATGAAATTTGCGCCGTATCCTACCTGGCTCATCCCGTATGCGATGTACATGTATCCCGCCAAACCCCAGGACGTACCCCAGGAGTTGCGAAGGATCCAGTAGCCGTCGGTCCCACCGTTGTCATTCCAGCCGACCAGCACGACGGCGTGGTTAATAGGGTCCGACGAGCCGCAGTAGGATGATTCATCGGTATTGAAAATGCCGCCCGAGTAGCCCTGGAATTTCGGTCCGGCACAAACTGCAATAGAAATCGGTCCATAGGTGTAAATGGCCTGCTTGATCGCATTGACGCTCGGAACGGCGTTCTCGCTCCCCACATAGGCCCAGCTTGTGAGCTTATAGGGATGGTTGTACGACTCCTTGCAAGCCGCGTTGGTCCCGGTATAAGGATCGCTGGCGGTTAGGACAGCCCCGGGCCCGTTATTATCCTGCCCGGACAGGTCCATGTGGTAGTCGTGCGCAAACCAGCCTCCGTTGCAGCTCCAGCCACTGGTATTGCAGGAAACAAGGTATTGTTCGGAAAGAGAAACGGTCCCGCCGCCCTGTAAAAGGATTTGAGACTCCAGGGGGCCGGCGGTGCTAAACGCCCAGCAGGAGCCGCAATTTCCCTGGTTTTTTATGGGTGTGACACCGTTTAAACTGCGCCAGTCATAAGAGGCGGGAAGGGTCTGAACGGTCGATCCGAGCATCGGCACAGACGGAGCATCGCTTTTGTTCCACCCCGGAGGCACCTTGAGGCCTGCAAGGTTCTCTATCGCGATATCCATCGCAGAAGAGTAGGCAACCTCGTAAGTGCCGCCCATTGCCTTGACTTCTTCTCCTAATGCCTGAATCTTCGCCGCCATGTCAGGCCGCGGTGCTTGAAAATCCGCAGCCCCGCAAAAGGAAGGAATCGCTAAAAGAATGGCCACAATTATAAACGATGTAAACTTTTTCATAATTACCCCTTTAGGAATCGAAGTTTGCCTCACCGGTTTACTTCCTGTTCATCACTCCCCGAAAGGAGGTATGAATCACAGCGGTGAAATCAAAATTACAAAAGCGAATTTCCAATTCAGCCTTGTTGGAATGAATGTTCTTGCCTTCATGGGTGTTGGTAAAAGCAACCACTTGTCACCGGTTCCACAAAGCGCGCCGGGGCTTTTACTCACCTTTTCACGCTATTTCTCCAATGATCATAGATCGGGTTAAAGAAAGGTTACAAAACACACTGGGCCAAAAAACCACTGCTTTTGCAGCTAATTAATCAGTTGCGTGACTACTCTCGTTTATTGCTCGCAATCTGCCTCCGAATCGTTCGCGTCAGAACATAGAGCAAGAATCGGGCCGGGTCTTAGCCCGACCTATTTGACCTTTCACCGCGGAGGCGTTCGATAACTCCAAAAACCCGGTGGCCTGCTTCGAGGGGCAGGGATCGATCTTTAGGGGCTGCAGAGGAGATGAAAGTTGTGTGAAAGAAGGGGGCAGGCATTGAAGAAGGAGATTGTGAATTTTTCAGGATACGTGACAAGCCGTACTTAACATGGCAAAGGACTTCTTTGGATCCTACAGCCAATCGAGACGCCCGCCATCATTTCGCTCAGCGTTCCACCTCATATCAAACCTATTTTCCCTTTTTCAAGGAGTGCCCTTTGCTTTCGCTAAATGAATGATTCGAAAACGGCGAAAATTTTGGCGTTCCATTTCTCAAGGATGGCGAGAGGCGTGTGGAGTTTTGCCTTTTCGAGCTGACGTAGAGGCAGTATGGCATGTCTGGAGTACGTTTTGAGAATCGATACTGGTTTAAACCGGTCTTTTTGCTAGAAGCGGCATTCTAAGGCATAAAAATGGGAGATTTTTATAATTTCTAGCACGGATACGGTTACTTATTCTTTGGCCGATCCTATTTGAGGTCCGCCCCAAACAGAAGCGATATTATTGCATAGGCATATTTTTATTGATTACGGAAAGGCGGCCTTTATCCAAATCTATGGACCAATGTTTGACTATATCCGGAAAGCTACCTTTCAATTTATTTACATTGTGAGCACATACCTGCTTATCAGCTGATGCTGTAATTATAAAGTTATTGTCTTTCGCCAGAAAATTACGAAATGTCACCTTTACTCTGTCGAGCGCGTCAGTAGATAGATTTTTGCAAGAAGGTGGCTCGTTACCAGCTTCACTGAAGATGAGCTTACAATCTTGCATTACTTTGGAGTCATAAACATTGTTATTAATCTTTTCGCTAGTGATCACAAAAATATTTTTTATGTTTTTGTCGCTTGAATATTTGTTTAAAAAACGTTTCATTTGCCAGTTGGGAAGAGAACTCACATGTGGCCCGTAGTTGATGTCTAAGAAGGAGGCCGTGGACAGGATGGTAGTTACATTATGATGTTCAAAAAACTTCCTTGTCTCATTCTCACTGAACATGTCTGTCTTAATAGGATCTCCAAAAGTTGCTGCATATTGATTTGTTGGCTTGCCTGGTAAAAGAAAGGGAGCGAACGCCTCTTCGAATAATAGGATGATATATATTATAACGTTGTTGGTGCAGATTGTTAAAGGACTACTTCTGTCGCCATAGTCACCAGTGTTTTGATGTAAATTTTTGACATAGTCAATCAGAGGTAAAATTAGATAAGCAAATGTTGATCCAGATTCAATGAAAATAGTCCTTCTCTCCTCTATAACGCGTTCTAGTAGTGGCGTCTTCAAAATGTTATTGGCTAAGTAAATCTTCGAGCCCTTAGCTTCATCAAGTCTTTGGATAAATTTGGCGTTATCTTCAATATATCTATGTATTCTGCCATTTACCTCGTTAAAAACTTGTTGATCTATTAAACGAGATATCGTGTTCAACCTTTCAGAATATTTTTGCAATTGCTGGTCGATAGAGCGATTAACATTTAGAACTTCGAGAATATTATTTACGCCCATTTCTCTGACAATTTTAATAACATCCTTAGTGTCTTGAGATTTAAGAAATGCATCGATGGCTTTTATGTTGTTCAAAAAGTCCAGAGTTGCAAAACCTGCCGCCGTGTGTTCTTTTACTATCAGCCATCTTATGATATATCCAAAAACAACCCCTAAAAACGTGAGCCCTATGGCCAATGGATCAACGTGCATTTGTGCGTCTCCCCTAGCATGGTCTAGGTATGATGTTTTGCCGAGATTTATGTTCGAAAATGATCATCCTCACTTAGGAAACCATACTAGCCAATCTGTAAGTTGTCAACGGTGAACGACATTTCTAGTACGCATCGGAGCTATATTTTATTGCGCGTGTATGAAACGAGGGCTCATGCTTTGAAAAAGGAATCTGCTAATTTTTCGAGCCGCGCGACCAGCCCGTACTTAACATGGCAAAGGATCTCTTCGGACCCCACTGACAATTGGGACGCTCGCCATCATTTCGCTGGAGAGTTTCATGACTTACCACCTAACCTATTTTTCCTTTTTAAGGGCCAGCCCCTTTCGTTCACAGGCGGATTAGATAACACTCAAAAATCAGCGGCATACAATCAATGGTATTAAAGGTTTGTAAATAGGACCGCAAGACTCCCTCCGGGTGGTTGTCCGCAGTACCCTTTTGTTATGTGCATAACGCCCTGATTGCCGTAAGCAGCTCTTCAATCTGTGTTGTTCGGTCAGATCGACTACCAAGGAAACGCGTAACGGCCCCCCAAAGCTCGTGCTCTTCTTGGCCTTGTCGTTGTTTGGAATAGATGACAATGATCGCGCGCCTGAGGGACGATGAACCAAGGCTGATATTCTCCTGCAGCTTTTGGATGGACAGGAGTGTAACTGCCTGCCTCAATAGTCGTCCCAATTTCTCATTATTCTTGGTCCTTCTGATATTTGCGTACCCTGTGCCAAGGAGTGGAAGGGCCACTGAAGACAACCCGTGAGCGTTCACTGTCTCTATTACCCTATCCAGGATAAAGTCGATGCCCTCGATTGGCGTATGGGCGTAAAGCCCGTAGTGGTCTTTGGCCGTACTGAGATCCCGTGTCGTAACTACAAAGCAGGCACCAGGGATGTCATGAGTGTTCTCAGGCAATGCGAGATACTTTGTGTGGCCCAACCCGGCAGCCATTGGCCTTTCCTCGACAGGCCACAGGTCCTCAACTTGGTCGTAAAACGGGTGTCCTCCAACCCGTATCCCCTCGAAGGAGGCCAGAACGCTACGAGGGCCACGTTGCATGAAGTCGAATGCTTGACCGACGGGAACTACAACTGGAATCTCCCGGATGTCTGCTATACTCCCAAAAACCACGTGGAGCATCGCACCGGTTTCCAGTATCCTTTGTGCAGCAATCACCTCCCGAAATGTTTTGTGAAAGCCATTGTAAGGCTCAGCGTCCAAAAGTTGTGCGATGCCACGACGAGGTGCCGCTGGCTTGCGCATGTGTTCGACAAACTTATGTAAGTGGACTCGGAGCTTTGACTCGAATTCCGGTGTCCCATGAAACGTTTGAACGAGAGCTTGCGCCTGCAGTCTCCCTTGGAAATCCCGAACCTTAGCAAACTGGTCAGGATCTATCGTAGTCAGATCCTGGGGAGCATCAAGCTTGAAGTAGAACATTACTCTCGGCTCACCAATGCGGCTCCAACTGAGAATCGCTTGTTGCACCTCATGTTCCGTTCCGGAACCTGCTCCGCCAGGAATCGGTGTTCCGAAACGCAACCACATGACTCCGATAAGAACGTTATAATCCCCAAGCTGTTCGTCGATTACGGCTTGCGGATTGCTGCCCATGCCCGGAGCGAGATCTTCCCATCGAACGAGCTGAAAGAAAATACCATCGCGCCCTCCAATGGTGCGATTCATCTCGTCAATAATGCGTGATACAGCCTCTCGTTCGGGCTGACAGTCGGCTGGCGACGATAAGAAAACGCGGATTTCTTCGCGTTGCGGCATGATGTCCTCCTCGGAAAGGCGCACGGTCCACCAACAATGCACATAGCGATTGCTTAACCGGCGCGACGCTTGTGGCGTGGCCGAGTTGAGCCATTTGTTAGATCTTGCATTTTCGTCTGTGCTAACTCCTCACAATTGTCCCTACCTTACTTGCCGTGGGTGTAATGCCTCTTCAAAAATTGCATTAAGGCGCTATCCAAAAACCATGCTGTCATGCGATACGTCGCCATAAGTAAGACGCCAACATCAAGATTCGTTCGCTTAGCGACAGACCTTGATATGAATGTGGTCTTCAACCTTATGTCTGTAGTATACATGAACTTTGGAACCCGGATGGTCATCTTTGGGCCAATATATCATTATCACCAGTGCCGAATTCCCGGTTGGAGCAATAATCTCATCAAGTAATGTATCGTCATCGGTCCCACTTTTTCCATTGCCAACACTTTTTATGATGGTATTCGAATCGACAAGTGAAGGAAAATGTTCTAGCTTCAGCCAGCATGACAAATCACTGATTGACGATGCTGAATATTGGCGCCGGTCAGAAGTCCAGCCAAATTGAACGGTCAGAAAGTCTGCCAAGGCTAATTTTGGGCATAACAAAACAACATCGCGCAAGCGATTATTGGTGGAGAAGCAAGATTTAATCGGAACGGTCTAAGGCTACTGTAATAAGGCTCCTTGTTAAGGTTAGTCGAGACCTTGGCTCTTTGTCAGGCTGGGAGATCGGAAAAATGCTTTTCACTCCTGGTGGCCAGGAAACCCTCTCTCCAGACAAGATAGATATCCAAACCCTCGACGAGGGTTTAAGTATAGAAGTAAATAGCAACCGAGTAAACGGATTTTGGTTCGGGAATCAAAAGAAGCAGGGCCACTTGGAAGAAAAAGTAGTTCGCGTGTCCGAACTGAAGAAAAATGAAGAAAATGATGCCTTAAACCGGCCAGATTGGCCCGCTTTTCGACCGATCAAAATGGCCCGCTTTCTCACCGGCCCCGATAGCTGAACTGCAAAGCTGCCACTGGAATGGTCGTAATATGCGTCTTTCTTCGTCTTCATAGCTATATAGAAGCAATGCCTATTGCGGGCGGCCAGGAAACCAGCCAAAAACGGCGGTGAGACAGTCGGCCATAGTATGATCAGGACAAGCCTCTGCGACGTTGCCGGTTTTTGAAGGGCAAGAATGCGCGGAGGGGGTCCAAAGAAGTAAAAAGAACCCCTCCATAAAGAGTAGTGTATTTCTGTTATTTTTCTTTCCTCCTATAGCTGCTTCCTCCCATTATCAGGACCTCCGAGCGGTGAACGAGACGGTCGGCTATCGCCGTGGCTACAGTGGTTGAGTCAAACACATTTCCCCAGTCAGTGAACGGCAGATTTGTAGTCAGCATGGTGGACTTTTTCTGGTGCCTTGCACTGATGACCTGGAAGAAAAGGTGTGAGCCTTGTTGGCCAAGGGATAGGTACCCGATCTCGTCACAAACAAGCAGATCCGGCGATTGATAAAATTGGAGTTTCTTGAGCAGGGAATGATCTGCTTCGGCGGCAATCAGCTGATTGATCATGTCCATCGTGCTGGTAAACAGGACCTTGATATTGGCATTGCATGCACAACCGGCAATGCATTTGGCCAGAAAGGTCTTGCCAGTTCCGGGATTGCCAATCAGGATGACATCCATCCGCTCCCTGATGAACTCCAGGTCCATTAGATGAAGGATTCGGTTCTTTTGTTCTTTCCTCGATTTGTGGTGGTCAACGTCGAACTGGTCGATGCTGACTTTCTCGAAGATTTTGGAGTGTTGCCAGCGGAGCTGAACTGCGCCTTGCCATCTGTGCTCCAGTTCAATGTCGGCCAGTCGGTTCAAGGTGGCAAGTGCACTTGAGTTCTTCTCCCGGGCCTCGGTCAGCACTGTATCCAGGAGTTTGGCCATTTCTTTGAGATGCAGCTTGAGGAGTTTTTCCTTGAGTTTATCGATTTCCATCATCGCGCTTTTTCCTTTTAATAACGAAGGCGTCGAAGTCTGCAAGCGAGGGTTCTTCCAGGCGGATCCGGTTTAATGCTTCCTCTTGGAGCCTGACCGGAGGATGGATTCTGTGTGGAGTCAGCCGCTGGTAGAGAATATTTTGGATGTAATCGGCCCCGTAGGCGTTGTGGGCAGTTGCTTCCCGCATGGCTTCAATCAAAGCAGGAGAGCCGTATTCATCCTTTAGGGCAAGAAGCCTTTGTATGTTCTTTTTCAAAGGCAGATGGGTCGATGCAAGACGCTCAAGATAGACTTTCACTTCTTCTCCGAGGCTGATCAACAGGGCGGTATCTTCGGAGATCCAGCGGTTGAGGCGGTTTTTTTGAGCATCTTCGCGATGCCGTACCGATTCAATCCGTTGGCGCCTGTCCCATGAGCGCTGATGCACCGCAATCACTTTTTCTTTGAAGTAAATCGTGACGGTCTCCTGATCGGCTTTTACCTGGGCAACTTTTCCGATCATCCAGGGCGGAACGGTATAGGTGTTGGCATCAAAGCGGACCGAGAAGTCAGTGTGAACTTTGGCAACCTGGGCGTCGCAGCAATCCGGCAGCACCCCCGGAAGGGCAGTCATGGCATCAGGCCTTAACCTAAGAGATGGCTTTTCCCCCGTGGTGGTGTGGACTCTCACATTGGCGAGGTGATCTCTCCAATGGTTTGCCTGAGTCTGAACATCGGCCAAGTCCTTAAACGATCTCAAAGGCCAAAAATTGTTGCGGATATAATGGATTGCGCCTTTTTCAACTTTGCCCTTTTCATGCCCCTGTCCAAGGTTACAGGCAAAGGGAGCGATCTTAAGGGGCCGCAGGAATGATAGGAAGGTCTCATTGAATCGAATGAGAGGGCCGTCCCGTTCAATAACAGCGGTCAACATGTTGTCAGTAACGATTTGCCTGGGAGTTCCCTTGAAGAAGATGAACCCGTTTAGAAGCGCGCGGTGAAGCGTCTCCTGCCTCTGGGAATGGGTGAACTCCAGGTAGAGCATCCGGCTATGGCATTCAATCATTGCCATGCAGTAGAGCTTGCGAGCTGTTTTGCCGTAAGAAAGAGAGCCAAAATGTCCCCAGTCCACCTGGATTTGCTCTCCGGGCGCGGACTCAAAGCGGATGAACGCCTGTCTCGGTCTTCTGGCTGGGCGCACGGTTCGCAGGTAATTTTTTAGGATTGTGTTGCCGCCGTCAAAACCGAACCGCAATAATCTCTGGCGGATCACTTCCGAGTTTGCTGCTGGGTCCATATCTAAAAGGCGCAGTATCTCAGGCTTAAAAGGGTCGAGTTTGCTCGGCCGCTTGATAACGGGCTTTTGGCGATTGGGCTCAGCGAGATACTTGGCCACACTATCCCGACTGATGCACAGCCTTCCGGCTATTTCCCTGACGGACTGCCCTTCATGATGAAGCCTATGGATCTCGAAGATGGTGCGCTCACCGATCATGATTCTAAAGCATTCCTTAAGATCTGCCGGATGGTTGCCGGATCACTTCGCTCCATGTCCGCACCGGATTTGAGGATGACAGGATCGCGGTGTTGCGGGCTGTCGGGCAAGGAGAGTACCTGGAAGATGGTGCCGTCGAAGGCAATGAGATCCTTATCAATGAGAGCGTTCCTGGTCTCTATATAGGCGTCTATATCCACTGCCAGCGATGAACAGATTTTATCGAAGCTGTAGTAGGACAGGCCGCATCTGTCGGATACCAACACCAGGAAAAAGTAGAGAAGTAGTTCCAGATGATCTAGGTCGGCAAAAAAACCGTCGCGAAAAAACCGGTGCTCGATGAAGGCGAAACTACCGCTGATTTTTCTTACCCGCTCATGAACGAGAATCTTTTTAACATAGGAAATCTCCTTTCAGGGCGAGCATAGCGGAATGGGGCAGGTGAGGCTATCGAGTCCTATTTTGCAAGATTGAGGCAGTTATGGATAAGATGCTGGAATCAAACACACTTTCTGGGCGAACGCGTCCATCTTTGCAAGACCCCTCTGTTCGGGGATGAGATAGTAAGTCCCTTGTTTAATAGAATAAACGGGCTCTGACGCGTCCATCTTTGCAAGATTCTTTTTAATGCGCCGCCGGCTGTCACGGGCCTTCTGAAGCGTACGGTTCCGGTCGGCATAGTCCACATGATGCTGGCGGTAGTTCTTCCAGTAATGGAGATTCTGACTGCACCACAGTTGCTGGGAATCTCGTTGGTTTTGCTTATAGTCAGGATCGGCGGCAAGCTTTTGCTTTTGCCACAGCCTCTTGCGTGCGCGCTGGCAATCCCTGTTGTTGCAATAGCGCTGATTTTTGACGCGCGGATTGCGGTCGAAGGTGCAAACACAATGGGCGCAACGAACTGGATCTCTCATGACGTTCTCCCTCGAAAGCGATAGAGAACGCCTGAACAACATCAAGGGAAGCAAAAGCTCGGAAGAAAAAGAAGGAAAAGCAGGGAAGTATAAGGAATGCGCGAGTGCATTCAAAACGGAAGAAAAAGAAGAAAATGCTTGGCTTATTTTTGACCGCCGGGCCGGTCGACTTTCTCACCGCCCATTTTGGCCGACTCTCTCACCGGCGGTAATACAATGCCAGATATTGAAGTCTTTCAGGTAATACTTTCTTTTGTTGCCGAGTGAAACTCCCCCATGCGCCGTTTGCCCTCTTAATTTTCGCCTGACACAATAGGCCCCGTCGATAATAGCCGACTTGTAGTGTATCGAAATGGGCGCTGATTTGAGGACGGACGATGATAAAACCGATATCACCTCCTGTGACTCTCTCTGTGTCTCGTCTATGTAGAGTAACATCCGCGATCAATCCATGGGCCACTCTACGCAATTCCGTGCCAAAACATAGGTCAGGGAAAGCTTTCCTTAAATCAACAAGAAATGCCTGCTCGATGCGATGCGACTCGCTCGCTTCCTTAAGGGCGCTGGCTAGCTTTCCATGAAACATCTGCGTAATGAATTCTTCATTAACTCCAGGGTAAACTGCCTTGATGTCAGTACGTAGACTCTCCTCCGCGTTGCCCCAGCAATCCATTACGACCCGAAGCGTATTGGAAATGTTAAGAGTGTTTCTTGGGCCGGCACAGAGCATGACAACTATCCTGGTGAGCACGTTAACTGCGAGCTAAGCATCCCGAGCCACTTCGCCGAGGAACTATGATAAGTGAAACGAGGGGGTACCCATTAAAAAGGAATTTGTGAATTTTTTAAGCTGCAAGACCGGCCTGCACTTAACTTGGTAAAGCATATCTCTGCACCCTATTGTCAATCGAAACGCTCGCCGTCATTTCACTTAAGAGTTTCACGATATTCCACTTCACCTGTTTTTCCTCTTTAAAGTCCTTTCTTTCGCAATTGCCTGCCAGTCGTCATTCGCAAACGCACCCCTTCAGTAATTGCGCCATCACTCATCATCAAGGTAATCAAAGTCCTTCCCAAAATTATGTAAGATCCGGTCGATCAGCTCTTTATTTTCCAGGTAGAATTCAATCTCGGCGCTCCGGGTCCGTTCAAGCCTGGCCTGCACGTCCTCCAGTGAGGTGAAATCGGAAAGGGTCTTGTAATTAATCCTCCATCTCTTTCGCTCGACATAATCCCCGGCACTATGGCTCCAATCTTCAGAGCCAAAAGTCTTAAGGAAATTCAGAAAACCGATATTGCTGGAGGTAATTTCGTTTATAAATTCCTTCCAATCCTCGTTTGGTGACCACTCTTTCCATAGGTAGAGAATTGGGGCAAGACTGCGAACCTCTTGTAGTGTGCCAGCCGACCTGTGCTCCATGATCTTCGCTACACACGCTTGCTGAAGGTCGCCTAATTTCTCTTTCGACACAAGCAGCCAATCACTGTCTTCCCTTTCTCCTCTTCGAGTCTGGTCCGAGACGAGGTAAATAGGCCCACTTAAGCCTTTTGACTTCTCGATGGCCGCCTTGAATATTCCGAAATTTTCATTCTGATCAGGGTTCTGTTTGAGGAGGTTATAAATTATCCTCATACATTCCGAATCCACCCCGCGATCAAACATGCCAGACTTCTCTTTTGGCAGGTCGTCTGAAATATTGCAGAGTGTCTGCACCACGTTTGGCCAGGCACTTTGAGGAATCTTTGAAGAATCACGTGTATAATCTTGGAGCCTGTTAAGCACCTTTCGGATCTTATCTTTCGCCATGGACTCCCGCAAAATCTGTTCGAATCCTGTTTGGTCAGCAACTGCGTCCAGAATCAATTCTATTTCGAATTGACTTAGCTCAGATTCATCCCCTCCGGGGATAAAGGTGAAATAGGCATCAAAGTATTCGGGAGAACAGATACGCAGGTTTTTGTTCCATTCCGAAATCCAGTCTGGCCCGTGGGTCGAATAACCGTACTCAAGAACTCCGCCAATTTGCGGAAATATTATGCCAACTAACTCTTGCATGGGCGCTCTCTGTGGTTCTGCCACTAACACGAGACCCTGTTCGATCTCTTGTCTTCTGCCGCTGGTCGGAGAACTGTCGCGCGCTCTGGTCGTTGAGGTAAAAAGAGAATTTCTGGTTCTCACGAAATTGTAGAACTCTGGGAAAAATACCCTGATGGCCTCAATTGAAATAAAATCTATAGGATTGACCTCAATCGTCTTTTCCCGATGGAGGAGCGAAAGATTCAGTTCCAAACTACTGGAAAATCGCTTCACATCCCTAATATTCTTGAAGAAGTGTTTTAATCCAGACTGGTAGACGTTCCCCCAGTATGTCCTCTCGAAAAGTTTATGAGCTGATGCGGGGAGAGTACCCATTATGCGATCCAACTCACTGAACAGGATTTTGGCAATCTTCTCCTGCGGCGTGAATGGTATGTCGAAATTCACTTGGACGATCTTCTCAAGATAGTCCTGACCAGAAACACCTGGCTGTTGGTCGAGCGCACAGCGCACTACGTCCCGATCGAAGGAGAGAAGGTAAAGAAGATTAGGGAAGTCTGTATTTACTTTGATCAGCTTGAAAACGATCCTGACTTCTTCTGGTGTTAATCTGTCTATATCGTCAATAATAATGATGATTTTTCGGGAGCGTTTCAGTAAAGCCTCATTTATTTCCTTCTTGAAGGCGCCCACCGATTTCTGATGAGCCTTGCTTCGCTCCTCAAAGTAATCGGCGATCTGGGCTATTGTTCCACGGGACAGGGAGAGAATTAACGCGACAAAGCCGAGAATGACAATAAACGGTTTCCAAAAAGGAAGATCCCAACGAAGCCAGGTGAGTATTTGACCTGATGAGAGACCAAAGAGCCCCGCGACAATCAGGCCCTTTTCGATAATTTCGTTTAAGTGTCCTTTCTCGGGCACTAGGCATAGCAGTCTTGAATAGGTCCTGAACCGATTGGCCAGTTCACGATCTTTAGTCGCTTCATTCTTGATTTCCAGTTCTTTAGCTATTTCAGTAAAAAAGTGTTCGTTCAGCTTTTCTTCTCCGGAGAATAACCACGGGTTAAATTCGATGACTGTTGGTTTATCTTGACTCTTGGAAGCTGTTATCTCCTCTTTTACCAAATTAATTACCGAGCTTTTCCCGGACCCCCACTTTCCACAAAGTGCAACAACAAGGCTTTCTGGATTTGTCCAGTCAATAATTGCCCGGGCGAGATGATTTGAAAAACTTATTCTTCCGAGCCGGTCTTCTTTTCCCGATTCAATAGGTCTGTCGTCTACAAACATTATCGGAATCCGCAGTAGTATTTCCAAAGTTCTTGCCCGGTAAGGGTAGACCCCCTTGGGATTGGACCTTGCCTGGAAGCACAAACCTTTAAATTCCAGCAGCTTGTTTATAGCCGAGCTGTGTGCTTTTGGCGGACCGTACCTGGCTCATCTCCCTTGGCTACGATTTCGAATGTCAGCCAATCAAAAATGCTAACAGGATAGAACTATATTGGGATAGCGTCAATCGTGGATGGTTAGTTCTGGCCTTTTTTAAGACAGGTACCCGGTAAAATCTTATCATCGGCAAAGCAAGCGGCAAGAGGCCACAGCAGCCTCACCCGGCAGCTTGTCAGAGGAGATTTCCTAAGCGAAGTCATCCACATAATGTGTGAGTCGCATATCATCACCTTGGGGGAGAACTTTCCGGTAATGATTGGGGAAGTCGAACCCCGAACCATATTGGCCCGGAGCCATTTTGCAGTATCAGGAAATACCAGTCGGTAGAGTAGCGAGCCTGATTGGAGCCAGCGGCCGTTATTAACCGGCAACTGTCCGGTCAGGCAGTGGAACTGAAGTGGGATAGGAGAAGAGAAAACAATTGCTTTTGGTTCTATGACGAAAATGGGGTGCCCGCAACCTTTCACTGCTTCGGGTGTCCCAACCCGGCATTGGCCGCGATAATCATATAAAAGGCGCCTCCTTCCATCGCGGGAATTTATTATCCTGCCATGGTATTAAAGCTGTCGGCAGTGCGCAGTGAACAGTGAGCAGTGAACAGTGAACAGAAAGGACAGGGAGCGTGAGCGATTCACCCATTCACCCTCTTCTTTCCCACCGCACGTATTCAGGCTTGAATTAATCCGCCGAAAATTGTACTTATCAAGTTGAAGAATATGGAGATCTCATCCCAAATACTCAGTATTTTCCACATTCATGAGGGGCTTTGCGACGGATTGTCACATTATTCCGGTCAAAGCCGCGCCGCGCTGATCTATGCCGAAAAGCCGGAGGACCCGCCCCGCGTCTACGATCCTCAAAATCTGCTGGAGGGCTGGGAGACCATTCTTGAAAAAATCTACCTGAAGTCCAGTGCGTGGCGGGAGTATAGTTCCCGTGTCACGCTGATGAGGCCTTTCGGGCAGGTTTTGCCTGAGAAAGGCCTGGACCTTGCGGGGCTTGTATCCCGGGGCGCCAAGGCCAAGTCCATCTTCTACCAGATGTGGTTTACCGAAGAGCACCCTACCATGTGCTCGACCGGTCCCACGGAGAGGTGGCTGGAGCACGCGGCTTGCCTCCTTGCGCATGACTGGGCCAATGAAGAATGGTTCTATACGCGAAACTCGTCCTATGTTATCCGGGAATTTGCGACCCACGCGGTCAGGGATTACATCCGGGACGGACTGGACCTTAAATTCGGTTTGGACAGCCGCATGGAGGTCTACGCGATTCTGGACGCGGTGCTGGGTATTTCCAAAACCAGGGAAGAAGGCGCCTGGCCTCGGGGGATCCTGGCTTTCATCGATCCGGCCATGATTGCCGAAGTGCCTTTCCTGGTGAGATTCCCCCAGCCCGAAGGGCTCAGATTGACCAACTACAAGCACGTTCGCAAGCTTATCCTCGCGGTTGAAAATTCGCAAAGAATGCTTGTCTCGGACGGGCGCTATATAATTGGAGTCTCGCAGGGCAGCTTGCCCGACTGCCGCATATCAGCGGATTTTCACGGTGGACACGGGTTCCTGCGTTTTTCCGGCAACTTGGTCTGCAGCTTTTCGGATGGCAGCTATCATTCATCGAACCGAAAGCCGAACCTGGTGCATCTTGAAGAACTTCTGCTCGAGTCGCCTCTCGAAGGCGACAAAAAGGACGTTCTTTTGAAGATCGTATCGAGCATCGTGGGCAGGGCGGGCGAGCAGAGGCATGGGGCCACGCTCGTAATCGATCTTAACGAAAGCCCCATCGCAATCGCGGGCCAGAAGCTCGGGACTCCGATCGATCTCACGACGGATGCCATGCTCGGTCTGGCTAAATCGCTTTCCAAGGTGGACGGCGCGCTGCATATCGGGGCGGACCTGCACCTGCACGGATTTGCCTGCCTGCTGGACGGAAGATCGATTGTGGGCGAAAACCGCGCGCGGGGAGCGCGGTTCAATTCGGCCCTCAGGTTTACTGCCGACCATGAGAACCTGATCGTAGTCGTCGTCTCGTCAGACCGGCCCGTCTCGGTAATACACAGGGGAGTCGACCTCACCGCAAAACCCGAATGGAGTCCCATCTCACAGCTTCTTGTTCGCCCCCCCACCCTGGAAGAGTCGCTGATGATATCACCGGAGTCGCACCTGCCCGGGTAGGAGGCTCACCTCTCCAATCTCTTTCACGCGGAGGCGCGGAGACGCGAAGAAGGACAACAAATCGACGCAGTTGAAGAACGCGAAGAAGAGGAAGCAGGTTAAATGCATTACAGCGGAGTTGCGTAGGTAGTAGCGGGAGGTCGCCTGGCTCCAGATGTGAAGGGTGAGGTTAGAAAGGTAAAAATTTCACCGTTCGCTCTTCGCAGTTCAAACTTCGTTTACCCGCTACCTGCTCGCTACCGTTCTATCCTCTATCTCTTTTTCGCGTTCTTCTACGTCAAAAAACGCGTCTTCGCGTGAATAATACCAAGTTGCGTTCAAGTCTGGTGCTTCGGGCGGGGATAAACCCCGCCCCTACGGCATTATCGCACGGTTCTTCTGCAGGGGCGGGGTTTATCCCCGCCCAGTCTTGAACGCAACTCCGTATAATATTGGAGGTACTCGTTTGCCGGATGGACCGGTATTCCCCCATACGCTACCGGACAATGCGGCCGGATACAAACCGAAGGTCAAACACCCTGGCGATATGTTCAAAATCTCTGTCGTTGTGCAGCAACTGAACATCATGTTCGATGCATACTGCCGCGATCATGCAATCAAGCGTGTTCCTTATGGTAGTTCCCTGCGACCGGAGGGTCCTATAGATATTTGATGCCAGGAGGAAGGTGTTCCGGTTCATGGGAAGAAAGATCAGGTTCGAGAGTACGGCTTCAGTCTTTATGTACTGTTTATCATCCCTGATTCCCTGAAGCACTTCCGTGAGTATTACCCCGCAAAGGCACAGGTCTTCGATTTGCTCGATGAGGTATTCCATGATCGCGACGTGAGGGGTTTTGCGGGCGGCGAAGAAATCGATCCATACGGACGTGTCCACAAGCGTCATTCAAACTGCCTCTTCTGACGCATGGATGAAAGATCGCCTTCCCATCGCACCTCGCCTTTGAGTTCAAGAATCTTTTTCTGAGACTCTCTGCGCAAGAGTTGGCGGAGGGCATAGTCAATGAGGGCCCGGCGACTCTTCAGACCGGTAAGCTCCAAGCCTGCTTCGATCAAATCTTCCTCAAGAACTACGTTGGTACGTTTCTTCATCTCTTACTCCAGGCAGTATTATTATACACATTAAACCTCAAATAAATGTGTACGTCAAGGCGCGTTGCCGGATCGCCCTAAAACCTCTTAAGGAATTCTTCAACTTCTGCTTTGGACGGAATAGCCGGCCGCGCCCCCAGTCCCGCGCACCCCAGGGCGGCAGCGGCGCTTGCGTAGCGCAAAGCGTCCGGGACCTCCTCGCCACGGGCTATTCGCAAAGCAAACGCGCCGTGAAAAATGTCACCTGCCCCCGTCGTATCGACGGCATCGACCGGAAAGGCGGGAAGGCGGCGAGGCGGCGGCGCCTGGTTTTCGTAGCCTCTCCGGCCGCCGCCGGAGGTTTGAGCGATCTCGCAGTTTCCCGAGGCTGGTCCCGCCGGCCCGTATGCCCACACGAGCCCGGCCTCGCCCAGGGTAATGACCGCCACCGGGGCTATTCGGGCAAGGAAGCCCAAAGCCCTGGCCGGGTCTTTTTCCCCGCTCAGATCGCGCGCGAATTTCTCGGACGCCGCCAGATAGCCGCACAGGGGCGCAAGTTCGGTTGTCCCCTTGTGGACCGATCCGGCATCAAGAATGGTGGGGATGTTTTCCGTCCGCGCTTTTTTGGCCAGGGGGACGGAAATCGCCGGTTCGTGGCCGTCGAACAGGATCGCTCCGGGGCGAACTCGAGTAAAATCGACCTGGTCAGGCTCAAGAACAGGGGTTGATCCTTTATGTGCTATGACGGTCCTTTTTCCGCCAGGCTTCACGATAATCGAGGACAGCGGCGTGGGGTGGCCGCCCCGGACCACCAGGGTCGTTATAACGCCCTCTGAGAGCAGCTCCTCGAAGTGCATATCCCCGAAGACGTCCCTGCCCAGGTATCCGGCGAAAGCGGCAATCCCGCCGAGTCTTGCGACCGTTACGGCGGCGTTTGCCGCAGGTCCTCCTCCACACATGAGCAAGCCGGAAGCAAGACACTTCTCGTCTGCTTCCGGATGGTGGTCCACCGAATAAACCAGGTCGTAAGCGGCGTGTCCGACACAGAGTACGTCGATTTCCATCGATTGGCGCCGGTAGTTGGCATTCATCCGGAAACATCCCATTTGCTTAAGGTCAATGCTGACAAGAAAAATATCATGACTTTAATCCCGCTTATACAAAATCCGGAGATGAAAGAATGAGAGATATCTCTTATTTTATGATGAATTTCCTCGTATATCCCTCATTTCAACAGTTTCGTTCCATAGACATAAGCAGGCGCGGCCATTATTATGATTTAGACCACTGCGCATTCATAGGTCTTTTTCCGGTCGCGCGGTCACGAGGGGGGGTACTTTTATCACTTCGCGGAGCTGCGCCGCATGGGCAGCTTGCTTTTTTCTTTAGACAGGGGGTTGGAGGGACATGACAGGACAACATCCGGAGCTTTCAGTCGAACAACTTCGTTCGCGCATTGACCCTGAGTCGCTACCTTTCGATAGCACTGCTTCGCTAAAGGACCTCGAATTCAAGATCGTGGGGCAGGAGCGGGCGATAGACGCGATCCGGTTCGGAGTCGGAATTAAGAAGAAGGGCTATAATCTTTTTATCGCCGGTCCTCCGAAATCGGGTCTTACGTTCATCGCCAGGACCTTCACCGAGCGTCAGGCAAAGATGGAGCCGAGTCCTCCGGACTGGTGTTATGTCCACAATTTCAAAAATAAGGACAATCCGAAAGCTATAAGCCTGAAAGCGGGCAGGGGCAAAGATCTCAAAAGTGAAATGGAGAAGCTCATCAAGACCCTGCAGGAGAAAATTCCGGAAGTCTTCTCGAGTCACGAGTTCGGGGTAAAGGATAGGGAAATACATCAAGCCTTCGAGAAAGCGAGGCAGCAGTTCGTGGAGGAACTCGCAGAGGAGGGCAAGCAAAAAGGATTTAGTCTCCAGTTTTCGCAGATGGGGATGGCGATGATACCCGCGGGCCCAGACGGGCAGCCGATCAGCCCGGAGGATATGGGAAACCTGCCGCCGGAGGAAATGGAGCGGATTCGCACCGAGAGCGAGGGCCTTCAATTAAGGATGAAGGAGACTATCAAGAAGGTCCAGCAGGCCGAAGCCGAGTTCAAGGAAATTCATTCGAAACTCGAACAGGAGGTCGCGCTCTTCGTAGTTGGACAGCTTATGGATACGATCCTGGAAAAATTCGAGGACGATCCCAAGGTTGTTGAATACCTCGGCGAGCTCCAGGTTGACATCCTGGGAAACATAGACGATTTCAGAAAAAAGGCTGAGGCCCCACCCCAAACCCCGATGCAGCCTCAGCAACAGCCCGGAGTTCCTCTCCCGGGCCAGGAAATTGCCTTTCGAAGGTACGAAGTCAACGTCCTGGTGGATAATTCCGAATCCGAGGGCGCCCCTGTGGTGATCGAGTCCAACCCCTCGTATTCCAACGTCTTCGGTTCAATTGAGAAACAGGCCTGGTTCGGCGCCCTGATAACCGATCACACGATGCTCAAAGCCGGCACCCTGCACCGGGCTAATGGCGGATACCTTATTGTGAAAGCCCTCGACCTGCTCAGGGCGAATATCTCCTATGAGGCCCTCCAGAGGGCGCTCAGGGACGGCGAAATCAAGATCGAAGAAGCCGGGGACCTATTTGGCTTCTTTGGCACCCGCTCGCTGAAGCCTGAGCCGATTCCGCTCAATCTTAAGATCATACTGACCGGGGACTCGCAGATTTATCAGTTGCTCTATGCCAACGACGACCGGTTCCAGAGGCACTTCAAAGTGAAGGCCCACATGGACAGCCAGGTGAACGCCGAAAGCGAGGCCATTCTCGAGTACGCACGGGCGCTCGCCCGCCACTGCGCAGAGAACGACCTTCTTCATCTGGACCGCTCGGGGACGGCAAGAGCATTGGAATATGCGATGGAGTGCACCGGGGACCAGGAAAAACTCACCCTCGAGTTCGAAGATCTCGCCGATCTTCTGGACGAGGCTGATTTTTTTGCCCGGCAGGGCAATTCCGCTTTGATTGCCGAAAGCCATGTCGAAGAGGCCATAGGGAAGAGAAAATACCGTGCGAGCCTCTACGAAGAGCGTATGAAAGAGGTCATAAAGAAAGATATTTTCTGGGTGGAGACCGACGGGTTGAAGGTCGGGCAGGTTAACGGCCTTTCCGTTCTCCAGACCGGCGACCACGTTTTTGGACAGCCCAACCGGATAACGGCAACCGTTTCAGTCGGAAGAGAAGGCACCGTTTCCATCGACCGCGAAGCGAAAATGAGCGGCGCTACTCATACCAAGGGGCTTCTGACCCTGAGCAGTTTCATCAGGGAGCGGTTCGCCCAGAACAAGCCCCTGGCCCTGACCGCAACTCTTTCTTTCGAGCAGAGCTACGGGATGATCGACGGCGACAGTGCCTCCAGCACTGAACTCTACGTTCTTTTGAGCGCCATATCCGGCGTCCCGATACATCAGGGGATTGCCGTAACCGGGTCGGTCAGCCAGAAGGGGGAAATCCAGCCGATAGGCGGGGTGAACTACAAGATCAAGGGGTTCTTCGACATCTGTAAGTATAAGGGACTTACGGGCAGCCAGGGAGTTATGATTCCCAAAAAGAACGTGCGAAATCTCATGCTCGACCAGGAAGTAATCGAGGCGGTAAAAAGCGGGAGCTTTCACATCTGGCCTGTTGCCACCATAGAAGAGGGAATCGAGATTCTTACCGGAAACAGCGCAGGAGAGCAGCAGCCGGATGGTTCCTATCCGGAAGGCACCATTTTTCGAAAAGTGGACGACCGGCTGAAGCAGATATTTGAAATTGTACATAAATATGGAGATAGTTCGGAAAACGGAAAAAAGAGCCGCAAGGAAGAAGAAGCGGCTGTTTAGCGCCCGAAATCGAGCCCCCGGGTATCCGGCGCGCTCGTTTCGGGCAGCGATATAGATTGGCGGAGAAACGATGGAAATGAGTCTGCGTGTTAAAGATCCTTTCAGGGAAAGGATCTGGGAAATATTGCTTGGTGAATCCACCGGGAAGGCAAAGGACGGTTTCAAAAGCAGGGTTTTTAGCGAGGTGCAGAATTACTCAAGGGAGCTTCAGGAAGCCGAAAATGATTCCGATTTCTTTTTCAGGCTGCTGGAACTGATTATCGATTGCCGGTCCCTGAGCATACCGGATGAGTCTTTCAGGATAACCGTAGCCACTTTGCTCTTCGAATCCGAAAACTCAAAGGTCCCGTTGGATGAAGAGGTTCGAGAGCTTATCGGGATGGACCCTGCCAGCTACGAAATAGCAAAAGAATCCTCTCAAAACAGGCAGTGTATAGCTGCGTCGCTTAACAAAGAAAGGAGCGGCCGAAAAAGCAATGTGATGGCAGGCAAAAGAAACATTCCCCATCAGATTGAAACAGTGAATAGTGAGTAGTGAATAGTGAATAGTGAATAGTGAGCAGTGAATAGTGAATAGTGAATAGTGAATAGTGAATAGTGAGTAGTGAACAGGAAAGGCAAAAGAAAATAATTCCTTTTGGTTCTATCGCTTCGCGACGAGCAGAAAAAGTCACTGAGCCGTGAACCGGGTGCAAGAAGGAACGTAAACACGTAAGCCCCGCTGCCCTCTATTCGGGTTGAGGTTTCAATGCGTCGCTCACAGCCTGAGGATTGCGGGCTATAACGACGAGGTAGGCACGTGCTGCCGCATCAGGCTCTTTGCGCTTTTGCTCCCAATCGCGCAGCGTGCCGAGCGGAATATGAAACCGCGCTGCAAACCCTTCCTGGCTAAGGCCAAGCGCGCGCCGAATGACTGTCACCTGCGGTGTGCGCTTCATGCGCTTTTCTTTGTCAGGCGTAACGGGTTGCGCGTCGGGATCGCTCAGCGCGGCGGCATGGCGTTGCGCTTCGGTCATGGCGTCGAGGCGTTTCCAGTCGTGCTTAGCAGGCGTTTTCTTCGTGGCGCCGGCGTTTTTCATAGGGCTCGGCTCCTCGGGCCGAAATAATGCGAATCTTATCATTTCTCATGGTCTGGGCGACATACAACAGGCGGCTCTCCACCATGCCGATAATGGCATACCGATCTTCGCCATACGGCACACGCTCATCGAGCCAATCGAGGGCAAAGGCGTCTTTGAACACGTCCCGTGCCGTCTCAAATCTGACGCCATGAGTAGCGTAGTTCTCGACAGCCTTAGTGTCGTCCCATTCGAAAGCGTCATCATTTATAATGATATACTGCTAAGCCGTAGTTTTGCCAAGTGTCTTTTGACCACGGGGCACTGTAGCACAGTCTGGGGGCACTCGGAATTACAGAATTGGTAATGCTCACTTCTCACTGCCCACTGCTCACTGGCATTTTAGGATTCAAGATCGGGGAAAAAAATTCCGATCACCGGTGTGATAAGGGTTCACCGCTGGCGCTCTCCGCGATGAGTGCTTTAGCGTCTCATGCATGAAAGAGTAACGAATGCCGGTACCGGTAGAGCAATTTTCTCGAAAAAGGTCCAAGATCAAAGGCGTAAGCTTTTACGCTGCAATAGTGACGGCTTTTGTCTGTTTGCTTGTGACTGCGGCGCTGCCTATCATCGTAGTCGGCTATTACCAGAACAAGACTATCGTTTCGGACCTCGGAGACGATCTGATAGAACAAACTTCCAGGACAGTCATTGAAAAAACACGCAATTATTTCCTGCCGGCGTCCGAAGCCGTCGAAATGAGCGCGAGGCTTGCCCATCTCGGGGCCATTTCATGTAATGATTTCAATCAGATGGAAATGTACACTCTCGGGGTTTTGAAATCTTATCCCCAGCTATCGATGTTTTATCTCGCAAATGAGCAGGGGGACTATATCCGCGCGTGGAGACAGCCCAATGGAAATCTGGAAAGCCGAATCATCAGGGCGGCTGCCATTCCGCCTACGAATTCTTGCATAATTCGCGACGATTTATTGAAAGTAATCGGGGTTCGAGAGTCCGGCCGCATAGATTACGATCCCAGGACGCGCCCCTGGTATGTGGGCGCAAAGAGGACAGGGACAAACTTCTGGACCGATACCTATATCTCTTTTAGAAACAGAAAGCCTACAATTAGCTCATCCTACCCTGTTTTTGACAAGGCCGGAAAATTGTCAGGCGTCTGGGCAATGGATATCGAGCTGGATGAAATATCCAATTTCCTGAAAACGCAGAAAATAGGGAAAAGCGGCATTGAGCTGATAATAAATCATAAGGGCCAGATCGTGGCCTACCGCCAATCGGCGCTGATCGTAAGGGAAGGAAAAGAGGGCCTTCGTCCTGTCAAGGTTGAAGAACTCGGGCTGGAGCCTCTGACCCTGGCGTACCGGGAACACTTGAGCACCGGGAAATCGAAGACCGTGGTCGAAAGCAAAGGGAAAAGATATATCGGATCGTTTACAGCGATTCCCGAGCCCTTCCCGAAGCGGTGGAAGATTGCCGTGATCGTTCCCGAAGAGGATTTTACGGGTGGGGCCAAGCGGTCAATGTTAATCATGGTTCTCATCTCTACGGTCACGCTGGCCGTTGCCGTGTTACTGGCCTTTACGATCTCTCGCGGCTTTACCAATTCCGTTCGGCTCTTAGCCGAAGCGACCCGGAAAATAAAGAGCTTCAACCTGGACGAAAAAATCCATATCCCCTCGCGCATGAAGGAAATCCAGTTGATGCGCGACTCCGTCTCTTCGATGCAAAAGGGACTCAATGCCTTCAGAAAGTATGTTCCCGCCGAACTGGTGCGTCAGCTCATAAGCACTGGAGAGGGGGCGCATCTGGGCGGGCAGAGAAGAGAACTGACCGTACTTTTTTCCGATATAACGGGGTTCACATCCATCGCCGAGCTTATGACCCCGGAAGAACTTATGCTGCACCTGTCCGAATATTTCGACGAACTGACAAAAATTGTGAGCCATCACAGGGGAACGGTAGACAAGTATATCGGAGATGCAGTCATGGCGTTCTGGGGAGCGCCGATCCACGACGGCGAACATGCCGTCCACGCCTGTGAGGCCGCTCTGGCAGCCCAGGAAAAAATTGCCGAACTAAACCGGAAATGGACGATGGAGGGCAAGAGCGCTTTGGTAACCAGGATCGGTATAAGCACCGGCGAGACCGTGGTTGGAAACGTCGGGTCCAATGAACGGATGAACTACACGGTGATCGGCGACACTGTCAATACGGCCAGCCGCCTGGAATCGGCCAACAAATTGTACGGCACGCAGACAATTGTTTCGGAGGAGACTTATGAGGCGGCATCGAAAAAGTTTTGGTTCAGACCGCTTGGCATCGTCGCGGTGAAAGGAAAGATCGAGGAAAAGCTGGTCTATGAACTGATCGGCAGAAGGATCGAAGGGGAAAGAAACACTGCCGCCGAACTGTGTGAAAAGTTCCATTGCGGATTTGAAGCTTATATGGGTCAAAATTGGGTTGAAGCGGCCGCTATTTTCAAAAATCTGTCCATCAAATTTCCCTCGGATACCCCGACAAACTTCTACCTTGCCCGTTGCGCCCACTTTCAGGCTAATCCCCCGGGGCTGGGCTGGCAGGGAATAGAGTATCTAACGTCCAAATAGCCGCCGGCACATCCTCTTCACGTGAAACCAACACGCAGACCTGCCCCGTATGCGCGTCATCGCCCTTGAATGCCCTCAGCCCACGGTAAATTTGTTCTACCGCAGAGGCGCAGAGAAAAGAATGTGAACTGCTCTATGCTCTCAGCCTTCTCTGCGATCTCTCAAGATCAACGCGGCCTTGCGAACGGACCGCCGGATTTTTGGAGTTGTCGATCGTCTCTGCTGTGGATTCAGGGGTAGGCAGAGGATGCTGAGGCTGCAGAGATGATCACCGTCGAGCGTTTGATCGAAACCAATCCTAACTGGACGACATGACGGTGGAATCACCCCAGAATAAAGTACCCCTGGCCCTCAGCCGCCCCCGGCTTGCAAACGATTCTGCAAAGGATTATAAAGCACTCCAATGAATCTGAAGCTATGGAAATCGAGGTGTTGACGTGAACGAGAATGAATTGGAAGCTCCGTCAGTGGAGGAATGCGCCAGTAAGATTTTCGAGATGTCCGGTGTAAAGTTCGAGCCGGAAATCGCCGCCGACCTGTGGGCGAAAATCTTGCAGCATAAATGGCTTTTGTCCGAAAAGCTCTCCAGAGACGTGGGCTATCGCACCGCATGCATCGATTTTTTGGAGAATATGGAACAGGCGGTTAACGAATATCTATCCTACCAGAGGAGAGACATTCTCAACGAGATGGGGGCCCAGACCTGCTCGAGAGACATATGGGATACTATCTCCGATTCGCAGCCGCCCAAACAAATTGTCAAGCGCAGAATCATTCTCCCCCTGACAATGGAAAACCTTTCGAAGAAGCACGGCGTGACCCCGCCAAAGACAATCATTTTCTTCGGTCCTCCGGGGACGGGAAAGACTCACTTTGTAAAGGCCATAGCAGGAGTTTTGTCCTGGTGGTACATCGAGATCGCTCCGAGCATGCTGATGGAGGACGGCACAGAGAGAATCGGGGCCAATCTGCGCAAGATTATGGAAAAGGTCAGGCAACTGCACGACGCCGTCATTTTCATAGATGAATTTGAAGAACTGGCGCCCAGCCGCGACAACGCGGACCGTCTGGGCAAGTCCATAACCAACGAGTTCCTGAAGCAGGTCCCGTTATTCAAGAATGAATCCAACCGGCTGTTGCTCGTATGCGCTACCAATTACATCCGGCATTTGGACGCCGCGTTGCTCCGCCCGGGAAGGTTCGACTGCATAATTCCGGTTGGAGACTTGAATGTCGATGAACGCAAGACAATTCTGGAATACTACCTGTCGCGGCTCAATGTCGGCCCAATCGACCTGGACCGGCTCGTTAACGAGACGTTGAGATTCACCCCGGCCGATATCCAATATGTTTTCGAGCAGGTGGCCCAGTTTGCCTTTGAGCGGGAAATAGCCCGGAATCAGGACTACAAGGTAACTACCGAGGACTTTCTTCATGTCATGGCCAAAATGCGCCCGTCTTTAACCGATGAGATTATCGAGCAATTTGAAAAAGACGCCCTTGCTTATGCAAGGGTCTAGTGCTGGTTCACAACATGATTTCAGTACTGAAGGTTTGAATGCCTCCGGTGAGCGCGGGACCGTCATTCCGGCATGTTTTAAGCCGGAATCCAGCTCTCTTTTCATCTCAAGAGATCGTCTGACCCCGGCCCCAAAGCTCCACCGGGGTAACGGAGTGGCACGGAGTGGAACAGGGGAGCAAAATAGACTTCCCACGCCATCAGACATCAATCTCCTCGATGCGCCGGCCATTTCTATGCTTTGCCTGGTCTCTTCCCCTTGCAACCGATTCCATAAGTCCGGCATCAGCCATTATTTCGGCTGTTTCGCCCTCGCCGTCATAACTTTCAAGCTCGGCTTTGATGGCTTCCCATTGTTCGATGGGGATTTGAACGGCTATGCGTTTCCCTTCGTTGTCGATCACATAGTGAATGTCCATAGCAGCTCCTCATGTCCCTTCGGGTCACCCTGAAACCATGAAAAGGCCTGTAGGATGGGTGGAGCGGCAGCGCAACCCATCAAGCCTTTTTGAGACACAACCTATTATCCGTTAGCGTTGGTGTGGTTGACAATAACTGGACAATATACGCTCCTATTGTCCAGTTATTCGGTAAGACCGTCATTATGACATTCTTATGAATATTAAGAATGAGTCGTAATAAATAATCAATCTATTATTAGGAATAACTATTTAATTATGCGATGATATTGTGTGAACTTGAGTAATAAAAATACGCGATTTCTGCCTCACAAATTCCCCTTTACAAATATATTCGAATATGCTTAGAGAAAATCATCCGGTATTTTTTATTAGATAAGATGATCGTTAGATAAGACGATCGTTCAACTAAGGATAGAGATGGAAAAGAGGGTTTTCGGTCTGTCTGATGTTGGAACAGATAGGGGATTCCTGCGCGGGTTGGTTATCGGCATCGCGGTCTCAAGTTGGGGTTCAAGTTGACGCGCTATTCAGGCCCATGTCTCTCCATTAAAAAACCAAACCTGTCGGGAAAGATTTTGGAGGGGGATAAGAATGTTTTGGAACGCATGTTCTGAAAGATTTCCTGCCGTACTGCGGACTTTTACTCGATTGACTTTTGCAATTTCTTTCGCGGCGGGTGTGCTGGCCCTGGCGACTGCGGCGCAAGCGAGCACATCCACTTTGAGGGACCTGCCGCAAGTGCTGCAGGGAGCTGTTTCCGGCGCGCTCGGGCTGGACGACCGGTCGTACCATGTGGAACAGGCAGGCGGGAACTGCCGTGGAGTGAACGCTGCGCAGCAGTTCGAGGCCAACTGGAGCGAGGGCGGCCTTGCCATTCAAGCCGGAAAACTGACCTGGGGGTTACGGCTGGAAGCCTGGGGCTACGGCGACGAACTGGTGTCTGCGGAACGTGCAGCCCCACAGGCGAACGAGCACCGCGTGGAATACCACCGGAGCGGTCTGACCGAATGGTACGTAAATGGTCCCCTGGGGATCGAGCAGGGCTTTACGGTGCTGTCACCGCCCAAGGGGACTTCTTCAGGCGGCGCCCTTACTGTGCGTCTGGCCTGGTCTGGGGAGGCGCGGGTCCAGGTCGAGGAGCAGAGCACGGCCGTAGTATCGAATTCTGCCGGCGAACCGGTCCTGCGCTATAGCGACCTTAGCGCCCGTGACGCTTCGGGAAGGGGCCTTCCCACCTGGCTGGAACAGCGAGGGGCCGCCATACTGCTTCGGGTGGACGACCGTGAAGCGACCTATCCAGTGGTGATCGATCCCTTTATCCAGCAGCAAAAGCTCACGGCTTCCGATGGTGCGGCAAATGATCAGTTTGGCAACTCAGTCTCGCTTAGCGCAGACGGCAACACCGCCCTGATCGGGGCGCCTGGTGCTACGGTTGGCGGCAATGCGAACCTGGGGGCCGTGTATGTATTTGTTAATAGCGGCGGGACCTGGAGCCAGCAGAAAAAGCTCACAGCCTCTGATGGTGCGGCTGGTGATGGCTTTGGCTCTTCAGTGTCGCTTAGCGCAGACGGCAACACCGCCCTGGTCGGAGCAATTTTTGCTACGGTTGGCGCCAATTCGGAGCAGGGGGCGGCCTATGTATTTGTTAATAATGGCGGGACCTGGGGCGAGCATCAAAAGCTCACAGCCTCCGACGGTTCGGCAACCGATTACTTTGGCAGCGCAGTGTCGCTTAGCGGTGACGGCAGCACCGCCCTCATCGGGGCAAACGCTGCTACGGTTGGCGCCAATCCGTACGAGGGGGTGGCCTATATATTTGTTGTAAGCGACAGGAACTTTATCCAGCAGCAAAAGCTCACCGCCTCGGACAGTGTGAACGGTGATTCTTTTGGCCTTTCAGTGACGCTTAACAGTGACGGCAGCACCGCTCTGATCGCGGCAGTCGGTGCTCCGGCTGACGGGGCCGTGTATGTATTTGTCAATAACGGCGGGAACTGGAGCCAGCAGCAAAAACTCACCGCCTCGGATGGCGCTTATGGTGACAGGTTTGGCTACTCAGTGTCGCTTAGCGCAGACGGCAACACCGCCCTGATCGGGGCACGCTATGCTACGGTTGGCGCAAATGAGGGCCAAGGGGCCGCGTATTTATTTGTTAATAGCGGCGAGACCTGGAGCCAGCAGCAAAAGCTCACCTCCTCCGATG
>CAVUGX010000064.1:0-176408 GCA_963741035.1 uncultured delta proteobacterium
CATACCCCTCGAGAATATTGTCGATCCAGATGCAGAGTTTCCATAAGATCCATTTCCGATAGTTAACTGTAAGTTGGCATTTTATCCCGATTGAGCCTACTCGCGGTGGCCGGCCGGCAGGTTCGATCAAGGGTGGACATCCCGGGGATTTCATTCACTCATTTCGGTTAATTTATCAAGTCTTTTCTCTTCGGATGATCCTCATAGGGTTGCCGTTCAGCCACGGGCCGCATTGTGAACTCGATCTCGAAGTGTCAAGGTTGACGTTCATGTCAGTTTGCGTCAGAATAACCGGGCAAGTCCAATCTAAAGGGAGCCTGGGCGCCAATGCTCACTCGATTGGTTGGTTTTTCCGGTGAAGACCGCTTGCATGAACGCCGGTTGTGAGGTATGCAAAGGGGTTACCGGACGTATTAACCGCTCAACGCGACGAGCCGCGCATATCGACACAAAGAGCCGACATAGTCGGGTAGTAAAGCATCGAGGAGATACCAAATGTCCAGGCATCATGTCATCATTTCAGGCACCGGACGGGCGGGCACGACCTTCCTGGTCCAGTTGCTCACGGCACTCAAATTGGACACCGGCTACTACAATCCCACATCGTTCATAGCCCCGAAACGCTGGCATGGGCGTTTGAATCTGAAGAGAAAGATCGACCCGAAGTGCAACGCCGGATTGGAGTTGGATATCAGGCAAGCGGATGCCCCCTACATTGTAAAAAGCCCGTTTCTGTGCGATGATCTGGACGAACTTATACGAGAAGATCAGATAGTCGTTGACCATGCCATAATCCCGATGCGTGACTTATATTCAGCCGCCGAAAGCCGCAGGGTGGTTGACAGGAATACGCGCGCCGCCCCTGATGAGAAGGTGGCCGGAGGCCTTATGAACACAAAGGCGCCTGAAGAACAGGAGTCCACCCTCGCCCGTATGCTCCACAACTTGTTTTTCGTGATTGCGAAGCACGATATCCCCGTGACCCTGCTTCACTTTCCTCGACTGGTCAGCGACCCGGAGTACCTCTACAAAAAGCTCGGTTTCCTCTTTCCCGACATCGGCTACGACGATTTCCTGCAGTGCTTCCAGGAGATGAGCAGGCCGGAGTTGGTGCATGACTTCAAGGCAAATTCGCATGCCGAGTCTTCCGGGATGCGAGAGGACGCGCCAGGCGAAGAACGGCCTGCAGGTCCGTTGGAGCATACCTCCGGTCCCGTTTTACCTGCGGCGGCCGAAAGCGATGTACCCGGATTCCTGCGAAGAATGGCCCGATGGATGGGATCGAGTGGGGAAGACAGCTCGGGATTACGCAAGAAGAGCTGGCAAAAACCCTGAAACGTTAGAAACAATTAGCGCATAGTCGGTTTTCAGGCGCATTTGTGGGGTTATAGCGCGCAATGTCCTTCAGTTCACCCGTTTTTCTTTTTATTTTTTTGCCCTTGACGGTCTTGATTTACCAGTTCACGCCACGGAAGGCGAAAAACTTCCTGCTCCTTGCGGCAAGCGTCTTTTTTTATTTGTGGGGTGACGCTGGTTCCCTATGGGTTCTAGCTTTCTCGACATTGGCAAACTATGCGCTCGGGCTCACCTTGCAGAACGCCCGCACGGAGAAGTCGAGGAAGATGTTCCTCGCCACGGCTGCAACCTTCAATGTGGCGCTCTTGTTCTACTATAAGAGGTTATTCAACCCGGTACTCAAATTCATTGTGGCCAAATGCGCCGCACTCGGAATAGTCGGCCCGGATGTTTTCAATCCCGCTGGAATTCACTTTCCCCTTGGCGTCTCTTTTTTCACACTGGCAGCTATAGCCTATCACGTCGATATCTACAGAAAGAAGACCGTTGCGGAGCGAAACCCAATCGATTTCGGGTTGTACATGTCCCATTTCGCGAAGATCGTGGCCGGTCCCATCGTGCGCTACACGGACGTTTCTGCGGAACTTGCCGCGAGGGTGATAACCCTTGAGAGCTTCTCCTACGGGGTCCGCCGATTTGCCGTGGGGCTTGCCAAGAAAGTGCTGGTGGCAACCCCTGCATCCCAGTTTGCCAATGAGGCTTTCAAAGGTGTGGGCGGGCTCGATATGCCCACGGCATGGTTAGGAATAGTCTGTTACACTATTCAAATTTACTTCGACTTTTCCGGGTACTCGGACATGGCCATAGGCATCGGGCGCATGTTCGGGTTCACCTTCATGGAAAACTTCAACTATCCCTACATCTCGCGATCCATCCAGGAATTCTGGAGGCGCTGGCACATATCTCTATCAACGTGGCTAAGGGACTACCTTTACATACCACTCGGCGGCAGCAGGGTCTCAAATCATAGAACGAGATTCAATATTATCGTGGTCTTTTTGCTTTGCGGCCTGTGGCACGGGACCCAGTGGCACTACATCATATGGGGGGGCTATTACGGGATCTTTCTGGCCCTGGAAAGGGGACCTGTGGGGCGAGTACTGGAAGGCGCATGGAAGCCCCTGAGGCACCTTTACGCGATTCTTGTCGTGATGATCGGCTGGGTCTTCTTCCGGGCGGAGGACCTCCATGTCGCCATGTCCTATCTGCGGGCCATGTTCTCGTTTTCCCTGCACTCTTTCGATTACTATTATATGAGTTTTGTCAGCAGTCAACTGCTGTTGGCCCTCATAGTCGGGGTCGTCGGGTCGGCTCCTCTTCCTGCCCTGGAAGAACGATTGCGCGGATGGGTGGCAGTGCGAAACAACCGCCGGCTGACGGGCCTCTTTGAGCTGAATTGCTCCATTGCAGTCGTGGTGTTTACGGTCTTTCTCCTGGTGGCCTCGGTCATGCAAATCGCAGTCTCCACTTTTACTCCATTCATCTACGGAAACTTTTGATGCCGAAGCCGAGTTCCATGGACTTGACACAGATCGGGAAACTTTCGCAGGTTGCAATCTGCCTCTTTTTCCTTCTTGTGATGATTGTACCTCACGTTATGGAGCTTTCCGGCAGAGGCGGCAATACGGCTTCCATAGAGAAACGCGAGATTGTGAAAGCGCCCGATCCCGGCCTCATTTTCAGCTCGTTTCCGGAATGGGCCCGTCAGTTCGAGAGATATTACGGCGACTCGTTCGGCTTCCGGGACAGGCTCATCCTATGGAATGGGCTCCTGAGAATGCGCGCCTTCGACGATTCTCACTCAAGCGCCAGGGTGACGGTCGGGCGGGAGGGATGGCTTTTCTACGCAAACGAGAATGTCCTGGAAGATTACATGAACGTGATTCCCTTCAAGTCCGAAGACCTGGAGAAAATGGGCAGGGTCCTCGAGGAGCGCCGTGTATGGCTCGAAGGGAAAGGCATAAAGCTTTTCATACTTGTTGCTCCCAACAAGCACACCATTTACAGCGAATACCTTCCCCGGTACATCCATAAATTAGGGAAGGAATCGCGCCTGGACCAGGTAAAAACTTATCTTGAACGCCGCTATCCGAAACTGGAATTCATAGACGTGCGTGAAACCCTTTTGAATGCAAAGCGGACACAGCGCCTCTATTACAAAACTGACACCCATTGGAACGCTTATGGGGCTTTCGTTGCATACGGGGAACTCATGAAGCGGATCGGCCTCCATTTCCCCGCCGCAAAAAGGTATTCTCTTGATGACTTCACGCTTGATGCTCAAGAATACAGGCGCGGGGGCCTTGCGCGCATGCTTTCTCTAGGCGGCCGCCTCGTGGAAGAGACAGTCACACTCGTCCCTAAGTTCGACCGCAAGGCTCGGGATGTTGAGTCTCCGCCTGCTAATTCAGTGCATCTGAAAGGCGCCATCAGCGTCAAGGAGGTTGACGATCCGCGCCTGCCCAAGGCAGTGGTATTCCATGATTCCTTCACTGTTGCCCTCATGCCGTTCCTCTCCGAAAGTTTCAGAAGAAGCGTATTCGCTTGGACACACGACTTCCGGCCGGAGCTTATAGAGAGTGAAAAGCCGGACATCGTCATTATCGAATGCGTGGAGCGCTATATCCATATGCTTACAACGGAAAACCCTCCCGAGGTGAGGGCGGCACCCAAGGATTTGCGATGACGGTCCGGGGATAAGAGCGGAAATGACGGCTATTTAACTTCCGGAGTATTCGAGCCCCGCTGAACCCCACGCTTTATTTCCAAGAAGGATTTTCTTATGCCGATTTCATCTGCAACAAGTTTCCGCAATTTTCTCCTGACAGCGTTCAGAAAGCCTCCACTCACCCATTTTTTGACTTACTTTGTTTCCTCATTCCGAATTAACCGCGGAATCCCGGTTGCACCCGACTTGAAATTAAATGGGAGCTCTTCTCTGGGCGACCGCAGGAGGATCGATTTTCTGATCGCGGGTACTCAGAAGGGAGGCACTTCAGCGTTAGATACGTATTTAAGAAACCATCCTGAGATATGCATGGCGAGTCGAAAAGAGGCGCACTTTTTTGATGATGAGAGATATTTTCAGCCTGAGCAAAATAATTATCATGAGTACCATTCTCTCTTCAAGCCGGAACGGTCGCATAGAATACTGGGAGAATCTACCCCGGTCTATATGTACTGGAAGCCAGTTCCTGCCCGCATCTGGCGGTATAATCCAGGGATGAAGATTATTATCATTCTTAGAAATCCAATCGAGCGAGCATATTCGCAATGGAATATGCAGCACGAGCGCAACATTGAATCTCTCTCTTTTTGGGATGCTCTTCAGGCTGAATCACAAAGATGTATGCAGGCTTATCCCCATCAACACAGAATTTATTCATATATGGATAGAGGATTCTATTTACAGCAGCTAGAAAGAATCTGGTATTATTTCCCGAAACATCAAACCTTGATTCTGAAAAATGAGGATCTTAGGGCAAACCCAAAAGAGACACTGAATAGTGTTTGCCGCTTTCTAGGCGTCAGTTGTTTTACAAGTGTTGAACCGCAAAACGTATTTTCCGGATCATATGGTTCCACTATGAGCATTAAGGCGAGAGAATACCTTATAAACGTTTTTGATGCAGAAATACGAAATCTCGAGCGAGTTTTGGAGCTGGATTTCCATGACTGGCTCCAAAACAGTTCAAAAACTACCGTTGGTGCGCAAAAGTCCTCGCCTTGAATTTGTGCCGAAACAAAAAGCCTCATATCGCGGCGCAAGGGGCGTATCCGGCTATGGAAAATGATCAAAGCTGGAGCCTCACAGCCCGGAGTAACCAAAAGGCATCCCAATAAATGGTGCTCTGGAAGGCATAAAAATCTGGAGAGGTCTTAAGGTCAACAGCATTGAAGGCAGTAGTATTCCATGATTCCTTTACTGTTGCCCTCATGCCGTTCCTCTCCGGGAGTTTCAGAAGAAGCGTATTCGCTTGGGCATCCGGCTTCCTGCCGGAGCTTATAGAGAGTGAAGAGCCGGACATTGTCATTATCGAATGCGTGGAGCGCTATATCCATTCGCTTACAGCGGAAAACCCTCCCGAGGTGAGGGTGGCGCCCTGGGATTTGCGATGATGGCCCGGGGATAAGAGCGGAGATGACGGCTGTTCAACTTGATTATCAGAAGGCGAATTTGCAACGGATCGAAGCCGGTTGGGCAGGCGTACTAACCGGAGGCATGAAAACCGATAGGGGAAGGCTTGAGTCGCTGAGCAGACCGCCCGCATCGCGGAGCGCCGGGTTGGATAAAAGACGCGCTCCGGCTTGGACCGGCGCAGGTTTGCGTGCCGCCTTCGGGCTTTGTAATATGAGCCGCAAAGCGACACTTGAAGTCAAACGGTGTTTACTAAGGTTATTGAATATTTTTTCCGTATATGCTCTAAGCATTTTTTATCGGACAAAATGAACAAAATCAAAAAAGACCGATCAGGACCGTGGTCGGTTTGAAAAGAGGAGGACCGGTCAGATCATGCTCAATATCATGGATCATCCAATCACCTTTTCGAAACCCAGAAGAGTTCCTCAAAGCGCCTGGATCGAACACATTCCATTCGCATTCGCAATCATGGACCTTCACCGGCCCGGGATTTTCGTAGAATTGGGGACCCATACAGGGGCCTCTTATTGTGCATTCTGCCAGGCTGCAAGCGAATTAATGCTCCCTGCAAAATGCCATGCCGTGGATACCTGGAAGGGGGATGAACATGCCGGCTTTTATACCGATGAGGTATTCGAAGAGCTGAATGCCTATCATGCGGCCAACTATTCTCATTTTTCCAGCCTTATGCGTATGACTTTCGATGAAGCTATAGCATATTTTGCCGACGGCACTATCGATTTATTGCATATAGATGGCTTCCACAGCTATGATGCGGTAAGGCACGATTTTGACACTTGGCTCCCCAAGATGAGTTCGCGAGGGGTCGTTTTGCTGCATGATTCGTTTGAGAAGGAAAGAAACTTCGGGATAGGACTGTTCCTGGAAGAATTGCGCGCTCATTATCCTGTGTTTGAATTCACGCATGAGCATGGCTTGGCGGTAGTCGGGGTTGGCCCCCTGCTGTCAAGTGAGCCCGTATTCGATCTATTTAAGGCGGATGACCTGGAGACAGTCGCCATAAGAACGCTTTTTTCTTCGCTGGGAGCAAAGATTTCCAGCGAAACCGCATTACTGGAAACAAAAACCGCATTACTGGAAACAAAGAATAATTGCGAAAGCGCATTACTGGAAACAAAGACCGCATTTACCGAGAGTCTGGCTCGAATCAGGGCACTGGAAAACAAATTGGAATGGCTGCTCAAACGCAAAAAGAGATTTTTTTGCGGCTACTAGTTGATTCGGTAAGCCAAGTCGATTCTGTTCTTCATCATTTCAGAGGTTGCTTTCTCTATTATGCCGGTCAGCAATGGACGGAGATCCGAGCAATCGCGAAAGAGTTGGAAAAGGCCGGGCTGTCTAATCCAGAGAGTTGTGCAATAAATAGCGCAAGTTCGTTTAATAAGTCGGGCGAAAGCAGGAAGCGGGAAGCAACCATAGAGAAGAAATCCTTCCTGTCCCTCCTGTCTGAGTGGTTGTCGTGGATTGCCGTGGGGATCGGCCGCCCTCCGAAAGCTTCGCCATGATCGACATGATCCCGTTGAGGCGCGGTGCGTCCATCAGTCCGATCCGAAGCAGACATTAGCGTGCGGGTAAGACCCGTTTGGTTTCATAGATTTTTGGATGAAACAGGAACCAAAATATGCTAGCATCAGTGGCACAGGTAAGGGACGGGCAGAGTCGTCCCTCAAAATGCATTCGAGTAATGGTGCAAGAATGAGGCGCTGCCTGGAGAGTTCCTGTTCGCGGATGGAACTATGATCGCGGAACAATTTAGGGATGGTCCTCAGAAGGTCTTCGGATTCATAGGAGCGCTCCAGATGCTCTCTGAGAGCCTCCCTGGCAGGAGTCGCCCTGTAAATGACCGCAATTAAGGACAAGGGCCCGAACAGCAGATTTTTCGACCTGACCTATGATGATTTCAGGAAGCTGGCAAGAGATAACTCTTTGACAAAATACGAGCGAATCGGGTTTCCCACCTCATATCGGATGGGGAAGGAACAAGCCATCTTCGACGATATCAGGTCAAAATGCGTCAATCTCGAAAAGGCTGGAAGAACTGTGGTTGATATAGGCCCGGGATGCAGTGACCTGCCGTTAATGCTGATTGACCTCTGCCGTACCCGGGACCATAAGCTTATTCTCATCGATTCGGAGGAGATGCTTGCTCACCTGCCGGATGCACCTTTTATAGTGAAGATCCCGGCTTTTTACCCGGACGAATGCGAGGGTTTCCTTGATGAGTATAAGGCAAAAGTTGATGTCTTAATATGTTACAGCGTCTTTCATTATGTCTTTGCCGAAGGAAGAGTTTTCGATTTTCTCGACCAGTCCATCGAATTGCTGGCTGATGGGGGCGAATTCCTCATCGGAGACATACCGAACATTTCTAAGCGCAACCGTTTTTTTGCCTCCACAAACGGGATTGCATTTCATCAGAATTTCATGAATACTGATGACACGCCTGACGTTCGGTTCAACGTCCCGGTAAAGGGGGCCATCGACGATGCAGTGATCTCATCGATAGTTTCCCGATATCGTCAATCAGGTTTCGACGTTTACTGGTTGCCTCAGCCTGACTCTCTGCCAATGTCAAATCGCAGGGAAGATCTCCTAATTATGAAACCCTGACTGGATGCATGTCTGCTTTCAAGAATGACAATGGATAAGAAGCGCAAAGTCATAATAATCGGAGACAGCCTCTTTGCCGAGGTTGCTTACGAGTACTTCTCCCGGGATTCGGAATACCAAGTAGTTGCATTCAGTGTTGAGGCTGCATTCCTGAAAAGGGAAACCCTGTTTGGACTTCCCGTAGTAGCCTTTGAGTCGTTAGAGGAGATCTTCCATCCGGAGGCCCACCATTTTTATGTGGCAATTGTTTACACGCAGATGAATGCCCTACGTACCAGATTGTACCAACTCGCAAAAACAAAGGGTTTCGCACCGGCCTCCTACGTTAGTCCGCGGGCATTTGTCTGGGAAAACTGTTCTGTTGGCGAACACTGCTTCATTTTCGAAAACAATGTGGTCCAGCCTTTCGTTCGGATAGGAAATAACGTGGTCCTCTGGAGCGGAAATCACATTGGGCACCATTCGGTAATTCACGACAATGTCTTTGTCTCATCACACGTCGTGATATCGGGAAGCTGCGAGGTGGGCGAATCCTGTTTCATAGGGGTGAACTCCACCTTCGCCGATTGTACAAAATCGGGAAAGAATTGCCTTTTTGGGGCGGGCTCCCTCGTGCTGGGTGACGTGAGCGATAATCAAAAAGTCATAGGCATCTGGAAGAAGAGCCCCGAAGCGCAAGGAAAGAACTCTTGAAGTGGCATAAACTAGGTGTCGTGTATGCTCCCGGTGGCCATCTCTGGTGGGCGAGGTCATATGCAGTCCTGCCGACCGCCGACGTCCTGGATGATCGTGTCATACGGATCTATTTTGCGTCACTGGACGTGAACCGATTCGGAAGAATTGGTTTCGTGGATCTGGATGCCGGCGATCCAAAACACATATTATATGAATCTCAAGAACCGGTGCTGGATATTGGCGAACCTGGAACGTTCGACGACTGTGGAGTAAATGCCTCATCAATTGTCAACGTCGCTGGCGGAAAGTATCTCTACTATGTTGGCTGGCAGCGTTGTGAAAGAGTGCCGTACATGCTGTTTTCAGGCATGGCGGTCAGCAAGGACAGTGGAGGAACCTGGTCAAAGCATGCTCGAATACCGGTTTTGGACAGAACTGACGCGGAGCCATCCTTTCGGTCCGCCCCCTTCGTCAAATTGGAGGAAGGCACGTTCAAAGTCTGGTACACCTCCTGTGTCCATTGGTCAAATGAAGGCGGCTGGGTTCACTACAACAATGTCATTCGTTACGCAGAATCCAAAGATGGCTATGTCTGGGATGGTATTAACCAGGTATGTTTCGCTCCAGAGGGACCGGACGATTATGCGGTTGGACGGCCCTGTATTCTTAGGGAAGGCGAATTGTACAAGATGTGGTATTCTATCAGGAGCAGGCAACAGATTACATACCGCATCGGATATGCCGAGTCCGCTGACGGGGTCACATGGGTCAGAAAAGACAATGAAACGGGCATTGATCCCTCGGAAACCGGCTGGGATTCCGAGATGATTTGCTATCCGTTTGTGGTGGACGCCGGGGGTAAAAGATACATGTTCTATAATGGGAACCGCCACGGCTCGACGGGCTTTGGATGTGCCGTTCTCGATTCATGAGCGTACAATGAAAGTACAGCGGTACGATTCGTCATTAAAAGAGCTGTGGGATCGATTTGTTCAGAAGAGCAAGAATGGGACATTCCTCTTTCTCCGGGATTACATGGATTACCATTCCGACCGGTTCCCCGACCACTCGCTGGTAATCTGGAACGATAAAGAGTCCGCGATAGCCTTGCTGCCGGCCAGCATAAACGAGTCCGGCACCCTGACAAGCCATGCCGGCCTGACATATGGTGGATTCATTGTTGATGAGACCATGAAGACGGCTCTCATGATGAAAATATTCGATGAGGTTTTGCAGTATCTTGCAACCCATGGGGTCAATAGGGTTATTTATAAAGTGATACCCCACATCTACCACAGCATTCCTGCTGAGGAAGACAGATACTGTTTGTTCCTCCTGAGTGCAGAACTTATAAGATGCGATGTGCTGACGGTAATCGATTATTGCCATATTCCACCGTGCCAGGCAAGGCGGAAGAGAAGTATCAGGAAGGCCCTGCAAAATGGAATAGAGGTCATCAAAACTGAGGATTACGAGAGTTTCTGGCAAATTCTCCAAGATAGTCTTGCGACTGGCCATAACGTTAATCCGGTACACACACTTGCCGAAATAAAGCTCCTCGCATTTCGTTTCCCGGAACATATACAGCTCTTTGGTGCGTTCCAGGCGGGAACGATGATGGCAGGCACCGTTTTGTACTTAAGTCAAAATGTTTGTCACCTGCAGTATGTAGCGGCAAATGAGGCGGGAAAGCGTTCAGGGGCAATGGACCTAATTACCGAATTCCTCATCGGACAGTATGGCGGGCCAGTACGCTACCTGGACTTTGGAATTTCTACTGAAGATAATGGCTGGTTCCTTAACCGGGGACTCGTGGACTACAAGGAAGGCTTCGGGGGAAGAACGGTCGTGCATGAGCATTTCAAGCTGGATCTGACCGGGGTAAATACCATACTATGAAAGCAATTGACGCCTGCAGGATATTGGAATTTCCCCGCATAATCGATTCCCGGGGAAATCTCTCGTTCATAGAAGGTAATCGCCAGATTCCTTTCCCAATTAAGAGGGCCTATTGGATATATGATGTGCCTGGAGGCGAAGACCGCGGGGGACACGCTTACCGGGAACTGCAGGAGGTATTTATTTCGCTTTCGGGAAGCTTCGAGGTGGTCGTGGACGATGGGCAGAGTACCATGAAGTTCCTCCTGAATAGAGCATATTACGGACTATATGTTCCCAGTGGCCTTTGGCGGCAGTTAGAAAATTTTTCAACGAACTCAGTTTGCCTCATCCTCGCCTCTACGCCTTATTGCGAAGAGGACTACATCAGGGACTACGGCGTGTTCCGAGACTACAGGCAGGATCCGGAAACGTTATGGCGACCATAGAAGACTGTAAGATCATCTATCTCCCCAAGATTCTGAGGCCTCAGGGCAATCTCACTCCGGTGGAACCCTCTAAAAACATTCCATTTGAAATTGCGCGGGTATATTTCCTCTACGATGTCCCGGGCGGTTCACTTCGTGGGGGACACGCTCATCGGGAGTTGCAGCAGTTAATAGTGGCTGCCATGGGAAGCTTTGAGGTGGTCATAGATGATGGCTGGCGAAAGAAGAGAATCATGCTGAACCGCGCCTATTATGGCCTTTATCTGCCACCCATGACATGGAGGGAGATCGAAAATTTCTCGTCGGGAGGCATCTGTCTCGTGATGGCCTCAGCGTATTACGATGAGAAAGACTACATCCGTGATTACGGGGAGTTCAGCAGAGAGAGGCAATTCAATGATGGTTCCATTTCTTGATTTACGGGCCGATTACCAACTACTTCAGCAGGAATTGGACGGTGCCTGTGCAAGAGTTCTTGGTTCGGGGCAATATATTCTGGGACCGGAGGTCGAAGCTTTTGAACTGGAGTTTGCCGAATTCTTGTCTGCGCGCCATTGTATAGGTGTAGGCAGCGGTTTGGACGCTCTGTGCCTCATACTTCGCGCGTACGGCATCGGCCCTGGAGATGAAGTTATTGTACCGTCCAATACATTTATAGCGACATGGTTGGCGGTTTCACATGTGGGAGCAAAACCTGTCGCAGTAGAACCCGAGCCTGGGACTTGGAACATCGATGCGACCCGATTGGCCGATGCAATATGTGCCCGGACGAAGGCCATTATAGCGGTCCATCTTTACGGTCAGCCAGCTGATATGGACCCCTTGCGTTGCATTGCCCGACAAAACGGTCTTCTTCTGATAGAGGATGCCGCGCAGGCTCATGGAGCTCGATACAAGGGAAAAAGAACCGGCTGTCTTGGCGATGCAGGTGCATTCAGCTTCTATCCATCAAAGAACTTGGGCGCCTTTGGTGATGGGGGCGCCATCGTCACCAATGACGATCAGTTAGCCATGCAGGTCAGAATACTAAGGAATTACGGTTCTAAGATAAAATATCGGAATGAAATGAAGGGGTATAATTCCAGACTTGATTCGCTGCAATGTGCTTTCCTGAGAACCAAACTGCTCCATTTGGACGAGTGGAACCAAAGACGTCGGCAAGTAGCTAATGCCTACCTGAGTGCACTGGAGGATTCAGGAGAGGTCACTCTCCCCGTGGTACCTGAATGGGCGGAGCCCGTCTGGCACGTCTTTGTAATAAGTCACCCACGTCGAGACGAACTTCAACAACATCTGAGCCGAGCGGGAATTGGCACCCTGGTACATTACCCAATTCCTCCTCACCTTTCAGAAGCCTACGCACCGGACTACTTAATACCCGAAAGCCTACCAATAGCGGAACAACTGGCTTCAACGGTACTGAGTCTGCCGATTGGACCACATATCGACGAAGATTCCGTCTCGTATGTGATCTCTGCCATAAGAGATTTTGCCTGAATAAGGGGGTATGTTGAGCAAACTATCAGTCGTAATTCCGGTATATTACAATGAAGGATCGCTTCCTCTCCTTATTCGCGAACTCGTCGCCGTTGAACAAAGGCTCAAAGAACGATTGATCGATCTTGAGCTTATTTTCGTGGACGACGGGTCTGGCGACAATTCGCTGCAAAGGCTGCTGGAGATCAAGCAGGCGCGACCAGCCACGGTTGTCGTGAAACTGACTCGAAACTTCGGGGCCGTTCATGCATCAAAGACCGGTCTGGGGTTTGTGACAGGGGATTGTTTCACGATTCTGGCGGCAGACCTGCAAGACCCCCCGGAGCTGATCCTTGAGATGGTCGAGAAATGGCAATCCGGAGCGAAGGTCGTGCTTTGCGAACGATCCGAACGTAAAGATCCATTTATGTCCAGGATCTTCTCATATCTGTATTACCGGCTCCTGAGACTCTCCGTGGCCTCTGATTACCCCCCCGGCGGCTTCGACATGGCCCTGATGGACAAGTCTGTGCTGCCGCACCTGCTCAAGAGCAGCAAGAGCATGTATACCCCGCTCTTGATACATTGGCTGGGATACCCGCATGTTACCATACTGTATGAAAGGCGGCCTCGAACTCATGGTTCCTCCCGCTGGACATTTTGGAAAAAGGTCAGGTCTTGCCTCGACGCCCTGCTCGGTTTTTCTACCGTTCCGATTCGCCTCATCTCGGCAATTGGTTTAATTGTATCCACAATAAGCATGGCCTATGCGTTATGGATTGTAATTGCTGCTCTGATGGGAAAGATGGAAGTGCCCGGTTTCGCCACAGTGGTAACGCTTCTTGCATTCCTGCAAGGAATAGGGCTTTTTGTGATGGGTATTCTGGGTGAATATGTCTGGCGGATTTTCGAGGATGTGAACAAGCGTCCGGAGACGGTGATCGATGAAGTATTTTAGTCGGGAAATTGCTGCTTTTCTCCTGATTGGAGGATTCAACACCCTGTTTACTTACGCAGTGTATCTCATATTTCTTTTGATCACGTCCTACACGGTTGCCTACACGGTCTCGTACGTGATTGGAATAGGGGCCTCCTACGTTCTTAACGCCAGTGTGGTATTCAGGGCACAATTGAGCTGGAAAAAAGCTGCTCAGTTCCCGCTGGTGTACGCGGCACAGTATATTAGCGGCCTTGGATTGATATATCTGTTTGTTGAAAAGCTCTCCCTGAGTCCCAGAATTGCGCCGATCCTGGTGGTGGCACTGACGATACCTTTAACCTTCATTTTGAGTCGATTGATAGTCAAGACCGCACCGCAAATGGGTAGTTCAGACCAAGCTAAGCAGCCTGGATGCCGTTAGGACTACGTTCGCTGTTACTGCTCTTGCGCAAGTGGGCAGATTGTTTCCAATGGTCTATGTTCAGATCGCGGCAATAGCCGCCCGCCACGTTTTCCTTATTTTATGGAGCCCTGGTCGAACCTGTACACCCTAAACCCACCCGAGGAATACACCTGATCTTTTGCTATAGCCTGCGGCCAGTTCACCTTGGTTGTGGGATAAAGGACATACCACTTGATTCCTCTGGAAAGAAAGAAACCGCGGATCTGCTCCTTATCCGTGAAAGCTCTTGCTTGCTGGAGTTCGGCAAGCCTTGCTTCAGCTTCCTTTTCCCAGGGACACTTACTGGCGGCCGCCACATAAACCTGACGGTCCGACAAACCTGAAAGCAGAAGGAGTTGGGACCTCGGCTCGGGTTCGGATCCCTGGATGAGGTCATCAGGTGAGGCTTGAGTTCTAAGAAAATCAGCCGATTTTACAAGTCCTGAAGGCATTCTCACCCATGCAAACTGAACTACCGTCGAGAAAGGACCAATCTGCAATTTGTCACCCAGGCAGTACGCTGATGCCAGGCATGCTATCAAGACCGCGCAGAGCAGTAGGCGTTCCGTCATACCCTTTATGCCTGATCGAGAAAGCAGCCAAAAGTATCCAGCCGACATACTCCAGAGGCACACAACAAAATAGGCCCAGACGAATGGGCGATGCCGCAGTTCGTCGAATGTACCGGATGAAGGGCGCAGGTCATATGCGAGGCCGAGTGCCATAATCAAATAAGTAATGATTACGAAGATAGGGAAAAGTAGCACTTCATTTCTGATGCTTCGCCGGCTCTTAAACATACAAATGCCGGCCAAAAGCCCAAAGACTCCGAAGGTCCCATAGAAGACAACAACTAAGGCAGCCATAATACAACCGGTGATGTTATCGACCGCCCCGATTTGCAGAAGGGAATTCTTCACCCATGGATTGGCACTCTGCTCGATTAGAAATCCCAGGTACTGTTTTGTCGATGAAAAATCCAGCCGGATTAAAGGAAGGCTCTCGAACTGCTGAGACAACTTGATGACGATCGAGGGGACCCCTACTCCTGCGGTCAGTCCGGCAATACGCATCCACAATGGGATGTTCGACCAGAACAGAGCAGGAAATATAAGGAGAAGGATGGCGTTCGGGATAAAGACATGAATTTTAACCATAGCCGAAAAGACCGCCAACAGGTAGGACGCGACAATCAGCCGGAGATTCCGAGTCCGAATTGCCTGAAACATGAGCGCCCAGGAAATGGCCATCGCTGCTATGCCGTAACCGAGGCCGGGTGAGACCGAGATAAGCCAGTGAAAGTCGAGAAATTTATCGTTGACGCCATGATACGCCGCTGACGGGAGATAAATGCCAATTGATGCCAACAGCGCCGGACGGCTTCCAAAACATGATTTCACGAGTGCATAAGCGGCCAGACCAATAACAAAGAAGCTGCCCGGAACCATAAAAGAATTGAACCCGGTAAATGACGAAATGCCGGTAGCAGCTCTCAGCAGAGCCGCCGGCATGTACTGAGCATAATGGTAGATGGGGACGGGCCCATTCGCTAGAAAGACGTTCTTCAGGGAGGACGCTCCCTGCGCATCGCTCAGCATCCGGATATAAGCGCTATGGATAAAAGCGTCCACCCAGGGCTTCACGACTACTTCCTCTCCCTGGAGGACCAAAGGCGCAAATGAGTCCCGCGCAAGCAATGTCGCGGCCAACCCCGTAATCAGCACGCACATTATGTCGAACATGGCGGGATCGTTCCCGTCGCGGAGTTCTGATCCATTCGTACTCTTAATCCTGGATAAGATTATCCAGAGAACAATGACAAGGCCGATGATGAATGCAAAATTTGCGATGATATTAAAAGGTGAGATGGCTGCAAATAGGAATAGCGCGACGCTGATACCTGTAAAACCCGTCAAAAACGAAGCGGGAAAGTCTTCCAGGCAATAGTACCGGCCAGATAGAGACCTTAGTAGTAGACGGCCCGAAACAAGTGATACCACAGTGAAAGAAAGGCAGAATACGGCAAGGTTAAACAAGTTTTCTTTATTGCTTATGCAAATCCAGGCAAAGAAGAAAGTTGCGCATATCGAGCAGCAAACGATGTCAACTATGGAGATCACACCTTTACTGAATGGTGTTCCTCTTCCGCCAGTTTGAATTTCCATTACATTCCGATGGCATACTTATGCCTTACCTGATCTCTTCGGCATGTACAACCCTGGTTGAGAGCCATAGCACCGCCAGCGAAGATCGAACATTTTCTGTCGCCAGCCAGGATCAATTCGATTCCTTTTTCTGCCGATCCAACCCAAAGAAGCGGCCCGTTCTTATTCTTTCGTTTTGTGGGGATAGCCCTTGCATCATTGTGCGGGGACTGCAACGGGCGCGAGAATAGTTTAATACTGATCCCGGAGTCAAGACAATTTGGAACTCCCACACGCAGGTGGAAAGCGCTGCCCCTGTTTCTTTGCACTCCTGGCATACATGGCGCAATGGTAAAAGCCCCTCTCGAAATGTAGTTGTCCCTACACGGAAGGAGATTATCGCTCACGCATCGCGTGGATTTACGACCATGGGCACCGCTCCACATGTGGCAGGGAGACCACTGAGCAACCGTTCTCGTTAAAAAGTTGCTGCTCATTCCGCTGCTCACGCGCTCACAGTCTTTACTGAAACAGTATATTGCTCTTCTGGCTTTGGGCCAACGGCCGGTTCTGAAACATATCTCATGCGCAAACCCAGAAAGGGTTTTTCAATCGCCATGTACGTCAGCGATGAAAGGAGCAGGACCAAAGGTAAAACAAGCACAACGAAATTGATGACTACGTCTTCGTAGAACCCCAGGCCGGTGCGAAAATACCAGTGTCGCGTGCCGACAAGCCATATAATGCCGACATGCAGCATAAAAACAGAGTAGCTAATGGACCCTAACCATTGAAGCGCTTGAGACAGCTTGGCAGGCAATCTTTTCGCGGCCTCGAAGTAAGTCAGAAGAAATGTAGCCCACATGGCCGCTTCTATTGGTGTCATAAAACACTTCCACCGTCTAGTGTTGAGTCGGCCGCCAGTGATATCGTACCAGTATATGACCGCGCACGTGAGAAGGACAACGGGGAAAAAGGCGCGCCGCAGAGTGGACTCCGGGACCAGACGCTGCGCATACGCGAATCCCGCCATCATACCGATAAGGAACTGATCGAGGCGTCCCACGATAGAATAGTAAGCCATATCGCTGGGGTTTGCCCCAAAGCAGGATGCCATCAGGCGCAGGCACACAAATGTTGCAATCAGAAGGAGAGGCACCCGGTAGAGGCCGTGCTTATTTGCGGCCATGAACAAAATTGGAAAGATGAGGTAGAATTGGCACTCGATAATGAGTACCCAAAACATAGCCGCAAATGGGGTCCAGGGGATTCCCACTGGCGTGGAGCCGCTCATGATTCCAAATGGCAGAATAGTCCTGATGATTCCAGGCAGATCGACGGGTGCACTTGTGGTGTAGATGCTGAATGCGAGCAGCGTCAGAAATAGAGGGTAAATGCGCAACAGCCTGTTTTTTATGAATGAAGAATAGGTGATTTCACGGCCGAAGCTGCCATAGGCAAATATGAACCCGCTCACAACCATGAACAGCGCCACCGCGGAATGACCGTTAGCAAAAATTATGTAGACGGGGTTCAGGGTCCGCGGAAGGAATGGCTTTCCCTCATAGGGCACCTTATACATAATCTCGTGCCCCAGAAGGTAAATGCAGTGAAATATTGCAATCCAGAGCGCAGCAAGGCCGCGAACATGGTCAAGTTCACGAATATAGGGAATGTTAGGGCTTTTCACTCGGGGCTACTCCATCGTGGGACTCTGAGGCCCGGGGCGCCATGATGCAGCACGCCGCGACACAATACCTGTTTATCATTCGAGCTCATCCTCAGTGTCTACGGACTCTGAAGCGATCGAAAAAAGATTTCTTCTCTTCTTTAGATTTCTTAGGGGGCACAGTGACCGGAAGGGAAAGGAGCGAGATCTCTTCGCCTGCAACTTCACTCAATACCGCTTTTACCACCACCTGATAAACCGTGCTGAACCTGTTGAGTGACAGCATATCGCGAGTTCGCCTCGGCAGATGCAGCCATGCCTCGGCAAATTCCGTCTCTTCGGGCCGTAGGACAACGAATTGGGCGTCGATGATCTTCAAACCAGCATCAGCGAAGAGTTTTTGAATGTTCTTAATCCCAAAAAAGCGGATATGCGTTCGGTCCAGAAGTCCCCATTCCCGATAAGAGAAATCCTCTTCGAGCAGCAAGGACAGAATAGAGCTATGCCCGATATGTGGCACGGAGATCACTATGCAACCGTTTTCATGAAGAAGTTGCTTCATGGCGACAAGGGTGGACAATGGGTCGTACAAATGCTCCAGGACGTCGGCCGCCACGATTATTTCAAATGGCTCTTCTCTCTGGAGAACCTTTGGCCACGAGGCATCATTGAGATCTGCTCGATAGACACGCTCGCAAAATTGACCGAGAATCTTGATTGCCTCAGGATCGATTTCGATTGCGGTAATGCGGCAGTTGCTCAAATTGCGAAGCACCCGGGTAATCGACCCCGGCCCTGCTCCAATTTCGAGAACACGCTTATCCTTACCTACCATGCGGAAAACCATAGCCCCCGCATGATCGGAATCGACATCAAATTTATACTCGTATCTATGGCGTATCTCGCTATCCACGCTTTCCACTCCTAACCGGACCTGAGAGCCCCTCACCGGACGCTATTCGCGGGTGTGACTCGGAAACATAACCCTTGACCATTCATGAATAAACTATGAGACGGAAAAACAGGTTGCCGGCAAAACGATCGAGACTACCTGAAAACCACAGGAACGGGGCTTATGTCCAAGTCTGCGCATGAATTCCAATCTCAGAGGAAGATTTTGAATAGTGCCCGGCACGTAGATAATCCCTTTGAGGGCTTATCCCTTAAATGAGCAAGGTAAACCCTGAAGCGTGACATTGCCGTTCGCTGTGTATCAACTCAACATATGCTGCATTCCTCCCGGTTTCAAACTATGTATTAGAGGCGCATACAGAAAAGACATCGAGCGTTGCAAACGCCGCTTATTTAAAGAACAACTTTCTTATAAGGTTGAATCGACGTCATTATTTACACACGTCGCTTTTTGTAAATCTCCCGGACGGCATCCTTAGGACTTAGCGAGTAACTATGATGGTGATCACGGTATATCTTCTTAAACGGATTTCTTTTGCCAGTACACGCAATTTCCGTCCACCTCAAAAAACTGTGGAGAGATTCCCCGTTCAGCCATGAAGTCGTGTACCGCCGTCCGTGTCTGTTCAATCAGGTGGTAGTCGTCAACGATCACGTAGCCACCATCAGACAATTTGTCATAAAGGGTTCTCAGGGGCACGATGACCGACTGATACATGTCTCCGTCGAGACGGATGAGCGCGAGGCGCTCCACGGGCGCAGACGGAAGCGTATCATCGAACCAGCCCTTGAGGAAAACCACCTGATCATCCAGCAGGCCGTATTTCCGGAAATTATTCCTCACCTCTTCAACTGAAACCGCCAATTCGGGATAGGTGTGGTAATCGGAGCCTTTATCTTGAGGATACTGGTCCGGGTTGGGGGGGGGCAATCCCTCGAAGGAATCAGCCACCCAAACGCGACGGTCAAGCACCTCGTATGCCTTAAGGACGGCCCTCACCATGATGCATGCGCCACCCCTCCAAACTCCGGTTTCAATGAAATCGCCGGGGACCCCGGTTTTGATAAGTTCCTCAGTGAGCGCTCGAAGGCTGGTAAGTCGTTTGACTCCTATCATGGTATGGGCCATGGAGGGCCAATCCATGCCGGCCTCTCTTAGAGCCTGGTCGTACCCAGGGCGTTGGAACAGGGGCAGCGGCGGATCCTGGTAAATGGTCCCGGTCAGACACCCTTCCATAGTCGAGAGATAGGAATCTCGCATACGTTGCAGTTCCGTTTCAAGCAAAAGATTGGATTTTCGCATGCACTGAAGTTCAGTTTCAGCCCTGAATAATCGCTTTAAAAAAGGCAAAAAACGTAAATTTTTTACGACCCCGTCGCACACGTTATTCTTCCTCCGGCGTTATTTTTGAGTTCGTCTGTTGTCTGACGTTTTGCCTATCATTCTTAGAGAAGCCGAATGCCCGAAAGACCGTTCCTGCACATTTCTTTGTGATCTTTGGCACCTGGTTGCCAGTTCGAACCAGTTGCTGGAATTTCAATTTGAGAGAGAGCCTCAACTCTTTGAAGTGATACCCAAAGACCTCTCTGATCTCTGAACGAAAGAACCTGACCGGAGGCTCCGGAGGTTCCGGAGGTTGTGCATGCGCGATGGATTGGAGCCCCAAACCCTCAGTCACCGGAAGCTCAGTATGCGCGAAGGATTGCAATTTCGATCCCCCTGTCCTGGCCCGCAAGGTGGCATCGAGGAACTGTCTGCCGTACTTGTGGTCCGGTTCCAGGTGACAGCCTTCGGCCCACTCATTCCAGGCATTGACAAAGACAAAACGCCCTTCTCCTGGAAAGTTTTCCTTTGTTCTTCGAATAGATTCCGCAAGCCAGTATTCATAATTCTCAGGTGTACCATTGAGAATCACCAAGCCACGGGAGCCAACGCGCGCAGTGTTGTCCCAGGATGGAAAAACTCCGCGGAACACGTTCTCACACTCGTACTTGCGCTCCAGATACAACTGGGCCACTTCATCATATTTAATTGTATAGCCTTGAAATTGCTCGTAAAACGCTATATGTTCGTTGCTGCCACTAACCCCCTGCAGATTATGGGGCGGAAACTCAACGCCGCTATCGAAATCAAATTGCTCGTAATCAAGATTGCCATGCGTGAGCGCCGCACACAGGTGGATCTCTCCGATGCCGGTTTTCATGCAGTACTCCCGCCAAATTTCAACAGCCCTGCGCGGATCCGGCATGTGCTGCGGCCGATAGACGATCAAAAAAGGAGCGCCATTAACACGGATATAGCGATTGTCTTCAAAAAACGGGATTAAACTTCTTATGAAATCAAGGTGGTCACTCGGCAAGTAGTTCTGAGCGATGAGCACCTCATGCTCGGCGGCATCCCAGCGCCGAGTCCAGTTCTCATTGGCCCAGCACAGACAGAAAGGCATATCGCTTTTCGCGTCGGCAAGCATATCGTCAACAGGGTGTTCCAGTAGGCGTTTGCCGGAAAACCAATAGTAATGGTAGCAAAAGCCATCGATACCGAATTGTTTGGCGAGAGCAATCTGTTCATGGCGCACTTCCCTCAAGCGCAAATCGTAGAACCCGAAATCAGATGGAAGATGAGGCTGGTAATGTCCCGAGAATAGCGGGCTTGCCTTGGTGACATTCGTCCACTCGGTAAAACCTTTTCCCCACCAGAGATCATTTTCCGGAACAGGATGAAATTGCGGCAAATAGAAAGCTATAAGCTTCGCTTCTTGAACACTTGCACAGTTTTTGCCGATTTTGCAAATATTTGCTCCATCAGCCGAATACATCATGGTATCTCCTGCAAGTTAGAAGTCATACATCGTACCCAAATAAATAATACTTGTTATTTGTCTATTTGAACCATCTTTTCATTTACTATAGAGCTTATTATGCCAAGTCTTTTCAACCTGATTTCGTAATTGTTGGTTCCATCCATTGTCTGCCATTTTAGATAGTCTCTAGAATTCTGGAAATCCAATCCGAAGTCCTGATATTTGTCATAGACAGTCGAGTTAGGGATTACCATCATAGGTTGAGCTCCAATACTTCCAAAATATTGTTTGTACTCTTTCAGAAACTCAACTGTCTCCTGAAACATGTCTTCAGTTTCACCCGGGAAACCGACGACTAAGGAAATGCATTGTAAAATCCCAGCTTCATAAGTTTCTTTGATAACTTTTTTCGCCAATTCCATGGTGAAAAAACCCTTATGCATGAGCGTGAGAACTCTCTGGCATCCGGACTCAAGTCCCCAAGCCAAGGAACAGCAACCGGCCTCCTTCAACTTAGTCAATAACTCTCCTGACATTTCTTTTCGGATGAGCGCCATCCCCGCCCAATTGAATTTGACGCCGCTTTCGATCACCATTTCGCAAAATTTGGCGAGCTCCTTTGGAGAACCATTAATGAGAGAATCATTGAAATTGATAAACGGGATTATTTGTTTCTTCGGCGACGATGCGGCCTTGTTCTTTCTCGAAAATAATCGCCGAACAAATGATGCATGGCTGCTCTCATTATTGTCTTTAGTTTGCAATTCGTCTACGAGGTTTACAACTTCTTTGAAAACATTTTCGGCAGTTCTGTGTCTATACTTATAGAAATTCGGCCTCTCACTACAGAAAGCACACGTGTTTATACAGCCTCGGCTTGTCATTATCGCTATCTCATTGACATTTCCATATTTTGCAAGGTCTACGTCACTATAATCAGCAAACGGCACCGCATTCAAATCCTGGACTAACTCCGGAACGCCTCCATCGACAACACTCCCGTCGTCTGTCTTATACGCAATACCAGGGACATCGATATGCAAATTAGCGTGTTTGGAGAACCAATCAAGTATTCGAGGCCATACGATATCTCCTTCTCCAGTACAGATGGCATCTACAAATTGATTCTCCAGAATTCTTATGCCGTCGTAGGCAGGAAAACATTCTGGTCCGCCGAAAATAATTGAAGATCCCGCATCTCTCTCCTTAATCTTCCTAGCGATAAAAGTCGCAATAGGTTTAGAATAGCACTGTATATATATCGCATACAGGTCAGCCTTGACCTTAAAGACTTTGTCCAAATACGAACTCATAAATCCCGAATATTTATCAATAATCTGATTGCTCTCCTGGGCCCATCGAAAGGCAAATTGAGCATTCCACCAGTCCTTGTCTTCTTCGGAGACAGCATTAAATAGCTCAACGTTCAGGTCAAATCCAACAAACTTATGGTGTTCTTTTTTAGTTGAGGACTTAAAAAGAGCCATTGCGTAGGATGGATACTTGGGATCCCAGGGTGGAGGGAAAATATAGGCAACCTTCATCTATCATTCTGTCCTAATAGCGAAAAATTGAGTTCAAAAAGCATGGTTTTGACAGTGAAATGGCATTTGGCATACACTTTGAGGCTTTGTCCCCTCATATTGAGTCGTAATGCGCTCTCGCGGCGCAAAGCATGCTAACATGGGATTTTAACAGAAACGATATGGCATGTGAATTAAAAAAATGCATATTACTTGAATGCCGCCAGAGGATGGGTGCCCCTAAGGAGACTCCACCAACATCCGTGGTCCGCAATGGCGCCGTGAAGCTTCCAACGTAATAGGCCGCCCGTACACGTTCAAGGGAACGATCTGCAATAGTTGCCTCACGCGACGAAATCTGGATCAAGACGCAACCCTTCCGGCCGCCAGGAAATCCCTCAGCCAGTCTGCGGTATATACTTCATGCCTGCTTGCCAGGCGACCTTGGGAAACCAATTCATTTCCTGCTTAATCAGGCCCACGCCCAGGACATTCGCCGGCACTTCGGCCGGCCTCGCTTCCCGTTAGACCTGATGGTCTAAGTGTTCGGGAACATGCGTTCAATGCCGGCTGCAACCTTGTTGATGCTCCTTCCCATGCCGGAGGCAGCATTGAACGCTCCGATCGGACCCGCATAGATAACTGAAGCATCGGACGCCTCGACCACGTCGTCTATATGGACGAAATCGCGCACGGCAGCGCCAAGTCTGCATCGATTAGTGCCCCGATGGTCCCTTGTTCGTTATAAGTCAGGGCAAAAACGAGCGTATTTTTTGTGCTATTCAAGAGCTTGGGATTTGAATCCGGGTCATGATTTCGCATTCTTCAACTGCTCGAAATCATGGTCGACCATAGTGCGCGTGAGTTCCTCGAAGGACATTACGGGCTCCCAGCCGAGTTCCTTCCTGGCCTTGGAATAGTCTCCCCTGAGCTCGTGTATCTCCGAAGGCCGATAGAGCTGTTGGTCTACGACCACCCAGTCCTTCCAGTTCAGATGGAGGTGCGAGAAAGCCAATTCGATTAAATCCTTGACTCTGAAGGTCTTTCCGGTGGCTATAACGAAGTCGTCCGGCTTGTCCTGCTGAAGCATCAGCCACATGGCCCCAACGTAGTCGCCCGCATATCCCCAGTCTCTTCTTGCTTCAATGTTCCCCATCCGAAGCTCTTTGGCCAGTCCCAACTTGATCCTGGCCGCGGTATGACAGACTTTTCTAGTCACAAATTCGAGGCCTCTCCGGGGGGACTCATGGTTGAAAAGGATCCCGCTCGCCGCATGAATATCGTAGGCTTCGCGGTAGTTCCTGGTGAGATGGAACCCGCCAAGCTTCGATATCCCGTAGGAAGACCGGGGGAAAAACGGGGTATGCTCGTTTTGAGGGGAGTGCTCCGCATTGCCGAACATTTCGCTCGAACCGGCAAAATAAAACCTGCATTTGGGGCATACTTCCTTAATTGCAGCCAATACGTAGTGGGTGCCGTTTATGTTTGTATTGATAGTGGAAAACTCGTCCTCGAAGGAGTAGCTGACGAAGCTCTGAGCAGCAAGATGGTAGCACTCATCCGGCTGTACGAGGTTTAACACCCTGAAAACGCTCGCAAAGCTTTCGAGCGATGCGGCATGGAGGATAAGCTTGTCCATGATGTGCCTCAGGCGCCAAAGCCTGTGCTCGGGGACTTCAATGGCTACTCTTCTGATGATTCCATGGACTTCATAGCCACGGTCCAACAAAAATTCGGCCAGGTAGGAACCGTCTTGACCGGTTATACCCGTGATAAGAGCTCGCTTCATTTTGTATCCTCAGCCTAAAAAAGAGTAAGATCGTGCATTAAGCGTCCGAACGGGGTTGCGGGTCCGATTCTGCGCGAACAAACTTCCTGAAAAACCCCACAGCTCGCAAACTATACGTTTTTCAACTCGAATAAGCAAGTCATGGGTCAATGAGACTCATTCTCACAACTTCAGGGCACACCTGCTTCCAATGTCCCGCATTGCCTGAGCCGGAATAATGCATCAAATATGTACGATCGGCGCCAAAACACAGCTTTGAGTCCGCAATTCACTTGAATATGCGCCAGGAGCGGCAAAAGCTACATCTCCCCTGGCCTAAACTTTTAAAACCATAACCGGTAGCGTTCAACAAGAGGGCAGATAAGCTCCAGGAATCTATCGGCGGAACGCTCGTTTCCGAGTCTCAGCTTTGCGCCCAATATCATATAGTTGAGAGGAATACAGCTTAAATTTCACGCTAGCTCACGCATAATCCAGGCTTGTAATGACAATCGAAGAATCACCCATCCCGATAACGCAAAATCGCCCCTTCCCTTCAAGATCGAAGCGATTGATTGCCATAGGTGACAGCGGAAGGTGTGTTTCATTTTGTGGGACAGCCCTCAACCAGATCGATCCGATAGAGCGGTTCCCCTGTTGTCTTGGGTATGAAGATAGTTTCCCACGAACACAGAGGCCAGCTTTTCAGGATGGCGTCTCTGAGAAGATGGTCCTGGGGCCAACCGGTTGAATCCTCTGCATATGAGACGAAGGCAGCACGCCGTTTGGACATAAGCTGCTTAAATAGACGTTCTATACGTTTCGCTTCGACGGACTTTTCCGTAAAGATATACCAGATATCCTCATATTTTTCCCTGTCTTTTGGTTTCGTCAACACTATCAATTGGTTTTCCAACCCCCAATCTACGGGATAGATCTTATCGGCGGGCAGGCTATTGAGCCTTGCGGCAAGGTCCGCCATTTCCGGCCTAAATAAGGTCGCGGCTTTGTTATCGCGCATGGCCGCGAGGTAATCGCCATCCACGCGGATCGCCGTGCCACAAAGGAAAACAATAAATACGAAAAAGGCATAACGGAATAGAATGAATGGAACTGTTCTTCGCTTGATCCATTGACCGACGACAAGACCGCAGAGGATCAACTGGACATGCGTCAGCGGCCAGAAGACAACCATATGATGCGCTCCCCCCGTTTGCGGGGTGAGAACCGCCTGCACGAAAATCAAGAGGATAGTGAGACTAACGAACCCCAGTTCGCGAGAATAAGATGTGTTTTTGAACCTGTTAGTTGGGAGGCTTATAACCAATCCAAAAAGTGTCTGGAACGGAACAAGCCAGGGTGCCAATGCCGGATGCACAAGTTGCGCACCAAATGCCCAGCTTAAAATGAATTGTCCCGACCCAGACGCCACATAAAGGTGAAAGATTTCGCCGATGCGGTCGATATAGTCCATTGAGGATAAGGAATGATCTGGAAGGGCTGTCTTTAGAGAAGGGAGGATGATTTTGAGCAGAATTAGAAGATAGATGAGTGTGGGCAGAAAGATCGTTTTCGCAATTTCCTTTATCGGCGATGCGCGGACCCAATCGAGGAGGACTTCGCGATAAAATATCAGGCTTGCTGCGCCAAGCGCGATCATGAGCCATATAAAATTGCTTTTATCCCAGAGACCAAAAGCGCAAGCCCACAGAAACAAGGCCATGTCTCTCGAACGGCGCGTTTCGAAGAAACGGAAAAGAAAACCAATAGCCAAACATCGAAAAAGGGCGGCGAGCGTTGTCGGTCCCCAGTCAATTTTCGTAGCATAAATGAAAAGTGGATCCGTCGCGGCGAGCACAAGCGCAAGCCCGGCAGCTTTAATTCCAAGCCTTGGTTCTAGAAATTTGGCGAGAAGCCAAAGGCAAAAAGCGCCAACCAAAATCATTGGAAGGCGGAGCGTCAGAAACGAGGACCCGAAAAGACTCAAAATCGGGGCCATGATATAGGCCTTAAGCGCGCCGACATAGATAGGACATAGGGCCACCGGCAGCCCCAGAAACTTCATTCCGACCCAAGTGTGGACATGCTGACCGGCGATCAAATAGGAAACAGGCGCGAAGAGAACCTCGTCGTAATAAAAACCCGGCGACCAGATAAAACATGAAGCCGCAAAAAGGAAAAAGCCGAGGCAGGCAAGTGTTAGCATGGAATAGCAGAGTTGAGAAGCAGGCCTTAGGTTCATGTCTCTCTGCCCTTTTCGTCGTATGCAAGAGTGTAGATTAACGCAAAACCACCCATAATCTTCCCGCAGGCGATATCGCCTGAAAGAGTTTTGAAAAAAAAGCCAGATTGGGGGAAAATGACCACACACGAGTAATAAAGCCTTTTGCGCTTTGCGCCCCCACCGGACGCCATCGGCTGAATGCCGTATCCGGGTCTTAGCCTAGCGTTCAAAAGATCCCCGTTGCTGGTGAAGCAAAAGAGAGGATGGTAGCAGACCTGCACAAAGTAGCCGTTGAAGGCGGAGCCCTCGTTCTTTCCATACACAGGTCTTCGTAGAATCGATATCAATTATGAGCCCCCGCGTTCCTGCGTCGAACCAAAGTATCGGTGGAGCGACTGAGTCCTTTTTCCAGAGGCTTCAGCCGCTCCCCTGGTGACGAGGATATTGTTCTCGAGCCGGTACAGGCGGATTGCCAGACTCCGCTATCAAACTCCTTCCCCGCCGCATCGTGTTGGGTGGAACTCAAGCGAAAACCCAACGCTCCGCTTGGCGGTCATTGCAATCCTCATAGACTGCCGCTACCTGATAGACCCTCTAGCCAAGGCGTTGGAGCAAAGAATGATCCGTATGGCTCACAGACCTCGGGTCTTCGATCCGGGATGTGGCTCGTTCAATCAGGCTGCATCGGCCGTCCATTTCCCGCATGAGAAGAAAACCGGTGCCGGAGGTGATCTTTGCCCCCTTAAAATCAAGCTGGATGGATTTGTCGAAAGTTGGATGAATGCTTTCCTTTTGCTGTTAACCAACCACTGACATGCGGCTTTCCCTTCCTGGATTAATTTGCGCTATAATATCAGATGATTGGGTGAAACGCAGCATAAATTTTACAGTCCCTCATGCATTATCCACGCTGACTGCAAATCTGCAAGCACACTCACCACGCGGAAATCCGGCAAGCGTTCATCCCGAAGAACCTGGAACAGCATGGTCCTTGACATGGTTGTCTTTTGGCCCGGAGAAACCCGGGGGACCAAAGTGCTCTTTGACTCAATCGATCGTTTCTGCTATTTTGGGGACGTGGCTTATGCTCAAAGAAACCAAATAATAAATCCTGTCGATTCCCCGACAAACGTGCTCTCTATGTGCCCCTTTTGCGGGCAGATATCATCCTCCCGGAGGAAAACGTCTGGCTTATTGCCTCGGGAAATGTCGATATGCTCCATGCCATTGTTTTTGGCGATGCAGATCCGGCAGGCCATTCCCGGTAAGCGCTCAAACAGGTAGCGCGTGAATGGGTGCTCCGGTTTGAAATGCGACATGGGATATTGGCAACATCGTCTTCTTGACAGGTCGAAGGTCGGAAGCAAGTTTGACGGGTCGCGGCCGGAATCGAAGAGTGCCCGATCAATTTTTCTTTAAGCTCTTGTTTCAACAGCATGGGCGGAAACGAGACGGTCATCCGTGGAAAGGGTGTGCCCTCAGTCAGCCCGGAGTGGGTCGACAGGCATTGCCACTTGCGTCGTTTATGGGTATATACTATAACTTTACTCAGCCCTCTGAGGGGTTTTTTCAGATGCGATTTGGTACTGAAATGCTTTTCGATGGAAATCATTCTACCGCTACCGTCCATAGTTTTCTGAAGATCAATTTGATTATACAAAAATCCCTAGACTTGGGCTGTGGAATGGAAATGAGAACGGCCTGGAACTGTCAGGTCTGACTTGAAATGAGGGTTCGTGATCAATAGGGGCTTCAGATGGGTGAGTTATTTGATCGGGTGAGACCGGCCCGGTCTCTCGATTGGACCGGAGAACGTTTTACAACTGATACGACCGGTCAAATTGATGTTGAACATCTGCATCGCTACTTCCTCGCTCGCGAGCTTACCCGGGGCGTCGACGTTCTCGATATCGCGGCTGGCGAGGGGTATGGCAGCGCGTTTCTTGCTCAGACGGCCAGTTCAGTGATCGGAATAGAAATGAACCGGGCGGCGGTCGAACACGCGAGGGCCGCCTACGTCGCTCAGAACCTGCGTTTCGAGCAGGGGAGCACGCAATCTATTCCTTTGCCTGATCAATCGATCGATTGCGTAGTATCGTTTGAGACGATTGAGCACTTTTATGACCAAGATCAGTTTTTGACCGAAATTCGGCGGGTCCTGAGGCCAGGAGGAAAGCTGATCGTCAGTTCTCCTAATGCTGAGATATATTCTCTCCCGGGCGCGCCGCCAAATCCATACCACATTCGGAGACCGGGACAGGTTGAATTCGAAAAGCTCATCAGAGCCAATTTTGAACATGTAACGATTTTGGCACAGCGGCAGATTGTTGGTTCCGTGATCGCTCGGGGGACCAGTGCCAACGGTCCATTCAACAGTATGACTTTCGAACGTCGTGGCGACGACCGCTACGAGGCCTCCGCGGGGCTTGACCGCCCATTGTATTTCGTGGCTATTGCGTCCGATATTTCGTTGCCTTCCATATCCGAGAGCTTCTACTTTGAGCGCGGGAGTGTGGATGACGTCATGACCACGCTGTCTGGCCTACGCCTTGAGCACCAGCGCATTCAGGAGAACCTCAGGTCTTTTGAGGAGTCTAACTCCAAAAAGGATGCACAGATCGACCAGCTTATAGCAGAGCATCTCAGGCTCACGAAGGATCCCTTCTTTAGACTGGGAAGATTCCTTGGGCGTATCACCCAGTGGAATAAATATGATGCGGCCTATCAACTGTGGAAGGAATACAAGAAGAAGCATATCGACAGGCATGAAGCACTCAAAATAATCGGGGATCAATACGGCGTTCGCTTATTCTTTCTGCTGTATCCGCTCTATAAGACCGCAAAGCCTTTTGTAAAATGCGAAAGATTCTTAGTGCGAAAACTGAGCCGGAAGAGGAAAAATGCCGCGGTGACGTTCAATAAAGAGGGGCCTGCAGATGCAGCATTCAAAGAGCAATGTGCTGCATGTACATCTAACGAAGAAGACAAAAATAGCCTATACGACATTCAGACCGTTGAGATAATGAAACGGGTCCTGCAGAAAGACTCGAACTGCGTTGATGTCGGTTGCCACGAGGGCGGCATTCTGACAGAGATGTTACGCTTTGCGCCGATAGGGACTCATTTTGCTTTTGAGCCTCTCCCTGGAATGTACCAAGGGCTGGTAGAATCATTCGGGAGTCTTGCGAACCTCCATCTTTATGGCTACGCCTTGAGCGATACCGCAGGAAAAGCGTCTTTTCAATACGTCGTAAGCAATCCCGGTTATAGCGGCTTCCGCAGGAGAAGATACGACTCGCCACACGAACAAATTCAGCAAATAACGGTCAAGACAAACCTGCTTGATAATCTCGTGCCCAAGCATATTTCGATCCAGTTCATCAAAGTTGATGTGGAAGGCGCTGAACTTCAAGTGTTCAAGGGCGCTATAGAGACAATCAAAAGAAGTCGGCCAATAATCGTTTTTGAACATGGGCTTGGTGCTGCCGACTATTATGAAACCAGCCCGGAAAACATGTATGATTTGCTGGCGCTCCAGTGTGGTTTAAAGTTGTTTCTGATGGCAGAGTGGCTTGAGAGTAATGGTAGAGTCTCTCTGAGTAAGGATGCTTTTTGTGAACAGTTTTCGCGTGGCAATAATTACTATTTTATGGCCGCTCCTTGATGGTACGTGATATTTTGGCAGCGAATTCGTCTTATTCATAGTTCAAAAGTACCAGGAGGACATTTATTCTAGCAGGGTGATGAAAAAGTCCAGCTTAGTGGGAACTAGGCGCGAAAACGGTATTAAGCCACGTCATCCCTATGAAGGCGGGAACCTAGGCTGTTTTGTAACGATGCGTAATCACAATGGATTCCAGCCTTCGCGGGAATGACGCCCCCGTTATTTTCACACTAAAGTGGGAAACTGAATCCTTTTTCAGCAGCCTGCTAGCGCTGGGGGGAGCTTCGCAGGAAAACAATGCTGCTGGTCACTTGCGATGTTAGGGTTGTGCCTTTCAAATAGTTGGATATTGCAATTGGGCATTCTTTGTGGCCTAGCGTCAAGATAACGGGCTTTCGAATATCCACGAATTTATAAAATTCGTCATTTGCTTTCGGAATTGGAAGGACAATTTATATGCCGCCGAACACTAATCCCAGGATTTCGATCGTAATACTTCATTCTGCAGATGGAGGATCGGTCGGCCAATGTCTGCAATCAATACAAGACATATGGATGGAGTCCATAGCTGAAATAATCGTGCTCATTCCCCGAGGTTCAGAATTGGAAAGCTGCAAAGTTCCCGATTTTCTCGCAGGAGTCACAAAGCTGACTGAAGTAAGCGGGCTTTCCGTTGACGCTTATGCTCAGTTGATAAATGAGCATACCGAGGGGGATTTCATCCTATTTCTCAATGCTGGAGCGAGATTAACGCAAGGTTTTTCTTCTGAGCTGCTCATGATGACCCAAAATCCTTCCTGCGCAGGTGTAACCGCTAAGGTGATCGATGAATCAGGTTCCCTCATCGAAGGGGGAGGCTCGATCATGCTCCGCGAAGCGATAAAAGGCGTCGGCGAGGGGTTGCCCGGAAACGTCCCACAATACAATGTCCAACGTGAGGTGGAATCGGGATCGAGATTCTGCTTCCTGATCGGGAAGTCCGATTTGCTCTCGGCCGGCGGTTTGGATCGCGGCTACCTTTCACTTGAGTCTGCACTGATAGACCTTGGTTCCATGCTGAGATCCAATGGCCGCCGGGTTCTATATCAGCCCCGCGCCGTAGTGCAAATGAGTTCGAGTCAAAGTTCCGCCAAAAACTCTGTTGCCAAATGCACCTCGCCTCCTGTCAAATCCGGGCCGGCAATACAGCACACCTGCACGAGAAATAACACTATATCTCCAGAGGGAAAACCGCACGTTCTTGTGCTTGGTATATATCTTGCCCGTCAACCGAACAATATTATCGACATTGTCGAGGTGGTATCCAGATCCAATGTCTACAATGTCACCCAGCAATGGATAGCTCTTTGCGGGCCAGCCGAGCCGAAAGTTTCGGAGGTTACCTGTCAGGAAAATATCAGCCTGACCCCCAAGTACGTACTTATGAATTCTTTATTGGCTAATGTTGAAGTTGATAGCTATGAATATATCGTGACGCTTGATGATGATATTGTACTTCCCGAAGGATTCATCGATGAATTACTGCATCTTCAGACCAAACTGAAATTCAATATTGCACAGCCGGCGAGAACCCCCAATTCATTTGTGGACCACCCTATTGTGCTTCAACAGCGCGGAGTATTGGCTCGACAGAGTCGTTTTGTGGAAATTGGTCCGGCAGTTAGTTTCCACCGCTCGGTATTTTCGATTGTTTTCCCCTTCGATATCACGTCGCCCATGGGCTGGGGTTATGAGAATGTGTGGTCTTATAAGCTGATGCAGGGCGGAATGAAAATGGGAATTATCGACAATGTCCCGGTAGACCACAGCATGAGGGCGCCCGTGGCGAATTACAACTGGAGCGAGGCGGACCGGCAGCGGACCGCCTACTTGGGAAAACATGCGCACCTCTCTCTTGACGAGTGCTTCTCCGTAGTGAAGGTCCACAATTTCGGGGAGATTCTGTAATGGTAAGGAACACCGGAACTCGGTCAATAAGTGTTATTATACCAACGTATAACCGATCTGAGTATCTTGAATATTCCCTGTCAAGCCTTCTTCATCAAAGCCTTCCCAATGACTACTTTGAGGTCGTGGTGGTAGACGATGGCTCTGAGGATGACACACCGCAACTATGCGGAAAGTTCCAATCCCGTCTGCCTCTGAAGTATATTCGCCAAGAGAATTCAGGAATATCTGCGGCAAAAAACCTTGGAATCTTTGCTTCCGAAAGCAAAATTATTCTCTTTTTCGATGACGATGATTGTGCGCATAAGGACCTTTTGCGAAACCACGTCAAAATGCACCAAAGATGGCCGGGAGAGGAAACGGCGGTGTTAGGGTACACTACCTGGCTTCCGGGGATGCCTGTGACCCCTGTGATGCACTATATTACGGAGGTTGGCTGCTTTCTCTTTTGCTATAGGGACCTTAGAGACGGTCAAGTGCTTGACTTTACCAATTTTTGGGGAGGCCGGACCTCATGCAAGAGATCTCTTCTCATCAGGAACGGCATCTTCAACCAGGACTTCCGTTTCGGCTCAGAGGATATCGAATTAGGTTACCGGCTTTCGAAATTCAATCTTAAAGTGGTTTACAACCGAGCTTGCATCAGTTACATGAAGCGCCCTATTACTTACGAACAATTCTGCGACAGGTGTGAAAGACAGGGACAATCTCAGTTTCTGTTCAGCCGCCTCCATCCCGCTCCTTTGATCCAGCAATACTGCTTTGCAGATGAAGCTAGACATCAATGGCAATACATCCGCGAAAATTTTGACAACTGGTTCTCCAGGGCAAAGGAACTTGAGGCATTGCTAATATCCGGAACGTTCCGACACAGAGACGCTGACCTCCATCAAGAATTGTTCAGGCTATACAGGCAAACATTTATCGGGTCAAAAATAAAGGGTTTTATCGAGGCCGAAAGGTCATCAGAAAAGAAAACCGCATTCCACGCCAGCGATTTTTTGCACTATGAACAAAAACGGGCGACTTCCCTGCAGTCAGAAGCCCGGCAGATAGTGGGGGGCTCCGGATTCCAGGAGACCGAGCACATACCCGTTGGCAGCACAACTCCGAGGACCAGAGTACTCGTTGCGCACCGTACTCCCCCGCTCTACGACAGGGCTTCCGGGGATTTCCGCTTATACAATCTGCTTCGGATACTCAGAGAACAGGGTCATCAGGTCACCTATGTTTGCCTACATGGTAAAAGGGCTGATAACCTTGACATGAGCCCATATATCTCGGCCCTGAGCGACATGGGAGTTTTGGTCCATGCTTTGGACACCCCATCGCGTCAGCTCTCCTGCTCCCCGGCGTCGGATACGGCGCAGGCTTTCGCAGATCTCCTTCGTTGGAACCAATATGATGTGGCGCTTCTCCCTTTCTTCCGTTTTGCCCGCGATTTCATTCCCGGGTTACGCTCCATCAGTCCACAAACGAGAATTGTGGTCGATACGATAGATATTCACTTTGTAAGAGAATTAAGAGAAGCCGAACTCTCCCGGGACCCGGCGGCCATGGAGCGGGCTGAGTCTACAAAGCAGGCAGAACTGGGCATTTACACCCAGGCCGATGCCTTGATTACGGTGACGGAGCAAGACTGGCAGCACATCGAGACCTATTTACCCGCAAAACCGCATTTTGTGATCCCGAACATTCATTCCGTGCCCGACAGCACGGAGAACTTACCCGACCGCTCGGGGCTGCTCTTTATCGGAGGCTTCGACCACAGTCCAAACACGGACGCGGTCTTATATTTTGTTGAGGAGATATTCCCGCTCGTGAAAAAGGCTGTGCCTGATATCACCTTGAAAGTGGTGGGCGACAACCCGCCCGACAGCATTCTCGAGTTGCAGGACAACAGCATCACAGTCACCGGGTATGTCCCGTCCACTGAGCCCTATTTGCAAAAAGCCCGCGTGTCCATTGCCCCGCTCCGCTATGGCGCAGGTATGAAAGGCAAGATAGGGGAAGCCATGGCCAATGGTCTCCCGGTAGTCACAACTTCCGTGGGGGCCGAAGGTATAGGGCTGGTACATGGAGAAACAGCACTCATTGCCGACACGCCGGCGGAATTTGCGCAACACGTGGTGAAGTTGCACTCGGATGATGCAATATGGAGTAGCATATCTAAAAATGCTCGACTTTTTATCGAGCACAATTATTCGCCTCAGGCCGTTAACACCGCCGTACATGATATGATGAGCCGGCTGGCAGAGATCGAGCCGCATAAAGCGGAGCTTCCCAGCCGCATGACCGCCTTTGGGTTCAGACTAAAAAGATTCTTGACACTAAATATTAGCTGGAAAAATTACGACGATGCCTATCAAATATGGAAGCAATACAAGAGGGAAAATATCGAGAGGCATCGCGAGACGCTGAAAATAATTAGTGACCGATATAGTGTCTTTCTATTCTTTCTATTATATCCACTCTACAAAACTGTAAAACCTTTCCGAAAACTAACCCGAAAGCTCCTGCGGCCAAAGCGTGACCGTCCACTAATCCGGTAGCCGTTTGCCAGGACGTGTCGTATGATATGGTTTCTCGTCGTACATGGACAATTAATCGTGCCCGATAAATTTTGTTAACTCTAGACGGCTTTGGCGGTCACATAGGCAACGTCGTCAGGCATGCCTATCTGGAGTTGCGAAAACTGGAGTTCATAAAGGTGGCGGTATTCACCTCCCGTATTTAAAAGCTCCTCGTGATGGCCCTCTTCCAAGATCTCTCCGCCGGCCAGTACAAGTATACGGTCGGCGCTCCTTATGGTAGAAAGGCGATGGGCTATAACAAAAGTGGTCCTTCCAGCCATAAGGGTTTCCAGGGCGTTTTGCACCTCATTTTCCGATTCGCTGTCCAGGGACGAGGTAGCTTCGTCGAGAATGAGGATAGGGGCATTCTTCAACAGTGCCCTGGCTATGCAGATTCGCTGCTTCTCTCCGCCGGAAAGCCGTGCCCCCATTTCACCCACGGAAGTGTCGAAACCCTGCGGCATTTTCATTATGAAGTCGTAAGCATTTGCCGCTTTTGCGGCCGCAATTACGTCTTCTTCAGGCTTGGTTATGTCACCGTACGCAATGTTGTTCCGGAAAGTATCATTGAAAAGGATGGACTGTTGAGTCACTATGCCGATCTGTGCCCGCAATGAAGACAACGTTACCTCACGGGTATCCACGCCGTCAATGAAAATTGCCCCTTCGCTGACTTCATAAAAACGGGGCAGGAGATTGACAAGCGTCGTCTTTCCGGCGCCGCTCATACCAACCAATGCGATGACTTCTCCCGCCTTCGCATTGATGTTGATGTTCTTAAGCACCAAATTTCCACCATAGGAAAAACTGACATTACGGAATTCAATACCGCGTTGTATGGGCGGCAAGATCCTGGCTCCATCCCGATCGAGAATCTCCTGCGGGATATCCATTATATCAAAAACCCTTTCGGCTGCCACAACTCCAAGGGGGAGCATCGTGAACGTGCTATTCAACCTTTTTACCGGTTCATAGAGCATGAGCAAGGCGGCAATGAAGGAGAAGAAGTTGCCTGGAGTGGTCTTTCCATGGATGACGCACCATCCGCCGTACCACACGGTGAAAACGATGATAATACCGCCCAGGAATTCCATAATAGGGGACGAAAGAGCCGAAATCGCCACGATTTTTGTCGAAAGCTGGAAGGTTTGGTCGTTTATAGCTTTAAAGCGCTTCTTTTCGTAATTTTCCATCCCAAAGGCCTTCACAATGCGATTGCCTCCGATGGTCTCGTGCAGACTAATGGTAATTTGGGCGATGGATGTCTGGGCACTGGTCCCAATTTTGCGGAGCATTCTGCTAAGCCAGACAATTGGGTAGAAACCCATAGGGAGGATTATCACGGCAATCACGGCAAGTTTCCAGTCCCGGCTGAAAATGACCGCGACTAGACCTATTATGCTGAAACACTCCCGCATGACGCCTGCAACGGCACTAATGGCAGAGGACTGGAGGAAGGTGACATCGTTCAAGATCCGGGACATAAGGTCGCCGGTCGCACGAGAGTCAAAAAACGATAAGGGCAGTGTCTGGATATGATTGTACAGTCTCCTGCGCAGATCGGTGACAAGCTGCTGGCCTACATAGGCCGACAGGTAGGAGTTTCCCCAAAGGAACACTCCTTTGGCGGTGACGAGCACCAGCACCGCAAGCGGCATGATCTTGAGCATGGTCTCGTTCTTGTTCACGAATATGTCGTCGAGAACCGGTTTAATCAGGTATGCCGCCCCGGCCGTAGCAAAGCCGACCCCCATCATACAAAGGATCGCCAATCCGAGCCTTCTCCAATAGGGCTTTACCAGGTCAAACAACCGCTTATAGGCCTTTCTGCTTATCAATCCTCGAAGTCCTCCTTTCGGATAATCAATATTGAATACAGTGGCGCAATATAAAGCAAAAAACTAATTTTAGGAAGGGAAAAGCATCCAATTTGCGCACTGCGTCGTAAATGTTATGTTGTTTCAACATGTTAAGGCGTGACGAGAGAGTCGGTTGCGGCGGGGATAGAGGTGTGTCTTTGAACTGCCCGAAGCAGTCCTAGAGGCATTGCCACTTGCCCTGCTTATAGGGATATAGTATTAACCCACTCTGCGAGTTCAGTAAGGTTTTGTGAGATTTGGTTCTGAAAGGCTTTCCCATGCTTGTATCGATAATCATCCCGGTCTTCAACAACGCTGCTTTTACCCGCAAATGCCTTGCCGCAGTGAGGAGGAACACAGCCGGCGGCGGTTATGAAATCATAGTCATAGATAATGCTTCCACGGATGAGACGCCGAGCTTTCTGAAATCATGCGATCTGGAAAACCTGACTGTAATCAGTAACAGTGAGAACGTGGGCTTCACCAAAGCCTGCAACCAGGGCGCCCATAGGGCTCGCGGCGAATTTGTGCTGTTTCTGAACAATGACACCGAACCTCAGCCCGGTTGGCTCGATGTGCTGCTCGATCTCATGAGGTCGGACGATCGGATAGGCATTGCCGGGTGCAAGCTCGTCTATCCTGACGGCAGGCTGCAGGAGGCTGGATGCATCATGTTCAACGACTCCAGCGCCAAGCTTTACGGCCGCTTCGGCGATCCCGACGATCCCCGGTACTGTTACGTTCGCGAGGTGGACTACGTATCGGGCGCGGCGCTTCTCGTCCGCCACGATCTGTTAAAGAGGCTCAGTTATCTCGACGAACGGTATTCTCCCGGCTATTACGAGGACACCGACCTGTGTTTCGGAGCCAGGTCGCTCGGATACAAGGTGATGTACTGCCCCTTCTCGGTTGTCGTCCACCACGAAGGGGCATCGAGTGGGAGGGACCTCAGCAGGGGAATGAAACAGTACCAGGTTGTGAACAAACAGAAGTTCCTTCAGAAGTGGGCGCGGCGCTCGCAGAACAGTATCCGCCAGACAACTCCATCAGCGCAATGGCAAGCTCACGCAACATAGCCGGCAACGTTCTAATAATATATTATTCGCTGCCGCTGTTCGACAGACACGCAGGTTCCCATCGGCTATTCTCAATCGTCGGCCTGCTGAGGCAGTACGGCTATCATGTCACCTACATTGCAAGAGATGGGCACTCCGAGCAGGAACGATACAGCAGGATTCTCCAAAGGATGGGGGTTGAGGTTTACGCAACAGATCCCGCCATGACGCGCCAAATGGGGCGTCCGGGAGACGGCTGGCCCATAGATCTGACGCAGTTGTTGACTTCGAGAGACTACTCGGTTGCCTTTCTTTCCCCCTATACGATCGCCCGCCAATATCTGCCTGCTATCCGCGCTCTTTCGCCACTCACCAGGATCGTGATCGACACGGTGGATATTCACTTTTTAAGACTGCGAAGAGGGGCCGAACTCTCCCGGGACCCGGCGGCTATGGAGCAGGCCGAGTATTCAAAGGAGGCCGAACTGGGCATTTACACCCGGGCCGATGCCTTGATTACGGTTACGGAGCAGGACTGGCAGCACATCGAGGCATATTTACCCGCAAAACCCCATTTTGTGATCCCGACCATTCACCCGGTGCCCGACAGCACGGAGAACTTGCCCGACCGGTCGGGGCTGCTATTTATCGGTGGCTTCAACCATCTTCCGAACACGGACGCTGTCTTATATTTTGTTAAGGAGATTTTCCCGCTTGTGAAAAAGGTTGTGCCGGACATCACCTTGAAAGTGGTGGGCGACAACCCGCCCGACAGCATTCTCGAGTTGCAGGACAGCAGTATCACAGTCACCGGGTACGTCCCATCCACCGAGCCATATTTGCAAAAAGCGCGCGTGTCCATTGCCCCGCTCCGGTATGGCGCAGGCATGAAAGGCAAGATAGGGGAAGCAATGGCCAATGGTCTCCCGGTAGTCACAACTTCCGTGGGGGCCGAAGGTATAGGGCTGGTACATGCAGAAACAGCGCTCATTGCCGACACGCCGGAGGAATTCGCGCAACACGTAGTGAAGTTGTACTCTGACGACGGCATGTGGCGTACCATATCTGAAAACGCTCGACTTTTTATCAAGCACAATTATTCGCCTCAAGTCGTGAGCACCGCCCTGCGTGATATGATGAGCCGTCTAGCGGAGCTTGAGCCGCATAGAGCAAAGTTCTCCAACCTCACGAGCGCCCTTGGCTTCAAATTAAGAAAATTCCGGAAACTAAATATTAGCTGGAAGAATTACGACGATGCCTATCAAATATGGAAAAAATATAAGATGGGAAATATCAAGAGGCATCACGCGCTGCAGAGAATTGGCTATATATATGGTGTTCGTCCGTTCTTTCTATTATATCCATTCTACAAAACTGTAAAGCCTTTCAGAAAGCTTGCCACAAAACTCTCACGTGTTATTATAAGGACGTAATGTGCGCTATAAAATTACTACTTTAAATCAGACCACGTGCTTTTAGCTAACTTCGATGGAGGCCGCTTCGTGAAGCCGAAAGATAAGTACGAAAATATGCTCCTTGCCTTGTTGGAACAACATGACGGAGTTGTTGAACCTTCGAGCTATCCGGTGGCGGCAGTTATTGATGCTTCATCCGTGTGTCATCTCAGATGTCCTTTCTGCGTGAATTCGCTTTCGCCACCTGTGCGGACTCGTACGATAATGCAAATGGACCTGTTTCGAAAGATCATCGATGAAATTGGACCTTACCTTTTCAAGGTGTCGTTATTTAATTGGGGAGAGCCTTTTACAAATACGGCCATTGTGGATATGCTCCAACTCCTTAAAAAGCATTCGGTAGACGAGGTTGAAATTAGTTCCAGTCTCTCAACACACATATCTGATGAAGCTATATACGGGCTTGTCGAACAGGGTCTGGATATCCTTTCCGCATCTATTGATGGAATCACGCAAGAGTCATATAGCAGGTATCGTGTCAAGGGAGACTTGTCTTTAGCATTATCAAATATGGAGCGGTTCGTCAAAGCCAAGAGGGCTCTCGGGAGAACCACGCCTAAGATCAACTGGAAATTTCTGGTCTTTTCCCATAACGAAAATGAATTGAAGGAAGCAAGGAAACGTGCTGACCACCTGGGGGTCGTCTTTCGGCCGATTGCTCCCCACATCGACATGGCGAATCATCCTGACTGGGTCTCGTCGATTGATAAGTATGTCCTGGGTATTTACAAGAGCAAGGCGCCTTCCAGCGAGCCTTTACCGGAACAGCCCACACAAAAGACTATTCAAGATCGAATCAAAGATCCCTCAGACGTATATTATAAGGGATGTGATTGGCATTATCTCTTAACGGCAATAAATGCAAACGGATCGGTCTCTCCCTGCTGCGGCATTTGGAAAGAAGCTGATGATTTTGGTTCTTTGAATGAAAAAACGTTTGCTGAAGTATGGACGAACGATATGTTCCAGTCCGCTCGGCGCTACATGAAGGATAAGAGCAGCCACAGCGCTGCGAAAAACATCTGCATGGACTGCGAATTCGCCTCCATAATGGATAGAGGCCGACCTATCATTCAGAGCATGCTTGCCAGTGCGCCAAAGCAAGTAAGAGAGGAGGCAAAACGCCTCCTCGGCAGGAACCCGATCATAAGAGAATTCAACTCCGCGCGAGGGGTAGGAGAACTATCGAACTTGCACCTCCGGAAAATCACTGCGCCATTGAGAAAGGCTGCAAAGATACTGTCGAAATTCAAAAAGACTTGACGTATTCATAGCCATATCCGCCGAGAAGCTTCTTCAGCCTTCCAAAGCTCCGATTAAAGGCCCACCTCTTAAACACTCCCCGCGGCATATGGGACTCGATCGCCATGATACGGTTGGATATTCTGTATTGCAGGCCGGGACTCAAATTACCTCCCGGACTGTGGACCTGGACCGCAAATCCTGCCTGATCCCTGGCCGCATCGCCTAAATAGCCTTCGATCACCCTTAATTGGCGCTGCCTGGGATGAGCCCGTTCGAGGCGGCAGGAGTGTTTGGTTTCAAGCTTCCGGCGGTTTTCCTTCATCATTTTCCGAGTCTCATTTCCGATTCGGCTGAATGAGCCCCCTCCCCTGTGATAGACGAATACGTCTTCCGCGCACATCAGCTTATATCCGGCACGGCGCGCGCGCATGCAATAATCGTCATCTTCATAAAAGCCCAGCCCGAAGTCCTCATCGAGCATCCCGACCCGGTCAAGAACATCGCGGCGCATGGCCACACAGAAAAATGACAGCATCTCCGTTTCGAATCTTCCTCCCCCGCTGTTTGAAACCCAGGCGAGCCCCTCTTCGATGATCTCTTCGGGTGTAATCCCCCTGGTGAAAATTCTCTGCTCATTTCCCACCGAGTTGGAAACCGGTCCCGCCAGCCCGATCGCCGAATCTTGTGCCGGCAGAGCGGACAGGCCCTCGATCCAGTTCTTCGTTACGATGCAGTCGCTGTTCAGAAGAATCAAAAACGAGCCCGAGGCGATCTTGAGTCCGTCATTGTTGCCGCCGGCAAAACCCCTGTTTGATTTGTTGAAAATGCACCTGAGCCGGGGTTCCCGCTCCATCATTTCAGTAAGGTAAGCAGGCGTTTCATCGGAAGAGCCGTTGTCCACGACGACGACTTCGAAATCGCTTCGCGCGCCGTTTCTGAAAATGCTCTCCAGGCAGGGCGCCGTGGTTTCGCGAAGCCCGTTATGGCTGACGATTATGATACTTGTCTCAAGCATAGGCGCTACCGGAAAATTTATAAAGTTTATCAATCAAGCGGGCCAGACTCCTCATAGCGCGAACCGTACAGCGCCGCCCTAATCTCAGGGGGATTTTTGTTTGAAAGGGAATCGATGTAACGCTCCACGATCTCACAAATGACAATGTCCGGCTTTTCACGCTCTATAAGCTCCGGCTTGAAGTCAAATGTCCAAAGGAATACGATGCGTCTGAAACTCTCAGAGAGGAATGGAATCAGGGCCTGAGTGAAGGAGTCATGGAATACCACTGCCTTTGGGAGGTGTGAATCGTCAACCTCCCTGATGATCGTATCATCATTCCAATGCATTGAGCGAAGAAACGGAGGCGAAAGATCCCGAGCCCTGGGAGCGAATTTAGGCACAAATGTGATTTGCTCGTCCGCGAAGTAATCGACAAGAGAAAGCATGGCTGCTTCGCTCATGCCCTTGGATTCTTGAATATTGACCGTGAAGTCATCCAGAGAATACTTCTTTATGGCAGGGAAATAGTGGCCGATCCGCTCCATGAGTTCCCGATACCCGATGAAGGCCCCATAGCTGTTCCAATGGGTATCAGTTTTGAAATAGAGGCGCTGAGTGCCCTTTGCCCTGAAAAGGGCCTCGCGCACGTCCACGAATTCAAGCTTCGGATACCACCTTTCAAGATAAGTTTTTACCTGGTCCAGGCGCGATTCCTTCCCTAGTTTATGGATGTACCAGGGAAGGTATTCACTGTAAATGGTGGGCTTATTGGGAGCGACTATGATGAAAAACTTTATGCCTTTCCGTTCCAGCCATGCGCGCCGCTCCTCTAGGACCATGCCCATTTTCTCCAGGTCTTTGGATTTGAATGGGATCACGTTCATGTAATCATCCAAGGCCTTTTCGTTTTCATAGAAGAGCCATCCTTCCCTACCGACCCTCGCCGTCTTGTCTGGGGTATCGTTAAAGGCGCGCAGTCTCAGCAGCCCATTCCAAACGATGAGCTTGTCTCGCAACCCGAACGAGTCGCCGTAATATTGTTCAAACTGCCCGACGTATTCCGGAAATGAACTGAAAATGAGGCGGGCATCGGGCGCTTTGGCAATCGCGCGTTTCTCTATGAAAGCCGTATTGCCGTTTCTGCCGGAAAGTTCAATAACGTGAGGTACAATTACCAGAAAGAGGAACGAAAGGCAGATTGCGGCTTGGGCGGGTTTACCGATTCGTGTCAAGTACATGGCTCTCGCTTCAAAACTTCCCATAGATGAAAGGAGTAAAAGTGGAAGCGGCGATTTGCATGATCGATGCCGCCATAAGAAAGACCGTAAACGCAACGACTGCGATAGAGCAGTTTAGCTCAAAAAAATTCGTCAGCAGGCGGTGGTTTCGCGCTTCCACCCTGCCGCGCAACCATTCTCCCAGGGCGGTAAGAGGAGCCGACCCTACTATCCCGACTATGAGGGCCAACAGCAGTTGACCGCTGGATAAAGTCATGTAGTAATGATCGAAGGGGTGAAAGGAAAACGAGAACATGGCCCGCAGATAGGACACGGCGACCTGGAGTGTATCGGCCCGGAAAAAAACCCAGCCGATCATTATGACAAGAATCGCGTAAACGTGCCTCAGGGGCTTCCATGCGCGTTCCATAACTCGCCCTGACGGCCCTCTTTCCAAGGCGAGGAAGACCCCGTGATAGCCCCCCCATATGATGAAGTGCCACTGGGTCCCATGCCACAAGCCGCAAAGCAAAAAGACCACGATAATATTGAAGCTTGTTCTATGCTTTGAGACCCTGCTGCCCCCGAGTGGTATGTAAAGGTAGTCCCTGAGCCATGTAGATAGAGATATGTGCCAGCGTCTCCAGAACTCCCGGATAGATTGCGACATGTAGGGATAGTTAAAGTTTTCCATGAAGGTGAACCCGAACATACGCCCCAGGCCTATGGCCATATCCGAGTACCCTGAAAAGTCGAAGTAAATCTGAACAGTATAACAGATTATTCCGAACCATGCCAAAGGCATGTCGAGCGCGCTCACACCATTGAAAGCCTCATTGGCAACCATGGAGACGGGGGTTGCAACCAGCACTTTCTTGGCAAGCCCCACCGTAAATCGGCGGACTCCGGATGAAAAGCTTTCAAGGGATATCCCCCGCGTTTCAAGTTCCGCCGACATGTCCTTGTAGCGCACGATGGGACCGGCAACGATCTTAGAGAAATGGGACATGTACAACCCGAAATTGATCGCGTTCCTCTCAGCGCAGGTCTTCTTTCTGTAAATGTCGACGTGGTAAGCTATGACAGCAAAAGTAAAAAAAGAGAGGCCCAGGGGAAAGTGGATTAGGCTGGGATCGAAAACACCTGGTCCGAGTATCCCGAGTGCAACACATTTGGCCACAATGATCTTGAGGACCGGGTTGTAGAACCTCTTATAATAGAGCAACAGTACCACATTGAAGATTACCGGCACGGCGAGGAACATCTTTCTCGACTTCTCCGTGCGGGCGCTCTGCAAGGCGAGCCCGAGCGCATAGTTGGCCAAAGTCGAGAAAGCCAAAACCCATATGGAACCTGCGTCTCCCCACAAATAAAAAAGGACGCTTGCCGCAAGGAGCAGAAAGTTTTTCGCCTTACGCGGCGTTAGCTGGTAAATCAAGACCGTCAAGGGCAAAAAAATAAAAAGAAAAACAGGAGAATTGAAGGACATCGCCTATTAAAGCTCCTCGAGGGGCCATAAGATAAATGATTTAGATTATACCAAGTCGCGCCTTTCAGCGCGTGATCCAATCTCACTCGTGGTTCTGATCTGGGTTTCCAACTGTCTTCCGATTTATTGTTCTCTGTATTGAGTTTGAGGATGAGATAATAACAATAAAATTGAAAATATGAACAATTTCAAATTGTTCTTGTTGCTTCTTCTCCAGCAATTATTCCTTGCTTTCCAAATATTTTAAGGCAATAGAACAGTCGTCCACAATGAGCAGTGTAAAGTCCGTAAATTGCCGGCTCAAAATAGATTCGACTGGAACCGAGATATAATGCGCATAGTTGTAAGTGGGCATGCAAACACTGATTATGGATGTCATCGTGTTATTTTGAGCTATCTGATTTTGTTAATGGAACGCTTTTACGCCACCGTTTGACGCATGTCGCGATGGATGAACGCCTCCCTCAGGCGCCGGCGCGCCCGGAAGATTTGTAAAATCCATCCATCAGACGGGCAAGACTCTTTTCCCAGGGAGGAGGCGCTATTCCAAATCTTGCCTTGATCTTGCCGCAATCGAGCGCGGAGTACGTGGGCCTGACCGCAACGGTCGGGTAGGAGCTGCCCGGCACGGGCGACACCCTGGCAATCCAGGATGATTCCCTTTGCCTGGCCTCATCCATAATGGCCAGGGCAAATTCATACCAGGTTGTAACGCCTTCCCCGCAAAAATGAAAGGTCCCCCTGGGCGCCTCTTCCGAACCGAAGAGGGCACTCTCGGCAATGCGGACCACGCATCCGGCAAGGTCAAAAGACCAGGTCGGGCATCCGTACTGGTCCGATACTACCTTTAATTCTTCACGCTCCCTGCCGAGCCTGAGGATCGTCTTAACGAAATTCAGGCCCCTTGAGCCATAAAGCCATGAAGTCCGCACTATTATGTGCTCGGCAAGCCGGGACCGGACAGCCTCTTCTCCTTCCCACTTGCTTCTTCCATAGACGTTCAGCGGGTCGGCGGGGGCGTCTTCTTTGTAGGGGCGGTCGGATTCACCGTTGAAAACGTAATCCGTGGAAATATGAATGAGCGGCATTCCCAGCCGCTTGCACTCGTCGGCAAGATTGGCCGGACCATCCCGGTTAACCGCAAAGGCGGTCTCAGGTTCCGATTCGGCTTTATCGACAGCGGTATAGGCCGCGCAGTTTATCAGGAGGCGCGGAACACTGATTCGGCTCAGGACAGAATGAACGCTTTCCCGTTTTGTTATATCGATCACAGGTGCTGTCCAGAGCGGCAACCGTGAGACCTGCATTTTTCAGGGACTCAACGACATCACTTCCGAGCATCCCCCGTCTTCCAACGACCACGATATTACCATTCTTGATATCCTCAGAGGTCATCTTCCAGAATCCCGAGCAGATACTGTCCGTATCCCGTCTTTTTCAGCGGCTCCGCAAGAGCGCGCATTTGAACCGCACCGATGTATTTCATTCGGTATGCAATTTCTTCGATACAGGCGATTTTCAAATTCTGGCGCTTTTCGATAGTTTCAATGAAGCAGCCTGCATCGAGCAAAGATTCGTGAGTCCCCATGTCCAGCCATGCAAAGCCCCTCCCCAGCACTTCCACGCAGAGTTTCCCCCGCGCCTGATATTCATTGTTTACATCGGTTATTTCCAACTCGCCTCTGGCGGAGGGCTTGAGCCTTGATGCTATCCCCACAACCTCATTATCGTAGAAATAGATTCCTGGAACAGCGTAGTTGGACCTGGGTCGAGCCGGTTTTTCCTCCAGGCTCAAAACTTTGCCCGACCCGTCGAACTCGACCACCCCATAATTCTCCGGGTCGCTTACCCGGTAGCAGAAAACAAGCCCCCCTGATTCCATTTTGGTCGCTCTGCTAAGGGTCTGCTGCAAACCCTGTCCATAGAAAACGTTGTCGCCCAGTATAAGGCATACGTGATTATCTCCTATAAACTCCCTGCCGATAATGAAGGCCTGGGCAAGTCCATCCGGGCTGGGCTGTTCCGCGTAAGACAATCTCAGACCCAGTTGCGACCCATCGCCGAAAATAGTCTCGAATCTCGGGAGGTCGACCGGTGTCGAAATGATGAGAATATCCCGGATACCTGCCAGCATAAGCACCGAAAGAGGGTAGTAGATCATCGGCTTGTCATAGACCGGCAGAAGCTGCTTGCAAACCGCTTTGGTCAGTGGATAGAGCCTGGTCCCGCTGCCTCCGGCCAGGACAATTCCCTTCCATTTCCCGGAAGCGCGAGCATTCTGCGCGCGATTGTCTCCGGAATCGCCGAAAGGCATCGGGCAACTCATAAAAACACCTCAACAAGTGAGCAGCGGGATATGAGCGGCGAATCTGCTCGTTATTCGCCGTCGTTTTCCGTTAAATCCGCCTCTCGAAAAAGACTGCCTTGCGCGTCCTTGTCGGAAATGACCCGCTCTCCATCCAGGGGCCAACCTATCGCCAGATCCGGATCATCCCATCTTATACATCTTTCATAGTCCGGAGCATAAAAATCGCTTGCTTTATAAAGCACTTCAGCCGTGTCGGAAAGCGTCAGAAAACCATGGCCGAAACCGGTGGGGATATAGATTTGCAGCTTGTTCGAAGCTGAAAGGTTCAAACCAAACCAACGGCCAAAAGTCGGTGAGGACCTCCTGAGGTCCACCGCCACGTCGAATATCTCTCCGGAAACGACGCGAACCAGCTTCGCCTGAGGGTTTCTCACCTGATAATGGATGCCTCTTAGAGTACCACGGCGGGACTTGGAATGATTGTCCTGCACGAACTGGCTTTCAATTCCAAGTTCCGTCAGCACTTTTTTATTGTAGCTTTCGAAAAAAAAACCCCTGTCGTCAAGAAAGACACGGGGCTCCAGGATGACGATTCCCTGGATATACGCAGAAGAAGCTCTCACTATTTTCCCTCAGGTCAGCAGTTCAACAGGGTTACCCTTTTACCATCATCTCCTGAAAAATGAAACCCCGAGAAAAGTTTTTCTACGGTCCACGGGAAAAATGGTGTGTCTTTCCAATACGATGAGGCGGCAACGAGCCGGCCCTCTGTGAAGACCTCAAACTGCACGAAGCGGCCCGGCACGCTTTTCCACATGCGTGTCTTTATCGGGATAACGTATAACTCCACTATGGGCGTCGAATGAGCTTTTTCGGGTGAAATTCGGTTCCCAAAGGAGCTCCTCGGACAGATACATCACGCCGCTATATGCAAGTTGCGCTTTACGTCAAGTAAAATAAGAGTAATCTAAATTCCGAACGGAATCTTCCGGACAAGTTGGCGCTCCACTATTTTGCGCAGCAATATTCTAACCCGCGCTGAAGAAATCGAATAGAACAGCGCTCCCCTTTTTTTCTGCTTGAAATTGGACTACCATAACCAGGGCTATCGTTGCCGGCTATAGTTTTGGGAGATCGATTCGAGTATGAATAAAGACCCTGCTTCGGGCTGTGGAACGGCGTTGCGGATTTACCGGGTGGAAAGGCCCGCCGATGCGCCGATCGATGCCGGACGGATATGAGAACTCACAATGAGCGCCGGGAATTTGTCCCACTGAAACCGGAAAGCTGATTTACCCCGCCAGGCTCGGGCTCAGGACTCCTGCCGGCGAGCCGGCTTAGGCGTGGTGCATCTTTTCTTAGAGGATAACTTTTTGCGCGATCTAAAGGATTATTCCAGGAAGGAATGGTTCAGGTTAAAACCGCCGGGCGACTTCCTGATAGACTTTTTCAACGACGGTCTTCAATTTGCCTTCCGCGCTTGCCGGCCAAAATCCCTGACGCGGTTCCTGCGAGACGCCGGGCATCTGGAGGGGCGCAATATCTGCCTTGTCGTAGCCTATGAGCAGCCATGGACCTTGGATTGGTTGCTGAGAATGGCCGCCCGCCATTTATCAGATGCAACGTTGCTCGTCTTCGACAACTCTCGCCGGTCCGAGGCACGCCTCGATATTGAACGAGTTTGCCGGGACGCCGGTGTAGCATATATGGGTTTGCCGCCCAACCCGACGCGACACCCGAACCGGTCGCACGGCATGGCGATGACCTGGATATTTCATAACGTTGTCCGGAAAATAAGGCCGCGTAATTTCACCTTTATCGATCATGACCTTATCCCGATGGAAAAAATCGAACTGTGTGGAATTGCAGGGGATCAGCCGTTCTATGGATTAGCGCGTGTCAGAAAGTGGGGTTGGTCCCTCTGGGCCGGATACTGCTCTTATGATTTCTCTGCGGTGCACCATGTCCCGTTGAACTTCCTGAATGATTTTTCCAGAGATCTCGACACCGGCGGGCGTAACTGGTTCCGGCTTTATAGAAACTTCGATCGCTCGCTGATGCGTTTCGCCTCGATGGCGCCGATCACGGTCCCTGATCCCCTGAACGGCACTCCCCGGCGAATATCAGTTGTTGACAACAGTTGGATTCATCTCGGGGGAGTAGGTTACAGCGGCAGCTTTCATGCGATGAGCGACTTTTACGAGCGCCTGGCCAAGGCTTCCGACGAAGGTGCAACGTTGACTATGCTGGCCGGAAATACAGGCGCAGATTCGTCATAACAACGAACATCTTCCGGTGTCCCTCCAGCATGCTCTCGTAGTGTACCTGCGAAGACCTGTCCCCATGAACTTAAGGGGCCGGCTGGAGCGGCGGCATCGGGCAGGAATGAGGATTTCCGTTTGACAGGCTAATAAATTCCGGCCTAAACTAAGTTTAATTCCGGGGCGGGAACAATTCGATCTTTCTTGAATTCAGGGCTGTTCGAGTCGCCGTTTGAATGATTGGGTTCGAGCGCGAGGAGCGCGGCGATACGACCGATGCACGGCAGGGCTGCAACCCGTTCGTGATCGATGACGAGGGTCTTTCCTTCCATCGAATTTAACCGTGGAGTTTGCGCCGTCATGTTGTAGGAGGAGAAAATGCCGTTCATCACCAGCAGATCGGTTGAATTCGCGACACCGTGGTTTGACGTGGTCGCCAAGAAGACGAACGGGGACGATTCCCCTTACTACTCGCTGCGCATGCAGGACTACGTTTCAATAATTGCACTGACAGCCGGAGAACAAATTGTGCTGGTGCGCCAGTACCGCCCCGCAGTGGAGCGATACACGCTGGAGCTGCCGAGCGGACACGTCGAAGCAAACGAAACCCCGGAGCAGTCGGCCCGCCGGGAGCTGGCGGAGGAAACAGGTTACCACGCAGAGAGTATGGAATTGCTTGGCGCTTTGGTGCCTGACACGGGCCGCAATGAAAACAGATTGTGGTGCTATCTGGCAAAGGCAGTGATGCCTTCAGACGGCGTCTGTAACCCGGAACCGGGAATTGAAACCATGCTGGTTCATCGGCATGCCTTGCTTGATCTGATCTGCGCGGGTGAGTACAATCACGCGCTGGATCTGGCTGCTCTCCTGCTGGCCCTTGCCAGGCACGGGCAGGAACTGCTACCGGATTTCAAACCCGGCAAAAAGGGTTAGGCTGCATCCATGACCACTGACTACAAGCAGGACAAGCTTGCCGAGTTGGCTTTTTTCTCCGGCCATGCGGCCGTGGATGAATACAATGTTTTTACCGAGCCAAGCACCCGAAAGTTGTTCGGCCGCTGTATGCAGTTGGCTCGCGTTAAACCTGCCACACTTGTGGCCGACATAGGCTGTGGCTCGGGGGTGTTTAGTCAACTTTTGCGCGAAAGCGGCGTTAACGCCATTGGACTCGACCTCAGCCATCCCCTGCTGGTTTTAGGCCGCCACAAGTATCCGGGGGTAAATTTTGTCGTTGGAGACGCAGAGTGCTTGCCGTTTCCTACCGGCAAGATGGACGCAGTGTTGCTGAGCGGCATTATCCATCATCTGCCCGAGCCGTTGCAATGCGCCAGGGAGGTGTTTCGCATACTAAGACCCGGAGGCGCCTTCGCAGCATTTGACCCTAATCGCCGCAACCCTTTCATGTACCTTTACAGGGACCGCTCATCGCCATTCTATAATAGCACGGGTGTAACCCCTAACGAGCGACCCGTGGTTGCGGAACAGGTCACAGCCACCTTCGCTGATGCCGGTTTTCAGGTTGCGCCTTCCGACTACATGTCAATGAGCTATAGATACATTGCCGATTCGCGTATGAGATATCTGTTATCACTGTATAACACAATGGAATCCATGTTTTTTAGACCATGGATATTTAAACGTTATCGAGCATTTGTACTTACTTATGGGTATAAGCCATGACTGAACGGACGGACTCATTAGATCGGGATGGGTGTCCTCCAACGGCTGATATTTGCGTTGTTGGCGGGGCTGGACATGTGGGATTGGGATTTTCGATTCTCATGGCCAGCAAGGGGAAACGCGTCCTGGTCCTTGATATCAACGCAAAGGCAATGGATTCGATTCAAAATGGAAGTATGCCATTTCTTGAGTATGATGCCGAACCAATGTTAAAGGAAGTGTTGGCATCAAAACTACTTCTCTTTTCGTCTAATGTGGCTGACATTGCAAATGTAACTAACATTATTGTTACTATTGGAACACCTATCGACGAATTCTTAAACCCTGATATGAAAGCGTTTATACAATGTTTTGACGAAATGCTGCCTTATCTCTCTGACGAGCATCTTTTGATTTTGCGCTCAACGGTCTATCCTGGTATGACAAGTTGGCTGGATGAGTACTTTAACAGAAACGGATTACGCCCCAGGGTTGCATTCTGTCCGGAGCGGGTTGTTGAAGGGCATGCAATTAAAGAGTTGCAGACGCTTCCTCAGATTGTGAGCGGCACGACTTTGGAGGCTGAAAATGATGCTGCGGAAGTCTTCTCATGGATAGCCCCGACTATTGTTCGTCTCAGTCCGATGGAAGCTGAGTTCGCAAAGTTATTTGCTAATGCCTATAGGTACATTCAATTTGCGATTACTAACCAATTCTATATGATGGCAAATTCAGCCGGATTAGATTACTATAAGATTATTGAAGGTATAAAACACGATTATCCCAGGCTCAGAGACATTCCAAAGGCTGGTTATGCAGCAGGTCCCTGTCTCCTGAAGGACACCATGCAGTTGACGGCTTTTTCCAATAATCTTTTCAGTTTAGGGTACTCTGCAATGTTAATTAATGAGGGCTTGCCTCTATACATTGTTAGCCAAATCGAACAGAAATATCGTTTGCATGAAAAGATTGTAGGAATTTTGGGCATGGCATTTAAGGCCGATTCCGACGATCCACGCACGTCTCTAAGCTATAAACTGAAAAAGTTGTTGAAACTGCGAGCTAAATGCGTCCTGACCACCGATCCCCTGGTGAGGGGCGATACGGACCTGATCAATTTGGAAACGGTTATAGAGCAGAGCGACCTCCTGATTCTCGCAACACCTCACTCGGCATACCGGCATGTGCATATTCAGAATAAGCCCGTAGTCGACATTTGGAATTTTTTCGGCAAGGGCAGTCTGGTATGAAAGCCCAGCTCCGAATTGGAGTGATAGGAATTGGTTTTGGCCAGAAGGTCCTCGTGCCGGCCTTCGCTGCGGAACCTCATTGTAAAGTTACGGGTATCTGCGCCACTGACTTTGAGCGGGCGCGCCGCGTGGCTGACAGGCTCGATTTGCCGAAGGCCTACGGCAACTGGGAAGAACTCGTTGCAGACCGGGATATCGATGTTGTAGGCATTGCGACGCCTCCCTCGATCCAACCGGCTATTGCGGTGGCGGCGTTGGCGGGAGGCAAACACGTTTTCTGTGAAAAACCGATAGCGTGCAATCTCGAAGGCGCCAGTCAAATGCTTGCCGCTGCTCGCACCTCCGGAAGAGCCCACATGGTGGACTTCGAGTTTCCCGAGGTCCCGGCATGGCAGTATGCTAAAGCTATTTTGGATTCAGGGGCATTGGGCCAATTGACTCATGTTACCGTATCCTGGCAAGTTGAAACTTACGCCAGCCGGAAGGGAATTCGTTCATGGAAAACTGACGCCGGGATGGGTGGTGGCGCTCTTAGTTCTTTTGCGTCCCACAGCTTTTACTATCTGGAATGGCTTATCGGCCCAATCCGTCGATTAACTGCTCATCTTTTCCCGCCGGCCGCCCCATCAGCAACCGGATCTGGAGACACACTGGCTGCGCTTTGGTTAGAGCACCAAAACGGCGTACCTTCTTCTCTATGCATCAGCAGCACTGCTTTTCTCGGGTCAGGTCATCGCGTCGAGATTTACGGGCAACAGGGAACCGTCCTTCTTGATAACCCCTCGCGGGATTATATCAGCGGCTTCAGCCTGTGGCATGGAACCCGTAAAACAAATAGACTCGAGTGCGTTTACAGGGGACAAACTGAAGATGCTGAAACAGACGGCCGAATTGCTCCGGTAAATAGTCTGGTAAAACGTTTAGTGACGTGGGCGCGCGATGGAATTCCAACAAACCCGGACTTTGAAGATGGATTTCGCGTTCAGCGGTTATTGGATGCAGCATATCGATCAAGTGACACTGGTCGGAGGATAGAACTTCAATGATCCCGAACGATCACCCGGAAACCTCGCAACATGAACTGGACATTCTTATTCCGGTTTACAATGAACGCGAAAACATTATAGCTGTCATGAAATCGCTTGAACGCCATGTCATAACACCTTTTCGTGTACTGATTTGCTACGATTTCGATGAAGATAATACTCTCTTGGAATTGAAAAAGTTTTCATCATCTCGATTCGAGATTATCCCCGTGAAGAATATGGGGCATGGCGCACACGGTGCGGTGTTGACCGGATTTGCATTTAGTAAAGCCCCGGCAGCTATAGTATTCCCGGCCGACGACACTTTTAATACCTCTATACTTGACAAGATGTTTGCTAAATTCAAGGAAGGAAATGATATAGTTGCAGCAAGTAGATTTATGGAAGGAGGCTCTATGGAAGGGTGCCCTTTCCTGAAATCCATATTGGTTCGCGCTGCATCTTTGACACTAAATCGGATTGCAAGGATTCCAATCAAAGATTCAAGCAATGGTTTCCGGCTCTTTTCAAGGCGGCTGCTCGATAGTGTAGTCATAGAGTCCAGCGTTGGTTTTAGTTACTCGATTGAGCTTCTGGTAAAATGTCATCGCCTCGGTTGGAATATGGCCGAAGTACCGGCATTATGGTTTGAACGTAAGCATGGAAAGAGCCGTTTTAGTGTTTTGAAGTGGATTCCATACTACCTTCAATGGTACTTTTACGCCTTTGAGACCACCTATCTTAAACGTGGGAAAGGAACTGTCGCTCTCAACAAGCAATTTTGAGGATATCGAAACACAACTCTCACTCGTGGGAATTGTGCCTTTACTGTGTTGCGATTTCGTTGCGAAAGCAGAAAAACCTATGGCTAAATCCTATTTGGTAACCGGGGGCACCGGATTTTTAGGGAGTGCTCTGGTCCGTCGCCTTGTTAGCGAAGGTCTTCGTGTACGAGTACTTGACAGCAATTTGAGGGGAGACCCAAAACGACTTCGGGATGTTTTGGCCGATATTGAAATCGTGGAGGCCGATATCCGTGATCCGGCCGCTGTCCTGAGCGCCTGCCGGGGAGTCGACAGCGTTATTCACCTTGCCTACATCAATGGGACCGAGTTTTTCTATACCAAGCCGGAGCTGGTCCTGGAGGTTGCGGTCAGCGGCATCATGAACGTGCTGAATGGCTGCCGTCAGGCCGGTTTGCCGGAACTCATTCTGGCTTCGAGTTCGGAAGTCTACCAGACGCCTCCTAGGATTCCGACCGATGAGTCCGTGCCACTGTCCATACCCGACCCGCTCAACCCCAGGTACTCCTACGGGGGCGGAAAGATTATAAGCGAACTCCTGGCCATCAATTATGGACGGACTCACCTGGAACGGGTGGTTATCTTCCGCCCCCATAACGTTTATGGCCCGGATATGGGCCGGGAACACGTAATCCCGCAGTTCCTGATGCGCATGAAGGAACTATGCAAAACGCCCGATGACCCTGTTCGCTTTCCCATTCAAGGTACAGGCCAGGAGAGCCGTTCCTTCGTGTTCATCGATGATTTCACCAATGGACTGATGAGGGTACTGGAGCGAGGCGAACATCTTGGCATTTATAACATCGGAACCATGGAGGAAATTACAATTGAACGGCTCGCTCAACTTGTCGCAGAGTACTACGGGCGACGCATCGAAGTCATCCCGGGGGAACTCACCAGAGGCAGCACGGCGCGGCGCTGCCCTGACATAACCAAATTGACAATGCTGGGCTACAAACCCCGCTACCCCATCAGGGACGGTCTGACCATTACAGCCGAGTGGTATGATCGGAACATGCTTGAATACGCAAAAAATCAACCAAAGATCAGGGAGCAGGCATAATGAGCGCTCTTACAGAGACTGTAGCCGGAACCAATTCAAGCGTAGTTGTCGGGCGCTGCCAGATATGTGCTAACAGCGGTCTGGAACCGATTCTTTTTTTAGGCTATTTGCCTCCGGTCAACAGGATGAATCCGATCGGGGAAAAACCTCGCGAGCAAAGCAGCTATCCGGCCCAGTTGCTTTACTGTCCGCGGTGTCACCTGGTGCAGCTTGGGTTGATTGTGGACCCTCAGGTACTCTTCCCCGCTGAGTATCCTTATACCAGCAGCACTACAAAAATCCTTCGGGAGAACTTCGCCGAACTCTACAGCGAATGCAAGACCGTCATCGAGTTGGGAACAAACGATCTTGTGGTAGACATTGGTTCAAATGACGGCAACCTGCTCTCTAATTTCAAAGATCATCACCGTGTCCTCGGGATCACTCCCGAAAGAATCGGCGAGATTGCCATTGGGCGCGGGGTCCCGACCATAATTGACTATTTCACTCCCCAAGTGGTCGAAACCGTTTTGGCTCAACACGGTCAGGCAAAAATTATCACCGCCACAAATGTATTTGCCCATATCGAGAATGTTAATGCAGTGGTGGAGTTGATTATCAAATTAATGTCCCCGAAGGGTTTGTTCATCTCTGAATCACACTATTTGTTATCATTAATAGAGACTTTGCAGTACGACACCATCTACCACGAACACTTACGCTACTATTCTCTCCATAGTCTGAAATTCCTGCTGGAATCGCATGGGTTAGAAATTGTGCATGCGAAAAAAATCCCGACGCACGGCGGATCTATTCGCGTTTATTCGGCCCGCCGGGGAGATTTTCCGGTCCGGAATACCGTAAATGAGCTACTGGAGGCAGAGAAGTCAATCGTATTGGGGAAGGAAGCTCTCATGGAATTCAAGGATAGAGTGGTCCTCTCCAAACTTGAGCTGCACTCTTTGCTGCTGGGCATCAAGCAAAAAGGGCAGCGCATCTACGGTATCAGCGCCCCCTCTCGCGGCAGCACTTTAATTAATTACGCAGGTCTGGATGATGGGATACTGGATTATGTCCTTGAGATCAAAGGTTCCCACAAGATCGGCAAATATCTACCCGGCACTTTGATCCCCGTGGTGGAGGAAACACGTCTTTATGAAGACCAGCCCGAGTACGCTCTTCTACTGTCTTGGCACATTGCGGACGAACTGATTCCAAAACTTAAGCAAAAAGGTTTCCAGGGCAGTTTTATCGTCCCGCTGCCAAAACCCCGAGTGGTTAAATAATGGGATTAAACTTCGGCGGAGCCGCCGAAGTTCGACTGGAGGAAGGCGCCTTTACTGGCTTCGAATCACGAAAAAGACACCCGAACAAATGAGCAGAACTCCGAATATCCTGCTGAGGTTAACCGGCTCGTTAAAAAGAAAGCGGCCGACGAACAGGGTCGCGACATAGGTCACGCTCACCAGCGGGAATGCTACGCTGATGTCAAGTTTGGACAGAACCTGCAGCCAAAGAATTGAACTCACACCATAAAGAGCAAATCCGAGAACAATGTAGGGGGTTTCCATAAACTTGCGGAGCAAACCGCCGATGCCGATCTCCAGGATGGACATGCCCCCGGATCGTACGATGGCCAGTTTGAGCAGTGTTTGTCCGCCTAATCCCAGCAGTATGCAAATTCCGGCCAGCAGGAGAGCTTGCAGATTCCACCTGTTCATGATACCAAAACTCCTCGATTCTACGATCAAATTTCTGGCAGGCAGCATCCGGCAGTCTGCTTCTTCAAGTTGATGGTTCATCTACCATTTCCGGGAACCGTTGGCAAGCATGGTTACTGCCAGGTTCCAGGATACGCCCTGACCGCAGCGCGGCGGCAGGTCAATCAGAATCTTTTTAACATTTTCGATATCCATGTTAGGCTTTGTCTCAGTGACAATAGTTAGTGGTCAAAGATTTTAACTGAATATTGGATGCATAATGCGTAAGATTCTCAGCATATTCGGAACCCGCCCGGAAGCGATAAAAATGGCGCCAGTCATAAAGGAACTGCAGAGGCACCCGGATGATTTCACAAGCATTGTCTGTGTTACGGCGCAGCACCGTGAAATGCTCGATCAGGTCCTCTCGGCATTCAAAATAAATCCGGATTATGATCTCGACATCATGAAGGCCGGGCAGGACCTTTTCCAGATATCGTGCTCAGTATTGACGGGCTTGCGGAGCGTGCTCCAGGAAACCCGGCCCGACCTGGTGCTCGTGCACGGTGATACCACGACGACCATGACCGCTGCTCTTGCTTCTTTTTACTTCCGCACGAAGATAGGCCATGTCGAGGCGGGTCTGCGGACTCGAGACAAATTCGCTCCTTACCCCGAAGAGATGAATCGGCGGGTTGCCGGAGCCATTGCGGACCTGCATTTTGCGCCGACTCCCGGAGCGCGCCAAAACCTCATCAAGGAAGCGGTAGACCCTAAAACCATTCACGTTACAGGCAATACGGTCGTTGACGCCCTATTTGCGGCCCTCGCCATGATAGAGAAAGAACCGAGGCTCCAGGATCGTTTTGCCGCTGAATTCTCATATCTGAGTCCCGAAAAGAGACTGATCCTGGTAACGGGTCACCGGCGGGAAAATTTCGGAGAGAGGTTTGAAAACATTTGCCACGCACTTGCACAGGTTGCAGAAGACCGGCCCGATGTTCAGATCCTCTATCCGGTCCACCTCAATCCGAATGTCCAGGAACCGGCCCACAAAATTCTGAAAAATGTGGAGGGCTCCAACATATTTCTGATCGACCCGGTCGAATACCTCGCTTTCGTTTATCTCATGAATCGTTCATATCTGATTGTCACCGATTCGGGAGGCATCCAGGAGGAAGCCCCCTCACTTGGGAAACCCGTCCTGGTCATGAGGGATGTAACCGAGAGACCGGAGGGCGTGCGCGCGGGGGTCGTCGAGATAGTCGGAACGCAGGCCGCTCAGATTCGTTCGTCTATTGAACTACTACTGTCCGACGAGTCCAAATATAAAAAAATGACATCAGCCTGCAACCCTTACGGCGACGGTAAAGCCGCCGAAAGGATCGCCAGGATAATTCTTTCAGACTTGTAGCGCCCGGGGCCCAAGTCCTGTGAGATTTCCACTCAGTTGTCTATTTGGCCAGAGCCCATTTGCCATCCTTCACCACGACCATCTCCAGATCGTCTTTGCTGAGGCCGTTGTGATCCTGCGGCGACATATTGAAAATTCCGTGCATTCCGACGAAACCCTTCGTCTGCTCGATATGGTCCCTGATTTTAGCGGGGTCCGGCCCAACCGCTCTGAGTGCTGCGACCGCCAGGTTCATCGCATCCCAGGCATGACCGCCAAAAGATGAGACAGGCTCCTTGAAACGCGCCTCATAAGCCTTCGTGTACTCCATTATCACTTTCTTCTGCGGCTGATTGTCGGGCAGCAGATCGCCTACGTTGACCCTTGCCAGAGGAAGCAGGACCCCTTCAGCAGCCTTGCCCGCCAGTTCGAGGTTCTTCAGGTTCCCAAACCCGTGGCTCTGATAGAGTGGTATGGAATCCATGCCCAGATCCCGCCAACTCTTGATCGCCAAAATCTGGGTCGGGCCGATCGACCAGTTTACAATAGCCTGGGGCTGTGTAGATCGGATCTTGGTCATCTGAGCCGAAAGGTCCGTGTCCTGCGGCCCAAATCTCTCGTCTGCAACAATGGTCATACCTTCCTTTGGGGCCAGCCTCAGGAACTCCTCCCGGGCGCTCGCCCCGAACCCGGTGGAATCTGTCATTATAGCTATCTTCCGTATGTCATGGGCTTTCATGTAATCGAACATTTTCTCAACCACGTGGGAGTCAGACCCGGCGACCTTGAAAACCCACTTGCGGTTCTCGACCGGGGTCACAATCTTGTAGCTGGAAGCGCACGAGATAAGAGGCACCTGCGATTCTTCCGCAATACCCGCTACCGCCAGTGATTCACCGCTACGCGAGGGCCCGATTATTACGGGCACTTCATCTTTCTTGATGAGCCTCTTTACTACCAGATTGCACTTGGTGGCGTCACTTTCATCATCGAGCAGGATCACTTCGAGCGGGTGCCCGTCTATGCCGCCCTGCCCGTTTATCTGCTCGACGATCATCTCTACCGTCTTTTTTTCGGGATCGCCCAGGAAAGAACCGACACCGGTGATCGAGAAAACCGCTCCGATCTTGTAGGGCTCTTTTTGCGAATGAGCATTTGTCCCGGCAAGGTGCAGCACCGTCGTGACGACAAGCCCAATTATGCCAAAGCCGACTAAAACTCTTGCTCTCATTCCGCAACTCCTTTGCCCTGAATCAAATTTGAATAATGAAAAAAGCCATGGTCGATTAAAACCACGGCCCCGAAAACAAGAAGCCGTGGGCAGTCCGCAATAGCGATCTGCCCACGGCCTGATGAAGGCGCTTACACACCTACCGGGACAGACCGCCCGAAATAGGAGTAACAGCAGTAGAGTCTGAATTTGAAATCATCCATATTCATCATTGGGAAGCGCGGTTTGCGTACTTATAAAAATGGTCCTGCTTCATGTCAAGGAAAATGCACAAAGCCACGCCCGGGAGGTAATCGCGAGGAGAAAAAACATTCGAACCCCGAAAACTAAATGTATTGTAGAATTTTATCCAATTTTTCCAAAACTCGTTTACAATCTAAAGGGTTGATTAAAAGCTCAAAATATTTGGACAGATGGACTACCGGATCATCCGTTATTGCAGCGGAGGTGGACGGCTAATGCGCGAAAAACACAAGATTTTGATTGTTGACGACGAAACGCCCTTTCGTTCCGCATTGCGCCGGCTCCTGGGAAAAACTCATATCATCCTGGAAGCCGATACCGGAGAAGTTGGGCTCACGCTTGCCGAGCGCGAAGAACCCGACCTGGTCCTTCTCGATATCGGACTCCCCGACGGAAGCGGCCTGGAACTCCTGCCCCGCCTGAAGGAGCTGCGCCCTTCACCCACCGTCGTCATGATAACCGCATACGAGCGGGTCAAAGACGTTGTTATGGCAATAAAGCGCGGTGCTTTCGACTACCTGGTCAAGCCGGTCGACCTTGATGAATTTGAGCTGACTATCCAGAATGCGCTCGAACACGCCGGTCTAAAAAATGAGGTCACCCGGCTCCGTCAGGAAGTTCAAAGGCTCCAGGGCATCGACCGGCTTATAGGCAAGGACCATATATTCCTGGAAGCACAGATGCTCGCCATAAAGAGTGCGCAGAGCCGTGACGCCGGGGTCCTGATTCAGGGCGAGAGCGGGGCTGGAAAAGAACTCTTCGCCCGGCTCATTCATTCCAGGAGCCCTCGCGCTGCATATCCGTTTGTCGCGCTCAACTGTGCGGCTTTCTCAACGGAGATCATAGAGAGCGAGCTTTTCGGGTATGAAAGGGGTGCTTTCACGGGCGCCAAGGTCGAAGGCAAAGAAGGATTGCTCCAGGTTGCGGACGGAGGGACCCTTTTTTTAGATGAAATCGTGGACCTGCACCATGAGATCCAGGCAAAACTGCTTCGGGTAATGGAGGAAAGGGAATTTTTCCCCGTAGGGGGTACACGGAAAAAGACGGTGGACATTCGAATCGTCTCAGCCTGTAACCAGGACCTCTGGCATGTGGCCGAGCAGGGCGGCTTCCGTAAAGATCTCTACTTCAGACTCGCGACGATCAAAATTAACCTGCCCCCACTACGCGAGCGGAAAGACGATATCCTGCAACTTGCCCGTGTATTCATGGAGGAGTTCAACGATAAGTACGGCAAAAAGTTTCGCGGCATCAATCCCAAGGCCGAAGAACTTTTGGTAACCCATTCGTGGCCCGGCAACATACGCGAACTGCGCAACAGTATTGAACGGGTAGTCCTGCTGGAAAATGACGACATGATCGTGGGGCGTCATCTTCACTTTCTCGCCCCTGAGCGGATCGAGCCAAGCGGCCTTCAGCCGGAGAAATTCAGCATGGTGCTACCGGATGGAGGCATAAGTCTCGAAGAGATAGAAAAGGAAGTCATCCTTCACGCGTTCGAAAAATGCGGGGCAAATAAATCCAAAACGGCGCGATTCCTCCAGCTTCCACGCCACGTACTTCTCTATCGCTTCAAGAAGTACGGCATAGAAGTTTGAACAAAATACTTCATCATCCATCCGGATCAAACCTAACGATTTTGCTCAGGGCTTGCCTTTTTGAATGGACTTGTGCGATATTGCCGGAGTCAAGTATTTTCAACTTCACAGGAGTCTTGAATGGAACAACGAAAGCTGAAGATCATCGAGCAGATGGAAGAAAAAGGGATGAGCATTGCGACCGTCGCCGAGGCGATTTCCTTCGACCCCATGATTCTGGGCCTCTATCTTGCGAAGGACGCATACCCTGTACCGAAGAGGATTCTGGACAAGCTCGAGGGGACGCTGGCGAACTGATTCCCCGCTCATGGTTTTATCCCGGACCCACAGCATCGATTGTTCGTGATTGGAGTGTAACCATGAGTATAAAGATGCCTTTGAAATTTGCCGGCAGTTACAAGGTAGTTACTCGCAGTGGCGTGGCGCAGAAAGAGGAGTTTTGCCAGAAGCTTTCCATGACTCCCTTGTCCGGGCAGGATCAGGACACTTCCGGTGAGCAGGATCAGCCGAGATATCTGGTAACCTATTTCTGCTTTGGTTGCAGGAGAGTTCTGGAAGGCAGGCTCAAGGAGAACCGGGAAGACAGAGTCATCTTTCAGGTCGACGACCGAGAATTCGAGTTCTGCCCGTCCGCGGGAGGCTGTTGAAATTCGGCCCCGGCCACCCCTGGTGACATGCTCTTATAAATCCGCACTGTTCCAAAGTAACGGAAAGCTGGTGTGGCGGGGCGCCTCTATTTCACCTCATGGCAATACACCGCCTTCCTTTTTTTTCGAATAAAATTCAGCTCGAAGATCCTACTGATGCAAATCGCAGCACGACGGCGCAAGATGCATCATCATTGTAACATCCAGATATTAATGGGTATTTACAATGGACAACAAGCGATACTGAATAAATAGTGGCGCAATATGCGCCTTTTTTTATTATACCGCATCATGGTCCTAATCGCCCCACCTTGACGATTTCTCAAGACAATCACCTTTTATTTCAAGCTGTTACGGAGCACTTGGGACGAGCGAGGCCGGTTGGCTCAAATCCTGCTCTATCCTAATGCAAACAGAATTGAATGATTTCGGCAGGAGTCTTTTTCAAGGCCGTTTCCTCGACACCTGAACCAGAAGGAGAATGATCATGAACACAAAAGATCGTAAGAAGACAGCGCAACCGGTGATGTTTTCAGTGGAAAACGACCAGTGCGTCTGGAGTCGGGCCGGGGTGATAAAGACAACCAAGTGCATCAATGCATTCGACTGCCTGGGCTGCTCCCTCGACCAGCGTGTTCTGACTAATTTTGATGAACAGCGAAAATCGAACGGGACGGCTGACAGCCGGCCACCGAGAATGGTGTTGATGATGCGAAAAGGCAAGTGCCGCCATATGCTCAGCGGCCGAATTCCTTACGGATCCTGCTCGTATGCCTATAATTGTGTAAAGTGTCCGTTCGACCAAATGATCGAGGACACCAGCTACCTGCCCAATCTTAGACGCCCGGAAGTCGAAAAAGCATCCGGCTTCGACATTGCCCGCAATTACTATTATCATCAAGGCCATGCTTGGGCCCGGGTCGAATACGGCGGGCGGGTGCGCGTGGGCATGGACGATTTCGCTCTCAGGCTTTTGGGGCCACAGGATGAGATAGAGATCCCCGGTCTCGGATCGACGGTGGGCCAGAGCCGACCCGCAGCGGTGTTGAAGCGCTCCGGCAAGGAGGCTGCGACCCTGTCTCCCGTTGACGGCGTTGTGGTGGCAACCAATCACAATATTCTGAGAAGAGCCACTACCGCCAATGATGCCCCGTACGCAGAGGGGTGGCTTATGGTGATCCAGCCGAAGACCCTGCGCAATAATCTGAAGAATTTATTTTTCGACTCTGAGGGCCTGACCTGGATCGACGATGAGGCTTCGCGCCTGGGCGGCCTCCTGTCGGGCAATGCCGGATATCCATTGATGCCTACGGGTGGTGAGGCACTAAAGGATATTTACGGAACGGTTCCGGAGATCGGGTGGGACCGGCTGGTGGATGAATTCCTGAAATGATCCGGCTTTAGTTCGTGAGTAGGTCTGCGATCGATTCGGCTTATCAGTGGATACTCACTCCAGGGGCTGGTCCCGTGACAGGACCAGCCCCTGTCTTTTGCACGAAAAATTCCCGCCGTTTCAGGGCCCCCCAAAGATATGCTTGAGGCTTCGGGAGATTTCATACCCGCACGCGGTGCAAAATCTCGATGGCAGGCGATCGAGTTTCTCAAGGTTGCTCGAAAAGGCCATAAGGCAATCCGGAGTCCGGCAATGCCCGATCCCCAGCAGATGCCCGGTTTCGTGAAGGCCAATTTTGGCGGCTCGCAGGTACATTCGAGCCGAATCTTTGTCCCGGAGCCGGTGAAGCGAGATTACGGCCGCTCTGCCACCAAGTTGAGATTCGCCGAACACGAATTGGAGAATCGGAGTGCACAGGTCGCACGGAACGATCCCGAGCTTAAATCTTGCGCCATCGGCGATCGCTCCGAGTGTCTCGAGAATTTTACCTGCAGCATATTGGCTGCGGAGGGGAAGATAGGCGTACTCGGGATCAGGCAGCGGCGGCATGATAGCGGCGTCGAGCCCCATCAAGGTCTGCAGGTTTGCCGCAACGACCAAAACCGCCACGGCATCCACACCCCCGAGCGGGATGATATCCAGATGGCTTTCTTCGGACGCCTTGGGAAGATTGCGCGCCAATTGCCGTTATCCCTGATTGAATGGGAGCCCCCGGATAATTTATGCGGGAGTCTCCGTGAGAAAAGATTCCGATCCTCGTAGAAGGCAAAATTCGCGTCAGGAGCGGTCGATTTGATAGCGCTTCATTTTCCGCATCAGTGTGCTCCGGTCGATTCCCAGCCTCTTGGATGCCCGGACGATATTCCCGTTGCAAGACTCCAGGGTGGCTTTTATCTGGTTGATTTCGAGTTCCCGCAACGTCATCGGCCCCATTGAACATGCATCGGATCGGGGGTTCACGAAAGTCAGTTCTTCGGCGCCGATCATCCTGCCCTTGGCGATGACAACGGCCCTTTCTACCACGTTTCGAAGTTCCCGTATATTGCCTGGCCAATGGTAGGAGGTCAAAAGGTCCAGCGCCTTCTGTGTAAAACCTCCCAGAGATTTTCCCGTTTCCTCGACATAACGTTTGAGAAAGTGATTGGCGAGTACGGGGATGTCATCCAATCGCTCGCACAAGGGCGGAACGTCAATGCCGATCACGTTGATACGATAGTAAAAGTCGTCCCTGAATTGATTTTCTTTTATGAGAGAGGGTAAGTCACGGTGAGTGGCGCTGATGAGCCGAAAATCCGACGCAATGGGCTGGCTCCCCCCCAACCTGAGAAAACTTTTCTCTTCAAGCACTCGAAGCAGGCTTACCTGCATTCTCGGCGAAATCTCGCCAACTTCATCAAGGAAAAGTGTACCGTTGTCAGCCATCTCGAGGCGGCCCCGCCTGGCTTTGACAGCGCCGGTGAAAGCCCCTCTTTCGTGGCCGAACAATTCGCTTTCCAGGAGGGACTCGGATAACGAGCCGCAATTTACCGCCAGAAAGGGACCACAGGACCGATCGCTCCTATAATGAATGGCCCTGGCGACCATATCCTTACCAACACCCGTTTCTCCGGTAATCAAAATCGGGGCTGAAGAGAGGGCTACTTCCTCGATTTTGGCGAAAATGGCTTGCATGGGCTCGGAGTGGACGATAAAAACATCAAAAAAGCCCTCGTGACGATCATTCAACAGCTCCTTGAGGGCGATGTTTTCTTCGCGCAGCGCCTTGTTTGCAAGAAGACGCTCCATAAACAGCGACAGCTCGTCAGGATCAAACGGCTTGCAGAAATAGTCAGTCGCACCGCTCTTCATGGCGTCGACAGCCGTCTGTACGGTACCATGCGCGGTCATCATGACTACTACGGCATTCGGCTGGCGTTGCTTCAACCGAGACAGAAACTCGATCCCATCCATGCCTGGCATTTTGATATCCACAAGATAGATGTCGGCAGGCGAATCCTCGACGAGTTTCAGCGCTGCCTCGCCGGACAATGCCGTTTCAACCTGGTAGCCATCTCTTACAAACCAAGCCTGGAGGGACTCGCAGATCGTCTCTTCATCATCCACAACTAAAATACGCGTCGAAAATTTCATACCGAGGCTCCTCCTCCCTCCTGTTCGAACGCAGTGGAAGCCTTGTCCTGAGGTTGCCCACCTTCCCCGCAACTCACCGGGTTGCGAGGCAGCTTAATTTTGAAAGTCGATCCTTTGCCCGGCTCGCTTTCGACCTCCACGCTGCCGTTGTGTTCTCGTATGATGCCGTAGACCATTGCCAATCCGAGGCCGTTGCCTCTCCCATCCGTTTTGGTAGAGTAAAAGGGTTCGAAAATCCTCGGCAGGTCATGAGGCCCAATGCCACACCCCGAGTCAGTGACCGCCAGTATGATACCGTCGGCGCTCTGGTCGATTTCGCCGGAGATGGATAAGGTCCCTCCGTTCGGCATAGCGTCAATAGCATTGAATATCAGGTTGAGGAGACACTGCTGAATCTGGGCATGATCTCCGCACGCCGTGAACGGACCGGACGGGAAATGCACCTCGCAGCGGATATTGGCAAGTTCGAGCTGATGCTCGGTCAGGAGCAGAATGGTATCGACCAGTTCGGATATTACTATGGATTTTGCTTCCACACTTTTAGGCCGGGCGAATGTGAGGAGGCTTTTGACAATAGACCCGCAACGCATCGCTTCGCGAAAAGAAAGGTCCAGATACCGGACCACATTTGACATCTCAACGTCGGGAAGATCCAAGGCTTTAGACTGTAGAATGTTCCGGACAAGTTTGTTGAATGTCACGATACTGGTGATAGGGTTGTTGATCTCGTGGCAAACCGAGGCAACGAGGCGCCCCAGGGAACTGAGCCTGTCTTCCTGAGCCAAACGGGCGAAATCTTTTTTGAGCGCTCTGGTGCGTTCTTCGATCTTCTTACCCAGTTCCTTGGTTATGTCCCGGAGCGTCAGCACGAACTGGGCGATCTCCCCATGCCGGTCGAGAATTGGGTAGGCGGTAACCTGGCGAAGCTGCAAGGTATTGTTCGGGCCGTGGATTTCATATACCGCACGAGCCGGCTTACTTGTTTTCAGAGCTTCACTGGCAACGCAGATCGTTGATGGAAATTGGCACGGACTCGATTTCCGGTACAGCACTTCATAGCAATGTTTCCCAAGGATGTTGTCCTTGTTTTCACTGCCGGCGATCTGGGACGACTGGTTGCAGTCTATGATACGGAACTTCCTATTTATGACAAGAACACCATCCGGCGAGGCTTCCAAAAGGATAGAAGCCAATGGATTGGTTGCATAGCCCTTTGCCATTTCAATCAACCGCAAGGAAGCCTGGCGGTCGAGCACACCCACATTGGGCGGTTTCCGGCTGATAATGTCGGAAAGAACGCGCTCGTCGCCCGTGCACTCCAGGATCATGTCCAGGCCATCGATTGTCAGAAGATCCCGATGATCGTCAAATATCTTTATCCCCGATCCTTTGGAACATTTATAGCGCGAGACGGATTTTTGAGCGTCGGCGACCGCCACCAGGCGCAGGCCGGACGATTGAATGGCAGGAAGATTTTTCATGATAGTCTGGAAACAGGACCCGGTGAGCACCATACCAATATTGAACTGTGGGCATCTGGAGGAAGTTGCAGAATTCATTGCTTCTCCTTTTGGCCGTTCACGCCTTCAGATGATGGAGCGGAGGAGGTTCGCGGGTTAACAAAAACCCGGGATCTTCCATTAAACTGGATCAAGCCCCCAGAAGTGAATTGAGAAGCGTGTTGAGAAGCGTGTTGATTGTGGACTCGATGGGGAGGTTTGCCTGAATGATATAGTATTTTTCGTATAGGTCAATACTTGTCAGGTACTTGTCAGGTAATGCCGCCATGGGAGAGTGGAGTTTAAGGGGAGGTTTAAGAAACAGGCAAACTACTTTTCACCATTATTAGGACTTTCACCATTTGGTGAAATAGGCATGAACAGTGGGAAATGATCTTGGGGATCGTGCATTATTGCGAGCCAGGGGCATGCAACTGACTCACTCCAAATGCAAAAATACATAAGGTTCGTGGTTACGATCTCTTCGAGGCAAGTCTTCCTTCATTCGGTCGTACCTGGTACGACACGGTACGATGGCACGTCGGTACTCCTCGACCACCTGTCCGTTCGGTGTTACAGAGGTGAGCCTTCCAAGCGAGTCATAGCCATAGTCATTGGCCCCTGCCAGGGTTACCGAGTGGCCTTGCCTGGCTTTCGATTAATTTTTGTATGATATCAACTCGAAGTACCCTTCTCCTTCACCCAGTTCGGCATTGCTGCATTTTGTCACAGCACTGCCTTTTATTTGGCCGACTCCAGGGGCATACCATGACAATCTTTCCACTGTTACCTCGGGATTGCCTCCATAGGACCCCAAGTTGACTTTGGCGCTGAAAGATTTCCTTATCCTCATGCACCTTTCGAAAGTTCCGGCTGGGACGGCAACAACGTCATCCATTGTTTCAATAACGCAAGTGAGAGGGACAAAAAGCTGTTCTTTCAATTGATGCACCTCCTCGATACTGGTCCAGGTTGCTCCGGCTGCAAGAGGGTACTTGAGTTCCCAAGCATCGTGCTCCCTGATCTTGGGACTAGTGTCGCGAGGACCTTGGAGAGCAACAGACTCCCCGCTTGGCTTCCTCGTCGTAACTATCCAGGTATCCACCAAAATACCGTTTAGACTGGTTTTCGCTCCTACCACGGTTTCGATCTTTCTTTCTCTTGTTTCATTGCCTTGTTTGAAATGTACGCTAAATTCTTTAGTGAAACCTTCCCGAGAAACGGTGTACTCCCCACCCGCAACGTTATCCACCAGGATAAAGGAAAGAGACAAAAACACGAACGCCACAAAGCAAGATGCCCTTTTCATCTTCAAATTACTCCTGTACCCAAGTTCGTTAGCCGTCGCATGGCGATACTCCTTATGCGGCACGATGTGGATGCCTGCTGCTGCCCATTGGCCATCACAAATTCTTAGACGCCTCCAAGAATTTCGAGGGTCGTTCCGAGGGCATGGACAAGTCCCCGGAGCTTTCAAACTCACCCCGATCACTCTAAGCCCCGGTCAGGTGTCTGGCTTCCGGTCACTGCAGTCCATGTCATCTCCACGCTAGGGATGCCTTTCGTAAAACCCTTCCAGGGGTTCGAGACCTCCGCCGCACTTGGGACATATTCGGTCCGGGACCTTCCAAATTCCAATCACTTCTCCGCACTCGATACAAATCAAGAATCGGCCAGTGTCTTTTTTGCGATTTCTGATCTTATTTATCGCATGGAAGACAAGAGCAACGCCGTAAATCATCGCCAATATTCCGACGAAATGTGGTACCGAGTTTTGACGAACGGGGTCCCAGCCTGTCTTCCAGATTCGAAAGCCAGCGAACACGGTTAGCAACCCGGCCAACAAAAAACAACCAGGCCCACCGATAGCTGAGCACAAATTCCACAGAGCGAATCGGGGCCTCCACAACCTCTTTGGTAAAGTACATGAAAAACTTGATTTCTTCGGTTGCCGTGTCAACCTCCACCCGGTAGCACATCTTGGGCGCTAGTACAAATCTCGTATAGATAGCCGGTATGACGATTCAAGGCAGACATATCGCTAAAACATCCGGTAGCTTCGCCGAGTTGTTGATAAGAATAATAAGGCGACCGATAAATATGTCACCGCCGACAACAAGGAGCACGTCGTTCACTATCCGTTGCGTCGCTTTCGGCTGCCCGCCAATAGTGCACCGATGCTCTCATCTTCGGTGATAAGGTAATCGAGAGATCTGCCTGCATCGGCCACCTCTGCAGGGCCGCAATCCTTGCTAGGAATCTTTCTCTTACCTGACGGGGTAGCAATGATTAAGTAATAGCATTTGCGAAATACTGGCGCTATGAGGTAAATACCGATTAAAATGAGAGGGAGCGCCAAGCCATACGGCAGGAGCTTAGACCCGCCTTTCAGGGTGCCAGGATCGTAGATGTAGCCCACCAATGGCCACACTCCCATGAAAAAGCCCAACAACGACGTCAGCACCCCGGCGATCATCTGTAAGATTGGCTTTTCAACGCTTTGACCATAACAGACAGTAATGGATACGATTTCAGATTTTGGGATGGAGACCATGATTTGGCTCCCATCCTGCTCTCTGATATATTGTTTTGAAAAACTTACATTCCCGCAGGTAATGGTTTCCATGGGCTACGACTCATCCTGTGCGAATGGGTCTACCCCCGCCGGCGGTATTATGGAACCCGGGAATGTTGATGTGGCAGTATCAACTCCCATGAGGGCTCCCGCAATCCCGATCGCGTCATCGATTACCTGGGTTAGAGTGGTCGGAGGGCCATTATTTGGGAGGGGGCATTGGCCTAAGTCCCTAGGCAGACCAGTCAAACCCTGCCCTAAGCTTTCATCAAAATATGTAAAGCTGTCTAACCCAAGGGGGTCGATTCTGGTAATCGGATTGTTTTTTACGTACGCATACCTGTTCAGACTCTGCGGATTCCTGATATGCCCCGGGACCAGGTCTTTATTGAGGAACCTGCCGGTTGTCACATCATAATACCTGGCCCTCATGAACTTCAGCCCGTTTCCTTCCTCCATTACTCCGTACCTGCCTACATAGCCGAATGGATTGGGCGTTGCTTCAACGATGCCCAACCGTCCGCCGTAATGGCCGTAAGAGTACTGATTCACTATCTGCCCAGTGGCATTCGTCATCGCAATGGTACTCCCGCGGCTGTCAAAATGATAGGTGTAAGTCGATCCGTCGGGCATGAGCTTGTAGACCAAGCCCAGACCGTAAATGTAATAGTCCTGCACGTTCCCCAAGTTGTCGGTTTCGGCTATCACGTTCGGTTGGCTACCTGGCAGCCGTGCCATGAACATTCATCGTTAAGGATTGATTTTTCAATGTAAATAGATTACCCTCCCCCCCGTGAGAATCGATAGACCATTCGACAAATCAGCGCTCGCCACGTTCATGGCGGCCTTTCCGGTTACGGCCATTCTCGGGCCGCGACAATCGGGGAAGACCACTCTGGCCCATGAATTTCCGGCGGATCATTTCCTCGACCTCGAAAACCCGCGAGACGCCGCCATGCTGGCGGAACCGCAGTTGGCGCTCGAACCCCTTTCCGGACTGATCGTGATCGATGAGATTCAGCGCGCACCGGAACTCTTCCCGCTCCTGCGCTACCTTGTGGACACGCACCACGACCAGCGTTATCTGATCTTGGGCAGCGCATCCCGTGAGCTGATCCGGCAATCCTCCGAATCGTTGGCCGGTCGTGTGGCCTATTACGAGCTCGGCGGGTTTCGACTGGGCGATGTGGGGGCCGAGCACTGGCGCGACTTATGGCTGCGCGGGGGACTGCCGCCGGCGTATACCGCATCAAACGAGGAAGTGAGTTATCTCTGGCGCGAACAGTATGTGGCCACGTTTCTCGAACGCGACATCCCCCAGTTGGGCATCTCCATCCCGGCAGCCACCTTGCGCCGCTTCTGGACGATGCTCTGCCACTACCACGGCCAGATGCTCAACCATTCCGAGCTAGCCCGGGCCTTTGGCGTCTCGGACATGACCGTTCGGCGCTATCTGGACATCCTCGAGGGCACCTTCATGATTCGGCTGTTGCAGCCGTGGCATGCAAACATCGGCAAACGCCTGGTGAAACGCCCCAAGCTCTACGTACGCGACTCGGGCCTGCTGCATACTCTGCTTGCGATCCGGTCGTTGCGGGATCTTGCCTCTCACAACAAGCTGGGCGCCTCCTGGGAGGGGTTCGCCCTGGAGGCGGCTGCCCGGGCAATCGGCAAACGCCGCGAAGAATTGGCTTTCTGGGCAACCCACAGCGGCGCCGAAGTGGATCTCTTCTGGCAAGAGCACGGCAGGAATTGGGCCGTAGAGGTCAAGTACGCCGACGCCCCGCGCCTCACCCCTTCCATGGCGAGCGCCGTCAAGGACCTGGAGCTGACCCGCCTTTGGGTTCTCTATCCCGGCGACCAAGCTTATCCGCTGGCCTCTGCCGTGAGCACCCTACCGCTCCTCGGCCTGGGGAACCAGTGGCGTTACGAGTAGGACTATGGCAACGATCGCTTTGTGTGTCAAAAATTCTTAACCCATTAAAAAACCTGAAGACGAATACCGCCTTCAGGTGTTTTTTCGAATCAATCAGGTTGAGAATTACTTTTCCGGCCACCTCTTAACGATTTCGCCGTTCGGGCCGTTTACGATCACTGAGAACACATTATTGCCATCCAGGCAATGGGTTGCGCAGGAAATTCAAGGGTCATAGGCTCGTACGGCCATTTCAATCCTGTTCAGGATTCCCTCCGTTACCTCCCCGTTTTTGATGAGCGCTTTAGCAGCCTGGTTCACGCTTATATTCATCGGACCAAGGTTATGCGTGGTTCCAACGATCAGATTGGCCCTGCTGATGAGACCGTTGTCGTCCGTGGAATAATCGTGGATCAAGGTCCCGCGCGGGGCCTCCAGGCACCCTACTCCCCTGCCCGCTTTCGGTTCGACCGGGGCGCGCACATCCGTGTCGGTTATCGATTTATCCTCCAAAAGTTCGATTGCGTGCTCGTAGGCATAAACGTCCTCGATCAACCGCGCCCAGTGGTATAGCAGGGTGAGCTGAGCCGGCCTCCCGAAAAGCTTTCGGAACTCCTCCAGTTCGGCCTGCGCGCGCGGAGTCGGAATGCTGTCGCAAACATTTATTCTCGCGAGGCAGTTTGCCCGATAGATCCCTTTGAGATTATCGAGATCCATCGAGAAGCCCTCGTTCCAGAACTTCGCATAAGGGATCTTGCCGTAAGAGAAGGGCACAACCGCTTCGCCGAGGTAGTCCACGTAGTCCTGGGTGTCGAAATCGGTGTACGTCCCGTCAGGCTTCATCATCCTGAGCTTACCGTCGAAGAGGTTCAACTGCCCCTTGTCGCCGACGGTGCCGAGGAACCCCGCGGTAAAGACCCCGAGGACTTTGACAACATCGAGGTATTTGGGGAAGACCTCCTTTTTGGCGAAGTCGAGCGTGAACGTCGAGAACTCAAGCAGTTCCTTGAGCTGTTCAAGCCACTCTGTTCTCTCCGATTCGAGCATCGGCCTGCAGAAGCCCCCGACAACGCCAGCATGCGGGTGAATGGCTTTGCCGCCGAGCTTTTCCAGGATCATCTTGGCCTTGAACCTGGCCTGTACAGCCTTCGTGGCCAATTCCGGCGCAGCCTTCACCACCCCGATGACATTGCGCACTCCGTAATCGGCATCGGGTCCCATCACAAAATCCGGAGCCGCCAGGAAGTAGAAGTTCAGCAGCTTGTCTTCGGCGTGTGAGACAGTCGTCGCAAATTCGCGCAGCTTGTTTCCGGCCGGCGTGGGTGTAACCCCGAAGCAGCGGTCAACGGCCTTGTTGGAAGCCATATGATGGTGCCATGGGCAGATTCCGCAAATGCGATTGACTATCCGCGGCACCTCTTCGGCCGGTTTTCCTTCGATGAATTTTTCAAACCCTCTCAGGGACATGTAATGGACCTTGCTGTCGGCAACGTTGCCGTTGTCGTCCAGATTGATCTCAATCGAAGCATGTCCCTCGATACGGGTTATCGGCGCAAGGTGGATAGTGCGGGCCATACGATGGTTCTCCTTCCGGTGACCGGGGCCGCTTAAAATCTCCCCGACCCCCCTTCAAAAAAGGGGGAGTTATCTCCTCCCGTCCAACGACGGCGGGAGCTCTATCTATTTACACACAGGATGTACAACCGGGCGCAAAAGGCCATGCGAACCGGAAAACCTCAAAATAGAAGCGTAATCGGGCAGCGACTCCAGGTCGATCCCATTTGAAGCCAGCGCATTCAGCATCTGCAGAAGCTGATTCCCGTCCTGCCGGACCGGCCCGTAGCATCCCCTGCAAGGGACCCTCGCCTTGATGCACCGGGGCTCGAGTCCGTCCCCGCCGCAGCCGGCCTTCGTTACCGATCCCATACAAAGCAAACCCTGCTCCAGCAGGCACCGCATCTTGTCGAGCGGTTCATCCTGAGACACGTATTCAGGGGCACGGAGGAATCGGTGCAACTTTTTTACCTGCCCTTTGCCTTCGCGCCTGGTGGGGCAGAAATCGCAGACGCTCTTGTCGGGCAGCGCCGCGGGGTTGCCTGTAAGAAGCCCGGCCAGGGCAGCGAAAACCTGATCCGGGTGTGGAGCGCATCCGGGCAGATAAACGTCCACTTTGATTTTTTCATCCAGCGCGTAAACCTTATCCAGAAGGGGTGGAATTCCATCTTTAGGCCGAGGCTGATCTTTATCGGTCGTCTCGGTCGAGTAATAGCGCTCGAAGATGCTCTCATTAGAGTAGGAATTGGCAAGAGCGGGAATACCACCGTGGGTCGCGCAGGTGCCCATAGCTATAATGAGATTGCATTTTTTGCGCATCTCCTCGGCCACTTCGAGATGTTCCTCGTTGCGGATGCTGCCGGTAATTATGCCGACGTCGGCTTGGGGAATATCTATGTGCTTTCCGTCTCCGAGCTGGCCATAGTACTTGTGGTCCATAAGCACGGGGATATGGACGAATTCAACAAGTTCGAGCACCTTCAGAATTCGCTCGCCCAGATCCACAATGGATATTTCGCATCCGGAACACGCGTTCAGCCATTCTTCAGCCACTTTTGCCGCCATAAAATCTTACCTCGCCATATTCGCGGTGATCACAAAACAATGTCGATCGGAGATGTCCGCGCTTAGAGCGCGGACCATCCTTGTCAGGCGTTGACCGCAGCCTTTTGCTCCCGAAGCGGATTGGGCCCCAGTGCCTTTATGTCGCGCACAAACCGGGTCACCACTTCGACAAAGCGCGGGGCTTCAGCGGAAGATACCCATTCGATTCGGAACCGGTTCGGGTCGATCCCGCAGTTTTCGAGTACTACCTTGATCGCCATATCCCTCGTGTTTGCTTTTTGATTACCTTCCAGGTAATGGCATTCACCGAGGTGGCAGCCAACTCCGAGGACACCGTCCGCCCCCTTTGAAAGAGCGTGGACGACGATCTCCGGATCGATCATTCCAGAGCACATGACCCTGATGATGCGCAGGTTGGGCGGATACTGCAATCGACTGACCCCAGCCAGGTCAGCAGCAGCAAAAGCTCACCAGATGCACAGAAATCCTACGATGACCGGCTGATAATCATCAGACATCGAGGAACTCCTTTCTAAGAATTTGGTTCGTGAGGTTAGATCTCAAGCAGCGCATCCACCTGGGCCATTATCTGAGCCGGGGTGAAGCCGTGAATGAGTATTCCGCCTTTGGGACACGTAGCCCCGCATACACCGCATCCTTTACAAAGAATGCTGTCGGTTTTCACCCTCTTTTGAACACGCCCGTCCTGCTCGTACGCTTCAATCGTGATTGCATGATAGGGACATACGTCAAGACAGAGCCCACAACCATCGCACCGGTCGGTCACATAGGAGACCAGCGCGCTAAATACAAGCTTGTCCTTGGCAAGGATCGTGTTTGCCCTTGACGCGGCGCCAAGTCCCTGTGCATGGGCTTCCCGAACCGTAACCGGATATCTGGCAGTTCCAGCCAGGAAAATACCGTCGGTTGCAAAATCCAGGGGTCGCAGCTTGGCGTGGGCCTCCATGAAGAAATTATTCCCGTCAACCGGGATGCGCATGAGATTGGCTATCGCCGCTGAATCAGCGGGTGCAACCAACGGGGTAGAAAGCACCACCAGGTCGCAGGGAATCTCGATGGTCATCCCGGTAAGAGGCTGATAAAGATCGACAGCGCCATCCTTTACGACCGGGGGAACAGCCGCATCGTAGATATCGTATTTTATGCCTGCCCCGCGAGTATCCCAGAGCAGTTTCTCGTTTTCCGTTCCATACATCTGGATGTCGCGATAAAGAATATGCACGTGCGCATCAGGATCGAGCGATTTGATATACGACGCATTCTTGACCGCCGTGAGACAGCATATCCGGGAACAGTAGGTTCTCTCAGGACAACGCGCCCCGACGCACTGAATCATGACGATGTTCTTGGCACCCAACGGCGCGCCGCTTCGGAGTTTTTCCTCCAGTTCGATCTGGGTAATGACATTTTCGCCGCCGTATCCGAACATCCCTTCAGGCTTGAACGGGACTGCGCCGGTCGCAATCACTATCGATCCGACGGTCTCATTAGTTTCATCTCCGTTCATGCCTTTAAGGCTGACTTCATAGTTTCCTACAACCCCGCCCACACCAGTCAGTTCGGTCTGAAGGAAAATGCGGATATTGGAAGAACTCTTTACCCCTTCCACCATGCCGGCAAGGATTTCCGCAGCAGGTTCGTTCGATGGTCCAATCCTGTTCAGACGGCGCAGAAGCCCCCCGAGTTCGGCTTCCCTCTCCACCAGTAATACTTCAACTCCCATATCCGCCAGCGCCGAAGCGGCACCCAGCCCCGCGACGCCGCCGCCAAGCACCATGGCTTTTCTCACCAGCGAGGACTCGATGTCTTCATGCGGGTCAAGCAACACGGCCTTGGCGACCGCCATGCGGATAAGGTCCATCGCCTTTACCTGGGCAGCATCGCGTTCCTGCATGTGCACCCAGGAGCACTGGTCGCGGATATTGGCCATCTCGAACAGATACTGATTCAGGCCGGCTTCCGCGCAGGCGCTTTTGAAAAGCGGCATGTGGGTCCTTGGCGAACAGGACGAGACCACTACCCTCGTCAGCCCGTGTTCTTTTATGGCGCCTTGAATTTCAGCTATTCCCGATTCCGAACAGGTGTAGAGATTATTTTTGGCGTACACTACGTATGGCAGTGTGGCCGCATATTTCGTCAGCGCTTCACAGTCCAGGTAGCCCGCAATGTTGGAGCCGCAATGGCAGACAAACACACCTATCCGCGCTTCGCTCAAGTTCTGGCTTCCGCCGTTTCCACTCATTTGCTCTTTCTCCTTCAGGATACGAGGCGCATTGCCTCAGGACCTGACAGGGCCTGGGCCGCTCTTGCGGCGGCGCTGCTTGCCTGCGCTACCGATTCCGGAATATCCATTGGACCCTGAGCGCACCCGCATGTGAACACCCCCGGACGTGAGGTATCCAGCGCGGGGACCGTCTTCGTTCCATAAAAACCGAACTCATTGAGCGGTATGTCAAGAAGCTCGGAAAACTTTTTGGCTGCCGGGCTGGGTTCGCAAGCGGTGGCCAGGATTACCAGGTCCACCTCGAGGCTGTGGACTTCACGCGATTTGGTGTCCTCATACCAGAGAATCGGGTTGTGAGCGGCGTTTTCGGTTATCTCCGCAACCCTGCTGCGGATGAATTTTATTCCCGCTTCATTCGCTCCCCGGTTGCGGTATTCCTCGAAATTTTTCCCAACAGCGCGAATGTCCATCCCGAAGATATAGACCTCACCATCAGGGTCGTGTTCGCGGGCGATGATCCCCTCCTTGACGGCGTGCATGCAGCAGAAACTCGAGCAATGTTTGTTGAACCGCTTGTCGCGAGACCCCACACACTGGATAAAGGCGAGCCGGTGAGCCGTTCCCATCGACTCAACTTTTTCCTTCGTCCTTTCGAGGTTCTTCTTGAGCGGCAGGTAAGCATTGTACTGCAGGGCCCATTCATCGTAATGACTGCCCGAAAGCTCACCCGTATTGAACTTGCCGCTGAACTCATCAGAGGTCATGCTAAAAGTCTTTTCGAACTTTTCGAGTTCCCGGCGAGACTTCTGGACGAGCTTTTCCAGCTCGGGTATCGTGGCTTCGACGGCAAGGTCCGAAGGCCGATAGACGTGACCGTGAGTCGGACCGCTTGCGGAAAGAAACCGCTCGAACTCCAGGGCCGTAACCACATTGGGATGCCGCCCGTACCCATATTCCGGGACTTTTCGGGCATCGAACAGTTCATAGCCCGTTGCGAGGATGATCGCACCAGCCTCCACGTCTATGATCTGATCTTCCTGCTTGTAGTCGATAGCGCCGGCCTGGCAAATCTTGGCGCACAAGCCGCATTTTTTACCCGGCTGGAAGTTCCGGCATTTGGTTGCGTCAATGGTGTAAGCGGACGGAATGCCCTGCGCGAAGTATTTGTATATGGACTTGGCTTTGCCCAACCCCATATTGTACGCATCGGACACAACCGTCGGGCACTTCTCCGCGCAACTCCCGCAACCGGTACACTTGTTTTCGTCCACGTACCGGGCTTTTTTTCGCACGGTGACCCTGAAGTTGCCCAACTCCCCTTCTACACCTTCCACTTCCGAGTACGCCAAGAGGCGAATTCTGGGATGCCGACCGACATCCATCAATTTCGGAGCCAGAATTCAGAGGGCGCAGTCGTTGGTTGGAAATGTTTTGTCAAGCTGAGCCATTTTCCCGCCAATAGTGGGTAGCCGTTCAACAAGATGAACCTGGAACCCCATTTCGGCAAGATCCAGGGAGGCCTGCATGCCAGCAATTCCCCCGCCAATCACAAGGACATCCCGATTCACGAACGTGATCTCCTTCATCGCTGGGTTTCACTCGAAGAGATCCACCCAACCCAGGCTGTTACTATTCGATGTGGTCCAAAAGAAACGAATACAAGTCATCTATTTTCAGAGTAATGTCCGTATTCTGCTCAGCACACGTGAGGTGAATCCTGCACTTGGGGCAAGCGGTAATCAGAGTAGAAGCCCCAGTGCCGATAGCTTCCTGAAGACGCTCGATTTGCATTGTCTTCGAGCAGTTGGAGCACTCAATCCAGGCGCTCGTGCCGCAGCACACCGAGTTTTCGCGGTTCATTCCCATCTCTTCGAGCCGCACTCCGGGAATCAAGTTTAGAAGCTCCCTGGGCGGATCGTAAATTCCGGCTTTCCTGCCTAATCTACACGGGTCCTGATAAGTAACCACCCCATCCCCGTTTTCGGCGGGCTTAAAGGACAAACCCGCTCCGGGCAGCTCGCGAGCCAGGAACTCGGAGATATGGGTTACCTCGAAAGGCAATGTACCAAAGTACTTGGGAATTTCAGTCTTGAAGGTCGTGTAACCTTCCGGACAGCTAAATATGACGCTTTTAGCGCCCGAACCGGCGATCATCTCCAGATTGCGAGTCGCCAGCTTGCGGAACGTCGCCTGATCGCCGCCCCAAAGAGCGTCATGTCCGCAGCAGCGTTCGTCGTCGCTCATCACAGGCTCAATGCCCATCCGGTTTAGAAGCTTCAGGACGTTCCCGGCCGTCTCCAGCGAGGTTGGCCCGTATTTCAGGGAAGCATCGAAATACGGGGCGCATCCGACAAAGTAGAAGACGTCTCCGGCGGCCTGGAACTTGCCGACATCTTTTGCCCAATCGGTGCGCCGCTGAGAGATATTCCTGGTCTGCAGCGACGCAATCGCCTGCAATGTACCGTGATGGCTGTGCTGCGGAAGATTGCCCTCCTTGCGCGCAAGTTCGCGATAATCTCGGGCGAACTCAGGAAAATCGATCTGCACGGGGCAGCGGGAACTGCACCTGGCGCACGTGAGACATGCCCAGAGCTCTCGCCCCTGCAGGACCGTTTCATCCCGATCCATCAGCGCCCGCTTGATCATCTGCCGTGGAGAGAAGGTGGGCAGCACCCTGCTTATGGGACAACTTCCCGTGCAGACCCCACATTCCATGCAATAATCAATCTGTTCCTTGCTGATTTTCATTTCGTCTCCGCTAAACAGCCACAACCTCTGCATCAGCCTTTTCTGCCAGAGGGTTCCTGCCCATCTCTTTCAGCAACTGCGTGAAGGACCGGATCTCATCGGCGAAGATGTTCCCTTCTGAAGCGGAAATCCACTTCAGCCGGAGATAACGCTCGTCTGCTCCGAGAAGCTTCAGAATTCTGTGGGTCTCTTCGATCACTTTCAGGCACTTTTCATTACCTCCCAGGTAATGGCAGTCACCGATGTGTCAGCCTGAGACCATCACGCCGTCAGCCCCCGCTTCAAACGCATCCAGCAGAAAACCGTGATTCATTCTCCCTGAGCACATAAGCCGGATGAGACGCACGTTGGTCGGATACTGCATCCTGGCGACTCCCGCAAGGTCCGCCCCGGCATACGCGCACCAGTTACATAAAAAGGCGACTATCCTGGGTTCGAATTTATCAGACATTGAATTTCCTAGCTGTTAGCTGTTAGCTGTTAGCCCTTGAAGCTAAAGGCTTACCACTAATCGCTGAATGCTTTGATCACAGCCTCTATTTGCCTGTCGCGGAAATGCGCAAGCGAGGCCGCCCCTGTCGGACAGGCAGCGTTACAGGCGCCGCAGCCCGTGCAAAGCGCCTGCGTAACAGCGGCCTGCTTCTTCCCGCCCTCCATCTCAGTGACTTTTATAGCTTCGAAAAGGCAAGTCTGTTCGCACTCTCCGCATGCACGGCAAAGGGCTGGATCTACCTGCGTGATAACGCCTTCGGCCACAATCTCCTTTTGAGACAGGATCGTCATGGCTCGAGACACGGCGCCCCGCGCCTGGGCGATAGATTCATTGGCGAACTTCGGGCCCTGCGCAAGTCCGCAGAGGAAAAACCCGGATGTCGCGAAATCGAGCGGCCGCAATTTAAGGTGTGCTTCCAGGAAGAACCCGTCCTGATCCAGGGGCAGGCGAAGGGTTTCGCCAAGCTTCCTGGTGTCCTCGCTCGGGCGAATCGCGGCGCTCAGAACCAGAAGGTCAGTCGATAGAGTGACCCGGCGCTGGAGTTGAGAGTCGAAAAGGGATACGTCAATTCCTGCGCCGTTCGCTTTGACCTCGGGCTTTTGGTTTTCGTCGAATCGAAAAAATCGGACCCCCTGCCGCCTGGCTTCCTGATAGTACAGTTCCTTTAAAGCAAACGTCCTGATATCGCGGTAGAGCACTGAAATATTGGCCGAAGGGTTTATCTCCTTCAGTTTCAGACTGTTCTTGACGGCAGAGGTACAGCACACCCTGCTGCAATAGGAGTTGTCCGGCTCACGCGAACCAACGCACTGGATCATTGTGACGTTTCGCCAGTCGCGCGCCGCGGCAGGATCGGTAGTGAGGAGCAGTTCAAATTCTTTCTGCGTTACAACTCTTGCGTTCTGACCGTACAGGTACTCGGCAGGCTTGTATTCCTGGCCTCCGGTGGCAACTATCGCCACACCGTGAGAAACCTCCACCTCTTTGCCACCTGCGTTGATCGTGGTCGAAAAGTTCCCGCATGACCCTTTGACATTCAGGATTTCAGCTTCCCTGTAAATCTTTACGAGCTGGTTGGACTCGACCGTTTTAATCAGCTCATCCAGGTACTTCTTGGGCTCACCGCCGTCCTCGGTATAAAACAGCTTTCTTGTATTCCCGCCAAGCTCTGCGGTCTTTTCGACCAGCACGGCGGGAAAGCCCTGTTCGGCGACGGAGAGAGCCGCCGTCAACCCGGCGAGACCACCGCCTATGACCAGCGCCTTCTGCACGACCTCATAGGAGAAATCGTAGAGCGGTTCGAGCAGACTGGCCCTGGATACCGCCATGCGCACCAGGTCTTTTGCTTTTTCGGTTGCGAGTTCATGCTCCCCTTGATGAACCCATGAGTCGTGTTCGCGAATATTTGCAAATTCGAAAAGGTATTGATTCAAACCGGCTTCCCTGAGCGTATTTCGGAAAAGCGGCTCATGGGTACGCGGCGTGCACGATGCAACGACAAACCGATTGAGCTTGTATTCCTCGATCGCCCGCTTGATCTCTTTTTGCTGGTCGGTCGAACAGGCGAACATCGGGCTTATTGCATACTCGACACCCGGAAGCGATTTTGCGTATTCCGCAACAGCCTCGGTATCCACGACTCCGGCGATGTTTATGCCGCAATGACAGACGAAAACACCAATCCGAGGCTTCTCGCCCCTGATATCGCGCTCTTCATACTGGGGCGGCGGTTCGATCAGAGAACCTCTCGCATCTGCGAGCAGCGAAGTCGCGCAGGCCGCTGCGCTGCTGCCCTGCTGAACAGAATCGGGAATATCCTTCGGACCCTGGGCGGCGCCGCAGACAAAAACTCCAGGCTGCGAGGTGGCAACCACATCCATCGGGTCGGTCAACGTAAAACCATGGGGGTTCAAATCCACACCCAGCCGCTTCGCCAGTTCGGCGGTGGACGGATGCGCGCAAAGGCCAACCGACAAAACCAGCATGTCGAATTCTTCCTCGCGCATAACGTTTTCCGCATCGGAATAATTGATCAGCAGCTTGTCGGTATCCGGCACCGGCACAACCCTTGAAATCATCGAGCGGACATACCTGACTTTCGTCTCATCCCGGGCGCGCTCGTAGAAGCGGTCAAAGCCCTTGCCCTGCGCGCGCATATCTATATAGAAAATGGTGGTATCGATGTCGGCCTCGTGCTCCTTTGTGATCATCGCCTGCTTGGTCGCATACATACAGCAGACAGAAGAGCAGTAATCCTGGCCGATGGAACTGTCACGCGACCCGACGCACTGAATCCAGGCTATCCGACCGGGTTTTTGTCCGTCGGAGAGCCGCTGTATGTGACCCCCGAATGGACCTGCCGCAGACAGAATGCGCTCGTATTCCAGACTGGTAACCACGTTTGGCCACCTGCCGTAGCCGTATTCGGGTTTGCGTTTCGGATCGAAGGGAGTAAAACCGGGCGAGAAGATGATTGCGCCTGTTTTGATCTCCTCGATCTCAGGCATCATATTGTGGTCGATAGCGGAGGCGAGACACGCCTTCTCGCACATCTTGCACTCACAGCAGGTCATACAGTTGAGGCACTTGGAGGCTTCGGCCCTGGCCTGCTCCTCGGTGATACCCTGCTCGACCTCGGTAAAGCCGCTCTTCCTCTGCGCCATGGATATCGCAGACTGATGGACGCGGGCTTGTTTTTCAATGTCAAGGGGAATTGGAGCGAAATTCTCCTGAGGCATCTCGAGCTTGCTGCGCCCTGCCGCCATATCCTCGCCCTTCAGATAGCGGGATATGGAAATTGCGGCCTCACGGCCGGCAGCGACCGCGCCAATGGCAACCCATGGCCCGGACTGCGCATCGCCGCCTGCGAACACGCCCTCGCGGCTGGTCTGATACGTTATATCGTCTACCGCAATCGTTCCGAAACGGGTGATTTTGAGTTTCTCGGAATCCGCCAGGAAATTACTCTCAGGAGTCTGGCCGATAGCCGGAACGACGATATCGCATTCTTCAGTAAATTCACTTCCGGGAACGGGAACCGGCCTTCGCCTGCCTGATGAATCGGGCTCGCCAAGCTCCATCCGTATACACTGAATTCCGATAACCTTTTTGCCCTTGGTGAGAATTTGCTGTGGCGCAGTGAGGTATCTGATTTCGATTCCTTCGCTCAGAGCATCTTCTATTTCGTTTTCGCGGGCAGGCATTTCTTTGCGGGTACGCCGGTAGAAAATGCTGACCTTCCCTGCGCCTGTTCTCATCGCACAACGCGCTGCATCAATCGCAACGTCACCGCCTCCGACGATGACAACCCGTTTGTCTTTTAAGCCGGGCATATTACAAAGATTGACATTGCGCAGGAACTCGACACCGTGCATGACCCCCGAGGCGTCCTCGGCCGGAATATTGAGCTTGAGGCTCTGGTGGGCCCCTATCCCCAGATAGACGGCCCGGTATCCTTGCCCCAACAGTTTATCTATCGTGAAATCCCGGCCAAGAGCGGCATCGTATTTTATCTCGACCCCCAACCTTGTTATAGCCCGTACTTCCTTATCCAATACCTCGGGCGGCAGACGATAGTCGGGGATACCAACTCGCAGCATGCCCCCTGCAACGGAAAGAGACTCATAGATCGTTACATCATAGCCATCGAGGGCCAGGAAGTAGGCGACGGTCAATCCGGCAGGCCCCGAGCCGATGACGGCAACTTTTTCACTCTTTTTTTCTATTTCAGGAAGAGGCAGTTTCTCCAGATCTACAGTGTCTGCTACAAAACGCTTGAGAGCGCATATCGAAACAGGCTCATCGACCTGGCCGCGCCGGCAGGCGGTTTCGCAGGGATGCGGGCAGATTCGGCCCAGTACACCAGGAAGCGGAAGGTTCCTCATGATGACCTGCATCGCGTCCTCGTACCGGCCCTGTGCGATCAGTGTCACATAGGCGTGGGCATTAACCTGCCCGGGGCACGCATTAGCACAAGGAGACTTGTCAAGCTTGTCTATGGTAAACGCCGCCGGAATCGCCTGAGGATAGTTCCGGTAGATTGCCTTGCGCTCGTTCAGACCCATATTGAAATTTGCCGGCAGATCGACGGGGCAAACATTGGCGCATTCGCCGCAGCCGGTACACTTGTCTACCTGAACATACCTCGGATGGCGCTTAACGGTCAGGGTGAAATCTCCCGGGACGCCTTCGAGCTTTTCGACGGTGGTCCTGGTAAGGATCTCTATGTTGCGCTGACTGGCAAGCTCCACCAGTTTCGGCCCCATCATACAGGACGAACAGTCGTTTGTCGGGAAAGTCTTGTCCAATTGCGCCATGACTCCGCCGACATTAGGCTGCTCTTCGATCAGGTACACTTTGAATCCGGAGTTGGCGATATCCAGAGCGCTCTGGATGCCTGCTATCCCGCCTCCCAAAACGGTAACCGCGCCGGTCTTCTGTGCCTGCCGCATTTCCTTTACCTTCTCTTTGGATATAAGGGTAGTCAACCTTCCTGATATTTGTCACCGGCTCCAAGCGAAATCAGCACGGGAAATTTACAAAGTGTCCCTATACCAGCCCTTTTCGCCGGAGCAGAGGAATCGGATCGACAAAGTGCCGGGAGAGCCATTCATGGGCTTGCGTCAAACCGCATGCAAGCCCTATGAGCTCCGTAAAATAGAGTATGGGGAGCCCATAGTGTCTTCCGGTTTCAGCTTCGATCCGCTCCTGGTACATATCAAGATTTCCCTGACACATCTGGCAGGAAACCACGACCGCCTCGGCTCCAACCCGCCTGGCCATATCGAGCAGTTTCCCAACCATTTTGAAGCCCATGTCAGGCATGGAGATCATGAGGCTCGCCCCGCAACAATCAGTCTTGTAGGGCCAGTCGACAGGGCTTGCACCCAAAGTTTTCACGATCCTGTCGAGACTCTGGGGGTTCTCATAATCGGTGGCCCCGGTTATTTCGGGCGGCCTACTCGCCATACAGCCGTAATAGGAGACCACCTTGATTCCTTTGAGCTGCCTTTTGATGCCCGATGCAAGCTTCCGGAGATTGTCGTCGGCTGCGAAGAAGTTGGCCAGGTCCCATATTTTGGGGACATCCGAATCCAGGGTGGTTTCAAACCTGTGGCCATTGCCCTTAAGCTCGTGCACTGCGGTCTTGAGGCGGTTGAAACAAAGCGGGCAAGGCACCAGCATGTCGGGATTATCGAGCGTTTGAGCAAGTCTCAGATTGCGGCCCGGCAGGTCGATGCTCGCCCTGTGATTTATGCTGTGGGCAGCAGTGGCCCCACAGCAGTTCCAGTCGGGAATCTGCTGCAATTCGATATCCATGTGTCCGCAAACGGACTCGATAGAATCGGCGTAATCCCGCGCGGTACCTTCAAGAGAACAACCAGGGTAGTAGGTTACCTTCATTGTCCGGTTCCTGTCTGATTAGGATAAGCGCAAAATGGCGCTGACTTCGGCTTTTCCCTTGATTACCGTGGGCAACGGGGCCAGACGTCCCTTTTTGAAAAGCTTAATGCCCTGCTTGAGCTCTTTGCGCATCTCGCCGGATTTGAACTTGCTTCCGACCTGTCCGCTCTTGACCCAGTAGGCAGGGAGCAGACCGCCCTCAAAGACCCTGCCCGTTAGCTTCAAGTTCTCGAGGAAAGTCTTATGCAATGCCTCGACCGTGGGTTGTGCCGGACTGACCCCGGCTCTTACGGCCAACTCCTTGAAATAGTCCATCAACTCGGCGATCCGAACTCCGTTAGGACACCGGGTGCTGCACGTCTCGCAGGAAGCGCACACCCAGATCGTGCGCGATTGAAGCACCTCGGCTGTTTGACCAAGAATTGCCAGACGGATGATCTGGTCGGGAAAAAGGTCCATTGCGAAGCTCGCAGGGCAGCCGTTGGTACATTTGCGGCACTGAAAACACTCCGCCGCATTGAAAGGTCCCGCGGCTTCGGCCCTTTGGAGAAAACTGAAATCAGGTGTCAAAATATGCTGCTGCATGATGTCAGGAGGTCTCCGATTAACTGGAATACAGAGAAATACCCTTGTGCCATGATTCTTCCCTGCTCTCAGGGCAAAAACGCAGTGAACTCTTGTTTATGCAAAGGTCTGTGAAGCTTGCGTTGTTTTGATCGGATATTTCTGGAGTGAAAAGGGAAAACCGATTGCTTCGGGAAGAAACCCGAGATCCGGCAAACTGAGCCGGAGACATAAATGCCAAACAGGAGACTCTGCGCATGATACACCGTAAGAAGCAAGAGAGAGTTAAAACCACTTCACATCAGCTAGAGAACGGTATTGCCTTGCCGGCCCTGTTATCTCAAAGTTTGTTTTTTTGTCGAGTGTCGATGCTTTTCTAACACAAAAGAATAACCATTGCAAATGTTTTCGAAACACTGCGTTTTTACTCACATCTTATGGAAATTACGGAATAATTGTGCTTTCGAGCGGCAATTGGGGCCATATTGTGAAAAGATTATTTTTCACAGTTTATCCCATGGAGCTATGCCAATTTTGAAGCAAAACCATGTTCCATGTACCACAACAAAAGATTGCGGCAGGCTGGGCACATAGCGGCAAGTTTTACGTCTGCGCGCTGCAGTTTTTTAGAGAAGCTCATCACGCAGGCAGGATCAGAGCAGTGCCCCAGACCGAAGGTATGCCCGAGTTCGTGCACGGCTTCTTTCTCCATTCGGTCCACAAGGGACGGGCACCCTGGCTGCGCCGGCCCATCGGAAAGCGTTTGAAGCCGGAAATTGGATATGACGGCGCATTTTCCCCCAAACTGTGCCTCGCCAAAAACGAATGAGAAAATGGGGTTAAACAGATCGACAACCGTGATGCCCAGAATCTTCAGGACCCGTGGAGGGCAAACGTCGAGCAATTTTTTCAAAATAAGATTGGAATTGTACTGGTGGCGAACGGCGTCCAGTGCGTAATGGGGTAAGCCCTGGTTCTCTAAAACTATTGCCTCGACTTCGAACTGTTTTTCTATGCTCCTGGCTATTTTTCCCAGATCATTCGGGTCGAAGGGCCCCATCGGAACCATATAGATTATGCCGGGCTGCAAGCTCATCGGGGCAACCGTTACGTCCGGGCCAGACCGAATTTTTGTATTTTCTTGTGCAGGGTCGTCCTGTCGATGTCCAGTACCTTGGCTGCTTTGGATACGTTCCAGCCATGGATTTCGAGCATCTTGCCGATGTGCGCCTTTTCCACCTCTTCCAACGCACACGGCAAGTCTCCCGGGACCGGCTGGCCGCGATCGAAAAACGGCAGGTTCCTGGCCATTATTTCCGGTCCCTGATCGATCACAATGGCCCTTTCGATCACGTTTTCGAGTTCGCGCACATTGCCGGGCCACTGATAGCTCAACATAAGTTCCATTGCCTTGCGCTCGATCCGATCGAATTTCTTTGAGAATTCGAGATTGTATTTTTCCATGAAATGTTCGGCCAGAAGCGGAACGTCGTCTTTTCGCTCGCGCAAAGGCGGAAGATTGACATTGACTACATTGAGCCGGTAATAGAGGTCGCTTCGAAACTGGGATGTATCCACCAGATGAACGAGGTCCCGGTTTGTCGCTGTTATCAGACGCACGTCCACGTCGATCGACTCGGTAGCGCCAAGACGGCTGAAGCTCCTTTCCTGAAGGACCCTCAGCAGTTTCACCTGTGATTTCATGGAAACATCGCCAATTTCATCGAGAAAAAGCGTTCCGCCGTGGGCGAGTTCGAACCGGCCCTTCTTAGAGTGATCCGCCCCCGTGAAGGCGCCTTTCTCGAATCCGAAGAGCTCGCTTTCGAGCAAGTTTTCGGGTAAAGCGCTGCAGCTTACAGAGATGAACGGACCGTAGCGCCGCGAACTGGTGGCGTGTATGGCGCGCGCAACCAATTCCTTTCCGGTGCCGGTTTCCCCGGTGATCAGAACGGTTGCGCTCGTGTCGGCAACCGTCCGGATCAGCTCGAAAACCTTTTGCATTGCCGCGCTCTTGCCAATGATGTTCTCATACTTGTGCCGATCGGTTAACTGCTTGCGCAGCAGCAGGTTTTCAGTAATCAATTGCCGACGCTCGATGATTTTTCGCAGACTAATACTGAGTTCTTCAACATCGAGAGGCTTGATTATATAATCATATGCCCCCTCCTTCATGGCTTGCACCGAGTTGGAGACCGAGGCATAAGCGGTCATCATGAGCACCAGGGTCCCGGGGGCGATTTCCTTTATCCGGTGGAGCACCTCGATTCCGTCCATACCAGGCATTTTGTAATCCAGAAGAACGATGTCCCAGGCCTCCTGTTTCAGTGACTCTATCGCGCTCGGACCATCATTTACCGTTTTGACGAAATAGTTTTCTTCCTTGAGCCAGTTGGCAAGAGATATACAAACCATCGGCTCATCGTCGACAACGAGAATCCTGGCGTTTTCCTTCATCTTGGAGTCTTTCCTCTTTAACATCGAGATTTGAGGATAAGGGAGTTTTTCAGTTTTTAGTTTTAAGTTTTTAGTTCCAGCTCAAAACTAAAAACTGTTGCGTTCTAAGTGGACCTTCACTTTTAACATTGATTCAACATTCGAGCATAGAAGACGTGGCGCAGGTCTCGGTAGCCAACCCGATAGTGAACAAGGTCCCCTTCCCCACTTCGCTTTGAACCCGTATCTGCCCTCCATGTTTCGAAACAATGCCGTAGGCGACTGAAAGACCAAGTCCTACGCCGCTCTTTTCCGTTTTGGTCGAGAAAAAAGGTTCGAAAATTTTGCCGAGGTTTTCCTGCGGGATGCCTACGCCTGTATCGCTTATGGATACCTCGACCAGGTTTTTCCCGGTCTCGCACAAATCCTGGCGTTGAGACTGCGGAATAATGCTGGTGGCAACGCTGAGAACGCCGCCTTCAGGCATGGCTTCAATCGCGTTCCAAAGGATGTTTATAAATGCCTGCTGGAGGCGATTGAAATCACATTGGATCAAGGGCGCCTCCGGGCAGTAGGAGGTCATGACCTTGATATTTCCCATTTCCGCCCTGTGCAAGAACACCTTGAGCGATTTATTCAAAATCTCATGTACATCGTGTTCTTCTATGCGGACATCGGTAGTTCGGGAGAAATTCAGCAGATTTCGCGCAATATCGGCACAACGCCCGGCTTCGTTATTCACGAACCGAATGTAGTCTTGAAGCTCGGCAACCCGTTCGAGAGGAAAAGGCTTCTGCTGCATGATTTTTTCGATCAATTTATTGAACGTCATGACGCTTGTGAGCGGATTATTGATTTCGTGGGCCAATTCGGCGGAGAGCTTCCCGATGGCCGCAAGCCTTTGAGAGAGAAGCAGCGATTCTTCGAGCTGCTTTCTGCCGGTAATGTCTCTTACGAAACCGACCGTGGAGTAACTCCCGCGATAAAGGGAAAGAGCACCCATGACGAAGACGGTAACAGAAGTCCCATTTTTTCGCAGCAGTTTGATTTCGTTCAACTCTCTCATCGACTCGCCTCTGAGCCGCCTCCTGTAGCGGCCCATTGCCGCCTCGACAAAGTCCAGTTGAATTACCTGGGCCAGGGTCATTTCAAGGAGTTCTTCAGCGGTATAGCCGGTAATATGACAGAATGCGGCGTTTGCAAAACGAAACCCCGCTTCGCGCCCCCCCATTTCCGCCACGATGAAAATACCCAGTTCGGCCATATTGGCCGCTTTAGATATTGCGCGAACATGATGGGCAAAACCCCTTAACTTGCCCTCTGTTTTCTTCTGCCTGCTTACGTCCCTGAACTGGCTGATTCTTACTTTAGATCCACTGGTGGTGATTACCGGCAGACTGCGGACCTCATATATCCTATCCGATCCCGCCAGGCGGCCCTCGTTATGGAAAAAACAGGCTATCCAGTTATCGGCCAGGTCCGAGGGAATGCTGCAACATCCCTCCCGATTGAAAAGAGCCCGGTAACATATCTGCCCCACCCTGTCCCCGACGGCCGCGATCATCGGTCTATTCATGAACTTGATACGGTAGTCGTCGCCAATTACACAAAGCGGATCTTCAAGAGCGTCTGCCAGCGAGGCGAAATAATCCCAGTCGTATCTGAGTTCAAGCTGGGTAGCCTTAAGAGCGGATATGTCGCTTATGACCCCTTTTATACGCGCGGGCCGACCCGACGAATCTTCACCAATCGGCCCTCTCATCCAGAGCCAGGCGGTCTTGCCCGCACCCGTATTTATTCTAAACTCGGCAGAACAATAGCGGTCCTGAGCAAATCCTGTATTGACCTGTTTCACAAGATATCGCCGATCCATATCGTGCACTATATCAAGAAGACTTTTCCGGCCGGCCAGGAAGTCGTCAACATTATAGCCGGCAAGCAACTCGAAGTTACCGTCCAAGAAATGGAAACGCCATTCAAAATCGAGTTCAAACCGGGTAAGGTCGCGGATTTGATAAGTATCGGGAAGGGGTTCTTCTGCACACCCTAAAGATGTTAAAACAACCTGTCTGCTCATAGCTGCTCCTGGCGAATACTAACACGAATCGGAAAGGACTGGTTGCGACTTGAGCTAGAATATCATTGTCAGGGCGAATTTCCAAGAAGCTTATAGGACACTCTTTCCCTACTTTGCAGGGAGCGGAATCCAGCGGTGTTTCAACGACTCCACGGTTGAAGAGACACCTGGACGCAGGCGCCTGCATCCCGGGTGCCGGATCGAGTAATGCGCCGAAAATTCAGCAAATAGATATCTCCAGGCTCCGCCAGGCGCCCACGTGCAAGCGCATGAGCCCCGAACGCTCGGCAGTCACGGCGAGGCGTGCGCGGTTCCCCACACCTGACAGAGCCTGGATCTCAATGGTGAGCAGACCCCAAAAAGAGTTACAATTACAATGGAAAGGATATATTATTCCTTACTCCGGGGGGGGCAATAGCGCCGGTCTGAATGTCACCTGCGGTGACCGGGGGCAAATCGCCGGTGCGAGAATCGAACCTTGCTGCAAGGCGATTTTTTTACATCGAGACGAAGCGAGGGCGGTTAAGGGCTAAATCTACTGCCTGTCTTAACGTATGGGAACATTATTAATATCCTCCAGGGAGGTGTCTTGGTGGCAAACTACAGAGAGATATTAAAAGCAGTGTTCACTCATATGTGGGGATTAGTTGTGGTTGACCACTTATCGAGGATCGTTTTTGTGGAAGAAAAGTACGCCAGAGGGAGGGGGCTCGATCCTGAGGCGGTTATAGGACGATATATCAAGGAAGTCATACCTGAGAGTAAACTTCCCACTGTAGTCGAATCGGGCAAACCTATTCTCGGAGACATTTTTTATCATCAGGGAAAACCGTTAATTTGTAATCGCTTCCCACTTGTGAAAGACGGAGTTTTAATAGGGGCTATGTCTTTTCAAGTCTTTGACATGCCGGATATGTTTTTTGAATCAATTAAGGAACTTCAATGTCAGCTTAATTACTATAAGGAAAAAGTGAAGAAGTACTCTGGGGTCCGGTATTCGCTCACCGATATAGTCTGTTCCAGTAAAGCATCTGTCGCGATGCGTGCTGCGATCCTCAAAGCGGCGTCCACAAACGCTACGGTATTGATTCAAGGGGAAACGGGGACAGGCAAAGAATTGGCGGCCCATGCCTTACATCAGGAAAGTCGCCGGGCTCATTTTCCATTTGTCAAGTTGAATTGCGCCGCTATCCCCATGGAACTTCTTGAGTCCGAGTTATTCGGTTACGACGAAGGCGCTTTTACCGGGGCGCGAAAGGCCGGTAAAAAAGGAAAATTTGAGCTGGCGGAAAAAGGAACTCTTTTTCTTGACGAAATAAGTCAATTGTCAATGTCGGCTCAGGCCAAGTTGCTGCGCGTACTGCAGGAAAAGGAAATAGAACGGGTCGGGGGCTCAGGCTCAATACCTGTAGACGTTAGAATAGTTGCGGCAACAAATGATTACCTTGATGATATGGTAAAGCAAAATACCTTTCGGGCAGATTTGTTGTATCGGTTGAACGTTATCCCGATCAGAGTGCCCCCGCTGAGGGAGAGGCGATCGGATATGCCTTTGCTGGTGGAAAAGTTTGTGGAAAAATACGGGGATCAGGCAGGGTTGGCGGATATCACCGTACAGCCGGAAGTACTGGAATTACTTGAGAAATATGATTGGCCAGGCAATATCCGGGAACTTGAACATGCCGTGGAAAGAGCTATCAACTTGTGCAACAGTAACACTTTGGAGACGAAACATTTCGAGTGGCTGGTTCCGAAACTTCGCCACGACAGTCAGATGATCCGAGGTCAAAGTATAAAAGACGCAAAAGCTTTTACCGAGAAGGAAGTTATTTTGGATGCTTTGCGAACCACAAAAGGAAACAAGAAAAAGGCGGCCGAGCTTCTGGATATCGCCCGCCCTCTTCTGTATCAAAAAATGCGCCGTCTTCGCATGTTGTAACTAAAGCTTAGATGTCAGTATAAAGAGACAGTGTAAGTTATTACTTACACTGTCTCTTTTTGCTTGATTTCACATGCCGCACCCGCCCCAGATGATAGCCTTAAAAAAACCGTGTCATTATATACTTACACATTGCTAATTGAGATTATGGCCCGAATTGAGCGAGGCGCGAACCAGGGAATTACCAGCCCGCCTGGTCTTTTGCCTCTCGGCGGAAACCGCGATTCGTCTCTTGCCCTGTTGTGGCGTGGTTTTTGCTCTATAAGTGTTTCGAACCGGCTCACAGATTCCCAGATAATATCCCATCATTGGCCAGGCTGTTTCCAAGATCATCCCTGATACGAGGCATCCTATGATCAGGAAAACAGGCAAGCAAGAGAATGTAGCTAATATCTACACTCCATTATTGTAGCCAATCACTGCAGAAATTGATGCTCAATGTGCCATCTTATTGAAAATATTGAGCCTTTTCAATTAGCGTGGATTGGCCAAACCGTCACCTCTGCAGGGCTTTGTTTTTCTTCATTGATCATGAAAGGATCAGGTTAAATGTACTGGAGTGTTATTGGAATTATTCTGTCGTTAGCATTCATCGTCATTCTGGCGCTGAGAGGGTGGCATATTATCGTCATCGCCCCCCTCGCCGTGATCATTGTATCCATTCTGTCCAATATGAACATTATGGAAACGTTGACGGGACCCTATATGAAAGGGTTCACCAACTACGCCGGCAAATTTTACCTTGTCTTTCTGGCAGGCTCCTTATTCGGAAAATTTATGGAAGACGGACAGGCGGCCCGCTCCATCGCCGATGGTATTTTGAAAGTGACCGGCAGAGACAGTCCCATGCGCGTGATGCTGTCGATTTCGGTTGTTACTTTGTGTCTCACCTACGGCGGGGTTAACCTGTGGGTCGTCATTTTTGCTGTTATCCCGATCGCGCGGCCTCTATTCAAGGAAACGAATCTCTCGTGGCATCTGTTTATGGCGGCATTTATATTCGGAGCAGCATCGATTAGCATGACCATGCTCCCCGGAACTCCCTCTATCCAGAACATCATGCCCACAAAATACATGGCATCAACGGCTTATGCGGCGCCGCTGGTCGGTCTCACCGGGGCGGCCTTTGTCATTGTCTTTAACCTCTTTTATTTCCGCTACATTTTGCAAAAGTCCAAAGAGAGAGGTGAAGTGTACGAGGAACCCGCCGCCGGTGTGCTCGGTGCAGGAGTCCCGGTTTCGGGACCCACGCCTAACGTATGGTTTAGCCTGGTCCCGCCTCTGATCGTTCTTTTGCTGCTCAACATTGACCTTCCCTATGTCAAAAGAGATGCCGTTGTCGCTTTGACGGGCGGTGTGGTGGCCTGCATCATCCTGTTCTGGAAATATTATGCCAATAAAGTCGATACTTTGTGCAAGGGCGCCCTGAACACGGTCGTTCCCATTGTCAATACCTGCGCCGACGTCGGCTATGGTATGGCCGTTGCCGCTACGACCGGATTCAAACTGGTCTCCTCATGGCTGCTGACGCTTCCCATGAACCCGGTCGTCTCTCTTGCTATCGCTACGAATATAATGGCGGCGATCACGGGGTCCGCATCCGGGGGCCTTGGAATTATTATGGAGACCCTGGTGCCCAAGTATCTCGCCCTCGGCCTGAATCCTAACCTGATCCACAGGATTGCCACAATGGCCTGCGGCGCTTTCGATGCCATGCCTCATAACGGGGCCGTCATCACCATGCTTGCGGTCGCCGGGCTCACTCACAAAGAAGCTTACAAACACTTTTTCTTCGGCCACATCGTTGCCGATACCATCGGCCTGATTCTCGCTATCCCTGTTGGGATATGGATTTACGGTTAAATCCAAAGAAATGATGGAGGAAAAGCTTGAAAGAAAAAGCTGTAGTCACCGCGGCGATTACCGGGAGCATCCACACCCCGGCGATGTCCGATCATCTACACATCACGCCGCATTGCTCTGGGAACGGGCGCGGGAAGTGGAATCGACTAATGTGCCCCCCAATCTCTGTCCAGGCAAGGGGCTACCGTTATTGTTAACGATTAAAACGCGGACTCGGCGGCGCGTGGAGCTGACGAGATTAGATCAACTCACCAACACAAAGGAGCCTTCATCATTAAAAAGATTAGATTCTAATGTACGTAGCAGAATTGATGATTGACCACTGATGTGGCGGGGAAGGCACGGATTTGAAACCGCTTGTCCGGCAGGCGGGGGTTAATTCGTGAGTGGGTCAAAACTATTCGACGAAAGGAAGAGTTAAATGAGAAAACATCAGTCTAATCTAGCCATTAAAATGACGGTGCTGTTCATGTTTATCGCTGTGGTTGGGAGCGTAGGCACTGCACTGTCGGCTCCAGCATTGATGCATAATGATAGTACGATGACCCCCAGTCCAATTCCTGAGAATGAGAAAAACCTTCCCACTGTCGTTGCCGAGCCGTATTTTAAAGTGTCTGATAAGGGCCTCCAATTGGAAGGCCCGGTGTTTGACCGCAATGGAAATCTTTTTTTTGTAGATGTTTGGAGCGGCAGTGTATTTAAACTTACACCGGATAAAAAGTTATCAACTGTCCTCGGCCCGAACAAGCTTGGGTCAGCCGGGCTTGCTATTCATAAAGACGGCCGGATTTTCATTGCTGGTTTAGGTGATTTCAAAGTAGGCAGTGTAGTGGCGATCAAACCTGATGGATCAGGGATGCAGACCATTATTCCGACAAGCGCAGGTTATCTGGCGGATGATCTGGTGTTTGACGACAAAGGCGGCTTTTACTTTACTGACTTCCATGGCAGTGCAACTAATCCCACAGGCGGAGTTTATTATGTTTCGCCGCCGGATTATAAAACTATTACTCCTGTTTTGCCTAATATGGCTATTGCCAACGGTGTTGCGCTGAGTCCCGATGGAAAAACCCTCTGGACAGACGAAACGGCAGGGAACAGGTTGTTCAGGGTGTCGCTGACTGACGCAACTACTATTGCTCCGTTTGGCACGTCAATACCCTATCGTTTCACCGGCTGTCTCGGTCCCGACTCGATGCGCGTTGACAGCGAGGGCAACGTTTATGTGGCGATCTACGACCAGGGCAGATATCTGGTATTCAATAAAGACGGTAATCCAATAGGCCAGATTTTGATTCCCGGCAGAGATAAAGGGCACAATATGCGTTCAACCAATTCTGCTATCAAGCCGGGTACCAACGAGATGTATCTTGTAGCCAATGACGGGGATGGAGGTGAAGGCGCGCAGATATTTACCTGCAAGGCTTTTGGCAAAGGACTCTACTATTTCGGTCTTAAGTAATTTGGCAAAAACCTTAACGCCGATAGCCCTCTTCGAATTCAGTGGAGAGGGTTATCGTTCCGGTAGGAGGTCATTGAAGCGTGGACCGTCTTGAACGACATAAAGGATGTTTATTAGGGCCTGCTGTTTTTGTCCCTTGTCATGTTTAAAACCATCATTGCATTCGAGATCATCGTGATCCTTCGCAACAGGCATTTTGAAAAGATGGCGATGCACCATGTCCCGCTAAACCGCACGACATTTTCAGCTCCATGGCATAAAGAAAATGGCGACAAGAAGTACGGCATGGAAGAGGAAGAGTTCTATTTTCAGGCTTTTAGCTACAAAAAGAACAATGTTATCAGCGATCAGGAGAATGATCATCATGAGATTTAAGAATGAGGTTGCATTAATTACTGGAGCAGGTCGCGGCATAGGCGCGGCTATCGCCAGGAAATTGTTTACTGAAGGATGCCGGATTGTTGTTCTCGACATCGATGAAACGACTGCGCGTAATTGTGTGCAATCTATTGATCCTGCAGGTAACGGCAGTTTAGCACTTTCGTGCGATGTAAGTAGCAAAGACTCAGTTAATAAGGCTATATCACACGTTATAGAGAAGTATGGGACAGTAGACATTCTGGTGAACAATGCAGGCATAACACGAGATGCAATGTCACATAAGATGTCTTTAGAGCAGTGGCAGGAGGTGATTAATGTCAATTTGTCTGGGACATTTTTGATGGCCATTGCTGTAGTGAAATATATGCGTGAAAAGAAGCAAGGGAGAATAATCAATATTTCGTCGGTTTCCGCCTATGGCATGATAGGGCAGACCAATTATGCTGCCTCGAAGGCGGGGGTAATCGGTATGACAAAGAGTTTGGCAAAAGAACTGGGACGGTATAACATTACGGTAAATACTATTGAACCTGGCGTAATAGAGACGGAAATGCTGAAAAACGTGCCTCAATCTATAAAAGATGGTTGGCTTAAAGTGATGCCTTTAGCCCGTATGGGGCAACCGGAGGATGTGGCTAATGCCGTTTGTTTTTTGGCTTCGGACGAAGCAAGTTTCATTACCGGAGTGGAACTACCTGTTTGTGGTGGATTCTTGATTATTTAGACAGTTTCGACAGGAATCGAGTTCACGAAACGCTATAAACTCATTACATCCTTACCAAAGGGAGAATTATAAATGAGTTGGCATCAAATTTACAAAGAACGGTTGAAGACTCCTGATGAAGCCGTAAAAATCGTAAAATCGGGCGACCGTGTTGTTCCCGGACACGCTGCAAGTGAGTCAAGATTGTTGATTGATGCATTGGTGAAAAGAGCATCAGAACTGCAGAGTGTTGAAATATGGCAAGGGGTGTGCATAGGCAACGCGCCTTATTGCAGTCCGGAAATGAAGGACCATTTTGTCGTTAACAGTGTGTTTGCCAGTCCCGGCACCCGTGAAGCTATATGGGACAACCGCGGGCATTTTTCGGCTTTAATGTTTCATCATTTTCCTAAAGCCTTCCGCGAAAAAAGTATACTGGTCGATGTTTTTCTCACTATGGTATCGCCGCCGGATTCACACGGATATTGCAGTCTGGGCGTTTCTGTCGATTACTCCAGGCAGCTCATCGAAAGTGCGAAAACTGTCATTGCTGAGGTTAATCCTAATATGCCCAGGACTTACGGAGATACCTTCGTTCATGTCTCGCAATTGGACTATATAGTGGAAGGAAACGGTCCTATTCTGGAGTTGACTCGATTTGCTCAGAAAAACAAGATCTTAGATAAGATTGGGGAAAATGTCGCCTCGATGGTCAGAGATGGGGATACATTGCAAATGGGAGCGGGTATGCTTCCAGATGCGATCCTCTCCTACTTGAATGTAAAAAATGACCTGGGGATCCATACCGAAGTGGTGTCCGACGGTCTGATCGAACTGATTGAAGCCGGCATTGTCAACTGTAAAAACAAAACTCTTCACCCTGGCAAAGTTGTGGCGACTTTCGTATATGGTACTCGAAAGATGTATGACTATGTGGATAATAACCCGTTTTTCTCACTTTATCCCGTTGACTACGTTAACAATCCATTCGTTATAAGCCACAATGATAATATGGTGTCTATTAATTCGGCATTGGAAGTGGACATGCTGGGGCAGGTAGCCGCTGAGTCTCTTGGGCCTAAACAGTTCAGCGGAATAGGTGGACAGCTCGACTTCGTTAGAGGGGCTGCAGCCTCGAAAAATGGGCGAGCTATTATCACCGTGCAATCTACGGCTCAAAAGGACACGGTTTCACGAATATCTTGTCAGTTAAAGTCAGGAACGCCTGTTACAACCACCAGAAATGATGTCCAATATGTAGTTACTGAATATGGTATTGCCGATTTGTATTGCAAAACAAATGAAGAAAGAGCAGCGGCGCTGATCTCTATCGCTCATCCGAAGTTTCGGGACCGGCTCCGAGACGAATATAAGATGCTATATGGAGTTGTGTTATCCTGATGAATTAACAATATTAGTGACACTTCCTATGGTGAGTCTAGTATTGCCCGTTGTCATGGACTTGGACCCGGCAATGGCCTGTTGGGCGGGCACCGGGCTTTGCTCTTAATAAGCTCCCGAGGTGTTTTCGGGACCGGTCCGGCCTTCGACAGAAACAGCAGATACCCCATCGCGTGTCCGGAATACGGCCCCGGATGGCAACGGTGATGCCGCCGGTATTCAAGAAAGCGGAGGCGAATGCGTCAGGAAAGTTGAAATCATCCGGGTGGCGTGCAGAGGACATCCGTCCAAGCTGCGATTCACAGACATCGTTTCAATTTTGAGAATCGTTCCTCATCGCACAGAACCAGCCGCGAGGGCCGCCGAGAATGGGGCGACCGATACCCGTCGGAGGCGGCTTGGTGCGGCGGCGGTCAAGCTTCTTTGTCGTAATCTATTTTGCACCTTATAGCTTTTAAATCGATCCTGTAATTGTTGTATCTAATGGAACTTATGGAATGCTACACTTGTATTCTATTTGCACAAATTTGCTCACACAATCCCGGATCGAGTCCGCAAGACCGGAACCTGCCCCCGGTTCGATCCCGGATCCGGAGCAGACTTGACAGGCTGCGATCCCGGGGTCGCCGGGCTCAGCGGCAGTGAGTATTCGCGCAAGTATTAACACGATCATTTACATGAGGGTCAAAAACCCTTAAACAGAGTAATTGATCGATCCCTTTATGATATGAGAAAGGCAACTATTTATGGCGGTAATCGCAATCGTTGGAAGACCCAACGTCGGTAAATCCACTCTTTTTAACAGGATCACCAGGAGCAGGCAGGCCCTTGTCGATGACCTGCCCGGAGTCACCAGGGACAGGAATTATGCCTCTGCGACCTGGGACGAAAAAAGCTTCACGGTTGTCGATACAGGAGGGTTCATCAGCAAAGACGCCGCCCTGTTCGACCGTGCCACCCGGGAGCAGATATTTCATGCCCTCGAGGAAGCCGACATACTTCTTTTCGTTGGAGACGGCAAAACGGGGCTGCATCCCGAAGACTCCGCGCTATTCGACACTCTCCGCCGCACCTCCAAGCCCATTTTTTTTTCAGTAAACAAAATTGACGGGCCGGAGCAGCAGGGACATCTGGTCGATTTTTACGCCCTCGGAGTCCAAAACATCTACCCGATCAGTTCTGCGCACGGTTTTGGGGTGGGAGACCTTCTTTCGGATATGGTCGAGCTTATACCCGAACCATCCGGCCTGCAAGAAGGTGAAGAAGACGAGGTTTCCGAAATTCGCATAAGCGTTCTGGGGCGCCCTAACGTTGGAAAATCGACTCTGGTAAACCGAATTCTCGGTGCCCCGCGCGTCATCGTGAGCCCGATTCCAGGAACAACGCGTGATGCGGTGGACACCCTCTTTGAGCGCGACGCTCAAAAATATCTGCTAATAGATACGGCGGGGATAAGGAAAAAGGGAAAGACGTGGGAAAAGCTCGAGAAGATCAGCATCATCAAGGCCGTGCAAAGCATCGATAGAAGCCATGTCTGCATTCTGTTGATAGACGCCTCGGAGGGCGTAGCCGATCAGGATCTTCACATTGCGGGCTATATCCAGGAACGCTATCGCGCATGCATCGTCGGGGTGAACAAATGGGACGACTTCAGTTCTGACCCCAAGACCAGGAAAAATTTTCTTGAAGATCTGAAGTGGCGTTTCCGTTTCATGCCCTTCGCCCCGATCCTGACCTTTTCCGCACTTACAGGTAAAGGCGTGCAGAAATTGATCCCCATGGTCCGGGCGGTTTTCGGGCAATACGGCAGCCGGGTCTCAACAGGCATTCTCAACAGGGGGATCCAGGATGCTGTCAACGCACACGAGCCGCCGATCGTCAGAGGCCGACGGCTCAAGTTTTTTTATGGGACACAGGCCGGGACCCGGCCGCCAATGTTCGTTCTGTTCTGCAATTACCCCGACAGTATCCATTTTTCCTACGAGCGCTTCCTGCTCAACAGGTTCAGGGAAACCTTCGGCCTGGACAAAACACCCATCAGGCTTGTATTCCGCGGCAGGAAACAGAGGGACAACGAATAACCCGGCGGAGGGCATTGGCGCCAGCGGGATGGCGAGGCACACGGTTTGACTGTCTACGGGCAGGATTTTGTACAAGAAAAACCGGCAACGCGGGTTGCCATGGGCGATCTCAGACTTAAGAGAGTTCGGGGTTTAAGAGAACTGTTCCATTTTCCAACGAACGCTGATTGATGTTCCCTTTCCCCGTGAGGACTCAACCCGGAATTGTCCGCCCGAGAGATCCGCCCGCTCACGCATGGATGTCAGGCCGAATCTGGCGCACTGCCCTTTTGAGACAACCGCGGACTGATCGAATCCGACTCCGTCGTCGATTATGCGCAATTCAATCCAGTCACCTTCGAGCGAAAGGCTTAAAAATATTTTCCGGGCCTGGCTGTGCTTTGCCGAATTGTTCATCGACTCCTGGATAATTCTGAATATGATGATTTTCAGGTTTTCCGGCACCTGTGCCTCTTCGAGCCTTACCGCTTTTTCGACCCGGATATCGGTGTAAACGGCCTCAAATCTTCTGCAAAACCAATTCACAGTGGCAATTATTCCAAGATCGTCGAGTATTGACGGCCGAAGATCGGTAATGATTCGCCGGGACTCGTCAATCGCCTGTTCCACTGCCTTTGACAGGGTCAGGAAAGATTCCTGGATTCGCGGGTTTCGTTTGAGCTGCGCCGCCGCGGTCTCCAGGCTAAACTTGACGGCGCTGAGAGATGACCCGATGCTGTCGTGCATCTCTCTTGCGATTCTTTTCCGTTCGTCTTCCTGCGCGCGAATGAGCTGAGACGCCAGAAGTCTCAGCTCTTCCCGGGATTCTTTCAGTTCGATCAGGGTTTGCGCCAGTTCCCGAGTCCGCTGATGAACGCGCAGTTCGAGATTGTCGTGGGCGATCCTGAGTTCTTCCCGAATGCGCTTCAACTCGCTTACATCTCTCCAGGCGGCAACAGCGCCCGTCACATTTCCGAAAGTATCCTTAATGGGACCGGCGCTCAGAAGTACTGCAATTTCACCTTCATCGTGCCGTTTCGTCAGAGTTTGCTCAAGGTTAGACGAGATCTTTCCGTGCAGTGCGGCTTCCCTGATCGGCTCCAGCAAACCGGACCCGTCAGGCAACTCAGCGAGAGCCAAATCGAGATTGGTAAGGGGTTTCCTGCGTTTTCCACTGAAGAGGCCGACCATGTCGAGAGCGTACCTGCTAAGAGCCTGCACCTGGAGTTCCGGAGAATCGACAACGGCGATCCCCTCCGGAATGTATTCGAGCAGGGCTTCCAGAATAGCCTGCCGCCGTTCGGCTTCGTTTGCCCGCCTCTCGGCGTCTGCACGGGCTTCGGCATGCTGAATGGTCCGCTGCCTGACCAACTCCTCCAGATTGCTCCTGTGCTGCTTCAGTTCCTCCTCTATATGCTTGCCCATCAAGGAGTAGCGGATCGAGCGTTCCAGGACGGGAGACGTAAATTCGCCCTTCACGAGATAATCGGACGCTCCCGCCTCCATGACTTTCAGATCGACAGAATAGTTGCCGTGGGCCGTCAGGAAGATGATAGGGGCCTTGCAGCCTCTCGCAACAGCGTCTTTCAACAGATCGAGGCCGTTATGCGCTCCAATAAGGTAGTCAAGAAGATAGACGTCGTGCTCCTGCCTGGAAAGTGCCTCCAGACCCTCCTCATATGACTGAACCCAATCCAGACTGAACCTGGCAATTTCGGCAAGCATATCGGAAACTATGAGGAAATCTTCCTCGTCATCATCGATCAGCAGTATGCGAACGCGGTCTGTCATCTGGGTCCCCGCCTCATAGGTCTTCGACCTAATGCCGTATTCCAAATAAAATTCGTTCAGGTTGCGAGGTAAAGTCCAAACCCCAATGGTCCTGGTCAAAGAAAGAGAAATCGACGACCTGAGATAAACGGTCCAACTGATCTTTATAGCCGAACCGATTTTCGATTGCAATGCGTTCCCGGTCTGAATGCGCCGGCCCCCTGGAGCCTCGCGGAAGATGCAAATGACGCCGAGCCGGTCTTGTGCTCAAAGAGGGATTTTTCGTTCAGCCCGAGTCTCTCCAGATGAGAAAGGTCACTTAAACAGGTAAAACTCATGAAAATGGTGAACAGGTCCATGTCCGAGACCCAGGGGCAGTCCCCCGGCTATAGCCCCTGTTATGTAGGTTTTTGCCTTTCCCACAGCGTCTTCCACAGATGATCCGCGCGCAAGAAACGCCGCTATGGCTGAGGCGAAGGTGCAGCCCGTTCCATGCGTATGAGGTGTCTGACAGCGGACGCCGGCGTATTCACGAAAATTGCGCCCGTCCCAGAGCAGGTCAGTCGGGCTTCCCGGCAGGTGGCCACCCTTTACGATCACGTATTTCGGTCCGAACCCTTTTAACTTCACAGCCGCGCGCTTCATATCTTCTGCGCACTCAATCCGCACACCCGAGAGGACCTCCGCCTCCTGCAGGTTTGGGGTAATTATCAGGACTATCGGGAAAAGTTGAGACACAAGGGCCTCAATCGCGTCTGCCTTCAGCAGGCTGTCTCCGCTTTTTGCGGCCATTACGGGATCGACAACCACCTTTTCGAGCTTGAGTTCTTTCAGATCGGAAGAGACCCTCGATATAACAGCAGCATTTGAGAGCATCCCCGTTTTCACGGCATCAACCCCGATGTCCAAAACTACCGAGCGAATCTGTGATGAGACGAAATCGGGATCCACTTCGACTATTGCGTTTACTCCCTGCGTGTTTTGGGAGGTCAGAGCCGCTACAGCGCTCATGCCGTAAACACCCAGGGCTGCAAACGTCTTCAGGTCGGCCTGAATACCAGCTCCGCCGCTCGAATCAGACCCCGCTATCGTGAGAGCCCTTGGTATTTTCATCTTTTGTCCCAAAATTGAAATCTTTCTTCATTTATTTTCCGCGAAATGGTCCCACCCTTTTGCGGACGGGGTAATCCGCTTTCCATCGGCAAGCAGGAGCCACAGCTCACCGGTTTCGGCAGTGATTTTTCCGATTTGCGCGCATGAACTCCCGGTCTCATCCAATAACATTTTTTGGAGATCGGGAACGGATTCGGGGCTGGCCGTAAATAAAAGTTCGTAGTCTTCGCCGCCCGACAGAACCCATTCCAGCGAATCCGCCTCCGCCAGCCTGGCCGCCTCGGTAACCCCCCGGCTTACCGGAAGGCCTGCGACAACGATTTCAGCTCCCTTACCGCTGGATTTGCAAATATGAGAAAGATCGGCAATTACGCCGTCGCTTACGTCTATCATAGCGTTGACTTGGCCGGACCGCGCGAGAAGCCGTCCTTCGGCAAGGCGCGGCTGAGGACACAGATGTTTTTCGAGCAACTTCTGCCTGATCTCGGGACTCAGGGCAAGCTCCGGCCTCCGGATTAATTCCAGCCCCGCTCTGGACTCACCAGGCGAGCCTGTCAGAAGAATCGCGTCCCCAGCCCGGGCCGTACTCCTCAATACGAGCCGCTCGGGGGCGATTACCCCCAGGAGCGTTAAGTCCAGAACGATACTGGATTTCATGTGACTCAAATTTCCACCCACGATGGATGCGCCCGCAAGCGCGGCCTGTTCCCGCATACCCCGATACAATTCCTCGACATAGGCGACTTCAGTATCTCCCGGAATTGCCAGCGAGACCAGCGCCCAACGGGGGTCACCGCCCATTGCGGCTATATCGCTCACATTTATCGCCACCAATTTGCGCCCCAGTTGGTATGGAGTCATGGCATCGCGTGTGAAATGAACGCCCTCCACCTGGATATCGCAGGTGGCCAGAAGGTATTCCGGCCCTGAGGTATCGAGAACGGCTACATCGTCCCCGATCCCCGTGACCACCCCCGGGGCCCGCTCAGCGAGCATGGCCGATATGCGCCCGATCAGCCCGAATTCTCCGATTTGCCCGACTCGCACACTATTTCTCCTGAGTTTGCGGCAACAACTATACCGCATGATAAGAAAGCGCTCTATTCTTTTTTAGGACAAGCTCCGCATCCGAAGTGCATTGCGCTCCGTCTCGCGGGACTTTGCGCCGTTCACTGCAACTCTGCGCATTAAACTCCCCCCGGGCTCGAATTGACTGGACACCAATATGTTCACGCAATAAATTCTCCTTCGGGAGCAACCGAACTGTGTTCGGCGTTTAAATGCTCTCTACAGCCCAAACAAATTATCCAACTTCTTTGCGATAGGAAGCTGAATGGATTTCCTGGCATTCAAATTTCCAGTCTCCCAAGTTGAAACCTCGATCTTAATTCCGCCACTTGTCTCTTTTTGCGTGTCGATTTTTACTTCCATGGCAGGCATGTCCGGCGCTTTCCTGCTGCTTCCATTCCAGATCAGTTTTCTCAATTTTACTACGCCCTCGGTCAGCGCGACCAATTTCGTCTACAATATGGCGGCCATCCCCAGCGGCGTGTACCGTTATCTGCGCGAGGGAAGAATGGCATGGCCTCTGACCCTGGTGGTCATCACAGGCACCCTTCCAGGCGTTTTCATCGGGTATTACCTGCGCGTCATCTATATGCCCAATCCGGGCGATTTCAAGCTCTTTGTGGGGTGCGTGATGCTCTATATCGGCCTGCGCCTCCTCTATGATATGACTCCGAGGTCGCAACGGGGCAAAAACGAAATGAAGGCACTGGAGGACAAATTCAATCGGCAGGTGAGAAAGCTCAAGGAACAGCGGAGCGGCAAGATATCTGCGGGCATTCCGGCAGATGCCGTTGTAAAAACGATTTCAGTCTCTTTCAGCAAGATAGAATACGAATTCTGGGGCCAGCGCTTTTCTTTTAACACCATCGGCATGTTCCTGCTTGCCTTTATCGTTGGAATAGTAGGGGGCACATACGGGATAGGAGGGGGTGCGATAATCACTCCGTTCTGCGTGACCGTTTTTCGTCTGCCGATTTATACGGTCGCGGGTGCTGCGCTCATGGGCACATTTATTACTTCCATTGCCGGAGTATTCTTCTACGATATGACACCGGCCGTCACGGGGCTGACGACCGGACCGGACTGGCTCCTGGGAGCACTATTTGGTTTCGGGGGCTTCTTTGGAATGTACGCGGGCGCCAGGCTTCAAAAATACGTTTCTCAAAAATTTATAAAGCTGATGCTCGGTATTCTTGTCACCTTCATTGCGGTTCGCTACGTCCTGCAATATTGGCAGTAGACGGCCGTTCCCCATGCACGAGATTTTACTGCCACGGTTATTGACTATCGAGCCCTCTCATGACATAGTCCGGTGTCAAAAAATTTCTGGTTTTTAGCAACGCACAATCAGCAACCGCACTGTTTGCCCCGCACTGGCAGATAAGCCCGTGTGGGTATTTTTTTCGAGGAGAACGAAAAATGAAGAAGTCAGGGTTAATTGCTTCTGTCCTGGTAATTTTCGTATTATTGGCCGGTTACGGCTTATACGTATCCGCGGCCGACAAGCCGACCCAAAAAGTTACCGGACAGGACGCCGCCTCATCCACTCCCAAGGATGAGACGAAAGTGCAGAACGCCGCAATGGTGAACGGGAAGCCCATACCGATGTCGGAATATCAGGCGGGGCTCGATCAACTCAATCGGCAGATCAACATGACGGGCCGCCAACCTGACGAGAAAGAAATGCCGACACTAAAGCAAAGAATACTTAACAACCTGATTGCCCGCGAACTTATGAAACAGGAAATCGCAAAAAAGGGGATCAAGGTTGATGAGTCCGAGGTGAACGCTCAACTGGATACCGTGAAGAAGAGCACCTCGCCTGAAGACTTCGCAAACTCGCTTAAGCAGATGAATATGACCGAGGAGTCGCTTAAGGAACACTTCGCCTCACAACTGGCCGTAAAAAAACTGATAGAAACGGAACTGGCATCGAAGGTGACTGTGACCCCGGAAGAGGTGAAGGCTTTCTACGAAAGCAATCCCGACGTATTTAAAACTCCCGAAATGGTCCGGGCGAGCCACATCCTCGTAAAAGTGGATGAAAAGGCCAGTCCCGAGGAAAAGGCTAAAGCGCTGGAAAAGATCAAAGGCATTCAGAAACGAATCCAGGCTGGTGAGGATTTCGCCGAGGTGGCAAAAGAAGTCTCCGATTGTCCCAGCAAGACGAATGGCGGCGATCTCAACTTTTTCCAGAAGGGGCAGATGGTGGGGCCATTCGAAAACGCAGCTTTTTCGATGAAACCGGGTGAGGTCAGCGACATAGTGGAAACCGAGTTCGGCTATCACATCATAAAACTGACCGATAAGAAAGAACCGGGAACGATGACCTTCGATGAAATAAAGCCCCGGATAGAACAACATTTGAAGAGCGAGAAAATGTCTCAGGAGTATCCCAAGTATATAGAAGCACTCAAATCCAAAGCCAAAATAGAGATTTTCGTAAAATAGCGCGTTTTCAAGTATTTCGCGTTATCGAACCCCCCCGCCCCCGGGGGGTTTTCATTTCGCGATGAAATCCTTTCACATGCAGACTCGTTTTCGAGCTCAATCAAACCTGGCCGTGCCTGCCATTGACTATGGCCACTGGGTAACGGTGTTTACAGAAGTCCCACCAGCTCCTGCAACCCTGTCAAGACAGTCTACTACCTGCTCCGCCCGGACCGTCAGCCTGAAATCAGTCTTCGAAGCGGCGGCGCCCCCTCCCTGCTGCGCACCTTTGTTCATTGAACGTCATTATCTTGACCGAGGCGCGGAAGATCGGGCGCGGACCTCCATGCTTCAACACACATACATGCGTGCAGGGCCAATCTGATCGATACGGCAATCCCTGGCAAATTTTTTGCAATCTGTCCTTGTTGAGCCAGCATTACAGCTCGGGTCTACTATCGACCACCTTTGGGTTCGGGCGCGATCGGGTGGAGAGAAGGACCTCACAATTCGTGTTTCTCAGGGAAAAAGGAGTTCACAGGTGCCCATTCATGCAGTTGTAACAGGAGGCGCGGGTTATCTGGGATCGATCCTATGCGAGCACCTGCTGGATGCGGGCCACCGGGTTACCGCCGTGGATAACCTGACCTTTGGCCAGCCGAGTCTCTTACACCTTTGTGGCGATCCGAACTTTGACTTTGTTTTCGGTGACGTTCGTGACAGGGGACTAATGGTGCGAGCCATCAAGGAGGCCGACGTGCTCATCCCGCTGGCGGCGATGGTCGGCGCGCAGACGTGCTGCCGCAATCCCTGGGACGCAAAGTCGGTAAACCTCGACGCAATAAAAATGCTCAATGAAATCCGAAGCCCGCGGCAACTCGTCATTTTTCCAACAACCAACCGCGCATACGGCGCCCGGTCGGGGGATGTTTCCTGTACCGAAGAAACACCCCTTGAACCCATCTCGCTCTATGGACAGACCAAGGTGCACGCCGAGCGGGTACTATTGGATTCGCCCAATACGATAACTCTTCGTCTGGCAGCCGTTTTCGGCATATCACCGCGCATGCGCATCGATCTGCCTGTAAACCATTTTACTTACGCGGCGCTGAAGGAAGGCTATATCGTCCTGTTCGACAAGGATTTGAAGCGAAACTACATCCACATCCGTGACGTAGCCGACTGCTTTGTCCATTGCATCGATAACGCCGACCGCATGACCGGCCGACCTTTCAACGCAGGGCTCGATGCCCCCAATCTGTCCCAGGAGGATCTGGCCCTCAAAATCAAGGAATACCTCCCTAACTTTTATATCCACTTTGGCGAGAACGGCCACGACCCGGACAAGCACAATTACATCGTGTCGAACCGGCGCCTGCGGGAGGCCGGCTTTGAAGCCAAACGGTCACTGGATGAAGGCATTAGGGAACTCTTGAAGGGCTACAGCACGCTGGGACGGTGTCAATTTAATAATAATTAACGCAGGCAGGATTAGATATTCGAACCATTCTCAGGCGCTTGAGATCGCGTCTCGAACATACCGCGATGCCGGCCCGGTTTATTCAGTGACCAATCAAATCTTCGGCAAGGATACGGCGATCGGCTTTTGTAAGCATATGAATTCGAGCGGTCAGCTTTTCGGCTGCATTTTCCCACCCGTAATGGGACCTGACGTGTTCCGAAACTCTCAGGGCTCTTTCTTTGGCCGCGCTGTTCTTTTCAAAGACTTCCCGCATATGTGCCTGGAGAACATTTATATCCGGCTCCAATACCCAACCGGCGCCACCTGCCAGCTCAATGTCTTTCGGCGCGAATTCCCTGCGCCTGGACGGGATCGTAAACACCTGGTCAGACGAGCAGAAATCGTCCGTCGAGCCCCCGGCGGTAGTGATTACGGGAACGCCGCATGCCATGGCCTCCAGAACGGGCAGGCCAAACCCTTCCGCGCGGTACGGATGGACCAGGCAGTCACAGGCGGTGTAAAGTCCCGGAAGCTCTCCGGGTTCCAGCACAGCCTGCATATGCAGGATCTCAGGGGCGTTCGGATCTTTCTGTATTTCCCGGATTATTCTCCCCACGCCCTGATCGATATAGAATTGCTGTTGCGGCAGATCCTTTACGATCAGAACGACATCTTCGCGACTGCTGAATGCGCCCCTGTAAGCATCGAGAAGAAGATCGACTCCCTTTCGCCAGAGCCCGCCCCCGACGAACAAGAACTTGAACTTTTTCGATGATTCCATGGAACGCTTCGGAACTTCAGGATGAAATTGATCAACGTTCACCCCGAGCGGTATGACGTGCACGCGATCTGACGGAATGCCGCTGGCAATGAATGTTTTCAGTTCATGCCGGCTGTTGACCCATAGCTCATCCACCAGATTCGTCATCGGTTCGATCCAGCTTGCGGGCAGCCTGCCATATTCCCACGGCTGCATTATCACCCAATGGCCCTGCCCCGGCGGGTTGAAATCAGGCGGCCACTGTTGTCTTAAATGAACATCGGCTTTACCGGAAAGAGGCTTATTGGTCCTTTGAACGATCTTTTCGAAACGCGGATCGGCCCTGGATTCGATATTCTCCTTCTCAAAGGGGATAATTGAGACCTCGTAGCCGACATCAATCAACTGGAGGCAAAACTCCCTGTTGACCAGGGCAAGCGAATGAGAAACGAGCTGAGAACCTTCCCAGGCGATCCTCGTGGTTGCGCCGCTTGCTTTCCGTTTCTCCTGTTGCTCCTTATACTGCCATCCGGAGCTGACGGCATCCGTTATCATGGGCACACAGTAGCTCGGGCCGGGCACATGAGAAGCCCCGTCAGCTATGACCTGCCGCTCATCCGGCGTCATATCATAGGCGGAGCGCATCGCGAAACGAACATCTTTTACATGGAGCTGCGGCATGAATGCACCCTTATGGTGAGGCTGATACAAAAGCATCTCCTGAGTCAGTTCGGACTTCGCATCCTTATCCACAGCTATGCACACCCCGACCCTGCCAAGCCCTAACCCATCAGGGATGATTACCATTCTCCGTCTTACCCGCGCCTCGCTGATCGGAGATGTTGAGGCGGTATCAGTGGAAATGTATACATTGCAGCTATCGATTAGATTAACAATACCGGTTCGTGTTCCCAAGTTTTCATCAATGATAATCTTTGCTTCCGAAACGGTCCTCCGGCGCAGGGAGCTGACAAGATTATGAAGGTCCTGCCTGGGCTTGCCTGGAACAGGGTGCCAGGAAGGATAGTTGACCTTCAGATAAAGTTCGACACTTTCACTTCCCTTGAATTCTTCGAGATAAGCCTCGATCAGGGTATCCCACCGGCGCCGGGGCTGAAACATTGCGATAGACAAAAAGCGGAAAGCCTTTTCTTGAGTAGCCGGCTCGGGCGTTGGCGGCGGCACAAAAGGATTTTCCAGCCACGGATGGGGCCACCAGACTAACTGGATTTTTTCGGACGGCAACCCGGCGGATACAAAAGCTTCCCGCTCGTTTTCCACCATCAGCCAGACCTGGTCCATTCCATTGCATACCTCAATCCATTCTGCGGGAGGCAAGTTGCCCTGCTCACTGCCGTCAAAGGTAGTGGCTATTATGCGCAGGTTCGGTCGAGGCAGTTCCAAATCCAGCCAGATGCGCTGCGGAAGGTGCGAGATAATAGCCGTAATCGGCGGGATAAGGGGTGTTGTTTCAAGCGATTTGAAAAGAGCGAGGTCGCAATCATCTATGCCGGGATCCATCTCCCTGTTGGATAAGACCCTGATACGCACACCAGCTTTATGCAGAGCGGCAACAGCAGCCCGCGCTCCGACCCCGTAGCCGCTCCGGTTATAAAATGGCGCTATCCAGACTATCGTTCCGGGCAATAGCCCGGCCTGTTGGTCCATTATGTTCGTTCTCCTGTCTTCACCTGACTGTGTTCAGGCAGCAGAGAGCCTGCGGTCATGCAGTTGCGTAGAGCACCGTTTCTCCCGTAAGGCTCGTGTAGTTCCTCAGATATAGGCGATAGCCAACCCCCAGGCCGTGGAGATAGAGTGGTATTTCCCACAGGTGACTGGGAGAATGGTAAACGCAGATAGCCAGATCCGGGCGATTCGCCTGTATAGTCTTTTCTGCGCCTTTAAGCGCTTCAAGCTCAGCGCCTTCGATGTCCATATTGATAAAAGTCGGATGAAAGCCAGGGAGGACATGATCTATCGAAACACATTGAATGCGGGCCTCCCCCGATGCCAGGATTCTTGACCCGAAACTTGTATCGGAGTATGTGAACGGTTCGATTGCCTCATGGCTATAGACGGCACAAGGGATGGCGGTCACGCGCCCGGCAAGTTGCTCCTGATGCCTTGACAGGTATTGCGCCATCAATCTGAATTGATTGGGATCAGGCTCGAAGCACACCAGTTCGTCGACTTTGCCCACCTGACCCAATACCCTTGACATCTCCCCGACGCTTACGCCGCAGTAGATGAAACGCGAATAGTTACGGGCAAGTGGAATGGTTTTGGGGGTGTACTGTTCATTTCTGTCACACATGGGAATCGAAACCGGTTTACGCTGCAGATGGGTCTGTAGACACCGAACATAGATTTCCCTGCTGTGATCGTCCGCAAAAATATCCAGGCAGGATTCGATCCGTTCTCTTTGATTTACGTAATATCGATATCCGCTTTCCTCCAGTTCCTGCGGCAAGCGAAAGGGATTGTGTATCTCATAGATATCCATCAGGGAAATGATACGGCGAAAACCCAGATGGCGTAGAGTCTTGACAACTTCGTCAAAGTAAGTTTGTTTGCCGAGACACACGACCACCAGCCCATTCTGCTTTTCCTCAGCGGCAGGCTGATATTCGAGAGGAGAAAAAGCCGGTATACCTTCGAAGGTGTCGCCATGGCTGAATTTCCGATCCAGCACCACAGACGGAATGTATCCGTACCGGCGCATGACAATCTCTTTGAAGTAATGAAAAGACTCACCGGCCCCATAGACAATAATCTTGCGGCCTTCGAATGCCCTGTGTATGTAAAAGGCATCATCCGGGAACTCGCCATATGCAAACATGCGGGAGAGAGTAGCTTTGTGTTCACCAATCAATGTTCGTTTCTTTCTGCAAAATGAATATCAGGTTATCCTTATAAGTACCAGCATGCCGTGATGATTGCATACCACCTCGCGGTTCAGTCACATCACGTGATGGCAAAAAGCGTCGTTTCTCCAAAATTACTGCTGAAATGTCCGAAATATACTTTGTAGCTTTGGTATCCATTACGGCTTCATTTCGAAATTCCCCAAATGCGGCAGGAAGAAAATCGGCCTCTTCATAAGACCTGGATCGCCTGGTGATTTCTCGAAGAACTTCCGGCACTGCTTCTTCCTTATGACGGAATTGCAAATAGCACCATATCAAAAAGCGTATATCCATAGTGCCGCAGATAAAGCTTATAGGCTGGGTACAGGCTGTGTATCAACAGTGGCAGTTGATAAATATCGCTGTGTTTGTGATATGCACTAATGGCCAGCTTAGGCCGGCATCGCCTGATCGTATTGGCTGCCCCTTGCATCGTCTCCATTTCCGCCCCTTCGATATCCAGTTTAATGAAGGTAATTTCTTCATCCGGAAACTGTTCGTCAATGCTGATCGTTTGTACTTCAACCTTGTTGGCGCAAGTATCAGCAGCCTTGGAACTGCAGGCTTCCAGGAGCGCGGCCGGGTCGCATTGTCCTGCACTCAGCAAGGTCAGGGTCGCAGTATGAGACCATAATCCACGCTGGATGCAAGTGGTATTAGGTAAGTGTGCGGTATTCTGCTGTAAGACACTGAAGTTCCCGGAATCGGGCTCGAAGCAATATATCCGTTTATACGTCAGTTTTTTCTTCTCGCAGGTTTTTGCGAAAGTGGCAGCAGATAATCCGTTAAACGAGCCGCCATCCACAAGGGTTTCGCCTTCTTTTAAGCAAACGATATCATTGTTGAAGTAACCATAGTCCTCCGGGGATACATAGAAGGGGAAGGAATCTCGCTCCTTTTCGTTCAATTCAGAGTAATCAACGATGTATTTTGAGAACTGCGAAAAATCCATTCTTGACGTAAAGAGTGACAAGCGTCCAACAAACAGGTCCTTCGATCTTTGATCGGCGAGAAGATTATATGCCGCCGTCAATTCCTCCCGATTATTTTGGAGATCTTTGATCGACAAGGAATGCTCAGGATTGTTTGAATAATAGGCACAGTGTTGATAATACCCTAGTAATTCCGGGTTGCTGATCGAGGAAATAGATATGATCCTGTCCGCTGCAAAGCCATGGTCCAACAACTGCTGACGGATTTCAGCCGCATATTTGCATGATGCAACGACAATCAGGTGATCGTGGTGTGTCTGTTTCAATTCAGCAAATGAAATGACGGGAATCCCGAAATGCCAACTGCCGATCTGGGAAGGATTATTGTCACAAAAGCAAACCGGCTGCACCCCGTGTAACTGCAGTAACTGGCAAAGGTCTTTACCCACCGCACCGGTGCCAAACAGTACAATCGGGATTGTTCCGTTTATGGCGGCATGCAAATAATGTCCAAAGAGTCTATCGATGGTATCCTCTATTTCACGGGATTTTGATATTGCGGAAATTCTAGCTAAAATGTCATTCACGATTTTCTTCTCCTTGGATGGAAAATGATCGGCATCCGGGGCGATGATCGGAAGAGCCCCATGGACTGGCTTACAGCCTGCCGCGTTTGGCTAAGTTCGCGCCAGACAACCCGCTCGCGTCAATTCCCGGTTTACCCGCTTCACCATATCCCCGGCTGTCCAAAGACAGAAAGCCGGCGACAAAATTCGTCGAGGCGTCCCTACGGGGCAACATATATCACTCCGCCTATACCCCTTTCCCGCAGCCATGAGGCATGTTGACGCAACACGCGACCCGCCCGCCCGACGAAGCCGTCAGGCGCGGTGTCAGCCAACAGTTCGAGGTACTCAGGTTGAGCGGGATTGTAGATTGCAGCAAGGTGAGCAGCGGAAAAGGCCCGGTCTCGATTCCCACGCATGCGCAAGATTTTGCCGATGAAGTACAAGCTTCTATCATGAAAAGGGAAACGGTGAAGGTTGTGCCGACAGATTCGTTCGGCTTGATCAATATCGCCAATTTCAACTAACTCACCCGCCAGAATCGTTTGTTCCTCTAACTCGTTTATCTCAACCGATCTCTTAAAGAGCGGCGGAGCAAATCTTCTGTAGCATTCACGGCATGCAAGGAAGAAAGTAGTGTTACCGTTATAGGGAAGAGCAACGTTACGATATTCTGAAGCAGCCCCGCAATGCGGACACACGGCAGTGAGTCGATAGAGTCCGCCGTGAAAGATGCTGCGTTCCGTATCCAACGAGTACTCTGTTATTCGGCAATAGAGGCGAATAAGATTACAAAGTTGAACACGTACACGCAAGGCAGCGAACTCTTCGTCGCTCATACTGCTGGCATTAACCACCGGACATCCCGCGTTGATGAAGCCGAGCGGGTTCTTTATTATCCCTTTCTCAACGGCTGTGGCGTACATTTCCGAGCGAGGATAGAGCGCAAGCATCGTGAGGTTAACACTCAAATGAAGGTTATTTTCCCACCAGATCAACGTTTCTTCCGCTGTTTCAATCGTTTCGACCTGGTCTCCGAAGATAAGGTTTCCCTGCATGTCCAACCGCGCTTCATAGGCCTGTTGGAGGGTGTGCGCCGCCACCTCGGCCTTGTTGTGCTTCTTCATACTTTTTAATACTTTATCATTCATACTCTCAATGCCATACGACATGCCTACACAGCCGGCCTCCCTCATAATTGCGAGCCGGTTGCTATTGAACATATTGATATGGCTCTGGCACCACCACTTTAGCCCGTAAGGCCTTATACGTTCACAAAACTCTATCGCGCGGCTGGTTTCGGGGCAGAAAACCTCGTCCAAAATCACGATAAAATTTGCCTTATATTTCTTGACGTGCAAATCGATTTCAGCAAAAACGTCGTCTAAGGAACGCTCAGTATACCGTCGTCCGCTCGTATGAAAACAGAACGTGCAGTTATATGGGCAGGCGCGGGAAGTGATTAAAGGAATCATGCGGGGGCGATCGAGTACGCTTGCCGCGAATACACTAAAATCAGCAATGTTCTGGTACTCACTAATGGTATGCTCGTAGTCGAATCCTTCAAGATCGGGCCCCGGATACTCGTCAAGATTTTTGCACGGTTTTCGCTTTTGAGTACGAACGATCACTCCCGCGGGATCTCTATAGATAAGGCCGGTGACTCCGGCAAGGTCGTTGGCGGAGCCGGTCGACAAGACCTTCAACAGTTCGCTGACAGTCAGCTCCCCCTCTCCAATAACGCCTATATCTGCGCCTGTATAGTTCATGAATAATTCAGGTTCAGCAGTTACTCCAGTTCCACCGGCAAGTCTTACGACCCGTGGGTTGACTTTCCTCGCCATGACGAAGACTGCCCGCGCAAATTCCAGATAGAGGTACATTCCGCCGGTAGCAACAATGTCCGGGTCATAAAGACACATGGCCTGGCGGATTAAAGACTCCATGTCATCTGAATGGTGGTTCAGGTTGAGCCAGTATACATCGTGTCCGTCCCGTTTCATCTGCGCCGAAATGTACGCCAATCCAAGCGGAACCGGGATTACTCTCAGTTCCGTTACTTTCGGTGCGACTATCAGAACGCGCATGGTATATATCCTTACATTTATAGTGGATCAAAGTGTGGCGAACAAATCCGTGTCACACAGATGATACGTGTTATGACGCAGGTACAGTCTGTAGTCGGGGCATATTCGATGCACTAAGAGCGGAATCTCAAAGATTGATTCCAAAGCATGATAGGCACCGAGAGCGAGTTTGGGTTTGTGTTGCGCAATTATGCCTGCAGCACCCCGGATTGCTTCAGGAATAACGTTGCCGCCGGGGTCCATCTTGACAAAAGTAACCCTTTCTCCCTGTAGACACTCGTCCAGACTGACGACCTCAATCTCGATATCGCCCGAATGGTCGATGGTGCCGGCCTGGTCATGAATGGCATTCCCGGAAGACTTGAAACGCAGCACCCGGGACTGTGACCATACTCCCGACGGATGGCAGACGACATTTTTGTAGTTGGCCGTGTTTTTCAGCAACGCCTGGTAGCAATGAGGGTCTGGTTCGAAAGCATGGATTCTCGAGTAATCTACTCGATTTTTCCTGCATGCCTCTACGAAGGTATAAACCGTATCACCATCATAGGCCCCCACATCGATATATACCTCGTCAGGCGAAAGGGAGATAACATCGTTGTTGAAATAGTAATAATCCTCCGGGGTCCCGTCGTAATTCCCGTAACCAAACTCAAGCACCGGTTGGCTGTAAGATTGGATAAAATTCCTGAATAACTCGAAATTGCCGTCGGACGCCATCAGCGCCAGCTTGGAGACAAAGAGACCCTGTGAGTGCTTATCAGCGAACAAGTCGTAAGCCTCCAAAAGGGATTGCTCATGTTCCAGTAAAGTATCCATCACAGTCCGTGTGCCGCACTGTTGTTTATAGCCGGCAAACAGGCACTGGGTGCCAATCATGGAATACATGAAGACTATTGGCGCAGAGACATCGGACACTTTACAGAGAACACGGTCCCTGCTGAACCCATTTTTTAACAATTGATTCGTCATCGGACCTATATATTTGTGTGAGGCGATAACGATCAGGCTGTTTTGAAATGATTCCTTCAATTCCTGAAAAGTGATCACAGGAATGCCGCAGTAAATGCTTCCTTTTCTGGAATCGTTATTGTCGCAAAAACAAACCGGGTATACCCCATGAGTGTGCAGGGTCGAACACAGTTCTTCTCCCAAACCTCCTGCACCAAACAATACAACCGGTACCCCCTGTAAGGCATCATGCTTATGTCCGCCGAACAGCACATCTAAAAATCCCTGCTTTTCCCTGGCGGAGTCTATGCATTCAACGATCTGCTTTGAAACACTGTTCATCGTCAACCTTTGCGTGGCCTAATAAGTCTGTTAGGAGATAAATAAATAGTGCTTTTGTAATTCGTCCTTATTTACATTTGCCTCAAGATCGGTACAATTCCATCTTTGGTTATATCAAATGCCGGTATCAGGATCTGTTCCACAGAGTGGTAGTTCCCCCGGAGGGTGACATGAATCTCGTCCTTCCGACTCAAGGCGGTAATCACGACAGCTTTGATGTCGTTCTGCAAAATGACATCCGGCGAGTAAATTTTTTTCCCGCAAACTATCATCCCTTGTTGAGACGGGTTCGCATCAACGAGCAGGAACCGTTCCGAAGTAAGCGCTTCATACTTTTGAATAAGTTTGTAATAAATCCCCCCCGCTCCCCACAGCGCAATGACCGGCTCATTCGGCAGCAGGGCAGAGAACGCGTCATGCAGGTGCAATGCATTTTGAAAAGGATCGATGAAGTTTACCAGACCACAGGACGGACACTGCGTTTCCATGCCAAACCAGAACGGCACCCTGATTTTGCTCTGAGTTCCGCACTTGCGGCAGTCGAATTCGATATCGCATTCGCCGTTCGTCTGGACTGACTCGATCCGGAACGATCCGGCCGGCACATGAGGGTGCAACCGCAGTTCGGTGATCAGGGATACGAGATCCTGGTATTCGTCGCCAGTGAGCTTGGAAACATTTACAAGCGGGCAGCCATCCCGGAGGAACTGCTCCTGATCTTTGATGATGCCGGCATTGCAGGCGTGCTTGTACAGGAATGACCCGGGAAATACCGAGATCATGGCAAGATTCAAATAATGCATGTCGTTATGCTGACGCCAAAAGCTTAATGTATTGGCCACGGTTTCCTTGCTCTCGTTGATGTCGCCAAAAATAAACCCTCCTTCTATCATCAAATTCGCATCGTAGGTCAGCTTCAACGCATGGGTGATCTGGCTGACTGTGATTCCTTTCCGCATGCTCTTGAGAATGGAATTGTCAGCACTCTCAAGTCCGAAAATTATTTTGACGCAACCTGCTGTCTTCATCAGTTGCAGCATTTCTGCATCAACATCGCAGACACGAAGACAGCAACTCCACGATATATTGTAATTTTTGATTCTATTGCAGAAATCCACCACTCTTTTCCTGGTGATCGCGAAAAGCTCACTGCTTAGTCCGATGCATTTCACTTGATAATGTTCTACTTGAAAATCGATTTCCCTAAAAATATCATCAAAAGAGCGCTGCCGATATTTTTCTCCCGTTGGATGAAAGCAGAATGTACAACGAAATGGACAGGACCTGTCGGTCAACACAAGTCCGGCACCGGACAAGTGCACCCACTGTCCGTAATCAAAGCCGTCAAAGTCCGGGAATGGGATGCTGTCGATATCTGCAATTTCACTTCGAGGTGGTGTGATAACCAAGCCATTACCGCCATCTTTATAAATCAGACCAGGTATATCGGCATATGTCCGCCCGCCGTCCAATGCACGGGCCAGTTCACATATTGTGATTTCCCCTTCGCCGATCACTCCGATATCGGCGTCAAGGACCCGCATGGCGGTCCGGGGGTCCGAACTGATTATCCCTCCACCTACCACGGTGATGATTTGAGGATTGATTCTGCGGGCCGTCTCGATGACCTCTTTCAGCTTATGGAAATCGCGGCTGAGCCCGCCAGTACAGACGACATCGATATCATGGTCTGTCAGCAGTTTCTCCAAAATGGAAAAGGTGTCTCCCTCCAGGTAATCGAGGTTGGCGGTGAAGACATGGAATCCACCCTTTTTCAGACTTGCCGATACATATGCTAATCCAATCGGGAAAATGTTGAAGTGTTCAATCGATCCGAGGCTTTTGGGCATGACCAGTAAATAATTCATGGCATAGTCTCTTTGCATTCGTTCGGCTGAAAAGGTTGCAAAATCGGCACAATCCCATTGCCGGTAATGGCAAATGAGGGGACCAGGATGTTTTCCACCGATGGATAACTGCTGCGTAGGGTTTCGCAGATTTCGTTTTTCCGGCTCAACGCCATGATGATTACCGTCCGTATGCCGTTGCGTGCAATTACATCAGGGGGATGAACGATCTTTTTGCAGATTTTCAACCCATGTAGCTCGGCATTCGAGTCCACCAGCAGAAATCTTTTCCCGGCGAGCCCACTGTACCGGTTAATGAGCTTGTAGTAGTTGCCGCCCGCGCCCCACATTGCAATGGGGGAATCAGCGGGCAGATCGGCAAGGAATGCATCTTGTCGGCAGGATGCTCCCTGAAAGGCATCGACTTCGTTCTTGCTTCCGCACGATGAACAATGGCAGGTCTCGGTAAACCAGAACCATGCACCGGTGAGATTTCTGGTTCCGCATTTTCTGCATATATATTCAATCGAGCAATTCCCATCCTCCTGCATCTCCATGATCTGCAGCGATTCAGCAGGTACGTGAGGATGCATCCGCAATTCGGCAATCAAGGAAGTGAGTTCATGAAATTCAGCACTGCTCAATTTGGATACATTGATAATGGGGCAACCGTCCCGGAGAAATTGTTCCTTGTCGGTGATGATGCCCTTCTGACATGCGTATTTGTATAAATAGGTGCCAGGATAGGTTTGAATCAGGTTCAGGTTGATATGTGTCTTCGTGTTGTATTGCCACCAGAATTTCATCGTATTTGCAACAGTTTCCGCAGTTTCATTGATATCGCCAAAGATGAAATTGGAGGCTTCCGTGGAGATGCCTGCATCGTAGTTCAAATCGAGAGCGCGCTTGATCTGTTCAACAGTGATCCCCTTGCGCATACTCTTAAGGATTGAGTTGTCTGCGCTTTCCAGTCCATAACACACCAGGTTGCATCCGGATTCCCTCATTTTTCTCAGCAGATCTGCATCTACGTCAGAGACACGCAAACAACAAGCCCAGGTCATATTATATTTTTTAATTCTATCGCAAAATTCTAATACCCTTTGTTTGGTAGTTGCAAATAGTTCACTGGTCAATCCAACACTTTTTAGTTGATAGTGTTGCATCTGATAGTCGATTTCCTTGAAAATATTATCAAGAGAACGCTGACGATATTTTTCGCCGGTCGGGTGAAAGCAGAATGTACAGTGAAATGGACAAGATCGGTCGGACAACAATACGCCCGCCCCGCCGAAAAACTTCACCCACTGTGCGTAATTAAATCCATCAAAATCAGGAAACGCAATACTGTCCAGATCGGCGATTTCTTTTCGCGGCGTTGTCCTGATCAACGCATCGGCGTCGCGGTAAATCAGTCCCGGGACATTTCCATATGTTTCTCCGTTGTCCAGAGCATTGGCCAATTCACACATGGTGTGTTCTCCTTCGCCGATCACTCCGATATCAGCGTCAAGGACACGCATCGCTGTTTCCGCGTCGGAACTGATGATACCTCCGCCAACCACGGTGATGATTTTCGGGTTGATCTTTCTGGCAATGTCGATCACTTCCCTGATTTTGTGGCAGTCAAGGCTGAGGCCCCCGGTGCACACGACATCGATGTGGTTGGCCAACATCAATTCCCGCAAAATGGAATAGTTGTCTCCTTCGGGAAAATCGAGATTTGCGGTAAAAGCGCGATATCCGGCCCGCTTTAGCGCCGCCGATACATAGGCGATGCCCAGAGGAAATATAATTGACGTCGTGCTTGCGCCAGTGGATAATTTTTTGGGCATGACAAGCAAGTAATTCATAATGTTTCCTTTATAGGACGACCGTGAGGATTGGCTCCGTAAAACGTGATGCCTTCCCCATCTGTTTTGGTTACATCATCCACCGTGGGTCTCCGTGCCGCTCCCTGGCTTATTGCCACTCAATCAGTTTCTGTCGCTTTCCTTCTCGAACTATTCGATATGTGCGCCGCCGGACGGTTCATCCAAGCTCGGCGATCTGGACGCCAACCGGTGCATTGCGCACAATTGCGTGCAGTATGTCAAGCCGATGCTTTTCCGGTGGCGCTACAAGAACGACGTCCACCCCCATGGAGGGGATTGCTTCATAGCTGTAGATGGTCCGTCCGTCGATCGATTTTCCTTGCTGAATGGGATTTCGATCTATGAAGCCAATCCAGTCGGCCCGCTGAATCTCGGGATCGGAAAGGAGTTCCCGGGTGAGAGGACACGCCGGCGCCAACAGGATACGTTTTCCTGCTAGAGACCATCCTTCCGATAAACCACCGTTTCTTCTCAGTTCCAGGGGAGTGATTGAAAACTTGTCGGGCTCTATTTCCACAAGAGGCTCCCTGCTTCTGAAGTCCCTGAAAATCAGGTCGGGAACACCCCGAGGCGTCACGGAACTCTGTCTCTCGATGGCAGAAAGAACTCGATTCATAATATCCCTGCCTTCCTGACTGACTGTTGCTATGGCCTCTTTGAAGTAGTGAAAGGCTTCGATCCCGTGCTTCTTCAGAAGCAAGAATAATTTTGCATAGGCCTCAATTTGTTTAGAGTAGTCGTAATTCGGCAGATGCAGATACATAGGGGCGAAGTCAAAGGTAAGCCACACTTTTTGGGGACGAAGCGCCAGCATAGCATAGGCGAAACCAGCGATATCATCATCGCCGCAATTGGACTCACAGAAGATGTACTTGGCAGCTAGCATGCCCTTGCCCTTGCTTCCCGCGACAGCATAACGGCTCAGATTCTCCAGTACCTGCAGGTACCGATCCCTGCCTCGCAATGCTTTAAACGTAGATGGCGTGCCGGCATCCAGAGAGGTTATTCCCCAATATATCGAACCATCCGCAAGGCCATCGTAGATTGCCTGATGGAATCGCACCGCGTTGGTGAACATCAACACCCGGATACGGCGGGTACGAAAAAATTCCAGGTATTCATCCAGATTATCTAACAAGGTGGGCTCGCCGCCCGCAAAATCGACATGTGCATTCCACTCGACATCATCGGGCGAAAATAGTTTCAGAACAGCCAGGGCGTCGTATTGAGGTGAAAAGTACATATCATCACGAGTATAAGCACAGTAGGTGCAGCGCAGATTACAAATGCTGTAATGTTGCAGGTCGATATGCCCCAAGCGGGAGAAGGATATGTCACCGTAGCGTTTGTGCTCAACCATGAGGCAGCGCTTGCAGTCCATATCGCTGTAGTCATCGTTGAGCATCCGGATATATTCTTTCCTCTTCTCTATAACAATATCCTTGGTTATTGCACCGTCAGCGAGTTCTTCGGCGCTGCAGAACAACGGCGGCATTAAGGCGCCCCGAGTGCAAGCGCGGAGGCCCTGCACACTCAGATTCAATCCGCTCTCCAGCTTACAGCAACTCTTTACGATATCGTCATCGCGGAATGGTTTGTGCTGCATCATCGTTCAGTCCTTTTGGCCGTAATAGAATTTTGCCCTCGCCATCGCCGCCGATAAGCTCAGCCCCGCGTAATCCTGGGCAATGAACCAGCGGCCATTGATGTCACCATCCATCAATGCGCCCAGTAGAGCACCGGGGATCACGCTTTCTACACAGTGTGGAGCGTTGGGGCCCCCCATATCCGAACGAACATAGCCGGGACAGACGAGGGACATCATCACCCCGGTTCCCTGAAGGCCGGGCGCAAGATCGTGCACGAATTTGCTAAGAGCGGCCTTACTGCAGGCATACGCCATCTCGCCGGGTCTCCCCTGGATGGTGCTGGAAACGTTGATCACCCGCCCGAATCCGCGCTTTATCATGCGGGGAATCAGGCGGTAGCAGATGCGGATCGGCGCAACAGTGTTAACGGCGTAGTGTTTCAGATAATCCTCCGAGGATATTCGCCAGGGATCGCAACCACAGGGCAGCGAGATGGCCGCATTGTTGAAAACGATATCGATAGGCGGGAAGAGATGATCGAGATTTTCGAGCATCTCCTCGAGCTCGGCAAAATTGCCGAGTTCGGCGGCAATAGGCATAATCTCTACTCCCAAGGCAGAGCATTCATCTACCAGTTCTTCAGTGTGTACAACACGGCGGCTGTGTGCAATGACGTTGGAACCAAGCTTGGCCATCTCAAGTGCAATTTGACGGCCGATACCGCGGGAAGCGCCGGTTACCAGTGTCCATTTGTCTTGGACCGGATTCTCGAGAGGTTCTTCGTCGCTTGCCAATTGTTTAATCCCAAGCCCCTTAATGCTGTGAACAACATCATAGCTCCGATCGAAACAGGCGAGGGAGATGTTCTTCAGCCCCATTTCGCAGAGCTGACGATAGACGTCTTCATATTTTCTTATGGTGACGACAACGGCGGTGTGTTCACCCAATTTGCCCAGGTCAGCAGGTGAGAGGCATCTTTTTCCGAAGAACTCACTACCCCATTTCTCAGGGGCATTATCGCATAGAAAATCCGGTTCCCGGCCGAGCGACAGAACCAGTTGCCTATAGCAATCCTGAAACAGAACCCCGAGGCCAAAGAAGCATATGTATTGTGAGTCGTTTAGTCTGTTTCCGCGGTTTTCCATGGATCAATCCAGCCTGATTACCCAGTTGACTCTACTTTGACCTTTGTTGAGTTTGGAACTTATCATTCTGCCCCGGCGTTGCCCCTTCACGGGGCGGACGGCGGGAACGCCCTGCCATCCTGGCATATGGAAGTGCACCCAGGCGGTGGATCGTACGAAATGCTTCGTGCCGCCAGATTGCCGGAACTCCGTAACCGTTCAAGAATGCTTGACTTCCCTGACGAATCAGCCGTCCAGTATTCCTCGAGTTGCTTCCACGCCGGCTCCTCGGCCAGTTGGGAATTGAAGGCCACTGCCAGATGGAAATACCTCAGCGCAGCTTGTTCATCCCTTGCCAGCAATGAACGTACGCTGTAACGAACGGCCAAACCAGCCAACTTATCAATTGATTGGGGAAGGCGATTGGTTACTTTTGTCAGGTTCCGGACTGTGGCTATGTCGGCAAATTGATGATTCAATACATACAACCCGATCACCGGCAGCAGATTTGTGTCCGCATGATTTGTGTCGCTCTGCGAATGAAGGCGGTGCAGCAGCAAAGGTTCTTTTATATACGCGATGTCAAAATCAACGCTGATATTAAAGTCAAGAATGCGGGTCCCGTAATATCTGGAAACAAGGGCGCCTGTCGCGGCCCTGCCATCGACTATACTATTGCGGTACATGATCTGCGATACGCTGGGATTTACCCCGGCCATCATGTAGACAGCGGCTTGCTCTTCCCCCGGAATGATACAGGATTGGTTGTAGAATGCAGGCTCTTCGGTACGCCGGCCATGCTCATCGATGATGGCCCTGTTGACCATGGCGAACCCCGCGTTGGGATGAGCTTCCAGCGCGTAGACGCAGCGCTCTACATACTCTGGTTCGAGAACATCATCGGAGCAGAAATTAACAAAGTATTCCCCATGCATGTTTCTTCGACAATTGGCAAAATTTGCATCCGGTCCGAAATTCTTCCGGTTGCGTGACAAACACATCTTTTCGGGATGCTTCCGTGCAAATTCCAGGGCAATGTCCCAGGAATTATCTGTTGACCCATTGTCGGAAAAGCATAGCTCGATGTTTTCATAGGTTTGGGCGAACACGCTTTCAAGGCACTGCCTGAGATAACGACCGTAATTGTAATTGTAGCACAGTATGCTGACGAGTGGCTTGTTCAGTACGTTTGGCTCAGGCACACGTTTTTCAGCCACTCGGCGCACCAGACTGAATCTTGCATGCGGATCAGAAATCATAGCCTGAACACAGTTTTTTATATACTCCGGCAAGAATGCCTGATCGTTTTTAAGGAGAGCACAATATCTGCCTTTAGCCATCGGCTCGTAGAGGAATTCATTAGTTTGTGGTCCAAGGGTTCTTCTGTTACGGTTTACAGTAATTCTCCTGGGGTATCTACTCAGGAACTCCAGCGCTATATCCCAGGAGCCATCCCCGGTGGCGTCGTCGATCAGGATGACCTCAAAGTTTTTGAGAATGTCCTGATGAAAGATGCTGTCCAGGCATTGTGCCAGATACCGTCCCTCGTAGTTGTAGACAAGGATGCTGACCAAGGGATCGTTCGGGTCGTTTTGTATAGGGTCTGTATTCATCTTGCCTTAGCGATTCCTTTCATATATTCGGTTTTTTGAACCAGGATGTACCTGGCCTCGTTCTTCAGTGTGTCCATCGAGCTGAATCGCGGTACATAGCCGATCTGAGCGGCGCAATTGCAGGTCGAGTAGTAATTGCTTTTTGGACCGGTTGCGCTGGGGCTCTCCGAAAAGCTTCGTCTTTGATACTTCAAGCCATATTCCGAAGTGAAATAATCGAGAATCTCCTGCTTTGCCACCGGACGGGAACTACTGACATCGATAGCCCGGTTTATCCTGCCGGCATGGACGCACTTGACGATCATCGAAAAAAGGTCTTCGGGGTGGAGGTAGTCACGAACAATGTTCGTGCTGTCCGTAACAAGCACTTTATTGTCCAGGATGGCCTCCATGACATCCGTTATGAAATAGCCGTCAGTCAGGTTTATATACCTGCTGAAATAGGAAAAAACCCGCAGATCGATGATTCTGAGGTTGGGATGGGCCCGATGTTTCGCCTCGGCATTGATCCGAACGATCCCGTAATAATCCTCAGGCGCCACTTGGTTCACCTGGATGCTATTTGCCGAAGAATGGTCCGCCGGGGCCGAGAATCCCTTGCCATACACGGCCCCGCTGCTGAAACTGAAATAGAGCGCATCGGGATTTGTGTTTTGCAGATAGCGGATGGCCAGGCCGTCAAATTCTTCAGTTACCGTAAAATATCTCGTGAAATCGCAATTATGCTTATTGCGTGTTTCGACTCCCACACAATTGATGATGACATCGTACGAATACGATGAAAAAGCCCGATAATCCGTGCAGATTGAGTGATTGCCCTTTCCCGGCCGGCCGATTGTGTCCAGAAAACGCTGAACTTTATCCCCCGATCGCGAGAAGAGATAGATACGGTCATCGCCCCGGTGGAGGAACCTGTCGATCAGGCCTTTGGCGATGTGAGACGTGGCGCCCATGATGACAATGTTCATCGGTACACACCTCTCAAACGTTCCGCGGCATCCTGCAAGTCATCCTCAGGAAACGATCTATACTGGATAAAATTGCATCGCGCACAAACATCGTTCGCCGTATCCCGGCCATTGAGCATCGCAAGCCGAAAGCTGCGATAGCCTTCCCCGTTCCAAATCTGTTGTATTGTCTGAAGATTGGCATCGCCCATGATCGCCGGATAGGAAATCTGGTAGCAGGGCACAACCTTTCCGTCAGGATTTATCTGCATCGTAAAAAAGGGTTGCGGGCAGACTTGAATAGGCGCGACGGGCAGGCCAAATTGGGTCGTTCCGGGACCGGGGTTATCCAACACTTTTTCGTAGTCAACCCCCGGCATGATCGGCACGGCGTTTTCAACTGCCATGGAATCGCAGATATCGCCGAAGATCTCGTAGAACTTCTGTTCCGTATCCATTTCATCCAGGGCATAGTCAACTATCTTGATGTAGATGTGCGTATCGGTCTTGTGCTTGTAAAAGTATTCGATATTCCTGACGAGATTCTCGAAATCGATATCCACCTTGCTGATTCGACGATATTTTTCTTTGGATATTCCCTGCAGGGATATAACCATGCGCGAGAGCCCGGCGGCGATCAGGGCATCGGACATCTGCCTTGTCAACAGCGAACCGTTGGTCAAGAGTTCAACCCGGAGGGCGACATGCCCGGCGGCCGCATAGGCGATCATGTCCGCAATGTTTTTGTGCAGGAGGGGTTCGCCCATTCCAACAAAGCGCAACACCTTGAGTTGGTCATCGAATAGGGCCAGTTCATCGACGCATTTCTTGTACAGATCGTATTTCATGACCGGCCAGTCGGAGACAAACCCGCGTTTCTGCCGGGGAACGGCGTGGAAACAATACTCACATGTAAAATTGCATGCATAGATTGGAAAAATCTGCACCACAAAAGGTGTCTTCAGAGGGAGGACATCCGCCAAACGGGTCCTTGCGCCACCTGGAGCGCCGGAAATTATTTTTGCCTTCATGTATCTAGCATCCCTCAGATTTGCGGGTCCGAAGCGACAAATTGAATGGCGATCGTGTTTCGTCCTCTTCCGTAAAGACTTCATAGTAAGGAACCGGCTGCGGCTTGTTATAGACTCGGCCGGCGATATACTTGTCGATGAAGTATCGATCATGCGCGATGGAACAGACATCGACGTGCTCGCCGAACCATTTTATATTCAAACCCCTTTGAATGATTTCCCGCAGCGGTTCCTCGAAAATATTGCCAAGAGAAATAAAAATATACTGGCAGGGTAAAACATCGCCGTATTGCGTAACACACACCATCCCCTTTACAGCGGTGCACCCCAGGTCCAGTCCGTAAGCCGGCGTCAAATGGCTGAAAATTTTGTGCTTTGTTTCCAATTGCTTCACATATTGAAGGTCTTCCGCATCGACCAGCATGTCATATTTGCCCTGCCAGGCACCGACGGGCTTTGCGAAGGTCAGGAAAACACCAAGGTCCTTATCGTTGAAATACTTGATGAACTCGATGAATTCAGCGGAATGCAACCGCTGCTTCGTAACGACGGTACTTACAAAAACAGCCAGCCCGGCTTTGCGTGAGGCTTCGACCGCCTGGAGCGCCCTTGCGTGTGCCCCCTTTCGCCGGCGGAAACGGTCATGTTCTTCGGCATTCAGGCTGTCGACACTGACTTGAATCCTGTCCACGCCGAGGGCCTTGAGGTGCTTTGCGCGGTTATCGTCGAGGAGCCAACCATTAGTCACGGAGTTGACATAGAACTTTTGCGGGTCAATCGCCTTGACCATCTCATCGTAGTCCGTATTGACAAAAGGCTCTCCGCCATTGATCTCGAAACGGGCCAGCCCCATTTCATCAGCTTGTCGAGCTAACTCTTTGACTGCTTCCGGCGTCATCTTGCGCCGCTTTCCATTTCCCTGCTGCTGTAGACCCTTAATGGAACAATGCAGGCAAGTCATATTACAGGCATAATTATATTGAAGCTGAATGATCGCGATGCTCTCGCCGCATCGGACCTTTTCGTCAAAGCGCAGAATTTTTTCGTAAACGTCTGGTTTCTCTTTCCGCAGAAGACTTCTTTTGGTTTCCTCATCTTTGGAATTAACAGTTTGCATAATCTCAAATGCCTCCTTCCGGCAAGAACCAAGATCCTTTTTTGAATGCCTTGCACCTATAACCATGCGAATGAGGCGGATTAGAGCAACCGGGCGTAGCTTGGAGCGCCTTCACCCCTAAAAATCGTCGATATATTTCCTGTAGATTTCCTGAATATGGAGCAGGTTTGCCGGGCAGCGATCATGCCACACGAGATACCCTGCATCTTTCAGGGACAGCCCTTCGTTTCGCGGTTTGAATGTGCCGGGAACGAAGCATTTGTACAAAAGCGATACGAAATGACCGCGAACTTCATGCTCCTCATGAATAATCTGGTGAAGGGCAATCGGCGTGGGGTCGAATCGGACAGCCGTCCCGATTTCGGTTTCGGCCACTTTTTCTACCCTCGTTTCCAGCCTTTCTTTGAACCGTACGATGCCGCCGGGGAGATGCCAACCTATCCCGGCATATTGGTCGTTTCTCCACGACAATAGCGTCCGCCCGTTCTCATCTTTAATCAGCAGATCGACATTCACGAGAGGAGTCGTTCTGCTGATGTAATAGAACACACTGTCCGGCAAACCCAACGAGGGCTCCGGAACCGCCTCGACAAGAGTTGCGATGGCAGCGCATGTGTTCAAATGGTCCGCCTGTCCCGTCATGGCCGCCCACTCGAATCAGAGTCGCGAACGCGCGCATTTTGAACCCTATGGCTCATAGCAATGGTGTGCCCCCCCCCGGGATTACAGATTGCTTCATGTAGAAAGGCTCCTCCCATTAATTTGGTCTTGAAACGGTTGCCTATCCGCTATCCGGCTGAATACGAGAAATTTCATTCGACTCTCAAAGTGTAGCTAAATGGAACTGATTCGCGTAATTTCTCCACAATTCCGATTCTTCAATGAGCTCTTCATACTTAGCCTTATATGTCTGATACTTTTGATCGTTGTTCATCATATTGTAACATTTGGCAGCGAAATAATAGGCAAACGCGTGATCATTCTTTATTCTAATGGTATTCTCGAATCCCTTCAACGCTGCGTCATAGTTTCCAAGTCTACAGTCACTGTTTCCTACGAAATTAAGCTCAAGATTCAGAGAATACGCTTTTTCTTGTATATATTTCGCAGTGAAATCTTCTGTCTCCACGACTGCCCTTTTGAAATCGCAGCCAATATAGTTTCCTTTTAGATATTTCTTTTGAACACATGTATCAAACATTTCGCTTCCTACAAGAGGAGTAGCGACATAGATTCTAAACCATGTAGCATCTAATGTTTTTAAAAATGTCCGAGTGTCTTCAATATCCTGCTTAGTTTCACCTGGAAGACCTATGATAATATTAGCATCTGTATCTATTCCTAACTCACGACAGTCATCAATAACACGTTTTACGATTGATAAATTGAGCGGCTTGTGTATAATTTCTTTTAAAACGCGATCGCTACCAGATTCCACCGGTAAAACCAGTTCATTAATGCCTGCCTTTTTTATTGATTCAAGCATTTTTCTATCTAGCGCATAAAGAGGTATTCCGCTTTGAAAAAAAATCTTCATATCTAAATCTTTAGCTATATTTATTATCTTCAAGGCCCTGTATTTATCGGCCATGAAATTGTCATCCTGAATGCATATTAATTTAGCTCCGTATTGTCGCTTAATCCGTCTCAGATCATCTCCAACTCTCTCCACACTATGATATCGCATCTTCCTGCCGTGTACTGTATGAGACGCACAGTAACAGCAGTGATGGGTGCAGCCTCGCGATGTTGCAATATGAAACAACGAATTGCTATGTTTGAAGGCCACAATTGTATTAATGGTAGGACTTAAGCCGTATTCTTCAGTATTAATAATTTCATAGTCATAAAATGGTATTTCGTCCAAATGTGAAATGAATTCGTGTTGATATACCTGTTGATTGCTTACTTTCTCTCTTGTAATCCATGACGGATGCATTGCACAAAGTTCTTTTTTGTCAGCGGCTTCCACAAGTTTCAGTAGCGGTATTTCGCCTTCTCCATAACAAAGAGCATCAAAGCATTCGCTATCTCTTAATATTTCATTATACATGTTAGTTGGTACACCACCACCGGCGGTTATCATGGCATCCGTATATATGCTCTTTGCCACTTGCGCGACATCCAACATATTGGTGTATGCAGGTGTAAATAGCGTAGATATCCCAATTATGCTTGGATTGAAATCACCCCATTCTTTTTTTAACAGAACGTCTTGGAACAACTCTACAAATGAATGATATTCAAAACAATCCATTTTATTCAAAATTATATTGAAATCTACAAGACGTATTTCTATCTCTTTATGTTTTTTTAGGTAGGAACTTAAGGAGAGCAGGCCTATGGGCATATCGGTCACAACACTACCATAATTACCTGATTTTTTAGCCACTATTCGCTCATTAAAAGCGGGGTTGACATAATTTGAATAGCTTATGTATGGTGGGACTATAAACAGGATTTTATCCATCGTGCTATTTCTCTGCTCTCTGTACGACATTCGCCATATAGGACCTGCGCGGAGGCCGGGTTGCCATAAGTCATTGCAGGAGTTTCGAGCTGCAATGATATATTCATCCAAAGTATGCGCAGGAACGATGACGCCTTCTGCATGTTGCGAGGCGCTTGCCTTCCGGCGGAGCAGCCTTCAAGCTTCTGTGCTTACCGCTTTATCGGAACCAGCATATTCGCAGCAAATTCCTCCCGGTCTAAAAACGGCCACATATCTTCCATCGGCCGGGAAGACATCGTCCCGTCTTCCTTCTTTACCGAAGAAACTCTGGGGGCCGTCGTCTGGTTTGGTGAAATCATCACTTCGCAAACCAGGGGTCCTTCCGCCTGAAGGATCTCTCTGATGCGTTCCCGGATCTCCCGATGGCTTTTAATACTAGCAATCTTCAAGCCAAACGCCTCAGCCACTCTCGTTATACTTGGCAGGGTCATGCCGCTTTCTTCGTTGCTGCCTACAAAAAAGCCGTCGAAGTAGTTTTTCTGGGTAGCCTGAATAGAGCCGTATCCTTTATTGTTCAGGATAAAAAACTTGATAGGGAGATCAAGGCGCCTTACGGTCTCCAATTCCTGGATATTCATCTGGAATCCGCCGTCTCCGTCCACGCATACAGTACGTTTTCGACCGCTTGCAAGGCAGGCCCCGATGCTCGCCGAAATTCCAAATCCCATGGAACCAAGCCCCTGAGTATTAAGAATCCGCATGCCGCGCTTCACTCGAAACGCCTGCATCGTTACTTCGCTGCATGTCCCGGAACTGCCCGGAACTAGCAAGTCTTCCCCGCTCATCGCATCCGAGAGCACATCAACGAAGACATACGTGCTCACGCCCTCCCGTTCATTCCAATATTCGGGCATAATGACGGGATACCTGGCTTTCCAGTCCCTGCACCGTCCCCACCAGGCCGACCGTTCGCGGCGCGCGACCGTGTCTGCCTGTCGTATGAATTCCTGAACTGCAGCTTTTGCGTCGCTGTAAATCGGAACATCGATCTCCATATCCATTTTCCGAATTTCGGCGGGATCGGTGTCGACAATGACCTTCACTGCCGCAGGGGCGAAATTGCGATGATTGTAGGCCGTCTGCCCCAGGTCGAGACGAGCGCCCAGGACGAGTATCCAGTCGGAATTCTGCTGTGAGAAATTAGCCGCCCGCTGGCCCACCGAGCCGGGTCTGCCGATATAGGAAGGATGATCGTCGGGAAGAATATCGGCCGCTTTCCAGGTGGTGAGGACCGGCACGCGTAGAGCATCCAGAAGGGACTCGAATTCATCGAGGGCTTTCCCTAGTCTGACGCCGTTTCCTACCAGCATGACAGGTCTTTCCGACCGATTGAGAAGTTCTATGGCGGCGCCCACCTGTTTTTCAAGCTCCTTGCTATCCCCCGGATGGGCATGCTCCGCGTATCCATTCAGCTTGCTTTCATCGATAACGGCCGATTGCACATCCAGCGGGATGTCGATCCATACCGGTCCGGGCCTGCCGCTCCCGGCAAGGTGCAAGGCCTTGTCGATATGATATCTTATCGAAAGAGGGTCGGTGACGGTCACGGCGTATTTGGTAATGGATTCCACTATCCGGACGATATTTAGCTCCTGGAATCCCATCTGCCTGACCCCTCTATCGCCGATGAGGTCCGCGCGTTTGACCTGGCCCGAGATAAACAGGCAGGGAGTCGAATCAAGCCACGCACCGGCCAAACCCGAAATGGCGTTGGTGCCCCCCGGCCCTGTCGTCACCATGGCGACTCCCAGGTTATTCGTATACTGGCCGTAAGCTTCAGCGGCGATGGAACAGGCCTGCTCATGGAGATTGCACACGTATTCGATTTCAGAACACCGGCCCAACGAGTCCACCAGGTGCATGCTGCCCCCGCCGGCAAGAAGAAAAACATGCTTTACGCCCGCTCCGGCAATTCGTTGTGCGACATAATCGGAGAGCTTCATCATATCACGTCAACTCCTTGACTTCTCACCAACGAAACAGTGGCGCTATGTCGAGACCATTATAGTTGGATGCTATTATGTTGCCGATGGCTTTTAGCTTTTCTTCATTCATTTTTGCAGCGGCTTCAACTGTTGGACCATTTTCACCATAAAACGAATACAGTGTTGAGACGTATTCGTTTAGACTGAATAAGTGTCCCAAATAGTAAAAACACTCACCATCATCAAACTTGATGCCCAAAGCATTTTTAACGGCGTTAGATATAGGCATTTCGTCATGTAACATGAATTCTCGTTTCGGGGTAATAACCTTATCGTATATGCCAAAACATGATAACAACCTATTAGATATAAATGTATATACCACATTTGACGGATGCCATCTATTCAGCATTAGCTTTTCATCCATATACCTATGCCTAAAGAGATAGCTCACATTGGCACCCATATTAAATACTGTTTCTACATTTTCCAGTCGTTTTAATGCAATATCGTAAATTGATTTATACAAGGTAGCATGCGATTCATTCCTATAAAACTCACCACAAAAATTTATTGCTTTATCTCGGCTGTATCCATTAATAAAACACCACAAAACAATACCGCATTGAGCATCAGGAGCGAAAGCCTTGTCTGTACGTATAGGTATTCTTGTGGCAAACGGAGCGAAACCAATGAAATCTATATTTGGAAAGATTATTACTGGTATCTTTCGAGCACTATTATTAAACTCTATTAACTCGGAGGTGTTCGCCATACCGAATTTAGAATCGAAAATGGGCTGCGTAAGTATGATATCTGCCTCATTGTATTGACTCGGAAAATTGGCGACATTGTCCATGTTCCATGTATGTACCGGCGGCAGGTCGACTATCGTGTATGATCGGTTGAAGCTATCCACTGATCGCAAGAGAAACTTAATCGGACCTTGCTGGCAGTTTCCAACGATCACACACTTTTTCATCAACTTTCCTTTTGGAACTGGATGACAACCGTTACCGAACCTTGCCCTTACCATCTCCGGTAACAGCCAGCCAGATACTGCCTCAAGATATTGCCACGGCTCAAAAGGCTTCCAAAGTCATCTGGGTTATTATCTCGAGGGTCTCTTTAATCGTCAGCACAGAACGGTTCCACGGCCGGGGAAAGAGCACGGCCCGGATGCCGAGCGAAACCGCCCCGGCGACATTTTCCTCGCTGTCATCCACCAGGATGTCCGCTTTACCCCACCATCCGAGAAAATCCGATTTGGCGCCGTGGTATTGGTGTGCTTCCATTCCGGGTCGTGGAGAAGGGACCACGTTAAAGGACCGAATCCAGCGGCCGAAATTTCGCATCACCCATTCGGCGCAAACGGGGCTTGCGCTAAGTGGGACAGCAGTGAGCGCCACGTTATGGCAACTTTCGCCGTTGCGGCAAAACCACTCGAATATGTCGGCAACCGGTGGCATATTTTCAGCCTTTCCTGAGAGCCGGAACTTGTCCAGGGACTCCAGGTATTCCATTCGGCTGATTCCCAGAAGTTCATGGGGAGGATTGCTCGTGAGCCGGTCGTATGAAATGTGACGAGTACCGTTCGAAGCCGAGTAGTCTTCAAACCATGCTCTCATGAGATCGTTCAATACGTCGTCCACATCCCAAATGATCGTTTTCATCAATTAAACCAATACGTCAGCAAGGTCTTGCGATTGTCGTTCTCCATTATTGCCGGATCGAGATAAAATGAATCATTGGTGTAGTGAGTCGAGGATATCTCCTCTATGATAGATCCGTTCTCGCTGCCAAAATAATGACGCACTCCCGGTTCCACCGTTATTGTGTCCCCTGTTTTCATTCGCCTGGTCATTCCATCCAACTCGATATCGACGTCGCCAAACAGGACATGAAACGTTTCTTCCTTCTGTCGATGGTATTGGGTGGGATGCTTCTGGCCCGGGAGAAGAACGATCAGCTTCTTGCAGTACATGCGATTCACGATGGTCATCATGGTCAGGCCGAATTCGTGGAATCTGTCGATCCCGTAGTGATGGGAGATTTCCAGGTCAACCTGCGATGGGACCGGTATGCTGCTCCTGTGTAGAAGCGCTTTCACTTCCTGCACTATGTTATAAACTTTTTCCTGAAAGTTTTGGATGACCACATTGGAGGCTAAAAGAGGCGCATTGGCCTCAATGTCCTCGCCGGCGTGCAGTCTCGAATATTTTGAAAGATCATTGGCGGTAATATGGCCATCCAGGGTTGGAATGGCTGCGAATACATCCTTATGGGGGATTCTCTCCCCCTTCTTGAATGCACGGCTTGCAAACAGCCCTCTCTGAAGTGAGCGAAGGCTCGCTAATTCCTCTTTGCTGAATTGCGCGCGCTTTTCGAGATCACCACAGAGTTCGAATGCGGCCTGCGCCGAGCGCAACCATCTTTTAGCCTGTTCGGGATTGGCCGAATAATCGTTTAGACGGATCTGGCCGTCAGGCACGCCGACATGCTTTTCAAAAATGGTGACCCCCTTCCCTACGGCAACCTTAGCCGCTTCCACGTTTTCGGGGTCTTCATGGGTGGAATATCCGATTCTGACCTGAGGGTAGCGCGCCTTAAGAACGTCGATCTGGTTCAACTGGGAGCGAGCGGCGGGAGTCGGGTACTGCGCCACGCAATGCATGATTGCGAAGTCCTTCTTTCTGTGCTCGAAAAAACTGACCACCTTATCGATATCGTGCAGGGCAATGCCTGCGGTGGAGGCGATGATCGGTTTATCGGCCTGGACGATCCTTTCAAGAAGCGGCCAGTCCGTAAAGGAACAGCTCGCCACCTTGATAATATCGAAGTCGTGTTCCTCGATCAGGTCGACGGATGCTTCATCGAAAGGAGTACAGACGGTCACAAAACCCTGCGCCTTCATTTCATCCCGAAGCATTTTATACTGGTCGGGGCTCAGGCGGGTTTCGGAAAAGCGCTTTACATACTTGAAATCCGTCCTGCCTTTGTAGTCCGGGTGTATGAATGTATCGAGCTGGCGGTACTGCAGCTTGAATCCGAAGTTGAATGCAAATTCCTTTGAGATCTTGCCGAACTCGCGAATTATCTTGAGCCCGTGCTCCGGCAATCCCATGTGGTTATTCGCCATCTCAAATATAAAAAAGGGTTCCAGGGAATTTAGTTTAAGCATTGGTTCCTCCCGGACTTGCCAGGCTAAAGTTAGCGGCGTCAAGCGAGAATTTTCGGTATTCGGTGGAATACGTCCAGCACGTAATCAACCATAGGCGAGGATATACCGGGATAGATACCGATCCAGAACGTATGGTTCATCACGATATCCGACACCTTCAGGTCCCCTGCGACTCGATAAGGCTTATCACGGTATGCGGGCTGGCGAATCAGATTGCCTCCAAAAAGAAGACGCGTCGCGATCTTGTGTTCTTCGAGATGGCGCACCACGGCATTACGGCTGAATGGCGCTCCGTCCCTGACGGTTATGGGGAATCCGAACCAGTTTGGTATGCTGCCGGCCGTGGCCTCGGGCATTAAAAAAAACTCACTCAAATCGTTCAGGCCCTGGTGGAGCGTTTGGAAATTTTTGCGGCGAATCTCAGTGAACGCAGGCAATTTTTTCATCTGTGAAACACCCACCGCAGCCTGCATATCGGTAGCTTTGAGATTGTAGCCAATGTGCGAATAACAATACTTGTGGTCATAGCCGAACGGCAGGTCTCCCAACTTCCAATCGAATCGCCTCCTGCACGAATTGTCTTCACCCGGTCCGCACCGGCAATCTCGCCCCCAGTCTCGGAAAGACTCGACAAGGACCTTCAGATCCTGTCGTTCGACCGAAACACATCCTCCCTCGCCCATGGTGATATGATGCGCGGGGTAGAAGCTAAAAGTGGAAAGGTCCCCGAACGTGCCGACCTTCCGGTCCTTATAGATAGATCCCAAAGCATCGCAGCAGTCCTCAATAAGCCAGAGCTGACGGCTCCGGACAAACTCCAGTACTTTGTCCAGGTCGAATGGATTTCCGAGTGTATGGGCCAGGATTACTGCCTTCGTTCGGTCCGAGTATGCCTGCTCGAGTTGCGTGGTATCGATGTTGTAGGTGGGAAGGCTTATATCGACGAAAACAGGGACCAGTCCGTTCTGGACAATAGGATTAACCGTAGTGGGGAAACCCGCCGCCAGGGTAATTACCTCATCACCCGCCTTCAAAGCGCGCGCTCCCAGTTTAGGAGAGGTTAGACTCGATAAGGCCAATAGATTGGCGGATGATCCGGAATTGACCAGGATCGCGTATTTCGAGCCCAGAAAACTGGCCATTTCCTGTTCGAAATCACGCGCAAAACGTCCCGTTGTCAGCCAGAAGTCGAGAGACGCATCCACCAGGTACTTAATATCCTCCGCGTCGAAGGTCCTTCCGGAGACTGGTATCGGGCTCTTTTCAGGCACAAAGCCGGAGGGCGGAAATGCAGCATCGTAATATTCGGCAACCAAATCCAGGATTTTGTTGCGCAACGCCGCGCTCTTATTGCCCATTGAAGTGTTCCCTGTACCAATCGATTGTTTTTCGCAGCCCGTCTTCAAGCTCGAATTGGGGTTTCCATCCCAGCTCTCCGCGAGCTCTTGCCGCGCTCAGATACTGGTTGCGGATCTCGTTCTGGGCCTCATTTCGGACATCAGGCAAGAGCTTTGAGCCCATGAGGTCAAGTATTCGGCGTACGAGGTCAAGGACGGTGATTTGCAGTTCATTGGAGAAGTTGAAGGCCCTTCCTCTGAGGCGTGGGCGCTCGGCGAGCTTTTCAGCCAAAAGCATGTAGGCTGCCGCTCCATCTTCCACGTAGAGATAATCCCGCACAAAAGATCCATCCGAACGGATAACGGGTGGTTGTCCGGAAAAGACCGACCGGATCGTTCCGGGAACAATCCGGTTCCAATTAAGATCCCCGCCTCCAAAAAAATTCCCGCAGCGCGTGATTGCGACCGGCAGTCCATAGGATATCGCATAAGACTGGGCGATGAGGTCCGCACAGGATTTACTTACGTCGTACGGATGACGGCCCTGCAGAGCGATCTCCTCATGATACGGCAACTGCTCGTGGTCGCCGTAAGCCTTGTCAGATGAGGCAAGAATGATTTGACTGACCATAGGACTGCGTCTGCAGGCTTCCAGGAGAATCCATGTCCCCTGGATGTTGCTTTCAAATGTGGAGATCGGGTTCCGATTGGCAATGGGGACAATCGTCTGAGCCGCCAGATGGAAAACCGTATCGATCTCGTACTCTCCCAGAGCACGCTCCATGCACGCCTGATCTCTCAAATCGCCACGAACCACTTTCACCTTCGCCAGAAGACCGGATCGCACTACCTCGCTCTGCGGCACCCAATCGCGCACAAAACAGACGACGTCAGCCCCCGCTTCGAAGAGACGACGGACCAGCCAACTGCCTAGCAGCCCGGTCGCGCCTGTTATCAATACGGGACGGTTCTTCCAAAAGGACTGGTTCAAGCTTGTGCCCTCCATGGAATGTTTCCCGAAGCCCACATATTTTCCAGCATGTGAACATCTCTCAGGGTGTCCATACATTGCCAGAAATCATTGTGCCGGTAAGCCATAAGCTGATTTTCCCTGGTAAGGCGCTCCATAGGTGTAGATTCAAAAGACGTATCGTCGCTGTCGATATAATTGACTATTTCAGGCTCGAGCACAAAGAAACCGCCATTTATCCATCCCTCTCCGGTTTGCGGCTTCTCGGCAAAAGCCGATACCATCTCGCCCTCAAAGGTCAGGTCACCGAAGCGGGCGGGCGGGCGAACAGCGGTAATTGTAGCGATTTTTTTCTGGCTTCTGTGGAACTCAACGAGCTTGTGCATATTTACATTCGAGACACCGTCGCCGTAAGTCAGCAGAAAGGGCTCCTTGCCAATGTACTGGGAAATCCTCTTTACGCGTCCACCCGTTTGAGTTTTGACGCCCGTATCCAGCAGATGGATCGTCCAGTCCTCGGAATGTCCATTGTGCACCATCAAGTCCCCCGTGGAGAGCCGGACTGTCAGGTTGCACGTTCTTTTGCGGTAGTTAATGAAGTAGTCCTTTATGAGCTCTCCCTTATACCCGAGGGCTATTACGAACTCAGTGAAGCCATAATCGGCAAAGGAGCGCATAATGTGCCAGAGCAGCGGTTTCCCACCTATTTCAACCATGGGCTTAGGTTTGACGACTGTTTCTTCTGAAAGACGGGTACCCAACCCTCCTGCCAAAATTCCGACCTTCATCAGTTTCCCCCTTCTTCAAAAATCTGACACTTGTAGCAGGGCACGGCATGGTCTTGTTGCTAAGAGTCTTTTACAAGCTTCCCAGCCTGTCCGAGAGTCGGGAATAACATCCGGGCCGGCTTTCAATTACTTGTTTAGCAAATACCCTGCCAACGAAAGGTTCTGTTGCTGAGGGCGAGTCTGACCGGGTGAGGAGGAAGCATGTTCGAGCGAGTGGATGACGCGCCTTTGGCGTCGGATTACAGGTATTGTTAGAGAGAGGATGGATTTGGAGTTATCGGGCCCAATAAAAGGAGTTCTACAGGGGCGACTAAGGCTCTTCAACTGCCCCTGTTTCGCCTAGATGTTTAGATTCCATCAGTTCCTCCCTGTATTCCACACCGTATATGAACAGCATTATCATGGCGAAACTGAGGATGAGCGGTCCATACAAGATGCCTTGCAACCCAAAATACTGAACCCCGCCAAGAATGGCCAGGAAGATGTAGAAGGGGGACATCTTGGATTTGCCCTTCATAAGGAAGGGACGTACGAGATTGTCTATGATCCCGCTCGCCACAATAGACCAGATAGCCAGAAAAACGGCTGATTTGATCTCGCCCAGCAAGACGAGATAAAGCGCGATCGGGACCCATATGAGATAAGTACCTACGAGCGGGATGAGGGAGGCAAGCCCGGTAAAGGTCCCCCAGAAAAGACCCGGGAAATTCAGCATTGCGTAAGCCGCTCCCGCCGCCAGTCCCTGGCATATCGCGGTAAGAAATGTACCCAGAAGCACGGATTTGGCGACAACACTGATGCCGTTTATAATCCGGTCCTCCTGCTCGGCCCTGAGAGGTATGTAATATCGGATGTTGCTTACCATTTCCCTGCCATCCCTCACAAAGTAGAAGGCAATGAAAATCATAATGAAAAAATGCGCAACCAGACTCGCCACATTGCTCAGAATGGAGGCGACTTTCCCAAGCAAAAATTGCCCTATGGTCCTACTAAGATAGAGTATATCGTTGGATATTTCCGCCTTGCTTACTTCGAGAAAAGGAAACCGTTCCTGCATTTTGACCAGAAAATCGTTGATCCTGGGGTCCTGGGCCAGTTGTTGTAATTTACCTTCCCGCAGCCAGTCGTTGGTCCTGTTTACGGTATCGAGTCCTTGCGTCACCAGGGTGGAAGTGAAAATAAAAACGGGAATTGCTATGACGAAAGTTATTATGAGTACGATTATCAAGGCTGCCAGGTTTTTTCGTCCCTTGAGGCGCCGCTCCAGGAAAATTTGCAGGGGATGGAACATGGTGGCCAGGACAATTGCCAGGACAAGAGTATCGATGAATGGAAAGAGAATAAGATACGCAAGGTAAAAAGAAACAGCGAGGACGCCAAGCAGAAATGTCCTGTAGCCCTTTAGTCGCCTGGCTCTCTGTTGTGCGATATCGGAATCGGCCACGAATCGGCTCCTGTAATCACTCTGATGGTTTTTGTGGCGCACCCTGCGTCTTCTGGCGCGGCTTATACCCGCTTTTCGCGCTCTCGCCCAACTCGCGGTAGAGTTCCGATTCAAACAAATAGACTTCCTTCAGCTTTGCGGGCTGTTTCTGGTAGAGGAGTTCGGCCTTCTTAGCGAATTCAAGGGCCTTGCGTTTTTCTCCTTTTTGTTTCCATGCCCTGGCGAGGAGAATAAAAGCCTCACCGTTGCCTGCATCTATTCGGATAGCCTGTTCGAGCGTACGGATTGCGACGTCCGGTTTTCCCCTCTCCAATTGCCCCCTGGCCTGACTGACCTGCTGCATGGATGCCTGTCTCTGAGGCGATTTTGCCGCTTCCCGGTTTTTGGGTCTTTCCTGCTGATTCTTCTTTGCAGGCACGGGCACGGGTTGAGGCTCAGAAGGTTCAAACTGCTTCTGCACCGCAGGCGCAGGAGCAGGAGCCGGCGCCGAGAGAGCCTCATCCTCCCGGCCCTCGAGTTCCGGCGATTTCGAGACGGGCGGTGTCTGCTGGACGAGAGGCGCACTCGGTTGCGGCGCTCCGTAAGAAGGAGCCGCAGGAGGTGAACCATATTCAGGAGGGATATAGACCTGCTTACGCCCGCACCCCAAAAGAGCGATCCCGATTGCCAGAGCAAGCAGCAGGCTCTGAACGCGCCCCCCGAGGGTTGCCTTTGTACGACCGGCGTGAACTGATGTTCTTACGGCCGCATCCTCCGCTGTGCTTTCTCCGGCTGGGGGATCGCAATCTTTCAGCAAAGGATGAAAAAGTTTTTCAACTGTGAAGGCAACGATTTCAGGGATCCTCTCTCTGTCGGCGGTTGGCTTCGCCGTTAACTCAATGTGCATCGGGCTTCTACACCCCTGCATTTTATTATCTGTTATGAATAGTGCAATAGCCATTCGGTCTGCGTTCCGACAAAAAATACTCCAGATTTTGCTCCCTGCAGTGGGCAGTCGCTAATTGGCCGGAATCCGTACAGATTGTTTCCTCAACGACTCCAGGCGGCGCATCGAACTCCTGAGGCTGTATCCACGGGCGCACCAGGTTCATGAACCGTGCCCAAATTCTTGCCGCGCCCTGCGCTCCGGTAAGACCTGTAGGCCTGTTGTCGTCATATCCCACCCAGACAAGGGCCAACATATCCGTCGTGTACCCGACGAACCATGAGTCCCTGAACTCGCTTGTGGTACCTGTCTTGCCGGCACACCTGAAGTCGATGCCGTGCCGTCTCAACGCTTTGGCGGTACCCCTTTCGACAACCCCCTCGAGAAGGCTGGTTATGAGAAAGGCTTTTTCGGGCGAGGTCACGGATGAGAAGTCAATCGTCTGCCGCTCCCGAACGTCTCCATTATCGGCCACAACCTCCCTCAGGCTGAGTAGAAATGGCTTTTGCCCATCATTTGCAAGAACCGCATAGGCCCTGGCAAGCTCAATCGGGGCCAGTTCGAACGATCCAAGCGCGAGCGAAGGCACAGGCTGGAGTGGTGATTCTATCCCGAACCCCTTGAGAGTACCGATTATCTCGCTCAGGCCGGTTTCCACAGCGAGGTTTACCGTTGCGGCATTGAGTGACTGCTCGAGGCCGTCACGGAAAGAGACCCGCCCACGATATCTGCCATCGTTATTTCTGGGGGTCCAGGGGACACCATTGAGTTCGTAGGGCACCGGCAGATCGGAGAGCCAGTCGGAGAGTCTAAACCGGTCGAGCGCCGTCAGATAGATGAAGGGTTTCAGTGCGGACCCGGGCTGGCGGCGACTGGCGACGGCCCTGTTGAAGCTGCTTTCACCGTAGTCTCTTCCCCCTACCAGCGCGTAGATTTCCCCGGTCTTGGGCTGTAGAGCTATCAATACAGCCTGGAGCCGCTTCGAGGGCACGGATTCATCCGAAGCCAGGTCCTCGCCGCTCTCCCTCTCGAGTTCTGCAAGGCCCTCCTGGATCGCCGTTTGGGCCGCGACTGCCATCTCCGGCTGGAGAGTGGTATAAATGCTCAATCCCTCTGAAGCCAGCGCCTCCGGAGCATACAGTTCCTGCGCCTGCCTGCGGACATAGTCCAGAAAATAGGGAGCTATGCTGGAAGCAGCGGGCGCGGAAGCCACTTTTAAAACTTCAAGCCGTGCTGCATCATACTCGGCGGGCGAAATTTTTCTGAGCGCGAGCATTCGTTTCAATACCAGGTTCCTGCGCTCAAGGGCGGCCTGATGGTTTGTCAGTGGTGAATACGTGTTGGGGCCTATTATCATCCCGGCAAGGGTAGCGGACTCCGAAAGGGTCAGGTCTTCCACGTTACGCCCGAGATAATATCTGGAGGCTTCGCCTATTCCGTGAATGGCGACGCTGCCTCTCCTGCCCATGTAGATTTCGTTGAAATACATCTCCAGTATTTCATCTTTTTGGTAAAGAGCCTCGAGGATAAGAGACATGGAGAGTTCAAACACTTTCCTGCGCAAGCTGCGCTCGGATTCCAGGAAGTAGTTTTTCACGAGCTGTTGGGTGATCGTAGAGCCGCCCTGGACAACCTTACCCGCTCTAAAATCGGCGAGCATCGCCCGAAGCACACCGAATAAATCGATCCCGCTGTGTTCGTAAAATCGGTGGTCCTCGATTGCCACAACGGCGTCAATCAGGTGCTGCGGAACTTGCCGGATATTAATGAGCATCCTGCTTTCCCGCTCGGGCCCATACAGGCGCGCTATTTCCAACGGTTCCAGCTCGAGGAACTGAATCTGTTGCTTTGGGCCGCGCATGTCCGCGACCCGGTTTTGCTGAAAACTGAATTCGACGATCTGTGAGGGTAGAAAGACGCCCGGAAATTGAAAATCCCTCAGGTGAGCGACCAGTATATTGCCGGTCACCTTAAACTCACCGGCCAGCACCGGCGCTTTTGAAGCTTCTTTATAGCGGCGCTCTTCGAGCATGTGCCGGAGCTGTCCGAGCGAGAGGGCCTGGCCGCAATAAACCGGTACTGTCGCGGAAAAGACACGCGCGGGAATGCTCCACCTTCTTGAGGAAAATCGATTTTTGACCTCTTTATAGAGATAAAATGAAAAGCTTGCGGCAAAAAGGCCGGAAAGAAGCAGGAATAGCAGGATACCCCAAAGTATGTATCTGCGCCGCTTTGGTTTGTTAATAAAAAGATTCATGATGGAGGAGTCTCAGGCCACTGGTTTCCATAGACGGCGCGAATTTCCACGCCCAGCCAGGTATGCTAATCTTTTCTGTCGAACCTGACAACGCATTCCAGATGTGGAGTATGTGGAAAAAGATCGATCGGCTGCACTTCCTTTATGTCGTAGGCCCCGAGAAGAAGAGCAGCATCCCTGGCCAGACTGGCCGGATTGCAGGAGACAGCGATAATTCGACCCGGTAGGCTTTCGAGAAGAGCTTGTGCCACTTTCGGATGCATCCCCGCCCTTGGTGGATCTACTATGACAACATCCGGACGCCCCATCTGCGAAATCTTCCTGATTACATCCTTCAAATCGCCGGCCAGAAAAGAACAATTGTCGATATTATTGATTCGGCAATTCTCCCGCGCATCCTGTACGGCCTCTTCGAGAAGCTCGATGCCGAAAACGTTTTTTACACGCGAGGCGATATAGAGTCCTATGCTTCCCGTTCCGCAATACAGGTCCCAGACCTTTTCGGCGCCTTCAAATGCGGCAAGCCGGCCGACCGTTTCGTACAGCTTTTCCGCCGCGGGAGTATTGGTTTGAAAGAAAGAGTGTGCAGATATCCGGAAGCGCAGCCCCCCGAGCATCTCCTCGATAAACCCGGGCCCGAACAGAACGCGGCTCGAATCTGCGATAGCGACCTGAGATTTTTTATCATTTATGGAATGGATCAAAGTAGTAATTCTGGGGAATTTCGACCGGAGAAGATTTGCAAGCTGGTCCACACTGCGGCTGGCGTCAGGATTTGCGGAGGTGATGAGATGAACCAGCGTCTGGCCGGTACGTTTTGCCTCTCTTACGACCAGAAAACGCCAAAAACCCTGGTGTGTACGGATGTTGTAAGCCGGGAGGCCGCTTCTCACCGCCCATTTACGGGCCTCCCTCAGAATCGCGGAGGACTCATCTGATTGGAGAACGCAACTGTCGATATTGCATACCTTATCGAATAGCCCCCTTACATGCAGGCCAAGCGCAAACAAAGATTCCCGGGTAAATTCCCGGTCGAGTTCTTCAGCAAGGAGCCAGCGCCTGTCCGAAAAGGTAAACTCCATCTTGTTTCTGTAATGCAGAATCTCGGGGGAAGCAATGATCGGCTGGACTTCCATTTCGCCTGCTCCCGCAATATGCCCGAGGCACTCTATTACGTGAGTCCTTTTCCAGAAAAGCTGTGCCTCGTAAGAAATATCCTGCCACTGGCACCCTCCGCAAATTCCAAAATGCGGGCAGACTGGAGGCCGATAGTCGGGCGATTGTGAAAGCGTCTCGATGACCCTTGCTTCTGCGTAGTTTCGTTTTTTCCTTATTATCCGGGCTTTCACCGTTTGCCCGGGAACAGCATGGTCCAGGAAGACCACGAAACCATCCACTTTGGCTACAGCTTTTCCCCCAAATGCGAGCTTCTCAATCTGAAGCTCGATATCAGTTCCTTTGATTATCTTTTCCATTATTCACCCGGGCAATTCAACGCCGATTAGATATGGTCACCTGCAACCGGTCTTCGGATACTGGTCCGGTTGTACAGTCCAGTATGGGAAGGGCGGCAAACTCGGGACATTTTATCCTGAAGTGGATTAAAAAGGAAACGAATCACCGGCCTTGAAGTTTTCGTGCCGGCAAAGGAGCGGTGACATGGTTCTGTGTTCAAGCTGTTCCGTTTATCCATACCAAATTTCATATTCCTCTGCGGCTGTGGGTAACCTGACCTTGACCCACCGTACGAATTTGGGATATTGTTTCTGCTCTTCCAAAATATTTTGCCAAAGGAGCGCCAGGGCGTGATTGCCATACTCGACTATAAAGCAGGGAATCTGACCAGCGTCAAGAGGGCACTGGACCATCTTGGATTTCCATGCAGCATCACCAACTCACACGATGAAATCCGCAGGGCGGACAGGGTGGTCTTCCCCGGGGTCGGAGCGGCCGGAAGATCGATGGAGAGCTTGGAGGAGCTGGGTCTTGATAAACTGCTTCGAGAACTCTTCGACAATCGAGTACCCATACTGGGCATTTGCGTCGGACTTCAGGTACTCTTTGACTTCAGCCAGGAAAACCAGACCCGCTGTCTCGGAATTCTTCCAGGTGAAGTGATTAGATTCTCAGAAAAAATATCTTCACAATCCGGTGATTTTCTGAAGATTCCGCATATGGGCTGGAATGCCGTGGCATTTAAAAAGGATCATCCGGTTTTTCGAGACATCCCCGAGGAAAGCGAGTTTTATTTTGTCCACAGTTACTACCCGCAGCCCGCAAACGATCAACTGGCTGTCGGGATAACCGAATACGGCATAGCGTTCACATCCGCCGTGGCCTTCCGAAATCTTGTCGCTGTTCAATTTCACCCCGAGAAGAGCGGCAAGCCGGGATTACGGCTCCTTGATAATTTCTGCCGATGGAACGGCGTTTCATAAAACGGGGAATTCCATGCTCAGCAAGCGCATAATACCTTGCCTCGACGTCAGGGACGGCAAGACCACCAAGGGAATCAAATTCAAGGGCAATATCGATATAGGCGACCCAGTGGAAATGGGCCGTTTCTATTACGAACAGGGCGCCGATGAAATCGTGTTCTACGACATTACGGCTTCGAGCGAAGGCCGCCCTATTATGCTCGATGTAGTCCGGCGGGTGGCGGAGACGATATTTATTCCATTTTCGGTCGGGGGCGGAATTCGCTCGATCGAGGACATGCGTGACGTACTGCTTGCCGGGGCGGAAAAGGTCAGCGTAAACTCAGCTGCGGTGCTTAACCCGGACATCATCCGCCAGGGGGCGGAAGCCTTCGGCAACCAGTGCGTTGTCCTGGGAATGGACGTAAAGAAGGTCGAGATTTCAGAGAAGATTCCTTCGGGCTACGAGATGGTCATAAACGGCGGCCGAACCCGCATGGGAATCGATGCGTTGTGGTGGGCCAAAGAGGCCGAAAGACTCGGCGCGGGCGAAATTTGCCTCAACTCGATAGACGCCGACGGCACCCAGACCGGTTATGAACTCGAACTGACGCGGCTGATTTCGACCAACGTCCGGATTCCGGTTATCGCATCCGGAGGCGCCGGAGAACCCGGGCATCTCCTGGAGGTGTTGAACCAAGGTCGCGCCGACGCGGCGCTGATCGCGTCGATGGTTCACTATGGGACCTATACTATTCAGGGAATAAAGGGTTTTCTATCTGAAAACGGCGTAAAAGTACGCCGTTTCTGGTAGGGCAATTGCGAAAGAAAACGAAAAGCTTTTTTACTGCCTGCCCCCTTCTTCCGAATTCCTGACGAAACCGGGGAAGCGAATCAATTCGCTTCCCCGGTGAGGCTCTCGTACTAATCACGGGAGGACGCTTCTATCCGGCGCCCCGTCGTTATTTCATGGTCTTGCTCGAAAGAGCCGAGGCGAAAGCATCTTTAGCTATCGCGCCCATTTCTCCCAGGTTTTCCACCACTGTTATTCCAGCCTCACGCATGGCCTTGATCTTGCCCTGAGCCGTTCCGCTGGAGCCGCTGATGATTGCTCCGGCATGGCCCATGCGCCTTCCCGGAGGAGCAGTCAAACCCGCTATGAAGCCGATTACCGGCTTGGTCACGTTTTTCTTGATGAAGTCAGCGGCCTCTTCTTCCGCCGATCCGCCGATCTCACCCACCATGATGATGGCGCGGGTTTCGGGATCAGCCTGGAAGGCCGAAAGACAGTCGATGAAGTTGGTGCCGTTTACGGGGTCTCCCCCGATGCCGATTACGGTACTCTGACCCATTCCAAATTGTTGGATCTGATGTACCGCTTCGTAGGTGAGGGTCCCGGAGCGGGAAACGATACCGACGTTGCCGGGCGAGTGGATATGTCCCGGTTGAATGCCGATCTTGCACTGGCCCGGAGTGATGATGCCGGGGCAGTTGGGGCCGATCAGCCGGCTGTCGCTCAACTTAAGGTAGTTTTTCACCTTCAGCATATCCATCACAGGAATGCCTTCGGTGATTGCAACGATCAGCGGCAATCCGGCATCAATGGATTCCAGTATTGCATCGGCGCAAAAAGGAGGCGGCACAAAAACCATCGCGGCGTTGGCACCCGTTTCCTTGACAGCTTTCGCCACCGTATTGTAAACCGGGATTCCTTCAACGCTCTGGCCGCCCTTGCCGGGGGTTACCCCGGCAACTACGTTGGTTCCGTAGTTTTTGCAATTAAGTGTATGGAACTGGCCTTCGCGGCCCGTAATGCCCTGAACCACAAGTCTTGTATTCCGATCCACCCAAATGCTCATGATATCCTCCTATCCCTTCGCAATCGCTGCAATTTTTTGGGCGGCGTCCGAAACGTCTTTAGCCGTTATAAGATTGAGCCCGGATTCACTGAGAATCTTCCGGCCCTCCTCAACATTGGTCCCTTCCATCCGAATGACCACGGGGATTTTGATTCCTACTTTCTTTGCTGCTTCGACAACACCGTTAGCCAGTCTGTCGCATCGCAGGATACCGCCGAAAATATTAATGAGCACACCCTTGACCGTCGGGTCCGCCAGAATGATCCGGAACCCGTTTTCTACCTGTTCGGCGCTTGCACCGCCGCCGACGTCGAGAAAGTTGGCCGGGGCCGCGCCCGCCTGCTGAATGAGGTCCATAGTCGCCATGGCCAGGCCTGCGCCGTTTACCATGTTGCCGATATTGCCGCTGGGCATTTTGATGTAGTTGAGTTCGTACTTGGACGCTTCCACCTCGGCGGGGTCTTCTTCGTCAAGGTCCCGGTATTCCAGGATGTCCTTGTGCCGGTAGAGCGCATTGTCGTCAAAATTGATCTTGCCGTCCAGGGCTATGACTCTGCCGTCTTTGGTAAGGACCAGGGGGTTGATCTCTACGAGCGAGCAGTCACAGTCAACGCAAAGCTTGTATAGCTTTGTGGCCATGGAGGTAAACTGCTTTACCAGGTCGCCCGTCAGATTCAGCCCATAGGCCAGTTCGTTTGCATGAAATCCCTTCATGCCAAGCAGCGGGTCTATATAGACCTTGATAATCTTGTCAGGCGTTTTGGCCGCGACTTCCTCGATGTCCATGCCTCCAGCTTCGCTGGCCATGAAGACGATTTTGGCGGTCCCTCTGTCGGGGAGCACGCTGAGGTAGAGTTCTTTTTCAATTGGAAGACCTTCTTCGATCAGCAGCTTCTTGACCACCTTACCTTCAGGACCGGTCTGGTGGGTTACCAGGGTCATGCCAAGAATGCTGGATGCGTATTGGTCTACTTCGGCCGCGTTCTTGGCCAGCTTTACGCCGCCGCCTTTACCGCGCCCGCCCGCGTGGATCTGGGCTTTTACCACGACCGGAAAAGTCCCCAGCTCCGCTCCGATTTGCTTGGCTTCCTCTGTGCTGAAGGCCGCTTTCCCTCGCGGGATAGGGACTCCGTACTTTTGGAACAGTTGCTTGGCTTGAAACTCATGAATTTTCATTTTTCTCCTCGCTATCCCGGATCAACTTCATGATGTGCAGACCGCGTCTCACCAACGAGAGCCACTAATCCAATATCTGCTGAGAATCTGTCTATACCTAAATGAAACTTCTCACAATGTCAAACAATTGTTTATGGGTTTTTGTGCCTGAATTGCATCTTGCCAGGAAGCTTCATCCCGTCATATAAAAGCACGTGGGTCTTGCAAACGGGTCCGGAAATTGCCGGGACAGAAGGACAAACTTGACTCGGTTTTCACAAATTCCCGCTCCCCTGCCCGGCTTTTGGAGAAAAAATGGCAGGCGCCCGTGGGAAGAATCCAAAATAGTGCGCCGGAGTGGAATGCCGCCGGTCAGTGTGATAGACTTCGGTTTTGAACCGGAAAACCACCCATTCCGGAGCGGAAAAACTGCCGGCGCCAACCGGATGCTCGGCGCCACTGAGTTATCGCAAAAGGGATAAAATTATTTATTTCTCTTAAATTGCTGGAAAGGAACCCGGCCGGAGATGGAATACGAACCGGTAATAGGACTCGAGATTCACGCCCAGCTCAAGACTGAGAGCAAAATTTTCTGCGGGTGTTCGACAAAATTCGGCGGAAGCCCCAACACCCATACCTGCCCGGTATGCCTGGGGATGCCGGGGGTGCTGCCGGTGTTGAACCGCAAGGTTGTCGAATACACACTCAGGATGGCGCTGGCCACCCACTGCTCTATTGCGCAGCTCGGCCAGTTTGCGCGTAAGAACTACTTCTACCCTGACCTTCCCAAGGGGTATCAGATTTCACAGTACGAGCTTCCCCTTGCCCGTGACGGCTGGGTGGAAATTGAAACCTCCAACGGTCTCAAGCGGATCAGGATAAACCGGATACATATGGAGGAAGATGCGGGCAAGCTCATTCATGACGAATACCAGCCTGTCAGCTATGTCGATTTCAACAGGACCGGAGTACCCCTTATAGAGATAGTCAGTGAGCCGGATATAACCTCATCGGAAGAGGCGGCGACCTACCTGAAAAACCTTCGGGAGATTCTGCGCTACCTGGAGATTTGCGACGGCAACATGGAGGAAGGCAGCTTGAGGTGCGACGCGAATATCTCGCTTCGGCCCGTGGGAACAAGCGGCCTTGGGACCAAGACCGAACTCAAGAACATGAACTCGTTCAAAAACGTCCAGAAAGCCCTGGAATTTGAAATGCGGAGACAAAAAATCATACTTGAGCGCGGAGAACCGGTCGTTCAGGAAAGCAGGCTCTGGGATGCCGGCCGGAATGTAACCCTCAGCATGCGCAGCAAGGAAGAGGCCCACGATTATCGCTATTTTCCTGACCCCGACCTAGTTCCAGTGGTAGTGAGCGGGGATTGGATCGAAGAGGTGCGCAACAGCCTGCCCGAACTCCCGGAAGCGAAGCGGGAGCGATTCATCAGGGACTACGCCCTGCCCTCCTATGACGCGCAGGTGCTGACATCCTCGAAGTCCCTTGCAGCTTACTTTGAAGCGGCCCTGAAAGAGTTTGCGCAGCCAAAGACGCTCAGCAACTGGATAATGTCCGAGCTTTTGCGCGAGCTTAACCGGGATGACCGTGAAATAGAAGGCTGCCCGGTATCTCCGGGAAATCTGGCGGAACTTTTGAACCTTCTCGACTCCGGAGTAATCAGCGGCAAAATCGCCAAAGGCGTTTTCGAGAAGATGTATGCGGGCGGCAAGTCCGCCCGGCAGATCGTAGAGGAAGAAGGACTTGTCCAGGTAAGTGATGAGTCTGAAATCGAGTTTGCGATCGACCAGGCCCTTTCTGAAAATCCAAAGGAAGTAGAGCTGTTCCGAGCAGGTAAAGACAAGCTTCTTGGCTTTTTCGTCGGTCAGGTAATGAAGAAGACGAAAGGAAAGGCAAATCCGCAGCTCGTGAATGAAATTCTCAGGAAAAAACTTGCTCAGTAAGGTATACTGTTTCATCGTCCGGAAGGCTGGGGAGGGGCTGCAAGACTGCGTTGCTCTTAGTAACTTTCGAGTCGTTTGGCTTCCGTCCTGTTATTCACTACCCGAAAAAATCATCAGGAGTTTTTGATGCCGGATCAATGGTTACCGCCGATCTGCTGGGATGGCGATGCCGTAGCGATACTCGATCAGAGAGTATTGCCGCACCAGGAAAAGTTCCTTCGTTGCGCCACCGCGGAACAGATTATCGGCGCGATAAAGACGATGGCCATTCGCGGAGCCCCAGCCGTGGGAGTTGCCGGAGCGCTCGCCCTGGTCCTTGGCGCCAGGTCTATCCACACCAGTGATCCCAGAGAGTTCAGGCGTAAATTCTACCGGATTTGCCAGAAAGTAAGAGAAGCGCGCCCGACCGGGGCAAACCTGGGTTGGGCTGTTGAAAGGGTGTATTCCATCGTAGTGGAAAACCCTCAAGCAGATATTGCCGAGCTTCAGCAACTAATCAGGACCGAGGCCGATACCATTTTGTCCGATGACGTCGCCGTAAATCTGCAGATCGGAAAATGGGGGCGCGAGGTTGTGCCCAAAGGAGCCAGGATTCTCACCTATTGTAACGCCGGGGCGCTTGCCACCGCCGATTACGGGACAGCGGTCGGGGTAATCCGGGCCGCTTTCGAAGCAGACCCTGCAATCAGCGTCTTCTCCTGTGAAACCAGGCCATTCCTCCAAGGCGCAAGGCTTACCGTATATGAGCTGATGCGGGCGGGAATTCCGGTCACTCTCGTTACTGACAATTCTGTGGGGAGCATGATGAGTCAGGGCATGATCGATCTTGCGGTGGTTGGCGCAGACAGGATTGCGGCCAACGGCGATACGGCCAACAAGATCGGCACCTACATGGTCGCCGTGCTTGCCAAGACCCATGATATCCCCTTCTATGTCGCCGCACCGCGATCGACCATAGATCCAGGGCTGCAGGGCGGAGACGAAATCCCTATCGAACAGAGGGATCCGAAGGAGGTGACTCATTTTTGCGGAAAACAGGTGGCCGCTGACGGCGTGAGGGCTCTAAACCCCGCATTCGATGTCACGCCGAACAAGTATATTTCCGGAATCATCACAGAGGTGGGTGTGCTGAGAAAACCCTTTGCCAAGGCGATACGCAAGGCTCTACAGACCTGATCTTAAGTTGGCCGACGCTTATTAGCTTACAGGTCGTGATTGCCGCCAGGAAGAGCGTCTCCAGGATCGTAAATAGAAGTGCAGGTTTAAGATTGAACCAGAAAGCGGGTAGAGGAACGTAGCATAGCCCTTGGTGGGCGTTCAAGAGGCGGGCACAAGGCCCTATGCTACAGGTCCACTGTCATCTTGAACGCAAATCGGTATAATTCTACCCCTTGGGCTTTCTTGATTTCAAAAGTACATATAATCACGTTTCGTCGGCAAATCGTTATTCAGACCATTTGAAAAAAGTATCTGGTATACCCTCGTGCCGTTATATTTGAAGCCTGCCGAAGCAGCGTTTAAATACAGCCTCCACATCCGGGCGAACCGTTGGCCGAACATCTCTTGTACCTTGCCGATGTTTTTTTCGAAATTAGCTATCCAGCAATCGAGTGTCCTCCCGTAGTGCAGCCTAAGCCCCTCGATATCCAGGATGCACAGGCCCGCCCGCGCCATCTCGCGCACGATTTCCGGAAGACTCGGGACGTAGCCGCCCGGAAAGATGTAGCGCACCATCCAGGCGTCAGTGGGTGACTCCAGGTCTTTTGAGATCGTATGCAGCAGGCCGATCCCGCCCTTTTTCAGCAACTCAGCCACCTTTCTCATGTAAACAGGAATAAATATTTTCCCCACATGCTCGAACATGCCTATGGATACAAACTTGTCGAATTTACCGCTAAGCTGACGGTAATCCATTAACTTCACCTCGATATGATTACCGAGCCCCAGTTCTTCTATCCTCCGGGTCGAATGTTGATGCTGGTTTTTCGAGATCGTAATGCCTTCACCCTTTACGCCGTATTTGAGCGCAGAGTGCATGAGCATCCCTCCCCAACCGCACCCGATGTCGACCAGCGTGTCCTCATGGCTGAGCATGAGTTTGCGGGCAATGTGATCGTACTTGCTGCGCTGAGCATGATCGAGTGAATCATCCTCATTGTCGAAATAGCCGCAGGAATATGTGAGGCTCTCATCCAGGAAAAGAGAGAAGAATTCCGGAGTAAGATCGTAATGATAAGCTATATTCTCACTGGACTTGCCCACCGTGCCGATAGTTTCGATATAAAAGGGAAAAAGCCGGATTTTTTGAAGCAGCGAGAAATTTTTTTCGTCAAATTGAACGATCAGCCCCAACCGCAGAAGTTCCTGAAGATCGCCCTCAACTTCGAGATTCCCCGAGACATAGGCTTCGCCAAAACCGAGAAATCCTTTACTGAAGATCTGCTGCAGAACTCTCGCAGACTTGATAATAAGGGTAGCTTTCGGTCTGTCGCCGTACTGTATGACTTGTCCATTCCATAATTTGAAAGAGAATGCAGCGGCAGGGTCCGCACGATTCATTGCGGCGGCGAGATCCTCGATCGCTTTTTTCATTGCCAGGCGCCTCCTTCCAGATCAATCCATCGAAAACCCTAACGGCGCATGCTTCCATCGGGAAAACCGAGTGGAAACAGAGGCCGCTTCAAATAAGCCCCGGTATTTTGGGTACCTTTGACCCAAGTCAATATTCAAAATAGAAAACATGTATAAAATCGAATATACAATGAAAATGAGTTACGTAAGAAGATTAAATAACGAAGATATGGAAGTGAAACGCGATGATCTGGACCGAAGAAGCGGAAAAGGCTGTGGGAAGAGTCCCATTTTTTGTGCGTGGAAAAGTGCGGCGTGAAGTCGAAAAGGAAGCTGCCGGGCAGGGTTCGAGCCGGGTGCTGCTGAGGCATCTGCAGATCTGCCGTGAGAAGTTTTTGTCCGGGAAGGCTCTTGAGCCCGAAGGGTTCCAGATAGAAACATGCTTTGGCTCCGGTGGCTGCGAAAACCGCGCGATTGCAAGCGAGACCCTGGTGGACGAACTCGAATGTCTGATCGTGGGGCGAAATATCGCCGGTTTTCTAAAAGAGAGGGTCAGGGGCCCTCTAAAGATGCACCATGAATTCCGCATCTGTGTTGCGGACTGCCCTAACGCATGTTCGCGGCCTCAAATCGTCGATATCGGCATCATTGGATCGCTACGCCCGCGGGTTATGGATCAATCCTGCTCCGGTTGCGGAGCTTGCGTGTCCTCCTGCATTGAAAGCGCCATCCAGGAGGAGCCTGGAGCGGATGCCCCCAAAATCGACAGCGGTAAATGCGCAATGTGTGGGAAATGTGTCAGTGCCTGCCCCTCGGGCGCCATGGAGGAAGCTGAAAAAGGCTGGCGCATCATGGTCGGTGGCAAGCTCGGCCGGCATCCGCAGTTGGGAAGAGAATTGGAAGGGATACACTCCAAAGAGGAGGTTCTGGCCAAAGTTGAGCACTGCCTGGATGTCTATTTCGCTCACAACATCGCAGGCGAGCGATTCGGAGCGATTCTAAACAGGATCGGGTATGATCTTTTCTCTTCTGTAATTTGCCGCCCCGCAGGGCCGGCAAAGGGTCGTTTCAGAATGGCCTGATATTTCGGAGGAAGATCCGGCTTCGTCTATCTGGTTTTCCCTGCGGGCCTGGTTGTCTGTTCCGGTTCTTCGCCCATCCGGTCCATAGCCCGCCCGCCGGCATCTTCAAGCGGGCTTCGAGGAAATCCCCGAATATGTTCGAACTCGTGTCGAAAGAAGAGCACGAGCGGAATGGCTAGAATAAGACCCGGAATCCCCAGCAGCACCTCACAAAAAATCAGCGCGCCCAGAGAAATGGCCATCGGAAGGTGGACGATACCTCCGATTATCCTCGAATTGAGAATGTACTCCAGTTTATGGACGCCTACCAGCATGACCAGGCAGACCAGCGTTCCCCACATTCCTGTGGACACGAACGCATTGATGGTCAAAACACTGTTCGACATCAGATTTCCCACCACGGGGAAAAGCCCGCAGAAGAAAACCACAAAAATCATCAGGAATGGATGATGTAGATCGAGAGCAAGAATAACAATCGTCGAAATGACGGTGTTGATGAGAGCGATAATCACCTGCCCCCCCATGACCCGCCGGAAAAAGATGTAGAATATTCTCAATCTCATCTGCATGAATCTGAACACAAAGGTCATAAGACTGTTCGGATTCCGGGTAAACGCCTGCTCGACCTTTTCGGACTCGAAATAGAAAAACAGGTTGATTGCCAGCGCAAAAACGAACTCGATGAACCCCTTATAAAGCGGGGTCAAACTGTTGGCCATGAATTGCAAAATGCCGGTGCTCGCTTTTAGAATTGTGCCTTTCAATGCATCGGGGTCGACATACTCCGGTAGGTTCCATTTTTGGCCTGCCGCCTTGAGTTCTTGTACAACCCGGACCTGAAGCTGGGTCGACAGCTCCGGAAAATTCTTCAGCATCATGGGAATGATTTTAGAAGTAATCAATATGATGGCCAAAATAACCAGGATGTACAGGGCCGAAAAGAGCAAAGCCTTTGGCACGAAGGGGGCGGCCCGGTGGACGTCTTGCGTCATGAAATCGGATATGAAGAAAAGAAAAAGAAAAGATATTGCGAAAACCATTAGGTGAGATAGCGCGAAGGTCACAACAAAACCGATAAGAAAAGCATAACCTACTAGATACGGATGGTTTTCAACCAGCGTGTTAGACCGATTTTCCCACTTTACTTCGAGACCAGACTGATTGCGGAGGCAATCGACTGTTTCGTCCAGCTTGTGCCTTGCACATCCATCGTCTTTCATGCCGGTTGGCCCCTTTGCCGGTGAATTCGACCGATTATCCTGATACTACCCTATCATGCGCCGAATCGGCAACAGCTAAACCGGTCAGACAGTCTGCGGCCGATGGAAATACATCAAATGGTTTATCGGCATCTTCAAACATCTTCCTTAAACTGATTATTGACAACCCAAACCTAATCAGATATTGGATAAGGGCCAATTTCATCGATATCTGAGGGGATTATGCCCAGCCGGTCGCTTTGCTTCAGCCTCTTTTTTGGCGGGTTCTCATGTTGAAAACCCGCCTGTGGGAGAAAAGTGGAAGCGATCTGAACTGAACTCGAAATAATAGCTATGGGCGGGCGGAAATGTCCGGGTCCATGGCTTCCATGTTGAAAAGGCTGTGGATTCTGACAATCCTCAGCCTTTTTTGTCACAGCCTTCAGAGCATTACCGCTTTTGGAGTATTCTAAGCGGCGATAGGAGTCGGGGAATGATTTACAATATTGAATTAGAAACACTACCCAGGGAGGCGCTGGAGGCCATTCAGCTCCGCCGCCTCATAGAAACGGTCGAAAGGGTTTACGTTACAGTCCCATTCTACCGCCGCAAGTTCGATGAGGCCGGTGTCGTACCAGCGGATATCAAGAGGCTGGAGGATCTTAAGCGGCTTCCCTTTACCACCAAACAGGACCTGCGGGACAACTATCCTTACGGGATGTTTGCGGTCCCGATGGATAACGTGGTTCGAATTCACGCCTCCTCAGGGACAACCGGGAAACCTACTGTGGTGGGTTACACTGCCCGGGATATACAGACATGGTCCGAGCTGATGGCTCGGTCGCTTGCAGCGGGGGGAGCAACCCGGGGGGACATCATTCATAACGCTTACGGCTACGGCCTGTTCACGGGTGGACTCGGGGTGCACTACGGGGCTGAAAAGCTGGGCGCATCGGTCATTCCGATATCGGGGGGAAATACCAAGAGGCAGATTCTCATTATGAAGGATTTCGCTCCGACGATCCTGACCTGCACGCCTTCCTATGCCCTTCACCTGGCGGAAGTGGCAGCGGAGACTGAAGTTGATTTCAGCAGTCTGAAATTCAAGTCGGGTATTTTCGGGGCCGAGCCCTGGTCGGAAGCGATGAGAACGGAAATTGAATCCAAACTTCACTTGAACGCCATAGACATATACGGTTTGAGCGAGGTAATCGGTCCGGGCGTATCCGTCGAATGCCTGGAGGCCAAGAAGGGGCTGCACATCTGCGAGGATCATTTCATACCGGAGATAATCAATCCCAAAACGGGCGAGACCCTTCCCAACGGTAGTCAAGGGGAACTGGTTTTTACCTCGATCACCAAAGAGGCTTTCCCGATCATCCGCTATCGAACACGGGACGTGACTTCGCTTAACCGGGAACCATGCATCTGCGGCCGTACCCATGTACGCATGCAAAAAGTTAGCGGCCGAACCGACGACATGCTTATCATCCGCGGAGTGAATGTTTTTCCATCGCAGATCGAGAGCGTTCTGATGGAAATGAAGGAGGTCGAACCTCACTATCAGCTCGTTGTCGACCGCGTGGATAACCTGGACACCATGACAGTGATGGTCGAGGTTGGCGAGTCCTTTTTCTCCGATGAGGTCCGCGTTTTACAGAGTATAGAAAAGAAGCTCTCCAAGGACATCAAAGAGTTCCTCGGAGTCTCAGCCAAGGTGAAACTGGTGGAACCCAAGACAATAGCCCGAAGTGAGGGCAAGGCCCAACGTGTGATCGACAATCGAAAGATTTAGCTTTAGCGTTTACAAAGGAGAATGTTCATGGACCATGTGGAACAGATTTCCGTTTTTCTGGAGAACAAGGCCGGGAGGCTTGCGGAGGTAACCAGGATCCTGAGCGAGGCCGGTATCAACATTCGTGCACTCTCACTTGCCGATACGTCCGACTTCGGCATTCTTCGCCTGATTGTAAACGACAAAGATAAGGCAAAGGAGGAACTCAAAAAAGGCGGCTTTACAGTTGGCAAAACCGACGTGGTCGCAGTCGAGGTCGAGGACCAGCCGGGTGGACTTCATCATATCCTGCGCGTTCTACAGAAGGCCAACGTCAATGTGGAATACATGTACGCCTTTGTCCAGCAAAGCGGCGCAAATGCAGTGCTCATATTCCGTTTCGACAACCTCAACGAAGCCGTCAGGATACTGAAGGAAAATAAAGTACGGGTCATACAGGGCGAGAAGCTCTACGCAATGTGAGCGCGTTCCGGTGCCCGCCCCCCCTCGTATGGGGCGTACCCCCGGGGGGAAGTAAACGAAGCGTCCGGGGATTTCGGCGGACGGCGCACCGGCGCTCGCAGCCATAATTGCGTCGATGGTCCTGGCGCCCGTGAACTGGAGGAAGCGACCCGGTCGTACAGGCGCAGTCTTCTCGATAACCGGCGCCTGCTCAGCGTAAACCGAGTTTCATCGGGCCGGTTCCATCAGGCTGTAAACGGGCATTGGGCCGGCTCCCGCTTGCACGCGGTACACCGCTCCCTTGCTTCCCCCCGGGGGACTTTGGCGCAGATTTCGTCCGGAACCTCGATGCTAAAAGCCGACATCAGCTTCTCAACGCCGCCGTAACATTTCGGACATTCGAACGGCTCGTCTTCACCCAAAACCAGTTGTTCAAAGGTGTTCCCACACTTCGTGCATCTATATTCATAGAGAGGCATTGTTTCTCTTCCTTACCTTTCTTGTTTCGTTTTGCTATTTTAATTAATAAGCATTCTCGCGATTGGATTCAAACGACCGAAGAAACCGGATCGCAACGAAATGGCAACAAGGTAACATCGATGTTTTTTTGGACCCAGGGGTCCCCAGACGATGATTGTGTCTGCCAACAAGCCGTATTTCTTACCTTTTCCAGGTTTTTTCCTATCCGCAACTGTGGACCGAAGGCACGAGACATATCGATTTTCTGAGTTCAGCGGCGCAAGTCCTTGCTACCCCCTGAGCCGTCCGGGCTATCGGAGCCTGCTCCTTGCAAATTACCATTGCGAATCTTACAAGAACTAAAGAATGGATTCCAGGCATCCTGGATTGGAAGGAGACGTACGTTTGCCGAGGAACAATTGAAAAAAATCCTTATTAAGCCTGAGCAGTCACCGGCACGAGGCGGCCTCAGAATAGCTCTGATCTATGCAGCCGTTGGAGCGCTGTGGATTATTTTCTTCGACCTGGCCATGGATTGGATCTTTGGCCGGTCCGGGGCCGGGGTCATTGCTCAAACCCTGAAAGGCTGGTTTTTCGTCTGCGCCTCCGCCCTGCTCGTCTATCTGCTCACCAGCAGGGAGATTGCTTCCCTTAAAGAGTCGGAAAAAGAGCTGCTGGACAGCCAGCGGGTCCTGTCCACTTTATTCGAGAACCTCCCGGGGATGGTCTACCGCTCCGGCTGTGATGTAGAGTGCCTTCTCGATTTCGTAAGCCCTCGAGCAGCCGACCTGACCGGGTACTCTATTTCCGAACTGAGCCATAAACGAAAGCTCAGCGATCTGGTTTTGCCCGAGGACCGTGAGATGGTCAGGTCCAAAACCGAGGACGCATTGGCCAACAGGCGTCCCTTTAAGCTGATCTACAGAATGCGCGCCGCTGACGGCCGGATTAAATGGGTATGGGAGCATGGTCTTGGCGTTTACTCGCAAAAGGGCGAGTTAATCGGAATAGAAGGTTTCGTTGCCGATATTTCCGCGCGCAAGCGCATCGAAGAAGCACTGAAGACTTCGGAGGAAGTCTACAAAGCCCTTGTGGAAGGGACCTCGGACGCTATCTTCATGGTTGACAGAAACCGCAATATAGTTTCCGTCAACCATGCTTTTCTGGACCTTTTCGGCTTTTCAAAAGAAGAAATCATCGGGCAGTCCATCAGGGTGCTACACACTTCGGACGAAAGTTTTACCGATTTCGGAAAACTGGCCAACTCAGCCTTTGAACAAGGACCTCTCAGGGTGGAATGGGACTTGAGGAAAAAAGACGGAACGGTTTTTCCCGTGGAGGAGACCTTTTCGGTCATCGATGGTCCTGAGGGCGCAACCGGAAGCAGTGTAGGAATCATAAGGGACATATCTGAGCGCAGGAAAGCGGACAAAGAGCTGTGGGAGTACCGGGAACATCTCGAAGAGATGGTGCAGGACCGCACCCGTGAACTCGAGGAGGCGCAAATTGCGCTGGTGCAAAAAGAGAAGCTAAAGACGCTGGGCACGATAGCCGCGGAAGTCGCGCACGAGATCAGGAACCCACTTGTTTCCATAGGGGGCTTTGCGCGGCGCCTGCAAAAAAAATATCCAGACTCTGCGGAGGCTGAGATCATTCTGCACGAAACCGCACGCCTCGAGACGATGCTCAACCGGCTGCAAGCTTACCTTCGCCCTGTAGACATGAAACCACGCGAGAGTCACGTGAACGCCATTCTCTCCGATTCGGTCGGCCTGCTCGGCCCGGAGCTGGAAAAGGATGCAGTAAAAGTCTACCTTGACCTTTATCCCGGTCTTCCGACCGCTCACGTTGACCCTGCCATACTCACTCAGGTTTTTGTCGCATTGATTCGAAACGCCGTGGAAAAGATGGACATGGAAAAGGAAATAGCCGTCAAGACCTATTTTGGCGAGCACAACATATATGTGGACATGATCAGCGCGGTCGCCGGGAAAAAATCGATAGACCCGGAACTTATGCTTCTGCCGTTCGAGGAGGGTGGAGAGAAAACCGGGATTTCTTCGACGTTCAAGCTTCTCAAGGGAATGGGAGGCGCACTTTCGTTTTCACAACGCGACTCAAAAGCCATATTTACAGTATCGCTCATCAAATGCCAAGATCCCGGACACAGCCAAATAGTTCAGGAACAGCACGCCGGGTGATTCAGGCGGAGTTGCGTTCAAGACCGGGCGGGGATTCTTCGACGACAAAAGAGCCCCGTCCCTACAACGTTGTCGCACAAAAGCGGGCGGGGATTCTTCGACGACAAAAGAGCCCCGCCCCTACGGCATTATCGCACGGTTACGGCATTATCGCACGGTTCTTGGGTATGGGGGCTTCATGCCCTCCAGATCGACAACTCGCTGTCAGTATCTCCGGGAGGACACGGGACTGGTTTTTGATATCTGAAATGCCTTTTAACGAGAGGTACGGGAGCCTGATTATGGATTTCAGAATACCGGAAGAATTCGATGAAAACCTTAAGAGCTTTAGGCTGTTCCTGACTGAACGGCTGACCCCCAACCTTTCCAAATGGTACGCGGAAAAGGAGATTCCCCGCGATTTTTTTCAGGAACTCGGCGCCGAGGGCTGGCTGGGGCTGGAACAAGACGGAGACGGGTATCGAGAGCAACAGTCGCTCAAACAGGCCCTGCTGCAGGAACATCTGGGGACTATTTCGCCGGGCGTGGGGGTGGCGGTCCTGGTCCATGTTTCACTCGGCACCAAAGGGATAATACTTTTCGGAAACCCCGACCAGAAAAGTCTTTACCTTCCCTCCGCCGCCCGGGGAGAAACTCTGATTTGTCTCGGCAATACGGAGCCAACCGCCGGAAGTGACGTCGCAGGGATAGCCACAACGGCGAAGAAGGTGGAGGGAGGATGGAGACTCAATGGAGTAAAATCCTTTGTGACTAACGGATACATAAGCGACCTTGCACTCATTACGGCAGTCTCGGACCCGGAGGCGCCCCGTAACAGCCGGCTTTCCATGTTCCTCGTTGACCTGAGCGCGCAGGGAGTCACCCGCACCAGGCTGCACAAGGAAGTCTGGATTCCGTCGGACCTGACGCGCGTTCAGCTCCATGACGTATTCGTGCCTGAGGCCAACGTCATCGGCCAGCACGGCCGCGGGCTTCAGCAGGTACTCGAAATATTCACCAACAGCCGCATCAATATGAGCGCGCTGACTTTGGGCACTGCCGCCGGGGCATTCCAACAGGGCGTCGAACACGCGAAGAAGAGACTTATTTTCGGTCAGAGGGTAATCGATTTTCAGTCGAAATCCTTTGAGGCAGCCGATTTTTACAGCAAAATGGAAGCCGCGCGGCTGACGCTCTGGAAATCGTGCTGGGAAAAGGACCAGGGAATCGATTTTCGTCTGGCAGCTTCGATAGCCAAGTACCTTGCGGTCGATCTTGCAAGGGCTGTCGGGACATGGGCAGCGGACCTGTTCGGGGCGGCTTCGGTTGTTTTCGAACACCCGATCCACAAATATCCCATGGATGCCTGGGCTTCTTCTCTGGGGGAAGGCACTCAGGATGTCCAGAAACTTATCATCTTCCGGGAATTCATGAAGCGCAACGGGGTCTAACCAGGCGCAGCGGGCGATTCACCACAGAGACGTTCGATAATTCCAAAAACCCGGTGGCCCGCTTCGAAGGGCTAGGGTCGATCTTTAAAGAACACTGAGAAGACACTGAGAAATAATAACGCCTTAACCCGTGTGCTTGCCAAAATTTCAAGAATTTGCATGTTAGCGATGCAGAGACGATCACCGTCGAACGTTTGATCTGAACCAGAATCCTAATTGGACGACATCACGGTGGAATCGCCTCAGAATAAAGTGTTCCCGGGTGTTGGAGGCCGGGTACTTGACTCGGGTTGCAGGATAATCGATACTTGAGCGCTGGATGCTTTGGACAGCTCCAGACCAAATTACGGGGAGAGACGGAAGGAAAAGAATGAAGGGGAAAAAATGGGCATTGTGTCTCTGTGTTATGGCCCTGTTCGCCGGTTTATTTGCTCCATCGGTCAAGGCTGACCTTTACTTTGAATCAGAAAACGTCACCACTAATATGCCTAACCAGCCGAACGGAACCGCGATCCAGAAGAACTATTTCACCGCCAACCGGTCGCGAATTGAAATGGGCAATGGCAAGGTCTACATCCTGGACTACAATGCCAGGAAGCTGTTTTCTCTCGATTCCAAGGCCAAAACCTATACTGAACTGAATTTAGGCGAAGTGCCGGGGGTCCCGGCGGATATGCCCGCCGCCAACAAGCAGAAAGTAGGCGAGATGATGGGCGCCCTGCTGGCAATCCACATTACCCCGACAAACGAATTTAAAACCATCGAGGGCTATCAATGCCGCAAATACAAAGCAAATCTTGCGGTGCTGGACGGAGAATACTGGGTTTCTAAAGATGTGAAAGGCTACCAGGAATTGAAAGCCATGGGCGCTAAACTCGGGGCCATCACGGAGCGCAACCCCATGTTGAGGCAGATTAATATCGCAGGGATGGTTGAAAAGCTGGACGGATTTCCGGTTTACGCCGTCAATCATGTGATGGGCGGAACGGTTGAGAGCACACTCAAGAAAATCGAGCAGAAGACCCTGGACCCCAAGTTGTTCGTTATCCCTAAAGATTATTGTCTGAAGAAGAAGAAGAATTGAATAGTGAATAGTGTGTGGTGAGTAGTGAATAGTGAATAGTGAATAGTGAGTAGCGAGAGGCGGCGCTACCGTGGTAGGTTCGTACATAAATAAGGTCGTCAGAGGGGATTTTGCCAGGTTTCCCCCGGATATGCTTCCAGCGTTGCGGGATCGCATCCGGCAATGTAAGTCCACGCTGAGGTTTGCAAGCCGCCGGCAAGCGTTATGTACACCAGTACCCTTAAATAGGTTGATGCCAGCCCGGGCCGGAACTCCTCCAGGTTGTCCAGCAGAGGCAACCTTGTCCGGGGATCGTCAAATATCAGCAACTCTCCGCGAACCTTCCCCCGCTCCGGGCCGCCCGAGGGTGATGCGGAAATCGCAATCCCGTTGTTTTTCAAAAGAGATTCGAATTTTTCGTGCACTTCAATGTCAGCGACGGCATCCGCTGTCCCATGAGCGAGAATATCCTCATTGGGCACAGTCATCGCCGGGATTTCAGCAGTGAGCGTGAAGAGCCCGCCTCGAAGCCATGCCGGACAGATCCGCAGCACCCCCGTACAGTACTGCTGATGATTCGGGAAGCCCCTTTTCAGGGTCCCGTAAACAAAAATACGGAGTTTGGGTTTCATTTCGGGCACGGTCATGCCAGTGGACAATTGAATTCGACGGATGTAAAACAGAAAGCGCCATATCCGAGGATTCGTCAAAGTAAAAAAAACAAGGGCGCCCGAAAGCGCCCCGGCTTTACTTCAAGTGGCCCGCCTGGCCGGCCGTTTGTTGAACCTGCGGGGTGGTCTTGGCCGAAGAAAATCCACTCTGATGTATTCGTGCTTGTTTACGAACGAGACGAACACCCGGTCTATGTTGAGTTCTTTTTGCACCACAGCCCTTATCAGGGCGGGGTCGGAATATTTGCTTATTCCGTGTTTGCGGTAATCGTCGGTTTTAATGTAAAGGGACATCGGGCAACCCCTCCGCTGGCCGAGATTTCGGAGACCTGGAAATTTCGCCGGACAGATTTCAGATAGTCATAAAATAATTCCCAGGTCGAAAAGCTATTGTGAAGCCCTTATCTGTCCTGGTTTTTTCCCCCTGGTTTAACTTAACAAGTTCCAGGGGATTGTCAAAAAGAAGGAACATGTTACCGGTTTCAATTATACTGTATTTCTCACCCTATTGTCAGCTTTTTGCAAATGGAAAATCTCAATTCGCGCAAAAATATAAGCGGTAAGCTCCAGGGCCTGGTTGAAAGGATAACCTTCACCAGCGAGGAGGACGGCTACAGCGTGATCAAGGTCCGGGTCCCCGGATACAGGGACCTTGTCACCGCGGTTGGAAACTTCGTCTCTCTGAGCCCCGGCGAAACCATCCTTATGGAAGGCACATGGAACACTCATGCGCGTTTCGGCAAACAGTTCCGGGTCCTTCGCTACGAGATGACGGCGCCGTCAACGGTTCCGGGGATCAAAAAATACCTGGGATCAGGCCTTATACGCGGCATCGGGCCCAAAATGGCCGACCGCATAGTGAAGCGTTTTGCCGAAAAAACCCTCGACATCATCGAAAACCGGATCGAGCGGCTGCTGGAGATCGATGGTATCGGTAAATACCGCATAGGGCAGATACGCAAGGCATGGGAGGAGCAAAAAGAAATCCGCGAGCTGATGATCTTCCTGCGCACCCACGAGGCGAGCGCTGCGCTGGCAGCCCGGATTTTCAAAAAATACGGCCGGGAGTCCGTCGATATTGTCAGGGAAAATCCCTATCGCCTCGCGATGGAAATCACGGGAGTAGGGTTCCTCACCGCGGACAGGCTCGCCGGAAAGCTCGGATTTGCGGCTGATTCTCCTTTAAGAGCCGAGGCCGGCATCCTTTTCGTAATGCATGAGGCTGCCGAAGAGGGGCACGTCTGCATGCCCCGTTCTTTGTTGATAGAACGGTGCCGCAAAACGCTCGAAGTTGAGACGCAAGTCCTGGAAGAAGCACTGCCTCGTCTGAAAGCGGACTCCCGTATAAGAGAGGAAATGCTCGCCCCTTCGGCTGCCGAGAGATTCGGAGACGATCGGGCGATCTACCTGCGCCCCCTGTATGTTTCCGAAGTCGGGGCCGCAGGGCGATTTACCTCGATCCGGCGCTACAGGAGGCTGCAAACCCGCATAGATACGCAAGCCGCTCTCAATTGGGTCCGCGGGCGCCTGGACTTTTCGCTCGCTCCTCTTCAGGAAGAAGCAGTCAGGCTCGCCCTCAGCGAAAAGGTCCTGGTAATAACCGGGGGACCCGGGACGGGCAAGACCGCCCTGGTCCGAGCCATTCTCGCCATATACGAGCACATCGGCGCCCGCGTCAGCCTGGCCGCCCCCACCGGCCGGGCAGCAAAGAGACTCGCCGAGACGACGGGGCACCATGCGATGACTATTCACAGGCTTCTCGAATTCAGCCCCCACATTGGAGGGTTCCAACGAAACGAGCAAAAACCGCTTGCCGCCGACCTCGTAATCGTGGACGAGACTTCCATGATGGATATAGTAATTGCCAACCATCTGCTGAAAGCGGTCCCTTCCCAGGCCGTTCTCGTCCTGGTGGGCGACGTTGACCAACTCCCCTCCGTGGGTCCGGGAAACGTGCTGGGTGATATTATCGATTCGGGCCAATTCCCGGTAATTCGTTTGACAGAGATATTTCGGCAGGCCAGCCAGAGCCGCATCATTACAAACGCACACCTCATCCGGCAGGGCGCCTTCCCCGATCTGCGAGCCGCAAGCGGCCAGAAAGTGGATTTCTATTTCATTGACAGAGAAGACCCGCAAGAGGCGTTGAAGACGATAGTCCAGCTTTGCACTGAAAGGATTCCGCGCCGTTTCGGTTTCGATCCCATGGAGGAGGTCCAGGTGCTCAGCCCGATGCACCGTGGAGAGGCGGGCGCGCAAAACCTTAATTTTGCCCTTCAGACAGCCCTCAATCCCAGTGGAATAACCCTCGATACAGGAGGACGCACTTTCCGCGTAAACGATAAAGTGATGCAGATAAGGAACAACTACGACAAGGACGTTTTCAACGGAGATATCGGCAGAATCCGCAGGATTGACCATGAAGACGGAGAAATCCGGGTTGAATTCGACGGCCGGAGCGTAAAATACGATTTTTCCGAGCTTGAAGAAATCGTTCACGCTTACGCCATAAGCATTCATAAGTCACAGGGGAGCGAATACCCTGCGGTGGTCTTCCCCGTGCTTACCCAGCATTTCATGATGCTCCAGCGCAACCTGCTCTACACGGCGGTGACCAGGGCCAGAAAACTCGTTGTCATAGTGGGATCGAAGAAAGCGCTGGCTATCGCCATCAAAAACAACCGCATACAGTCCCGATTCACCCTGCTAAAAGAACGGCTTGCACCAAGCCTGTAGATCCGCCTGCCTTTGCCGGACCCACCCAATGCTGTTCCTCTTAAGCGTATTGGGGACCACAGCGCGGCCTCAGGCCGCAACCAGTCAGAAAAGCGATCTATCCGCAGATTACGCAGATTACGCAGATAAAACACCCACTTAGATAAGGAGCTTTGCAGAATTTCGAGAAACTGCACGTTAGCAGTGCATAGTGATATGGGCACAGTTCTATGACCACGAAGGGCACAGCGCGGCCTCAGGCCGCAAGGAGTCAGGAAAACGATCTATCCGCAGATTACGCAGATTACGCAGATAAAACACCCACTTAGATAAGGAGCTTTGCAGAATTTCGAGAAACTGCACGTTAGCAGTACGAAGACCGCGAAGGGAGCCGTCTCCGGATCTTGACAGAGGCCCATGAAGTGACCTCCCAAGACCTGGCAATTTCCTTAAGCTAACGGTATTGGGACTACCGGTATGCGTTCTTGTATTTATTTCATAAAATTGATAAGTATCACACCGCCGAGTCCAGGGATCGAGCGAGGAACGCCGGACCTTGGGGAGAAAAAGGCCGTTGTGATGTGAGAAACGCCGCCGAGGAAGGCGGCGCTACCGTCGTTATGGGAAAAACGCCGCCGTGGAAGGCGGCGCTACCATCGTGATACGAACTCTTACGTAAGGTCATTTTATGAAAATAGCCATTATCGGGACGGGGTACGTCGGGCTGGTGAGCGGCGCGTGCTTTGCCGAATTCGGGCATGAGGTCACCTGCATAGACTATGATAAATCAAAGATCGCACAGCTCGTGGAAGGGCGTATCCCAATTTATGAGCCTGGTCTGGAAGCATTGGTAAAAAAGAATTCGCAGGCAGGGCGCCTCATCTTCTCAACCGAATACAGCCCCGGGATTCCCGAAGCGCAAGTCATATTCATCGCCGTTGGGACCCCGGCTTCCCGGCGAGGCGACGGCTACGCCGACCTCTCCTATCTCTACGAAGCCGCTCGCCAGGTAGCTCCCTTTCTGCGCGATTACACGGTCGTGGTAAACAAGAGCACTGTCCCGGTGGGTACGGCGGCACAGGTCAAAAGGATCATCTCCGAGACCAATCCCGCAGCCAGTTTCGATGTCGCCAGCAACCCGGAGTTCCTTCGGGAGGGGGCCGCGATCAACGATTTCATGCGTCCGGACCGGGTGGTTCTCGGACTTGATTCAAGAAAAGCCGAAGAGGTGCTCCAATCCGTCTACAGGCCGCTCTATTTGCTCGAAACTCCCTTCGTCATAACCACGATCGAGACGGCAGAGCTTACAAAATATGCAGCCAACGCCTTCCTGGCCACCAAGATCAGTTTCATAAACGAGATGGCGAACCTGTGCGAAGAAATCGGCGGCAACGTGCAGGACATCGCCAGGGGGATAGGTCTTGACGGCAGAATAGGGAAAAAATTCCTTCACGCCGGGCCCGGTTACGGCGGCTCATGCTTTCCGAAAGACACCCAGGCCCTGCTCAGAATAGCCCAGGAAAATGGGGTGGCATGCCGAATTATCGAGGCAGTAATCGAGGTCAATGCCGCGCAGAAGGCGCGCATGACACGAAAAATCCGGCAGGCGCTTGGCGGAGATGAAGGCGGAAAAACCGTCGCTGTGCTTGGCCTCGCCTTCAAGCCCGAAACTGACGACATAAGGGACGCTCCGGCCCTGACCATCATCTCCAAACTGGTTGAGCACGGCGCGCTGGTTCGCGCCCACGATCCCCAGGCGATGGACGAGGCGGCAAAGCTCCTGGCCGGCGTAACATTTTGCTCAAATCCCTACGAAGCCTGCCAGGACGCCGACGCCGTGGTGCTCATGACCGAATGGAATGAATACCGCGCGCTCGACCTGCTTCGCATAAAGGGCATTCTCAAGCACCCGGTCTTCGTCGATCTGCGCAACGTTTACAGGCCCGGCGCAATGAGACAGCTCGGATTCAGCTACTTCAGCGTGGGAAGAAGCACGGCAGATGGCCCCAACTCTCAAGTATAAATTCGCAGCCACCCTGTGTTGTTTCTTTTCGATTCTTTTTTTTGACATAGACCTGCACAAAGCCCCGTCCACTGCGGGCGGGGCTTTGCGCGTCAAATCGGCCCTGGCCCGGGAAGCCGGAACAGCGGCCCCAGCCTTCCCCCAATTCCACCCTATTCATTTCTTTAAAGTCAGAATCGTTAAAAAGTATCCCCACGACCCCGAGGCATTTACTCAAGGGCTGTTATACGCCAGCGGCTTTCTCTACGAAAGCACGGGCCTGCGCGGCAAGTCGAGCCTGCGGGAGGTCGAACTGGAAACCGGGCGCGTAGTGAAGAAATACGAGATGCCCTCACAGTATTTCGCAGAAGGGCTGACTCTTTGGGGCGGGTCTCTCATCCAACTCACGTGGAAGTCCGAAAAAGGATTCGTATATAACGCGAAGACCTTTTCGGTCGAGCGGGAATTTCGCTATTCCGGGGAGGGCTGGGGGCTGACCCACGACGGGAAAAGCCTGATAATGAGCAACGGGACCGATGAGCTTATATTCCTTGACCCCGCCACACTGGCCAAGCGGCGTTCGCTGCGGGTGCTGGACAGGGGCAAGCCGCTCTGCTCCTTAAACGAGCTCGAGTACATAAAGGGGGAAATCTTCGCCAACATCTGGCATGAGGACCTGGTGGCAAGGATATCTCCCGAAACAGGTGAAGTCACCGGCTGGATAGACATGTCGGATTTGAGAAAGGAATTGCCGCCCGGAAGCAACGCCGAGGTCCTGAACGGAATCGCCTTCGACGCGCAAAACGGCAGGATTTTCGTTACCGGCAAGCTCTGGCCGCTTCTTTTCGAAATCGAAATCGTCGAATCCGAATAGCGGCGGCGGTTTTCGATTCGGATTTTTTGACGTTTCCGTTACTCATGCGACACCCCAATTCAGACCTGTATTGTAGTCGTGCTCTTAACTTCCGGCTTGTTTTTGCCTTTCAAGTGTCCCATAATGAACCACCGGCGCGCTGTGGTTGTTCATAAATCTCCTTAGCCCCTGAATCGACATCCTGGGACTTCTCCAACCGCGTAGATTCCTCAGTTGTCGAGAAAAATGAAGGAACTCTGACGTGAATAGCCCTGAAGAAGAAAAATCTTTCAGTCACGAAGCCGAGAACGCAGACAAGAATGCCGGTGAGCTTTTCAGTCACGAAGCCGAGAATGCAGACAAGATTGCCGGTGAGCTTTTCAGTCACGAAGCCGAGAATGCAGACAAGAACGCCGGTGAGCTTTTCAGTCACGAAGCCGAGAACGCAGACAAGATTGCCGGTGAGCTTTTCAGTCACGAAGCCGAGAACGCAGACAAGATTGCCGGTGAGCTTTTCAGTCACGAAGCCGAGAACGCAGACAAGATTGCCGGTGAGCTTTTCAGTGGAAGTCTGCCTTTAGAACAAGCACTTCAGAAGCTTCGTAGCCGACTCTTGGACCTGTCCTCCCGTAATCGGCTCCTGAATTACCGCTTCCCCCAAGGGCGTTCCATTCAGTTCGTTGACAACCCGAATCTGAATTTGGTCTTTAACCGCCTCATCGACGGCAAATCTCCTATTATCAAGTATGTTTTGGACCCACCACCCGACACCTATACAGGCAAGCGGCCCGATGTTAAGACCTATGCTCAATCCCTCGGAATTGATACCGATACCGATTTCCCGCCTTCCTGCTGCGGTTCGTTTTCCAAAAAGCATACACTCAAACTCCAGACCCCCTATTACCCTGCCGATCTTGACAGGCTCTGCCGCAAGATAAATTCCGAGGCCCGGACAATCATTGAAGAAACGGGCACCAACATGTTGTACATGGTATTTGGTTTCCTCCAATTCAACGAGCAGGAAGATTCTGAAAAAACGATGCTAGCTCCCCTGCTTGCGGCGCCAATCACTCTGGTAAAGGGGGCCATCGATGATGAAACTCGGACTTATCAGTATTCTATCACGTACTCCGGAGACGATATACACGAGAACCAAACGCTTCGCGAGAAGCTAAGCCGAGACTTCTCGCTCCAACTCCCTGAATTTGAGGAGGAAGACGAGCCTGGAACATACTTTGCGAAAATCCAGCACGCGGTTCAGGGAAAAAAGCTCTGGAAAGTTAGATATCAACTCACAATCGGCTTTCTATCCTTCAGCAAACTGGCCATCTGGGATGACCTCGACCCAAAGAAGTGGCCCGGCCTTCTCAAAAATCCCCTCCTCGAGGAAGTCTTCTCCGGAGCTTCCGGCAAAGGAGCAAGCCTTTTCCTCGAAGATTACGATATCGACAATCATCCCAAGGGGGACTTGCCACTTATCTGCGATGCCGATTCTTCTCAGCACAGTGCAATTATCGATGTATTATCAGGCAGGAATACGGTCATCAATGGGCCTCCAGGCACAGGTAAATCCCAGACCATTACGAATGTGATCGCCGCAGGTCTCAAGGCCGGCAAGAAAATACTTTTCGTTTCGGACAAACTGGCTGCTTTGCAAGTCGTTCGGCACCGTCTGAACCAGGCTAACATGGGGCATTTCTGCCTCGAGCTTCACAGTCATAAAATTCAGAAGAAAAAACTGTTTGGTGATTTGCAGGAGCGTTTGGATGTGCGTTTCCGTCCTCCGCAGCAACTGGAAGACAAAATCTCCACCCTGACGCGGCACAAGAAAGATCTCAACAGGTATGCCGAACTGATGGCAACTCAGGTTGGCAATGAACTCGGGCTTACAGTTCATAATGTCTTCTGGCGGACAGAACGGTTTCGTCAAGCTATCGGCGAATTGGCGAACACTGTACGGTCCTTGGTCCTGCCTGAATCACCTAAATGGGTTTTCGATGACGTTGAACTGCGCCGAGTAAAACTCGAGACTTTGGGGCAGCTTTACGTGACAATTGGCAGCTACGATCCGACTCACCCCTGGTGGGGCTTTACGCCGAAATCTCCAGCGCCCGGAGACAATGAGGCGATTGGCCGGATTATAGGGGAAGCCTTATCGCTGGCCGATGAATTAGTCGAAACAATCCTGGAATTCCGGAACAGGACCGGAGCGGAGAAGGAACCTTCTCTAGTTTTGTTGGAGCACCTCCACGAGGCATTCTCGGCCCTGCCTGAACCACCCATCAGCCTGAAAGGGGACCTTCTGCCCAGGGTGTTCAGCTTCCAAAACCAGAAGGATAAATCCAACCTGGAAGTTTTAGCAGATGTAATCCGCAAGGTGGAACGCGCAAGGGAATTAAACTTTCAAGCCGATAGTCTGCTGCCCCCCAATTTCCATTTGGAGTATGACAGCGTTGCGCCCATCCTGGTTGCCTCTTCGGAAGAACTTGCTCCATCTTCGTTTTCTGTCCCCCTAAACGTACTTGAAAAATGGGTCCTTGCAGCCGAGGATGCGCTCCGCCGGTTCGAGCAAATTTTAGTACAAACCCCATGCACAGTTTTACCGTTTACGACAGGGACAATTGAAAGCTGGACGCTAAGATCGAAAGTTTGGACGCTAAGATCGAAAGTTTGGAGGCTAAGATCGAAAGTTTGGAGGCTAAGATTGAGTCAGTTGCCCCACTTGCCCTGCTGAATCAACCAGTGCGAAGCATCAGGGACGGAGCATCTAAACTGCTCGAAGAAACATCTCGATTTGGACAGTCTTTGGAGATGGTCAGCGGCATCGCAGCGCGCTATGGCATCCATTTTGATGATTCTCCGGCAGCAATCACCCATTTGGGCAGTTCAGACGGAATTGAAGAGGTTTTACCGGGGGTTTTGCTCGATGAGGCGATCATAGCCGAAGTCCAGAAAGCCGCAGACATTCCATTGGCTGAGATTCCTATTGCGGAGTTGGACAAGCGTCATGAGGAATTACATGCAATACATGACCGGATCAGCCGCATGCTCGATGAGACGAGGGGATATTCTCAGCGACTCCTTTTACACTTTGACGGCACCAAGAAAGGGGTTTGTCAACTGGCTGCGTTGGGACAGATTGCGTCCCGCGCGCCTTCGGAACTTTTGGATTATCGGCATTCGTCACTAGCTCACCCCCGAACTTCAGAATTATTGGCAATGGCCGAGGAGGCCCACGCATCGGAGAAAAATCAGCGAGAATGTCTCGCCCGGCAGTTCTATCTGGACTCACTGCCCAGCGTGGATGAACTCAGGTCCGCAATCAGGGCATTCAGACGCGGCGACAGCTTCCTCAATTTCTTCAATGGCAAATGGCATGCCGCAAAGAAGCTTTTCAGAGGTATTTGCAGGACGAAAACGAAATATAAGGCGGAGGGGTATGAAGCTTCGGTTTCCAGTATAGTCAGATGGATGGAGCATCGTGCCTCATTTATAGGCAACGAAGAATTCAAGAACACATTCGGCCCGCTCTTCAGGGGCCTGGACACAAACTTCTCCGAGATTCGGCGTCTTCATAGCTGGTACATAGAAAGCCATAACGAAATACTGAAATACCCCGGCTTCATCGAGCGTGTCGACTTGACTACCCTGGATTCGAGCAGGATAAGTCAACTGGCTGCTTTGGCTCCCCGGCTGCAGCATATTGCCTCGGAACTCGAAGTGTGTATTTCAAAAGTGGAAAAAATCCTTGGTCCATTCTCCAGACAAGTTGAGGCGTCCTTACCGTCCTCAGGGTTAGCCGAATACAACCAGAAAATCATTGAGGCAGCCAACGGGTTAAAGCACGTCTCGACCTGCCTGGGCCAATATGTCAGGCAGGACGTCTCGCCTAAACGCGCCGTACAAGTACTCAAAGCGAAGCTCGAAATACTCTCGGCCCGCAGTGACTTCCAGGCGCTCAACCGGAGGCCTGAAGAACTGCATATCGTTGTGGAACCGTATCTTCCAGGAATCGTTTCAATCCCATGCCACCATTGGGGTGAGCATCTCGTCTTGCTTTCCAGCCTGGCCAATTGCGCCGGCGCGCTGGCGGAATTTATCGGCGAATACGGCGGCGACGAAGACACACCCAATGATATTTTAAATTTTTTTGAAGCAAAGCTGGCGCTGGATGTCACTCTACAGAGAATGAGCGTACTTCCGGAGATGAACGTTGTCCGGGATTGGCCATCCTACATTTCCCCAGCGACGCATATTATAGAGGCAGGGGCCAGCCTGGTTCAAATACTGAAACCAGCGGGGGCGGTTGGCGAGACAGCCAAAGACATTATTGCCGGGTTGAGCTATAGGAGGGACGCGAACGATCTCCTCTTCGGGATCGCGAACGATATTGCAGCGACAGCGATCCTTCAGGGGCATTTCCAAGGTATTGACACCGACCTGGATTGCCTGGTCTCAACCCTGTCATGGGGCGAGTCGATCAGCAACAACCTAATGCTTCGTTCCCCCGCCCTCCATTTGCTCCTCCTATCTGCCGATGCAAGCTCAAATTTTTATTGGATACGAGAGACTTTGCGGCAAATTCTCGACCTCAGCAATGCCGTGAAGAACAAGCTCCATGAACTGACCGAGTTCGGCTCATTCGACTGGGATGCCTGGAATTCGGCCGGCCCCGGGTCACAGAAAGCGGATTTAGCCAGTAGTCTTCGCGAGCGGATTGAGGCCGCTGCGAAGGAAACCGGAGCTGTCCTGCCGTGGGCGAAGTACAACGCAGAGCGCAATGATTGCAAAAGGTTTGGACTGGACGACTTCGTGGCCCGTCTCGAACAGAAAAAACTGCCCCCTTCGTCAATAGGTTCGGTTTTCGAATTTGTGACTTACCGTTCCATAGGCCGGGGCATCTACAAGAGTTTTCCAGAGATGCAAGGTTTCTCAGGGGCAAAGCATGAGAGAAAACGGGCGGAATTTACCGCTCTCGACCAGGAAATCATCAGCATGACCGGCAAGAGTTTTGCCTACGAAATCGACAGAGTGAAAGAAGTTCCCGAGGGTGAATCCGGCAATCGCGCCTCCGAGCGAACTGAAATGCAACTCCTATGGCATGAACTGGGCAAACGAGGCCGTCACCTGCCGATTCGCCAATTCATCAAACGCGCCGGACGTGCTATCCAGGCGCTCAAGCCGTGCTTCATGATGGGGCCGATGTCCGTAGCTCAATACCTGGAACAAGGTTCCGTCGAGTTCGACATGGTAGTCATGGACGAGGCTTCTCAGCTTCGGCCCGAAGAAGCTTTGTGCGCTATTGTTCGTGGAAAGCAGTTGGTCGTGGTTGGTGACCCGAAACAGTTGCCTCCGACCAGCTTTTTCGACCGCATGCTCGACGCCGGAGATGACTACGACGATGCCGAAACGCCGGCAGCTCCGGCAGGCGCAGAGAGCATTTTAGATATTTGCCAGCAGATGTTCCATCCGGTACGTACGTTGCGCCGGCATTACCGCTCCCAACACCAGTCACTAATTGATTTCTCAAACCACCAATTTTACGATGGAAAGCTCGTTGTCTTTCCCTCGCCTTACGACCGAAGCAACCGCCTTGGCGTTCGGTACCGATACATCAAGAACGGACTTTATAGAAACCGTCAGAATGTAACAGAGGCGTCTCGTCTAGTGGATGCGGTCATCGAACACATGATCAAGCATCCGGAAGAATCGCTTGGAGTGGTAACACTCAACCTGACCCAACGGGACCTTATCGAAGACCTATTTGACAAGAAATTGCGCAACATCGAGGAAGCCCGGAAGTTCGTCTCCAAACGGGAAGAAGAAGGTTGGCCTTTCTTTGTGAAAAATCTTGAGAATGTCCAAGGCGACGAACGGGATGTAATCTTTATCTCAACGACATTCGGGAAAGCCCCCGGTACTGACAAACCGCGTCAAAACTTCGGACCTATCAGCCGTCCTGACGGGTGGCGACGGCTTGAACGTATTGTTTACCCGTGCCCGTCGAAAAATTGAGCTGTTCACCTCGATGCTGCCAGAGGATATCATCGTGGACGCCAAAACGCCGGCAGGCACAAGGGTTTTGAAAGACTATCTCGATTTTGCCAAAAGAGGCATCCTCACACATACCACTTTCTCCGATGCCGAACCGGATAGCGATTTCGAAATTGGAGTCGGCGACATGTTGCAGAGTAGAGGGTACGAAGTCGTCCGGCAACTGGGCGTTGCCGGTTTCTTCATCGACCTCGCCGCGCGCAATCCTGAAAGGCCCGGCGAGTTTTTGGCCGCCGTCGAGTGTGATGGCGCAAGCTATTACTCCAGCAAATCGGCCCGCGACAGAGATCGCATCCGTCAGAACATCCTGGAGTCTTTGGGGTGGAAAGACCGTATCTGGCGCATTTGGTCAACTGACTGGTTCTACAATCCACGCCGTGAATCTGAACGGCTGTTAGCTTTCCTTGAAAAACGCAGAGCCAGAGTAGATCGGGAACCTGTCCATGACTACGGGGTCGAGGAAGAATTCGAGGAAACAGAGGATACCAAGCAGACGACCGTTCCTGAATCAGCCAATGCGGCAATGGAGCCGTATCTGCCGATCTCAGAAGAAGACCTATTCGTTGAGGTTGGGGACCGTGTTACCTACTGCTTCGTGGATAAGCCCGAGAAGCGCCACAGCAAGGTGATTGCGGACACAGAAAGCAATCCCCGGCCCAATTCGCTCAGCGAGAACACTCCCCTTGCAAAAGCATTATTGAATTCAGCCGTGGGTGATGAACCGGAATTCGAGGTGAAAGGTAGACCGACCAGAGTCATCAGAATCTTGCGCATACTTCCCCAAAATGAAACGATTGAAACTCCCGATTCGCCGTGATCGCCCAGTCAGTTGAAGTTATTCGATTAGATTGATAGATGCTCTTTGCGTGGAAGGGCCACTTTACCTAATCCAAATCTCTCCTTATCTCAGCATTGACCGATGCATCATTGCACCAAAGGCTTTTTTCCGGTGGGGCGAGATGGAGACCGCAAATCTCCGCCGCTTTGGGCTCGAGGGCAGGATCTTTGCCGTTCAGCCACGACTCCACATGGTGTGGGGTTACTGTATTCTGGGATCTATCCGAGAGAAAATTAGACCTGGCGGATGCCAAATCCTCATGAGCCTTCTCCATCCAATACCGGATCATGATCTCTTTGCTCATGCCACCTTCGCTCCATCGCGGATAATCTCCCTATAGATGGGAAATTCCGTGAAAAGGCCTCTCCATTCTTCCGACGAGACAAACAGGGGGCTGAAAATCACTCCATGCCTCAGGCCCACTTCGAATAAAAGGTCGACGATGGTTCTTTCTTCTCTCCAGTGAAGCGACCTTTGCGTGATAAGCAACAGGTCCAGATCGGAACAGGCATCGCCGTCACCTCTTGCCTTAGACCCAAAGAGAATGGACCCCTTCCAATTCAAATCTCCCCATAAGGATTGAGACCGCTTCTTCAATGGCTCTCTTTTCTATATCATCAAGCGGGGCGCTCTCTAAAGCTCTCATCGCATACTCCATAATGGCGCGTTTGCCAATGGAATGATCCTTTCGGATAATTATATATCACTCATCCGTGACCGCTTTGACTTCAGCTAACAGTTTCCCGAACTTCCCGTAATTAATTTTTACGCTGTCATCTTTTTCAATGCAAAATCTTGAACAAAGACCTTGCTCGCGCGGAGACGCGGAGACGTTCGATAATTTCAAAAACCCGGTGGCCTGCTTCGAGGGGCCAGGGTCGATCTTTAGAGAAAGGCACGAACCACGGATGAACACAGATGCACACGGATAAATCAGAAGAGACAGGTATGAGTTTGCACGTTCGCAGTGCCGGGCTTTTTCATGGTTTCAGGGTGTCCCGAAGGGACATGAAAAGCTGCTTCGAAAAGACCGCCCGCGAGAGGGCTAGACTACGGTAAAGATCAACAGGGGCCCCCCCAATACACACCCCAGGGTTGCGCGAGTTGCCGATCGCCGGGCGACTTTTCATGGTTTAAGGCTGCCCCAAAGGGGCGGGAGCT
>CAVUGX010000065.1:0-14978 GCA_963741035.1 uncultured delta proteobacterium
AAAAAGACCGTTCATCGCCCTCAACTCAAGGCCGCAGCCCTGAAACTTCAACACAATTTCACTAAGCAGGCCGAGAAACCATTGCCTGCTGTAAGAAATATTTTCATCTTCAAAATCTACGAAACGCACTCCGAGGCCAAAGACCGAGCGTTCCATCTCCTCGATGACCCGGCCCACGCTTTTGAGGCGAAAACCGGACCACTCGGAGCATCCGATCGAACAGTAGCTGCAACCGAGCGGGCAGCCTCTGCTCGCGGCAATCACTGCGCTCGGCCTTTTACCTCGCTGATAAAAATTCCCGTCGATCAGTTCGACTGCCGGCAATGCAACATCATCCAGGTTCTTCAAGGCAGCCGGGGATCTTATGAAAAACTTTCCACCAGCCGCTCTGAACCCTATCCCGGGGACGGATTCGACCGGCGCATGACCGCGAATTGCATCGGCAAGAAGATTCATGGCAACCTCGCCCTCGCCCCGGATGATGAAATCTACACAATCATGCCTCAGCACCTCTTCGGGCATCTCGGTCGGATGATGGCCCCCAAGCACGATCACGGCCCCCGGGCATTTACGCTTCACCTCCTGGGCGCACCGTATAGCCTCGGCACTATAGGGAGTAAAAAGGGACGATATTCCCACCAGAAACGCACCGGATTTGCTGACCCTCTCCCCGATGGCCTCCGGGATCGAATCCAAAATGCCTGTAATCGTGGAACAGGGAGAAAGGGGAAATATCCGGCCCTGAGTAAAAATCGCTCAGGTACGCCATCTCGGGCGGGAGTTCCACCTTTTTTGATTTGCCTGTGGCAAGGCAATCGAGGATTTCGACCGAATAGCCCTCCCTCATCAGCGGGGCGGCTATACAGGCGAGCCCGTAAGGGATGGTCCTTTTTGCCGTTAAATAGAAATCCCGGATCGGCGGCTGGATGAGTAAAATGTCGAACATAATCAAATCACATATCTGATGTCGGATCGCGGTCCACGGTAATCTGCACCGCCCGGAAGCCCGGATCGCCTTTGATGGACTCGAGCGCGGATTCAACAAAGTTCTGCATATCCGAGCTTGTCCACGTCTTTATGAACACCTGCCATCTGAACCTGTTCCTTAGCTTCACGTAGGCCGCCGGCGACGGACCGAGGATGGCTACGCTCCTTGCGTCATTCCTGAAATGTTCAGCCTTTTCACGGCAAACGGCGGCAAGCAGACGGGCCCCTTCGCGAGCTGAGTCCTCACTGCCCGAAGTGACAAGCATCTTGAGAAGCCGGGCAAACGGAGGATATTGGAGATCTTTACGCGATTTGAGCTCTTCCCGGCAAAAGCCGTCGTAGTCAAGCTTCAGTGCCGATTCGATCGTAAAATGCCAGGGATTGAAAGTTTGCAGGATGACACGGCCGGGCTCCTCTCCACGTCCTGCGCGTCCTGCAACCTGAATGAGAAGTTGAACCAGGATCTCTCCGGCCCGGAAGTCGGGCGACTGGAGACCGGCGTCGGCATTGAGTATGCCGACCAGCGTCAAATTGGGAAAATCATGGCCTTTTGCCACCATCTGCGTACCGACCAAAATATCGGCCTCCCGCGAACGCATTGCATCCAGCGTCCTCACAAGCCGTTCGTGGCTGTTCATGGTGTCCCGGTCCATTCTCACCACGCGGGCATCAGGCAGGAGTTTCTTTACCTCCTTCTCCACTTTTTCGGTCCCGAACCCATGCGGAAAAAGCGCCGCGTGAGCGCAGACCGGGCATCTCTCCGGCAGGGGCATTTCCCAGCCGCAGTAATGACAGCGGAGGCGGTTATCTTTCTTATGATAGGTAAGAGTTATGCTGCATGATACGCACTGGAGCGCCTGGCCGCATGTGTTGCAAAGGTAGTACTTCGAGTATCCTCTCCTGTTCAAAAACAGGAGCGCCTGCCGGCCGCCGCGTATCGTCCCGGCGAGTGCCTCCCGCAGCTTGAACGAAAAAATTCCAGCGCGCGCGCCCTCCCTTTTCATATCCACAACTTCGAATTCCGGCGCGGGCCTGTTCATCACCCGGCTGGGGAGCGCAATCGAGCGATATTGTCTTTCAATGCATCTGTACATCGTTTGAATCGATGGAGTGGCCGACCCCATGACCACAGGCGCGCCGGCGATCTTTCCTCTCATCAGGGCCACGTCCCTGGCGCTGTAGCGCAGGCGGTCCTCCTGTTTGTAAGATGTATCGTGCTCCTCGTCGACTATGATCAGCCCGAGGTCCTTAACCGGCGTGAGCACGGCAGACCTTGCCCCCAGCACTATTTGTCTCCTCCCGGACCGAATGTCCGCCCATGTGCGCCGGCGCACCCTCTCAGGCAGAGCGCTGTGCCAGACGGCAAGACCGTTTCCGAATCGCTCCTCGAAGATCGACTCCATTTGCGCGCTGATCCCGATCTCGGGCACCAGCACAATGGCCCCATTTCCGGATCGGGCCGCCTTTTCTATGAGCCGAAGGTAAATTTCAGTTTTCCCGCTCCCGGTCACTCCGTACAGGACGAAGGGCTGGAAGCCGGGACGATTTATGAAGGGACCAATTTCATCGATAGCGGCACACTGGTCTTCGGTCAACTCCAGAGCACAGGGGTTGGAAACGGGGCCCGGTTCATCACTTAACCCACCCTGCCCTACCCCGGAAAAGAACTGATCCTCGATCTGCTCCTGAGACTCTTCGATTGAGATTATGCCGTCTTTAACGAGCTTTTTAAGCGCATAATCCGAATTTTCACACGATTTGCGCAGGTCGCGCAAACCGGCAGTTCCGCCTGTCAAACGAAGCAGGCGAACGATTTCTCGCGATTTTTCGGACTTAAGGTTCTCGGACGCCGCATAATCGATCAGCCGAGCGAACTTCATCCTGGGACCATTCAAGGCCGACCTCACCGGTTCCGATCCCTTGAACGGAATTACAAGATCGAATACCTCACCGGGGGGATAAAAGTAGTAGTTCGATATCCAGAGGCACAGATCGAGAAGATCGGGTGGGATGGCCGGAAATTCATCGACCACGTCCAGAATTTGACGGATCGTAATTGTTGCGGGCAGGTCCGGAAGGGAATCCCCGACACGCAGGACGACCCCGGCCGCCTTCCTTTTCCCCAGTTCGACGGAAACCCTGCTCCCCGGCACGACCTTACCGGCAAAACAATCAGGGACCAGGTAGTGAAGGCCCTTACGCAGGGCTGTCCCAATTATAGCGACTTCGGCAAATAAGTCCGCCATTGTCAGTCTCCGCCGGACAGCATTTCATGATCTTGTCCGTCGGGGATTCGTCCCTGCATGGCCGCCTCACAGAAGTCTCGAGATTTTTCAAATTCCGGGATAATGGTTTTCGGGATCGTTTTCGAGCGGGCAAATTCTGCAGTCTGGAAGTTCAAAGGTTTGGCGTCTTTATGAAGATGGAAATCGAGATAAGCTTTTCCGCTGCCGGCCGATCCAACCCAACCTATCACCTCCGCCTGGAGAACAGGCGCCCCCCGCGTCAGCCCCCGGCTTAGCGCGGAGAGGTTTCCATATAAACTCCTGTAACCTCCCCGGTGCCGGATTTCAATCGAAAGACCTTTCCTGCCGTTCTTGCGGATGGCTGAAACAACCCCGTCACCAACCGCGTTGACGGAAGTACCCGGGGGAGCGGAGTAATCTATTCCGAGCCGGGGACGTGAAAGCTTCACAACGGGTTTGATGTTCCTGTTCGCTCTAGAATACAACAGCGGCCGGTAATTAATAGGGCTTCTGAGGAACGCACGTTTGAGCGATGTCCCTTTTGAATCGAAATAATCCCACGAGCCGTCCGGGAGTTGAAATCCAAAAGCCTGGTAAACCTTCCCGGAGACACTCATCTCTGCGCCAAGGATGAGGAACTGTTTTCCTTCACCCGATTTGATCGGAAGTTCCTGAAAAAGAACGCAAAAGGAGTCCCCTCCCTTGAGATCGGCAGTGAAATCGATATCGTATGAGAAAATATCAGCCAGGCTCGAGATGAGCGGCGCGGGCAGCCCGCCTGCCATGCAGGAATCATAAAAGTTCTCCGAGTATGTGCCGCGCGCTGTCTTGACAGACCCTCCGGCGGCGGTTTCCCCGGACATGCATTCCCAGCCGGTGGAGTTTTTTCGCAGCGTATAGGAAGGCCCATCAGACTGCGAGTAGATTACCTTTACAAGAAGCCCATCCGCCCGGCTCAGAAAGAAAATCAGCTCGTCATCCTTTTTTATCTGAGCGAGCGGGGTGGATTTACACGCCTTCTGCCAATCTTTCGAATACACGTCCGAAATACCGGAAGCTTCCAGAATGCCACCAATAGTATCGCCGGGATGAACGATCACATGCCGGATTTCAAACTTGTCCGGGGTCTCGGTCCTGGCCTCGGCCGCAGGCGGATGAGGCGGCGGCACAACCGGTTCAGAAACGGCCGCTTCAATGACGGGTATTGGCTTAGACGGATTTGCCTTTGGCCTGAAAAACTTCCTGTAAGTCCCGAAACCCGCCCCGAGGATAAGGAAAATAATGAATAAATGCCGGCCGCGAAAACGCCGTCTGGGCGGAACCGTGTAAAGTGTCCCCATTGAAGCGGTTTTCACCGTATGCTTTTTCATCGGGTTGAAAGACATGGCAGACACACAGGCGACGGCGGTTTGGGAGAATTCGGATAAGCGACCAATTAGTACTATCATATGAGCAAATGGAGGTCAAAATCAAACCGTCCAGTTCGCCGTTATAGCATTTTTCGATACACTTTCCGTTCTCCCATATTTATTCCTTGCACAGAGCCCTTCTCTGATATAATTGCTTCCATCAATGATTCCGGCCACCTTGTTCATTTATCGGATCACCGGGAACACTGAGGAAACGTAAATGACAAAGGCCGAACGGGTGGCAAAAATTATCCAAAACTCAGGATTCCCAAAGACTGGCAGAGGCTTTTGTACATGACCCTCGAAAAGCCGATCTCCCACACCCCCGCTGAACAAGACTCGTGCATTATTGAACCCAGGAGGGGCAGACATGAAGAAACCCTGCCTCCAAGAGCCATCCTGGTTTTCAGTCCGGAAGACCTGGCTTCATTTTCGGCCTGTTTCTCCGAACCTCCGAGACGCTCGCATAAGCTTTATCTTTCCGAGGTCTTCACCGGCAGCTACGAAGGCGCCCCAATCGCTCTTGCCGGTCCCATGCTGGGCGCTCCACAGACAGTTCTCGTTCTCGAAAGGATGATCGCTCTCGGGGCAAGGAAGTTTATCGCGGCCGGCTGGTGCGGCTCGCTTCGCAACGACGTGCGAATTGGCGACATTGTTATTCCTTCAGGGGCGATATCCGAGGAAGGAACTTCCGCCCACTATCCCGGTGTCGAGTGCGCTCCCTCTTCCGAACTGGTAGAGTCTCTTAAGTCAGCTCTGGCTTCAACCGGCCGGGCAATTCATGAAGGGACCGTCTGGACAACCGATGCGCCCTTTCGCGAGACTCGCGCCAAACTAAAAGCCTTTCAGTCGCAGGGCGTTTTGTCGGTCGATATGGAAACGTCGGCACTCTTCTCCGTCTCGCGGTTTCGAGGGGTCGATCTTGCGGCAGCCCTGGTCGTTTCGGACAATCTTTCCGGAATGAAGTGGGTACATGGATTTAGAGACCCCGCCTTTCACGAATCACGAAAAAGAGTTATAAAATCGGCATTGACTGCTATTTGCCAGGTGGCCCCCAGCTTCATTGATTGATCCTTTGCATACAAGAGCGAAGACCAGTATTCTTCCGGAGGCGGCCCAAGTAAATGATCGATAAAGAAGTTGTTCGCGCTAAAATTGAAGATCTCCGAAGGCTTATCGATTATCACAACTATCGTTACTACGCCCTCGATCAGCCCGAAATCAGCGATGCGGAATACGACAAAATCTTCCGCGAACTGGTTAGTCTCGAAGATCAGAACCCCGAACTCATAACGCCGGATTCGCCGACTCAGCGCGTCGGCGCCTCGCCGATCGACAAATTTCTGCCTTTTCGCCATGAGGTCCCGCTGCTCAGCCTTCAAAACGCGATGACCACCGAAGAGGTTTTCGACTTTGACCGCAGGGTCCATAAGCTACTGAATGGCAGCAACATCGACTACGTTGCCGAACTCAAAATGGACGGGCTCGCCGTTGAACTCGTGTACGAAAATGGCTCATTGACCGGCGCAGGCACTCGGGGAGACGGATTTACCGGCGAAGATGTCTCCCTGAATATTAAGACGATTCGCGCGATACCATGGCGGCTTTTTTCACACGCAGAAGGATCGCTCCCCTCCAAACTTGCCGTCCGGGGCGAAGTTTTTATCGAAAAACAACATTTCGAAGCGCTCAACGAACAACGACGCAAACGAGGCGAGCCTCTTTTCGCTAACCCGCGCAACGCCGCCGCAGGCTCTCTTCGCCAGCTTGATCCCTCGATTACCGCCGGCCGGCCCCTTCGCGCCTTCTTTTACGCGATAGGCGCGTTCCAGGGCGAACAAGAGTTCGCCTCGCAGTGGGAGATGCTGAGCCAGTTGCAGCGCTGGGGGCTTCCGGTAAATCCCGGATCTCGATTATGCAACACTATCCGGGAAGCCATCAGCTATTACGAGAAACTTGCCGAAGAACGTGAATACCTCCCTTACGAGATTGACGGGATGGTAATAAAGGTGAACAGCCTGGCCTTCCAAAGACAGCTCGGCGACAAATCCCGCAGCCCCCGCTGGGCGGTTGCCTTTAAATTCAGTCCTGACGAGGCACAGACTCACGTACTCGATATCGGCGTAAACGTTGGCAGGACCGGAATCATTACTCCCGTCGCCTTCCTTAACCCCGTCCTGGTTGGCGGGGTTACGGTGAAGCGCGCAACGCTTCACAACAGTGATGAAATCCAGAGAAAAGACATTCGCATAGGCGACGCCGTTATCATCCACAGGGCGGGTGAGGTAATCCCCGAGGTGATCGAATCGATTAAATCGAAAAGAACGGGAGCAGAAGAACCCTTTAAGATGCCGGAAAACTGCCCTGCCTGCGGCGCCCCGGTGGTGCGGCTGCCCGATGAAGCTTTCCACAGGTGCGTAAACCGCAACTGCCCCGCTCAAATCAAGGGTTCAATCGTTCATTTTGCAAGCCGCGAAGCCATGAACATCGACGGACTTGGCGAGCGGATAGTGTCGCGGTTTATCGACGAAGGGATCATCCGAACCGTTTCGGACCTCTACAGACTTGAAATGAAAGACTTTGAAAATCTTGCCGGGTTTGGGACCAAATCGGCCCGAAATTTGCTCGATGCAATCGAGGGGAGTAAACTCGCTACTCTCCCAAGGTTTTTATACGCACTCGGAATAAGCCATGTGGGGACTTATATTGCCGATCTTCTCGCCCGAAGCCTGGGCTCTCTTGAGGCGGTCCGCTCGGCTTCAGCCGCGCAACTGCAGCAGATTCAGGGGATCGGAGAAAAAGTTGCGATCGCCGTAACGACTTACTTTTCCAACCCGGAGAACAGCGGGTTGATTGACGATCTTCCGGGTCTCGGAATAGTAATTGAAAATACTCAGCCTGCCCGTCCGGTTCAGGGTGGTTTCTGGCTGGAAAAGACGGTTGTTTTCACTGGAGCCCTCTCTTCGATGGCCCGGCAGGAGGCCGGTGAGAGAGTCGAGGCTAAAGGCGCAAGGGTTACCGACAGCGTCAGTAAAAAAACGGATGTGGTCGTTGCGGGCGAGGACCCCGGCTCCAAGCTGGCCAAGGCTGAGAAGTTGGGAGTACGGATAATGAACGAAGATGAATTTATCGGCATGCTCGATGCCTAAACGCTTCCCGTGGAGGCAAAAATGGAAAAACGCCGTGTGCGCGTCAGGATAACGGGAAGGGTCCAGGGCGTTTTCTTCCGGGCATATACCCGTGATGCCGCGGAAGAAATCGGAGTTGCAGGCTGGGTCCGGAACCTGCCTGACGGCAGCGTGGGAGCCATTTTCGAAGGAGACGCCGACAAGGTTGACAAGATGATCCAATGGTGTAGCGAAGGCAGCCCGATGGGCCGGGTCGACAGAGTCGAGGTGATCGAGGAAGTCTATACCGGTGATTTTGACAGATTTACGATCACTCACTGAGAGGAGGCACAGTGGCACAACTTCTTCATAACATCTATGATTTCCTGGTGGAACATGATTTCCCCACCCTGCTTGAATCCCTTCGCAAGCTCGAATGGAACGTGATACTCAGAAGCCCCTATACCTGGCTTATCATCCTGCCGATTCTGATTTACCTGGTCTGGACGAAGAAATATAAGATAATAGCCGCCGTCACCTCTTTCTTCCTTTTTTTGCTACTCATTCAAAAGACCGTCTCGCCCGTCGGCGATACTTTGTCTTTGCACGATTTACTTATATTCCTGAGCGGGGCTGTGGTTCTTGTCGGATTAAATATCTATTTGATTTTCGTCAGGCAATGACGGCCAAAACAGTTCCTGATACCGGATAGAAACCGCGCCATCCACCATTGCGATATCTACTTCACCCTTACCGGAGCTTCAACATCTTCCTCTGCATTGACCCTTTCCTTGAGTTCCTTGCCTACTTTGAAAAAGGGCAACTTCTTTGACGAGACTTCGATCAGTTCGCCTGTTTTTGGGTTTCTGCCCTTGTATCCCTCGTATTCTTTTACTTTGAAACTGCCGAACCCTCGGATTTCAAGGCGATCCGAGCGGATAAGCGACTGTTCCATACTCTGAAACGTTACGTTGACTGCGGTTTCAGCGGCTTTCAACGTAATCCCCTCAGCCTTGGCCAACGTCTCGATCAACTCGCTCTTAGTCATAACAGGGACTCCTTAAGAAATGAATCAACGTAGTTTCTCGATCACCTTCATGTTTCCCATATATGGACGTAAAACTTCAGGAATGACGACTGTTCCATCCGCCTGCTGGTAGTTCTCCAAAATCGCAACAAGAGTTCTGCCAACCGCAAGTCCAGACCCGTTAAGCGTATGAACGAGGTCGGTGCGGCTTCGGCCCTTTCGCCGAAAACGGATATTCGCGCGCCTAGCCTGAAAATCTTCAAAGTTGCTGCAAGACGAGATTTCCCTGTATGTATCCTGGCCAGGGAGCCATACCTCGATATCGTATGTCTTGGATGCGGAAAAACCCATATCGCCAGTGCAAAGGACTATGACGTGATAGTGGATTCCGAGTTCCTGAAGAATTGTTTCGGCGTTCTTAAGAAGTGTCTCAAGCTCGGAGTATGAATCCTCCGGCTTGGTGAATTTGACGAGTTCAACCTTGTTGAACTGATGCTGGCGGATCAGACCCCGCGTGTCTTTTCCGTGAGAACCGGCTTCGGAGCGAAAGCAGGGAGTGTATGCCGTATAGCACCTGGGCAGGTCGGACTCATCTAGAATCTCGTCTCTGTGAATATTGGTAACAGGTACTTCGGCGGTCGGAACCATCCAGTAGTCCCAGCCTTCGAGCTTGAACAGGTCTTCCTTGAACTTGGGCAGTTGACCGGTTCCCCTCATGCTCGCGCTGTTAACCATGAATGGAGGCAGGACCTCCGTGTAGGCATGACGCTTTGTATGAACGTCGAGCATAAAGGAGATCAAAGCGCGCTCCATCGCAGAGGCGGCGCCCCAATAGAGCGAAAATCGCGCCCCTGTAATTTTTGCGCCGCGTTCGAAATCCAGTATTCCCAGTCCCTCACCGATTTCCCAGTGAGGCTTAGGCTCGAAGTCGAAAACTGGTTTTTCTCCCCAGACCAGGATTTCCCTGTTGTCCTTCTCATCTATTCCAACAGGCACCGAGCTGTCCGGCACATTCGGAATGATGAGGAGAAAGTCCCTGAATTTTTGTTCCACTTCGTCCAACCGCTCATCGAGAACTTTGATTTCCTGGCCCAGTTCCCTCATTTCCTCAACAAGGTTCGAGGCATCTTTTTTCTCTTTCTTCAGCCTTGAGATTTCCTCGGATGCAACATTGCGCCGGTGTTTTTTTTGCTCCACATCCACCAGAATGCGCCGCCGTACTTCATCCAGCTCCAAAAGGGGCTGAAGGTCCAGGTCCGACTGGCGGTTTTTCAGCATCTGGCGCACCAGTTCGATGTTTTCCCGTACGAATTTCACATCCAGCATGATTCAGAGGCCTCGTTGAATCGAATTTTACGTATTTTTTCAGGACCTTGGATAAACGCCTTTTTACACTCAAACAGGGCTTTTGTCAATTCTTTTCGTTACTTCAATAAGTTGGCTTAAAAACGAGAAAGAAGTCTGAAAAGCGTTCCGTATTAGTCGAATTTCGAACTGATAACATTTACACTGTAGTTACTGAGGGTACTCATCTCGGGCAGATTATGGAAAACTAGCATGAACGGCACCTTGCCGGCAGGAGGAATCTTGACGTTTTTCATGTTCTTGCCTTCCCGGTACATTATTCTATCCTGTATCTCGGAGAGCTTCAGGTTAGCTATCTCCTTGCGCGTGAGAGTGTTGCCCACATAGCATCGCTGGATTTGTGCCACGGTATCGTTGTTGTTGAACAACTTCCCTTCGATCATCACGAAACTGACCGGCTTGCTGGATTCGTTCAGCACTTCCCCCTCGATTACGAGTACCTGCCCTGAATGAGCGTTTTCCAGATAATAAGCCTGAACACTGTCCATGATAGTTACGATGGGCTGGGCTGGTTGTTCTTTAGCAGACTTTTTGCCGGTGGAAAAAAGAAGCGAACTTCCAGGCCAGAACACGACAGCAATAACGACAAACAACAATATGGCGGCGATTGCGATAAACAAAGCCTTTTTCTTTGAAAACCACTTTTCCTTTTTTTCCGGAGCAGTGGCCCCACCGCTCTTCAGAGGGACGGTTCCCAGGATGAAAGCGCTTTCCTCATCCGATATTTCGATATGGATGAGACCATCTTCGTCCGGCTGCTCCACAAAGAATACATGTTTACATTGGGAACACCTGAGCTTGTTGCGAGGTTTATCGAGTTTTTCGGAATCGAGCCGGAACCGCGCTCCGCAGGATTCACAGGTTATAACCATTGTGGCCATGTATCATTCCCTTCCGCAGGCCAATTCGCCATACCACGGTTCATCCGGAGAAATTGTACGAAACACTGCCGGCTTCCGATGTCTCTGAATACTGGATAAAAACTACACGCCCGGCGTAGCAACATACACAACCACAACCGCGACAGGCGGAGAAGAACCCTTTCCGGATGGAAACCATACCAGCGCTATTTTCCGGATAGAGCCTCATCGAACACGACTTCATAGATGGCAGGCAGGTTCCTGTGATTCTCGGAAAAATCAAGTCCGTAGCCGACAAGAAAACCACCCTCTACGGTCATTCCAACATAATCCACGGGAACTTCGACCTTGCGCCGCTCTCGTTTATCTATTAAGGCGCATATCTTCACGGATTCAGGGCACAGGCTGGAGATATGATTAAGCAGCCACTTCAGAGTAATGCCGGAATCAACAATGTCCTCGACAACCAGCACATGGCATCCATCGAGAGGAATCTCCACGTCCTTTGTGATCCTGACATTTCCACAGGTCTGCGTTTTATCCCCATAGCTGGCCAAACGCACGAAGTCCATCTTAATTGGAAGATCAAGACGCCGTGCGAGATCGGCCATAAAAATAAAAGCGCCGTTCAGAATACCGATCAGGACAAGGTTCTTGCCCTTATAGTCATTATTTATCCGCTCGGCCAACCGCTCGACACAGCTACCGAGTTGCTGTGTTGAAATGCGCTCCAGAAGCTGATAATCAGCCATTTAGGCTCCCCTCTGCATCCTGTCGAAAAAAACGTTCCACTTTGAGCGTCGGCTACATTCTACTGAAAACAATACGAAATTTCAATTCCATTCCCAGCCGTAGCATTTACGAAAAGAGATAAGTGGATTGGAAACAATCCGAATGACTACTCGCTACAGGGACAGGATTTTATTTGCCCCACTCATCTTATATGTTATTTTGCGCCGACGTGATTCGATACCGACAATAAATCCTGACTGGAGGAAAACAAATGCGTGAAAAAGTCGAGCAGGCCCTTGCTAAAATAAGACCCATGCTGGAGAGAGACGGCGGGAGCGTCGATCTGATAGAGGTCGATGGATCTGTGGTAAAAGTGCGGTTGACCGGGGCCTGCCGCGGTTGCCCCATGAGCCAGATGACTCTCAAATCGGGTATCGAGCGGATCATCAAGCAGGAAGTCCCCGAGGTCACCGAAGTCGTAGCCGTTTAGCGCATAATCGGAGATCGGGCTTCGGGCATGCCTGTGGTTTTGCTCTTGCCATACGCATGCGCCGTTCACCTGTTATAAGGCTCACCTCTTATTATGGTAAAAGCTCGATAGAGCTGCTCAACCAGTATCAGGCGGGCAAGGTCGTGGGGAAGAGTCATTTTCGAAAAGGAGAGCACATCACTTGCGCTCTTCAGCAATTGGGAAGAGATCCCGACCGGTCCGCCTACTGCCATCCAGAGATCGGATGTTCCCGAGGCCATCAGTTTTTCCATCAATTTTGACAGTCCGGGCGAATCGAGTTCCCGCCCTCTTTGGTCCCACACAATCAGATGTCCCCCGTGTCCTGTCAGTTTCAGGATACGCTCGCTCTCGCGCTCCCGCACAACTTGGTCCCCGACCGCCCCGGTGATCTTCTCCGCCTTTATGTAGTGCGCCTCCACCGGACAGTAATGCTGAAGTCTCTCCATATAGCGCCCGATAGCCGAGTCTATGTCGCGAAATGCCGTTTTGCCGATGAATACCAGGTGAATCCGCATGTCATTCTTACCGATTTTTCGGTGAAATCGCGGCCATCAGAAATTCCCGGTTTCCCTTAGGCCCCAGTATGGGGAATGGAGTTATTCCAAGCACCTCAAAACCGAGCCCGGCTGTAAATTCGACCACCATCCTGCACACCTCTTCGTGTATGCGGCCGTCCCGTATGACTCCTCCACCCTTCGATGCCTGTTCGCGGCCGGCTTCGAACTGAGGCTTTATCAGTGCTATGAGCACGCCTTTGACTTCAAGAAATTTGAGCACGACCGGGATTACCAGCTTGAGGGATATAAACGATGTATCGATGGTAGCGATCTGAACGGGTTCGGGCACGAGTTCCGCCGGCAGGTAACGGATGTTCGTTCTTTCGAGCACAACGACCCGGGGGTCATTCCTGAGCTTGAGCGCAAGCTGGCCATATCCCACGTCAACTGCATAGACACGCCGCGCTCCAAATGAGAGCAGGCAATCCGTAAACCCTCCCGTCGAAGCACCGACGTCCATTGCGGTGCGACCGGCGACTTCGATTGAAAACGTGCGGATTGCATGTTCGAGCTTCAGCCCGCCCCTGCTGACATACGGGAGGGCATCACCGATAATGGTGATCTCGGAGTCTTCAGGGACTTTTTGCCCTGCCTTGGTCAGAACTTGGCCGTTTACGAGGACTTTTGCGGCAAGAACGAGCGACTGAGCGCGTTCGCGAGTAGGTGCAAAACCCTTATCGACGAGCAGTTTGTCCAATCGCGCGGAGGACTTTGCCATGGCTTGAATCTAACAATTTAAGGGCTGCGCTCTCAATCGCGTCGGCGTCGATACCACAAAGATTTCTCAATATCGTCTGGGCTCCATGCGGAACGAAAGAATCACAGACTCCCAGGCGCTTTAATGACTTCGGGAAAAACGCTTCTTCCTCGAACATCTCAAGGACAGCGCTCCCAAAACCACCCTGCAGCATGTTCTCTTCGACAGTAATGACCGTGCCGGTCTTTTGAGCCCAGGTCATAATCAATTCACGGTCAATGGGCTTGACGAACCTGGCGTTTATAACGGCCGCTTCGATTCCTTCCGCATCGAGTCGTTCAGCGGCTTCCATCGCACTTTGCACGGTGGAACCGACGGCCACAATAACCAAATCTTTCCCGGGCCTCAGCAATTCACCCTTCCCGATCTCCAGTGATCTGAGTTCGTCATCGAGAGTCACCCCGATGACGTTTCCCCTGGGATAGCGCACGGCAGCCGGACCGTTGTGATCGACCGCAGTCTTCAACATATGCTGAAGCTCGTTTTCATCCTTTGGGGCCATCAGAACCATATTTGGCATTGAGCGCATATAGGACAGGTCGAACAAACCGTGATGCGTCGGCCCATCCTCGCCCACTATACCCGCGCGATCCATCGAGAAGACCACCGGAAGGTTCTGAAGACAGACATCATGCAGCATCTGGTCATAGGCACGTTGCAGGAAAGTTGAGTAAACAGCCACCACCGGCTTGAAACCCTCCGTGGCAAGGCCGGCTGCGAAAGTTACAGCGTGCTGCTCTGCGATACCAACGTCGAAAAACCGGTCAGGGTAGGTCTGAGCGAAGCAGTCGAGCCCCGTCCCCTCGATCATTGCGGCTGTAATGCCAATCAATTTGGGGTTTTCGTCAGCCAGCTTCTTCATCGCCCTGCCGAAAACTTTGGTATAGGAGAGTCCTCCGGAGTTAAGGCTCTTACCGGTTGCTATATCAAAGGCCCCCAGGCCGTGAAAACTCGTGGGGTCCTTTTCAGCAGGCTCGTATCCCTTTCCTTTCTTGGTCAGCACGTGGATCAGGACCGGGCCATCCACGTTGCGCGCTATTTCGAATGTCTCTATCAACCTGTCGAGGCGATGTCCGTTTATTGGCCCGATATACTGAAACTCAAGGGCCTGAAAGAGCATTCCCGGGGTGAAAAAGCTTATCAACGAATCGACGCTGCGCCTCAAAACCTGGAGAATATTCGCCCCGATTCCCGGAATCGATTTTAGAAAAACCTCCATCTCCCGCTTCAGGTACATCAGCGTCTTTCCGGAAAGCTTCCGGCTAAGATAGGATGAAAGCGCGCCAACATTCGGAGAAATGGACATCTCGTTGTCATTCAGGACTACGATCAGGTTTCTGGCGAGGTCCCCGGCGTTATTGAGACCTTCAAAAGCCATTCCACCGGTCATACTGCCGTCGCCTATTACGACAATGGCACG
>CAVUGX010000066.1:0-12331 GCA_963741035.1 uncultured delta proteobacterium
CGTGTGGTGGATCGGGGGACCCACGAGGAATTAATCCTGCGAAACCCATTTTATTCGAACATCTACAGGCATCAGACTTTGAGCGGGCACACAGACGGTGACGTGACTGGCGGCGGACAATGAATCAAGATCAGGAAATGTTTGACGAAGAACAGAAACTATACCTTGGAGACTTCAAACTCTGGGGGCGATTATTCAAGATCATAGTTCCGCAGTGGAAGTGGGTCCTTATAGCCGTCGGCCTTGCCTTCATCATTACCGCCGCATCTCTCATCTGGCCGAGACTGGTCCAACTGGCTATGGACAGGTATATCCTCAACAACTCAGTGCCAGTTGAGGCGCGGCTGAACGGCGTGTCCAGGATCGCCGCCGCTTTCCTGACAGTCATCGTCGTCGGGTTTGTAGCGAATTTTTTTCAGGTTATCGCTCTGGAATATACCGGCCAAAGGATCATGCACTCGCTGCGCCAGCGCCTGTTCAGCCATGTAATCCGCCTGAACCTTTCGTTTTTCAGCGCCCACCGTGTTGGAAGGCTCGTAACCCGGCATACAAACGATATTCAGAACATGTATGAGATGTTCACTTCGGTGATCATTACCCTGTTCAACGAAGGAATCAAACTCGTGGGGATCCTGGCGATCCTTTTGTGGATGGACTGGAGGCTTTCGCTCCTTTTTGCTCTCACTTTTCCACTCATGATTTTAATAACCCTCACTTTCGGCAGCCTCAGCCGAAAGGCTTTCAGGAGAATACGGGCCCATCTTGCCGGAATTAACGCGTTCTTGCAGGAAGCGGTCTCGGGAATTTCTGTAATCCAGCTTTTTCTGCGCGAAAAAGACGCCCAACTGCGTTTCTCGACGCTGAACGGAAAGTATTTTGACGCCGCAATGTACCAGGTCAGGGTATTCGGTATCTTTGTACCCCTGATCGAGGTCATGAGTTCGATTGCCCTCGCTTTGATAGTGTGGTACGGCGGCGGCCAGGTTATAAAAAATTATATGACGCTGGGGGGCCTCACGGCCTTCATCGCGTATATGCGTCTGTTTTTCCAGCCCATTCGGGAGTTTTCACAAAAATACACCATCGTGCAATCGGCGATGGCGTCGGCGGAAAGGATTTTTCAGCTTCTGGAAGAAAAAGATTATATGCCGCAGGTAAAAGATCCCGTAAGTCTCCTCGGGGTCAGCGGGCACATCGAATTTCGCGATGTCGTGTTCTCATATGAAGCCGGCCGGCCGGCTTTGAAGAATATCTCCTTCGAAGTATTGCCCGGCCATACTCTTGCCATTATCGGGGCGACCGGATCGGGAAAAACCACTATTATCAATCTTCTGGAAAGATTCTACGATCCTGAGCAGGGCAGGATCCTTTTGGACGGCATGGACCTGTGCAGATTCGAGCCGCATTGGCTGCGCGAACACATTGGGCTTGTGATGCAGGACATCTTTATAGTGCCGGGGTCAGTCAGGGAAAATATACTGCTCGACCGTGAGTTGCCCGAATCGGAAATCGATCGAATCGTTCAGCTTTCGCAGTTGGAAAAGCTGGTTGGAAGCCTTCCGATGGGACTTGGCACAGTGATAGGGGAGGGTGGCATGGACCTCTCGTCGGGCCAGAAACAACTGCTGGCGTTTGCGCGAGTACTTGCCCGCGATCCAAAGATCCTGATTCTCGATGAAGCGACTTCAAATATCGATTCAGAAACGGAAATGCTGATAGAGCAGGCCATCATGGCGGTCATGGCAAACCGGACGAGCATCATAATCGCCCACAGGCTCTCCACTATCAGGCGAGCAAATCAAATCATTATTGTCGACCGGGGACGCATAGTTGAGCAGGGGACTCACGATGACCTGATGGAGAAGGTGGGACTCTATCACCACCTCCAAATGCTCCAGAACGGAGTCTCTTTGCAGAAGCCGCCGCCTTACGGCTCATGAATAGTGAGCTGGCGCGCCGGGCTTTCGTGCATCGGCAACGGCGCCAACGGGCGGTAATACGATCGTTTGTAAACTGGTGTGACCGCCCGGCCGGATGACCCAATTCTGCGATGTTTATTTCCAACTGACGACGTCGGCGTTTTCTCCCTCGCCGCCTTCCTGTCCGTCGGCTCCCAGAGACACAAGATCGTAGTCGCCATGGTCTCCGGGGCATTTATAAAGATAGGCTCTTCCCCATGGGTCCATAGGGACATCTTTTTTGAGGTATGGGCCGTCCCAGAGGTCAAGTCCGGGATTTTTTCGAAGGGCATCCATGCCTTCAGCGCTTGTTGGGTACCTTCCCACGCTAAGCCTGAATGAATCCAACGCCGTGCCGAACATTTCAATCTGGGTTTTTGCGGCCTTCTGCTTGGAAGTGCCGATGTGCTTGAGGAAGTCGGTTCCGACGAAGGCGGCGAGCAGGCCGAGAATAACCATGACCACCAGCAGTTCTATAAGGGTGAATCCTTTTTGTGAGCAGATGCGTCCTTGCTGACCGGACACGCTTTTTGTGAGAAACATAAGCTTTCAACTCCGTTGTGGGTGCAGGCTAAACGCCCTTCGACCAATAAAATCGATACTGTCAAAAACAGGTTGGGCCTAGATTAACCGTATCCTAAAACAGTGTCAATCGTGGACCCGGTAATCGGGCGTAATCACGTTACAGGTAAGAATCTCAAACGGCAGACCGGGAAAAATTCTTCTGACTCAGTCCCTGTTATCGGGCTCTTCCTCGTGTTCGAATACCGCGAGAGAGTTGACCGTAAAACCCGTGGACTCGCCCCGCAGGAAAAGTGCCCCGTCGGCCTCAACTGAAAGGGGCGCTCGATACTGTCTTTTGAATTCCAGGATGAAACTTTCCCCGATCAACCTTGCGGTGACTTTCTCGCCGTTCGGGAGGCAATACATCTGGCCGTCAACGAGGCTCATAAAAACTCCTGTTTAGAGAAAATGAAAATCGGCCGAATCTACGGTTAAGCTCTACAGGGCACAGTGCATAGGATACAACTATTTGCTCGGCGGACAAAGCCAAATAATAATGCGGCCGGTCTGACAATTCGCCCAATTTTCAAATAGTTAGGTGTAAGTTCTACTTTACATAGTAAACGTAGATGATTATTTTGCGTCGAAAAATTGGCGTAGTGCACTCGGGCGAGTGCGGCGTCTTTCGAGAGGGAGAGACTATGAGTTCAGAACAAATTGATCACCTCGGAGCAAGGCCTTTTGAGGTGAGTGTCGAGGCCCCCGAGAAACCGGCTGAGTCCTTCGGGGGGGAGCAGACTCAAACGGCGGTCAATGTCGGCGAAACGCAGGAAGCGGTACAGAAGCGAAGTGATGAGAAGCTCGATCTCTGGATGAAAAACATAAAGGAATTCATCCGGAATATCGACGTAAAATCGCTGTAGCGGATCAGGTTTTCACGAAAAGCTGAATCAACTGCCTGTGGCTGCGCGGGCATCTGAAATCCCCTTTTACAATGCAATTCTGTGAAAGGGGTTTTTTTATGCTTTGCCCGTGCCTATTGTGTAACAACTGAAAATCGGCGCCCGGCTACCGGATATATCCTACAGTCGAGATTGATCACACAGCGGATTTTGAGTATAAAAGAAAGCTTCATTCCACTGGAATCTGAAAACCGGCCGGTTTTAAGGGGAATTATCGTAGTGAAAATGAAGGCCTTCAAGTCTTTTGCAGTTCTTATTTCCAGCCTGATCTTTGTGTTCAACTGCCCGGCGCCTCCCGCAGGGGCTTTCGAGGAGTTGCAACAGCCAAAAGACAGGGTCTTTGGCGACTGGCTGATCGAACAGCTCAGTGCGGAACCTGCCACGCTTAATCCGATTACGGCAACCGACGCCTATGCGGGAGGCATCGACGGCTATATCTATGAAACGCTTCTCAAAAGAGACGAAAAGTCCCTGGAAAACGTGCCTGTTCTCGCCGAGAAATGGGAGATTTCGCCGGACCATCTCATGTACACTTTTCACCTGAAAAAGAACATAAAGTGGACCGACGGACACCCTTTCACGGCAAAAGATATTCTTTTTTCATTCGATCGGATACGAGACCTCAAGGTCGACGCAGCCCACCTGCGCAGCTACTACCAGGACATTGAAAAAATTGAGGCCCTGGACGACCATACGGTCCGGTTTCATTACCGGATACCTTATTTTCGGGCACTTGAATTTTGCGGGGGCATGCCGATAGTGCCTGCGCACCTCTTCAAAGAAGGAGAAGATTTCAACCAACATCCGATCGGACGAAACCCCGTGGGCACGGGACCGTACAAGCTGCTGCACTGGGAGACGGGAAAAGAAATCGCCCTGGTTCGTAACCAGGATTACTGGGGTGAAAAACCCGCCCTGAACCGGATAGTCTTCAAAGTCGTCACCGATTCGACCGTTGCCCTTCAAGTACTGAAGCAGGGCGGCCTGGATGCGATGGGTCTGCGGCCGATTCAATGGGAGAAACAAACCCAGACCAAGCGATTCGATGAGAACTTCAGAAAGCTCGCCTATTACCTCCCGAGCTTCAGCTATATCGGGTGGAACTCCGACCGGCCGATTTTCTCGGACAAAAGAGTTCGGCGGGCAATGACAATGCTTGTTGACCGGGAATTGATCCTTCAAAAAATCCTGTTTGGGCTTGGAACGATTATCAACGGCCCTTTTTATGTAAACAGCCCCGAATACGATAAAGACATCAAGCCTTATCCGTATGACCCCAAAGCGGCCGTGGCGCTGCTCAAATCGGCCGGATGGGCGTACAGCCCGCAAGAGGACGTTCTGCAAAAAGACGGAAAGCCCTTCGAATTCGAATTCCTGCTCCCGGCAGGTTCCAAGCTTGGCGAACAGATTGCGACGATGCTCCAGGAGAACCTCAAAGAGATCGGCATCGCAATGTCGATCCAAAGGCTCGAATGGGCGGTTTTCATTCAGAGAATCGAGGAGCATAATTTCGACGCCTGTACGTTGAGTTGGGGGCTGGGATGGGAGACCGATCCTTATCAGATTTGGCATTCTTCACAGGCCGTGGACAAGGGATCGAATTTTGTGGGGTTCAAGGATGCGGAAGCGGACAAATTGATCGAGGAGGCTCGCAAGGAATTCGATCCGGAAAAAAGGCGCAAGATGTATTATCGCCTCCAGGAGATAATCCACGACGAGCAGCCTTACACGTTCCTTTTTACGACCAAGGCGCTGGAAACAGTATCCAGGAGGTTTCGCAACGTAGAGGTCTACCCGATGGGAATTGCGCCGCTATACTGGTGGGTGCCGAAAGCGGATCAAAAATATAAAGGTTAAACGGCAGGCGTGCTTGTAATGGATAATTTCCAAAAGTCCTCCAAAAACATGTTCGTGTCACAGGCCCTTGAGCGTTCGAGTAATCGGCGCAAGGACCCGGACTGGATAGCTCGACAGATGCGCGGCCCCGCATCGTTTTTCGTGGCTGTATGGAATTCGAAAATACTGGTTACCGAAAGCGAGGCCCCCGGTCCTGTTCTACTGAAGTGGCAGCAGTTGGAAGGCCACGCCGAAGAAGATTCTGCTTTTTTTCTAGGTGAGAAGAACGGAAACTCTTATTTTGCCGTAGACGTAGATGGAATAGTGCCGGGCGTTCTTGACGCGCCGGGGCGATTCAGGGACCTGCGAGCTGTTGCGCCTTTGCTTTCGCGAGAAGATGGAGCGCTTCTCGCTTATGCCAAAACCCTGGTATACTGGCATAAGCGCAATTACTTTTGCGGCGCCTGCGGTGGGCGAAACGAAATGAGGGACGGCGGGCACTGCCGAACATGCGTGAATCCGCAGTGCGGGGTTGTGCATTTCCCGCGTACCGACCCGGCCATAATCGTTCTGATAAGGTCCGGAGAAAAGTGCCTTCTCGGTAGGCAGTCCATTTGGCCTGAGCATATGTATTCCGTCGTTGCGGGATTCGTTGAACCGGGCGAGAGCGCCGAAGGGGCCGTTGCACGCGAAGTTTTCGAGGAAGTGGGGCTCCGGGTCAAAAACATCCAGTATCATTCCTCGCAACCCTGGCCGTTTCCCTGCTCGCTGATGCTGGGATTTACGGCTGATACCGAAGACGAGCAGATAACCCTTGCTGATAAAGAATTGGAGGATGCGCGCTGGTTTAGGCGGCGCGAACTGCAAAAGGCCGTGGAAGACGGAGTAGTAAAGCTCTCCACGCCTGTTTCGATTTCCTATCGGCTGATCGAGGACTGGTTTGACGCTGAAAGCCCGGTCTGTTTGCGTGACTTTGCGGGCCGGGGATTTGTGGTTCGAAAAGAAGAATAGACAAGGATGATATTGACCTAAATGACAGCTTATCTGATCAAGAGGCTGCTCCAGATCATTCCTACCCTTCTGGGGATAACTTTTATCACGTTAGTCATTATCCAACTGGCGCCCGGAAACCCCGCCATGCTCAAACTCCAGATGGGCAAAGGGCAGGCTGAGCTTGGAGAGAAGACTATTTCCGAGCAGATAATCAAGCAGACAAAAGAACTCTATGGCTTGGACAAGCCACTGCCCGTCCAATATTACCGGTGGGTAAAACGCATCTTTACCCTCGATTTCGGTTTTTCGTTTAAAGACCACCGGAATGTGTGGGATAAGATTTCGGAACGGCTACCGATCACGATTCAACTTAACCTGATCTCAATCTTTCTGGTCTATCTGATCGCGATACCCTTCGGCATTTATTCCTCGACCCATGAGGGCACGCTTACAGACAAGATTCTGACAGTTGGGTTTTTTTTCCTTTACTCGCTTCCGAGTTTCTGGGTCGCCGTGCTGCTCATAATGTTCTTCGGAGGGGGGGATTTCTGGGACATTTTCCCGGTCTACGGCATATCGTCGATCGGGAGCGAAACGATGAGTCTGATGCCTTGGCTGCTCGACCGGTTGTGGCACCTTGTGCTTCCGGTTGTCTGTCTTACCTACGGCGGGCTTGCTTACCTTTCGAGACTGACGAGAGCCAGTATGCTCGAGGTCATCCGGGAAGACTATGTCAGGACGGCCAGGGCAAAAGGTCTGAGCGAGCGTGTGGTGATCTTCAAACACGCATTCCGCAATGCTTTGCTCCCGCTTATAACGATTTTCGCCTTTCTTTTACCTTCCATGTTCGGCGGAAGCGTAATCATTGAAAGCATTTTCTCGGTCCCCGGAATGGGACAGTTGGGATTCGAAGCGGTCCTGAGCCGCGATTACCCCGTTATAATGGCGATCACCGCCATCTCGGCGCTTCTCACCCTGATAGGACTGCTGATTTCCGATATCCTATATGCCGCGCTCGACCCGCGCATCAAGCTGGAATAAATGATATTAAGACTGGTGTGGCAAAATGACTGATCCTGCAAAAACTCCGGATTCTCCTATTCTGGAAGCACAGGCAGAAGTAAAAGGCCAGGTCCCCAATACCTACTGGGAAATGGTCTGGTATCATTTCAAGAAAAGGAAACTGGCCGTCATCGGGCTGTGGATAACAATATTTCTGTTTTTTGTCGCCATCTTTGCGTCTTGGCTCGCATACGACAAACCCATCTTCTTCTATTACGGGGGCAAAGTCTATTTTCCCGTCTTTTCCGATGTGGACAAGGTTGGCCCCTTCGTTTGGAAGGACCTGAAGAAAAAGGCTCCCTTCATTTACCAGCACGTTACGGGGAAAGAGGAGGCGATAGCCATATGGCCTTTGGTGAAATATTCGCCGACCGAATACAACCTGCTCGAATATCTCGCCCCCCCCGATGCGAGACACTGGTTCGGGACCGACGACAGCGGTCGTGACGTGCTGAGCAGAATGATCCACGGCTCGCGCATTTCTCTTTCGGTGGGTTTCGTTGCAGTAGGAATAGCGCTTATAATAGGCATCTTTCTCGGAGCGCTGGCGGGTTATTTTGGCGGGTGGACGGATATAGTGATCAGCCGCGTGATCGAGATCATGCTCACAATTCCCACATTTTTCCTGATCATCGCTATAATTGCGTTAAAGGGGTCCAGCATATACAACATCATGGCGGTAATCGGCCTGACCGGTTGGATGGGAGTCGCGCGGTTCGTGCGCGCTGAATTCCTCAAGCTCAAACAGCTTGACTTCATAACGGCGTTGCGCGCTCTTGGCGCATCGCACAGGCGGATAATTTTCGTGCACATGCTTCCGAACGCAATGGCGCCGGTGCTGGTCTCTGCGGTCTTCGGAATTGCGGGAGCAATTCTTACGGAGTCGAGCCTGAGTTTCCTCGGGTTCGGCGTGCCGCCACCAACTCCGAGTTGGGGAGACATCCTTTCCCAGAGCCGTGACTATATAGAATTTGCCTGGTGGCTGACCGTCTTCCCGGGGGTTGCGATATTCATGAGCATAACCTCCTACAATCTGGTCGGTGAGGGACTCAGAGATGCGATGGATCCGAAATTGTTCCGGTAATGTATCGATTGAAGTCGGATCTCGGGAGCCTTGAAGGGCGTGGTTGAACTCTGAAAAGTGAGAATATGCCCCAGTTGCACGCAGGAGATGAGAGCGGGATACTCACCGTCAGCAAGCTGAACCAGCAGGTAAAGATGCTGCTGGAGGAAAAGTTCCCATTTGTCTGGGTCAAAGGTGAGATTTCGAATTTTCGGGTGCCGGCTTCCGGGCATTTTTATTTTACGCTGAAAGATGCGAAGAGCCAGATCAATGCAGTCTTTTTTAGAGCGCAGAACCGGTTTCTCAGGTTCCTGCCCGAAGCGGGAATGCAGGTCATCTGCCAGGCCCGGCTGAGCGTCTATGAACCCAGGGGCGAATACCAGATAATCGTAGAGGTCATGGAGCCTCTCGGGGTTGGCGAGTTGCAGCTCGCTTTCGAGGCCCTCAAAAGGAAGCTCGATGCCGAAGGTCTGTTCGACCCGGCCAGAAAAAAAGTTCTCCCGCTTTGTCCTCAGAATATCTGCCTGATTACTTCAAAGAACGGCGCTGCGATCAGAGACATCCTTAAGGTCCTTCAGTGGAGCCCTTACCCGGTCACGGTCACTCTTTTTCCTGTCGCGGTACAGGGAAATGAAGCGCGCGTTGAAATAGCCCAGGCCATCGAATCGGCTAACATGCTCACATGGAGGCATGAGTGGGATGTGATGATCGTCGGGCGCGGGGGTGGGAGCCTGGAGGACTTGTGGTCGTTTAACGAAGAGATTGTTGCGCGGGCGATTTCCGGATCTTCGATTCCGGTAATTTCGGCCGTCGGCCACGAGATCGATTTTACGATAGCCGATATGGCGGCAGACCTCCGCCTGCCCACTCCGACCGCCGCGGCCGAGTGGGTGGTAAAGAGACTCGAGCAGTTCCATCGTGACCTGCACGGTTGCCGCGACCGGATGGTCCAGGTAGTGAAGACAAGACTCGATAATCTCCGCTTGAGGATTGAATATCTGGAGCGCCGGATAGCCCATCCGAAAAGGCGGCTCGAGAGCATGAGGCTTACTCTCGATGATCGGCTCGAACGCCTCCGTCTTGCCGTCGCAAGGAGTCTTGAGAGGTCGAGTATTCGGCATGCCCATCTCCGGGAAAGACTCTTGTATCTAAAGCCTGAGGCCCACATACTGAGATGTCGAGCGCAACTGGACCGGCTATGCAAAGAATTTGCGCTGCATCATCACCGGATTTTGGACGGATACAGGTTCAGGTTTGAGCATTATAGCTCGCGTTTGGAGGCTCTGAGTCCGCTTTCGGTTCTTCTGCGCGGATACTCGATTACATATAGAGTTGCCGACAATAAAGTGATCAGGAGCTACACCGAAACCGGACCTGGAGATCGTGTTGTCGTACGCCTTGCAAGCGGCCTGTTGGAGTGCCTGGTCGATAAGGCGCAAGACGGCCGGACCGAAAATGAAAGGTGAATCCGTGGTTAAGAAGAAAAGCGATATGTTCGAGGAGGCTCTGAAAAAGCTTCAGGACTTGGTGGAGAAGCTGGAAAAGGGGGATTTGCCTCTTGAGGAGGCAATGGAATGCTTCTCCGAAGGGATTCGAATTGCCCAGTTTTGCCACAATAAACTCGAAGAGGCCGAAAACAAAGTACAGATGCTTCTTAAAGATCAGCAGGGCGGGTGGGCCTCCGCGCCTTTCGAAGTTGTCAATACGAATGCTGACGAACAGGGTAAGTGAATGGATCGAACATTCATTTGCATCAGGCTCGGCTGCAGCCGGATATTGAGCAAGTTTACTCATTTGGAGTTGGAAGTACTAAGTCTTGCATGTTAGTATTACTAACTTATCTTCTTTTGACAAGTTAACCCTCACTATGGGCGTTTATGGGTGAATTCGATCTTAAAGCTTATTTAAGCCGGCGAAAGCAGCTTATTGAGGATGCACTGGAAAAAGTCTTTCCTGTGGCCTCCGGACTTGAAAAGAAGGTAGTCGAAGCTGCGCGCTACAGTCTTTTTGCCGGAGGAAAGCGGCTGCGTCCGATCCTGAGCCTGGCGGCCTCAGAAGTGGTGGGCGGTGATATAGAGCACGTCCTGCCGGCAGCCTGCGCCGTGGAAATGATACACACCTATTCGCTCATCCATGACGACCTGCCTGCCATGGACAACGACGATTTCCGGCGTGGGGTTCCCACAAATCACAAGGTATTCGGCGAAGCCATCGCCATCCTGGCTGGAGACGCTCTTTTGACGGAAGCTTTTGAATATTTCGCGCTCGGCGCGAATAACGGTGTGAGCCCCGAAAAGTTGATCGAAGTGATCGGGATCGCCGTCAAAGCGGCCGGCTATCGGGGGATGATAGGCGGACAAGCGATTGATCTGGAGTGCGAAAACAGAAAAGTGGACCTTGCGACAGTAGAGTACATGCACATTCACAAGACCGGGGCTCTGCTGTCGGCCTCGCTCGAGATTGGGGCAATTCTTGGCGGCGGGGACAAAGCGCAGATAAAGGCGCTAAAAACTTACGGCCATCATTTCGGGCTTGCGTTTCAGATTACGGACGATCTGCTCGATGTCGAGGGGGACCCGGCACTGATGGGCAAAACGCCGGGATCGGATGCCGCAAAAAACAAAATGACCTATCCTGCTCTGCTGGGTATTGCGCAATCCAGGGAGGCCGCACGGGAGCACGTGGAGAGTTCTTTGGAGGCGCTGGTGAGTTTCGGCGAGGCAGCCGAACCTTTGCGGGCAATCGCCCGGTACCTGCTGGAGCGCAAAGGATAGCTCAGATAAAAGATATTGACTTATATCCGGATTTTTCATTTATTGGCGGGGAACGGGCTTGGGGGGACTTGCCAGAAAGTGGAATGAAAGGGTTTAAATTGAAAAAAGAAACGAGGGGAATGGGGCTGCTTTCTTCTATCGAAACCCCTGGTCAGCTAAAAAGTCTTACTCATCAACAACTTCTCCAACTGGTTGACGAAATCCGAACCCGGATCATAGGCACTGTTGCCAAAAACGGCGGCCACCTTGCCCCCAGTCTCGGAGTAGTCGAACTGACGTTGGCGCTTCATTACGTATTCGATGCCGCCTATGACCGTTTCATCTGGGATGTCGGCCATCAGGCTTATGCGCACAAGCTTTTGACCGGACGCCAGAAAGAGTTTGGTTCCCTGCGTCAGTACGGCGGAATCAGCGGCTTCCCCAAGCGTTCCGAAAGCAGGTATGACGCTTATGGAACTGGGCACTCCAGCACCTCGATTTCCGCAGGCCTTGGAATTTCAGTCGCAAATCATCTCAAGGGCAGCTCAGCTCGTGCCATTGTCGTAATAGGCGACGGCAGTATGACCGGTGGAATGGCTTTTGAAGGTCTCAATAACGCCGGGGACCTCGCCAGAAACCTGATCGTAGTCCTGAATGACAACGAGATGTCCATTTCTCCGAATGTTGGCGCGCTTTCATCCTATCTTAGCCGGAAGCTTTCCGGAAAGACGCTGATGTACCTGAAGCGGGAGATGGAGGTTTTTCTAAAATCGATTCCGGGAATCGGGGCGAATATTCTCCAGGTTTTGAGGCGCAGCGTCGATTCGTTGATAAGCTTTTTCACCCCGGGAATGCTCTTTCAGGCCCTTGAGTTTCAGTATATCGGGCCAATAAACGGACATCGCCTCGACAGGTTGATAGAGACATTCGAAATAGCGCGCAACGTGGATGGCCCGGTCCTGATCCACGTGCTGACCAAGAAAGGAAAGGGATACGAGCCTGCTGAAAAGGACCCCACGAGTTTTCACGGCCTGGGGGCCTTTGATATAGCAACCGGTAAGAGCCTTAACTCCGGAGGACTCTCCTATACCAAAGTTTTCGGCAGGGCGATGAAGAAGCTGGCTGACGAAAACCCCAAATTGATTGGCATTACAGCCGCAATGATCGAGGGGACGGGGCTCGACTGCTTCGCTCAGACCT
>CAVUGX010000067.1:0-47616 GCA_963741035.1 uncultured delta proteobacterium
TTTTTTTTTTTTTTTTTTTTTTTTTCTCGCACGTATTGCTCGTTACGACGCGCAGCGCATTGAGCAGAAATGGGCCGAGCGCTGGCAGAACGACCCGTCACTCTACGCCACCGAGCCCACACCTCCAAGCCGAAGTATTACGTGCTGGAGATGCTTCCCTACCCTTCGGGCGCGCTGCACATGGGGCACGTGCGCAATTACTCGATTGGCGATGCGCTGGCTCGCTACATGTGGATGAACGGCTATAACGTGCTGCATCCCATGGGCTGGGATTCCTTCGGCTTGCCGGCGGAAAATGCTGCGATCAAGAACAACACTCCTCCAAAGGAGTGGACGCTTTCGAATATTGCGGCTATGAAGGTTCAAATCATTTACAAACACCCCTTATTCGACAGCCGCTCTATAGTCCGAATAGCCCCTGACATGGAATTCCCCATCTTCTGCGCGACAACGCTCACCCATCACTCATTGTGATCCCTTATCACGAGGAAAGCAGCCGCAGGCATCCCACAAGCCCGCTCAGATCATCGGCGCTTTGCTCGATAAAATAGTCGAGAAGGCTTGCGGGCAGTTCACTATCTATGACCCTAGCGCCAAGACGGCCACGAATCCTTTGCCACTCAGCACTGCCTTGAAACTGATCCTGGAAGTAACCAAACCAGCGCATCAGGGTCTTTCTTGGTATCGAAAACATCCTGGAAAGTCTACCCGCGCTGATACCGTTTGGCCTGCGCTGTCTGAGCGCCGTTACGACCAACACGACGCAGCGCCAGTACACCCGTCGGCCCATGAAAAGGCATGACGGGGGCGGACTCCTGTGCCGGCAACCCTCCCGGCCACAGCACAGGCTCTGCCGAACGCAGAATTGCTCTGGAATCTGCGGATGACCACCCCTTGGTTTTCTAAGATAATTGGCCTGATGCAGCGGAGCGCCGCAATGGGGACACCCTCTCTGTCGATGGGATGCCGCAAGGTCGAGGTCGATACGATGAAGAAGTTGAAAAAGGCTGATTCTTTGAAGAAGCTCTGGTAACATAACCCTCCTACCCATAGTGGTACGGGCAGGAGAACCTTCGGGCAGCGTGCAGGCTAGTTGAGGGGAATCCTGCCCTCTCGCTCACTTAACTTGCACATTTTGGCCCTCCTTTCCATCAATTATCTTGCTCAGGGACAACCAATCTGCTTCATTTCGGGTATTAGCCTTTTTTTCACCGTGTCGAGCGGAATGTTGAGGAATTCAGCCAGCGCTTTCGCCCCTATTTGCGCGTGCTCTTCCATTAAATTTCACTCCTTTAGTTACACCCTTTGAGTTACCTGCTTGAGTGACGCTCTTCAGTTGCCGTTTGACAATGAACGGAAGTTTTTCACGTCCATCGAATATTCCTCAGTGCACTGTCGTCATGGTAAAGTCTGAGCACGTTATGAGCAGCGCTGTTCCCGCCCTGGATTCCCTAGAAACCCGGCATGTGGCCTTTGTCCCGGTGATTTCACAGTTCTCGCAGTAAAAGCACTTCACCCGGGCCAGGCCGTCAGGATAGGGTGGCCCCTCCCGATCCGGTGTAATCTCTTCGCAAAAATGCGAGTTTAAAGGTATGGGGTTGCTAATTCCGCTAATTTTGCTAATCGTCGTCGGGTCACCGTCAATCTGATTAGCAGGATTAGCAGAATTAGCAGGGGGGTCTTCTCCAATTCGTATTTTTTTAACGTCTAGTTTTTTGAACATTTTACGACCTTCCAGACGGTTTTCCGGTGCGTTCCGTCGAGCTCCATGCCGTCGAGCATCGGGATAAGCCATCCGTGATTTTGGAGTATGCCGGTGATTTCCTTTGCCGTGGTCGCATCCCGAACAGAATTCGGGCCGAACTGGTAAATCTGGCTCAGGTGGACGTACTCATATTGCTGCGCCCACTTCAGAAGCTTTTCAGCCAGCTCTAACTTTGGGTCACAAATACCAGAATGGAACAACCTCAGCGCTTCGGTCACGTAAACTTGTGCAAGCTCAATGCCCGCCTCCATGTGCGTCAATTTGATAACCCTGGTCGCCGGATCGTCAAACACTGACAACACGCCCGCCAGCCGCAAAGCATGTTCGGGAACTTTGTTGCCGAAGCCCTTTATGCAACTTAGGTCTTTTTCGTCACCCAATTGCTGTTCGATAAGGTTATAAAACTCAATCCAGAGCGCTTTTGCATCCGCTGTCGGGGAGATAGCCGGTGGGGTAAGGATCTTCGAATCGTCATCATCGGTTGGCATTGGCATCCGTAAAAGACTATGGATTTGTGAGTGATAGGCCACCATCGCCAAATCTACGGTGAGATTTACTCCGTTATAAGGTCTGGTTCCCCGTGTGCTTTCAGGATAGCAGGCCAGAAACCTTGAGATAAGGCCTTGCTCAATCATCAGGCCATCAGAAAACAGTTTAGAGGCAACACCCGGTTGCGCCATCAGGTGAGCGCAGACGCGCCGCCCCCGAAGAGTGCTTGCTCCATCGCCTCCGCGTACCCTGTCCAATGGTTTCCCATCCCACAAGGAAGAAAGGCCCGCCGCCATTTTGAGCTTGTTATCATCGTTCAGTGCATGCCCGCCGATAAATGTCCCGGCCTCATCGCTGAATAGGCCCATACTTGGCCGGCCATCTCTGAGCAACTTGAACAGCCCTTCAAAAGTGGGTTCTCCTGCTGTCAGGCGGGGTATTGGCGGTGCTTCCGGTGGTGGTCCTAATGCGGCGAGTGCGTTTTTCTTTTCCTGGTAGCCCTTGGCTTTTTTTAATGCTTCCTCTTGCGCCTTCTTGTAAGCCAAATTGTCATTTGTGAAAGCCTGAAATGCCTTTTGGTAGAAGGTAATCGATTCATCCTGATATGCTCTATGCTCTCTAAGCACTTCAGTATCAATGGCGGTCTTTCTCTCCCCGGACTCGCCGATCGTCAGGAAATAGCAGGATAGAGGCATTCTCCGGCCATCATTGGTGGCATCGGCAAGTCCCTGGACAGCCAGACATGCCCCGGCCAGGACAGACTGAGCGCAAATTGCAAGAGGAGCCTGGATTGATTTCTGAAGAGACAGCGCAGCGTTTTTGAGTACGTCACCCAAAACCTCGACCGGGTAAGATTCAGACGGCGGAATTTCCCGGCGAAGGGGGCGCGGGGGTTCTTCTTTCGGCTCCGCTGTAGCGTGCAAGTAATAGATCATGCCGCCGTGAGCGTTTGAGTTGATACAAGGCCTTCCAGATTCTTCATTGAGGTAAAACTTGGCTGTCGTGGTCCCGTATTCTTTTCCCTCGAATGGATCGGCCAGTGCTTTCCCGTTATACTGCTTGGGGCTCTTGAGAACATCGCCCACTGTGACGGCGCCGTGGTTGGCGAAATCGAGGACGAAATCCTGATACAGATCGAACTGCGCTCCGTCCGTGGCTATGCGGTTAAGCATCTCCCGGGCCCTGTCTTCCGGCACGCCACGCTTAACCATGCGCGTGACTTGTTTCTCTGTCCATACCGCGCGGGTAGCGGCCCGTTCGGGTTCGGCCTGCCGCTTGGCCGCGGCCACCAGTTGATTGAATTTCCAGTCCTCATCTGAGGACAGGTCCGGTAGCAGCCGGGTGTTGAGATACCCGCCGTCTTTATAAACAGGCTCCGGGGGTGTCCAAATCAGTCCATCGCCTACAACCGGCCTGCCTACGAAATCCAGCCGCTCCGGGCTGTAAACTGTCGCGTCCAGGATTGAGCGCGTAAGAAACGTGCCGGCCGCGCTGATTGCAATGTAACCGTAGCCTTCCAGCCATACCTGCTTGAACAGAATTGCGCCGAATCGGGGTATGTCAGAGGTATCGAGGACGGGGGTATAATGATGAAAGCCTTTGCCGGGTTGTGGCTGCTCGCTCGGTCGGTGAATACCCGAAGACAGGGAACCTCGTACAAAGTGCGCCGCATCTGCAAATGCCGGAAGGATGCCCGCTAAGATTCTCGGCAATTCGTCAGGCGTCACTTTTGGCCCGCGTGAATTTGGGTCATGGTCGTGCATTGCTATGCCGGGGGCGCGGCGATACTCGAAATATCGCTGAGTCCTTGATATAGCCTGCTCTGATTCCCTGCCCTTGAGAGTAATATTAACCTGCTCACCAAATTGCACATCATACAGCCCATAGCCAAAGGCTGTTTTTTCATCGGCATCAGACAGGGCTTTTCCGAAGTCGGAGAAGTTTGTCGTTACCCGTTGGGCGGTCCCGGTGGTCATCTGCGCCGCCGGGGTCTTTACAATGTTGCCCGATGCGTCGAAGTTGTACCTTTTAGACAGAATCCCTGTACTCCTGAAGATAGTAAACGATACAGGCAACAGGGATTGAGCTTGATTTTCCGAAGTGTTGTGAGTATTTTTCAACGTGTTAGCTCCATTCATCTGCCGCCCGCGCCGCCGCCAAGCTCGCGGGCTTTTTCGTTCAGGTCCAATAACAGCCGCGTCACTTCCGTTGCCTCTTCACAATTCTCGTTCACATCAGGATGCAGACGCTTGAGTAAGAACCTTTGATGCTTGCTCAGTTCCCGGCATACGGGTTGAGTGCAGACATTCCCTTGTAATTGTCGAATCCGGTCCCGCAGATAGTCGTTTTCTTCACGTAAATTCTCGTTTTCGTCTCTGAGGTCGTCGCTTTCCTGCCGCTTGGCCTCTTTCCAACAGTCGAGGCAAAGCGTCTTCCATGACTCGCCAGGGCCACGAGAAAAGTATCCGCCGCATTCCTTGCAGTAAGCCATCAGAACGGTCCTTCTTCAGGTTCGCCGGTTTTAGAGGCTCTATCCCGATAAGCCCTGATAGCGTCTGTCATTTGTTCCCGGCTCATTAAAGCATTCCGAATTTTCGTCTCATGTTCTGAAATCCTGCTCCTAATACCGTTAAAAACATCTGAGCTAATTTTCTGTAGGAAGCGGGGCTGAATTTCAGAGGTCACAAGAGCCTCGATCATAGACAAGCCTTCAGAAACAATTGCATCCCGCTGCTCGAATTGAATCCGGAGATAATCCGCTTGTAATTCCTCAAAACTCATCGGTATTGCTCCTTTCTCATGCCGCACCCAGCGCGGTTTTTAGTTTCTTTCCCAGTGCCTGTCATTTCGTGCCGCCCCCGCGGATTACCTCGTCCAGCTTGTCAAGGTTCACGAACTGCGTTCCGCCAATTTTGACGAAAAGCTCTTTGTTCTTTTTCAGGTGAATCCATTTATAACAGGTGCTCTTTCGAAGCGGAAAATCGGGTGTTTCATCGACTTTGGAAACTCTCAATAACCTTGCCATCGTTCTTTCCTTTCTGTTTTGAATAAAAAAAGGCCACAACCTTTACGGTCATGGCCCTTGTATTCAATTCTTTGAAAGGTTTCCCGCCACGCCACGCCACAAATAAAAAATGTCGTGTCGTGTCGGCTGTGACGTTTACCTTAGAATTTCAGCACATTGCGGTTTATCCGTCCGAATCCCTCTCTTTCCAGAATGATTTGAGCCAAATTTATTTTGAATCTCTCTTTGTGTTCAGAATCGGCAAGAGTGTCAAAGGAAACCTTTTGAATGTCGGCTTTGGTAATAATTTCCTTCCAGCTTCCGCCATTTTTCAGCAGAGAATTAGCCTGTTTTTCCCAATCACGAGAGTTCGCATTCACCATCGTTTTGTGCTTTTTCTGTATTCGTGCTTTCAGACTCTCGTAAAACTCGGCAATAGCTGGACGGATTTCATTCAACCGGCCTTTTGCTCTGGCTGTCAGTGCGGTATATTTCTGCCCTTGAGCTTCGGCCACTTGCTCAGGCGCGTGTGAAATTCCTTCTCGCCGCGCTATCTCGCTGTCGAACCTTGCCTTCAAAGATTTCAAGCGGGTCAAGTCGATAACAGTCTCGGCATAACCGGACGTTGGAATAAGCCTGCAAAGCTCTGCCAGGTTCGCTACACGCTTAATTTCTGCTGCCAACAATTCGCTTTGTTTTTTCAAGTCGAGTAATTCTATTTTGGTCAGGCCATCAAGGTCGATATTGCTTACTCGCATGGTTGCGCCGCCTGGTGGCTCAGCCTTTGGTTTAGGTGGCTTGTTCCCGTAGCTCTTGGCCTCTTGCTCAGGAAGCGCGGGGAAAACGTTTTGTGCTGGCCTCACGTTCGAATTTATTATCCGCCATTCGTCTGATGTTAGTTTTATCGACTTTTTCCCAAGCCTGATATCCCGTGCGAAATAAGAGATTTCATCGTTCATGGTGAAAATCTCCGCTTCAAGTTCGCTTATCATCTCTTTTATGCGCATCTTTTCATCAAGATGGGCAGGGATAAGGGCTTCGGATTCTTCGACCAAAAGCTCTTGATACCGTTTCCGGATTGTGGCCAAGCGGGCAATCAATGCCCTCCATGTTTCCAGCTTGGATTCGCGTGCATCAGACATTTTAGCGCCCCCTGAAGCGCTCCTGGTAGAAGGTCCGGGAAGGTCCGCCAGGAAACGGACTTTTCGAGCAGGGTAGCTAATCCCGCTCTATCCCGGAAACTAAGCTTACCTTTTCAGTTCAATGACGGTCGCTTTCTTCCCGCCCGTAAGCAGTTCGCCAGCTTTTGCCGCCGCCGCTTTCACGGCACCGGGCGCGAAGTGAGCATACCTTTCGGTGGTCGAAACGTGCTTATGGGTTAGCAAGTCGCGGACAATACCAAGGCCCACACCGTCAGATACAAGGTGACTCGCGAAATTATGGCGTAATCCACAAAAACGGAAATTGGCCGGCAGTCCCGCCGCCTTGCGTATCTTCAACCAAGGCCCTTTGAAATCCGTCCTCTGTTTGCCGTCCTTCCCTGGAAACACGAACGGAGAGGTTACATCGAGAGAGCGGAGCACTTCGATTGCCTGTGAGTTCATCGGCAAGGTGGTCGTCTTCCCGCCCTTGGGGTCCCGCAGCGTTACCATACTTCTTTCGAAATCAACGGCGTCCCAGGTCAGCTTGAAGATTTCTCCGCGCCGCACACCGGAAAGCATGGCGAATTTGACGAAGGCCACACTGTCCTTAACCGGCCAGTTCTCAAGTGTTTCCAATAGTCGGCTTAACTCGTCGTCCGTCAGAAATTCGGTCTTCTGATTGTCCACCTTCGGCATTGAAACAGAGTCAACCGGGTTCTTGCCGTCATAGAGGTTCCACTTCCGAGCAAGGTTGAAAAGGCGCCGCATGATAACGATTTGGTGCTTTATCGTCTGTGCCGCAAAGGGTTTGCCCTGAGCATTCAGGCCCTTCTTGAGTTCGGTTTTCATCTTCTCGATATCGAAGCCTGAAATGTCACTGAGAGCCTTTGAGCCGAAACGTGGTTCAAGGTGCTTCCCGTAGTAGTATTCGTCGTCACGCCAGCTTTTCTTATGCTCTTTGGCCCAGGGAAGGTATTTATCCCACACGGCCGCCAGGGTGAACGGCTTGTCCTGCGCCCGGTGGTCCGCAATCTCGAATTCGTCCCGGACTAAATCACCTTTCAGCGCCGCCTCGACTTCCCGCGCTATCGTCAGGTTATCGACAATGCGGTTCGCCCGCTTTCCTTTAACCGACACACTGACTCGATACTTTTTGTCACGGCCAAAGGCGGCCTTGCACACGGGACATTTCTTCGAATCGAGCGAAGAGCTATTCCGACACCCTGAGCAGTAGATTTGAATGGCCATGTTCGAAACCTTTCGAGTTAGGCGAGATTCGCCGAGCTAAAAATTTGCGTGCATATTGCGTGCACGGATTCAGATTAACTTGTCAAAAATCGTCCTATCGCGTAACAGCATGAATGCCATAAAACCGTTGCTATGTCAAGGATTATCTCAAGGAAGGAAAAATTAGGAAAAGGTATTCTAACGGACTTCTAATCCGTAGGTCGAGCGTTCGAGTCGCCCCAGGCGCGCCAGTCTTAGAGCTTCGTGGGTATGCCGGAATACCCACGGCTTTTCCGGGTCCCGGTTCTGAAATCGGTGCGAGAGAATTGCCGGAAACTTCCGCCGTACCTTTTCTCGCGTACAGAACCCATTATCCCTTAGCGCCTAATTGGGGCCGTCACTTTCCCAGTTGAAAATCCTACACGAGTTACTTCAAGCCTCATCCTACCACTTCCCTTCGGAGGGACTCAAACTCGCGCCGGTGCCTGGTGATCGAAAACCAGAGTAGATTCGTCCCGTATAGGGCGAAATCCCCAAATTTATTTTCAGCCCACTTCGAGATCATTTCCCTTACGACTTGATTACCCAGGAAGAGATCGTCCACGTTGGGGAACATGGCAAAGTAGAGATTTTCTCCCGCTGTAAATCTCATATCGAGGATGCCGACCTCATGATTGCTCTTCTCGACGGCTCTCAGGCCGATGATGGTACTGCATGGGCGAACGGGTATTCTTACGCCCCAAAACCACCCGAACGGAAAATTACCGGTACCCTGACTGATTTCCGCCGGGCTAGAGAGCCGTGGGACGGTAGTGAATGCGATGATCGAGTGTTCTTATGATTGGATCGTGAGCTCAACAAAGGGGCTTCCGGCAACGATTTCTCATTCATTTTGATTTATCCGGAAAGAAAATCCTTGACAATCTCTCATGTTTGTGTTCTAAAGGTAATCAAGAGCCCCAAGAGGTCGGAGCCAGAAGCCCAGTAAAAATGCTCGGCGGAAATACTCAATGGAAAGAAGAAAGCGCAAGACTTTCTTCGGGGAAGTTGAGAAAAAAAGCCGGGATGAACCAGCCTTGGTGAAGTTGGGCAAGGGCAAAGGTCACTCGGGGTTCAGCCTTTTCCGGAGCTTACCCTTTTCCTTCCACCCATGGACGCTCCAGGCGCGCCGTAAATTCAAGGGGTTAGCCGTGAAGCGCGCAGCCCATTCTTATCATTTGCCTATTTTGGATCTACTATCAGCTCCGCACTCTGCCCACTTCGCAATATGCTCGTTTCGCAGCTTGCGCCCTGCCCCGATGACGAATTTTCCGGGGCCGCAAATTGTTTAGTTGAACTGTTGCCGCCTTCCGGGGTTGACCAGGGGCAGACGTTTACTTTATACTGGCGGGGATAGTGGCTGTTTGATACCGACTTGCGTTCAAGACCGGGCGGGGATAAACCCCATAAGCGCTCAAATAAGCGCGTAAGTACTTGAATTTACTAGGGCAAGATTCGCAATTTTTTTAGCCCTTGCCCAATTTTAGTCGATGTCATAAGTGGCGGAATTTATAGAGAATTTAACAGTCCGAAATTCTCGATTTTCTGTAATTCTGCCCTAAATGCTTACGGTGGCTAACGCTTATTTGAGCGCTTATGGGGATAAACCCCGCCCCTACAGCATTGTCGCACGGTTCTTCGTAGGGGAGGGCTTTATGCCCTCCCGTAGAACTCGATTTGAACGCAACTCCGTATGAGTCAGCCTATGAGCAGATACTTTCGTTTTGGAGAACCAGGTTTAGTGACTTCGACTTCCCTCAAGAATGATTGCCCGTGTCCTCGCTTTTATCGCCCGTCCGGATCAGGCCATCCAATGCATGGAAATCCGCCCTGATTGAAGAGGCCCACCTGCTTTATTGTTGATTAACCGCAAAGCGCCGTCCTACTCGCCCTGATTCCGAGATTGTCAGACATTTCTACCGTCACGGGCCACAACCAGGCCGCGCCCGGAAAGTTTACATCTACCAGTATAAATATTAGCCGTTTTCCCGGAGAGAGAGATCAAATGAATCAACCCAATCACAAAGAAATCAAACGGCGCAGGACCTTTGGGATCATCAGTCATCCCGACGCCGGCAAGACAACATTAACGGAAAAACTACTCCTCTTTGGAGGGGCCATTCAAATAGCCGGAGCCGTCAAAGCACGCAAGGCCGCCCGTCACGCCGCCAGCGATTGGATGGCCATCGAGAAAGAGCGAGGCATCTCCGTCACCACCTCGGTAATGAAATTCACCCACCGGGACTTTGAGATGAACCTTCTCGATACACCCGGGCACCAGGATTTCTCGGAAGACACCTACAGAGTTCTCACTGCGGTCGATAGCGCTCTCATGGTCATCGACAGCGGGAAGGGAGTGGAGTCGCAGACAGAGAAGCTGATGGAGGTCTGCCGAATGCGCAACACTCCCATTATCACCTTCATCAACAAGCTGGATCGGGAAGGAATGGGGCCGCTGGATATCCTGGCTGAGATAGAAGACAAGCTCCAGATCGAGTGTACGCCGCTCTCCTGGCCTATCGGCATGGGGAAGAGCTTCAAAGGGGTCTACAATCTCTACCGCAAGGAACTCCAGCTTTTTACACGCAACCCGGAAACCCGAGAGCAGCAGGGAGTCCTGATCAAGGATCTGGCCGACCCAAAGCTCCATAAACTGCTGGGACGCCAGGCGGATGATCTGCGCGCAGACGTGGAATTACTCGAAGGGGCTGCCAATCCATTCGAGATGGACCATTATCTCAGGGGAAACCAGACGCCGGTGTTCTTCGGCAGTGCTATCAACAATTTTGGGGTCAGGGAATTGCTCGACGCCATCATCGACATGGCCCCGGCACCGGGAGTGAGACCCGCAGTGACCAGAGAAGTCTCTCCTTTCGAGGAGCCTTTTTCAGGATTTGTTTTCAAGATTCAAGCCAATATGGACCCCGCTCACCGGGACCGGATTGCATTCTTGAGGATCTGCTCCGGGAAATTCACCAAGGGAATGAAAGTCATTCATCATCGGCTCGGGAAGGAAATCACCCTGACCAATGCCACCACATTCATGGCCCAGGACAGGACCAATGTCGAAGAGGCATATGCAGGCGACATAATCGGTATGTACAATCATGGAACCATCAAGATCGGAGATACTTTCACAGACAAAGAACCTTTGCGCTTCACCGGAATCCCCAATTTTGCCCCGGAGCATTTCCGGCGAGTGCTCCTCAAGAACCCGTTGAAGGTAAAACAGCTTCAAAAGGGTTTGACCCAGTTGGCTGAGGAGGGCGCCGTGCAGTACTTTCGACCTCTCATGGGCTCGGACTACATACTCGGTGCGATTGGCGCCCTGCAGTTCGATGTGACGGTGGCCAGGCTTAAGGCCGAATACGGCGTAGATGCGGTCTACGAACCGGCGGGCTTTTCCGCGGCCCGTTGGATCGGCTACGATGACAAGAAACGGTTCGAGGATTTTGAGAGGCAACACCTGGCTAATTTGGCCCATGATTCAGAAGGGCACCTGGCCTATCTTGCTCCCAGTACATGGCGCCTTGATTTTGTTATCGAAGATTGGCCCGATATCTCATTTAAAAATACACGGGAGTACAACTGAGCCTCTTTTTATGTAACCCTTTCAGGGCATTACGACTAATTAGCGGTCCTGTTCTCCCCAGGGTGGCACGGTGCTGACCCTGGGCTACCCTATGCAGCCCTTTCCGGGCAAGAAACTCAAAATCCCCCACAGGGCGAGTTCACAGCAGACAGATGCTGCCCTTTCTCGTCTGCAGGTACTCGGTTGCAGGATGAACCAAATTTTGCAGGACTTCAGGGCAAAGTGAATGGCGATGCCAGAGAGATATTGAGACAGATCCGACGAAGTTTGAGAAGGGAGAAAGGCGGCCAGAGCAGTTGATCCCTTTTGATTAAGGTTTCTAAATCCCGGAACCCGATGGGAGGGGCAAGACGTGTAAAAAAGGGCTTCTTCCACTCCGGAACCCTCGGACATCATCTGACGGTGGTCACAGTTTCTATCGGTGGTCCTCTCCGAATAACGCTTTAGAAAATGTCACCCTCAGCCGATTTTTAAATCAATCCTGTCAAGCGACTAAATGGACCTGTCAGTCAGCTCCATAGTGCAATGCAGCAAGGAAAAGGCAAGACCTGTTCTTCTGCTGAAGGCATGTCCAAATCTTTCGTTTTAGACGAGGGAAATTCCAGGTTAAGAGACAACAGGAATGTAATATGAGCTGTATTTCATTGAATCCTTGGAATTTTGAAGGGAAGCCCGAATCTTTTCCCGGGACTGACCCCGGCATTACACAGCAATCGCCAACTGAAATTTTTGTCCGGAAAGACACAGAGTTTCTTCCGGTAGAAAAACTGCCGCCGGCTGATATTTTTGAACAGCACCAAAGCCTCTTCACGTCCGATCTTTTAAAGATTGTCGAGATTCTTCCCGTCACGATTGTCATTTTAAATAATCACCGGCAGATCGTTTACGGTAATAATCGTTTTCTGAGCCTCATTGGCGTGTCCCGGTTACATGACGTTTCAGGCAAACGATTGGGAGAGGCTGCAGGGTGCATCCACTCGATAGAGTGCCAGGCAGAGTGCGGCACGACGAGGTTTTGCCGTCACTGTGGCGCCGCCAGAGCCATCGTATCCAGCCTTGCGGGTGGTTCGGACATCGAGCAATGCAATTTAAGCCGAAAAGTTGGAAGCGCCACTACCACTCTCAATTTGCAGGTGAGTATGTCTTCTTTCCGGCATGCGGACCGAAACTTCTGCGTCGGAGTATTGGTAGATATCGAAAATGAGATGCAAAAGCAGCAACTGGAAAGAATATTCTTTCATGATATCCTGAATACATGCGGGGCTATTCACGGGATTTGCGAATTATCAAATGTTACCCAGCTCAAAGCAGAGATGCTGCAAAAACTCACGGTCACGTCCGGAAGACTGATCGAGCAAATCCTTTCCCATCGGGACTTCACCCTCGCAGAAAAGCATGAACTGCCCGTCCATCCGGTAAGAGTCGGCTGTCTATCCCTATTGGAGGAACAACTAAAGCTATTCGGCATGGTAGCTGAGGCCGGCGGAGTGAAAATTCTGCCGGCTGAAAATCGCCCGGAAGTATTTATCGAAACTGATAGGACGCTTATCAGCAGGGTGCTCGGCAATCTAATCAAAAATGCCATGGAGGCCTCGTCGAGAAATGATGTGGTGAGCATCGACTGCCTCGAGAAAGATTACGGTGTTCTCTTTGCAGTTCACAATCCGGCTGTGCTGCCAGAGAGCGTTAGAGCGGGACTTTTCAAGAGATCGTTCTCCACTAAGGGAATAGGTCGTGGTTTAGGAACCTACGGCGCCAAACTTCTAACTGAAGTATATCTAAATGGACGCATCTGGTTCGAGTCTTACGAGGAGTTAGGCACAACCTTTTACATCCGCCTGCCCCATTCTATTCAATCTGAATCAATATGTGTTTCGGGTGTTTGAGAGTTGGATCGGGAGAGTTGAGTATCCCGGGATTACAATTTACGCTCTTCTCACTATTTGAACAAAATGCTCCAATATCCTCCGGTCATGGACAATATTCTGCACATTAGAAATAAGAGCATGAATTATTGGCTTTTTCCAAAGCGCCCCGAACACTCCGATTATCAATAACCTGGAAGGTGTAGAATATTATCCAAATACGGCCGCCTCTCTATCAAAGAGCCACTCTTCCAAGCGGCTCCCGGCCACTATCTTGATGATTCCACTATCGCGGCACGCTACTTGCGCCTTAATTCACAATGTCGGGGGCGCAAGTGTGTGCTGAAAATCCTGTCCTCCTTGTCGAAGATGACGCTTCGATATGACGCTCTTTGAGAAAATTCCCGAATCCAGATGGATATGCCTTTGACAGTTAAAGGCGAACCGAGGAGGTGCTATCGCGAAAAATCCACCTGAGAAGACGCGCGGAGTATTTATGAAAATATCTGACGCTCCATTAAATTCTTCCCATCCGGTACTAAGGAGAATGAACAATGAAAACCAACTCATTGAACCACGCTCAGGAATGGGTGGAAAACGCAAAGAACTTCTATAGACTGGCCGGAAGGGAGCTTGCTCTGGCGGAGTTCTCCAACCCCAACGGGATGTTTTCACGAGGTGAGATGTACATCTTTGCACTGGATTCGAAGGGGATCATGATGGCGCATGGCGCCTACGATAAGTTTGTTGGCAAGGACTTCATGGAAGTCCAGGATTCGGATGAAAATTTCTTCATCAGGGATATAGTCGAATCGGCCACTATGGATGGAAACGGCTTTGTGGAATATAAGTGGTTTCATCCTACGTCGAAAGAATGGATCCCCAAGACTACTTATTTCGAAATGGTCGACGATCTGATCCTGTGTTCCGCCGTTTATTGATACCAGGTTGCAGTGCCCCGGCTCTGTCCCGGGAAATGGAACGACATCAAAGGGCAGCGCCATATCGCCGGGCGCCAAACGGTGGAGCAAGAAAGCAACAATTTCAATCCAATGAACCGGCTTAATGATGGACAATGCCGCTGAACCCGCACCGCGACCCCGCTTGCCCCTGTTTCCGGCAGTATGTTCGTCAGCCTCTTGGGCTTCGCCCCCGGATAAATATCCGGGCCACCCATCGGTTCACAGGTGGGAGGCTTTCGTACATTCCCGGAAATGTCAAACTCTGCGAGTCCCCCGGCAGAGGTGGAGGTTTACCCTGTTAATCAGGAAAACTTACTTTCTCCCGCCGTATTTATCGAAAATGCTTCGTGCTTTTGCATAACTACCCGACCCGCGGGGAAGCGCTGCGCCGCCCGCCGTGCTTCTCTTTCAGCCTGCAGGCATCCGGCGCAGGGGAGTGTCGTGCCGAAGGCCAACGCCCGGATGCCGTCCGACGCCGGGCGGTTCCCGCCTTTGGACATCATCCCGCACGGTTACTTTCGGCTTTTTCGAAAATGAGGGGGGCTTCCCCGCATGCGCACGCTATTGTCTTTCTCTCCATAAGAGGCTCGAGGACCCTGTTGAAAAGCAGCGCGGATACAATCCCTCCCGCGAGCGGGCCGAGAATATAAACTGTAAAAAAGCCGCCCGAGGGACCCGGGATGGCCACATGCCCCCAGCCGGCCAGATAGGCGAACAGGCGGGGTCCAAAATCCCGCGCGGGATTTAGCCCGGCCTGAGTGAGCGGCGCAAGAACTCCAATGATCACCGTGACCGTCAGGCCGATCAGGATGGGAACAATCTCACTTGACGGACGGCCCACGTTACATCCTTCCGTCAGCATAAAGATCGTAATGACCAGTAAAGAAGTTCCAACGGCCTCGACCAGAAAGGCAAGGGGAAGGGAAACGGAAATCAAATCGGCGGGTACGCCCGGATTCGGAAAATACTCACCGAACATCATCGCCGTTGTCACGGAAGCATCGGCGCCCCGCGTTATATTGTGGACATCTTCAAAGCATGCAATAGAGCCGGAGAAGATCCCATAGACAAGCATGCCGGCAGCGAAACCTCCCAACACCTGGGCCAGCCAGTAGTAAGGCAGTTTCCGCGCGGACATCCTTCCGGCAACGACCATGGCGAGGCTCACGGCCGGGTTCAGATGAGCGCAGGAAAGATGTCGAGTGCAGTAAATGGCCAGCGACACCCCGATTCCCCACATCAGGGCAACCTGCATCAGTCCCGAATGGGCGGAAAAGAGCACCGTCACGGCTACAGAACCGATCCCGAAGAAAACCAGTATGAATGTGCCAAGCAACTCGCCGGCAAAACCCTGAACAACATCGTGGCTTATCAGTTTTTCCCAGCGTCCAACGTTAACAGCCATTCCAGAAGCCTCCCTTTCCCTCGTATACCAATTGGAACATCCAAATTTGCGGCAAACCGGGGCCCGCTGCTTTCACCCCCCCAGCAAGCTCACGAGCTTTTCGACCGAAAAGACCTTGCCCTGGAACACCACCATGCCGTCGACTACGAGTGCAGGGCTCAGCAAGAGGCCGTACTTGTCACGGATTTCTTTGGAAAGAGCCCACTTTTTCACCACCGTGGCATCGATTTTCGCAAGCGCCACGGCTTCCCTGACATTATCGAGCAGTTGCGTGCACCACTCACAGGGCGGATCCAATCCGATGACTTCAATTTCCATGTTTTCAGCTCTCGTGCAGATTTCAATTCATGCCTCGTGCGGAGTTGCGTTCGAATAGGGTGCTAACGATCGACATGGCCCCCAACACATTGCAGGATTCTACGAGTTGCAGGCAGGGAGGGCGTACAGCGCTGCGCTCCCCCTCCCCTACGATCGAGCCCCACGATAATGATTTAGGGGCGGGCTTTATCCCGCCCGGCCTTGAACGCAACCTGGCATCAGATCGCCCAGTCTCGAACGCGACCCGGATCAGATCTCCCTCATCAGATACGGCGGATTGGGATAGGAAGGACTGAAGCACTCAAGGTCAATGAATTCCGCGTCACTTCCCGTTTCCGCCGCAGCATCGGCGACTGCCGTTCGCACGATACTTTCAAGCTCCGCGGGCTCCAGTTGAACCCGCGCATTGACCAAGAGCGTCGCGCTGAGCAGATCGGCCATGGATGGGCCGCCCAGAGACGGCTCGCCGCCAAGTTGCGTCAGATTGCCCCAGATCGAGCGGCCCCGGCTGGTCATGGCTAATTTGAGGTGGCCAATGCCCACGTTGCGCGGGCGCAGGCTGTCCCGGATACGCAGGATCACCTTTTCAAGCAAGCCGGCCGGATTGAAAGGCTTGCTTCCGGTAACCCTGACCGCGGCGTTCAGCCAGCCCAGCACTGCTTCGGCATGAGCATAGCGGTCATAATCGATCTCACCCAAAACCGATGAAGCACCGGGGCGACCTGTGAGCACCAGCTCGAGCCAAGCTTCCATACCTTCACCTTCGCGGGCGGATACCGCCAAAACCCGTTTGGATGGAAAGCGGCCGCGCAGCAGGCCTGCAAGCCGACTTGACTCTTCTTGTCCCGCCTGGTCGACTTTGTTCAACACGATCAGATCGGCCTCTTCGAGTTGCTTGCCAAACAGGTATCGAACATCTTCCGGAAAGGTGGCCGGGCTTTCTCCCAGCAGCAGTTCGCGTACCCGGTCCGGATCTACCATAGTGGAAAGCGGTGCAAAGACAAATCCATCCCGGTAGTTTATTTTCACAGGGTTGGCCACGGCAGCCACAAAATCCGTGCAACTGCCCACAGGCTCCCCCAGGAGAATATCGGGGTTGTGGGCGAGCATCTTGTCGACATGATCGATCAGCTCATCGAATTTGCAGCAGAAGCAACCGCCGACCACTTCTTCCACAGGGACATCCAGTTTATCGAGCATCTGGCGCACGACGAGTGTGTCGGTCAGGTTGCCGCTTTGATCGTTGGTCACGATTCCCACCCTCTTGCCACGGCGAATCAGCAGCTTAGCCAGGGCCCCAAGCGCCGTTGTCTTGCCGGAACCCAAAAAGCCGCCGACGAATATCAGCCTGACAGGTTTGGTGATGGCGAGAGGTCTGGGTTTTTTCATGAAAACTCCTTTGGAGCCAGGGGCAGAGTGTGGATTGGCAAGACTTTGGGTAAAATTGCATTCGAAAATACCCGTTGGGCTTCATCCATAAATTTACCTATCAAGGTGACGTGAACGCTAAGCGTACTCATCCAGCGCCACAGGCACTCTTTGCCGGCTTCGGTAAGCGAATATTTGCGTTTGGCCGGTCCGGGCGCGCTTGTATCCCAGGTCGAGGTAAGCACGCCGCGCTTTTCCAGCATGTTCAGGTGGCGGTAGAGGCCGCCCATGTTCAATCCGAAGCCCAATTCCTGCAGTTGACCCAGGATGATCTTCTGGATTTCGTAGCCGTGCAAACTTTCCTGTTGATAAAGGGTCAGCAAGATCCAGGGCGCAACCAAAGTGCTGATGTTTTTCCCCGAACAGGGGCAATCGTTAAGATCGAACATGGCTGTTACTCCTCCTCGTGAGATACTCCACATGGTGCAATATGCCTGCCAACGCGGGAACCAGGAAGGAAAGCGATTTCCAGGGTGCTTACCGGTGGTTTTTTGCGGGTAGGACACGGTTGTCCGGCCAAAGATGTCGAATGGGCTCATACCAATTTGCGTTCACGATGATACACGGCAGTTGGCCTGCAGGATAGGGCCTCGCGCCCGTCTCTTGAACGCACACCAGGGGCTATGCTACGTTCCCCTACCCGCTTTCCGGTTCAATCTTGAACGCAAGCCGGTATCAATCAGAGCCAAGCCAGGCGGCCCCGCCTCCCCCCCACGCAGAACGCAGGCATGAGACCTGCCCCGGTCGATGAAGAAAAGACGCCGGCATGACGGCGAAAGAGCCGGGTGGTCCGATGCAGACCATGTCCAAAATGGATCATAGCTGACAACGGCCTGAAATAACTTAAAAAAAACCAAACAAGGTGGTTCAAAACGGCGCTTGGGACCGTGAGGGTCAACCGCGCTCACCGGCCTCCCGGGTTGCCGGGTCGCAAACCTCCTGTATATACCACTAGACCATATAAGGGTTGCGCCAGGCTTGGCACGAAACGTGCGTTCAAGAACGCTCGCAAAACGATCCCTATGATTTTTCCAGCGGGCCTGTTGCCAACAGGCCTGTTGCTTTGAACATTCGATCGGACTTTCGAACGGAGTTTACAGGAGGAGGTACCTTTCATGCCATCCAGTGAAGAGATTCTAAAAAGCATTCACGACGCCGTCGTCGCCTATGACGAAGACGGGGTCCAGAAAGCCGCAACACTGTACATCGAGGAAGGCCATGACGCTTTGCAGGGAATCACGGATGGTCTTGCCGCCGGCATGGTCACAGTCGGGGAGCTTTTCAAGAACCAGGAATATTATGTCCCGGAGGTGCTTCTGTGCGCCGAGGCGATGAGGATCGGACTCGACATACTCACGCCGCACCTGAAGGCCGGGGATGCCAAAAGCAGGGGCAAGATCGTCCTTGGGACCATTCAAGGCGACATACATGATATCGGCAAAAATCTCGTCAAGCTGATGCTCGAAATCGCCGGCTTTACAGTCTACGATCTCGGCACCAATGTCCCCTACCAGACGTTCGTGGATGAATTGCTTCGAACCGAAGCCGACGTGGTCGGCATATCGGCGATGATGACAACGACAATGATGGGGATGAAAAAGGTGATCCAGTTGGTGAGGGATGCCAAGCCCGAGGTTGCTATCCTGATCGGGGGGGCGCCTGTTTCCAAGGAAGTGGTGAAGATGTTCAAGGCTGACGGCCATGCGACCGCGGCGGCCGACGTAGTGGACGAAGTAAAGAGGGTCATGGCGCTCCGCAAGGAGTGATCCAACCCATGCGGACCCAATAAGAAATCGAGTAACACAGGAGGGAAATCAATGTCAAAGCAGTTGCTTATAGATGCTCTCAAGGGCAAGCGGACATCGAGAGCCCCGTGGCTGCCCTATGCCGGCATCAACAGTGCGTTTCTAATCGACGAGACCGCCGAAAATTATCTGAAGAGTCCCGAGCTGATGGCCAAGGGCGTAGAGAACGCGGCGAAAAGATACAGGGCCGATGGGATTCCGCTTATGTTCGACCTTTCGGTCGAGGCGAACGCAGTTGGCTGCGAGCTGAGATGGTGGGAGGACAATGTGCCTTCGGTAGTCTCGCACCCCTGTTCCGGGATGGAATCGCCCGGCAAACTGGGTCTCAAGGTCCCGACCAGGGAATCGGGTAGATGGCCCGTTGTGCTCGAAGCGGGGCGTCTTTTAAAGCCCAAACTGGATGCCATGGACTGTGCGATGGTCGGACTGCTCTGCGGTCCTCTCACCCTTGCCTCCCACATTGCCGGAGTGCGCATTTTCACCGATGTCTACAAGAACAAGGATTTTGCCCGCGAGGTGCTCGAGTTTGCCGCGGAAGTGAATGCGGCCTCCGCGCAGTATTACGCGGAAATTGGATGCGAGGTCATCGGCATTGTCGACCCCGTGGCCTCCCAGGTCAGATCGGAGACATTCAAAGAGTTCGTTACTCCTTACGTACAAAAGGGATTGGAAGTCATCAAGAAGGCCGGCGCATGCTCGGTATTCCTCATCTGCGGCGATTGCACCAAGGTCATGGAGGACGTTTGCCAGATCGGGACAGATGCCTTCGCGATCGACGAACAACTAAATCTGAGTTTCGTGAAGGACCTGGCGCGAAAGTACGGGCTGGGATTTGCCGGCAACCTCAAGCTCACCCTGGCCCTCAGCCTCGGGTTGATTCCTCCCAGGGAGGACGCTATAGTCAGTCTTGCCGCCGGGGGAACGCACGGGTTCGTACTGGCGCCTGGCTGAGACCTTCCCTACGATGTTCCGGCGGAACATGTGGAGCAGGTGGTAGAGGCGATGGACTGGTTTGGCGAAAACTATGCGTCCCATCCGGAGGCATCTAAATAACCGGGAAGGAGACACCAGGATGGCTGACAAGAAAATCCGGATCGATGTGCTCACTTTGGACAGTGTTCAATGTGCCGCATGCGGCTACATGATGGAATCACTTGCCGCATTGCCCCCCGATGTGCAGGAAATGATAGAGTATGTTGAATGGTCCATCAAGACCAAGGAGGGAATAGGCAAGTTCGTAGAGATGAAGGGCAAGGTCCTGCCGACAATTGCGATCGAGGGCGACCTTGTTTTTCCAAGCCGTATTCCTCAATACGAGGAACTGATAGACGAAATGGTCAAAAGGGCCCCCAGTCCCGAAGCGGCGGAAAAGCTCAAGTCCCTGCGGGATAAGGGCTTTCAGTTCGACAAGGTGGAGGAGAATCTCAAGAAAGCAGGAGCAGGGATGAAGACCAGAGAGAGCTGATCCTGGAAGGCGTGCGGAAAAACGGGCGATCCGTATTTGAAATAGATCGCGATCGGGGTGAAAAGAGATGGGCGCTCAAACAGACGTAATCATGATAAGCGGTTTCCTGGGAAGCGGCAAGACTACGTTTCTCAACGGGCTGCTTAAAGCGGTCCCTAGGGGGTACAGGGTTGTAGTCCTAATGAACGAATTTGGAGAAATCGGGATCGACGGCCCTGTGCTGCAGGGGGAAGATTTTGACATTCTTGAGATCAACAGGGGATCGATTTTCTGCATCTGTGTGAAAAGAGACTTTATAAAGGCCCTTTTGAAGATTGCAAGCGAAGTCAAACCCGACCTGCTCATTCTGGAACCCACCGGGGTTGCCAACCCGGGCGATCTCAAGTCTGACTTTGGGCTGTCCTTTTTCAATAACCGTTTCCGCCTTCTGGAACAGGTGTGCATCCTGGATGCCGAATATTTTGAAGAAACACACGGCGCCTTTGTTTCGGTAGAAAAACAGATAGCCTCTTCGTCATTGTTCGTCATAAACAAGGTCGACCTGGCGAGCCGCGACAAAATCGAGCGAATCAAGCAGGTAGTGCGGGGCCATCATCCCAACCCGCAGTTTATGGAGTCGGTTTTCTGCGATATCCCGTTCGATTCGATACTGAGAAAGCTGGGCGATGCCGGCGGCGCCTGCGACGACCCGGGGCAAACCGCCTGCAAACCGGTCTCTTCCAAGGAGTTGGAGGAAGTACTTTCCCTTATCCTTTCCGATCCGTTCCGCGAGGTTACTCCCCCCGACAATCTGGTGAGTTCCGCCTACTCGTGGCGGGGAAACGGGATAGCGGAGTTTCGGGAGTTCCTCAATGAACTGCCCAAGGGGGTGGTAAGAGGAAAAGGCTTCCTGAGGGACGGCGGGAAAACCTATCTATTGAACATGGTGATGGGAAATTTCTCTATCGAAGAATTCCATTCCGCGGTAAATGCGGACCTTCTCGGGAAAGTGGTCCTCATATTCCCGCCGGACCTGGAGGAGCCGGTTGCTCTGGTAGCCTTCAGTTGGAGGACCCGGTTGGAAGAGCTGAGAGCCGACCCGGGAGCGGGTTGCGGTCCCGCGACATTCGAAAAGGCCGCAAATGTTCCCGCGGAATAAAATGCGAACATTTCTCCCGGAAGACCTGCCATGCATGCCGAGAACGGATTTTGCCTTCCCGACTCCGGACCGCGGGATTAAAATTTAAATTCAACCCGCAGGCTGGAAAGGCCCTGGAAATGAAAACAGTGATTTTGGCATGCAACACGATCCGCGATGAGCTTGAAAAGGCGGCCAGAGAAACGAACTGCCCGTACGAATTCATATGGATCGAATCCGGACTGCATCTTGTGACGGACTCCCTGCGCCAGCGGGTGCAGGAAGAATTGGATAAGCTCAGCGGAGTGAACAAAGTACTTCTGGGATTCGGCTTCTGCGGCAACGCGGTGATCGGACTGAAAACCGGAGACTATCAACTGATCCTTCCCAGAGTGGATGACTGCATAACTTTGCTCCTCGGGTCCAAAGAAAGCAGGGAGCACTGCAATCAGCAGGGAGGCACCTATTTTGTCACGAAGGGCTGGCTGGAGGGAGAGGCCAACATCTGGAAGGAGTACCAGGCGATTCTGGCCCGTTACGGTCCTGAACGAACAGAGCGGGTATATCGAAGAATGCTTGCTCATTATAAATTCCTGGGGCTCATCGATACCGGCGCTTATGACATATCCGGCGTTCTCCCCCATGTGAACGAAATCTCCACAGCCCTCAAGCTGCAACTCCTTATTCTCCAGGGGACCGACCGTTATCTGAAGCACTTTCTCTCAGGTCCCTGGAATGACGATTACTTCATAGTCATTCCACCATCTACCACGATCGAACTGGCGCATCTGGGTCTCGATCCGTCAACTCGACCTTCGGTTCAGGCTTTGGCGTGAAAGGAAAAGCTTCTTGCCTACAGTATTCTTCGGGGATAGCAAACAGACTTTGGAAGCCGAGCAGGGAGAGACCCTGCTGTCATGCATCCGGCGAAGCGGAGTCAGAGTTGAGTCGACCTGCGACGGGCGTGGAGTTTGCGGCAAATGCAGGGTCGTCGCCCAAGGAGAATTGAGCGCGCCCGACGATGCGGAACTCGAGCACCTGGGGGCCCCGGGCGCGGACGTTCGCCTGGCATGCAGGGCAAAAGTGCTCGGCGACGTCACTGTGACTACCAATGACAACTGGACCCGGCTTCAGTCCGCATTCGGTCCCGAACTTCGAGCGGTTGCCATAGACAGCCCCGTCAAGCGCGTCACCCTGCCGGAAAAAGGAAGCAGCCCCGATCCCTACGCGGAAACTCTTCCTTTTCGAACCTCCGATCCTTTCGTTCTCGACAAAATCGCAACCTGGGACGGCAATGAGGCCCAGGCATTCGGAATCGAGTTCGGAAACGAACTCCTGGATATTCGCTTCGACCGGAAGCCAATGCTTGGCGCCGCAGTGGATATCGGTACAACGAGCCTTTCGCTTTCTCTGTTCGATCTGGAAAATGGTGAACTCCTGGGCTCCAGTTCGGCGCTGAATCCTCAGACTGCCTATGGCGGCGACGTGATCACCCGAATAGATTATTGTCGAGAAAATCCGGAAGGGATAGGCGTTCTGCGGTCGGCGCTGATCGGACAACTGGAGTTGATGCTGGATGAAGCCCTCGGAAAAGGACGAAGCCGGGACCAGGTCTACCTGATGACCGCCGCGGGCAACACCACCATGCTGCACATCCTGGCGGGAGTCAACCCGCTATCCCTGGCCCTGGCCCCTTTTCGCCCCACTTTTCTGAAGTCGCTGGCCGTCGAAGGAGAGCGTTCCGGCCTGCCCATTGCCCGCAGGGGGCGGCTTGTCCTTTTGCCGGGCGCTGCAGCCTATGTCGGGGCGGATATTATCTCCGGCCTTACGGCAATCGATTACCGGTCTTGCACAGGGAGCACTTTATTCGTTGATATCGGAACCAACGGAGAGATAGTGCTGATCGAAGGACCCGATCGATTGCTCGGCACATCCTGCGCCATGGGACCGGCACTGGAAGGAATGAATATCGCGTGCGGCTGTCGAGCTGTGCCCGGAGCCGTGAATACCGTTGCCATGGGCAACGACATGCAGCCCCGATTCACCACCATAGGGAGTTTGCCGCCAATCGGCCTCTGCGGGAGCGGCCTCGTGGATCTTGTGGCAGTCCTGCTCGCCTCCGGGGTCATCGCTCCCAGCGGAGCATTCAACCGCTCGGCCGGAAAGGCCCTGACGGAGAGGTTGCAGGGGGACCGTTATCATTTGACGGAGAGCGTTTTTCTGAGCCAGCAGGACATTCGGCAGGTCCAGTTGGCCAAGGGCGCGGCCATAACGGGGATTCTCGCGTTGTTGGGCGAAGCGGGCCGCTCCGTCGCAGACATGGAACAGATCATTGTGGCCGGCTCATTCGGCTATCACTTGAATCCTGAAAGCCTGAAAACCATTGGGCTGCTTCCAACAGATTACACAGGGCGAATCACCTTCGTGGGAAACTCGTCACTTTCCGGAGCTTCCCTTCCCGTGCTCAATCGGGACATTTTGAGGGATATGGAGCATCTGGCGTCCATCATCCAGGTATTCGATCTGGCCTCCCGTCCGGAATTCGGAAAGAAGTTCATTTCCCAACTGCGTTTTCCCGGGTGAGTGGGTGGATGGGTGAATAGGTGGATAGGTGAATAGGTGAGTGGGCGGACGGGTGAGTGGGTAAACCGGATTCATGGCATTCGAATTCAGCGCAAAAAGTGAGTCACTCGATGCCGTAAGATTCAAGCTTGTGTTTGAGCGTGTTGCGACCTATCCTCAGCAGCCTGGCCGTTTGCATCTTGTTGCCTCCCGTTTGCTTGTACACCTTGATCATATGCCTTCTCTCAAGTTCGGCGAGACTGAGAACCTCTTCGGAGGTTTCTGAAGGCGCCAGCTTCATTTTAGGCTGCAGGAAGGCCGGCAGCAACTCCCGGGATATAGGCTTTCCCTGAGTCAGATTGGCGCAGGCATGGACAATGGATTTGAGCTCTCTTACGTTGCCCGGGAAATCGTAATTCATAAGGACTTCGAGGGCGTCGGCTTTCAAGCCGCCTTCGGCCAGCGAGGGTGACAGCTCTCCCAGGAACCTGCCGACAAGTAACGGAATATCATCACGCCTCTCTCTGAGCGGCGGGATATGGAGCCAAGCTCCCCTCAGCCGGTAGTACAGATCTTTGCGAAACTCACCCTTGAGCATAGCCCTGTCGATGTCCCTGTTGGTCGCGGCTACGAACCGGACGTCCACTTTCTGCACTTTGCTCGTACCGAGCTTCATGTATTCACCTTCCTGGAGCACACGAAGGATCTTCCCCTGAAGGACCGGCGGCAAATCTCCTATCTCATCCAGAAAGAGTGTCCCGCCATTGGTGTGTTGCACGTAACCTGCGCGATCCTTGTCAGCCCCCGTGAAGGCGCCTCTGGTGTGGCCGAAAAACTCCGCATCGAACAGGCTCTCGGTTAGAGAAGCCATGTTGACTGCCGTAAAGGGCCTATCGGCCCTATTGCTGGCCTGATGGACGGCGCCTGCCAGAATCTCCTTTCCCGTGCCGCTCTCTCCGGTGATCAGTATAGGCACATCGCTTCTGGCATGGAGCTCCGCTTCTTTGAGCAACCGCAGCATCTTCGTAGATTGTGTGACGATATTACGGAAGGCTTCCGCCTTTGTCAGGTCAGGCGCCGTTATCTCGTTTCTGAGATCCAGGACATCGAGCAGTCTTCTTCTCTCGAGGGCATGGCCGATTTTCAGCATCAGATCGTCTCTGTTGATTGGCTTGACCAGGTAGTCATAGGCACCTTTCCTGATGCATTCCACCACCACATTCACATCGTTAACCGCCGTAATCATGAGACACTCGGTGTTGGGGCTGTAATATTTTATCACCTCCAAAAGCTCGATTCCGTCCATCCCCGGCATTCTCACGTCCAACAAAGCAACTTCCCAAGTTTTTCCATTTTGAAACAACCGGGCTGCTTTTCCTGAATCGCTTTCGAGCTGATAGGCATCGTGGCCTGAAATGATAAGCGCTCTCTCGACACTATCCAGAAAGTCCTGCTCATCGTCCACAACGAGAATACTGATACTCATGTCATTGACCTTCGAATTATTGCGGGCTCATTGCACTTTACGCGATCAGATATCGAGCGTTCAGATGGGACTCGCTGCTCCGGTGTTTTTGCTGTTCCGCGATGTCCCAGGTTAGCGCAGCCTTAAAGCAGGCAAAAAGCGCTCTAATCCACACACATAGCCATGTCGCCAAGAATCAGGCGGAACGAGCTGCCCTTCCCGACTTCGCTATCCACTTCGATTTTCCCTCCAAGAGACTTGACCAGGTTGTAGCACAAATATAATCCGAGGCCGATTCCCGACGAGGGGGGCTTGGTGGTAAAGAAAGGGTCGAAAATCTTATCCCTGGTCTGCTCATCCATTCCACAACCATTGTCACAGACTTCAACGACGAGGCGCCGCTCGGCGGCATCTTCCATCCTGGCGCTAACACGCACACGGGAGGACTTTTTGTCACAAGCCTGCGCCGCATTGATCAGCAGATTGAGGATAACCTGCTGGAGGGCCCCTGCATCGCTATTGATCGCGGGAAGGTCTCCGGGAATGTCAATCTCAAAATGCCTGACCTTTTCGCTGATTTCCGCCTGGCACATGGGAAGCACTTTATCGATCACATCCTTGATATCTGTCAAACTCACTTCGAGGTTCTCGCGCTTCCCGGCAAACTTTCTCAGATCGCCGACGATCGCCTTGATCCGTTTCGAACCATGCTCCATGTTATCCAGGAGCTTCAAGATGTCCTGACGGAAACGGGAATACTGCATTCGAAACAGCTTAAAATCAGGGGTTCGGCTTGCCTGCGCATCGACAATCGGCAACAGCGCCCCTATGTAATCCCTCAGTATGGGAAGATTAAAAGAGATGAAGTTGTTCGGGTTATTGATTTCGTGGGCGATGCCGGACACCAGCAGACCCAGCGAGGCCAATTTTTCGTTCTGTATAAGCTGTCTTTCCATAACTTTGCGATGGGTAACGTCGCTGATCCGCATAATGAAGCAATCACTTTTGCCCGAGTCGCCTGGAACGGGATAGACCACCACCTGCTCTATCCGCCTGGTGTCGAATAGACCTTTGCGCTCAAACATTGCAACTTTGCTCTCCCCGGGGGATGGATAATATCCACAGTCCGGACAGTGACCGGCTCGGCCCCGCAACACCTCGTGGCAGGGCCTTCCAAAAATATCGTCCGATTCCGTCACGCCGTAATAATCCTTCGCGGCTTTGTTGAGCAATCTGATGGACATATCATGGTCCAGCATAATCAGGGAGTCGGAAATCCCGTCCACGACTTTTTGAAGCAAGAGGTTGGTTTGCCGCATTTGAAACTCGGAACGGCGCAACGCCTCTTCGGCCCTTTTACGCTGAATCAGCTTCCTCATATAATCAATGAGCAGGGTGACCTGGCGCATATCGGAAAAGCTGTACGCCTCGTCTTTGTTTGCGACCATCGCCATGGTAACGATGCGGTCCTTGTCACAGGCCGGCAATACCATGAGCCGCGACAGGCTCAAATGGCCCGGAGCAGCGCCCTTTTCCCCCGAGCAATATGCACTGAAATCGTTGATGACCACGGCCTTCTTCAGCCGGATGGCTTCTGTCAGGAGATCTCTCAACTCCACGGGCAACTGAACAGTACTATCAGCTAAGGTGCTCACTTCAGCGCCGTTCTTGAACCAGGAATGGGCACCCTCTAATATTTCGCCCTCGCTGAGCAACGTGACGAGGCCGACTTTGCTCTTCGTGAGACTTACCGCGTGCTCCAAAACGAACTGACTTATACGTTCCTGAGAATCATCGGTCATCTGGGTCAATTCCAGAAGAGATTCAAAACGCGCTTCGTCAAACCGCAACCGTTCCTCAGACCGCTTCCTTTCGGTCACGTCGTTTCCCACGAACAGGACGCCTGCCACATTTTTGCTTTTATCGAGAATAAGTTTGTTTCGCCAGGCGACCCAGACCCGCTCACCAGAGCGGCACACCCCCTCGGTCTCGATTACGGGGTCCTGCTTCAGCGCTGTGAGCAAATTATCCCGCATGGCCTCCGGATATTCTCTAGAGGAATCGGTAATAGGAAAAATCGTGCCCGCAATGCTTTTGCCGTAGACTTCCTCTTTCTTGTACCCGAACAAATTCTCAGCGAACTCGTTGAGAAAGGTGATTTTACCTTTAGGGTCGACCCGTATGACGAGGTTTTTGAGCTTTTGTTCCAGTTCCCAGCATTTCTCTTTTGCCAGACGAACTGCGCTGACAGCGTCAGGAGCATATCCATCCGCCCCGATCTCGTCACAGAACTCCTGCCTGATCACCGCACCGCCGATTATCACCTTCAGTGAATCCCGGAGGCCCTCTGCCTTGAGGACTTTCAGGACCTCAGGCATAACATACATTCCAGTGCTGAGAAGTGTTGACAGCCCGAGCAGATCGGCTTCCTCCTCTTTTACGGCCGCAATGAGATCGGGAATCGGAACATTTCCTCCCAGGAATCTCACTGAAAAGCCCGCGCTTTCGAGCATTATGCCCACCAACTCGATACCGATATCGTGAATGTCCCCCTGTACAGTGGCGAGCACGACTTTCCCGAGGCTTCGCTCAACTCTGCCGGCGTCCATTTTCGGAATAAGAACGGCCGCAGCTTCCTTCACAGCCTCTGTCGCCAACATTAACTCGGGCAGCCACATTCGCTGTTCCTGGTAGTCTACACCGCAATCCTCCAGGCCCTTGACAAGGCCATTTTCCATGATCCCAAAAGCTCCATACCCCTTTTCCAGAGCATTTCTAACAAGTTGAAGAGTTTTTTCCGCTTCACCTGCATGGACTGTTTTACGGATTTTCTCCAGGATATTCACGCCGTACCTCCCAAGATTCCCGAGTCACCATGTACAAAAGGATTGATCTTCCCCCAAACGAAGCAGGGTTATAATGAAGAAGAAACAGCCGTTATCCGCTTTTCCCGGCGAGCTGTTCCGCATACGTCAACGGCCATTGATTCGAGGTGAGCGTGGCAGCGGACAGCCTTCACGCCTCTTCACCGGTTCGTCCGTCAAACTGCTACACAGTCCCCTCTGTACAATAAAGAATGGGTTTGACGCAAGATTGGTCCGATTCCATCGTCAAGTTCGGCAACGTGGCCCATATCTTGCTGAAGACAAAAGCTAAAAATAGATCATAACATAACCTGTTGCCCTTTTGTACACACGCAACGAAAGGAGAGACGGCCATGTATGATTGTACGGAGCGTGGGAGGACAAGGAATGATATTCTGCCGTGGAGAGCTTCGCGTCCCCCCTAAAACGATCTAAATGACCGGCAAGGAGTGGCACACGAGCCAGCAGCAGGTTCACTCGAAACTGCGAGGCCGGTTGCCGGTGGAGTCGACAATGCGAATGGAGCGCTTGGGCCTACATCAGTTCACGAAGGGGAGACGTACGCATGAGTAAAGAAAATCGCATACTTGCAGCGATGTTTATCTCCATGGCGCTGGGATACATGCCGTGGTACAACTTTTCAGCAGTCCTCAAATATATTTCGCAAGAATACCATCTGACAGCGACCGATACCGGCCTGATCCTTTCCGCCTTTCAGGCCGGCTATGTCGTTATAGTAATGTCCACCGGATGGCTGGCCGATCGTGTCAGCCTGAAAAAGATTCTCTTTTGGGCCACTTTGCTTACGGGAATCTCCTCTCTCCTGTTCATATGGGTCGCTCAGGGCAAATTGAGTATCCTCGTTATGAGGCTGATCGTAGGGCTCTCGGCAGGCGCCATATATGTCCCAGGGATGATGCTCCTCTCGCGCTGGTTTCCCGCGAGCAGGAGGGGAACGGCTCTCGGGGCCTACACTTCCGCCCTGGTCGCCGCTTATGCAGGCGGATATCTTATCGGCAGCCACCTTTCAGTAGCCTATGGATGGAGGTCCGGCATTCTTTGGACGTCGCTTCCAGCGATTCTCGCTGCATTTGTGATCCTTGTTTTCGTTGAAGACAAGCCGCTGGAAGAAGCAGCGACATGCAAAGTTTCACCTCAAACAGTGGTTGCTCCTCCAGCCTCAGCACAGTGCTGTCCTGCGGGAGGTTATGCGGGTCCTACTCTGATCACCGCGGGATACGTCGGGCACATGTGGGAGCTTTATGCATTCTGGGGATGGATCGGTCCATTTCTTATCGCCACCCAGCTTGCCAATGGCGTTCCAACGGCCCAGGCTGTCAGTACCGGAGGGACCCTTACAGCCGCTATTATACTCCTGGGAGTACCTTCTTCCTGGCTCTGGGGGTGGATGGCCGACAAAAAGGGCAGGAGCTTCGCAATGGCGGTAGGCGGGACATGTAGTGTACTTGGAGAATTTTTCCTGGGAAGCTTTTTCGGGTATTCCTTTGCTTTTGTCGTAATCGTAGCAGGTTGGATAGGATTCTGGGTCATTTCCGACAGCGCGCTCTACAAGGCGGGACTCTTAGAGATGATGGATCTAAGGTTTACCGGATTGGCTTTAGGAATTCAGTCCGCGGTTGGTTTTGGCATTACGATCATCTCGCCTGCTGTTTTCGGCGCTGTCCTCCAGCTTTACAACGGGGCAGGCAACCCTACCAGCGCTACGCAGTGGTGGCCGTCTTTCGGGATACTCGGAGTTGGCGGACTACTTGCGCCTATTGCCATTCTACTCTTGCGGCGCATGCCGCAAGCCGTGCTGATGGCAGGCGGGAAGAAATAACGGAAACGGTGGTGGTGATCGGGGTCTGATATTCTCCGGGAGGGGATGCGGAAGCGCGCTCAAGACCCGGATCTTCATGCTTGCATTCGTAAGGGGTCAGGGGAGGGGCTTTCGGGGAAGGCAAGGGCCGGAGGGTTCGACAGGGGGCCGGCCCGCGCCTCTCCTGAACATAGGACCGCCCCCGGCCAGGAAAGCAAAGACGGCCGGGTGGTCCGATGCGGACCATGTCCAAAATGGATCACGGCTTACAACAACCGGAAATAACTTAAAGAAATGAAACGCAGTGGTTCAAAATGGCACTTAGGATCGTAAGGGTCAACGGCGCTCACCGACATCCCGGGTTGCCGGTCATAAACTTTGTGTATCCAACTTGACACTATAAGGGTTTACATGAGGCTTGGCACGAATTGTGCGATCTGGAATCTTCGCCTTGGTAGAGGCCCTTTGATACGGGTGGCACGAGTGGAGAGTGCCTTGCGGGCATTCCATTTGAGCGCACAACCAAACTTTAAGGGGTTATAATTTTATGGCTAAGAATATTGTCATTATCGGAGCGGTTTCACTTGGTCCCAAAGCCGCCGCGAGGCTGAAGCGACTGCAGCCTGACGCAAAGGTGACCCTGGTGGACCAGGAAAACCTGATGTCTTATTCCTGTGGTGGTATTCCGATGTTTCTATCCGGTGACATCAGTGAGCCTGAAGGACTCATCACGAATAATTTTCAAACCCTTCGACACGAGAAATACTATACACATGTTTTAGACGTCACCCTCCTGCGAAATACCCGGGCACTCAAGATCGATCGCCGGAAAAAAGAAGTTCTCATACAGAGTCTTCCCGATGGCAAGCAGGAAGTCCTTCCTTATGACAACCTTGTCGTGGCCACCGGAAAACGCCCCAAGCCTTTTACAGTTCCCGGTTTCGATCTGCCCGGAGTCCTGGACGTCTACAGCTTGAAAAGCGCCGCCGGGGTAAAAGAGCGCGTCGTGAAAGAGGGTGCGGAAAAGGCGGTCATCATAGGTGGAGGGTTTACCGGCCTTGAAACCGCTCAGTCCCTCACGGAGATGTGGGGTGTACAAACCACCGTGGTGGAAATAAGCGATCAACTGCTCCCGGGGTACCTGAGCTTCAATATGGCGGCAGCGCTGAGGCGCCACGTTGAAGATAAAGGGGTGGCAGTACGTACGGGCGCGAAGGTGCTGCGGCTGGAAGGAAACGGCTCGGTCGAAAGGGTCGTCACCGACAAAGGGACCATCGACGCGGACCTGGTGATCGTGTCCACAGGAGTCGAGCCCAACTCTGACCTTGCCAGGGAAGCCGGCCTCGAGGTATCGCCCGGTGGAGCTATTGTCGTCAACAAGAGGATGCAGACCTCGGACCCTATGATCTATGCGGGTGGCGACTGTGTGGAAATTCCCGATCTGGTCACCGGCAAGCCGGGGTATTTCCCATGGCCTTCCCTTGCCCAGCGGCAGGGACGTGTCATCGGTACGAACCTGGCGGGTGAAAAGGGTGAGTTCAAAGGCGCGGCCGGCAACTTTGCGGCAAAAATCTTCGATAAGACGGTTGCTTGTACCGGACTGAACATCACCGCGGCCGGCCGGGAAGGGTTCGATGCGGTCAACGTCATGGTGTCTCAGCTCGAACGTGCCCACTTCTGGCCTGTAAAAGATTTTATGTTTCTGGATCTGGTTGTAGAAAAAGAAACCGGCAGGGTATTGGGTATGCAGGGCATGGCCGATTCCGGGGACGGACTGGTAGGCCGCATCAATACGGTGGGCGCGCTTTTGGAGAGCAAGCCAACCGTCGGCGATATCGGGAATCTTGAGATTGCCTATTCGCCGCAGTTTTCAGGAGCAATGGACATTGTCAATACGCTGGGAAATTACGCCGAGAATGTTATTTTAGGGAAAAGCGCCACCATAAATGCGGATGAACTCCAAAAAATCCTGCACGACAAGGACAACAAGGACTGGGTTGTGATAGACGCCCGCTTCGACCATGAAGCGGAACCTTATGTCCAGAAAAATCCCGGAATCTGGAAGAATATCTCCGTGACGGAAGTTCTGGCAAGGAAAGATGAAATTCCCAGGGACAAGAAGATCATTGTCTTGTGTAAGACTGGTGAGCGTTCTTACGATTTCCAGGTGGTTATGAACCAACTGGGCATCAAAGAGAATTACAATCTGCAGGGGGGTGTTCTTTTCCTCTGGAGGTTGGGCGTGATTTCTGAAGGCGGTGACCTGGGAGAATAAGGTCAATCGAATACCGGTTAGTGTGTCGTGGCGGAATGCATATACTTTTTGAAAGGGAGGACGACGGATGTACTACTTATATGACAACACCCAGGAAGTAACCCCCATGGAAAGAATGATGGCTGCACTTAACGGAGAAAAAACGGACCGTGTGCCCTGCCATCTCTATCCTCGTTGGAGTTCGCTCGAATTCCTGGGGGTTACCTTCAAACAGGCATGGGAAGACCCGGACCTCTACGTGAAGGCTCAGATTCTTGCCCAGGAACGTTTTCAGTACGACTGTGTCATTGACTACGACATGATGGGTCCCGTTGAGGAGGCCATAGGCTCTCCTTTGAAGTACCCGGAAAATGACGTTCCTCAAATCGCAAGTCCGCTGATCGTGACGAAGGATGACGTGAAAAAGGCCAAGTGGAAACTCGATCCGCGAAAAGATGGCACCATGCCCAAAGTCCTTTATGTGATCAGACGCCTCAAGGAAGAATTGATCAAGCGGGGCAAGGGCAAGCAGCGTGTACCCATCATGACGTGGGGAAGCTGCCCCTCTCGGACGGCCGCCTGCTTGACGGGATTCAAGAACTGGTTCCTTCTGCTCGCCAAAGATCCTGACTGGGCGGTGGAGCTAATGGAGCTTGCGTTCGACGGATGGCTCCAGATGGTCATCGCTGCATGGGAAGAAGGCGCGGACTGCGTATGGGTAAACGACCCCGTATCCGCTGGAGACTGCATATCGCGAAAACATTACGAACACTTGACGCAGCCCTACGAACGAAAATTTATCGAGGCGATTCGCTATCATACGGGCATGAAGGTTATCATGCATCCGTGCGGGACGTGGTTGGACCGCATGGATCTAGTCTATCAAAATCAGGCCGACGGCTACTTTCTCGGACCGATGGACATCAAATTCTGTGTTGATACCGCTGTAAAGACAAACGAAGCGGGCCTGTCCCGCGTCAAGTGCATCAACGGCAACGTGGGAGCTGCGACGAAATCCACCACCGACGGATTCGTCCCTTTGCCATATGCGACCACCATGGATAAAGGTACTCCGGACGAAATCGAGGAAGAGGCCAGAATTTGTATTGAAACGGTTGAAGGAGCAGGTTTGCGAAGCATTCTCGGCCCCAACTGTTGGGAGACTCCGAACACCCCCTTCGTTAATCGGGACACCATGGTTTATGCGGCCAGAAAATATGGGACATTCAAATAATAGGGAGAACGTGCATGAACATGTTAGAAGAAATTCGCAAGATGGTGTATTCCGGCGAAGAAGAAAAGGCCCTGAGTCTGGTCGAAAAGGCGCTTGAGGAAGGATTTGAACCTCAAGACATCATGGACAACGGCCTCGTCAAGGGGATACAGGATTGCGGCGCGGCCTATGAAAACAAGGAAATGTGGATACCTGAGCTCATGCTGGCCGCGGAGGCCCTGAAGCGATGTCTTCTAGTCCTCAAGCCCAAGATGATTGCAGCGGGAGGCGGGCAAAGCATAGGAAAAGTCGTGCTGGCTACGGTACAGGGCGACGTTCATGATATCGGCCTGGAGTTGGTGGGGGTCATGTTGGAGAGTGCGGGCTTTTCCGTACGGTTTATGGGCGGCAATGTGCCCACGCCGGACGTCATTGCCGCCGTGAAAGAAGACAAGCCTGATTTGCTCGGGCTTTCAACACTTTTGAGCAACACCATGCCCGTGATACCTGCCATATTGAAAATCCTTGAGACCGAGGGGATCAGGGATTCCTTGAAGGTGATAGTGGGGGGGGCGCCCGTCAGGCAGGAATACTGCGATGAGGTCGGAGCAGACGGCTACGCTGTTGACGCCGTTAGCGCCGTCCTGCTTGCAAAGAAGCTGCGAGGCGTGAGTTGAGATTTTTTTAGCGATTTCGGTGAAACTCCTCGCCCCCATGAGGATAAGACTGGATCCTGGCTTGCCGCTTTATACATGGGAATTGCGAGGAGTTTCACCGAATTTTCACTGGGAGGGAACCGGGGGGTCTGGGAAGTCCTGGAAGCCTTTGCAGGGCATCACCTCTGGTGATGCAATTACACTCCCTTCGTACGGGATGTAAGCCTGCGACTTCGGCTTGAATCTGCGGGGATTCAAGCCGAAGGCCGGGACCGATTTTTCAAACCTGTACGAGAAGATTTTTCCGAGTGCGAGCCGCCTTGCACTTAGCATCATAGCGTAAATGGAGATAATTAAATGATTGAGAGTTCAGCTCGTGACATTTTCCTGGGAGCTGTCCGCGGCGAGCGGACATCGCGGCCTGCTGTAGCAACAGTTGATCAAGGCGCCACTTTTGAACAGATGGATGCTCTCGGCGTGAGATGGCCGGATGCCCATACGGACGCTAATTTGATGGCGCGGCTGGCCATTGGAGCATATTCGATCCTTGGGTTTGATGCGATCAAGGTACCCTTTTGCCAGACGATCGAGCAGGAGGCCCTCGGGTGTACGGTCGCTATGGGCGACTTCGAGAACCTTCCCAGCATCGCCGAACATCCGTACGATCTGGCTGCCGAACCGGTCCAGGTCCCCGTCTTCCCGGAAGATTTTCTAAAACGCGGCAGGGTGCCCGTTCTACTCGAGGCTGTGAGAATCGTAAAAAAAGAGGTCGGCGACAAGGTGGCCGTCATCGGTGGAATCATTGGACCTTTTTCCATAGTAGCTGCGTTGGTTGGAATTAAACAATGTTTTAGAAACGTTGTGAAGAGCCCCGACCGACTCCGGCCTTTCATGGAGGTTGCAGTCCGATGCGGGGTCGAATTGGCCGGAGCCTTGGCAGACGCCGGAGCAGACGCGATTTGCGTTGAAGACATGATGGCTTCGGTATCCATGATCAGCCCCAGGTGTTACAGCCAAAGCGTCGTGCCTTACGAATCCGAGTTGTTCAGCAAGATAAGGATTCCTACGATTCTGCACATTTGCGGTAACGTGGACTCTATTATTGATGATATGGTCTCTACAGGCGTTACGGCCATCAGCTTCGAGCCCAAAACCGATATAGATGCTGTGAAGAAGGCAGTGGAGGCGGCTGGAAGGAAAGTGGGCCTCATCGGCGGGATCGATGCCCTGGACCATCTCTTCTATGGAAAACCCGACGTAGTCAGGGAAGCAGCGCTCCTTGGCAGGGAGCATGGCTATTCGGTTATCGCTCCCAGTTGCTCGATACCGCCGGCTACGACGACTGCCAACCTCAGAGCTATGGTGGAGGCAATTAAGTCAAATTGAGGATGATCCGACCGGGAGATCCTTGTGCCATTATCTTATGCGCGCGCTGCACATAATAGATGCATTCACGCTAAACGGCCCCTGTCATTGATGGGAGCGTGTGAGGCTCTATCACACGGCCCCGGAATTTATTCCTCAGCGTCTCCGCCCGGTCGTAATTTTCTTGCGGAGGCAAGCAGCGGAATGTATTGTCTGCATGCTTAATGATAAAATCTCCAGCATGGCGAGCCTGCCATGCTGCTTTTGTCATGGAGAATCTCCGTTCGACATTTTCCACAGGAGGCTGCAATGAATAAATTAGAGGTGAGAAACAAAACCTACACTCTCGATGACGATGGTTCCCTGGTTGATCCGGTACAATGGGATGAGGATTTCGCCGAAGCCATGGCGCCTCGATTAGGAATACCGAACGGCCTCACCCAGTCCCACTGGGACGTGCTGAAGTTCATCCGCAAGACTTACACGGAAACCGGTACATGCCCAATAATTCATAAAACTTGCAGGGTCCACAAGCTGGGCATCAAGGAAATGGAAAAGCTTTTTCCAACCGGCTACCAGCGCGGGGCGTGCAAGCTCGCCGGAGTGTCCTTCATGGCCAATGGGGTATGCGCTCCGTTTACTCCAACGCTAAGAATCGCAGCCAGCCGGGTTGCCCTCGACAAACGGGTTTACCGGGTCAATGTGCAGGGTTTTCTTATCGACCCCAAAGAGTGGGACGAGGATTATGCTACATGCAAAGCCGGTGAACTCCTGATACAAGGTGCTCTCACGGAGAAACACTGGGAGATCATCAGGTACCTGCGCTCGGAATTCGAGAAAAATGGAAAGACCCCCACGGTTTATTCTACGTGCGAGGCGATTGGGATCGATATCGACGAACTCGCGAAGCTTTTTCCTTCCGGCTATCATCGTGGGGCCGTAAAGATTGCAGGACTGAACGCGTAGGCGATTTCCGCTGAGGTTTTGCTCTTTTCGAGATGGAAGACTTCACGGCTATGGTGTGAAAACCTGTTGGACCCGGGGGAAAGCGGCGTAGTCGCTGATCTTGTCCGGTCCGGGTTTGAAAAGTCTCCTTGCTGCCGTGCCCCCTTTCGGCATTCTCGTGTCGGGGGGGCATTGCTTTCACGTGGCAACGATATCGAATCGCCGCAGGGCCTCGTCGCCCGCGGCTCAAGGCTTCAAGGGCCCCCTCATCCCGCTCGGCGGCGCCAATACCTTCTTAAGGCGCCCGGAAGAGTCCAAATCATTGCCCAGCCCTAAAGAGAGGCCCCCGGAGAGCTTCCGGCCCTTCACAGGCTTCAGCAGAACCCGCCGGAATGCGCTCAACGGGCATGCCCCTCCCCTGTTGTTTCGGCATGGAAATTCCTGTACCGGCCAAGCCTTTGTCCTATGCAATGAGACCGGGAAGCGTTTCAATAAAGGCCTTTATTGCATCCCGAACATTTCTGTAATGAGCGAGAGCTTCTTCTTCGCTTTTCGACCCGAAGGCCAGTTGCGGCGGCGCGTCGAATCCGGCATGCAAAACTTTTGTCTTTTCCGGAAAAGCCGGGCAGGCCACCCGGGCGTTATTGCAAAGAGTAATAACCCAATCGAATTGCATGCCGTCATACTCTTTCAGGTCCTTTGACCTCTGAGCCGAGATATCTACTCCGGCCTCCGCCATCACCTTAATTATCCCGGGATCGACGAAACCGTGCGGAGACACTCCGGCCGAACAGGCTTCGATACGGTCTTCCCAGAAAAACCGGCACCATCCTTCTGCAAGCTGGCTCCGGCAGGCATTACCGGTGCATACAAAGAGAATCTTCAATTTGCTTTGACTTTTTCTCACGAGCAGTCTCCTGCCAGAGGATTTAGAGGACATCACAAATTTAGCTCTATAGATAAAAACTATCCAATTGAAAAAACGGATAGGCATGATAGATGTATCGGATCACATTTTAGGATCTCGCCAAAGAATGGTTACCTGCCCGGCGCCCCTGCAGAGGATCATGTGTCCCACTTGTGTTCCCGTACCGGTCCGGACAGTTGCCAGTAAAGAAGGGCCGCCGGCGGTCCGTATCGGGCTGAACATTGAGCGACAAGCTTCTCGGCGGTCCACTTGGTCGGGGTATAGCCGATATCCACGACTGGAAGGTTGTCGACAACAACTGGCCTTACATCCCTGCAACTTTATGGTTAGATGTTATACTTCACTTCTCAACTTTCTCTCGGGATAAAGCCGGGAACCCCGGTCTCCACCACCGGATTGAACCGATACTGTGTCTTGATTCCTTCATTGATTTCCTGCATTGCATCTTCAGGCAGGACTGAGATCTCAAAGTTCTCGCTGATATAGATGTGATTTGTCGAGGAGGTGAGAGGCGCCGTGCCCCGCTGCACAGCCCATGCTATCAGAACTTGAGCAGGAGTTTTGTTTACCCGCCGGGCGATAGCTGTAATAACCGGGTCGTCGATCAACTTGGGAGTCATGTTGTGCCCCAGGGGCGCAAAGGCTTGCAGCACGATGCCGTGGCTTTTGCAGTAATCAAGAAGGTCCGACTGCTGGAGATATGGATGCGACTCGACCTGTAGGACGGCGGGCTTTATCCTGGCCGTATCTGAAATCTCTTGTAGTACTGCCAGACTGGCGTCCGACAAACCGATTGCCTTGCACCTCCCCGAATCCACCAGGCTCTCCATGGCTCGCCAGGTATTCAGTAACGTCACCCCTTCATCATAGATGATGTTGCCATTTTCATCTCTGGGGTCCTGCTCGTCTCCGGGTTTAAAGGCAAAGGGAGTGTGAATGAGATAGACATCGACGTAGTCGAGTTGGAGTCTTCCAAGACTCGCTTCAAAGGCTGGTTTGACCCTCTCCGGGCGATGATTGGTGTTCCACAGTTTTGTGGCGATAAACAGATCCTCGCGCCTGACCTTTCCTTCTGTAAGAATCCTCCTAATCGCTTCACCAATGGCGTTCTCGTTACGGTAACGTTCGGCACAGTCGAACTGACGGAATCCCACTTCCACCGCAGCCAATACTGCATTCTCGGTGTCGGTGAGGTCAGGAATCAGGGTGCCAAATCCGAGAGCCGGCATAAAAGAACCGTTATTGAGGGGAAGCTTTGTAGAACGTAGATCGTCAAAGGTTTCCATGAATTCCTCCAAGTAATTATCGGGTATATTCAAATACTTACTCTAATCATCGCCCGCTGCGCTGCAAAGGTAAGGTCTCCTTCCTGCCTTTATAAATTGGGAATGATGCGAGCACGACAGAAACCACCAACGCCATGCAGGAGACCTGTGAGCGTCGAGTCCAACGGGGCGAACTGAAAAGATGCACTGTTTAATTCCTCTTATCCGAATTCGTGCACCAGCGCTTTGAGTTGATAACGATAGCGGGCCTAATCCTGTTCTCTGAGAGTTTGGACGTACGTTTTGCCATACGGATAGAAGAGTTCCTTGCGGCCCTGCTCCCACGCCGCTTTGAGCTCCGGCGTTGTGATGTCCCAGTCCGGCCGGCATTTCCCGGTAACGGCGCGCAGGTCCTGGCGAAGATCTTCCAAAGTGGGCCGGCCAAAAAACCAGTAGCCGTTGTAAATCTTATAAATTACAAGACCGGGCTCGAGGACAATCACGTGAAGGATCATCGGATTATGGAGAGGGTCCGTGTATTCGGCAATGTCGAGATCTTTTTGGATTTTCCTTCCCGGGTCGGAGAGAAAAGGCCAGTGGGCGCCGACTCCACTCCGAAATTCATTCGTCTCGGTTATATTGTCGGTGCTGATCGTAACAAGTCGACAATAGCCAACCTCCAGCTCACGATGGAGTTTAACCAGCCCTTCAGCCTGCCGGCGATCCTTGGGGCAGAACCCCCCGCGGCTGAGGACGAGAATCAGTGGGTCTCGTCCCTGCAGTTCGGAGAGCTTCCGGTGTTTCCCGGTGTGGTCGGAAAGCTCATAGTCGGGGAAGATGGCACCTGGAACAATGTCAGATCGCATGTTAACTCCTGTTTAGCTCGGGTTATCAATGCTCTATTGCGGAGATTCTCTTACCCCGCCGCAATCGAGTGATCCACCATGGTCGATGTGATATCGACGATGCTTCCGCCGGTCTTCTGAGCCAACATCTGCTTGATCGCGAGCTGACTGATAAAGAAAAAACCTTCGATGTTGAGGGAAACAGGAGACCGCAGATCGTCGATCGTGTAATCCGTGAATGGCTTCGAAAAATATATGCCGGCGTTGTTGACGAGCACATCGATCCGGCCGAATCGGGATAGGGCAGTATCCCAGATCTTTGCGACCGTGTTCGGGTCACCGATGTCTCCATCGATCAGTGCAAGATTCGCAGAGACCGGGAACGGATTTATTTTGGTAATGTTCGGCGAGTTCGCAACTACGTAATAACCACGTTCCCAAAACGCTTCCACGACTCCCTTGCCGATCCCCTGCGAGGCGCCTGCAACGATTGCTGTTTTCTGTGTAGTCACCATTTCCGTGATCTTGTTGATCTACTGCATAAGGAGGCTCTACAAAGGGATGCCACCCAATCACAATGCTCACACGGTAGACCTCGCAACTTCTTCAAGACTAAATTCTACTAATAACGCAAACAGCCTTATAATCGGAGGCAACATGAGATCTTTAAGTCTTGCCGAACTGACAGAACAGGCACCGCTACGGCAGCTATTGAGCATCTTGCCACGGTCTGTGCAAACCCTGCGGAATCCTGTCTAACTCGTTACACGAAGAGTTTGATGTGTCTTGGCAGAATGGCAACCCCGTTGATCGTCCCAAGTTCATTGCAGAATCATCTGGAAGTGTCAGGCTTCCGGGTTTTCCGGATTTCCATTCAGGAGATATTAGTAACCTCCAATGAACGCATCTCCCCCGATACTGGCTCCCGGTAACTTACTCCCAATGTTCTACTTTGACACCTGGGTCCTGGCTGGCAACGAGCAGGTGTAATGACCTCACGGAAAAGGTGATCCACGTGCTTATCGGTCAGACGGACCTTAACTTATCAAGACGAATAAATGGTAAGTAGAACAAGCATGAATCGACAGGTACCGGGAACCAGAGCGATCTATGATTGAGTTAAGAGGCGTCTCCAAAACTTACTCCACCACTGTCAAAGCCGTTCAGTCCTTCAATCTGAAGATTGAAACAGGTCTAACGACCGTGCTCATCGGCCCGAGCGGCAGCGGAAAGTCTACTCTTCTCCGGCTGATTATCGGCCTCGTTCGTCCGGAAGGTGGTCACGTCTATTTTAACGGCACCGAAGTGCTGCCTCGCTCTGCTCTCTCGCTTAGAAAGAAAATGGGATATGTGATTCAGGAAGGAGGGCTGTTTCCGCATCTCACCGTTCGCGGTAATGTGACACTCATGGCGCGCTACCAGAAATGGGAGATCGAAAAAATAGAGAGGAGGCTTCGTGAGCTGGCCGACATCACTCGCTTTCCCCTTGATAGACTAGACCACTTCCCCGTACAGCTCTCGGGGGGACAGCGACAACGGGTTAGTCTTATGCGCGCCCTGATGCTGGATCCCGATCTGCTCCTACTAGATGAGCCACTCGGCGCACTCGACCCGATGATCCGTACAGAACTGCAAATAGACTTGAAGCGGATCTTTCAGGCGCTAAAGAAGACGGTTGTGCTGGTCACCCATGATATGGGTGAGGCGGCGTTCTTTGGGGATTTGATCGTCATTCTCCATCAAGGGCGGATCATACAAACAGGGACTCTTCAAGAACTTCTACAAAGCCCGGCGGAGCCATTCGTTACGCACTTTATAAACGCCCAGCGCAGTCTCCTTGACATGATCGGGTAAAACGCGGATGAAATACGCCTTTCGCATATTAGCGCTTCTAACCCTTTTTGCCGCAGAGGCCGGTGCGGCGCTACCCGCATACGGCTCATCACCCGAGGTCGCAATAGGTTCAAAGGCATTTATCGAATCGGTGATACTGGGAGAGATGGTGGTTCAGATCGCGCGGAGTGCAGGCGCCCGACCGGTCCACCGCCAGGGGCTGGGCGGTACACGCGTGCTCTGGGATGCACTGTTGAAGGGTGATATCGACATCTATCCGGAATATACCGGTACAATCAGCGAAGAAATCTTTGCGGGCAAAGGAATCCACGGCGAGGAAGCAATACGGGCGTCCCTGGCCGGGTACGGCATCCGAATGACTCCGTCCCTTGGTTTCAAGGATAACTATGCACTGGGTATGAAGAAGGAAACATGTAAAAAACTTGGGATCTCCCGAATCTCGGACCTGCTCAACCATCCCGTGTTGACTTTTGGATTCAGCAACGAATTCATGAACCGGGAGGACGGCTGGCCGGGACTTCGCTCCAGGTACGGGCTCCGACAGAGGGATGTGTTCGGCATGGAACACGACTTGGCCTATCGGGGACTGGAGTCCGGTTCCATCGATGCCACGGACGTTTATACGACAGATGCCGAGATTGCCTATGACGGGCTGTGTACACTCGAAGATGATCTCCATTATTTTCCTGTCTACACGGCGGTGTTTCTCTACCGGATGGAATTGGAAAATCGGGCACCCCAGGTTATTGCTGCAGTGGCCAAACTCAATGGACAAATATCCGAATCCGAAATGATCAGGCTGAATGAACTTGCCAAGATCAAAAGGGTACCGGAAAGCAAAGTGGCGGCGGAGTATCTGGCCCAAAGTCTGTCTATTGAATCCGGCGTGCACGTGGAGACCGTGGCCGAACGGGTTTGGAAGCATACAAAAGAGCATCTCTACCTGGTTTCAATTTCCCTGTGCGCTGCGATCCTGGTTTCTTTACCTTTGGGCATCATTGCCGAAAAACGGCCAGGCCCGGGACAGGTGATTTTGGCCGTGGTCGGCATTATCCAGACTATTCCCTCCATGGCCCTTCTTGTTTTTATGATCCCTCTTCTGGGAATCGGCGGTCTGCCGGCTATTGCGGCGCTGTTCCTTTACAGCCTTCTCCCTATTGTGAGAAACACCCATGCGGGACTTCATGAAGTTCCAATGGATATTCGAGAATCGGCCGAAGCCATTGGGCTTCCCCCGGGAGCAAGGCTCATGCTGGTCGAACTTCCAATGGCATCGAGGATCATTTTGAACGGGGTTAAGACTTCGGCCGTGATCAACGTGGGAACGGCGACTCTGGGTGCGCTCATCGGCGCGGGCGGCTACGGCCAGCCAATTCTTGCCGGCATCCGCATGGACGACCTGGGACTGATCCTCCAGGGCGCAGTACCCGCCGCGCTGCTTGCCCTTCTCGTGCAGGGCATATTCGGCCTGGCGGAGTTCGTCGTAATCCCAAAAGGCCTGAGGCTGAAGCCCACACAGTGAAAATCCGAGGATTTGAGAGGATGTGCCTTCCTGCGCTATCTCGATACTTAAATTGAGGCGAATATCCTCCCAGACCTGAGAGAAAAGGTTAACTTCGAAATGGCGGTGTCAAGATTTTGCCCTGCTAATGCCATGGTGGAGTAGTTTGAGCAATTATGGCCGGGGTGGACAGCGCGGGCGCAAGGCCTTAGAGACGCAGGCGGGCGGCCACAACCTGAACCAGGGCGCTCATCAGCAAAAGGCCCATGATTATCCAGGTGACCGGGCGCGCGAAGTTAAACGTGTAGCCCAGGCCGAAACGCTTCTCGATGAACACCGCCGAGTCCTCGGGGTTGAAGTAGAACAGGCCCAGCTTCCAGTATTTGTCCGGGGTGCGGTCCCCCACGGGCACGCCAGCGGCGGTTGACGGTCCCTTGGCGCCGCCCTGCCCCAGACGGGCCAGCACCACGACGACCACCAGGACCAGCACGGGAACCAGGGGCATAAGGCCTAAGGTCAGGGCTCCGGGCTTGCCCGCTTTAAACTCATGGCCGTGCACCAGGGCGATCCACGAGGACTGCGCGGCCAGGAAATACTGCACCGCCAGGGCCACGGCCGCCACCGTGCGGCGGAACTTCAATTCCCTCGCCCCTTCCGGGCCCCCGGCATGAACGGGCCGCACCCAATGGCCCAGCCCGTACAGCATCAGGCTGAATGCGGCCAGGATCGCGACCGTGGCCAGGAAGAAGACAACAGCGTGACCCCGGGTGGCCCACAGGTAACCGGCGCAAGCCACGAGCAGGATGAACGGGCCGCAGGCCACGACCCAGCCCCCGGGGATTATCCTTGGTGGGCCGTGCAGATCGGCCTCCCGGACGGTGGTCGGGGCCAGGGCGTGGGGCAGGACCCTTTGCCTGGCCCGGTAGAAGGCCAGGAGCGAGGCCGCGAGCTGCAGGAAGTAACCGCCAGGCACAAAGCCCACGCCCAGCCAGAAGACGCCGCCAACCAGGGCCGCCACGGCCAAGGCACAAAGAAGTATGAGCTCGACACGGTAACGGCGCAGAATGGTCCGGCCCCGGGGATCATCCCGGAATCCAGGGGGCACGGTGACCGCGAAGTACAGGTCGGGGCGGGTCAGCCCGGGCAGGAACCAGAAAAGCACGGCGTTTAAAACCCCGACCGCGCCGATGCTGAGTACGATGACCATTGTGATCATGACTTTGACCTCCGATTAATGCCTTCAAATCTCGCCTGCTTCCAGTCTTCGGGCGATTTCGTCCATCTCCAAGGCCAGAGAGCCCCGGGAAAGCCCTTCGGCCAGCCCCCTGGCCACAAGCTCCCGCAACGGGCGCCTGAAGCGTTCCAGGGCCTCAGGCCCGGCCCAAGGCAGGAGGCGCTCCCTGATCATTGCCCCCCGGTGGCGCTTGAGTTCCAGCCAGCCTTCGCCGGCCAACTGGCGGTAGGCCTCGGCCACGGTGTTGTGGTGAATACCCAGCTCCGTGGCCAGGGCTCTGACCGTGGGCAATTTGTCTCCGGGGCGAAACCGCCCGGAGACGAGCTCGGCCCGCAGACCGTTGGCGATCTGCTCGTAGACCGGCACCCGGGACGCCAAGTCGATGCGCAGCATGGGTTTCTCCTTTCGGCCGAGTTTGTACACCACCTACATACAAATAGCAAGACCTGCTCCGCGAACCGGGAAGCAAAAGGAAGCGCGCATGGGAAGGCTCAGGTCGCGGAGCCAGGGGGAAGCGAGGCCGGGGAATGCGGGGGCGGGGAATGCGGGGGCGGGGGTTAGCCACTGTGGCTTGCTTTTGGATAAACGATACTCATTACCCATGCTAAAAATGCTACCCCTCCGGGTAGCATTTTTAGCAAAACACTCAATGGTTAAAGTGTTTGAGTGATCGAAGTGACAGTAACCTCGAGAACACGTGTTAAAAAGGAGAACTTAGATTTCATCATATCGAATTCCCCTCCCGAAGATATGTATCTTGCCGTTCCTTCAATAAGGAAACCACAACCAAGTCCCATTCGTCCAGTTACTTCCTTGCTGCCAACAGTGAGTAATACCTTGTTATTTCTAATTATTTTCTTTTCCGTTTTTCTCATTTTCCAGGCAGGAATCAAGAGCCTTCCATCGTTTGGGTTTACGAGGTAGCTGTTCCAGGTGTTTACCACATGGGCCTCGTTATCAGCGCACGATACTATAGAAACTACCCCTTCTTTGCCAATTACTTCCAAAAATTTGTCGGTGAACATAATTTTACCTCCTTTTTAGAATTTAATTGTGGATATTATGTATCCATGTTATCTCTTATCTGGCGCCGGTTGAAAAGTCAACCCACTTTTTTAAAATTAGGTCATTGCGGGCTACGGCAATTCCCGCTGAGATCATAATAAGTACTTGGAATTAATATATTTCTATCTAAAGTGCCACTGATTTCATCCAAGAATCAACCTTGTGAATTTAGTAAATCCAGCGGGAATTGCTGTGTGGGCTGTCAAAATCATGAAAGGAGATAAAAGATGCAATTCAGTATAGGGGTCGAATACGCGTTTCATTCGCTTTTTTACATGGTCGATCTACCAGAGCATAAAACTATCGGAATTAGGGAATTAGCAAGATTAAACGGAATTACAGAAAGTTATCTCTCGAAGATATTCGCAAAGCTGCGACAAGCCGGCATTGTCCGATCAATTGCGGGAGTTAACGGGGGATACGAACTCGCGAGAAGAGCAGAAAGAATTTCCTTTTGGGATGTTATTGAGGCCATCGAGGGGGCTTCTTGTTTTTTCCAATGTGCCGAAATTCGCAAGAAAAACATTTTCGTCGACGATCCAAGTATATTTACAGATAAATGTCCTTGTCTGATCAAGGTGGTAATCCAGGAAGCAGAGGAGTTGATGCGAAACCAGTTAAGAAAGAAGTCGCTCTTTTGGTTGCACGAACAGGTATATAAAGATTTTTCAGTGGAGAAAAAAACGGCAATAGGCAAATGGCTAGAAGACTTATAATTCAAAAGGGCGATAAACAATGAACTTGACAGATTCGGATTTTGCATCGTCTTTGAGACAATATAACAAATGTGTACTTGATCATGCTCCGTCCGCGAATTGCTGTCGCAAACCGACTATGACCCGGAACACAAAAGAGCGTAAATTGCCCAGTGTGTGCCGGGAAGCGCCCCGCAAAGCCGCGCTTTTCCCAGGAGGGCAAGAAGGAAATACCGGACAAAAAGACAAGCGCCCTCCGCGGCTGCAACACAGGCCATTTGACTTTTTGTCCAGTTAACGGGGTATAGGCCGGTCTGCATCATAAGGTGTGGAGCGAAGAGGTTTTCAGAATAGGGACAGTTTACGCTCAATTGTCCATTTTCTTCATGGGGAACCTTTAAGTGTTTGTCTTTTTGGAGAAGATTATCCAGAGAGCGCCCATTAACATTGGGAACACACCGGCCGGACGTGGGATGGGATAGCCTCGGTATGTTCCTCCCGCTGCCATTAGATGCACACCGAGTGCTATAAGCAGTATTCCAAAAATCCAGTCGATTAATCTCTCTATTGGCTTTTTCTTCATGTCTCATTTCTCATAGATGATAACTGGACAGTGTAGAGTAGAGATGTGACGCGGTGGCGTTAGGTTCCGCATATCAGTTTCCGCTCCTTTCGTTCGGCGGTGCCTCACTAGCTTAACCGTGACTCCGTTTTCACATCCCCCTCATCGAACCGGACGTGCGCTACTAACGCATCCGGCTCTCGGACAGAACATCATGCCTTCGCCCACGGAAAGCTTTTCGGAAGTATCGGCAGGCGGATGAGCCTCAAATGCTTGTAGAGATACTCGTCGGGGTAGCGCTCGTTACCCTTGCCGCTCTGTTTATGCTTCTTGCAAAGCCATCGGCGGAGCCGATTCGTGGTGTACCAATCTATGAACCGATAGGCGGACGTAACCGGGCCATAACGGAAATAGTTGGCCCATCCTCGGAGCTTTCGATTCAATCGGGTCACCAGTTCTTCGGCGTCGAGCCATGTCGTGTTTCTACCCGTCTCGACATGCACCTCTTCGATCATGCGCTTTATGCTCTTCTTCGACGGGCGGGCACCTATATAAGCCCTACCGGTCTTCCGCGAGTAGCACAGACCGAAGGTGTATCCCAGGAAGTCGAATTTGCCGTCCGGTATCCGGCAAGTGCGGGTCTTTTCTTCGTTCACCGTCAATTTGAGCCTCGTCATCATTCGCCGCATCGCTTCGAGCGCCGCTTCGGCGCCGTTGCCCCTGCAGCAAACGACCAGATCGTCTGCATAGTTGACGATCCGTGCGCCGAGTCGCCGTTCCAGGCCCGCCCGCTTCCACCCCAAGATGAACCGCCGCATGTACAGGTTGGACAACAGGGGTGAAATCGGAGACCCTTGCGGGATGCCTTTCTTGGCGTCCAGGTTCGTCGTCGTGCGTCTCT